>JADZEQ010000005.1 GCA_020850455.1 Sphingomonadaceae bacterium | reverse complement strand
CCTTTTGTGGTGCGCCGGAGGCTTATGCCGCCGCTTTCAGGCGCTTCTTGGCGAGCATGGCACGGACGAACTTGTCCCATTTCGCCATGCCCGCGCGCTTTTCCACCATGTAGTGCCAGCGGTCATAGTGCTTGGAGCTGACGTCCTGCAACGCATGGTTCTGAAGGCGGTCGCGGATTTCCTTCGAGATCCCCGCCTTGCCGGTCAGCGTCTTGAAGGTTCGGCGCAGGTCGCGGTTCGTCACATAGGGGATCACGCCGCGGTCCCGCTGGCGCCACATGAACGAGTAAAGCGTGCCGTGGCTAACAGGCTTGGACGGGTCTGTGGCCGACGGGAAGAACCAGCCATATTCATTGACGTTGATGGACGCGAGTAGCTCTGCGGCCAACTCAGGCACCGGAACGGCATGGGGCTGATTGTTCTTGGTCTTTGACCAGTCGATGATCTTTTCCTTCGCGTCCCACTGGTCGATGTGAAGGCTCGCGATCTCCTGGACGCGCTGGCCGGTCAGCATGATGATCCTGACGGCGCGGGTATAGGGCGGGTGAACCGGCGTGTCGGGGCATTCCAGCCAACGATAGAGCTGCACGAACTCGTCTTCGTCGAGCCAGCGGGTGCCCTTGACCTTTGGTTCGGTCGGAATGCCTGTCGCCGGATTGAAGGGGATGCGAAAGCGGCGAGCCGACTGCTGCCGATAGTCGTTGTCCGACTTCATGCCCCAGCCAAAGGCCGCGTGCATATAGGAACGCACATGGTCGGCCATCGACTTGGCGCCGCGCTCATAGATCGGGCGGATCAGCTCGACGATTTCCTCGGCCTCGATCTCACGGGCCAGGCGGTTGCGCCCAAGGGTGTTGGCGATCTTGTTGAGGCCCTTCTCCGTCTCCTTCCAGGAGGGCTTGCCAGCGGCTTTGAGCGAAGCGACGTAGCCCTCGAAGAGGTCGGCGACGGTGCCGGGGCGGGTGTCGGATGCGATCTTAATGCTTCGGCCCTTCTGGATGACGTCGGCATAGTCGCGCTTGAAAATCTCGCGAGCCTGCGCGAGCGACATCGAGGGGTAGGCGCCGATCTTTTTCTTGGTGCGTTTGCCGTCACGCCATTGCTGCGCCATCCAGTCGGCGGTGACGCGCTTCGGCATTGGCTTGAGGACGAGGACGAGTCGGCCGGTGCCGCGCCCCTCGCCATCGGCCAGATTTTCCTGCTTGCGGCTGATCTCGACGCGCTTCAGCGCATGTCGGATCGTGGTGTCGGTCAGGGCTGGCATGCGTTCCTCCTTGTCCGCAACTGGGATCGGTCGAGGAGAAACGGGGATCGTTTGCTGGGAGCGGAAAGCCGTTTTCTATCCCTTCAACCGCCCCCAATTTGCCAAAACCGTCCCCACTACGCAATGCCAAAAAAAGCTGATTTACCCAGTGTTTCAACGGGATTGAGCGTGATCCTGTGGGATCGAAATCAATGAGTGGGGTGGTTGTGCACGATGATGATCGCGGCCGAACCGATGGTGAGTGCGCGGCGGATGATTTCGCGCGGGTGGATTGCGGCCTGATCAATCGTCCCTTCGGCCATAACCTCGTCGCGGATCAGCCGGTTTTGGGTATCGAGGTGGAGCACACGCACCCGTTCGTTAAGACTGAAGGCCATGTCGGCGCGCAGATAATCGAGCAGCGCTTGCCATGAACCAAGCGCTTGTTTGCCCGAAACCTCCCCCGCCAACATGCGCTGCACCGTTGTCTGTACGATTTTTATGGCGGCAACGCTCGTCTCCCCCATGCCCTTGACCGCCGCCAATGCCTCGGGCTCGGCGTTGATCAATCCGCCTATGCCGCCAAATTCGCGCAATAATGCTTTGGCCAACGGCTTGGTGTCGCGGCGCGGGATGGCGAGCGCGAGCAGATATTCGATAACCTCATAATCGGCGAGCGCGCCGCCCCCCGATTGCAGCAATTTTTGCCGCAATCGGGCGCGGTGCCCCGCTGCGTCCGCATGTTTGGGGGAAGGGGGGGCGCCATCGGCCATGGCGCGTTCATAGCAAGCATCGCATGATATGCACGTCCGAAAAAATGGACAGGCGCGCCATATTCTGCGACCAGCATCGGGACAGGGGTAATCGGCCGCGAGTAAGAGGGTTAGCCGAACATATGCGCAAGCGCAGCGTCATTGCCCTGCTGTTCGGGTCAGCAACTATTTTGGCCGGTGGGGTCGCGTGGCTAAACCGTGAAGATATTTTGCGCAGCTATGTCACCGATATGCTGCGCGACAAACGCGTGCAGGCGGCATATCGCATCGAAAATCTGGGTCTGTCGCGCCAGATTTTCCGCGATGTGCGCATTGGCGACCCCCGCAACCCCGACGTGATCGCCCGCCGGGTGGAGGTGGAATTGGCCTATGGCCTGACCGGGCCACGGCTGGCCGCCGTCCGCGCTGACGGGGTACGGCTGCGTGGGCGGTTCGATGGGCAGAAACTATCCTTTGGCGCGCTCGACGCATTGATCCCACAAAGCGACGAAGCATTTGAATTGCCGGATATGGATGTCGCGCTGCGCGATGCCCAACTGGCGCTGCAAACGCCGTGGGGGGCCATGGGCGCGGCGGTGGCTGGTTCGGGCAATTTGCAGCGCAATTTTTCCGGACGCGCGGGCTTGGTCGCTGCGCAGCTGAACTATGGGGATTGTCAGGGTCGTGCAATCAACGGCGATTTGCGCCTGACCGTCGCGGATGGAACGCCCATGGTGTCGGGGCCGCTGGCGGTTAGCACGCTGGGCTGCGGTGCGGCGCGGGTGGCAGACCTGCGCTTGGGTATTGATGCGCAAATACCCGTTGATCTACAGCGCATATCCTATCGCATGGGTGTCGAGAGTGGCCGCCTTGTACAAGGAACAATGCAGGTTGCACGCTTGTCGGGCGAAGTGATCGGCACCGCTGATGGCGAATTCCGCACCAACGCCCGATGGCGGCTTACCGGATATAGCGGACGCGCAGTTGGCGCGAGCCTAACCAGCCTGAGTCTGGCGGGGGATGCCAGCCGCGATGCCAGCGGTAATGTGGCGATGCGTGCCGATGCACGGCTCAGCGGTGCGCGGCTGGCGCATAATCCACTCACCGATGGGCAGGCGGCTCTGGCGGCGACCCCCATTGGCCCGATTGTGGCCACTTTGGGCAGCGCGGTGGAGCGCATGTCGCGCAACGGTTTGGGCGGGCAGGCGGCGCTGACGCTCAATATACCGCAAAATGGTCGCGCCATGTTGCAGGCGGGAAATATTGCGCTGGCGAGCAGTAACGGCGCAAGGCTGCGTGTCGCGGCGGAGGATGCGCTGCGCTGGGATTTTGTCGCTGCACCGCGCATCAACGCCCGCGCCGATTTTGGTGGTGGCGGCATACCGCAAGGTCGCCTACACTTTGCGGGTTCGACCGACCGTTTTGATGCGCAAATCGCGCTCGCCCCCATGGAAGCTGCCGGTGCGCGTCTGGCCCTGACACCGATAAATCTTAACCGCCGGGCGGGGCAATTGCGCGTGGCCACCGGCATCAATCTGTCCGGCCCAATAGGTAACGGGCAGGTGGAGGGGCTGCGCGCCGCTGTCAATGCGGTGGTGGGGGATGATGGGTCGGTACGCCTTGCGGGGGGCTGCCAGCGTGTTGGTTGGCAAAGTTTGACCAGCGGCACCACCAGCCTTGGTGCAAGCCAATTTTCGCTTTGCGTCGATGGTACCAATCCGTTGCGCTGGACGGGCAATGGTGTGGGCGGCACCGTATCGATACCCGCGCTCAACCTCAGCGGCCAATCGGGTGGTGAAGCCGTTGCGGTGCGCAGCGCCATGACGCGCTGGGATTTGGGCAGCGGGCAATTTTCGATGCGCGATGCGGCGCTAAGTTTGGGAGATGGGCCAAGGTCAACGCAGCTCAATTTTGCCAGCCTCGACGGGCGGGCCGACGGCGATGGGTTCGTCGGCCAATATGCGGGCGCGGCGGGGGGGCTTGCTGCTGTCCCGATCCATATCGATGCAGCGGCGGGTGATTGGCGCTGGCATGATGGCGCGTTGGCGCTGGGTGCGCAGTTACGCCTGACCGACGTCCAGTCGCCGCCGCGTTTTGAACCTTTGGCGAGTGAGGATGTGCAGCTGCGCTTTGCCGATGGCCGCATCCGTTTGGGCGGTAATTTATTTCTGCCAGCGCAAGACGGTCGTCAGCAGGTAACAATTTCCCATGCAACCGTGGAGCATAGTGTCGCAACCGGGGCAGGGCAGGCCGATCTGAATCTGGTTCCGCTGCATTTTGCGCGCGATGGTTTGCAGCCGGTTCACCTCACCAATATGGTCTTGGGTGTTGCCGCGGATTTTGTCGGCACATTGACGGGCGCGGGCCATTTTCGCTGGTCGGGTGATGGCAATGTCACAAGCGATGGGGAATTTGCGACCGATTCGATGGATCTTGCCGCGATCTTCGGTCCGGTGGCCGGGGCGTCGGGCCGTATATATTTCAACGACCTTTTAAACCTCACCACCCCGCCGGGACAGACGCTGCATATTGCATCGGTCAATCCGGGGATAGAGGTGCAGGATGGTGTATTGCTCTACCAATTGCTACCGGGCAACCGCATCCAGATTATATCGGGACGCTGGCCCTTTGCTGGCGGGGAGTTGCGGCTGCGCCCGACTTTGCTTGATTTTGATGCGGCAGCGGCGCGTTTCCTGACCTTTGATGTAGAGGGGGTGGATGCCGGGATTTTCCTGTCGCGCTATCAGTTCGACAATATCAACGCGACCGGCATTTTCGACGGCAGCTTGCCGACCAAATTTGATGTTGATGGCGGCAGGGTTGAAGGGGGCGAACTGCGCGCGCGCAGCGGCGGCACACTCGCTTATTTGGGCGAACTCACCAACTACGACCTCGGCTTTTTTGGCAATTATGCCTTTCGTTCCTTGCGCGCGCTTGCATATGACAACCTCATCATCCGGATGAACGGTCGTATCGACGGGGAGATGCTGACGGAGGTTGAATTTGGCGGGCTGGCGCAGGGCGAGGGCGCGGAACGCAATTTCATCACCCGCGCGCTCGACCATTTGCCGATACATTTCACGATGCGGATCAACGCGCCATTCCGCCAGTTACTGAGCTCTGCGCGCGCGATTTATGACCCGACCATATTGATTGAGCAGAATTTGCCATCGCTGCTGCGCGAACAGCAACGGCAGGAAGCGGCGCCACCTGCTCCGGCGGATAGTCAAGCCGTTCAGCCGCCGCTAAGCCAGAATGGAGGATAGGGGAATGCAGATGTCCATATTTGGCCGGATGGAAAGGGTCAGGAAACTGAAATTGGCTGGGGTGGTTTTGCTGGCGATGCCGATGGGCGGCTGCGTGCAAATCCATGCCCCCGACAAGCCGATTGAAATCGTCCTGACGATCAACATCCGGCAGGAAGTGGTCTATCGGCTCGATAGCGATGCCAAAGCACTTATCGAGCAAAATGCGGAGATTTTCTGATGCGTAGCATGACGCGAAATATTTTGGCTGCAACCGCGCTGGTGCTGGTGATCAGCCCGGCTATGGCGCAGCGCGACCCCGCTTATCAGGCGGCGCGCGCGGCCGGTCAGGTGGGCGAAATGCCCGATGGTTATTTGGGCATAGTGTCGGGCCGGACGGCGGCGTTGCAGGCGATGGTCGATGACCTCAACCTGCGGCGGCGCAGCGCCTATACCGAACGGGCACGGAGTGCATCCTCCACCGTTGAACAAATGGCCTTTGTTGCGGGCTGCAATCTCATCGCCCAAACAGCACCGGGGGAAAAATATATGGGCCCCGACGGTGCATGGCATACGCGCGACGGCAACCCGCCGCAGCGTGATTCGCGCTGTATCTGAGCATGTGGATGCGCTACGCCCCGCCATGCATCATGTTGCACTGCAATAGTTGACTTGAACGCGCGGCGTTTCTAAAGGGGCGGCGCCTCGGCAGCCGGTGCGCGCGACCCACGGCATCCTGTGTTTCGGGCTCCGCAGCGGCGGGGCCTTTTGATTATCAGGAATGGCGCATGGGTTCGACACCGGATGATGGGGCAGAGTTTGGCCAGGTTCAGGCGGACCGGCGGCTCGATCAATTGGATGCACGGCTGAATCAGATCGCTGCCAAGGAGGCGGAGCGGACTGGACAAATCGGCCCACGCATCGACGCCAATGAGCGTTTGGGCAACCGGGTATTGGCTGATCTGATCGGCGGTATCGCAGGGGGCGCGTTGATTGGCTGGGTGATCGACCATTTCGCCGGAAGCTGGCCATGGGGCTTTGTCACTTTCCTGTTTTTGGGAATTGTCGTTGCCTTTCGGAATATTTTTCGCATCGCCAACGCCGCCAGCAAGGCGTCGGCCGACGATTAGGGTAGTATAAAGTGGCCGTAGCGGAACCCGCCCAGCTTGACCCGATGCACCAATTTGCGGTGCAGCCAATCGCGCACCTGTTCGACATTGGCGGGCGCGGCGTTTACCTGACCAACAGCGCGGTCTGGATGGGGATTGCCGCGTTGTTGCTGTGGATTTTCATGCTTGGCGGGATGAAGCGGCAGTTGGTGCCCGGCCGCTGGCAGATGGCTGTCGAAGGCTTTACTGGCTTCATTTCTTCGATGATGACGACCAACATCGGGCCGGAAGGGCGCAAATATACGCCCTATATCTTCTCCTTGTTCATGTTCATCCTGTTCGCGAACATTGTCGGGATGATCCCGCTCGGCCTGTTCGGCGTTCACCCCTTTACCGCGACTAGCCATTTCACCATCACCGGGGTGCTGGCGATCCTGTCCTTTGCGATCGTTTTGATCGTCGGTTTCTGGAAGCATAAGCTCCATTTCTTTAGCCTGTTTGTGCCGCACGGCACGCCCCTGTGGCTGATGCCGCTGATCCCGCCGATTGAATTTGTATCGTTCATGGTGCGCCCGTTCAGCCTTGGCCTGCGGCTTTTCGTTGCGATGACCGCCGGGCATGTGCTGCTCGAAGTATTCTCCTCCTTCATCATCGATTCGCTGCATGCGGGCCCGGCACTTGGTGTGCCGATTTCGCTGGCGTCGATGGCGCTGATGGTGGGGATTAGCGCACTGGAGCTGCTGGTGGCAGGTATCCAGGCCTATGTTTTTGCGCTTCTGACCTCGCTCTATCTGAATGACGCGGTCAATTTGCACTGATTTTTCAATTTTGGTTCAATGGTTTAGTTTTTTAAGGAGTTATCAAAATGGACGCAGCAGCAGCAACGCTCATCGGTTCGGGTCTTGCCGCCATTGGTGCCGGCATGGCCGCCATCGGCGTGGGTAATGTTTTCGGCAGCTTTCTGGAAAGCGCGCTGCGCAATCCGGCAGCAGCGGATGGCCAGCAGGGTCGCCTGTTCATCGGCTTCGCGGCTGCTGAATTGCTCGGCCTCCTTTCCTTCCTTATCGCCATCCTTCTGTATCTGAAGGCCTAATCGGGTCGGCGCGTCGTCAGATGGCGGCGCGTTCCCGCTTTTTGGCGATAATTTAGGTTCGAGTTTCATCCATGCCGCAAATCGACCAACTCAGCGAAAGCTGGTTTGCCATTTCCCAGCTATTTTGGCTGGCGATTATCTTTGGCGCCGTATTTTTCATTATCGGCCTCTATATGTTGCCGCGGGTGGAAGCGACGGTCGATGCACGCGACCGCAAGATCGCCGATGATCTGGCGTCGGCTAAGGCTGCGCGGGATGCGGCGGATAGCCTCGAAGAAGAATATCGCACCGGCACCAACCGCGCACGCGGCGATGCGCAGGGGCTGATTGGCAAGGCCAAGGACAAAGCAGCGGCTGATACCGCTAAGCTGGTTGCCAAGGCCGACGCTGCGATTGCAGAGAAAATGGCAGCAGCAGAGGCCGCAATTGCTGCCGCCCGTTCGCAGGCATTGGCGGAGGTCGAGGAGGTTGCGAGCGATAGCGCCAGCGCGCTCGTCGCCCGCTTGTCGAGCGCTAAGATCTCCGCAAGCGATGCCAGTGGCGCAGTAAAGGTGGCACTCAACCATGGCTAATCTGCATTTCCTATTGGCCGAAGCGGCGCACGCCGGGGCAGCGGGCGCGGCGCACCATGCGCCGCAGCCGGAAATATGGGGTCTTGGCCCGGTATTCTGGGTCTCGCTGTCGATGACGATCTTTGTCGCCATTTTGCTGTGGAAAAAGGTTCCGGCAGCGGTTGGCAAAATGCTCGACGGGCAGATTGCCGCCATCCGCCAGCAATTGGATGAGGCGTCGGGCCTGCGGCAGGAAGCCGAAGCGCTTAAACTCGAATATGCAAAGCGTCTTGCCAATCTCGATAGCGAAGCAAAGGCGATGCATGCCCGTGCGGAGGAGGAGGCGAGCCGCCTCATCACCAAGGCAAAATCGGATGCCGAAACGCTGATCGCGCGTCGTCAACGCATGGCGGAGGATCGGATTGCCGCTGCCGAACGCAGCGCGATTGCGGAGGTGCGCGAACGCGCCGCCAATGCAGCCGTCGGCGCGGCGCAAGCGTTGCTTGCAGCCAAGCATGATGCCAAGGCAGACACGCCGGTGGTCGATCGGGCGATTGACGAGCTAAACGCCCTCTAGGCACAAACATCCAAGCTGATGAATGAAGGGGTGGGCAATTTGCCCGCCTCTTTCTATTTGGGGGATATGGGCGACCCATTTTCCCCCGACCGCTTTAACGAAGAACGCGCGACATACAGCGTACGCGGCGGCGATCAGCCCGATTTGGCAGCAGGTGTAGCCGCGATCCGAGCAGCGATAAGCCATATGCGTGCGACACCCGGCGTCTATCGCATGGTCGATGGACGCGGCGATGTATTATATGTGGGCAAGGCCCGCGCGCTGCGCCAGCGGGTAATCAACTATACCCAAACCGCACGTTTGCCGCAGCGACTGCAACGGATGGTGGCGCAAACCCGGTCGATGGAGATTGTCACCACGGGTAGCGAGGCGGAGGCGTTGCTGCTCGAGGCGCAACTGATAAAACGTTTCCGTCCGCCCTATAATGTGCTGCTGCGCGACGATAAAAGCTTCCCCTGTATATTATTGCGCACCGACCATGATTTTCCGCGCCTCACCAAACATCGCGGCGCACGCAAGGCCAAGGGGCAATATTTCGGACCCTTTGCCAGCGCCGGGTCGGTCAATCAGACATTGAATGCATTGCAAAAGCTGTTCCTGCTGCGATCGTGCAGCGACAGCTATTTCGCCAATCGTTCGCGCCCCTGCCTGCTCCACCAAATCAAAAGGTGCAGCGCGCCGTGCGTTGGTCGGGTGACGGCAGAGGATTATGCCGAACTGGTTGCCGATGCGCGCGCATTTTTGGCCGGTAAATCAGCGGAAACACAGAATAAACTGGCCGCCGCGATGAATGATGCGGCCGAAGGGCTGGATTATGAATTGGCGGCGCGGTTACGCGACCGGCTGAAAGCGCTAACCTTCATTCAGGGCAGTCAGGCGGTGCATGCGGCAGGCGTGATCGATGCCGATATTTTTGCGCTGGCGCGGCGCGGCGCGACGGTTGCCATCGCCGGTTTCTTCATTCGTGGCGGGCAAAATTGGGGACACCGCAGTTTTTTCCCCGCCCATAGTGCGGACAGCAGCGCGGCGGAGATTTACACCGCTTTTCTGGCGCAATTTTACACCGATAATTTGCCGCCGCGCATGATTTTGATCGACGAAATGGCGGATGATGCGGATTTGCTGCGCGAGGCATTGTCCACCCAGGCCGGGCGCAAGGTGGAATTGGCGGTGCCCCAGCGGGGGGAACGGCTGCGGATGCTGCAACAATCGGCGCGCAATGCGCATGAGGCCTTGGAACGGCGGCTTGCCGAAAGCTCCACCAGCAGCAAAATATTGCGCGAAATTGCCGATTTATTTGACATGGCTGAACCGCCACAGCGCATCGAAATATATGATAACAGCCATATTTCGGGCAGCAATATGGTTGGCGCGATGGTTGTCGCGGGGCCGGACGGGTTTCAGAAATCGGCCTATCGCAAATGGAATATCAAGCGCGGCGATACGGTGGCTGGCGATGATTTCGCCATGATGCGGGAGGTGTTCAGCCGCCGCTTCGCGCGCGCGCTGGATGAGGACCCTGATCGGGATTCAGGCAATTGGCCCGATCTGGTGCTGGTCGATGGTGGTCGCGGCCAAATGTCGGCGGTGTGCGGTGTTTTGGCCGAACTGGGCGTGGATGATTTGCATATCGTCGGTGTTTCCAAGGGGCCAGATCGCAACGCCGGGCGCGAACATTTCCATATGGCGGATGGGCGCGAATTTTCCTTGCCGCCCGGCCATGCGGCATTGTTTCACATTCAGCGGCTGCGCGATGAGGCGCACCGCTTTGCGATTGGCGCGCATCGGCAGAAACGTGCGAAGGCGCTCGTCACCTCTCCGCTTGATGCCATACCGGGCATCGGCCCGACCCGCAAACGCGCGCTATTGCTGCATTTCGGCACCGCGCGCGCTGTACGCAATGCGAGTGTAGAGGATTTGCAGCGCGTGCGCGGTGTTTCCGCAGCGGTCGCGCAGCAAATCTATGACTATTATCATGGCTGAACTGCGCGCCAACGCCATCGTCTGCACGCTGCGCGCACATGGTGAGCATGGGGTTATTGCGCGCTTATTGACGCGTGAGGCGGGTCTGCAAGCTGGCTATGTGCAGGGCGGGCGTTCCAAGCGGATGCGGCCGATATTGCTGCCCGGTAACGTGGTTGCAGCGCAGTTTCGCAGTCGAACGGTTGAACAATTGGCGGCGCTGACCGTCGAATTGCAGGTAAGTCGTGCGCCGCTGATGCACGAACCCTTACCCGCAGCCGCGCTCGAATGGGTGACGAGTTTGACGGGAATGGGTCTGCCAGAAGGGCAGAAATATAGCGAAATTTATGATGCGTTGGATGCGGTATTGACCGCCATTGATGTGGGTGGCGTGGCCCGTCGCTGGGCCATCGCGGTCATCCGCTATGAAGTGTTGTTGCTGGAACGGCTGGGCTATGGTGCGGAGATATCGCCGACGCATGATCTGATGGCGGCGATGGATCGCAACCGAAACGCGCTGAACGATCACATAGTTTCGGGTTTTCGTGGTGATGAAATGGCAGCATTGCGCGAAAGATTGGTTGAAAGGCTGCGCCGCGCCATTGCCTGAAACGTCCGGATGCCCTAGTCGCACCGGCGATGAAGATAGCGGTTTTCCCCGGCGACGGTATCGGCCCCGAAACATGTGCAGAGGCGCTGCGCGTCCTCCATGCCATAGACTTGCCCGACGTGCAGTGGATGGAAGGGCTGGTCGGCGGTGCCGCGTGGCGCGCCACCGGCCACCCGTTGCCCGATGCGACGATCGAGGTGGCGCATGCCTGCGATGCCATATTATTCGGTGCGGTGGGCGATTTTGCCTGCGACCAGCTCGACCGCCATTTACGGCCCGAACAGGCGATTTTGGGGTTGCGCCGCGAATTGCAATTATTCGCCAATTTACGGCCAGTGCGCGCGATTCCGGCGCTGATTGATGCGAGCGCACTCAAACCCGACATTGCGCGCAGCATCGACATGTTGATTGTGCGCGAACTCAACGGCGATGTCTATTTCGGCGAAAAGGGTCGCCGGCAGACGCCCGAAGGTTTGCGGCAGGGCTATGACATCATGTCCTATGCGGAGGATGAGGTGCGGCGCATCGCGCATGTCGCCTTTACCGCCGCGCGCGGGCGGCGTGGTGCGGTAACATCGGTCGATAAGGCCAATGTCCTTGAAACATCGCAATTGTGGCGCGACGTGATGCTGGAGGTGGCGCGCGAATATCCCGACGTCACGCTCGACCATATGTATGTCGATAATGCGGCGATGCAGATGGTGCGCGCCCCGGGGCATTTTGACGTGGTCGTCACCGGCAATTTATTCGGTGACATTTTATCCGATCAGGCGAGCATGTGCGTCGGATCAATCGGGCTGCTGGCGTCGGCGGCGCTGAACGGCAGCGGCAAGGGCCTATATGAACCCATCCATGGCAGTGCGCCAGACATTGCGGGGCAGGGGCGCGCCAACCCGCTGGCAACCATATTGTCGGCAGCGATGATGCTGCGCCACAGCTTTGGCTTGGAGGCGCAGGCTGCAACGATTGAGCGGGCGGTGTATCGCGCGCTCGACAGCGGCGCGCGTAGCGCCGACCTTGGTGGGCAAGATACAAGCGTGCAAATGGGTGACGCGGTTCTGCGCGCACTGGAAGTGGAGATGGCATGACCGACTTTACGCTGGAATCGCTGCGCGCGGCGGCGGCGTTGGTGCGCGAACAAGTGCCGCCGACGCCGCAGACAGCGTGGCCGCTGCTCGCGGAGCGGCTGGGTTGCAGTGTTTGGGTGAAGCATGAAAACCATAGCCCGACCGGCGCGTTCAAGGTGCGCGGGGCCATCACCTACATCGACTGGTTGCGCCGCACCCAACCCGATGTCACCGGCATCATCACCGCGACGCGCGGCAACCATGGGCAGGCACAAGTCCGCGCCGCGCGGGCAGCGGGGTTAACCGCAACCATCTTGGTGCCCAACGGCAATGCCAAGGAAAAAAATGCAGCCATGCGCGCATTTGGTGCCGAACTGATTGAACATGGCGATGATTTCGACACCGCCAAGGCAGAGGCTATGACGCGGGCACAGCAATATGGCCTGCATATGGTGCCGGGTTACCATGATGAACTGGTGCGCGGTGTCGCGAGCTATGGTCTCGAACTGTTCGATGCGGTGCCTGATTTGGACGCCGTTTATGTGCCGGTTGGCTGCGGTTCGGGATTGTGCGGCACCATCGCCGCCAAGGAAGCTTTGGGTGCCAAGGCCAAGATTATCGGCGTTGTCTCCGCGCATGTCGATGCCGCCAAGCAGAGCTTTGAGGCGGGCCGGCTGATCGGTAACGACAGCGCGCATAGCTTTGCCGATGGTGTGGCGGTGTGTACGCCGGTGCAGGCCGCGCTCGATTATTATGGTCCGCGCGCCGACCATTTTGTCGCCGTCACCGATGACGAAGTTGCCAATGCCATTCGCATATTCTGGCAGGATACACACAACCTCGCCGAAGGGGCGGGGGCGGTGGCGCTCGCCGCGCTCATTCAGGAAGGCGAAGCGATGCGCGGCAAGAAGGTCGCGGTAATATTGTCGGGTGGCAACCTCGACATGAGTCAGGCGGCAGAGGTTTTGTCGGGGCAGACGCCAATCGTCGCGCCGTGGCAAATTACGCATGGATGGGAAATATGAAACGGGACAGCGGGCGTAATCGCGAAATCACCAAAAGCTGGAAACCACGCACGCGTGCGGTGCGGTCGGGTACATGGCGCAGTGCGCATGGTGAGACAAGTGAGGCGTTGTTCCTGACGTCGGGCTATAGCTATGACGATGCAGGTGTGGCCGCCGCGCGTTTCAATGGTGACGCCGACGGTATGACATATTCGCGGCTGCAAAATCCGACCGTCGAAATGCTCGAAGAACGTATCGCCATGATGGAAGGGGCGGAGGCGTGCCGTGCACAGGCGAGCGGCATGGCGGCGATGACGACGGCGCTGCTCTGCCAATTGTCGCAGGGTGACCATGTGGTGGCCGCGCGCGCCGCCTTTGGTTCGTGCCGCTGGCTGACCGATAATCTTTTCCCGCGCTTTGGAATTGAAGCGACCATTGTTGATTCGCGCGACAATGCCGCATGGGAGGCGGCCATTCGCCCCAATACCAAAGTCTTCTTTTTTGAAACGCCAGCCAACCCGACGATGGATATCGTCGACATGGTCCATGTTTGCGGCCTCGCGCGTGCGCATGGCATTACCAGCGTTGTGGACAATGCCTTTGCAACCAATGTGTTGCAGCGCCCGCTGGAATTTGGCGCCGATGTCGTGGCCTATAGCGCGACCAAGATGATGGACGGGCAGGGCCGCGTGCTCGCGGGGGCGGTTTGCTGTTCCGATGATTTTTTGAACGAATATCTGCTGCCCTTTCAGCGCAACACCGGGCCCAATTTGTCACCATTCAGTGCGTGGGTGGTGCTGAAAGGGCTGGAAACATTGGATTTGCGCATTCACCGTCAATCGGAAAATGCGCTCGCGGTGGGCAAGTTTCTCGAAGCACGGGTGGAGCGTATGCTGCACCCCGGCCTCCCCAGCCACCCGCAACATGGTCTCGCCATGGCGCAGATGGATGCTTGCGGACCGATTTTTGCCTTTGAAGTGGCGGGTGGGCGCGAACAGGCGCACGCGCTGCTCAATGGCCTGCAATTAATCGATATCTCCAATAATATTGGCGATTCCCGTTCGCTACTGACGCACCCTGCCACCACTACCCACCATGGCGTGGGTGAGGTGGGGCGCGCCGAAATGGGCATAAGCGAAGGGATGTTGCGCTTTAATGTGGGGCTGGAGGATGTCGAGGATATTATCGCCGACCTCGATCAGGCATTGACGCGGATTGGGCTTTAGGCGCAGGTTGCCCGGATGATCGGCGCGCTCTATCCACATGCACAAACGACCGCAGGTGTCTGTGTGCGCGTAGCTGTCAGCTTTTTGCCCGAACAATCACAGGCGACACAGGGGCGCTGGTATTGGGCCTATCACATCCGTATCGAAAATCACCGCGATGATGTGGTGCAACTGCGTTCGCGTCATTGGGAGATTACCGATGGCGGCGGTGCGCTCCATATCGTGGAGGGTGAGGGGGTGATCGGCGAGCAACCGATGATCGAGCCCGGCGGTGCGTATGATTATGTTTCGGCCTGCCCCTTGGCGACGCCCAGCGGCCATATGAAGGGCCATTTTGTTATGCTGGACGGTGCATCGCAGCGGTTTCGCGTCGCCATCCCGCGGTTTCCGTTGACGGTACCGACGGTTAGCCAATGAAGCGCACCCATTTGCCGCTCAACGCCCTGCGCGTTTTTGATGCTGCGGCGCGTCACCTTAATTTCACCCGCGCGGCGGATGAACTGGCGGTCACACCGGCTGCGGTGGGCCAGCAGGTGCGCGCGCTGGAGGATGTGCTGGGTGTTGTTCTGTTCCGCCGGACGCCCAAAGGGCTGGAACTGACCGCCGAGGCAGAGGCGGGGCTGGATGCGCTACGCAGCGGTTTTCTGAAGTTTGAAGAATCGGTGACGCTGATGCGCGCTGGGCAATCATCCAAGTCGCTGACCATTGCCGCACCGCGCGATTTGACGCAGCGTTGGTTGATGCCGCGCTTGGCGGGTTTGAGCGCTGCTGACCCCGAATTGCAATTTCGGCTGATTGCCGCCGACAATATACTCGACTTTACGGAGGCAAATCTGGACCTAGCGTTGCGCTGGGCAAATGATCCGGGAGATTTGGAGGGCGCGGCGCTCGACGATGGCACGATGGTGCATATCGCGCCACTTGCGGGTGACGGCGACCTCCATATCATCTGGACGGGCGAGGGCGCGGGCAATGCGGATGATCGCGCCATATTGCATGTCGCGGATGCGGGATTGGCGCTCGATGCGGTAATTACGGGGCTGGGGCAGGCCAAGATACCCGAAATATTGGCGGCGAGTGACATCGCAGCGGGGCGGGTTCGGGTGATCGACCGGGCGGTTGGCGCGCAAGCATCGTGCTGGCTGCTTGCGCCGACCCCACAATGGCGGCAGAAGAAGGTCAGGGCATTGGTGGCCACGCTGATGGAGGGTTAAGCATGCGTGATCTTGACCGGATGGACAGGCTGGTTTCAACCCGGGCGCAGTCGCGCGCCAACATGATTTATCAGGCCAATTCCAAATCGGTTGGCTTATCCTATTTGCTGTGGTTTTTTCTCGGCGGTCTGGGTGTCCACCGTTTCTATTTGGGGCGCAATGGCAGCGCGATTGCACAATTGTTGCTGGGTCTGCTGGGGTGGATTCCGTTGCTCACAGGCTGGATTGTGCTGGTCATTTGGGTGTTGGTCGATGCGATCCTAATCCCCGGTATTGCGCGTGAGGAAAATGAACGACTGGCCAACCAATTGGTCAATCAAATCAGATAAGGTCAAATCAGGCGTCGATTACCGCATCATCGATGGTAGCGGCATTGGCTTGAATGAACTGAAATCGATGTTCGGGGTTTTTACCCATCAACCGATCGACCAGATCCTTGACGCTGGTGCGTTCTTCATATTCCTGGGGCAGGGTGACGCGCAGTAAAGATCGGCTTTCGGGCGCCATCGTCGTTTCGCGTAACTGGGCCGGCATCATTTCCCCCAGACCCTTAAAGCGCGAAACATCAACCTTTTTGCCCTTGAATCGGCCCGATTCCAACTCGACGCGCTGCTGTTCATCACGCGCATAGGCGCTGTCCTTGCCTGCGGTCAGCCGATAGAGCGGCGGCTGTGCCAAATAGACATGCCCGCGCCGAACGATGTCGGGCATCTCCTGGAAGAAGAAGGTCATCAGCAAGGTGGCGATGTGCGCGCCATCCACGTCGGCATCGGTCATGATGACGATACGTTCATAGCGCAGCCGGTCCGCATCGCATTCCTTGCGCATGCCGCAACCCAATGCCAACGCAAGGTCAGCAATTTCACTGTTAGCGCGAATTTTGTCGGCGCTGGCCGATGCGACGTTCAATATTTTACCGCGAATGGGCAATATCGCCTGCGTTTTGCGGTCGCGCGCTTGCTTGGCGCTGCCGCCCGCGCTGTCCCCTTCAACGATGAATAATTCAGTCCCTTCTGGCCCGTCATTGGCGCAGTCGGTCAGCTTTCCGGGCAGGCGCAATTTGCGCGCGCTGGTCGCGGTTTTGCGTTTAACTTCACGCTCCGCGCGACGTTTGAGCCGTTCGTCCATCCTCTCCAGCACAAGGCCGAGCAGCGCACGCCCGCGTTCTACATTGCCCGACAGCCAGTGGTCGAAATGGTCGCGTATCGCCGCTTCGACGAGGCGTGTTGCTTCGGGACTGGTCAACCGGTCCTTGGTTTGGCTTTGAAATTGGGGATCGCGAATGAAAAGGGAGAGCATGGATTCGCAGCCGTTCAACACATCATCTGCTGTCAAATCCTTGGCCTTGCGCTGCCCGACCAATTCGCCAAAGGCGCGCAATCCTTTGGTCAATGCCGCACGTAGCCCGGCTTCATGCGTGCCGCCGTCGGGGGTGGGGATGGTGTTGCAATACCAGCTATAGCTGCCGTCGGACCACAAGGGCCAAGCCACGGCCCACTCGACGCGCCCTTGGTCGTCGCCAAAGCTTTGTGCACCGGTGAACGCCTCTGCCGTCGCGCATTCGCGCGTGCCGATTTGTTCGCGCAAATGATCAGCCAACCCACCGGGGAATTGAAAAACCGCCTCTGCCGGTGTGTCATCGCCAATCAGTTCTGCCGCGCATTTCCAGCGGATTTCCACCCCAGCGAATAAATAGGCTTTGGATCGTGCCAGCCGATATAGTCGCTGCGGTTTAAAACGTGCATGGTCGCCGAAAATCTGTGGGTCGGGAATGAAGCTGACGCTTGTTCCGCGCCGATTGGGGGTTGGCCCCAAGGATTCGACCGGCCCCAGCGCCTTGCCTTGCGCGAAGCACTGGCGGAATAATTGGCGCGCGCGTGCAACCTCCACCTGTGTTTCGACCGACAGCGCGTTGACCACGCTGACCCCGACGCCGTGCAACCCGCCTGAAGTAGCATAGGCCTTGCCTTCAAACTTGCCGCCGGAATGGAGCGTCGTCAAAATCACCTCGAGTGCCGATTTGCCGGGAAATTTCGGGTGCGGGTCCACCGGAATGCCGCGCCCATTGTCGGTGATGGTCAGGCGGTTTCCAACATCCAACACCACCTCGATACGCGTGGCATGGCCCGCCACCGCTTCGTCCATACTATTGTCGAGCACTTCGGCGGCGAGGTGGTGGAGCGCGCGATCATCGGTGCCGCCAACATACATGCCGGGGCGGCGGCGTACCGGTTCCAGCCCCTCCAGCACCTCAATGTCCGAAGCATCGTAATTTTGCCCACCCTTGGGCAGGGCATCAAACAGATCGTCACTCATGCCCCGTGCCTTAGCGGTGCGTGAGTCCACGATGCAAGCGGCATATTGGCTCAGGGCTTGGGTTCGAACAGCGCGAAATTGCCGTTGGCGTTGGCGACCAGCGCGCCGTCGACAAATACGTCGGCGCTGCCATTGGCAAAACGCCGCCCCAAATGCGTCACTTTCGCCGTGCATGATATGGCGCCAGTGCGGATGGGCGCGAGGTAGTTGATGGTGATCGACAAGGTCGCGCAGCCCATGCCGTCGGGCAATTGGCGCATGATGGCGCTGCCAATTGCCGTATCCACCATGGCATAGGCCACCGCACCATGCGCCACCCCATTGGGGTTGTGGTGACGCGATGGATCGATGGTGAGATGCGCCGTCACGCCACCACCAGAAATATCGCCAGAAACATCCCCCGAAACGTCCAACGTCAGGCCGATTAGTTCGGCAAATGGGTGGCTATATGCCAACGCCGGTTGCGGTCAGCGTACGCGTGGGCCGCCAAAGGGTGGCGGCGGGGGCGGACGCCGGGTGCCGCGCGGCATTTGCGCCTGAAAAGCGCGTCCGCAATGTTCCACGCAATAGGGGAAGCCGGGGTTAACCGCGGCACCGCAAAAATGAAAATCCGCTTCGCCCGGATGGCCCATCGGCCAGCGGCAAATGCGTTCATTCAAATCAAGCAGGCTGGTTTTGTCGGCAATTTCGGGGCTTGGTTTGGCGGGCACGCGGCGGCGCGGCGGCGCGGGCGGAATCGGGGCCTGCTGGTCGCCCGGCCCCTGGCGGATGAAGCCGCCCGGGCCGATGGACACCATGCGTGGCGCATCATCCTTTGGCTGCGCAGCAGCGGGTGCGGACGCTTCGGGGGCGGCCTGTGGTGCCGGGCTGGGGGCTGTGGCAGCGCGATTCGCGGTGGATGGGCGTTCGGGTGCGGCGCGCACGGGTGTGCGTTCGACGGTGGGCGCCGGTCTGGGCGCCGCCGGCTTGGCAACGGGCGGTCGCGCAACAACGGGTTTTGCCACCGTTTTCGCGGGGCGAGCCGCCGCACCGTCTTCGGCTGCCTTGACCGGGCTGGGACGGGCCTTCAGCCCCAATCGATGCGCCTTACCAATTACGGCGTTACGGCTGACGCCGCCCAAGGATTCAGCAATCTGGCTGGCCGTCAGCCCCTTTTCCCAAAGGGTGCGCAGCGTATCAATGCGTTCGTCGGTCCAAGACATTGTTGGCGTTGAGCCTTTCTTCACGCGGCTATATTGAGCGCCGCTTGCGTTCATCCGGCGAAGCCGATAGGCGAACTATTGATGCCCGACCAGCCCCAAAAAAATACATCACCCAGCCAATCCCCCGAAACAATGCAAATGCAAGCCGCCTTTGCATCGCGGCCGACCATCGGCAGGGTGAATTGGGCTGGGATGTCTGCCCTCTATATGAAGGAGGTGCGCCGTTTTATCAAGGTGCAGCTGCAGACGATCTGGGCTCCGGCGATGACCACCTTGCTCTATCTGATCATTTTTACCGTCGCCTTGGGCCGCGGCGATTTTCAGATATTGGGGGTTAATTTGGCAACATTTCTTGCCCCCGGTCTGATTGCCATGGCGATGATGACCAACAGTTTTGCCAATAGCAGCTTTTCGGTGCTGGTTGGAAAATTGCAGGGAACGATCGTCGATTATCTGATGCCGCCATTGTCCGAACTGGAGCTATTGCTGGCGCTGGTGGGGGCCGCGGTCACACGCGCCTTACTGGTTGGCGGTGCCATTTTTGCGGTGATGCTGGTGTGGCCCGATGTGCATTTGGGCATTGCGCATTTCTGGGCAGTGTTGGTGTTTGGTGTGCTCGCGGCGGCCATGCTCGGCTTTATGGGGTTATTGACGTCGATCTGGGCAGAGAAGTTTGACCATGCTGCCGCAATTACCAATTTTGTCGTCCTGCCCCTGTCGCTGTTGTCGGGGACTTTTTATACGATTGATCGGTTGAACCCGGCATTCGCCACGGTGATGCAGGCGAACCCGTTTCACTATGCGATTTCGGGGTTCCGTTATGGCTTCATTGGCAGTGCCGACATAGTCATCAGCAGCGGCATCGCGATATTGCTGGGTTTCAACCTGCTGCTGGGGCTGGCTTGTTATCTGCTTTTGCGGTCGGGGTGGAAGCTTAAACCCTAATTACGGTGCCGCGCGCGCAAAGCATAGCGCCCGCTGTCAAAATCATGGAAGAGGTCGGGGATAGAGGGGTGGTTGACCGGGCCGCCCGCGCGATCCGACACCAGATTTTGCTGGCTGACATAGGCGATATAGCTGCTGTCGTCATTGACTGCGAACAGGTGGTAAAAGGGCTGGTCCTTGGCCGGGCGAATTTCCGCCGGGATTGCCTCATACCATTCTTCGCTGTTGGCAAAGATGGGGTCGATATCAAAAATCACCCCGCGAAAATCGAACAGGCGGTGGCGCACAACATCGCCCAAGCCAAAGCGTGCCTCTGCAACCAAGGGCAGCGCGGGGTTGTTCATCATCTTGTCGTCGGTTGAATCTGCCATGTTTTTTTCCATCGCCGCTATGTAGTGGCGATTAGGCGCTTGGCAAGCCGGACGGCTTTCGTTAATGGCCGCCCCCGACCAACAGTCCTTCGCGCCAAATTGCGAACGTCTGTGCTGCGGAGAGGTGGCTGAGAGGTCGAAAGCACCGCACTCGAAATGCGGCATACGGGCAACTGTATCGTGGGTTCGAATCCCACCCTCTCCGCCAAATTTTCTCCGCCCGCGCTACCTGCCCATTTCTGCCAATTTGCGCTCCCACGCCAGCGCGTCGCGGACAATAAGATCCAGGTCGTCATATTGCGGCTGCCATGGCAAGGTGGCGCGGATACGCCCATTATCCGCAACCAAAGCATCGGGGTCGCCAGCGCGGCGCGGCGCGGCAATGCGCTTGATTTCCAAATTGGTGACGCGATCGACGGCATCACATACTTCGGTTACCGAATAGCCACGGCCATAGCCGCAATTCATAAAATGCGATT
This sequence comes from Sphingomonadaceae bacterium, assembly GCA_020850455.1. Taxonomy (GTDB): domain Bacteria; phylum Pseudomonadota; class Alphaproteobacteria; order Sphingomonadales; family Sphingomonadaceae; genus Sphingopyxis. The sequence continues at coordinate 707,500 of JADZEQ010000005.1, read as the reverse complement.
GCTGCGGGTTTGCCATCAGCGCCCCCAACGCCAGCACATGTGCGGCGGCAAGGTCGCTGACATGGATATAGTCGCGCACCCCGGTGCCGTCGGGCGTGTCAAAATCTGTGCCGAAAATGGCGACATGGTCGCGTTTGCCGGTGGCGGCCTCGACCGCGACTTTGATGAGGTGCGTTGCCCCGGCGGTTGACTGGCCGCTGCGGCCTTGCGGGTCTGCCCCTGCGACATTGAAGTAGCGCAGCGCGCAAAAGTTAACCGGATGGGCGGCGGCGACGTCGCGCAACATCGCCTCTGTCATCAATTTGGACATGCCATAGGGGTTGATCGGCTGTTGCGGCGAATCCTCCGCCACCGGGATGACCTTTGGTATGCCATAGGTTGCCGCGGTGGAGGAAAATATGAAATGGCGCACCCCGCCCGCTACCGTGGCTTCGAGCAGGGCTGCCGTGGCGGCCGTATTATTGCGATAATATTTCAGCGGATTTTCGACCGATTCCGGTACGACTACCGAACCGGCAAAATGCATCACCGCACCAACCCCATATTCGCGAATAGTCGCTGCGATGACCGCTTGATCCGCAATGTTCGTAACCACCAATGGCACATCGGCAGGAACAGCCCAATCAAAGCCGGTAACCAAATTATCGACGACCACGACTTTCCAGCCAGCATCGCGCAACGCCAAAACCGCGTGGCTACCAATATAGCCCGCGCCGCCCGAAACCATGACTGTGAATGGATGTTGCATCTGTGCCCCCCGCCAAGCCACCAAGAAAGTTAATGCTGGCGGTTGCGCGGTTCGCGCGAAAAACTTCGGCGGTCAAGTAAAGAAGCAGCACCGGCTAACCGGGTGAAGAAATATGGTCGGGGAGAGAGGATTCGAACCTCCGGCCCCTGCCTCCCGAAGACAGTGCTCTACCAGGCTGAGCTACTCCCCGACCGAAACGCCGTAAGCCATTTCTGGCACCCCGGCATGAGGCAGGGCGGCGCTATAGGAAGCGCATTGCGCCATGGCAAGCGGGAAATGCGGCAGGACAGGCTCGCCATGGCAGATGCTGTGAAAACGGGTGGCAACGAAGAGGCGATGGTCGACAAATTGCACAGCAAGCAGTCGGGCGAGCGTTGCGATGCGTTCGGTCAGCACATAGTCGCTGTTGGATATGGCCACGGAATTGTCCGGGTGGTTGTGCGCGACCCATAGATATTGCGCGTCACCAGATTGCAGCGCGCGCCGAACCGCGCGTAGCGTGCCGTGTACGGCACTTGCGGTGCCGCAAACTTCAGCAAAGCCGGTCAAACAGCCAAAAATATTGGTGGATGCGGCCAAAAAAATTTCGCCGTCGCAAGCATCAAAATGCAGGGCGAATAATTCGTCCATCGCGGCATCCATCCATTGTCTGGCTCGCATGGCGTGGTGATGCGCACAAGGGTGCGGTCGGCCAAGAGTATTTTGCACCAGATTGGATGGATTTGCGGTGCCGCCTTGCTATTCAGCCCCCCTTTGCTTTTGGAACGGGCGCTCTATGCTGCACCCATGTGGCAGGGAAATGTAGCGGGTGCAGCCCCGCATTATGAATGGCAATATCTGGATCTGATGCGCCGTATTTGGACGGATGGCGACGCGCGTATCGACCGGACAGGGGTCGGCACGCGTAGCCTGTTCGGCGAATCGCTCAGCTTTGATTTGCGCGGCGGGCGCTTGCCTTTGCTGACGACCAAACGCGTCTATTGGAAGGCCGCGGCGCGCGAATTGCTGTGGTTTTTGAGCGGTAGTCGCAACATTCGCCCGCTGGTCGCTGACGGCGTGCACATCTGGACGGATTGGCCGCTCGACAAATATCGGCGCGCGACGGGGACAGATGTCTCGCGCGACGATTTTGAAGCGCGTATATTGGCCGATGATGATTTCGCCGAGCAGTGGGGTGATTTGGGTCCCGTTTATGGCGCGCAATGGCGGCACTGGCCCAAATATGATGCCGTCGGCGATAATTTATACCGGCGCGATCCATCCGGAATCGATCAAATTGCTGCGCTAGTGTCATCGCTGCGTGACAATCCGGCATCCCGCCGTCACATTTTTACCGGCTGGAATGTGGCGGAACTGGATGCCATGGCGCTGCCGCCTTGCCATATGACCTATCAATTTCATGTCGACAGTGCGGGCGGGTTGAGTTGCTTGTTGTTTCAGCGCAGTTGCGACGTGGCACTGGGCTTGCCATTCAACCTTTTTGCCGCAGCCTTGCTCACCAATATGCTGGCACAACAATGTGATTTGCAGGCCGGGAAATTGGTGTGGAGCGGCGGCGATGTCCATTTATACCAAAATCACGATATTCTGGTGGCAGAGCAATTGGCACGCGTGCCGGGTGGCGACCCGCGACTAAGATTGCGGAGGGCCGCTTCGATTTCAGACTATGTTTTTGAAGATATTTCGGTCGAAAATTATGCGCCGCAAGCACATATCGCCGCGCCGGTGGCGGTTTGATGGATTGCCAAGCGCTTTGAAATATAATAACATGATAACGTAATAATATTTGACAACTTGCCCGGGTGGCGGAGAGCGAGAGAGATGGTGGATTTGCCCGATCAAGGCCGCAATAATTTGCCGCCGTTGCGGCTGCATGTGCCTGAACCGCGCTTTCGCCCAGGCGATACAGCTGACTTTTCCAATGTTGATATAGACGCGGTCGGCCGCTTGCCGCGCCCCGATGTGCATGTCGCACCAGCCGATATACATGGCCATGCCTATGGCCTTGTGCGCGTGCTTGATTTGGATGGGCAGGCGCACGGCGGCTGGAACCCCAATTTGTCGCGCGAACGGCTGCATGCCATGCTGCGTTACATGATGCTCGTGCGCGCCTTTGACGACCGCATGTTCCGTGCCCAGCGACAGGGCAAGACCAGTTTCTACATGAAGTCGACGGGGGAAGAGGCGGTTTCAATCGCTGCCACCATGGCATTGGGCCGCGACGATATGTGTTTTCCCAGCTATCGCCAGCAAGGCATTTTGATCGCGCGGGATTATCCGCTGATCGACATGATGAATCAGATTTATTCGAACCGGGCCGACCCGTTGAAGGGGCGCCAATTGCCGATCATGTATTCGGCAAAAGACCATGGGTTTTTTTCCATTTCGGGCAATTTGGCAACCCAATATCCGCAGGCGGTCGGCTGGGCGATGGCGTCGGCCTCCAAGGGGGATAATCGCATTTCGGCGGTCTGGTGCGGCGAAGGGTCGACGGCTGAGGGCGATTTCCACAGCGCGCTGACCTTTGCCGCTGTTTACAATGCGCCGGTCATTTTTAACGTCGTCAACAACCAATGGGCAATTTCGAGTTTTTCGGGCTTTGCCGGCGGTGAACGCACCACCTTTGCCGCGCGGGCGATCGGCTATGGCGTTGCCGGCCTGCGCGTCGATGGCAATGACGCGCTGGCTGTATATGCCGCAACCCAATGGGCGGCGGATCGCGCACGTACCAACGGTGGCCCGACGCTGATCGAGCATTTCACTTATCGTGCAGAGGGGCACAGCACATCGGATGACCCCAGCGGTTATCGTGCGCGCGAAGAATATGCGGCATGGCCATTGGGCGACCCGGTTGAACGCCTGCATACTCATTTGAAGCTGCAGGGCGATTGGGACGATGCGGCGCGCGATGCGCTGCGCGGCGAATTGGACAGATTGGTCAAGGATACGCAAAAGGCGGCCGAACGGAACGGCATATTGGGGCATGGCATGCACCAGCCTTTTAATTCGATGTTTGAAGATGTTTTCGAGAATATGCCCGGCCATCTGGCGGAACAGCGCGACCAGATGATAGCGGAACAACGCCGAAAATTTGGCCCGGAATGGGAGCCGAATTGAATGGAAACGACGACCAAGACGATGAATATGATCGAAGCGATCAACGATGCGCTGTCGATCATGCTGGATCGCGACAAGGATGTTGTCGTGATGGGCGAAGATGTCGGCTATTTCGGGGGGGTGTTTCGCGCCACGGCGGGCCTGCAAAAAAAGCATGGCAAGACGCGGGTTTTTGATACGCCGATCACCGAATGCGGGATTATTGGCGTAGCCGTGGGCATGGGGGCATATGGATTGCGCCCGGTACCCGAAATCCAGTTCGCCGATTATATATATCCCGCGCTCGACCAACTGGTGAGTGAGGCGGCGCGCCTGCGTTACCGGTCTGCGGGTGATTTCATCGCGCCCATGACCGTGCGTTCCCCCTTTGGTGGCGGCATTTTCGGTGGGCAAACGCATAGCCAGTCGCCCGAGGCAATGTTCACCCATGTGTCGGGGATGAAAACAATCATTCCGTCATCGCCATATGATGCCAAAGGGTTGTTGATCGCCGCGATTGAAGACAATGATCCAGTGCTGTTTTTCGAACCCAAGCGCATCTACAACGGGCCATTTTCCGGCCATTATGACCGCCCGGTCGAACCATGGTCGAAACATCCCGAAAGTGCGGTGCCTGAGGGATATTATCGTATAGAATTGGGCAAGGCCAATGTGGTGCGGGCGGGAGAGGCGCTGACCATCCTCACCTATGGCACGATGGTTCATGTGGCCAAGACGGTGGTGGCAGATTGCGGGGTGGATGCGGAAATCATCGACCTGCGCACATTGGTCCCGCTCGACCTCGATACGATTGAGGCGTCGGTCAAAAAGACCGGCCGTTGCATGATAATTCATGAGGCAACGCGGACGTCGGGCTTTGGCGCAGAATTGTCCGCGCAGGTGCAGGAACGCTGTTTCTACCACCTCGAAGCGCCGATTGCGCGCGTGACCGGTTTCGACACACCCTATCCGCATAGTCTGGAATGGGCCTATTTCCCGGGGCCGGTGCGTATTGCCACCGCGCTCGAAAATATATTGAAGGATTGAGGCGATGGCGCTCTTTACCTTTCGTTTGCCCGATATTGGCGAAGGCATTGCCGAGGCGGAGATTGTCGCGCTGCACGTCGCGGTTGGGGATGTGATTACTGAGGATCAGCCGGTCGCCGATATGATGACCGATAAGGCGACGGTCGAAATGGAATCGCCGGTCAGCGGCGTGGTCCGCAAGATTGCGGGTGAAGTGGGCGATGTCATCGCCATCGGATCGATGCTGATCGAGGTGGAGGTGGAGGGGGACGATGCCCCTGAAATAGCCCAAGACATATCCGTTTCGCCCGCTGAAAACGTCAACCAAGTGGTTGAAATAGAAGAAAAGTTGGAAATTGCGGCTGAAACACCGCCGCCAGCCCCCGAACCTGTCGCCCCGCCGCCACCCGCGCCGGTGGATAGTGCGCCCGCCGTCCATGCGCGGATTTTGGCATCGCCCGCCGTGCGTGCGCGCGCAGAGGATTTGGGCATTGCGCTTGGTGCGGTGCAACCGTCGGAGGATGGGCGGGTGCGCCACGCCGACCTCGACGCCTATTTGCGCTATAATGGGGCAGGGGGCTTTGCGACCGGCGGAGTGGCCCGCGCCGATGAAGCGGTAAAGGTCATCGGCCTGCGCCGCCGCATTGCCGACAATATGGCCGCCGCCAAGCGCAACATCCCCCATTTCACCTATGTGGAGGAGATGGAGGTTACCGCGCTGGAGGCGATGCGCGCCGATTTGAACGCCAATCGCGGCGACAATCCCAAGCTCACCATGCTCCCCTTCCTCATCCTCGCCATATGCCGCACGCTGCCGCAATTCCCGATGCTCAACGCGCGCTTTGACGATGCAGCAGGGGTGGTGACGCGCCATGGCGCGGTGCATTTGGGGATGGCGACCCAGACCGATGCCGGGTTGATGGTGCCGGTCATCCGCGACGCGCAGAGCAAGAATGTCTGGCAATTGGCGCGTGAAATCAGCCGCTTGGCAGAGGCTGCGCGCACCGGCAAAGCCAAGTCGGAGGAATTGTCGGGCTCGACGATTACTGTCACCTCGCTCGGCCCGCTTGGCGGGGTGGCGACAACCCCGGTCATCAACCGGCCCGAAGTCGCCATCCTCGGCCCCAACCGTATTGTCGAGCGCCCGGTGTTCGTTGACGGGCATAGTGACCGGGTGCGCCGCGCCAAGCTGATGAATTTTTCGATCAGCTGCGACCATCGGGTGGTCGATGGCTGGGACGCGGCAAGCTTTGTTCAGGCGCTCAAGAAACTGGTCGAAACGCCGGTTCTGCTATTCGCCAATTAAGCGATCGGCGGGGATATTTTCCCCGCCTCAGTCCGCCACATTGGCCATATTGGAAACCATGGTCTGAATATCGGTTGGTTTGGTGATATTGGCGCCGGGGCTTTTATAGACGCTGAGCCGCCCCGCTTCCCACAGACCGACTTCGATCTTATGCGCGCTCGGGTCGACCAACAGGTAGAATGCGTCGCTGCCCCCTGCATGCGCCTTGTTGCCCGACGTATATAATATATTGCCCGCGCGCTGGAGCGGCGCGACGGTTGCGCTGTTGGTTTTGAGCACCGCCAGCTTATCGCCCAATAAGGCGGCGAGGGGGGCGGCAATCGGGCTATGGTCAAACAGCCCGCTTTCTGCCGGATATTGCCCGACCATTTGGTTGAGCGCCGCCCAATCATCCGCGTTGGCGGTGGCTGGAGCCGATGTTTGCCCTGCACCCTCCGCCCCGACGCTTTGTTCGGCGGGTTGGTTGCAAGCCGCCAGCAACAACATCGGTAAACAGGCGGTGAGGATGGGACGCATCGGTCAATTCCTTATCGATAAGGGACAGAAATATAGGCGCAAAAACCTAGCAAATGCGGCCTTGCGGTCAAGCGCTGGACGACGCGGCGTGAAATTTGGCGCGGCGCGATCGCCGCGACGGCGTTTAATTGCCGCCGTCCCCACCAAACAGGCGGCTGAGGCTGGTTTGGTCAAATTTCAGGCGGAAGGTGACATAGGCACCTTCGCGGCTATAGCGTGCATCTTCGAAATCGCGGTCGCGATAGCCATTGAAATTATAGCCGATGATGAGGTTGGCGTCCTGCATCGGGCTCAGCACAATTTGCGGGCCAGCCGACCAGCTGCGCGCGCGCGCATCGGTACCGATGCGGAAATTGCCCGACAGGCCGATGGCGACATGCCGGCTGACATCAAAGCGGGCATCGCCGCCGATGACGGTCGACCAACCGGCAACATCATCCGGCCCATAGCGTTCGCTGGCATAGCGCACGCCCCAGAACAGCGCATATTCGCCCTGTTCGTGCCAGCGCGCACCACCGCCCATCAATTGCGCCCGCGCCCCCTCACCATCATTGCCGAGCGGGCTGTAATTGATTGCAAGGCTGTTCATTACCCGGCGCGAACGGACATCGCCCGACACGTTGAGCACCGGCCCGCCAATCGGCCCCGGTGCGCCCAACACCGCGCCCGTCACCTCGTCATAAGCAAATTCGAGCTTGTTGAGCAGCGCCCAACGGCTGTCGGCGGGGCGATAGGCAAAGCTGAGTTCGCCCTGCGCGGTTTCGCTCGCTACCCCGGTTTCGCTGATCGCGCGGGTCCAGCTGCCCAGCCCGCCGAGCGCCACACCATCCCTTATCCGGCGGATGGCGCCCAGCGTCACCCCGCGCCGGTCGGTCACTTCGCCGTCGCGCCATTCACCGCGCAGCGCCACCGACCAATCATCGGTGCGGAACGTCGCGCCGGTCGATATGGCGAGGAAATCTTCAACAATCGTCCCCATGCCGTCGAGCAGGCCGCCAGAGGCAATCGGGTGCGCGGGGTTCATAATGTCGATAAAGCGCACCCCGCCCAGCGTGCGCTGGCCATCGATGCTGACATCGACCGAAATCTTGTCGGACAATTGCAGCGATTGCGACAGGCCATAAGCGGCAAAGCTGCGCGGCCCATATTCGCCGAGATTCTGCGACGCGCCGGAAAGGTTGATGCGCCCACCCGCCCACGGTGTCACGTCAAAGCCGATGCGGCCCGTGCGCGTCTTGATGCTCGACCCATCGGCCAGCTCATAGCTGCCGATCAGCGCCACCCCGTCGATCAGATTGATGCGCGCCGACAGGCTGTGGCGGGCCGGGAAATCGATGCTCGCATCATCGCCGCTCAAGGCAAATTCGCTCTGCGCCGACAATTCGAGCTTTTGACCGAACAGCCGCTGCGACGCACCGAGTTGCAGGATATTGCTGTCGTTGCGGCTGCCGTCCGACAAACGATCATCAGCATGGGTGATGCCGACACGCAGGCTGGTGTCGAGCGAGCGCCATTCGCCGAGCAGGCGGCCCGCACGGCGGCGCGCGCCGGTCAACATATAATCTTCCTGCCAGGCGGAGGCGAGCAGCGACATGTCGCGGGCAAAGCGCCATGTGGCATCAAAGCCGACCCGGCGGCTGCTGTCGCCCGATGCCGATAATTGGCCAACCCCAAAGCCCGATTGCCGTTCGCGGGCGTAGGCGAGCAGGTCGATGTCGGCGCTATGATGCTCCACCTCGACCAACCAACCGTGCGGCGTGCCGGTGCCGGGGCGATCATCATTGCTGATCGCATATTCGGCGCGGATTTCGGTATTGTCATTGGGACGCAGCCGCACATCGACCCCGCCGAGATTGTTGGTGACGCTGTCGGTTTCATCATGGATGAAGGTCGCGCCGATGCGCACCGAACCTGCATCATTGGTCCATGCCGCGCGGCCACCCGCGTTGAGCACGCGGCTGCCCACCCCGTCCACCTCATAATCGGTGACGATGAAGCGCGGGTTCATGTCATTATCGCGGCTGAGGATCGGCTGGCGAAAGCGGATGGTGCCGGCGAAATAATCAATGTCATAATCGATGTGGCGGGTCAGCACCTCACTCGACAGGATGATGTCGCTGCGCAACCGGTCCCGCACCTCTATCGTCACCCGTTCGGAATTGGCCAAAATGTCGCGGGCGCGCAATTGATAGGGGCCAGACAGGCCATTGCCTTGAAACTCTTCGCGGCTGTGGCGATAGGGGGTGTCGGCGACAAAGGCGGTCAGCGCCAGATTGCCATCATTATATTCGGCGCGCCCACCGTTCAGCGCGCGCTGGTACCGCGCCAGTTGCGTGTCGTTGAGCCCGGTTTCAAAATCCCCGAACAGCGCGTGGAATTGCGGCCGTTCAAGGCGGACATACAGGTTGCGCACGCTCGCCGCGTCAAAGCCATTGTCGCTGCGGTCGGCAAAGATGGTGTAATAAGCGCGCGGATCAATCACCCCGCCAAAGCGGCTATCGTCGCGTTCCCGGTCGCTGTCATAGGCGAGCGTCATCAGCCATTGGCCAAGAATCCGGCCCTTGGCATAAAGCGCGATGCGCCCATCAACATTGTCGCCGGGCAGATCCTCCGCCACGCTTTCCATATGCGCGTCGAGCGTGTTGTAGCCCAAGGTGCCCGCCGCAAAACCAACGATGGTCCATGGGCGATCCCCCGGGTTGAGCCAGACGTCGAGCGTCTGCGCGCGCGTCACCTGATCGTTACGGAAGGTGAAGTTGAGCCGGGCGGTCCCCGACGTCGATGTCGGCTGCAATTCGATATAGGCAACGCCATCATCCCCCGCGACGCGCCATGTCGTCGGGCGGCTTTCAAGGCCGGATAATTGCCGTTCCTGTTCGGCATCCGCCTCCACCGCCGCGCGATGCGGGGCATCGACCGAAAAATCACCGACCACCCCTTGGCGCACCGGGCGGCCATAACGGTCGGTCAGCCGCACCGCGACAATGGGGCGGTGCAGACCATCGGCAATCAACAGGCTGCGTTCGGGGATGATGGTGGCGCGCATCGCCCCGCCCGACAGCGCAACATGACGTTCGATCTGGGCGGCTTCGCTGCCATCTGCATTGCGCACGCGCGCGACGAACAAATTATCGCCATCGCGCAGCGCCACGCCGCGCCACACGCTGATGCGGAAACTGCCGTCGGGCGATGCGCTCGCCCCGTCATAGTTCAGCGGGTCAACCGGATTGCCATTCAGCGTCAACTGAACGCTCTGGCCCGGCAAATGCTGGATGGCGATGCGGATCGCCGGGGTGCGTGGATTATGATGTTCGTCGGGGAAAACCCACGAAATTCCGGCACTGCGCCCGGCAAAAAAGTCGATATCGCCGCCTGCGGCATGGACATCGCTGGCGACTTCAGGCCGGGGCGGGGCGGCGATTGCCGGCACGCTCGGCATCGGCGCATCGGCGGGCACTTCGGCCGATGTGACGGGTGCCGCACGGAAATCGGCGCGGATTAACTGGCCCCCGCGCCCCTCGGCAAAGCGGGAAATCGGGTTGCCCGCGCTTTCGACATTGCGCGCGCAATCGACCGCGACTTGGCCCGCGGGCAGGGTGGATGGGTCAATCTGGACGACATGGGTGCCCGGTTGCACCCCTTCGAAATGGTAACGCCCGTCGCTGTCGGTGACGGCAAATCGCCCATCCTCCATCAGCACGCGCACGCCCGCCAAGCCGGGGGCTTCGGCAGGATTGGCCGCGCAGCCACCACCGGTGACACGGCCGACGATTGTCATACGCTCGCCCAAAATATCCCGCCTAATCCGTACATTAGCGTCGGACGTGTTGGATATGGTGCCGCGCGAATCGCGCGCACTGGCGATGTTGAGCGCATCGCCCGGTGCCGCATCAGGCCGCACTTCGGCGAGGTAGGTGATCAAAGCCTCTGCCGCCGGGGCTAGCCCCGGCAGGTTCAGGGTGAAGCTGCGCCCGTCCGCCGCGACCATCGCGGCAATCGACGCGCCGTTCAAACGCACGCTGTCGCGCCGCAAACGCAGCGCGCGCGGCAAATCGTCGCGCAATGTGATGGTGCCGGTACTTCGCCGCGCATCGCCATTGCGCAGCCGGATGTGATATTGCAGCACCCCGCCGGGCAAAGCCTCTGCCGCGCTCGCCGTTTTGGTCAAAATCAGCGCTTCTGTGGGGCGGTCGATGGGAATATCGATCCGCACCGGGGCAGGGGTCATCAGGCGGAAAACCGCGCCATAGCTTGCATCGGCAATCGAATAAGGCTGGCCATTGTCGGGTCGCCGGAACGGCGCCAGCTCGGCAGGGGTGGCGGTCGACGGCCAATGATAGGGATCATTGGGCTCAACGCGCAGCCTATAATTGCCGGGCGCAACAAATGGAAAGCGATAATCCCCGGTTGGGAAATTATACACCGTTCCGCCCGAATCGGTGACGCTAGAGCCGGTCACCATGCTACTGGGGTATGACGACACCCCATCATCGCCGAAAACTGCCGCCGGAAGGCCGGTGTCGGCGTTAATCAGCGTCACGCGCACGCCCGAAACAGGCGTGCCATCGCCGCTGTCAAAAACAATGCCAAAGGGATCGACCAAAAAGCTCACCTGCGCGGTGGCCATCGGCGTTCCTGTCCCATTTCGGAACAAATTGACCGCAATCGACCCGCCGGGGGACACCGACAGGCGGCAATCATGCTGCACCAGCGGGGGGGGAATCTTTATCGTCGCGAGGTAACCGACGAAAAAGCCGCTATTCACCGAATCTTCGCGCAGAATCAGCGATTCTTCATCGCCATTGGCGGTGCGGATAGTGACCGCCAGCGTATCGCGCACCGTCGGGCTGAGATTGTCGGCGGCGGAGGATATGCCGAACGCCACCGGCTGACCGGCGGTAAATTGGTTGGATGGGTTGAGCGAAACCGCGCCGCCGCCCGGCGATGCACCGCCCGAACCGGTGCCGAACACGCCCTGGCCGCCGGTGCCGCAGCCGCTCGAATCGATAAAGCTGCCGATCCCCGGCGTGCCGGGTGGCTGAATAGCATAGATTTTGGCGTCAATCGGCGGGGTCGGTGTTTCCACCTCCAGCAGCACCGTGTTGGAGCGGACGGTGCGCACTGCACCGGCATTGCCCCAAGACGCCTCGGCCGTATTGCTGATTTCCCGCGCGTGGCCAATCGCGGGCAACAGCGATGCTGCACCCCCGGCGGTCGCGCCAATCAGCAATTTTAGCCAATTGATTTTCATGGTTAATTTCTAAATGCCGAAAGGGGCGGCTGGGGGTGCGTCCACTATCGAACGCGCCCTTCAGCCGCCCCAAATCGTCAATTAATGGTAGCCTGGAACACCAGAGTGCGCGTGTCGCCAGCAGCGATGGTTGCAATCGTCCCCGACACGGTGCCGGAGGAGTAGCTGCCCCCCGCAACGCCGTCGGCGTTACAGGTGCTGCCGGTCACCGTCCCGTTGAGGCGGATCGAACCAGTAACATAGGTCATGTCCGACGGCACAACGTCGCTGACGCTGACCGAGGTCGCGGCCGCACCACCCGATGCGTTGGCGATCTGGATGCAGTAGCTGATGACCGCGCCGGGGATCGCCTTGGGGTTGGTGACGTTATTCACCGGGTCAGAGACAATGCTGCTCGACTTGGTGACGGTCAGCGCGGCGGTGGCGACGGTATAATCATCATCATCGCTATGCGCTGCATCGCGCGCGGCATCGGCAACGCCCGCCGCATCGGCAAAGACCGTATCCATCGCCGCCGTATTGGCACCCGCCGTTTGCACCAGCGCTGCGCCCATCGACCCGGCAGTGCCGCCTTCACGGCCCGTTGCGGTCAGACGAATGTTGGCAACATCGCCCGTCGACAAGCCCGACGGCACATTGGCGACGGCAAACAGGGTGACGGTCGCATCAATACCCAGTTCATCGATGTAGGTAACGGCGGTGTCGGTGCCCGCGTCATAGGTGCTGTTACCATTGGTATCGCGATAGATGGTAACGCCTGTGACATCGAAATTATCGGTGCCGCCATGCGCAGCGGTGCCGCCCGCCGTCTGGCTGGCTGCCAGTGCAAAATCGAGCACCGCGTTCGACGTATTTTGCAGGGTGAAAGTCGTATAGGCTCCGCTTTGGCCGGGGGCAACAACCACCGTCGCGCTGCCGACTTCGGCGACGGTCAGGTTCACCTTGCGGTCAACGACAAAGCTGTCGGTGTTCGAATTGACCGATGGTTGCGAAACCCCGCCGACGCTATAGCTAATCGACGCGGTGTTGGTGATCGAACTGCCTGCGGTGGTCCCGCCAGCAAGCGCCGGCGTCGCGCTAGCCACTGCCAGCGCGACGATACCGCACGATCCCATGTGCAGTTTTTTAATCGTCACTTCATGCTCCTTCTAGGGTCTGGTCCTGCCACCCGAAAGGTCTGACAGAGTCTTGAATTTCCGCGTGAATTTTACCGAACGACGCCACGGAACATCAGTCGACCGGCACGCCCAGCCGGGATGGGTTGCTGGAAGGCCCAGCGGATATGCGTGACATCCTCCGCCCGGGCGGGGCGGCTGGTGCCGTCGGCATTGCGAATGGAAAGCGTGGCAAGTTGGCCCCAGCTACGCCCACCATCGACCGAAACGCTGGCGTCGGCGTCGCTGGTGCCGTCAAAGGCGACCGCCTGCGGCAGCGGGTTGGTAACGACAAAGTCGCTCGCCGCGCGCACGCCATTGTTGCGATAGTTAAGAACGAAGACGAGCTTGTCGCCCGGCACCACGACGCGCGGTTCCTCCAGCATCGTTTGGCTGCGTCCGGCGGCATCGGTGGTCGTGCGTTCGACCATCACATTGCTGTCGATGGCGACCGCATTGGCGCTTTGGGCCTGTGCGACGCCGGGCAATGCGCTGGCGAGGCTGAGCGCGAAAGCGAATGAAATCATGCGTTTCATGGCCAAAATCCTCAATTAACCGTGGCTTTGAAGGTGATGGTGCGTGTCTGTCCCCCGGCAACGGTGCCGAGGTTGACGGTGACGGTGCCGCTGCCGAACCGGCCAGCGTCGGCATCATTGGCATCGCTTTGCGCGGTGCCGCCCAATGTGATCGAACCGGGGACATAGGTCGTGCCGGTCGGGACGGCATCGCTGATCACCAAATTGGGCAGATTGCCCGAACCGGTGGTCGTTGCGACCAATGTGTAGGTGATGGTCGAACCCGGAACGACGCCGGTTCCGCCAAAGGGGTCGAGCACAGTCGCACTCTTGGCGATCGACACGTTGGCCGACGACACAATGTAAAATCCATTGTCCGAATCATCGCCGCCAGAGGTGCCGAGGACGGCATTGCCGCCGCCTTCACCGGCACCCGCAAAGCTGGTGCCCGGTGCGCCGGTGCCGGTCTTGGAGGTGGCGGTCAGCTGCACGCCGCCGCGATCGCCGTCGGCCAAGCCACCCGGCGTCGTCGACAGGACAAAGACGGTGATGCTTTGGTCGGGGTTCAGCACCGGATCATTGCTGCCCGGTACATAGATGGTGTCTTGCCCCGGTTCATAAACGCCATCGCCATCATCGATGACGATTTGCGTCACGCTGGGGTCATAATTGTCGCCGCCAATCGTCGAAACGGTGGCCAAGCCATAGGTTTCAACGCCGTTACCGTTGTTGGTCACCTGAAATTTGAGCGGCTGGCTGGTGGCTCCCGGGGTCGTCACCACATCGGCACTGTCCGACCAGTCAACGTCGATTTCGATCAATTCATCAACGGTCAGCGTGTTGGTATTCGAATTGACCGTGGTCGAACCACCCCCATTGTCGAAAGTCGCGCTGGCGGTGTTGGAAATCACCGTGCCAGCGCGCGTTCCCGCTGCATGGGCAATGGTGGGCAGGGCAGAGAAAATGAATATCGCGCTGGTCGCCAACAAGGCGTGGCGTGCAGCAAATGAACCCGAAAATGACGTCATAATGTTGGTCCCGAACAAACTGGTCGGGACGGATTTCGCAAAAATGGGCAAATATTTCGTTAAACCGCATTTGATGCGCGATGGGCTTCGCCTGCTTGCACCTTGGCGTCGGGGTAGAAGGGTGGCATGCTGCACCGATGGAAGGGCAGGGGAAATCACCACAAGGCCGGTCGGATGACGTCATGCGGGGGGATGGCGCGCCGCATGCTGCCCCACCCGCACCTGCCGCCCCGCCCCGCCGTCCGGTATTTGGTGCGGAGCCGCTGCGCCTGATCGCCTATGTGCTGGTAGCGGGGATTGCCGTTGCCTCCCCCTTTGCCTTGCAGGCCGGCGCGGAGTTTTTCCTGCCGCTGACGGCGGCGATTGTCATTGCCACCGCGCTCGTCCCGGCGCTCGAATGGATGGAAAGGCGCGCCATCCCATCCCCGCTGGCAGCTTTATTGTGCGTATTGGGCTTTATTCTGCTGATTAACGGGGCGCTCGCCCTCATCGTCATTCCGGCAAGTGACTGGTTCATTCGCCTGCCTGAGCGTTTGCCGCAGATCCGTGAAAATCTGGCCCCGCTGATCGACGCATTTGCCGCGCTGCAACGCTTCGTCGATGATGCATTGCAGGTTTTTGCCAGCAATACGGCGGCGCGCGCCCAAGCGATTGCGGTCGATACGCCGAGCAGCGTTTGGGCTTTTATATCGGAAAGCGCGCCCGCCGCTGCCGTGCAGACGATGTTTGCCACCTTGTTCGTTTATTTCTTCCTCGCCGGTTGGTCGAAAATGCGGCGTGTCGCCATTGGTACCAGCCAGGATTTTGATGGTGCCATTGCGACGTCGCGGACGATTCGCGCGGTGGTGGAGGCGACGAGCGCCTATATGGGCACGATCATCGCGATAAATCTGGGGCTGGGGCTGGCGGTGGCGGGCCTGCTGTGGCTGATTGGCATGCCTTCGCCTTTGATGTGGGGTGGTATCGTCGCCATCTGCAACTTCATCCCCTATTTGGGGCCGGTGGTTGCAGCCATGCTGCTGGCGCTCGGCGGCTTGATGTCGTTTGATTCTATCGGGCTGGCGCTGCTCCCCGCCGCGATCCAGATTACGCTGCACACGATAGAGGCAAATTTTGTCACCCCGCTGATTTTGGGGCGGCGGTTGACCATCAACCCCTTGCTCATTCTCATCTCGCTCAGTTTTTGGGGGTGGGTCTGGGGTGCGCCCGGCGCTTTCCTCGCGGTACCCATTTTGGTGGTAATTCAGGCGATTGCCCGCGCGCTTTATCAGAGTGAGCGATCCGCCACATAATATTGTCGGGGGGCTGTTGACTTGGGGACGCGAAGGCAATAGTTGCGCGCCTCCACACCACGCGGGTGTAGCTCAGTTGGTTAGAGCGCCGGCCTGTCACGCCGGAGGTCGCGGGTTCGAGCCCCGTCACTCGCGCCATTTCTCCATATTTTTGGCAAATGGCGCACCCCGTGCGCGCGGCGGCTTTGCGCCGCCATTTGGGCGATTATTTGGGTGCCCCCTCCATCCAGATCAGCAGCGGACGCATCGGGAATATCCAGACGATCCCGGCGATGACATAGATGGTCAGTTCCGCCCAACCCGGCAGGCCGCCAAATCTTTGCCCCAACCATTCGACCGCACTGGTGACCAGAAACAACCACAGCGCGATCAGCGATAATATCAGCAATATGCCAGCCGGTTTGCGCCAGCTTGGTTCGGGCGGGACGGGGTAGGGTGACGTC
This sequence comes from Sphingomonadaceae bacterium, assembly GCA_020850455.1. Taxonomy (GTDB): domain Bacteria; phylum Pseudomonadota; class Alphaproteobacteria; order Sphingomonadales; family Sphingomonadaceae; genus Sphingopyxis. The sequence continues at coordinate 691,125 of JADZEQ010000005.1, read as the reverse complement.
ATGCTGTCAGCCATTGGGTGGGTGTGGCGATAAAGTCCAGCCGTCTGTCCCACGGTTCGACGGGCACATCGGTAATTTCCTGCCAATCCCAGCCAATGCCGACACTGACAGCATCGGGCAGCGCGGCAAGTGCACGGTCATAATAGCCGCCGCCTTGCCCCAGCCGGTTGCCCCGCCGGTCAAAGGCGAGGAGCGGAACCAATAACAGGTCTGGGGTGGTGCGCTGCGCGCTGGGGAGCGGCTGTGATATGCCATAAGCGCCGCTTTCCAATGCGCCTGCCACGGCGTGGTGATGGAAATGGATCGTTTTTGTCGCCGGATCGGTGCGGGGGAGGGCGATGGCCTTGCCCAAAGCGCGCGCCAGCGCGACCGCCTGCGCCGGGTCGGCTTCGCCGCATATCGGCACATAGCTGGCGATAATCATATGTTGCGATATAATCTTAGATAAGCTATCCAAGATTTTCTTTTGAAAAGAAAAAATGCCATTATTCGTGGCGCGCTGGGCACGCATTTCGGCACGCAGTCGCGCCCTCGCATCCTGTTTAACCATGGCCATGTTCGGGGTGACGGGACCGCATTGGCCGTTTGCCTTTGGAAATATCCTCTGACGCCAGTAACGTCAGGTGGGAACCATATACGTCGGGCCAGGGCCCGGGCAGGGACAGCCCCCATGGATGTGTTTATCGCCTCAGGGATTTTCGCATAGCGCGCACCATGCAGTACCCGTCGCGCGCAAGATAGGGTTGGGGGCAGCGACCCTCAAGCCCTGATTGTAGCTTCTAGCCCAGATTCTGCCGAATATGGGTGAGGCGCGTGGTTAGCGCCTCCACCCGCACGGCCAGCGCATCCAACGCGGCATCATCACCGTTGCTCGGCACGGTTACGGCACCACCATTGGCCAGCTTGTCCGCCAGAAACAGGGCAGCGAACAGCAATTGCCGCGATTCATTGAGGCCGCCGAGCGCGCGCGCCGCCTGCACCTCCCGCTCCACCATGCCGCCTAGCGCCTGCAATGCCGCTTCTTCGCCATCGGCGCAGGCTAGCCGATAATCATGCCCGCCGATATGCAACGTTACCTCAGCCATGCGGCTGTTCCAGCAAGCGATCGATATCATCGATGACCGAACCGACCGCGCGGCGCAGATTTTTGTGGCGTTCGGTCAGGCTGTCGGGGCCGGAAAGGCGCGTTTCGGTGGCCGCAACCTCACCCTCCAACGCATCGAGCGCGGCGCGCAATCGCCTAAAGCCAGAGCTTTCTTCCATAACCAAGATATAGCGTGCCTGCCGTGCAACGCAATCAGCCGCAAATCGCCACCAAATGGGCGCAAAGCCTTGACCCCGGCGCGCCCCCGCCCCAAGGCACGGCCACGCGAATCGCTCGCGTTTCAACCGCTAATTTTCGATATCCAACCGGGGGTGTGCATGCACAGCGATACGCAGCAAATGGCCAATGCCATTCGGGCTTTGGCGATGGATGCGGTCGAGGCGGCGAACAGCGGCCACCCGGGGATGCCGATGGGCATGGCCGATGTCGCGACCATCCTATATTCGAGCTACCTAAAGCATAATCCTGCGGACCCACGCTGGCCCGACCGCGACCGTTTCGTCCTGTCGGCGGGGCATGGTTCGATGCTCGCTTATGCCTTGCTCCACCTCAGCGGCTATGCGCGCCCGACGATGGCGGACATCGCCAATTTTCGCCAGATGCACAGCCCATGCGCTGGCCACCCGGAAAATATCGAACTTGACGGCGTTGAATGCACGACCGGCCCCTTGGGGCAGGGGTTGGCGATGGCGGTCGGCATGGCGATGGCCGAACGGCATTTGAACGCCGAATTTGGCGATGATTTGATCAATCACCGCACATGGGTGGTCGCGGGCGATGGCTGTCTGATGGAAGGGATCAACCACGAAGCCATTGGTTTGGCGGGACATTTGCGGCTCGGGCGGCTCAATGTCCTGTGGGATGACAATCGCATCACCATCGACGGGGCGACCGATTTGTCGACGAGTGAGGATGTGGCGGCGCGTTACCGGGCGACCGGCTGGCATGTGTGCGCCTGCGACGGGCATGATGGCGCGGATATCGTGCGGGCGATTGACGAAGCCTTGGCTGACCCGCGCCCTTCGCTCATCGCCTGCCGCACCATCATTGGTAAGGGCGCGCCCAATAAACAAGGCACGTCGGCAACCCATGGCGCGGCATTGGGTAAGGATGAAGTGGCCGCAGCGCGCGCCGAACTGGGTTGGAACGCCGCGCCATTTGAAATTCCGGCGGATATTGCGGCGGATTGGACGACCGCCGGGCAGCGCAGCGCCGCCGACTATGCCGATTGGCAGGCGCGTTTGGCGGCAAGCCCGGTACGCGATGCCTTTACCGCGCGGATGACGGGGGATTTGCCGACTGATATCGGACTAGCTGGCTATCTCGATAAAATCCGCGCGGAAAAGCCCAATGTCGCCACCCGCAAGGCAAGCGAAATGGCGCTGGAGGCGCTGACCGCTGCGGTGCCGGCGCTGGTCGGCGGTTCGGCGGATTTGACCGGTTCCAACAATACCAAAACCAAGGCGACGATGCCGCTGACCGCCGAAAATTATGGCGGGCGCTATATTTATTACGGCATCCGCGAATTTGGCATGGCCGCCGCGATGAACGGCATGGCGCTGCACGGCGGGATTATCCCTTATGGCGGCACCTTTTTGATTTTCAGCGATTATTGTCGCAACGCCATCCGCCTGTCGGCGTTGCAGCAGCAGCGCGTCGTCTATGTCCTGACCCATGACAGCATTGGTCTCGGCGAAGACGGGCCGACCCACCAGCCGGTCGAACATGTGATGAGCCTGCGCGCCATCCCCAACCTTCACGTCTTTCGCCCGTGCGATGCGGTCGAAACGGCAGAGGCATGGGGGCTGGCGCTGGCGCGCACCGACGGGCCGAGCGTTCTGGCGCTGAGCCGCCAGAATTTGCCCTCGCTCGCCGAAAATAATGGCGGCGGCAGCGCAAAGGGCGGCTATCGTCTGCGCGCCGCGACTGCGAAGCGGCAGGTGGTGCTGATCGCGACGGGGAGCGAGGTCGCGCTCGCGGTCGATGTGGCGGCGGCGCTGGAAGGGCAGGGGATTGGTGCCGACGTGGTTTCCATGCCGTGCTGGGAATTATTTGCGGAGCAGGACGCTGCCTATCGCGCCGATATTTTGCCCGATAATGTTCTCCTCGTCGCGATAGAGGCGGGGGTGACTTTGGGCTGGGAGCGGCATGTCGGGCGCGATGGCCTCATCATCGGGATCGACAGTTTCGGGGCGTCTGCCCCGGCCAGGGATCTTTTCGCGCATTTCGGATTTACCGCGGATGCTATTGTTCCACAAATTATCGCTAAATTAACGGCTTAAAAGGAGTATTTGACATGGCGACGAAGGTTGCAATCAATGGTTTTGGCCGTATCGGTCGTCTGGTGGCGCGGGCCATTTTGGAACGCAGCGACCATGATCTCGAACTGGTTGCGATTAACGATCTGGCCGACGCCAAATCCAACGCCATGTTGTTCAAGCGCGACAGCGTCCACGGGCCATTCCCCGGCGATGTCCATGCCGACGGCAATGACATCATCATCAACGGGCGGCGCATCCACGTCACCGCCGAACGTGACCCGGCGAAATTGCCGCACGAGGCGAATGGCGTTGACATCGCTCTCGAATGCACCGGCTTTTTTGCCGACCGCGACAGCGCGGGTGCGCATTTGACCGCCGGGGCCAAGCGGGTGCTGATTTCGGCCCCGGCCAAAGGGGTCGACAAGACGGTTGTTTATGGCGTCAACCACGACAGCCTGACCGGCGATGACCTCATCGTCTCCAACGCCAGTTGCACGACCAACTGCCTCGCCCCGCTCGCCAAGGTGTTGAACGATGCGATTGGGATTGAACGCGGGCTGATGACCACCGTCCACGCTTACACCAATGATCAAAAGATTCTCGATCAAATTCATGGGGATATGCGCCGGGCGCGTGCGGCGGGCATGTCGATGATCCCGACGACGACGGGTGCGGCGCGTGCGGTCGGCGAAGTGTTGCCTGAACTCAAGGGCAAGCTCGACGGCTCCGCCATCCGCGTGCCGACGCCCAATGTCAGCTTGGTTGACCTGACCTTCACCCCGGCGCGCGAAACCAGCCGTGACGAAGTGAATGCGTTGCTCAAAGCTGCATCCGAAGGGGCGCTTAAGGGGATTTTGGCCTTTACCGACGAGCCATTGGTGTCGATTGACCTCAACCACTGCCCGGCCAGTTCGACGATCGACAGCCTTGAAACCGCAGTGATCGACGGCAAATTGGTTCGCGTGGTCAGCTGGTATGACAATGAATGGGGTTTTTCGAACCGCATGGTCGACACTGCTGGCGTGATCGGCGGCCTGATCTAAGCGTCGCCGTCAGCCGTGATTATGTCCGGTCGTATCGCCGCCATCGCGCGCCGCGCCGCCCCAAAGGCGGCGATGGAGGTGATCGACCGCGCCCGCATCAGCTTTGCTGGCGGGGTGGAGGGGGATTTTCGCGGCGGGTTAAAGGGCGCGCCCTATAAACGGCAGGTCAGCCTGATCGAAGCGGGGGATTGGGCCGCCGCCATGGCCGAATTGGGGCTGGATATTCCATGGCAGGAACGGCGCGCCAATTTGCTGGTCGCCGATTTGGATTTGCCGCAACGCGCCGGGGTGCGCATCGCCATCGGCGATGATGTTATTTTGGAAACGACGATTGAAACCGACCCTTGCCAGCGGATGGAGGCGATTGCGCCCGGCCTGCAAGCCGCCCTGACCCCCGATTGGCGCGGCGGGCTTTGCGCCTTTGTCGTGGCGGAGGGGGAAGTGCGCGTCGGCGATAGCATCAGGATTTTGACATGACAGGCTTTTACACCATCGATGATTTGACCGCCGTTCTCGGCGATGTGCGCGGTAAAATTGCGCTGGTGCGTGAAGATTTGAACGTGCCGATGGCCGATGGGGCGGTCAGCGATGATACGCGCCTGCGCGCCGCCGTGCCGACGCTCGCCGCGCTGTCCGACATGGGGTGCATAACGCTGATCCTTGCCCATTTTGGCCGGCCAAAGGGTAAGGCGGACCCCGCCATGTCGCTCGTCCCCATCGCCGCGCCCTTGGCAGCGCTGCTCGGCCGCCCGGTCGGCTTCATGGCCGAACCAAGCCGCGATGCACTGAGCGCCCTGTCGCCCGGCAGCATCGTCATCGCCGAAAACAGCCGTTTTGCTGCGGGGGAGGAGGCGAATGACCCCGCCTTGGCACGCGCTTGGGCGGCATGGGGCGATTTTTATGTCAATGACGCATTTTCTGCAGCGCACCGCGCGCATGTGACGACGGAGGGGTTGGCCCATATCCTCCCCGCCTTTGCCGGTCGGTCGATGGAGGCAGAATTGCGTGCGCTCGATGCGGCCTTGGGCAACCCGAAGCATCCGGTGGCGGCGGTGGTCGGCGGGGCGAAAGTGTCGAGCAAGATCGACGTATTGGTGCATTTGTCGGGCCGGGTCGATCATCTGATCATCGGTGGCGGGATGGCCAATACTTTCCTTGCCGCGCGTGGGGTCGACGTTGGTAAAAGCCTGTGTGAGCATGATTATCTGGCGACGGTCGAATCCATCTTTGCGGCGGCAGAGGCGGCCAATTGCACCATCCATCTGCCCTATGACGTCATGGTGTCGCGCGAATTTGCGCCCAACCCACCGAGTTTGCGCAGTTGCAATGTCCACGAAATCGCGGCGGAGGAGATGATTTTGGACATCGCGCCTGCCAGCGTCGAAATGCTGGGCGACGTCATCAAAAATTGTGCGACGCTCGTCTGGAATGGACCGCTCGGCGCGTTTGAAACTCCGCCCTTTGATGCAGCGACGGTTGCCTTGGCGCGCACCGCCGCCGCGTTGACGCGCGAAGGGTCGCTGGTGTCGGTCGCGGGCGGCGGGGATACGGTCGCCGCGCTGCACCATGCGGGCGTTGCGGGCGATTTCAGCTTTGTTTCGACAGCGGGCGGTGCCTTTCTGGAGTGGATGGAGGGGCGTGAACTGCCCGGCGTTGTGGCGTTGGAACGCGCCAAGCGATAATGACAATTTTATTTTTCAAAGGATGATCAAGATGGTGGATGTCGGCATGCGCAATATTATGGCCAAGGGTGATGGCTTTATCGCCGCGCTCGACCAATCGGGTGGCTCCACCCCCAAGGCGCTCAAGGGCTATGGCATCGAAGCCGATGCGTGGAGCGATGAGGCCGGGATGTTCGCCCTGATCCACCAGATGCGCAGCCGCATCATCGCGTCGGATGCCTTTTCGGGGGACAAGGTGGTCGGCGCGATCCTGTTTGAGCGGACGATGGACGGCGACGTCGGTGGTGTGTCGGTTCCCGCCGCGCTGAACGCCAAGGGAATTGTCCCCTTTATCAAGATCGACAAGGGGCTGGAGGAAGAGGTGAACGGCGTTCAGATGATGAAGCCGATGCCCGACCTTGCCGCGCTGCTCAGCCGGGCCAAGGCGCTCGGCGTTTTTGGGACCAAGGAACGTTCGGTCATCAACCACGCCAATGCCGATGGGATCAACGCGATTGTCGCCCAGCAATTTGCCGTCGGGAAAGAAGTGCTGGCCGCCGGGCTGATGCCGATTTTGGAACCCGAAGTGAATATCAAGAGCGCGAGCCGCGCCGAATGTGACGTGCTGATGCGTGATGCCATTTTGCGCGAATTGGACGCGATGCCGGAGGGTAGTGAGGTGATGCTCAAACTGTCGCTGCCGGTGGTGCCGGGGACGTTCGACGCGCTGGTCGATCACCCAAAGGTGCTGCGGGTCGTTGCCCTGTCGGGCGGGTATAACCGGCCCGAAGCCTGCGCCGAACTGGCGAAAAACCGGGGGATTATTGCCAGCTTCTCCCGCGCGTTGCTCGAAGATTTGCGCGCGCAAATGGATGATGCAGCCTTTGATGCATCGCTCGGCAGCGCGATTGACGATATTTATCGTGGATCGACCCAAAAGATTGCTGGCTGATGGATGACACTGACCCGCTGGCGCTCGACCCGCAATTTGCCGCCCGGGTGCGCCCCGGCGGGTCAACGAACCCGTGCCAAATATACCTCATCTCCCCGCCCGATGTGGAAGGTGATTTTGCCGACCATTTGCGCGCGGCTTTGGGTGCGGCGCCGGTCGCTGCCTTTCAATTTCGGCTAAAGGGGGTCGACCAACATAGGGCTGCGCGGCTGGCCGAACCATTGCAGGCGATATGTGCGGCGGCCGATGTCGCCTTCATCATCAATGACGATATGGCGCTCGCCAAAAGATTGGGGGCGGACGGCGTCCATCTGGGGCAGGGGGATGGTGACCCGCGGGAGGCGCGCCGCCTGTTGGGGCCAGAGGCGCAGATTGGCGTGACCTGTCATGCCAGCCGCCATCTGGCGATGGAGGCGGGGGAGGCTGGGGCCGATTATGTCGCCTTTGGTGCCTTTTTCCCCACGACGACCAAAGATGTCGAACATCAGGCCGATGGGACATTGCTCAGTTGGTGGAGCGCGCTCAGCGACATCCCCTGTGTCGCCATCGGCGGGATTAATGCGCAAAATTGCGCACCCTTGGTGCAGGCCGGGGCAGATTTTCTGGCGGTATCAGGCGGCGTGTGGAATGACCCGGCAGGGGCCGCCGCGGCGGTTGCCGCGCTCCACCGGGCAATGCAGGTCTGAACGGCGGCGGTTCAGCGCTTGGCGCGCGCCGCGTCGTTGGCCGATTTGGTCGCCAATGGCGATATTTCGCGCTTAAACTTGGGCGGCACCGTCGCGCCGAACAATCCCGCTGCGGGCGGGGTCGGCGTTTCCTGTGGCTTTTCCTTGGTCGTCATGGGCCATTACCTAACGTCATTTGCGCATCTTGTATAGGATGATGGCGACATAGGGCAGCATGGCTGAACCGGGCGTGGTGCCTTCGTTCATCCGGCGTTGGGGCAAATGCTTGCCAAATCGGCCCGGGGCGTCTAGGCGGCCAGCCGATTGTGCAGCGCCGAACGGCGCGTACCGGCTCTTTTTCCCTGTCTGCATGGTGGAGGTTCCCCTCATATGAAAATCAGCGGTGTCGATATTCGCCCCGGCAACATCCTTGAATATGAGGGTGGGATCTGGAAGGTCGCCAAAATCCAGCACACCCAGCCCGGCAAGGGCGGGGCCTTCATGCAGGTCGAGATGAAGAATCTGATCGACGGGCGCAAAACCAATGTGCGTTTCCGCAGCGCCGACACGGTCGAGCGCGTTCGGCTCGACACCAAGGATTTCCAATATCTTTATGCAGAGGGCGATGACCTCGTCTTCATGGACAAGGATAGCTACGAACAAATCACTATCAAAAAGGATATCGTCGGCGAAGCGGGCGATTTCCTGACCGACGGCATGGATGTCGTGCTCGAACTATGGGAAGAGCGGCCAATTTCGGTTGAATTGCCCGAACATGTCGAAGCGACGATTGTCGAAGCCGATGCGGTGGTAAAGGGGCAAACCGCCTCCTCCTCCTACAAGCCGGCGGTGCTCGACAATGGGGTGCGCGTCATGGTGCCGCCGCACATCACCAGCGGCACGCGGATCGTCGTCCATGTGTACGACCGCGAATATGTCAAACGCGCCGACTGAGTTTAAGGAATAAAATCATGGCCCAATCGGGCGTCATTACCGTTATGGAGCGCGCCGCGCGCAAAGCGGGGAGCAAGCTGCGCCGCGACTTTGGTGAGGTGGAGCATCTGCAGGTCAGCCGCAAAGGTCCGGCAGATTTCGTCAGCCGCGCCGACAAGACGGCAGAGGCAAGCCTGCTCGAAGATTTGCAGCGCGCGCGGCCCGACTGGGGCTTTTTGATGGAGGAAGGCGGCGCGATAGAGGGCGCGCCGGGTAAGCCGCGCTGGGTGGTCGACCCGCTCGACGGCACGTCCAACTTCCTCCACGCCATTCCGCATTTCGCCATTTCCATCGCGGTGCAGGAACCGCGCCCCGACGGCAGTTGGGGTGATATTGTCGCGGCGCTCGTCTATCAGCCGGTGACCGACGAAAGCTGGTGGGCCGAACGTGGGCGCGGCGCGTGGCGGCAAGACCAGCGGCTGCGCGTTTCGGCGCGGCGCGACCTTGCCGATGCGCTGATTGCCACCGGCATCCCCTATCTGGGGCACGGCGATTTTGGCCAATGGTCGCGCATATTCGGCGCGCTGGCACCCGAAGTTGCGGGCATTCGCCGTTTTGGTGCGGCCAGCCTCGACCTCGCATGGGTGGCGGCGGGACGCTATGACGGCTTTTGGGAAAGCGGGCTGGAACCGTGGGACGTCGCGGCGGGCATGCTGATCGTCAAGGAAGCGGGCGGCTTTGTTTCCGACTTTCGCGGCGGCGAACGCGCGATTGAGCGGCAGGAGATTCTCGCCGCCAATGATGCGCTGCACAGCAAGCTGCACAAATTGGTGGCGGGCGCATTGCGCAACGCCTGAACGGCAGCAGTCGGGCTGCCCTAGCGTCATGCGCGCATCGTTGCGAATGAGTCGCAAAGATAGGCGGAAAATAGCGGCTTTCATGCCTTGCCCTTGCAGGTGAGCGGGCCTATTAGCCGCGTCCAATAAGGGGGAATCCCCCACAAAAGCGATGAGTTTTTTCGTGGTTGACCTTTCGCAATATGCTCCCATCCTCCTCTTTCTCTTGGTCGCGGTAGCGCTGTCGTCGCTGTTCGTCTTTTTGCCGATGGGGGTGGCGCGGCTGACCGGGGCGCATAAGCCCGATGCCGAGAAATTGAGCGAATATGAATGCGGCTTTCCCGCTTTTGAGGATAGCCGTGGCCAGTTTGACGTGCGCTTTTACCTCGTCGCCATATTGTTCATCATCTTTGATCTCGAAGCGGCCTTCCTCTTTCCCTGGGCGGTCAGCCTCAAGGAAATTGGCTGGGTGGGTTGGTTCACCATGATGGTCTTCCTCGTCGAACTGGCGCTGGGGCTGGTCTATGCATGGAAAAAGGGAGCGTTGGATTGGGAATGAGCAATTTGCCCGCCGCCACCGCCCCATCGCTGATCCTGCCCGAAGGGGCTGCGGTGCCCGCCGCCGGGACGCTGCCCGACGCTGCATATTTCGCGGCGTTGAGCGCGGAGGTGGATGATAAAGGCTTCCTCGTCACCACGACCGAGGATTTGTTTAACTGGGCGCGCACTGGTTCGCTGTGGTGGATGACCTTTGGTCTTGCCTGTTGCGCGGTGGAGATGATCCACGTCAATATGCCGCGATATGACATGGAACGCTTTGGCGTCGCGCCGCGTGCTTCGCCCCGCCAGTCGGACGTAATGATTGTCGCGGGCACTTTGTGCAACAAAATGGCCCCGGCGCTGCGCCGCGTCTATGACCAGATGTCGGAACCCAAATATGTGATTTCGATGGGCAGCTGCGCCAATGGCGGCGGCTATTATCATTATAGCTATAGCGTCGTGCGCGGCTGTGACCGCATCGTCCCGGTGGATATTTATGTGCCCGGTTGCCCGCCGACTGCAGAGGCATTGCTATATGGCGTGATGCAATTGCAGCGCAAAATCCGCCGCACCAGCACGGTGGAACGATAATGGCCCATAATGCCCCGTTGATCCGCCACCCCGATGGCTTGGCCGCGCGCATCACCAAGGCGCTCGACAAGGCGCTGATCGAGGTTTGCGAAGCGCATGACGAACTGCATCTGCGTGTGGCGCGCGCCAGCATCGCCGATGTGCTGACCATATTGCGCGATGATTTTGCCTATCAGCAGTTGATGGAAATTGCCGGGGCCGATTATCCCGACCGGGCGGAGCGTTTTGATGTCGCCTATTGCCTGCTGTCGGTCACCGCGAACCACCGGCTGACTGTCCATGTCACCACCGATGCCGATCATTCGGTGCCGAGTGTGCGCAGCGTCTATCCGAGCGCCGGGTGGCTGGAGCGCGAGGTTTTCGACCTTTATGGCGTGATTTTCGATGGCCATGGCGATTTGCGGCGAATTTTAACCGACTATGGCTTTGCCGGGCACCCGCTGCGCAAGGATTTCCCGCTGACCGGCTATGTCGAACTCCGTTATTCGGAAGCGGAGAAGCGCGTGGTGTATGAACCGGTAGCGCTGGCACAGGATTTCCGCAGCTTTGACTTCATGAGCCCGTGGGAAGGGGCGCAATATGTGCTGCCCGGCGATGAAAAGGCCGATGCTGCGCCCCCGCCGCCGCCTCCACCGCCTCCGCCACCAGCTGCGCCTGAGAAACCAGCCAAAGCGCCCAAGGCACCCAAGGCTGCACCCAAGGCGACCAGGAAATCGACCGCGACCAAGTCCGCGCCCAAGAAGACGAAGGGATAGGTTATGGCCGAAACCTATGACATCCCAACCGGCTATGCCGAATTGACGCCGGACAGCGCGAACAGCGCGGGCGACAAGACGATCGGCAATTACACGATCAATTTCGGGCCGCAGCACCCCGCCGCGCACGGCGTGCTGCGCATGGTGATGGAATTGGATGGGGAGATTATCGAACGGGTCGACCCGCATGTCGGCCTGCTCCATCGCGGCACCGAAAAACTGATCGAATATAAGACCTATTTGCAGGCTTTGCCCTATTTCGACCGGCTCGATTATTGCTCGCCGCTCGGCATGGAACATAGCTATGTGCTGGCGGTCGAAAAGCTGCTGGATTTGGAGGTGCCGTTGCGCGCGCAATATCTGCGCGTGCTGTTCGCCGAACTGACCCGCATCTGCAACCATATGCTCAACATCGGCAGCCATGTGATGGACGTCGGTGCGATGACCCCCAATTTGTGGGTGTTTGAACTGCGCGAAGATTGCCTGAACTTTTTCGAACGGGCGAGCGGCGCGCGGATGCACAGCGCCTGGTTCCGCCCCGGCGGGGTGCATCAGGATGTGCCGTTGAAATTGCTGACCGATATTGGCGAATGGTGCGAAACGCGTCTGCCCAAATTATTCGGCGATGCGATGAGCCTGGTCATCGACAACCGCATTTTCAAACAGCGCAATGTCGATATTGCAACGGTGTCCAAGGCGGATGCGCTGGCATGGGGTTTTTCCGGGCCGATGATCCGTGGCAGCGGCATTGCGTGGGATTTGCGCAAGAGCCAGCCCTATGACGCCTATGACCGGGTCGATTTCGACGTGCCGGTCGGCACGCGCGGTGATTGTTACGACCGTTTCATGGTGCGGGTGGAGGAAGTATATCAATCCGCGCGCATCATTAAACAATGCCTCAACGACATGCCCGAAGGGCCGGTTGCCAGCCTTGACCGCAAGGTCGTGCCGCCCAAGCGCGGCGAAATGAAAATGTCGATGGAAGCACTGATCCATCACTTCAAATTATATACGGAGGGGTTCCACGTCCCCGCCGGTGAAGTCTATGTCGCCACCGAAAGCCCCAAGGGGGAATTTGGCGTCTATCTGGTCAGCGATGGCAGCAACAAACCCTATCGCTGCAAAATCCGCCCGACCGCTTTTTCGCACCTGCAGGCGATGGATTTCCTGTGCAAGGGGCACATGCTCGCCGACGCGACCGCCATTTTGGGCGCGATGGATATTGTTTTTGGGGAGTGCGACCGTTGAGCCGCATCAATGTGCGCCGCTTTGCCGCCGCTAAGGGGGCAGGTCATGGCTAATCGACATTTTGAACCCGACAGCCCCGAATTGCGCGCGCGCTGGGGCCAATTTTCCTTTACCAAGGAAAATATCGCGCGTGCTGATGCCTATATTGCGCGCTATCCCGCCGGGCGGCAGCAATCGGCGGTGATGGCCTTGCTCGACCTTGCGCAGCGGCAGGTCGGGGCCGAAACGCAGACGCAGGGGTGGTTGCCGCTGCCAGTCATCGAATATGTCGCGGCCTACCTTGGCATGCCGGTAATCCGGGTCGCCGAAGTCGCCAGTTTCTACATGATGTATAATCTGGTGCCGGTCGGCCGTTACCATGTGCAGGTGTGCGGGACGACGCCGTGCATGCTGCGCGGGTCGGACGATGTGATGACCGCCTGCACCAACAAGGGGATGGTCAAGGGTAAGACGACGCCCGATGGGCTGTTCACCCTGACCGAAGTCGAATGCATGGGCAATTGCGCATCCGCCCCGATGGTGCAGATCAACGATGATAATTATGAAGACCTCGACTTTGATCGGATGACCGCGATCTTGGACGCGCTGGCGGCGGGCGACGCCCCCAAGACCGGCACGCAGGAACCGGGCCGCCACAGTGTTGAGCCGCTTGGTGGGCCGACGACGCTCCACAAAATGGTCGATGGCAACCATGATTATCGGGGGGAATGGAAATGAGCCTCGCCGATAAGGATCGCATCTTCACCAACGTCTATGGCTATCAGGACTGGTCGCTCAAGGCCGCGCAAAAACGCGGCGATTGGGACAAGACCAAGGCGTTGATGGCCAAGGGGCAGGACGCGATTATCGAAGAGATCAAGGCATCGGGGCTGCGCGGGCGCGGCGGGGCGGGCTTTCCGACCGGGCTTAAATGGAGCTTCATGCCCAAAGAACCGCGTGCCGACCGGCCAAGCTTCCTCGTCATCAATGCCGACGAAAGCGAACCGGGGTCGTGCAAGGACCGCGAAATCATCCGCCACGACCCGCATAAATTGATCGAAGGGGCGCTGATCGCGGGCTATGCGATGCGCGCGCGCGCCGCCTATATCTATATTCGCGGCGAATATATTCGTGAAGCCGAACGGCTCGAAGCCGCAGTGGCGGAGGCATATGCTGCGGGCCTCGTCGGCAAGAATGCCGCCAAATCAGGATATGATTTCGACGTCTTTGTCCATCGCGGGGCAGGGGCCTATATCTGCGGCGAAGAAACCGCGATGATCGAAAGTCTGGAAGGGAAAAAGGGCCAGCCGCGCCTCAAACCCCCATTTCCGGCTGGTGCGGGGCTTTATGGCTGCCCGACAACGGTCAATAATGTCGAAAGCATCGCGGTGGTGCCGACGATTTTGCGGCGCGGCGCGGCGTGGTTCGCGGGCATTGGCCGCAAGGGGAATGAAGGGACGAAATTATTCCAGATTTCCGGCCATGTCGAACGGCCCTGCGTCGTCGAAGACGCGATGGGGATCAGCTTTCGCGAACTGATTGAAAAACATTGCGGCGGGGTGCGCGGCGGCTGGGACAATTTGCTCGCCGTTATTCCGGGCGGTTCATCGGTTCCCTTGGTTCCGGCCAAGGATATTATCGACGCGCCGATGGATTTCGACGGGCTAAAGGCAGTGGGTTCGGGGCTGGGCACTGCCGCGGTCATCGTCATGGACAAATCGACCGACATCGTCCGGGCGATCAGCCGCATATCCTATTTCTACAAGCATGAAAGCTGCGGCCAATGCACCCCGTGCCGCGAAGGCACCGGCTGGATGTGGCGGGTGATGGAACGGCTGCGCACCGGTGATGCCGAAGTGCATGAAATCGACACATTGTGGGAAGTGACCAAACAGGTCGAAGGTCATACGATTTGCGCGCTGGGTGATGCAGCGGCCTGGCCGATTCAGGGGCTGCTGCGCCATTTCCGCCCCGAGTTGGAGCGGCGGATCGCCGAACGTGGCGCTGCGATGCGGGAGGCGGCGGAATAATGCCCAAATTAACCGTCGATGGAATTGAGGTAGAGGTGCCCACAGGCGCGACCGTGCTGCAGGCTTGTGAGGCTGCGGGCAAGGAAATCCCGCGCTTTTGTTACCATGAACGCCTGTCGATTGCCGGCAATTGCCGCATGTGCTTGGTCGAAGTGTCGCCCGGCCCACCCAAGCCGCAGGCCAGTTGTGCGCTGCCCGCCGCCGAAGGGCAGACCATCCGCACCGACAGCCAGATGGTCAAAAAGGCGCGCGAAGGGGTGATGGAGTTTCTGCTCATCAACCATCCACTCGACTGCCCGATTTGCGATCAGGGCGGCGAATGCGATTTGCAGGACCAATCGGTCGCTTATGGCAAGGGGCATAGCCGGACGCTCGAAAACAAGCGCGCGGTAACCGAAAAATATATGGGGCCGATCATCAAGACGGTGATGACCCGGTGCATCCATTGCACCCGCTGCATCCGCTTTGCCGAAGAGGTGGCCGGAACCGATGAGATTGGCGCGCTTTACCGGGGGGAGGATATGCAGATCACATCCTACCTCGAACAAGCGGTGCAAAGCGAATTGTCGGGCAATGTTGTTGACCTTTGCCCGGTTGGCGCGCTGACCAGCCGCCCCTATGCCTTTGAAGCGCGGCCTTGGGAATTGACCAAGACGCACGGCATCGACGTCACCGATGCAGTGGGCAGCAATATTCGCGTCGATGCGCGCGGGCGGCAGGTACTGCGCGTCCTGCCGCGTGTCCATGATGATGTGAACGAAGAATGGGCGCATGACAAAGCGCGCCACCATATCGACGGGCTGATGGTGCGGCGGCTCGACCAGCCATGGCTGCGCCGTGACGGCAAGTTGGTGGCGGCAGGCTGGGCCGAAGCCTTTGACGCAATCAGGGCTGTCGATGCCGGCGCATCGATTGCCGCCATCGCGGGGGACATGGTCGATTGCGAAACCATGTTTGCGGCCAAGGCTTTGGTGCAGGCGATGGGCAGCACGATGCTGGAGGGGCGGCAGACCGGCCTTGCCTATGACGTGTCCAATTTGGCGATGGTCAACCTCAACAGCGGGATTGCCGCGGTGGAGGATGCCGATGTCATCCTGATCATCGGCAGCAATTTGCGCTGGGAAGCACCGCTGATCAACACGCGCGTGCGCAAGGCGGTGTGGAAGCGCGGGGCGAAAGCCTTTGCCATCGGGCCAGAGGTGGATTTGACCTATAAGGTCGAATGGCTGGGGGCGGATGCCGCGATTGCCAGCAAATTGCCCAAGCATGTCAGCGATGCACTGGCCGGAGCGGCGCGGCCGTTGATCCTCGTCGGCGGCGGCGCGCTCGCCGTGCCGGGGCTACATGGCGCGGCGCTTGCCATCGCCAAGGCTGCCAATGTCGTCCGCGACGGGTGGAACGGTTTTGGCGTCGTCCATATGGCGGCAAGCCGGATGGGCGGGTTGATGCTGGGCTATGCACAGCCGGGCGGCATCGCCGACATCATCGCCGCCAAGCCCAAGGCGGTCCTATTCCTCGGTGCGGATGAGGTGGATTTTTCAGCCTTTGCCGATAGCCTCAAAATCTACATCGGCCACCATGGCGACAAGGGCGCGCATGGTGCCGACATCATCCTGCCCGCCGCGGCGTGGAGCGAAAAGCCCGGCACCTATGTCAATACCGAAGGGCGGGTGCAGCGCAGCGAACGGGCGGTTTTCCCGCCGGGCGATGCGCGCGAAGATTGGTCGATCCTGCGCGCGCTTGCCGATGTGCTGGGCGTCCATGTCGGCTTTGACAGCTTTGACGGCTGCCGCGCGGCGATGATTGCCGCTGTCCCGGCACTGGGCGATGTCGATGCGCGGGCCGATTATGGCTGGCCGCAAAATGCCAAGGATTGGCCCAAGCTCGACGCCAAGCCCAAGGGCGACATCCGCTATCCGATCAAGGATTTTTACCTGACCAACGCCATCGCCCGCGCCAGCGCGACGATGCAGCGTTGTTCGGCCGAATTATTGCACGGCCAGATTTTTGCGGAGGCCGCCGAATGACCGCTTGGTTCCAATCGACCTTTTTGGGGGTGGAATTGGGTTGGCTTGTCGCCACGCTCATCCTCATCCTGATGATTGCGCTGCCGCTGATGCTGGCGGTGGCGATGATCATTTACGCCGACCGCAAAATCTGGGCGGCGATGGCGCTGCGCCGGGGCCCCAATGTCGTTGGCCCCTTTGGCTTGCTGCAAAGCTTTGCCGATGGTCTGAAAGTCTTTCTGCAAGAAACGATCATCCCGTCGAGCGCGAACAAGATTTTGTTCCTGATCGCGCCGATCATCACCTTTACCGTCGCGCAAATGGCCTGGGCGGTCATCCCCTTCGGGTCGCAGCAGGTGCTCGCCGACATCAATGTCGGGCTGCTCTATATTCTCGCCATATCGTCGCTCGGCGTTTATGGGGTGGTGATATCGGGCTGGTCATCCAACAGTAAATATCCATTTTTCAGCGCATTACGTGCCGCCGCACAGATGATCAGCTATGAAGTATCGATTGGCTTTGTGCTGATTTCGGTCGTGCTGATGGCCGACAGTTTCAACCTGTCGACTATCGTTCTGGCGCAAAAGGGGCATGTGCTGGGCTTTATCAACGGCTTTGGCTTCAACCCGATGCTGCTTCCCATGGCGGTCGTGTTCCTGATTTCGGCGATGGCCGAAACCGCGCGCACGCCCTTTGACCTTACCGAAGCGGAGAGCGAGTTGGTCGCGGGCTATCAGACCGAATATAGTTCGATGAGCTTCGCGCTCTTTTGGCTCGGCGAATATGCCAATGTCATTTTGATGTGTGCGCTCAACGCCGTGCTCTTCTGGGGCGGTTGGTTGCCGCCGATCGACTGGGCGCCGCTCTATGCCGTGCCGGGGATGATCTGGTTCTTTGCCAAAATCCTGTTCTTTTTCTTTGTCTTCAGTTGGGTGAAGGCGACGGTGCCGCGCTATCGTTATGACCAATTGATGCGGCTGGGCTGGAAGATTTTTCTGCCACTGTCGCTGTTCTGGGTGTTTTTGGTGTCGGGCTTTCTGATGCTGACGAGGTATGGGGCATGAGTGTCGGACAGTTCATCAAAAGCTGGACTTTGTGGGAATTTATCGTCGCCCACGCGCTGACCTTGAAATATTTCTTCAAGGTCAAGGCGACGATCAACTATCCTTTCGAGAAAAACCCGCTTTCCCCGCGTTTTCGCGGTGAACATGCGCTGCGTCGTTACCCCAATGGCGAAGAACGCTGCATCGCGTGCAAATTGTGCGAAGCAATCTGCCCGGCGCAAGCGATCACCATAGAGGCGGAGCCGCGCGAAGATGGTTCGCGCCGCACGACGCGTTACGACATCGACATGACCAAATGCATCTATTGCGGTTTTTGTCAGGAAGCCTGCCCGGTCGATGCGATTGTCGAAGGCCCAAACTTCGAATTTGCCACCGAAACGCGGGAGGAATTGCTTTATGACAAGGCCAAATTGCTCGCCAACGGGGACAAATGGGAACGCGCGATCGCGGCAAATATTGCCGCCGATGCGCCCTATCGATAGGGCGCGGCCGATATGATGCAGATCATCGCCTTTTACCTGTTCGCCACCATCCTGATCGCTTCGGGCGCGCTGACTATTTTGGCGCGCAACCCGGTGCATAGCGTGCTGTGGCTCATCCTCGCCTTTTTCAACGCCGCCGGGCTGATGCTGCTGCTCGGTGCCGAGTTTATCGCGATGCTGCTGGTCATCGTCTATGTCGGTGCGGTCGCGGTGCTGTTCTTGTTCGTCGTGATGATGCTCGACATTGATTTCGCCGCGCTGCGCAGCGGTTTTGTCCGCTATCTGCCGTTCGGTGCGTTGCTGGCGGTGGTACTCGCCGCCGAAATGCTCTTTGCGCTTGGCTCATGGCGGGCGGGCGGGGTGCAATTGGCCGGGCGGATTGCGCCTGTCCATAGCGCGTCGAGCAATATTCAGCAGGTGGGTGAGCTGCTCTATTCCCGCTATATTTTCCTGTTTGAAGCCGCGGGCATCATCCTGCTCGTTGCGATGATCGGGGCCATCGTCCTCACCAACCGGCCGCGTGGCGGAGTGCGGCGGCAGAATGTTGCAGCACAAAATGCTCGCCGCCCCAAGGATGCGGTGCGCCTTGTCAACCAGCCGATAGGGCAGGGGGTGGAATTATGATCGGGCTTGCCCATTATCTGACGGTCAGCACGATCTTGTTCGTGCTCGGCGTGCTCGGCATTTTCATCAACCGCAAAAATATCATCATCATCCTGATGGCGGTTGAGCTGATCCTGCTCGCGGTCAACATCAACCTTGTCGCATTTTCGGCCTTTTTGGGCGATCTGGCGGGGCAGGTTTTTGCGATGTTCGTATTGACGGTTGCGGCGGGTGAAGCAGCAATCGGGCTCGCCATTTTGGTGATTTACTTCCGTGGGCGCGGCACCATCGCGGTCGATGACGCCAACCAGATGAAGGGCTGACGCGCCGATGATTAGCTATATTGTCTTTCTGCCCTTGCTTGCCGCAATTGTCGCGGGGCTGGGCGGACGTTTCATCGGCAATTTTGCCGCCAAATTGGTGACGACGGGCGCGCTTTTTGCTGCTTGCGCGTTGAGCTGGCCGATTTTCATCAGCTTTTTGACCGGCCATGGCACAGCGGGCGTGACCCCAGTGCTCCATTGGTTGTCATCGGGCGATCTGGTCTTTGACTGGGCATTGCGCGTCGATACGCTGACCGCCGTGATGTTGGTGGTGGTGACCAGCGTGTCTGCGCTCGTCCACCTTTATAGCTGGGGCTATATGGCCGAAGACCCCAGCCAGCCGCGCTTTTTCGCTTATTTGTCGCTCTTTACCTTTGCCATGCTGATGCTGGTGACTGCCGACAATTTGGTGCAGATGTTTTTTGGCTGGGAAGGGGTGGGGCTGGCGTCCTATCTGCTGATCGGTTTCTGGTATCATAAGCCGTCGGCCAATGCGGCAGCAATAAAGGCCTTTGTCGTCAACCGTGTGGGTGACCTTGGCTTTATGCTAGGGATTTTTGGCACCTTCCTCGTCTTTCGGACGGTGTCCATCCCCGAAGTTTTGGCCGCCGCCCCGGCGGTCGCCGGTTCACACATCAGCTTTTTGTCGATGCGGTTCGATACGCTGACCATTTTGTGCCTGCTGCTGTTCATCGGTGCGATGGGCAAATCGGCACAGCTGGGCCTCCACACATGGTTGCCTGACGCGATGGAGGGGCCGACCCCGGTTTCGGCATTGATCCACGCCGCGACGATGGTGACGGCGGGGGTTTTCATGCTCTGCCGCCTGTCGCCCATGTTTGAAGCGGCCCCGGTTGCATTGGGCTTTGTCACCTTCATTGGCGCTGCGACCTGCTTCTTTGCCGGGACGGTCGGCACCTGCCAGCATGATATAAAGCGGGTCATCGCTTATTCGACCTGTTCGCAATTGGGCTATATGTTCTTTGCCGCCGGGGTTGGTGCCTATGGCGCGGCGATGTTCCATTTATTCACCCACGCTTTCTTCAAGGCATTGCTATTCTTGGGGGCGGGCAGCGTCATTCATGCGATGCACCATGAACAGGATATGCGCCATTATGGCGCGCTGCGGAAACATATCCCCTTCACCTATTGGACGATGATGGCTGGAACCTTGGCGATCACCGGGGTCGGTATTCCGCTGACCAGCTTTGGCTTTGCCGGCTTCTTCTCCAAGGATGCGATTTTGGAAAGCGCCTTTGCCAGCGGCCCCAATGGGCAATTGGTTTTCTGGGTCGGCTGTTTCGTCGCGCTTTTGACCAGTTTCTATAGCTGGCGCCTGATGTTCCTGACCTTTTTTGGCAAGCCGCGCTGGGGGACAAGCGAACATATCCAGCATGCGGTGCACGACCACGGCCAAGACCACGGCCACGATCATGCGGCGGCGCATGCGCATGGTGACCAGCATGGCCATGACGACGGCACGGCGGGCTATCACCCGCATGAAAGCCCGCTTTCCATGCTCGTTCCATTGGCATTGCTGACCACGGGTGCGGTGCTGGCGGGCTATTTCTTTCACCATGCCTTTGTCGGCGCAGAGGAAGGGGCGCATTTCTGGGCTGGCAGCATCGCCTTTGACGCGCATCTGATGCACGCGATGCACGAAATCCCGCTGTGGGCGAAACTGATGCCGGCGAGCGCGATGATCATCGGCCTGCTGATCGCGTGGCGCAATTATATCCGCCACCCCGACGCCCCGGCGCGCTTTGTCGCCAACATGTCCGGGCTGCATAATTTCGTCTTTCGCAAATGGTATTTTGACGAATTATATGATGCCATTTTCGTCCGCCCGGCGCAGGCCTTGGGCCGGATATTCTGGAAGGGCGGCGATGAAGCTATCATCGACCGTTTCGGCCCAGATGGTGCGGCCCGCGCGGTCGCCGGAACCAGTGGCGTTGCGGTCAAAATCCAGTCCGGTTTTCTTTATAGCTATGCCTTTGTCATGCTAATCGGCCTTGCCGCGCTGGTGACTTGGCTGATGGCGGTGGTGCGCTGATGTTGGGCAATTTTCCGATGCTTTCGACGCTGATCGCGCTGCCGGCGCTGGGGGCGCTCGCCTGTCTGTTTCTGGGGGACCGCGCGGCGCGCTGGACCGCGCTGGTGACGACGCTCGCTACCTTTGCGCTGGGCTGCGTGATGTGGGCGCGTTTCGATGTTGCGGGGCCGGTATGGCAATTTGTCGAGCGCGCACCGATTGTCGGCCAATTTTATTGGGCGATGGGGATTGATGGCATTTCGCTGATGCTGATCATGCTGTCGGTATTTTTGATGCCGATCTGCATCGGGGCGAGTTGGAATAGCATCACCGAACGCGTCGGCCTTTATATGGCGAGCTTCTTGTTCATGGAGGCGCTGATGATCGGCGTCTTCGCGGCGCAAGACCTTATCCTATTTTATATTTTCTTCGAAGCTGGCCTGATCCCCATGTATCTGATCATCGGGATATGGGGCGGGGCGAACCGCATTTACGCCAGCTATAAATTCTTCCTCTATACGCTGCTCGGTTCGGTGCTGATGCTGGTCGCAATGATCTGGATGATCTATGCCGCAGGCACCGCTGATATACCGACCTTGATGCACAGCGATTTCCCGGTCGCGGCGCAGCGCTGGCTGTGGCTGGCCTTTTTTGCGAGCTTTGCGGTCAAAATGCCGATGTGGCCGGTCCACACATGGTTGCCCGACGCGCACGTGCAGGCACCGACCGCCGGTTCGGTCATTCTGGCGGGCGTCCTGCTCAAAATGGGCGGTTACGGCTTTTTGCGCTTTTCCATCCCGATGTTCCCCGACGCGTCGGCCGATTTCATGTGGCTGATTTTTGCCCTGTCGGCGGTGGCGGTGATTTACACCAGCCTCGTCGCGCTGGTGCAAAGCGATATGAAAAAGCTGATCGCTTATTCATCCGTCGCGCATATGGCGATTGTGACGGCGGGCCTTTTTGCGTTCAACCAGCAGGGGATAGAGGGCGCGCTGATCGTCATGCTGAGCCATGGTCTGGTGTCGGGCGCGCTCTTTTTATGCGTCGGGGTCATTTATGACCGGCTGCATACCCGCGAAATCGCACGCTATGGCGGGCTTTCCAACAATATGCCGGGCTATGCCTTGCTCTTCCTCTTTTTCACCATGGCGTCGATCGGCCTCCCCGCAACCAGCGGCTTTGTCGGTGAGTTTTTGAGCCTGATTGGCATTTACGAAGCCTCCTCCTGGGTGGCCTTCCTCTGCGCGACCGGGATTATCCTGGGCGCGGGCTATATGCTCTGGCTCTATCGGCGCATCGCCTTTGGCAGCGCGGCGGGTGAGGATACATTGTCGATGCGCGACCTGTCGCTGCGCGAATGGTTGTTGCTCACCCCGATTGCGGCGGTGGTGCTGTGGATGGGCGTCTACCCCGAACCCTTTCTGGCGCCGATGCGCCGCGATGCGACGGCGATTGCCGCACGGATGGCGAACGCCAAACCGGCAGGCGACGCGCATTACCGTGCCGCGTCGAGCCGCCCGACACCATCATCCCATGAAGCAGCGCCGGGGAGTGCGCACTGATGAACAGCGCAGAAATCCTGCTTATTTTACCCGAATTGACGCTGACGATTGGCGGGTTGATCCTGTTGATGGTCGCCGCCTTTGCCGGTGATCGGGTGGCCGAACTGACCAATGCGTTCGCCGCGATGGTGCTGGCGTTGGCGCTCGGCCTATTGTTGCAGGGCCATGTTGCGGCGGGGCCGATATTTTCCGGCAGCATTCGCATCGATGCCTTTGCCAATTTCGCCAAGATTTTAATCTATGGCGCGGCGATCATCTCCCTCCTCCTCGCGCCGCGCTTTTTCGCGCGGGAGGGCTATCGTTCGGAATATCCCATCCTCATCCTCTTTGCCGCACTCGGCATGTCGATCATGGTCAGTGCGCATGACCTGATGACGCTTTATGTCGGTTTGGAACTCAACAGCCTTGCCGCCTATGTGCTCGCCAGCATGAGCCGCAATGACAGTCGCGCGGCGGAGGCGGGGCTGAAATATTTCGTCCTCGGCGCGCTGGCGTCGGGGATTTTGCTGTTCGGCATGTCGCTGATTTATGGCTTTACCGGCTCGACCAATTTCAGCGGTATCGCGCTCGGCTTTGCAGGCGCAGGCAAGCTTGGTGTGTTGGTGGGCGTCATCTTTGTCCTGACCGGCCTTGGCTTCAAAGTGTCGGCGGTGCCGTTCCATATGTGGACCCCCGATGTATATGAAGGCGCGCCGACCCCGGTGACCGCCTTTTTTGCCAGCGCGCCCAAGGTCGCATCAGTCGCACTGTTGGTGCGCGTGTGCATCGAAGCCTTTGGCGGCGCGATGGCCGATTGGCAGCAGATCATCGCCTTTTTGTCGATGGCATCGATGCTTTGGGGGGCGTTTGGCGCGATTGGCCAGCGCAATATCAAACGGCTGCTCGCCTATAGTTCGATTGCCAATGTCGGCTTTATGCTGATGGGGCTGGCGTCGGGCAGCGCGGCGGGGATTGCCGCTGTTTTGAGCTATTTGCTGGTATATGTCGTCATGACGCTCGGCAGCTTTTTGGCGGTGTTGCAAATGCGCAAGGCCGACGGCGAAATGGTGGAGGATATTGCCGCGCTCGGCGGGCTGTGGCGGCAACGCCCGGCGCTGGCGCTGGCGCTGGCGATCTTCATGTTCTCCCTCGCCGGGATACCGCCATTGTTCGGTTTTTGGCCTAAATTATTGGTGTTCAGCGCGGCGATCGGCGTCGGCCTCATCCCCTTGGCGGTGGTCGGGGCTATCGCTTCTGTCATCGGCGCATTTTATTATCTGCGCGTCATCAAGGTGATGTTGTTTGACCCGCCGTCGGGGGTGGAATTCCCCGTTTCGGGCGGCTGGATGGAACGCGGCGTCATGGGGCTGGCGGCAGCCTATGTCAGCATATTTGGCTTTGTGCTGGTCGGCCCATTGGCCCATGCGACCCACCATGCGGCGAGTGCGCTGCTCTGAGCATATATCTGGATTTTATCCGCGAAACCGGTTCGACCAACGCCGATATTCTGCAGCTTATCGCCGACCACCGCGCACCGGGGGAGGGTTATTGGCGCATCACCGACCGGCAGAGTGCTGGGCGCGGGCGGCTTGGCCGCCAGTGGGACGATGGCGCGGCAGGCGGCTCTGGCAATTTCATGGGATCGACAATGGTGGCCCGCCGCGCGGGTGACCCGCCCGCGGCAAGCCTGTCGCTGTTGGCGGGCGTTGCGCTCCACGATGCGGTGACCCATTTTGCCGGCGATGCACCGGGGCTGATGCTGAAATGGCCGAACGACCTATTGTGGCACAAGGCCAAGCTGGCCGGGGTTTTGCTGGAGGGGCAGGGCGATGCGATTGTCATCGGCATCGGGGTCAACCTCAGCTTTGCGCCGCAATTGGCGGGGCGCGATGCTGTCGCGCTCAGCGCATTCGGCCATGACATCGCGCGGGATGATTTTGCCCAAATTCTTGCCACCAAATTTGCCGATGCATTATGCGGTTGGCGGGGGGGGGAATGGCCCGATGCGATATTGTCGCGCTGGTTGCACCGCGCGCACCCAATTGGCACCAGCCTATACTTGCGCGCGCCACAGGATGATGCGCCGCAAGCCGGATTGACGGGGCGGTTTGACGGCCTAGAGCAGGATGGCGCGCTGCGCATCCGGCTCGACGATGGACAGTTACGCATAATCCACGCGGGCGAAGTCGGCGTGATACCATGATGGAGGGGGTGGGCCATGCTGCTCGCGGTTGATGTCGGCAACACCAATGTCAAATTCGCGTTGGTTGAGGGGACGGAAATCCGCACCCGTTGGCGGATTGCGACCGACCCGCGCCGCACCGCAGACCAATATGCCGTCTGGCTGACCCAATTGATGGCGCTGGAAGGTTATGCCCGCGATGTCGTTGATGCGGTGGTGGTATCGACCGTCGTTCCACGCGCGCTCCACAATATCCAATTACTGGCCGACAAATATTTCGGGGTGGAGGCAATGGTCGCCGGGCGCGCCCCGCTGACTTGGGGCATCGCGCTCGACGTTAAGGAACCGCAGTCGGTGGGGGCAGACCGTGCGGTCAATGCGATTGCCGCGCATGCCGCCATCCCCGGTGATCTGGTGATGATCAGCTTCGGAACGGCGACCACGCTCGACCATATTGATTATCGCGGCGCCTATAAGGGCGGGTTGATTGCGCCGGGCGTCAACCTCAGCCTCGAAGCATTGGTGGCGGCGGCTGCCAAGCTGCCGCGTATTGCGGTAGAAACCCCGCCCGATGCCAGCGTGATCGGCACGACCACCGAAAGCCAGATGCAGATCGGCATTTATTGGGGCTATGTCGCAATGCTGGAAGGGCTGATTGCCCGAATGAAGGCCGAAATCGGCCGCCCGGCAAAGGTCATCGCGACCGGCGGCCTCGCCCATGTTTTTCAGGAGCATAGCCATTTGTTTGACCATATAGACCCCGATCTGACACTGCGGGGGATTGCCCTCCTTTATCAAAATGCGGGTCAAAGCTCATGAAGCACTGGCTCTTGAGCAAGTTGAACAGTTTGGGAGCCCGATGCGCCACCCATTTTCCGAGACTGGGGGCGGCTTTGCGACCGGGTGAACCGGAATTGCGCTGGGTGCCCCATTTAGTGCGAAAGGGCGATGTGGCATTGGACATTGGTGCGAACTGGGGCCCATATACGCACCGATTTTTGCGCGCCGGATGCAAGGTTATTGCATTTGAACCCAATCAAGATTTGGCGAGACGTTTGGCGCGTTCGTTACCGCAGGTGCAAGTGGAATCCACCGCGCTCAGCAACCATGTTGGCACGGCCACCTTGCGCATGCCGATTATGGGCAATGGCGCTGGTGTAACCGGTTTGGGGTCCATAGAGGCTCCTCGCGGGGGGGGGAGAGAAATATCTTGAACTACAGATTTCGGTTAGGCGACTCGATGACTATGAATTGGGGCGTGTTGATTTCATTAAAATTGATGTTGAGGGGCATGAAATGTCCGTTATTGAGGGCGGAATGCAAACCATAGTTCGATGCAAGCCAAGTATACTTGTTGAATTATGGAACGGCCCTGCTGAATTATACGAAACTTTATTGGATATTGGTTATCTTCTATTTGCTATAAGAAATAGAAGAATGATTAGCGTCGACAAATATGACAGAAATGAAAATTGTAATTATTTTTTCATCCATAAGGAAAATGCAACATTGATAGATAGTTTATTGAAAGTTAGGGCGTGACCAAGCCGGGTAAGGAAGTCCTGTTCCTCGCGCTCGGTGGGTCGGGCGAAATTGGCATGAACCTCAACCTCTATGGGTGTGAGGGTAAATGGCTAATGGTCGATCTGGGGGTGAGTTTCGGCAATGCCGATTACCCGGGCATCGACATCATCATGCCCGACACTGCGTTTATCGAGGAGCGCAAGGACGCACTGGTCGGCATTTTGCTGACCCATGGGCATGAGGATCATATCGGCGCGGTCGCTTACCTCGCCGCCGATCTGGGTGTGCCGCTTTATGCCAACAGCTTTACCGCCGCCTTGGTGGCGCGCAAATTGGCCGAGGAGGAATTGGCCGAAACGGTCAAAGTCCATGTGGTGGACATGGACGCGCAATTCACGCTCGGCCCCTTTGGCATCAAGCTGGTGCAATTGGCCCACTCCATTCCCGATATGTGCGCGGCGCTGATCGAAACCCCCTATGGCCGGGTATTCCACACCGGCGACTGGAAGCTCGACGATGATAGCAAATTGGGCCAACCCGATGCGGAGGTCCGGGTGCGTGCGCTGTGCGCGGGCGGTGTTGATGCCATCGTCTGCGATTCAACGAATGTTTTCAATGCCAGCGCGTCGGGCAGTGAGGGGAGCGTGCGTGACGGGCTGATGCAGGTGGTGGGGGAAGCGCGCGGCCGCGTGCTCGTCACCACCTTTGCCTCCAACGCCGCGCGGCTCGAAACATTGGGCGATGTGGCGCGGGCGACCGGGCGGCAGTTGTGCGTTGCCGGGCGTAGTTTCGACCGGATTATAGAGGTGGCACGCGCCAACGGATATCTGCGCAATCTGCCCGAAATCATCGATTGGGACGCCGCGATGCGCCTGCCGCGCAACAAGCTGATGATTGTTGCGACCGGCGGGCAGGGCGAACCGCGCGCCGCGCTCGCCCGCATTGCGGAGGGGAACCACCCGCTGGCGCTCGAAGCGGGGGACAGGGTCATTTATTCGTCCAAACAAATCCCCGGCAACGAAATTGCCATCGGGCGGATTATGAACCTGCTTGCCGAACGCGGCATCGAAACCATCACCGAAAAGCAGGCGCATATCCATGTTTCGGGGCATCCCGGCAAACCCGAACTTGCCGCCCTTTACCGGTGGACGGGTGCAAAGACGCTGATCCCGGTGCATGGGGAAATGCGCCATATGATGGAACAGGCGCGCTTTGCCAAAAGCGTTGGTGTGGCAGAGGCGCTGGTGCAAAAAAACGGGCAGGTCGTTCGCCTGCTGCCCGGCCCCGCGCGGATATTGGAAACCGTCGTGTCGGGACGGTTGGTGCTCGACGGCGATATGATCGTTGCAGCTGATGGTGCGGCGATGACCGAAAGACGGCGACTGTCGCAGAGCGGCCATGTCGCCGTGGCGGTTGCAGGGCGCAGCGCGCGCGTTGTGCAGCGCGGTTTGCCCGTCGACCCGGACGATATGGACCGCTTTGGGCAAGAGGCGGAAACGGCAGCCGCCAATGCCGCTGCCAATAGCAAGGATGGGGAGGAAAAGCGCCGCGAAGCCATCCGCCTCGCCGTGCGGCGGGTTGCGACGCAATGGACGGGGAAAAAGCCGCTGGTCGATGTGCTATTGCTCGATAGCTAGATAGGATAGCCGCTCATGTTGTGGACATCGTCGCTTGCCATCTATTTTCTATTCTGGTTCGCCTGTCTGTTTTTTGTCCTGCCCTTTCACGGTCGGCGAGCGGATGATGTCGCCGAACCGGGGCACGACCGGGGTGCCCCCAGCCAATTTCGCCCATGGCGCATCATCGGGCAGGTCAGCCTGCTCGCCGCTGTGGTCTTTGGCCTATTTTACGCCAACTATATATATGGCTGGATCACACGCGAAAATATTGACCTAATGCACAATTATCAGCCGAAATAGGGGATTTTGCGCCCCGCAATATCGATTGTCCGCGCCTCTATATCATAGAGAGCCGCAAGATTTTGGCTGGCAATTGCGCGGTCGATGGGCTGGTCAAACAAGATGCGGCCCATCTTCATCCCGACAACCCGGTTGGCAAAGCGCGCCGCCAATTGCACGTCGTGGAGGATGATGCAAATGCTCGCCCCCGCATCGGCTCGGGCGCGCAAACGCCCCAAAATGTGGAGCATCTGCGCCGGGTCGAGTGCCGCCACCGGTTCATCGAGCAGCAGCAGCGGTGCATGACCCACCAGCGTGCGGGCGAGGTGAACGCGCCGTTCCTCCCCACCCGACAATGTTGGCATCGTGCGGTGGGTGAGGTGGGTGATACCGCATTCGGCCATGACGGCATCAATTGCTTCATCGCCCGCCAAATCGCCGCGACCATAAGCAAAGCGCCCCATTGCCACCACGTCGCGCACGTGGAGCGGCCATGCCATCGGCGGATTTTGCGGCAGCCAGCCGATATGGCGCGCGCGCGTTTGCCCATCCATTTGGTGGAGGCATTGGCCATCGATCCGCACGCTCGCGCCAATCGGACGGTCAAAACCGGCAAGGATGCGCATCAGGCTGGATTTTCCTGCGCCATTGGGGCCGATCAGCGCGGTTAGGCCGCGCCCGATCACCAGATGATCGACATCGACAATCGTGCGATCGCCCGTCGCCGATTCCGCCAGCAGATGGTGGGCAACCAGTTCAACCATGGCGCACATTCCCCCAACGCAGGACAAGCAGGACAAAAACCGGCGCGCCGAGCAGGGCGGCGATCGTCCCCAGATGGAGCATATTGCCCCATGGAAAGAGCCGCACGCCCACATCGGCGAGCAATGTCATGACGCCGCCCATGATCGCGGCGGGGATCAGGCTCGCCCCGGCATCGTTCCGCAGGAATAGGCGCACCGCATGCGGGGCGACCAGCCCGACAAAGCCGATCATCCCGGCGAGCGCGACCGACCCGGCGGTCGCCAATCCGGTACCGATAACGATGGTGAGGCGGGTGGTGCGCAAATCCAGTCCGTGGCTGAACGCTGCCTCATCCCCCAATAACAGCAGGGATAGGTTGCGGCGTTGGGTCACTAGCAAGGCGATACCGCCAAGAATGAAGGGCGCGCTCACCACGCAATCCTGCCAATCACGGTTGGCAACCGAACCCGCTGTCCAGTTGATTAGGTCGGACAGCGAAAAGGGGTTGGGGGCAAGGTTGACGAACAGCGCCATCACCGCGCCGGCAAAGGCGGTAAGCGCGATCCCGAGAAGGAGGAGGCTCGCCACCCCGCGCAGGCGCATCGCTGCGCCAGAGAGGATGAGCGTCGCCGCCAAGGCGCCGACCAGCGATGCCAGTGGCACGACCCATGCGCCGATAGCGGCAAGGCCGAAATAGATCGCCGCCGTGGCGCAGGTGGTGGCGCTGGCGCTGACCCCCAAGACACCCGGTTCGGCGAGTGGGTTGCGCAGCAATGCTTGCAGCGCCGCGCCCGAAATGCCGAGCGCCCCGCCCGCCAGCAGCGCGGCGATGGCACGCGGCAGCCGTATATCGATGAGGATGGTGCGCGCCGCATCATCCCCACCCCCGCCAAGCGCCCGCGCCGCCGTCATGGGGTCAATCGCTACCGGGCCGAGCATGAGCGCGAGCAATAATGCGCCAAGGGCACAAAGGATCAGCAACAGGGTGAATTGGCGTGACGTCATGGCTGCATATTTCCCGTCTCGCCCCCAGCCTCTGCGCGCTGCGCGGCATCGGCCATGGCGTTGAGTGCGTCGGTTGCCGTCCAATTACCGCAGGCGAGCGCATAGCCGGGGATATCGACGCTGATGGCGCGGCGCAGTGCCTGCTTTGCCCCCGCATGGCGCGATGCTGCCCAACGGTCCTGTTGGTAGGCCGGACTGTCAAAAAATCCCCGCAGCACGATGTCGGGCGCCCGATATTGCAGCGCCTCGACCGGCAGCGGGTGCCAGCCCGCCCGTGTTACATAGGGTTTGAGGCCCGCCGCCGCCGCCATCGCCATGATCAGGCTGTCGGGCCCGCTGGTGACGTCGCCCGGCGTCATATAGAGCGCGCGCAAGTTGCGGCGCGGCAGGGCATGGGCGCGGCGCAAAGCCGCATCCCATGCGGCGCGCAGACCATGCCCGCGTGCCTCTTGCCCGAGCATGGTGGCGGTTGTGCCGATCGACGGGCCAATATCGGACAGGCTGGCCGCATAGGGCAGGGTGACGACCCGCACCCCGGCGCGCGCCATCACCGTGTCAAAGCGTGCTCCCCCGGCATAGCTGCGCACGACGAGCGTCGGGCGCAGCGCCAATATCGCTTCCGCATCGGGGCGGATGCGGCGGAGTCCGTGCGCGCGCGGGCGGGCATAGCCGGGGTCGCTGTCTGCCTCCCGCGATATGGCGGCAATCTGGCGATATGGAACTAGGCCGAGCACCGTTTGATCGGCGCAATAATCGATGCTGACCACCCGCACCTCCCCCCGTGCGGGTGGTGCGCGCAAGGGCGCACACCCACCGAGCGGGAGGAGGAGGCTTAGGATAAGCAGGCGATTTACAGCCGCCACCGCACACCGGCATAGGCGCTACGGCCATAAGTCGAATAGCCTGACACCACGCTGTAATCGCTGTCGGTGACATTGTCGCAGCGCGCAAAAAACTCCACATTATCGCGGATGGGGATGCTGGCGCGCAGGCTGAGCAGGCTATAGCCATCGAGCCGGACGTTATTGGCGGCATCGTCGAAACTGTCGCCCACCATCGTCAGCGTCGCACCAAATTTCACCCCCCACGGGCTTTGCCAGTCGGCGATGAGGGCGAGGTTCGAACGCGGGCGCAGCGCCAATTGCTTGTCAAACTGCGCGCCGGGTGTCCGGTTGCGGGCATCGGTAAAGCTATAGTTAGCGGTAAGGTTAAGCCGCGGGGTCGGTGCAGCCTGCAGCGCCAATTCCACCCCGCGCGCACGGGCCAGCTCAATATTTTCCGACCGAAATGTCGTAAAGGAAAAGGCGATCAGATCCGCGCTATTGCGCTGCCACAAGGTGGCGGAAAGGCGCAGCGCATCCCCCAACAGCTTTTGTTCGACCCCGATATCATAGCTTTTGCTCGATTCCGGGCGCAGCGCCGGGTTGCCGAACGGCGGCTGCCCCTCAGTCAATGTCGGGGTGCGGAACCCCTCCGCATAGCTGGCGCGCAAAATGGTTGCATCGCCATTGGGACTGTAAGCGAAATTGGCGGCAAAGCTGGTCCGTGCACCATAATCGCGATAATCATCGCGCCGCACCCCGCCTGTCAGCGTCATCCCCGACACTGGCCGCAAGGTCGCGAGCAGAAAGCCACCGCTTTGCCGGTCGCGTGCGCGGTCGGCGGGTGCCCCCTCAAAGCTGGTGCTCGACCGGGTGCGCATATGTTCGCCGCCAAATTGCAGCGTCAGCCATGGCGCTGCATGCAGGCTATTGTGCCATTCAAAATGGTCTATCACCCCGAACACACGGAAATTGTTAAAGGAAAATACGACAGGATCGGTGCCGATGCGGCGAATATCGGTGCGGGCGTAGGAGAGGCGGGTGCTGAGCGCGCCGCCGAACAACGCGGTGCCCCCGGCAATTCGCGCGGTCCATTGGCGGTTGTCGCTGACCGGCAGGGCATTGGCCCCGACGCCAAAGGGCGAATCATATGCAAGCTTGCCATCGATCAGCAGCGCATTGCCCTCGACATAGGTGGCGGGCGCAATGTCGGCGCGCAGACGGGCGTTGAGCATCAGGTTGTCGAACCCGTCGCGCTCATTCCCCCCGCGCAGGGAGGATATGCCGTCACTGCGATACCAACTGCCGCCAATACCGCCCGACAATGCGCCGCTGCGCCCCGACGCCTGTGCATAGGCGCGGGCGCTGTCGGCATAGCCATATTCCGCCCCCGCAGAGAGTTGGAGGCTGTCGGTCGGCGGCGTTGTATCAATCGCCACCACCCCGCCGATTGCCTGACTGCCCCAGATGACCGAATTGGCACCGCGCAGCACCTCCACCCGCGCGATACTGCCGGTGAGCAGCGCACCAAAATCAAAGGCGCCGTTGGGGCCGGACGGGTCATTGACCCGGACGCCGTCGATTAGCACCAGTGTCTGCGAGCTATTGGCACCGCGAATGAAGACGCTGCTTTGCCCGCCGACCCCGCCGCGCGTCGCCACCGCGACCGAGGGCAGGGTGCGCAGCGCATCGGCAATTGTTACCGCCTGAATATTTTCCAGATCCTGAGCGGTGATAACGCTGATCGCCTGCCCGACATCGGCGCCGGACGTTGGTTCGCCAGTCGCGGTGACGACCAGAGGGGCATCTGCATCGCCCGCAGAGTCATTGTCGGCGGCACATGCCGGACTGGCCAGCGCCAATGCGAGCGCCGTGGCGGAGATAATTTGTAAGGAACGCATGTTAATATCCTCTATTCAACGGCTTTACCGTCAAACGAGGAGCTCCCCCGATCGCCCCGGTGCACCCCGCCCGAGCCAATAGACGGCAACGCGTGGCAGGTCTCCTGGCTCGCCGGATAAGCGGTTCTGGTCGCCTTCCCATGTCCCCACGCGGGGCCACAGTGGCATTTGACCAGAACCTGGCCGGTCACAGTTGCGGGGGCAGCGCCGGATTTTGACCGGCTTCCCTCTTCCCCCCCGTCGCCGGGGGAACCATGCGTTACAGCCGGTGCGCATAGGCTGCTGCCCAATGAGTCGCAAGGGGGAGGAGTTGCTAGAGCCAGCATCCGGCCAGAGCAGGTGTTGGAGAAGCTTGCTCTTACGCGTAGGCGAATATTATGACGACCATGAACCAATACTGGTTCACGCCGCCTTTTTGATCACTAACTAAGGATATTGACTGTGGCGAACGAACCGTTGTCGAATTATTTTCGTTGTTGCGGGTTTAGCACTGCATTCAGTATTTGGACTGGGCGCGTGATTCTTGTGCTTGTGATGCTTACCACTTCATCCTGCGATTCGCAGTTGATTAGAGAAGCGAAGCAATCGGAGCGAGCAGGTGAGATTATTAGCAATGAGATGATGACGGCAATGTATCCTCAATCATTCCACTCCAGCCAACCGCCATACTTGGAAAGGGATTTTGAGGCTGGTGCGAATTTCATTTGCGATGAAATTCAGAGAAAATACCAACGAGACGTTTGCTCAGATCCAGACATCCATTGGCGATAATTATTCACGTAACCGCAGGCTCATGCGCATCGCAAGGCTGCGGGTAGTGGCGGATGGGGTGGGATTCGAACCCACGGTGGGCGCGAACCCACGGCGGTTTTCAAGACCGCTGCCTTAAACCACTCGGCCACCCATCCGCATAACCGACGCGGCAGGCCACGGCGGCTTTGTCGCCTATAGAGATTTTCTGCGGCGTGGGAACATGGTTTGATGCGAAACGACGCTGCCCCCCTTTTCGTTGCGGGGTAAAGCTGGCACAGTTGGTCCAATGATGCGTCCATCCCCCCAACGATTCCGTTTTGCCGCTGCCGTTGCGGCTGTTCTGATGTGCGGCCTGACCCTTCATCGGGCCGATGCGCAGGTCGCCAATCCGCCCCCGGCGGCGGAGACACCAACATCAAACCCGGTGTCGCCACCGGCGGACGGTTTTTCAGCTTATATCGCATCGCTGCGGGGCAAGGCTGCGGCGCGCGGGGTTTCGGGTGCCACTTTTGATCGGGCTACATCGGGGCTCAGCTATAATGCGCGGGTGGTGGCGCTCGACCGTGGTCAGCAGGATGAGGTGCGGGTTAACCCCAACGCCCCCATTTCGCCCTTTGCCCCCTATCGCCGCCGCCATGTCGATGCCGCACGCATAGCGGGTGGGCAGGCGGTATATGCGCGCGAACGGGCGCATCTGGCCACCATCACCCAACGCACCGGCGTGCCAGCGGGGGTGATTTTGGGCATTTATGGCCATGAAACCAACTATGGCCGGATTACCGGGGATTTTGATATTTTGCGCGCGTTGGCGACGCTTGCCTATGACGGGCGGCGGCGGGCGCTGTTTGAGGATGAATTTTTGTCCGCCCTAGTCATGGTCGAACGCGGCGCACCCCCCGCCGCGCTGACCGGCAGTTGGGCAGGGGCCATTGGCCATCCGCAATTCCTCCCCTCCGTCTATCTGCGCATGGCGCAGGATGGCGATGGGGATGGCGTGGCGGCCATCTGGAATAATCAGGCCGATGCGCTGGCCAGCATTGCCCATTATCTGCAGGTGTCGGGCTATAAGCGCGGCGAACATTGGGGCTATGCGGTGTCGGTGCCCGATAGCCTCGAGCGGGGAGATATCGCATCGCGCAGCGCGTCCCCACGCTGTCCGCGCGTCTTTGCCCGCCACAGCCGTTATCTGACCGCCGCCGAATGGCGCGCGCGCGGCATTGTGTTTCAGGGCAGGGTGCCGGCGGATGACATGCTGCTGAGCCTGATCGAACCCGATGGGCGGGTGCAAACCGCTTATTTACTCAGCGGCAGCTATCGCGCCATCCTCGACTATAATTGTTCCAATTTTTATGCGCTTTCGGTGGGGTTGTTGGCAGATGCGATTACTTCCTAAACTGGCCGCCGCAGCGGCAATGCTGACGCTTGCCGGGTGTGGCATGATGGGGGGCGATGTCGCGCCGCGCACCAACAATGCCCCCACGCGACCTGCGGATATGGTGAGCGACACGCCGGTCATCGTCGGCGCGCCCTATAGCATCGCCGGGCAACGCTATGTCCCCAGCGATCAGGCCGACTATGATGAGGTGGGTTATGCCAGCTGGTATGGCGGAGAGTTGGAGGGTCGCCCGACCGCCAATGGGGAGGCATTTCGGCCATCGGCGGTCAGTGCCGCGCACCGCACCCTGCCGCTCCCCAGCTATGTCGAGGTGACGCGGCTCGACACTGGGCGAACGATATTGGTGCGGATCAATGATCGCGGTCCCGCCGACCCCAACCGCCTGATCGACCTGTCGGCAGGAGCTGCCGAACAATTGGGAATTGCCGATAATGGCATGGCGCAAGTGCGGGTGCGCCGTGTCAACCCGCCAGAGGGCGACCGGATGACGCTGCGGCGCGGTGAGGCGGCGCTGCGACGGATTGATACGCCGCAAAGCCTGCTCGAAATATTGCGCGAACGAGTGGCCCGCCTGCCGCGCCCCAGCGGCTATGCGCCCCCGAGTGCAACAACAAGCGCAGCAACGCCCGCCGCGCCCAATGCGCCGCGCCCGCCCGCCACCAACCGCGCGCCGAGTGGCGATGGCCCGTTCAGCGTCCAGATCGGCGCCTTTTCATCGCGCGAACGGGCAGAGATATTGGCCCGCCGCCTTGGCGCGCGGGTCGAACAAAGCGGCAATATCTATCGCGTGCGCACCGGCCCCTTTGCCACTGCCGCTGCGGCGGAGGCGGAATTGCGCCGCTTGCGTAGTGCGGGGCAGCCCGGCGCGGTTATCCAGCGCGGCCCATGACCGATATTGGCGGCGCGCGCGGCCGCTTCCTCACGCTAGAGGGGGGGGAAGGGGTCGGCAAATCGACGCAGGCGCGCGCCTTGGCGGCGGCGTTGCGCGCGCGCGGGATCAAAGTTGTCGAGACGCGCGAACCGGGCGGCAGCCCCGGGGCAGAGGCGATCCGGGAACTTTTGCTCCATGCTCCTGCCGACGCTTGGGGGCGGGAGGCGGAGGCTTTGCTGTTCGCTGCGGCACGCGCCGACCATGTTGCACGCGTCATCGCCCCGGCATTGGCGCGCGGCGATTGGGTTGTTTGTGACCGTTTCGTCGATTCCACTCGCGCTTATCAGGGCGGGGGCAGCGGGATGGATGATGCCGACATCATGACATTGCACGCCATTGGTTCGCACGGCTTGCTGCCCGACCGCAGCTTGCTGCTGACCATCGATGCCGAACAAGCAGCGGCGCGGCGGCAGGCGCGCGGCAGCGCGGGGGATGATCGGATAGAGGGACGTGTCAGCGCCTTTCACGAAGCTGTCAATCGTGGCTTTGCAGCGATAGCGGCGGCGGAACCGGTTCGTTTTCGGGTCATCGACGCGGCAGGCGCGGCAGAGGATGTGACGGCGCGGCTGATCGCCGCAATCGACGATCTGCTGCCATGACCAACCCCGTCCATGCTGAGGCTGATACGCTGTTTCGCACAGCCTTACTCGCCGGGCGGATGCCGCATGCATGGCTGCTGACCGGGCCAGCCGGGATCGGCAAGGCGGCATGGGCCTATGGCGCAGCGGGGTTTCTGCTCGACGATGGGGCGGCACGGGCGGCCAGTGACGAGGGCGCGCTCGGTTGCCGAGCGGGCGGACAGGCAGCAAGCCTGATGGCGGCGGGCAGCCACCCCGATTTTATCTGGCTCAAGCGCGAAGTGCCCAAGGATAAAATCCCCAAGGATGGCAAGCCGCCCAAGGCAGAGGATGTCGCGCGCGCCATCACCATTGACCAAGTGCGGCAATTGCAGGAGCGCTGCCAAAAGCGTCCCGCGCTCAGTGCATGGCGCGCCATCGTCATTGATACGGCGGATGATCTGGAACGCGGCGCGGCCAATGCGCTGCTCAAACTATTGGAAGAACCACCCCCCGCCAGCCTGTTCCTGCTGATTTCGCACCAACCCGGCCGCCTTTTGCCGACCATTCGCTCGCGCTGCCGTCGGCTCAATTTTGCTTGGGATGCGGCGCGCGGGGATGCCCTGTTGGCGGCGCGCCAGCCGCAATTGGCGCCGCGCGAACGCGCCATGTTGCTCGACG
The DNA here is from genome assembly GCA_020850455.1 of Sphingomonadaceae bacterium. GTDB lineage: Bacteria > Pseudomonadota > Alphaproteobacteria > Sphingomonadales > Sphingomonadaceae > Sphingopyxis. The sequence continues at coordinate 654,082 of JADZEQ010000005.1, read as the reverse complement.
TTGCGCATGGGTCGCCGGGCCGTGCCGAAGCTTATCAACAGGCGCGACTGGGGGAAATATTACCGTTGCTGACAAATATCGCGGACAGCGGCGATAGCGGCGGTGGCGCGCGCGTCGAGCTCGCCAAATTGGTCGGCGGGGCGGGTGGTGCGATGCTGCTGCCGGCGCTGATCGATGGTGCGGCTTTTATTGCTGAAAGCGCGGCAAAACAACGGGCGGGGAAGGCGCGGATCGACGCCTTGGATGCGCGGGCGCGCATATTGGCGGTCGGACGCTTTGCCGTGAGCCAGTCGGAAAGCCCGGCGTTGGTTAGCTATGCAATCGCCGATGCTTTGGCGAGTTTGACGCCCGCGCCGCCGCTTGCCGACTAGGCAATGGGCAATCCGCCCGTTAGAGGCTGCGGCATGTCGAACAAATTTTATATTACGACCGCCATTTCCTATCCCAATGGCCGCCCGCACATCGGCCATGCCTATGAAGCCATAGCGGGCGATGCGATTGCGCGTTTCATGCGGGCATCGGGGCGCGATGTCCGCTTTATCACCGGCACCGACGAACATGGGTTGAAGATGGTGCAAACCGCGCGCGATGCCGGGCGTAGCACCATCGACCTTGCCGATGAAATGTCGGGTTATTTCAAGGAAATGTGCGCGAAACTTGATATATCGGTCGATGCCTTTGTCCGCACGAGCGAAGCGCGCCACCATGACGCCAGCCGCGCGCTGTGGGACCGGATGGTGGCGAGCGGCGACCTCTACCTCGACCGTTATGCCGGTTGGTATTCGGTGCGGGATGAGGCATTTTATGATGAAAAGGAAACGACGCTCGGCGATGATGGCGTACGCCTGTCGCCACAGGGGACGCCGGTGGAATGGCTGGTGGAGGAAAGCTGGTTTTTCCGCCTATCCAAATATCAGCAGGCGCTGCTCGACCATTATCGTGCTCACCCCGATTTCATCCGCCCATCGGCGCGCGCGAATGAGGTTATCCGCTTTGTCGAAGGTGGCCTCAAAGACCTGAGCGTATCGCGCACCAGTTTCGATTGGGGGGTGAAGGTGCCGGGGGCCGACGGGCATGTCATGTATGTCTGGGTCGATGCGCTCACCACCTATTTGACCGCCATCGGCTTTCCGGGGGAGGGCGCGGATTTTGCGCACTATTGGCCCGCGAACGTCCATCTGATCGGCAAGGATATTGTGCGCTTTCACGCGGTATATTGGCCGGCATTTTTGATGAGCGCCGGTCTGCCTTTGCCCGAACAGATTTTTGGCCATGGATTTGTGCTGGCGCGTGGCGGCGAAAAAATGTCCAAATCGGCGGGCAATGTCGTCGACCCGATGGCGATCGCCGAAAACTTTGGCGTCGATGCCTTTCGCTATTTCCTGCTGCGCGAAATCAGCTTTGGGCAGGACGGCAGTTACAGTGCGGAGGCTTTGGTTACCCGGTGCAATGCCGATTTGGCGAATAATTTCGGCAATTTGGCGCAGCGCAGCCTGTCGATGATTGCCAAAAATTGCGACGGCAAAGTCCCCGCCGCGACGGTGGGGGAGGGGGCGGACACCGCCCTCTTGGCCAATGTCGATGATGCGGGTGCGCGGGCACAAGCGGCGATGGAGGGGCTGCAAATTTCGCAGGCGCTCGAAATTTTATGGGCGGCATTCAGCGATGTGAACCAATATTTCGCTGACTGTGCGCCATGGGCCGTGCGCAAGGAAAATCCTGCCCGTGCCGATGCCATCCTCTATACAACGGTGGAGGCGGTGCGCCGATTGGCGATTTTGGTGGCTTGGGCGGTGCCCAATGGGGCGGATGCTATCCTCGACCTGTTGGCGGTGCCAGCAGATGCGCGGGATTTTGCGGCACTCGCTACGCCATTGGTCGCCGGAACGCCCTTGCCGCCGCCGGTTGGGGCATTCCCCCGGCTAGAGATGCCCGAAGGCTGACCATGCTTATCGATAGCCATTGTCACCTCAACTACCCCGGTCTGGTGGAACGGCAGGCCGACGTCATAGCCGCCGCGCGCGATGCCGGGGTGCGCGCTATGCTCTGCATATCGACGCGCGAGAGCGAATGGGCGGATGTCATATCGATTGCCGAGACGCAGGGGGATATTTGGGCGAGCGTCGGCGTTCATCCGCATGAGGCCGATGGTCATAGCGGTTTGACGCTTGAACGGCTGATTGCGGCAACCGCGCACCCGCGCGTTATCGGCATCGGGGAAACGGGACTCGACTATTTTTATGACAAGAGCGATCGGGCGCAGCAGCAGGTGAGCTTCCGCCTCCATATCGCTGCCGCGCGCGAGACCGGCCTGCCGCTCATCGTCCATATGCGTGATGCAGAGGCGGATTGCACCGCCATTTTGCGTGAGGAAATGGCGAAGGGGACGTTCAGCGGGGTGATCCACTGCTTTACCTCCACCGCCGAATTTGCGGCGGATGCGATGGCGCTCGGATTTTATATTTCGCTGTCGGGCATCGTTACCTTTAAAAATGCGCGGGATTTGCAGCAGGTGGCGCGCGATTTGCCGCTCGACCGATTGCTGGTTGAAACCGATGCGCCCTTTTTGGCGCCGGTGCCGCATCGCGGCAAAGGCTGCGAACCTGCCTTTGTCGCCGACACGGCACGCTTTGTTGCGGATTTACGTGGCGAGAGCATCGACCAGTTGCAGACGGCAACCGGGGCCAATTTCTTTCGCCTATTCGCCAAGGCGCAATGTTAAAGGCGCGCCTGCTCGGTTCCGGCACGTCGAGCGGGGTGCCCCGCTTGGGTGCCAATGGAGCGGACTGGGGCGATTGCGACCCGCAGGAACCACGCAATCGGCGCACGCGCGCGGCGTTGATCGTCGAAACGGCAACGACCCGTATCCTTATCGACACGCCGCCCGATCTGCGCGGACAATTGCTCGACGCGGGTAGTCCGCGCATCGATGCAGTGTTGTGGACGCATGAACATGCCGACCATTGCCACGGTATCGATGATCTGCGGCAGGTTTTTCGGGTGCAGGGCAGGCCGATACCCGCCTATGCGCGGCCCGAATGTTGGCGGCGGCTGCAACAACGTTTCGCCTATGCGTGGCAAGGCAATGGCGGCTATCCGCCGCTGCTCACCGGCGCGGCGATCCAAGGGCCGCTGCATATTGGCGACATTGATGTCACCTGTGTGGATATGCCGCACGGCGGGATCAGCAGTGCCGGTTTTCGTTTTACACATGCTGGCAAATCCATTGGCTATGCCACGGATTTTTCGAACTTTACGGGTGCGATGCGGAGCTTTTTTGCAGGACTCGACCTCTTTGTCATCGATGCGTTGCGCCGCAAACCACACCCGACCCATCCCTGTCTGGCGGTCAGCCTTGGCGGGCTGGAGGCGACAAAGCCCAAACATGCGGTGCTGATGCACATGGATAGTTCGATGGATTATCAAAGCCTTAGTGCGGAATTGCCCGATGGCGTCGAACCCGGTTATGACGGTTGGGAATGGACGTTATGACGTCATCGGACGACAAAGGGGCGCGCGCCAATGGACGCTGACCGTGGCCCACAACTCATCTGGGGCGTTACTATGGCGCTGTTGCTCGTCGGCAGCCTGATGGCGCGGCGGCAAAATTGGCGGCAGACGACCAAATATGCGCTGGCGTGGATTTTGATCTTCGCCATCGCCTACGGACTCTTTTTGTTCCGGGCAGATTTTGCAGCGATTTGGCATCGCGCACGCGCAGATTTGACCGGAACGAGCGCCGACAGCGGTGGAAACATCATCTTGATACGCGACGATCGCGGGCATTTCACGCTCCATGCGACGGTCAATGGCGCGCCGGTGACGTTTCTGGTTGATAGTGGTGCCAGCATAACGGCAGTCAATTTTGCGACCGCGCGGGCCATCGGCTTTACCAATCCAACAGCGCGCGCGCCGTTGGTGGTGGAGACGGCCAATGGTCTGGCGAATAGCTATCCATTGGGTGATGTCGATATTGTGGTCGGCGGCGCACGCGTCGCTGGCGTCGCCGTTGAGACTGGTGAGCAACTGGGTGATAATTTGCTGGGGATGAATTTCCTCAATAAATTGCAGCGATGGTCGGTAGAGGGGGATCGGATGATCCTCACCCTCTAGCCTGCCTTTTAATTACATAATATATATTATCGGATTTACCTTAGGATGCCCGTGTGACCGATGAGCCGTCCCCTGCCGTGGATTTTCCAGCGCCTGCGCCGCCATATAGGATCGATGATCTGGTGCAGATTATGCGTGACCTGCGTGACCCCGTACATGGCTGTGATTGGGACCGGGCGCAGGATTTTGCCAGCATCGCGCCCTATACGATCGAAGAAGCCTATGAGGTGGCAGACGCTATTGAGCGTAAGGACATGGCCGCCTTGCGCGACGAACTGGGCGATCTGTTGCTCCAGAGCGTTTATCATGCGCAAATGGCGGATGAGGCCGGGGCTTTCGACCTGAATGATGTCATCGCGGCAATCTGCACCAAGATGATCCGCCGTCATCCGCACGTCTATGGTGATGCGCCAATGCGCGATGCGGCGGCACAAATTGGCGCATGGGAAGCGCAAAAGGCGGCCGAACGCACTGCCGGTGGAGAAATGGGGGTATTGGCTGGCGTGGCACTTGGCCTTCCCGCGCTGTTGCGTGCGGAAAAATTGCAAAAGCGCGCCGCGCGTGTCGGCTTTGATTGGCCCGACGCGATGGGGCCACGCGCCAAAATTGATGAGGAATTGGCCGAAATCGCTGCGGCTGACGATGCGCATAAAGCCGATGAAATCGGCGATTTGCTATTTTCGGTGGTCAATTGGGCGCGCCATTTGGGCATTGATGCAGAGGCGGCATTGCGCGGTGCGAACGACCGCTTTGTCGCGCGTTTCACCTATATGGAAAATGTCGCCGACGGCGCACTCGATACATATACACCCAACGAATTGGAGGCATTTTGGGTCGCAGCAAAAGCCGCTCAGTCGGCCGCTGGCAGCTGATGGAGCCGTGCGGCCAGTTGACCATGTCGCCGTGATGACAAGCGCACGGTGAGATAGGTTTTTCCGGCGTCATCATATGTTTCCGAGAGGATTGCACCATTTTTATGGAGCCACGCACGCGTTGCACCATCCCCCGCATCGAGCACCAGCGTGCGTTCAACATCATCCCCGCCCAATAAATGCGCGACGGCGGCTTGCAACGCACCCACCCCCTCCCCCGTCGTGGCGGACAGTGGAATTGCACCATCACGCGCCGCAGCAGCAACGACCTCCGCCCGCGCGTCGGGGGGCAATAGGTCAATTTTGTTATAGACCTCTATTATGGGCACTTCGGTCGCTTCACCATTGGCATCGCACACGCCCAAATCGGTCAAAACTTTCCATACATCGCTACGTTGCGCCTGTGTTTCAGGATGCGATATGTCGCGGATGTGGAGCAATAGGTCGGCCGAGGCCACTTCTTCCAGAGTAGCGCGAAACGCCGCAACCAGTTCGGTCGGCAGATCGGACACGAAACCGACAGTATCGGACAAGATAGTCTTGCCGATACCCGGCAATGCAATCTGTCGCATTGTCGGATCCAGTGTGGCGAACAGCAAATCCTCCGCCACGACCGACGATGACGATAATATATTGAAAAGGGTCGATTTTCCGGCATTTGTATAACCGACGAGCGCGACCACCGGCCAAGGTGCCTTTTGCCGTCTTGCCCTATGCAAGGCGCGGGTGCGCTTGACCCCGTCAAGCCGTTTACGGATTGCGGCCATGCGGTCGCCAATCATGCGGCGGTCCGCCTCTATCTGTGTTTCGCCGGGGCCACCCAGAAAGCCAAAGCCGCCGCGCTGCCGTTCCAAGTGGGTCCAACTGCGGACCAGGCGCCCCTGCTGATAAGCCAGATGCGCGAGTTCCACCTGCATCCGCCCCTCGGCAGTCGCGGCACGCTCTCCAAAAATTTCGAGAATAAGCGCTGTGCGATCAATTACCTTGGCACCAAATGCGCGTTCCAGATTGCGTTGCTGCACGGGGGTGAGCGCCGCATCGACAACGACCAGTTCGACATCTGCACCGGTACAAATTTGCGCAACCGCAGCGACCTGCCCCGATCCGAGTAGAGTCGCGGGATGCGGCGCGCGCAGCGTAAAATGGAGGCTTTCCAGTAGATTGAGGCCGATAGCAGCCATTAATCCTTCCGCTTCGGCGGCACGTCCCTGTGCATCACGTGCCAAATTTTGGCGGCGCGCGGCGGGCAGGATCAAAAGGCTATTGGCACCCCGCGCCAATTCGACCCGATCAGCGGCAAAGCTCAAGCTTCCAGCGCCTCCCCTTCATCATTTACCGCGTGGAGGGCGACCGGGCCGTTGGGTTGGACAGTCGAAATGGCATGTTTATAGACCAATTGCACCGAACGGTCGCGTTCCAGCATGACGCAGAACAGGTCAAAGGCGCAAATCTCGCCTTGCAGCATGACCCCGTTGACCAAAAACATGGTGACTGACTGGCCAGATTTGCGGACAGCGGATAGGAATATTTCCTGTAAAAGCTTTGATTTTGAAGCACTATCATCAAAGCCTTCAACAACCGGTGCGGCATTGAAACCGGGTGCTGGCATCACGGTTGAAATGGCATGTTTATATACCAGCTGCGATTGACCATCACGGCGCAACAGCACCGAAAAATTGTCAAACCAGGTGATAATGCCCTGTAATTTTACACCTTTGACCAAAAACATGGTCACTGGTGTTTTGGATTTGCGCAGATGGTTGAGGAAGATGTCCTGTAGGTTATTTGCTGCCTTGCTCATTGGCTTATCCTTTATTGGTTCTGCGCCGCCCCACAGAACAATCACCCCGCGCTTGTCGCGCCTTTGTGCGGTTTATCGACGTTATAGCATGTCGATGAAGCTGTGAAAATATCGCCACAATGCTGCATGTCCGCTTTTGGGCTACTCCCCTTCCCTATCCTCGGTCAGGCCGAGCAGCTTAAGCTTCCGGTGCAAAGCCGACCGTTCCATCCCAACAAAATTGGCGGTACGGGAGACATTACCTGCAAAACGACGGATTTGGACGCGCAGATATTCACGTTCAAAGGCCTCGCGTGCCTCACGCAGGGATGCGCCCATCAACATGGCGGTGCTTGCCGGGCTTTCTTGATCGGCATTGAGCACTTCGGCGGGGATCATATCAATCTCTATCCGCGCCAGCCGCGCTTGCGGGGCCAATATCATCACCCGCTCAAGTACGTTGCGCAATTGGCGCACATTACCGGGCCAATTACATGCTTGCAGCGCGGCCAATGCATCGCTCGAAATCTCTGGAATGTTGACGCGGCGTTCATTCGCCAAGCCATCGAGGAAATGGCGTGCAAGCAGGCTGATATCCGCCCGCCGTTCAGCGAGTGGCGGCAGAAAAATCGGCACGACGTTCAAACGGTAGAATAAATCCTCCCGAAAGCGGCGTTCGGCCATTTCCGATTCCAGATTTCGGGAGGTTGCAGAAACAAAACGCACATCCACCCGTACCGGCCGCACACCGCCAACACGGGTGAAGCTTTGTTCGGTCAGCACACGCAAAATCTTGCCCTGCGTGGGCAAAGGCATATCGGCGATTTCGTCCAAGAAAATTGTGCCGCCATGCGCGCGTTCGAGCAGGCCGGGCGTGACGCGGCCGTCTGAATTTTCGCTGCCGAACAGCTCCGCCTCCACCGTGTCGGGGTCCATGGTGGCGGACGCAACAACAACAAAGGGCGCGCCAGCGCGCGGGCTCCATTGGTGGAGCAGGCGGGCCGCAACCTCCTTGCCCACGCCGGGCGGGCCGGAAATCAGCACCCGGCTGCCGGTGGAAGCGACACGTTTCAACGTGGCCCGGACATTGTTGATCGCCGGGCTTACCCCGTGGAGCTCATCACTCTGGCCCAATGCCGCGCGTAATTGCCTGTTTTCTTGACGGAGCCGCTCTGTTTCTGTGGCACGTTCGACCAGATGCAGCAGGCGGCTCGCCTCAAAGGGCTTCTCGATGAAGTCGACGGCACCGCGCCGAATGGCGGCGACTGCGGTATCGAGATTGCCGTGACCGGAAAATACAAGCACCGGAATGGTGACGTCATGGCGTTTAATTTCTTCGAGTAAATCCAAGCCGTCGAGCCGCGATCCTTCCAGCCAAACGTCGAGCAACACCAACGATGGTCGGCGTTCTGCCAGAGCGGCGAGCGCCTGATCAGCATTGGCAGCGGTGCGGGTTTCATACCCCTCATCCTGCATCACACCGGCGACCAATTCGCGAATGTCCTGTTCATCATCGACGATAAGAATATCGAGCGCCATCATCCAACCTCTGCATCTGTGTCGTCAGCGATATTGTCCGCCGTAACAATTGGTTCGGGCGGCCCATCGGCGGGTAAAGTCAGTGTAATCACGGTGCCGCCGCCTTCCCTATCGGCAAGGTTGAGCGTGCCGCCATGTTCTTCCAAAATTCGTTTGACTATCGCGAGGCCGAGGCCGGTTCCCCCCCGCCGGAGCGTAACATATGGTTCCAAAATTCGCTCTCGGTCGCCCGGCAGCCCCGCCCCGTCATCTTCGATGCAGATGGTCGCACCACCTGCGACTGGGTCGATCGTCAAACGCGCCCATATGTGGCCGGAAACCGGTGGGCCATCATCATTCCCGGCTTGTTCCATCCGCCGTTCGACCGCCTCTGTCGCATTCTTGATGAGGTTTGACAGAGCCTGTCCCAATAGGCGGCGGTCGCATTGCCGCTGCACCGCATCCACCGGGACATTGCATTCAAACAAAATGTCCGGACGCGACACTTCATAGAGGAACATCGACTGCCGCAGTATTTCGCCCAAATTTTCCTGCCGAAAACTTGGTTTGGGCATGCGCGCAAAGCTCGAAAACTCATCAACCATACGTCGCAAGTCACCGACCTGCCTAATTATTGTGGAGGTGAGATTTGCAAAAACATCCTCGCCCCGATGCTCCTCACCAAAGCGGCGCTGTAATCTTTCGGCGGCCAGTTGGATGGGCGTAAGCGGGTTTTTGATTTCATGCGCAATGCGCCGTGCCACATCGGACCAAGCGGCGCGGCGCTGATCCGACAATTGCTGTGTCACATCCTCAAACGTCATCACCGACCCACGTTCATCCCCGGTCGATTTTACCGCCCAGGTGCGATCTTCCCCGGCAACGTGGACATCGACAAGCGATTGCCCGGCGGCATCCTCATCAGCCGCCGCCAGCGCGGGCACGATGGCCTCGATCTGCTCGCCAACCAGTTGCTCAGCCTCCCGCCCTAACATTGCGGCGGCTGCCGCGTTGACGAGGCGGATGCGCCGGTCGCCATCCAGCGAAACAACACCCGAGGAGACACCGGATAAGACTGCTTCGATGAATGCGCGCCGGCTTTCGGCTTGTTCGCTGGCCATCAATAGCGCGCGCGTCTGCTCACCCAATTGGGATGCCATGCGGTTGAATGCACCCGCCACCAATGCAATTTCATCTGGGCGACCCTGCGGAGAGCGCACGCGCGCTTCCAGATCGCCACTCGCGATGCGCTGCGCTGCGCCCCCCAAATCGGCAATTGGCCGAACGATGGTTTCGGCGGCAAAAATGGCGACGGCTATCACCAAGGCGATCAGGAACAACGCGCCCGAATATAGGGTGAGCAAAAAGCGGAATTGCAGCGCGCGCGAACGTGAATAGAGCGCCTGATAATCTGAAAAGACGGACTGCGCACGGGCAACCGATTCCACACCAAATACGGATGCGCCCCGCGCCGCGTACAGGTAAATCGGGCGGGCCGGGTCGAGCCGCACCACCGCCTCAACTCTGTCGGGCGCTTGCCGCGTCACCATCTGCTGTCCTGCATTCAGTCGGGCGATCGTTGCGGTTGGTACGCGCGTTTCGGTCGAGCGATTGTCCGGATCAATCAACACCGGGGTGCGGGCTATCCCATCCTCCCCCACCTCAATAATCGCAGATTCGCTCAGTTCACGTACCACGACCTGCTGCACATAATAGTCGTAGAATTCACCGCTGTTCATCGGCGTGCGACGCAATTGGCTGCGCAGATCACTTGCCATTGCCAGCGCGTTTGCCCCGACATCGCGACTTTCATTGTCAAAAAAGTTTTGGGCAACCGACAGCGCATTTTCAAACATGCCGCGCGATCGATCCGAAAACCAATAATCCATGCCTGATTGAAACAAAAAACTGGCCAAAACGACGATGACGACGGTCGGCACCGCTGCCGTAATCGAAAAAAGCGCGACAAGCCGAGTATGTAGCCGCCCTTCCCCGCCGCCCCGTGCCGCGCGACGAAGCGCGATACGTCGCCCGATCAGCACCAACAGCGCCATCGCCGGCAAGAGATTGGCGGTCAGGAAAATCGCGGCAGTCAATGGGCTGAGCAACGCCCCGGCGGCCATATGCGGGACGATCAGGGCGGTTGCCATCCCGATAACCACCAGCAACAGCAGCACCAGCATTTCGGTGTAACGCGGCAGGCTGGACGTGCGCAGACCCCTATCCGTGCCATTTGACGCGGATTCTACCGGCATTTGCTCGGTGGGAGAGGATGAGGCAGCGGCCATTGTTGCCAACTTACATCATCACTGTTGCAATGAAAGCACAATTACGGCGAAGCGCCCTCACCATGCCGCCGCTTGAGGCGCAAAGTGTTGCGATTTATCCCCAACAGGGCAGCTGCGCGGATCTGGTTGCCGCCAGTCTTGTCGAGCGCATGGCGGATCAGCTCCTGCTCGACGATATCTGTCAGCGCACCATGTAGCCGCCCCTCGCGTTCGGCAACCAGCGCCGTTGGGCTGGCCAACCAACGCGTCACCGCATCAACCAGCGCCGTATGCGGGTCATGGCCATTGCTCAAAATCGCATCGGGTGCCGGGATGGTTGCGAACAGGTCAGCAACATCATCGGCGCCAATGTGGTCGGCGCGGGTCAAGAGCGCAAGCCGCTGCATCACATTGGACAATTCACGTACATTCCCCGGCCATTCGTAACGGCTCAGCGCGGCAACCGCATCCTTGCCAATATTCTTGTGCGGCAAACCATTTTTTGCGCCCATTTGCAGGAAATGGTTGGCCAGCGCGCCAAGATCACTCAATCTTTCGCGCAGCGGCGGCAAGCAAATGGGGATGACATTCAGTCGGTAATAAAGGTCTTCGCGAAATTGCCCGTCGGCGATCAGCGCGGGCAGATCTTGATTGGTGGCGGCGATGATGCGGATATTGGTATTTTGCGCGGTGCGGCCGCCGACGGGGGTAAATTCGCCCGATTGCAGCACCCGTAGCAGCCGCGTCTGCGCCTCAAGCGGCATATCGCCGATTTCGTCGAGGAATAATGTGCCGCCATCTGCTTGCGCAAAACGGCCGACGGCACGCGCGACTGCGCCGGTGAAAGCGCCTTTCTCATGGCCAAATAGTTCTGATTCAACCAATTCGCGCGGGATAGCCGCCATATTGACCGCGACGAAGGGCGCATCGCAACGCGGGCTCGCATCATGGATGGCGCGGGCCACCAATTCCTTGCCGGTGCCCGATTCACCCAGAATCAAAACCGACAAATCGGTCGGTGCGACACGCGCCAATGTGCGATATGCGGCCTGCATCGCGTCGGCGCGACCGATGATCGAACCATGGGAAGCTGCGCTTGATTCGAACGCATCGTGGCTGTGGCTTTGCGTTACACCACGACGCAGCGCGTCGTTGATGGTGCTTGATAGGGCATCAATATCAAAGGGTTTGGGCAAATATTCAAACGCCCCTTCCGCCTCTGCACGAATAGCGGTGTCGAGCGTGTTTTGCGCCGACAAGATTATCGTTGGAACCGACTTTCCGGCGGCATCACGCAACCCCGAAAGTCCGACCAGCCCGTTACCATCCGGCAGCACCACGTCAGTCAGCAGGACATCATATATATTCTCGCTAAGTAGCTGGTCACGCGCGGCCAAATTGGCGGCGACATCTATGCGCGCGCCATCGCCGGTTACGGCCAATCGGATGACCGTAGCGATGGCGGCATCATCCTCCACCAGCAGGAGATGTGCGCCCTGCATCAGACCTGCGTGCCCGCTAGCGCGAGATGCAACCGAAATCGCGTCCAACCAGCGTGGCGGTCTTGTTCAATAATGCCGCCCATATCCCGCACCAATTTATCAACCAAGGCGAGGCCCAGGCCCTGACCATCCGAATTTCCGCTGACAAAGGGGTCAAAAATGGAATCGCCCAATGCCGCGTCGATCCCCGGCCCATTGTCGAGCACGGCGATCTCAATCGGCAGGGCGCGCGCATCATCTGCGCGCAAAATACCCGGACGAAACGCCGTATGAAGCCGCAATGAACCGCCCTTCCCCGCTGCTCTGGCGCCATTTTTCAGGAGGTTGAGCAAAATTTGCACCAACGCATCATGGTTGGCATGCACTTGCGGAAGCGAGGGGTCAAAATCCTCTTCCAACCGGACATCCGCAGCAAAGCCCTTTCGGGCAACTTCGCAGGCCTGACGAATGGCGGGGTAGATATTGACGGGCGATGTGGCGACAGGCGCATCGCGCGTAAAATCCTGCATCGAATCAATCAACGCCGCGATCCGGTCAACCTCCCCCACGATGAGGTTGGATAACGCACGCCGCTGTGTGTCGTCGCCGTCCCGCGCCAGCAATTGCGCCGCACCCCGGATGCCCGAAAGCGGGTTCTTAACCTCGTGCGCCAGCATCGCGGCTGCGGCGGTCGCGCTGCGGGCCCCTGCCCCCGGTTGGCGCAATGGCCCCCTGCCACCGCGTGCGGTTACATGGATGAGGAGGAGGCGCCAGCCCTGTTGCGCGGCACCAAGGGTCAGGTCAGCCTGCACCACCCGCCCATCCGTCACATGGATATTGGCGCTAAAAGCAGTGGCGGGCTGTGCGGCGTCCGCTGCCCAAACGTCAAAACTGCCCGCGCTGCCAAGGTCAATCCATTGCCCTGCATTTTTGCCGACCATCGCGCCGCGCGAACGGTTGAACAAAGCTTCAGCCGCAGCATTTACATCCCAAATCTGACCAGCATTGCCGATAATATATGCAGCGAGCGGCAGCCCATCGAACATTTCGCCTTGCCACGCCGCATGGTCAGCAGCTTTGTCCAAGGGTGCAACCGTCGCCATTGCGCCGCCTATGCTGCAGCACGCTGCAGCCAGGGCGCATAAAATTGTTCCAGCGCACCCAGCACATCACATGCATTTGGCATGAGGTTGACACGATTGCGAAACTCCGCCGACCCGTGCAGTCCCTTGGTATACCAGCCGATATGTTTGCGCGCGATCGGCACGGCTGTCGCTTCGCCATAATGGTCGATCATCGCATGATAATGCTCAACGATCAGCGCATATTGTTCGTCAATGCCGGGATCAGGCACGTTGGTCGCCCCCTGCAACGCAGCCATCACCTGCGCCAACAACCATGGGCGTCCATAGGCGCCCCGGCCGATCATCACGCCATCCGCCCCGCTTTGATTAAGGGCGTTTTGCGCATCCTCCACCGAACAAATATCGCCGTTGACGATGACCGGCACGCCGACCGCTTGCTTGACCTTGGCGACAAAGGCCCAATTGGCGCTGCCACGATACATTTGGCACCGCGTCCGGCCATGGACGGTGATCAGCTTTGCGCCCAAATCCTCGGCAATATGGGCAAGTTCGGGCGCGTTGAGGCTGGCATCATCCCAGCCCATCCGCATTTTGACCGTGACCGGGACATCAACCGCTTCAACCGTCGCCTTTATTAGCCGTGCGGCGAGCGGCAAATCCCGCATCAATGCCGATCCCGCATCGCCATTGACCACTTTCTTGACGGGGCAGCCCATGTTGATGTCGATGATGGCGGCACCGCGATCGGCGTTCAGCTTGGCCGCCTCCGCCATTTCAGCGGGATCACATCCGGCAAGCTGCATCGACACGGGTTCTTCGCTGGCGTGCCATGCCGATTTTTGCAGCGATTGCCGCGTTTGGCGGATCATAGCCGGGCTGGCGATCATTTCGGTGACATTGAGCCCCGAACCATAGCGGCGCACCAGCGTGCGGAACGGCATGTCGGTGACGCCGGTCATCGGTGCCAATATGACCGGTTTGTCGATGGTGACCGGGCCGATATGGATGGGCTTGAGCATTTCCCGCCTTTGCCTGAAAATCAGGCATGGTGCAACGCACAAATATGCACGAATTTTGTGCAACACCGGGGCAAGCTGCGCCTTTCGCTTTGTCGCGTGCCCCGCTAGAGGCGTTGGCATGGAGGCCGAAGGAAAATTTGCCGCGATCATCGTTGCGGGCGGGACGGGTTCGCGCAGCGGCCTTGCCCAACCAAAGCAATTTGCGCTGTTGGGGGCAAAGCCGGTGCTGGCGTGGAGTATCGACGCCTTTGCGGCGCACCCCCGCTGCACCCAAATCATCCTTGTCGTGCCAGCCGATCATTTCGGCACCGCCGAAGCAATTGCGGCGGGCCGCGTAAAAATCGTCCACGGGGGCGATAGCCGCCAAGCATCGGTTGCGGCGGGCTTGGCAGCATTGGGGGCTGATGCCGTCACCGATGCACCTTATGTGTTGATCCATGATGCGGCGCGGCCCGGCCTGCACGGGGCGGTGATCGACCGTTTGCTTGGTGCGCTGGATGCGGGCGCTCCGGGCGCGGTGCCGACCATCCCCATTGCCGATAGTGTGGCCGAAGTGATGGACGGGCTTGGCGATTATGCACGCCGGGAAAATTTGGCCCGGGTGCAAACCCCGCAAGCATTTGTTGCGGCGCAAATTATCGCCGCCCATGCGAACTGGGCCGGCCCCGATGCCGGGGACGATGCGCAGATGCTCCGTGCCACGGGTGCTAAAGTGGCGTTGGTTTCAGGGGACCCTCTGCTCGGCAAAATCACCCATATTGGCGATTTGGAGCGTGTGGGGGCGATGCTAGGGCAGGCGCGGATCAGCGTTGTTGGCAGCGGTTTTGACGTCCATCGGCTGGTTGCAGGGGATGGGCTGTGGCTCGGCGGATATTTTGTGCCGCACCACCAAAAGCTCGACGGACATAGCGATGCCGATGTCCTGCTCCATGCCATTACCGATGCCATATTGGGCACGGTGGCCGCAGGCGACATTGGCCAGCATTTTCCGCCGAGTGACCCGCGTTGGCGCGGTGCCGCATCCGACCAATTTGTCCGCCATGCGATGCAATGGGCGGCGATGGCGGGCGTGCGCATCACCCATGTCGATGCGACGATCATCTGCGAAGCACCCAAAATCGGTCCGCATCGCGAAGCCATCCGCGCCCGATTGGCGGAAATATTGGGGCTGCCGCTGGCGCGCATATCGCTAAAGGCAACGACCAGCGAGCGACTGGGTTTTACCGGCCGTGGCGAAGGGATTGCGGCGCAAGCCAGCGTTTCGGCGCAAGTTTGGGATGTTCCATGAACCAGCTATCGGCGCTCCATGACCCGGATGGCCAGATCCACGCGCTCGCGGCGCGGGTCATATCTGAGAATGCAGCGGCAGGGCGCACCATTGCGCTTGCTGAAAGCTGTACCGGCGGGCTGGTTGCGGCCGCACTCACCGATATTTCGGGGAGCAGCGCCGCCTTTGTCGCGGGCTTTGTCACTTATGCCAATGCCGCCAAGATACAGTTGGTCGGTGTCCCGCCCGCGATCATCGACCAATATGGCGCGGTGTCGCAGCAGGTGGTGCAATATATGGCGCATGGTGCGGCCCTGCGCGGCGATGCCGATATTGCGGTCGCCATTTCGGGGGTCGCCGGGCCGCTCGGCGGCAGCATCGACAAGCCGGTGGGCACGGTTGATTTTGCACGCGCATTACGCGGACAGGCGGTGACGGATATTCCACATTGGCGGCAGCAATTCGATGACAATTTGGGGCGCAGCCTTATTCGCCATCAAGCGACATTATTCGCCTTGTCATTATTATTGCCATAAAGGGCAGCGGCGCGTTCTTCGAATGCGGCGGTCAATTTGCGCACCCCGCTTTCGAACAATTGTGCGGCCATCATTTCGAACATGCTGTTCTTGAATGAAAAATCGACGCTGAAATGGACGCGGCACCCCTCCCCCACATCCTCAAACCGCCATTCATTGTGGAGGTGTTTGAGTGGGCCCGCGACATAGTCGATATAGATGCGCTGGTGCGGTTCAAAATGCACATGGCTGGTAAATTGTTCGCGCAGCCCCTTGTAGCCGACAATCACGTCCGCATGCATATCCGCAGCATTGGCATCGCGGATGCGCACGGCGTGGATCCAAGGGATAAATTCGGGGTAGCGCGCAACGTCAGCGACCAGCGCGTAGATTTGTTCGGCGCGCCACGGCAGGTGGCGCACATCGCTGTGGCTGGGCATCAGCCGATTTTCGCCAATTGTGCGGCGCGTGCTGCGCGCATTTGGGCAAAATCCTCCCCCGCGTGATAGGAAGACCGGGTGAGTGGGGAGGATGCGACCTGCAAAAACCCCTTGGCACGGGCAATTTGCGCATAAGCGGCAAAGGCATCGGGCGTCACAAAATCAACCACCTTGGCGTGACGCGGCGTGGGTTGCAGATATTGCCCCATGGTCAGGAAATCGATGTCGGCGCTGCGCATATCGTCCATCACCTGATGCACCTCCATCCGTTCTTCGCCAAGGCCAAGCATGATACCGGACTTGGTGAAAATGCTGGGGTCCATGCGCTTGACGCTTTCGAGCAGGCGCAGCGAGGCATAATAGCGCGCGCCCGGGCGGATTGTCGGATAGAGCCGGGGGACGGTTTCGAGGTTATGGTTATAGACGTCGGGGCGGGCGGCGATGATCGCTTCGACCGCCGCCATCGGCTTGTTGCGGAAGTCGGGGGTCAGAATCTCAATCGTCGTTTGCGGGGCATCGCGGCGCAACGCCTCTATCACCTTGACGAACTGGCTCGCCCCGCCATCAGGCAGATCGTCCCTGTCGACCGAGGTTATGACGATGTGCGACAAACCCATGGTGACGGCGACACGCGCCACATGTTCAGGTTCCAGCGGGTCGACGGCACGCGGCATCCCGGTCTTGATGTTGCAAAAGGCGCAGGCGCGGGTGCAGGTGTCGCCCAAAATCATCACCGTCGCATGTTTTTTGGTCCAGCATTCCCCGATATTGGGGCACGCCGCCTCCTCACAAACCGTGTGGAGGTTTAAATCGCGCATCAACCGCCGCGTTTCGGAAACGCCATGGCTGGTCGGTGCCTTGACCCGAATCCAGTCGGGTTTGCGGGTGCGCGGTGCGCCTTGGGGAGCATTACTGGCCATCGCCGCGCCATAGCGCCGCCTGCCCCCCTTCTCAACCGTCATATCCCCCTCTATGGGCGTCGCCATGACCATCATGACCGGATTTGACGAAATGCTGGCGGGCTATCGCCGGTTCCGCAGCCAAAATTGGGCGGGGCAGCGTGATCGCTGGGCGCAACTGCGTGAAGGACAGAACCCGCGCGTCATGGTCATCGCCTGTTCGGACAGCCGGGTCGACCCAGCACAGATTTTTGATACCCACCCGGGGGAGATTTTCGTCGTCCGCAATGTTGGTGCATTGGTGCCACCCTTTGAAACAACACCCGGGCGGCACGGGGTTTCGGCGGCACTCGAATTTGCGGTACAATTTCTGCGGGTCGAAGAAATCGTTGTCATGGGGCATGGCAGTTGCGGCGGGTGCAATGCCGCCTTGCACCAAAATCTGGCGGGCGCCGCCCCCGGAGAGGGTGGCTTCATTGCCGATTGGATCGCGATGCTCGCGCCAGAGCGTGAAAAAGTGGTGCGTGCGCACCCGGACATTCACAGTGCAGAGGCAGCACGCGCAATGGAGTTTGCGACCGTCGGGGTCAGCCTAGCCAATTTGCGCAGTTTTCCTTGCGTCCATGCGCTGGAGGCCAAGGGGAAATTGCGGCTGATCGGCAGCTATTTTGCCGTACGCGACGGCGTATTGCACCTGCTGGATGAGGCGACCGGCCAATTTGCACCGGCCGCCTGATCGGCCTTAGCGCGTCAGCTTCTTGTAGGAAGATCGCCCGGGTTTGAGGGCATCTTCACCCAGTCGGCGCAATTTATCCTCCTCATAGGATTCAAAATTGCCTTCAAACCATTCGACATGCCCGTCGCCCTCAAAAGCGAGGATATGGGTTGCCAAACGATCGAGGAAGAAACGGTCGTGGCTGATCACCACCGCGCAACCGGCAAAGCTTTCCAACGCTTCTTCCAAAGCAGCCAGCGTTTCGGTGTCGAGGTCGTTGGTTGGTTCGTCGAGCAACAGGACATTGCCGCCCTGTTTCAACATCTTGGCCATATGCACGCGGTTGCGTTCACCGCCCGATAATTGGCCAACCTTTTTCTGCTGGTCGCTGCCCTTGAAATTGAACGCACCGACATAGGCGCGGGTCTGCATCTCATGCTTGCCGATGGTCATCAGTTCATGACCGCCGGAAATTTCCTCCCACACATTTTTATTGGGGTCGAGCGCATCGCGGCTCTGATCAACATAGCCCATCTGGACGGTTGGCCCGATGTCGATGCTGCCGCTGTCGGGCTGTTCCTTGCCGGTGAGCAGTTTGAACAAGGTGGTCTTACCCGCACCATTGGGGCCGATCACCCCGACGATACCGCCCGGTGGCAAGAGGAAGCTGAGGTCGGAAAAAAGCTGCTTGTCGCCATAGGCCTTGGAAATGCCCTTTACCTCTATCACCTTACCGCCGAGCCGTTCCGGGATTTGGATGAGAATTTGTGCCTTGCCGGGGGTGCGGTTTTCCTGCGCTGCGACCAGCTCATCAAACGCACGCACACGCGCTTTGGACTTGGTTTGCCGCGCCTTGGGCGACTGGCGAATCCATTCCAATTCGTCCTTGATCGCCTTTTGCCGTCCGGCGTCTTCGCGTGCTTCCTGTTCGAGCCGTTTGGCCTTTTTCTCCAAATAGGTCGAATAATTACCCTCATAGGGGAAATAGCGGCCCCGATCGAGTTCGAGTATCCAGTTGACGACATTGTCGAGGAAATAGCGGTCGTGGGTAACGAGGATGACGTTGCCCGGATAATCGACCAAATGTTGTTCAAGCCACGCAACGCTTTCGGCATCAAGATGGTTGGTCGGCTCGTCAAGCAGCAAAATATCCGGTTTTTCGAGCAACAGGCGGGTCAGCGCGATGCGCCGTTTCTCGCCACCCGACAGGTCATGCACCGGCCAATCCCCCGGCGGGCAATTCAGCGCCTCCATCGCGATTTCGAGCTGGTTGTCGAGCGTCCAGCCATCGACCGCGTCAATCTTCTCCTGCAAATCGCCCATTTCGGCCATCAGCGCGTCAAAATCGCAATCGGCAGGCGGGTCGCCCATGATTGCGCTGATTTCGTTGAAACGGTCGAGCATGTCGGCGACCGGACGCACACCGTCCATGACATTTTCCTTGACCGTCTTGTTGGGGTCGAGTTGCGGTTCTTGGGGGAGATAGCCGACGCTAATCCCCTCCCCCGCCCAGGCTTCGCCGGTGAAATCCTTGTCAATCCCAGCCATGATTTTCATCAGCGTCGATTTACCCGTGCCATTGGGACCAACGATGCCGATTTTGGCGTCGGGGTAAAATTGCAGATGGATATTGTTCAGCACCGGCTTGGGCGCGCCAGGGAAGCTCTTGGTCATCCCCTTCATGACAAAACTATATTGCGCGGCCATGCCTGATCCTCTTTGCTGCAAATGGCGGGTGAATGATGCGGCGCGCCTCTAGCAAGCGCGTGCCGCGATGGCAATCAAGCGCAAGTTGACATTTGTGGACACAGGCTTGTGCTTTGCCTCTTGACGCGCAAGAAAGTGCGCCATGATTCGCACCCTCCCCAACTTCGCCCCGCGAGCGCGTTCGGCAGCGCTTGCATCCCTCATGCTTTCGGCAGCAGTGATCGCCGCGCCGGTGCAGGCGCAAAGCGCGCCTGATGCGCTGGCGGTGGCGCGCGATGCAGCATTGCGCGACGAAACAGCGTTTGATTTCGTTGCCGACCTGACCAGCCAAGTCGGCCCGCGTCAGGCCGCGACGGAGGCAGAGGCGCGCGCACGCGCTTGGGCAGTTGCTCGGCTGAACGCCATGGGCTTTGCCAATGTGCGGGTCGAAGAATTTCAGATGCCGACATGGGTGCGTGGTGAAGAAACGGCATCCATCATTTCGCCACGCGTCCAACCTATGGCGGTCACTGCGCTGGGGAATAGTGCGGCAACGCCTGTAGGCGGGATGGAAGGGGAATTGGTTGTTTTCCACGACCTTGCCGCTTTTGATGCGGCACCTGACAGCGCCATTCGCGGCAAAATAATCTACATCGGTCATGATATGGAACGCACACAGGATGGTTCATCCTACGGGGCCTTTGGCGTCGTGCGTTTCACAGGGCCGGGGCGCGCGGCAGCGCGCGGGGCAAGTGCGATTGTCATTCGTTCGGTTGGCACCGATAATCACCGCAATCCGCATACGGGCAACACCAATTTCCCCGCTGGCGTCACACCCATCCCCGCCGCAGCGGTTTCCAACCCGGATGCCGATTTAATCGAACGGATGGCCGCCAATGGTGATGGGCCGGTGCGCATCCGGTTGAACCTGACGCCGCGCAACCTCGGGCAACAGACATCGGGCAATGTGATCGCCGAAGTGCCGGGCAGCGACCCATCTGCGGGCATTGTGGTTGCTGCCTGCCACCTCGATTCATGGGATCTGGCAACCGGTGCCATCGACGATGGCGCGGGTTGCGCCATCATCGCTGCTGCGGCGCAACGGGTGGCAGCGATGGGTCAGCCACGCCGCACGATACGCCTGCTCCTCGCCGGGGCAGAGGAAGTGGGGGTTCATGGCGGGCGCGCTTATGGTGTGGCGCATGCACATGACAATCACGCTGTCGCGCTTGAATCGGATTTCGGTGCAGATCGTGTCTGGCGCGTTTCCTTCAAGCTCCCGGCAACGGCTGCGGCGCTCAATACGCGTATCGCCAATTACCTCGCCCCGCTGGGCATTGGACGTAGCAATAGCCCGGCAGGTGGCGGTGCAGATATTGGCGCGCTTGCCGCCGCTGGCGTTCCGGTGATTGATTTGGAGCAGGATGGCACCCGCTATTTCGACATCCATCACACCCCCGATGACACGCTCGACAAAATCGACCCGCAGCAAATTGCGCAAAATGTCGCCGCATGGGTGGTGACATTGTCGCTGCTCGCCAATGCGCCGGAAACATTGGGCCCAGGCCAGTGAGGCGACTGGCGGCAGGCATATTCTTGTTGCTCGCCGCTTGCGGTTCGGGCGACGAGGATCGCAATGTGGCTGACCCGTCCAAGCTCGATGCAGAGGCGGAAGCCCGCGCGCAGTCCATTGAGAAAGCAGCCGATGCAGCAGTTATAGCTGCAGAACGGGACGCTGGCGCCGCGCTCGACAAAATGCAGGCGGAGGATGGCCAGTCTGGTGCAACCACCACTGCGACCGCTGCGGAAACATCAGACAGATAGGAATTGGTCGGGGAGACAGGATTCGAACCTGCGACCCTCTGCTCCCAAAGCAGATGCGCTACCAGGCTGCGCTACTCCCCGACCTTTTCATTCGACGCCGTTGACGTTGGTGGGCCCGGCAGGACTCGAACCCGCGACCTAGCCGTTATGAGCGGCCAGCTCTAACCAACTGAGCTACAGGCCCACGCCATCGCCAAACTTGCGTCCGCGCGCCGATAGACGAAGAGCGGACGCGCTGGCAATGATTATGTCGGCTGGCGCACCTTTTGATATATTTCGGCCAAGTGGCTGGCGCGCACGCCGCGCTGAGCCATATGGTTGAAGACGGTGTCGAACCAGCGGTAAAATTGCTTAAGGTCGCTGGCGTCGCGGACATAGGGGCTGCCGCCAACAGCAAGTGACGGTGAGTGAAAGGAAAGCACCAGCACAGGCAATTTTTCGATCAGCGCTTGATCAATCGCCGCGCAAGCCAGCCGTGCAGGCGTTCCCTCTGGCGTCAGGGGTATGCGGCTCAACATCCCACTACGTGCCGCTAGAGCCATGCCGAGCTTGCGCTTGGCAAGCGCAGGATAAAGCGCTGCGCCCCAGCGTTTTGCCCCCCAGCCCAGATAGCAAGTGGTCAGCGGCACCTCGAGCAATTGGCGCTGCGCATCTGTCCACCATGGGGTGCAGCCTTCCTGAGTGAAATCCGGCCCACCTTGATCGCGATAATCAAAAAGGGGGCGAATCGAGGAATCGACGATATAGCCTGCATCCCGCAATATCTGGTGGCTGTTGGGCCCAATGCCATATCGGCCCGCGCGATAGACTTTGGGGCGGACACCCAGATTATCGGCAATGGCACTGGTCGTCGAAGCAAGCTTTTCCGCTTCGAGATGTACGGACAGATTGCCTGCATAGCTGTTTACCGGGTTGACCGCTTCGGCATAAGGCGGGGTCACCCAAGGGTGCAAGTGCGTGCCAGCCTCTGCACTGCCGTCGGCAAAGGCGCTGCCCAAAGCGGCGCGACATTCGGCATTGGTCGCCACCGGATAATCCATGAAATAGGTGGGGGTGACATGTGCGGCGGCGAAAAATGCCTGCCCCTGTGCCAAAGCGGGGACAGCGCGGCAGTGGTGGTCCACGCGCGAAAAGGGGCCGCCCCAGTCGAAACTTTCCTCCGTATCGACCGTCAGGCAAAATCGCGGGCCAAAATCCGCATCAAATGTCGCTGGTTCGCGCATCGCATCCTTCGAATCAGCATGGCAGCGCAGCTAGTTCCGCTGTGCGCCGAATCGTTCATGCACCGCCCCTAACAGGGGAAGGGTTAAGATGCATTGCACACCCACCTGTTCAAAATGCCCACCCGCCAATATTGCCAGCTTTGACAATATCCGATCGGTCAATTCACCCGACAGCTGATATCCGTCGGCCTTGGCGGGACCTTGCGCCAACTCCCCGGTTAACGGATGCATGGTGATCTTTGCGGCGTCGTCCAATATTGCCACGTCAACCGCCAGCCCAGACGCCCCCGGCGCTGCCAACGTCGCACGGATCATACGGGGCAACAGCATTTCGAGTGTGGCATCCCCGACCGCAAGGCTGATGTTGGCACGGCTGTGCGTCAACTGCACGGGCAGGCCATCGGGTAGTCGCCGCGCAGCCTCCGCGCTGATCGCTGCGTGCAATGCATCATCGCACAGGCTGGCACCACTTTCGAGCTGGACACGGCCCATGTCGAGCCGGGCCGCCAAGTCGATATCTTCGAGCGCGGCGGTGAGCAGCGTTGCATCCTGCATGATCCGGGCAGAGAGATCCCGGTAGGGCACATCGACTGCCCCGAAAAACTGGCCGTGGATTAATTGGGCAAAACCGCTGATCGCATTGAGTGGGGAGCGTAGTTCATGCACCAATTGACGCATAGAATCGGCAACGGGCGCATCAGCTTCGACAGGAGCGGCGGCGTTTTGCGGTTCCAATGGCTGGATTTGACCGCGATAGCCCGCAAATCTTCCTGTTGCCGACTCGAAAATTGGGTCGGCATCCAATTGCCAAATCCCCTGCCCTTCCGCCACCGAAGGTAGCGCCAATCGTCCCATCCGAATGGGCGCGCGTTTGCCAAATGCCCGCGCCACCCCGGCATCGCATCCAAAATCGCCCGCATCCGCCGGTTCGTTCAAGCTGATGCCGACAAATTGCGCGCGATATCCACCCTCGACGTGACGCACCAAGCCATCGGTATCAATGCGTATCTGGACAGAAGATACGGCACCATGGTCCGCGCCCTCCCCCGTCGTTCGCCGCGCGCGATAATCATCAATCCGCCGTACCAATGCGGCAATATCGGATGGTGCGTCCTGCGCTGGCGCAGGTTTGGGGAGCGCAAAATCCTGCGTCCCAAAGCTGGCCAACCCCCGCGCGAGTGCACCCGACAGGTCATGGCGCTGGCGCAATATCGACCGTCCAAGTGGCCCGCAGTCGGGCAGCAGCGCCAGCCATTCGGAATCCGCCATCTGCGCGGTGGCCATGGCGGCGCGAACGACCGGTGTCGGCCCCTTGCAAAATAGCGCCACCAGCGGCGGATAGCCGAGCCGTGGGCCCAGCGATTCGATGGCGGTAATCTGTGCGGCTGGTTCCACCTCTGGCTGGAGACGCGCCAATATGGTTAGGCAGCGGCTGGCAAGCGCATCGGGCATGTCGCGCCCCGTCTGCGCCAACATATCGACCAATTGCCGCCACATGGCAAAGCGTCCAGAGGCAATGTCCGGATTTATCGATAAAATTGTGTCGAGACGATCATCAAAACGCACGTGGCGCCTTCCTCATGGATTCGGCCAAGCGTTATAATGAACGGCGCGTTTGCGATAGATGGTAGGATAAAGCCGTCGCATTGTGGGACAATTGCAATTTGCAGAAATATTATTATGACTGGGGCAACAAATCTAATCGGATGTTTCGGATGGCGGCTGGAAAATACGACCAAATCGATGTCCGCATTTTGCGCGAGCTTCAAGATGACGGGCGGATGACCAATGTCGATCTGGCGGGGCGTGTCGGGTTGACCGCGCCGCCCTGTTTGCGGCGGGTGCGCGCATTGGAGGAGGATGGCGTTATCCGCGCCTATCACGCCGACCTCGACGCCACCAAATTGGGTTATACCATCACCGTCTTTGCAATGGTTAGCCTGCGGTCCCAGGCCGAATCCGACCTGGAAGCTTTTGAAACGCACATTGCCGCGCTGCCCGAAGTGCGCGAATGCTTCATGCTCAATGGCGAAATTGACTTTATTTTGAAGATTGTAGCCCGCGATTTGCAGAGCTTTCAACGCTTTTTGACCTCGCAACTCACATCGGCACCCAATGTCAGCAGCGTCAAAACCTCGCTCACCATCCGCAAATCGAAACAGGCACCCGGCGTACCGATCAGCGACGATCTATTAGCGTAAAAATTGGGCGGAGGTCGAAACCCCCGCCCACATATATATCCCAAAACTTAGTTGGTCGTCGTCGGCGTAGTTGGCGCTGCCGGTGCAGGCGTTGCCGCAGGGGCTGCGGCTGCTTGGCGACCGCGAATGAAGCCAGCCCACAGCCGCGCGGCATTTCCGCGCGTTGGCCCGGTCACTAGTGCCAATGCCTGCAACGCACCGTCACTATTGCCCGCCGCAAAGCGCACAATCGCAATCCGCATGTTGAGGAGGTCTGCATCCGTCGGGCTTTTGGTCAGCGCCATGGCATACATCGCCTCCGCCTTGGGATAGTCGCTATAGCTGTAATAGGCATCACCCATCAGCCGCGCCAGACGGCCATCCGGTGCCGCTGCCGCGCGCCGCTCACCGGCGGGGAGTGAGGCACGGTCTTCGGCGAGCTTGCCGCGCTGCGTCGCTTCCACCTCCGTAAACGTGGGGTCGCCCGCCGGGATGAGGTTGGCGGCACGCCCGGCCTGAATCATCATCAAGGCTTCGTTGGGCAGCCCAGCCTCTGCAAGGTTGGAGATTTGTTCGACATAAAAGCGCCGATCATTCATTGCCCCTGCTGCATGCATCAGGCGCAGCATGTCCATCGACAGCGATGTGTCATCCGGCGCGGACTGCAACACCGACAGGATTGCGGCGCGCATATTCGATTCATTGGGGTAGTAGCTGGCCCGGTCAATCAACACCGGCAACAGGTCGCTGGTGCGGTCCAGTTCCTGCAAATTGCGCCCCACCATACCATAAATGGCATCGGGTGCGTGGTGCCCATGCGCGGCGGCCGCGCCCTCCAACTCGCGGAAATAGCCAAGCGCACCGTCGGCATTCCCGCTTTCAAACAGTGCCGACATGCGCAGCAAGGGCAATTGATCGTTGGTCGCCCCGGCGGTGGCGGCGAGCGCGGCACGTTCCGCCGCTGCGGCGAAATTGCGCGCATTATAGGCGAGCTGTGCTGTAATCACATAAATCTGCGCCTTTTCGGTGTCGGGCACGCCATTGCTGGCCATGATGGCGTCGGCAGCCGCCGCTTGGCGCGCCTGATTTTGCTGGCCGCTACCAATCATCAAATCGGCGCGTGCCACCAGATATTGTTCATAAGGGTTGGTTGCTGCGGCACGTGCGGTCGCCAAGGCAGTGTCGGCAGTTGCCCAATCACGCGCGCCAAGCGCGGTTTGCAGCGGGCCAAAGGCAGTCGCAAACTCCCGCGACACGGCAGGTGTTGCGGGGGCTGCCTGTTCGGCATTGCCGCGCCGGTTGCGCTGACGTTCCTGTGCCGATGCGGTGGTGGTAAGGCCGACCAACATGGTGGCAGTCATTGCGGCAACCCAAATTTTCCGTTTCATGCTTTTCCTTCCCTTCCGGTGGCAAAAACCATCCGGCAAAATCACGAATGAACGTCGCTTTACGCCCCTCTTCACCCAGATTCCAGCCGCGTCAAGCACGCTTCGCCGCACCCCATCGCGCAATGGGCGTGAACATTGGTTGAACTGGCGTTGCAGGTGCCAGAAAGCTGTCAAATGGGCCGATACGAAAAGGCATGGCGACATGGTTTAACCATGTTATGCTGCAGCCATGAGCGAAACGCGCAAAATCGTCGGCATCCACCCAAAGGATGGCCGCAATCGCCAGCGGGCGGCAGCAGATGTACCTGTCGATGCGCCCATTGAGGTTTCTGCGGAACCGGCGGTCGAAACAATATCGCCGGTCGATCAAGCTGCGCCTTTGTGGATTGGCGCAGAGGAAGATAGCCCGCCCGAAACGCCGAACGCCCTCAACTGGCCATATTGGAGCGCGGCCGTATTGTCGCTTGGCTGGGCCGCCTATATAGGGTGGCTGGCAAGCGGTGGTTTCCGTACCCTGCCCGCGCCCGATGCCTTGCCCGCTTGGGTGGGAGCGCTGGCTGCGCCCATCGCCCTCCTCCTCCTCCTCATGCTTATCGTCGATATGCGTTCGGCGTCGGCCACGCAGCGGCATTTGCGCGCGCTGGCGCGGGTCGATGTTGCGCATGGGGCGCTCGTCGAGCGGCTGGAGACGGTGAATATCGCGTGGGCGAACGCGCAATTGCGGCTGGATGAAATGGCGCGGGCGATTGCGACGAGCAGCAGCGCAGCATCACGCCAGCTAGTCAGTGACAGCGATGCAATTTCCGATGCGATGGCAAAGGTGGATGCAATCGCCACCAGCGTAAGCACCAAAAGTGAGGCGGCAGCGCGCGCCATGGACGCGATGAACGTCGCGCTGCCCAAGGTGGATGCGGTGGCGAGCCGTGCCGCCGACACTATGCGGGAGGCTGGGCAACTTGCCTATCAACATGGCGGCGCGATGGAGGCGCAGGTTGCTGCGCTGCGCACCGAGATGGAAGCAGCAGGCATCAGCGCATCGACGGCGGGTGACCGGTTGCGCCAGAATATCGACGATTTGCGCATCGGCACCCAATCCGCGCAAGATGCCGCCGCAGATGCTGGTGCGCGTTTCGCCGCAGAGGTTAGCGCACAGCGCGATGCCGCGCTGGCCATGGTGGCCGAACTTACCGCCGCACTCGAACAAATGGTCGGGGACAGTGCAGCGAGGGTTGGCGCGCTCCGCCAAGCGGCGGACACTGCGACGAGCGAACAGATCGCGGCGATGGATGGGGCAATTGCCCGAACGCAAGACAGTAGCTGCGCACTCCACCAAAGCCTCAGCGACAGCACGGCGCAGGGCTTGGCGCTCGAACAGGCTTTTGCTGCACTGGTCACCAGCACCAACGACAAGCTTGAACAGATTAGCACATCCAACGCGGCGAAGCTTGCCGCCATGGATGCACAATTGGCAATATTGCTCGACCGCTATACCGCGCTCGACAATGCGCATCGCGCCGCATCCAGCCAAACCAGCGACTATGCCGAGCGGGCAGAAAATCTTGCGGCGCTGGTCGAAGGATTGCGCCGCGACGTTGCCGAACAAATCCCCGGCCATGTCGCGGCGCTGCACCAGCAATTGGCGACAAATGTCGAGACGGCGAGCGCGCTGCCCCAAATCCTCGACAGCAGCGGGATTCGCGTCGATGCGCTGGTTGGCCGGTTGCGCAGCGTCGGCGAAAATCTGGCGGTGCAGGAAAATCATCTGGCCGATCGTGTTGATGCCGCCGCCGCGGCGAGCGCAGCAGAGGGCGAACGGCTGAGCCTGCTCGAAGCGCGAATTGCCGCCATCGGCCAAGCGCTCGATGCGCTGTCGAGCGATGGCACCAGTGCCGTTGCCGACAAATTGCGCAGCATGGAAAGCCAGTTGGCGGCGGTGCAGCAACAGGCGCATGCTGCCATTGAAGCGCTGGCCAGCGGGTCAGGCGAAGCGGTGGCAAAGGCCGTGGACGATGCAATTGCCCGTGCCGGACAGGCGGCGCTGCACAGCCAATTGGCCGAGATTCGCACGGCGGGTGACAGCGCGGCACAGGCGGCACAAAGCGCGACCGAAAAATTGATGCGCCAGCTTATCACCATCGCCGATTCAAGCGCGGCGCTGGAGGCGAGAGCGCAAAGCGTTGCCGAGAATATAGAAGCGGCGCAGGGTGAGACTTTGGCGCGCCAATTGACGACGCTGACCGAATCCCTGCAATCACAAGCCATTGATTTAACAAAATTA
The DNA here is from genome assembly GCA_020850455.1 of Sphingomonadaceae bacterium. Classification (GTDB taxonomy): domain Bacteria; phylum Pseudomonadota; class Alphaproteobacteria; order Sphingomonadales; family Sphingomonadaceae; genus Sphingopyxis. The sequence goes on along the minus strand of JADZEQ010000005.1, from coordinate 625,532 downwards.
ATTGATGTAGATGTCGCCGATCAGACTTGGGAATCCTATCTAAAGGGCGACCGCAGCATTTTTGCCCGTCGCGCCTTCAAATTGCTGTCGAACAGCGATGCCCGCACTATCCGCAAATCCTATGATGCGGACGATGATTTTCGCGCGCTCGTCAACCGTTACATCCATGATTTCGAAGCGATGTTGCGCGCGGTCATTGACCGGCGGGACGGGCAGCAATTGGCGGTCACCCTGTTGTCGAGCGATATTGGCAAATCCTATGTCGCGCTGGCGCAGGCTATTGACCGGTTGCGCGGCTGATCTTCATTCCATTGCCGGGTCGGGGGCAATCAGGCGCCCACCCTGCACGACCGCATCGACGCTTTCCAATTCGCGGATATTGCTCAGCGGGTCGCCGTCGACCGCGATAATATCGGCATAGCGGCCCACCGCGATTGCGCCGACGTCGGCTTCGCGGTGCAATGCCTCTGCCGCATTGCGGGTTGCCGCTTGGATCGCCTGCATCGGCGTCATCCCATATTCGACCATATAGCGAAATTGCCCGCCCGCGGTCGCGTGCGGCATAACCCCTGCATCGCTGCCAAAAACCATGCGCACCCCGGCTTGCAAAGCCCGACGGAAATTATCACGCTGGATTTGCGCAACGTCGCGGTCCTTGCGCAAATTATCCTCCATCACCCCGTTTCGTGCCCCTTCGGCCTGCGTATATTCGGTGTTGAAAATATCCATGGAGAACCAGACCGGCCGTTCGCGCGCGGCGGCGAGGCGTATCCCCTCCGCATCCACCAAACTTGCATGTTCAATCGTATCGATACCCGCGCGAATGGCGGCCCTTATGCCGTCGGCGCCATGGGCATGGGCGGCAACCTGCATCCCCCACATATGCGCCTCCTCCGCAATGGCACGCAATTCCTCCTCACTCAACTGCTGTTGGCCCGGTTCGGTATTGCGCGAAAAACCCCCGCCGGTCGCGCAAACCTTTATCACCTGCGCACCCATGCGGCGCATTTCGCGCACGCGATGGCGCAGTTCGGTCGGACCATCCGCAACCCCCGGCGACGGGGTGTGGAGCGACATGGGCAGATAGGTTTCGTCGCAATGGCCACCGGTCGCCCCCAAGGCATAAGCGGCGGGGGTGATGCGTGGGCCGACCGCCTGCCCCTCCGCAATCGCTTCGGCGAGGCCGACATCGTTCAAATCGCTCGACCCCAAATTGCGGACAGTGGTAAACCCCGCTTGCAGCATGGCGCGCGCATTGCGCGCCGCGACAAAGGCCCAGAAGCGGTCACCGTGACGCAAGCTGCTATAGCCCCCTTCATTGGCCAACCCGTCGAGGTGGACGTGCATGTCGATAAGGCCGGGTAATATCGTCCGGTTGCCAAGGTCGACGTGCGTGACATTGGCACCCCATCGCACGGTGCGCGCGTCGGCAATTTGGGTGATGCGCCCGTCTGACCCGACGAATATTGCCGGATATTCGACCACCCTGCCGCCCAGAACGTCGATCATCCGCGCAGCGGTAATGACACGGCTTGGGGTCGCTCCATCGCTTTGCGCCTGTGCCGAAGGGGCCGCCAATATCACCGCGCTGGTGCCCGCCAAAAGCCGCAGAAAACTGCGCAACTTCACACGATATGGCATATAATTCCCTCCCGCTGATCTTCTGGCACCAAGCATGGCAAATATATGGTGGGTAGGACAGGCTTTAGTTGGAAAATTAGCCAGCGCGCCAGACATCCCGCCGCACATATAGCCAGCCGAGGAGAGCAAAGCCGGTACCGAGCAAGCTGCCGCCCAATATGTCGCTCAGCCAATGGACGTTGAGCATCATGCGCGATGCGCCGTTGACCAGCATGGCAGCGACGGCGGCCATACAGGCGGTGATACGCCAGTGTGGCGGGGCCAGCAGCGCGAGCAGCAGATACACCGCCGCCGCATTGGTGGCATGGCCGCTGGGAAAGCTGGGGCTACCCACCGGGTCAAGGTGCGGCAACAGGTCGGGGCGTGGCACGGCAAAGGCCAGTTTCAGCGCGCTTGATGCGATATTGGAACCTAGCGCGGCGATCAGCATCGCCATGGCGGCACGGCGGTTGATCGCCCACCACAGGCCGCCGATCAGCAAAGTGACCAAAATCCAGCGTATCGGCCCACCGCCAATCGCGCTGACCCACAGCATCGGTTGGGCGAGCGCGCTGGTGCTGGTACGGCCCATGGTCTGCGCCGCCAGCATATCGACGGGCGCGAGCCACCCAGCGCGCACCGCAAAGCCCAGCAAAATGCAGCCGGCAATCGCCGCCAGCGCAATAATCAGGATAGGGCGATCAGATATGGATGGCGCGCCCATAAGCGGCGAGCACCGCTTCATGCATCGATTCGCTGATCGTCGGATGTGGGAAAACGCTATGGATGAAGTCGCCTTCGACCAGTTCGGCGGTCTTGCCGATGGTATAGCCCTGGATCATCTCCGTCACCTCGGCCCCAACCATATGCGCGCCCAATAATTCGCCACTGTCGGCATCGAAGACGGTTTTGACAAAACCTTCCGCTTCGCCAAGCGCAATCGCCTTGCCATTGCCGATGAAGGGGAAATTGCCGACCCTTACCTTGTGGCCGGCGGCCTTGGCCTTTTCTTCGGTCAGGCCGACCGAGGCGATTTGCGGGTGGCAATAGGTGCAGCCGGGGATGTTTTTGGCATCCATCGGGTGCGGATGCACGTCTTTGTTGCCCAATTCGGCGGCAATAGCCTCGGCAGCGATGACCCCCTCATGGCTTGCCTTGTGCGCCAGCCACGGCGGCGCAGTAATGTCGCCAATTGCCCACAGCCCCGGCACATTGGTGCGGCACAGCCCGTCGGTGTTGATGTGCCCCTTGGTCATGGCGACGCCCAGCCCCTCCAGCCCCAGATTTTCGCTATTGGGGGCGATGCCGATGGCGACAATCGCATGGCTGAAATCCATTTTGTGGATTTTGCCGTCACGATCCTTGATTTCGGCGCTGACCCCATTTGCCCCGCTGCTGAGCGCCTGCACGCCTGCCCCTGTTAAAATGGTCATGCCCTGTTTCTTGAGCGCTTTTTCAAGGAAGGCTGACACATCAGCATCCTCCACCGGCACCAACCGGTCGAGCATTTCGACGATGGTGACTTCTGCGCCCATGTCCTTGTAAAAACTGGCAAATTCAACGCCAATTGCGCCCGAACCAATTACCAACAGCTTGGTTGGCATTTCGCCGGGCACCATCGCATGCCGATATGTCCAGATACGCTTTCCATCCGCCGGGGCAAAGGGCAGGTCGCGCGCCCGCGCGCCGGTGGCGACAATCACATGCTTGGCATTCAGATTTTCGCTACCCTTGTCACTGCTGACGGTGATGCTGGTGGGGCCTGTCAGCACGCCCGTTCCCATATGGACGCTGATCTTATTCTTCTTCATCAGGTGGGTGACCCCCTGATTTAATTGTTTGGCCACTCCGCGCGAACGTTTGACCACTGCGTCCAGATCGGCACGGATATTTTCTGCCGCCAGCCCATAATCCTTGGCATGCTGCATATAATGGAGGATTTCGGCCGAGCGCAGCAGTGCCTTGGTCGGGATGCAGCCCCAGTTGAGGCATATGCCGCCCAGATTTTCCCGTTCGACAATCGCGGTCTTGAGGCCGAGTTGCGCGGCACGGATGGCGGCCACATAGCCGCCCGGCCCGCTGCCGAGGACGATCAGATCATAGTCCGCCATTATGCCACCAACCCCATCGGCTTTTCGACCAATTGCTTGAATATCTTGATAAGCTGTGCGCCATCCGCGCCGTCGATGGCGCGATGGTCAAAGCTGCCAGTCACCGTCATGACGGTGGCGACGGCCAGTGCGTCATCGACGACATAGGGGCGTTTTTCCCCTGCCCCAACCGCCAAAATCATCGCCTGTGGCGGGTTGATGACCGCTGTGAAATGCTTGATCCCCATCATCCCCATGTTGGAGATGGAGGCGGTGCCCCCCTGATATTCATGGGGTTGCAGCTTGCCCGCCTTTGCCCGTTCGGCCAGTTCGGCCATTTCGGTGGAGATTTTCGACAGGCTTTTGGATGCTGCATCGGTAATGATCGGCGTAATCAGCCCGCCGGGGATGCTGACGGCTACCGAAATATCGCTGCGATGATATTGGCGCAGCACATCGCCGCCAAAGCTGACATTGCATTGCGGCACCGCTTCGAGCGCCAGCGCCAATGCCTTGATCAGCATGTCGTTGACCGACAATTTGACCCCACGGTCAGCCAAGCCGGTGTTGAGTTCCCCCCGCAATTTAAGGAGCGCGTCAAGCTGAACATCGACGCTGAGGTAGATATGCGGTGCCTCGACCATCGACTGGGTGAGCCGTTTGGCGATGGTTTTGCGCATGTTGGACAATTTAATATCCTCATGCGGGATGCCAAAGTCGGGGATGGCAGATGCAGCGGTGACCGGTGCGGCGGATGCTGCGATGGGTGCCGCCGTGGCGGCTGGAGCAAGGGGCACAGCAGCGGTGGCGCTGCCCGCAGCCTCAACATCCGCTTTGATAATCCGGCCATTGGGGCCGCTGCCCGACAGGCTGGCCAAATCAACCCCGCGCGTCGCCGCAATACGTTTGGCAAGCGGGCTGGCCTTTATGCGCGCACCACTGGCGACCGAGGTGGCAGGCGCGATTGGCGCGGGCGCGGGTGTGGCGATTGGCACTGGGGTTGGGGCTGGTGCCGGCGTTGCTGCAGGCGTTGGTGCAGCGGCTGGCGCGTTTGCACCGCTGGCGACGTCGCTGGCATCGCTGCCGATCAGCGCGATGACCGAGCCAACTTTTACCCCTTCGGTTCCTTCGGCGACAAGAATTTTGCTGACCACCCCTTCATCGACCGCTTCAAACTCCATCGTCGCCTTGTCGGTTTCAATTTCGGCCAACAGGTCGCCAGAGGTAACGCTGTCCCCTTCCTTCACCAGCCATTTGGCGAGCGTCCCTTCCTCCATCGTCGGGGAAAGTGCGGGCATTTTAAGTTCGATCGCCATCTGCTCAATCCTATCTGGCGTTACGGCATGGCGGGCATCCTACCCCCATGCGCCACGCGTCCTTCCACCTTTTTAGCAGGCTTTGGTCAAGCCTTTATCCGATTTTTTACCGGCGCTTGCGTTTAATCTTTCTATGCCGCACCTTGGCGCGCAGGGGTCGAACAGGGGAAAGGGGGTTGGCCATGCGCACCTACCTCGTCGTGATAGATGACAGCGCGGAATCGGCGCTGGCACAGCATTTTGCCGGGCGGCGCGCATCGCGCACCGGCGGTAATGTCCATTTGCTGCTGGTTACCGACAAGCCAGCCTTTGTCGCTTGGGGCGGGGTACAGGCGACGATAGAGGCGGAGGCGCGCGAAAAGGGGGAGCTTGTGGCCGCCGCTGCCGCCGCGCAATTGGCTGAGGCATTTGGTATCACCCCGCGCGTGACGGTGCGACAGGGGGATGCCGCGCAGATCGTCAAATCACTGATTGCAGAGGATGGTGAAATATCGGCGCTGGTGCTTGGCATGGCGGCGAGCGGTGCGCCCGGCCCGCTGGTCGCGCATTTCACCGGCCATGATGCGGGGCAATTGCCCGTACCGGTGATGTTGGTTCCCGGCGGCCTTGACGATGCGGAAATAGATCGCCTCAGTTAAAAATCAGCGCCGCCGCCCCTGATGGCGGATATTTTTGGGCCGCCCGCGCCTGCCCTGCATCGGTCGCCCCTGCATCGGCCTTCCCCGCGATTTTCCGGGCGCCCTGCCCTCGCCACTGTCGTCAGCGTCGGGGTGCGCCATCATCACGCTGCCGGTCAGCGGATTAGCCTCCACCAAGCGGAGATCGAGCATTTGGCCCGAACGGAAAATATCGCCGCTGTCGCTGCCGCGCAGTGTCTGTGCCGCCTCGTCATAATGGAAAAATTCGCTGCCGAGCATCGATAGCGGCACAAAGGCATCGCCGCCCAGTCCCTCGATCGTCGCGAACAGGCCAAAATTCTGCACGCCGGTCACGCGTACCGGCAAAATATCGCCGACATGTTCGGACAGATAGGCCGCGACATAGCGGTCGAGCGTTTCCCGCTCCGCCTCCATCGCGCGGCGTTCGGCGGCGGAAATACGCTCGCCGAGCCGCGCCATCCCAGCGGCATCTTCGTCAGAGAGGCGGGTGGTGGGGGCGATTTTGGCAACATCGGGCTTGTCGCTTTCGAGCGCATAGGCACCGACCAGCGACCGATGGACGATGAGGTCGGCATAACGGCGAATGGGGCTGGTGAAATGGGCGTAACTGCCGAGCGCTAGCCCGAAATGCCCGGCATTGACCGGCGCATAATAGGCCTGGGTCTGGCTGCGTAGCACCTGTTCCATCACCCGGCGGCGTTCGTCGGCATCCTCCACCCGGGCAATCAGCGCGTTGAAAATGGCGGGGCGCACCACTTGGCCGAGCGCGAATTTCTGCCCCATGGTGGCGAGATATTCTTTGAGTGTCACCAATTTCTCCCGCGTCGGGGCTTCGTGGACGCGGTACATGCAGGGGGATTTTTTCGCCTCCAGCGCCTTGGCCGCCGCGACGTTGGCGGCGATCATATAATCCTCCACCAGCCGGTGCGCGTCGAGCCGTTCGCGCAATTTGACGCTGGCAATCCGGCCCTTGTCATCGAGCAATATCTGCCGTTCGGGGAGGTCGAGGTCGAGCGGCTCGCGCTTGTCGCGCGCCTTTTGCAGCGCGCCCCAGCAGCCCCAGAGCGGGCGCAGCACCGTATCGAGCAATGCTGGATCAACAGCATCCCCCGCCCCGTCGATGGCCGCCTGCGCCTTTTCATAGGCGATGTTGGCGGCAAGGCGCACCCGCGCACGGGCAAAACGCCAAGAGAGCAATTTGCCCGCCGCATCGATGCGCAAATGACAGGCGATGGCGGCGCGGTCTTCGCCCGCCTTCAACGAGCAGACCCCTGAGGATAGGATATGCGGCAGCATCGGCACCACCTGATCGGGGAAATAGACGCTGTTGCCGCGCCGTGCCGCCTCCCGATCCAGCGCGCCGCCGGGGCGAACATAGTGCGACACATCGGCAATCGCGATGATTGCCCGCCAGCCACCGGGGTTTTGCGGGTCATCATCCGCCATTGCCCAAATCGCATCATCATGGTCGCGGGCATCAACCGGGTCGATGGCGACAATCGGCAGATGGGTCAGATCTTCCCGCACCTTGTCATCAATCGACAGGCGCGATGCAGCCTCCGCCTCCGCCATCACCGCTTCGGCAAAATGGTGCGGAATACCATATTTATGGATGGCGATCAGCGACAGGGCGCGCGGGGCAAAGGGATCACCCAGCCGTTCGGTCACCCGCACGCCGTGGCGTCCCGCCATTTCGGCAAGCACAAGGTCGCCCGGCGCACATTCCCCCGCATCCTCGACCAACCAGTCGCGCTTTTGGCGGCGATCGACGGGTTTTAGCAGCAATATCGGCCGACCGGATGGGCCAATATCCTCTGAAACAACACCAATCATCGCTTCTTTTGCGGCTTGCAGGCGACGCATGATGTGGGCGGCATAGCCTTTGCCGCGTTCCTCTATCCGCGCGAGGATGCGGTCCCCCACCCCCAGCGCGCCGCGCTTGCCCTGTTCGATGACGCGGACACGCGGTGGCGGCCCATCGCCCTGCCAATGTTCGGGGACGGCAAAAATGCTGTGCCCGTCATGGTCGGCGACGCGCAACACGCAGACTTTGGGCAGGCTGCCCGCAGGGGTCAGCGAACGGGCGCGCGGCGCATCAATCAGGCCATCATTCGCCATATCCTTGAGCAAGGATTTGAGGGCGATTTTGTCGCTGCCCGACAAAGCAAAGGCGCGGGCAATTTCCCTCTTGCCCACTGGTTCGCGCGCATTTTTAATGAAATGCAAAATCTGGTCGGCGCTGGGCAGGCCGGGGCTTTTCTTGGGTGCCATGGCCCGCTGTGACGCTTGGGCGAGGCAGATGCAAGCGATTCAGAAACGGACCGGGCTGTCGCCAAATCTGTTGGGGCCGGGGCTCGATGCGCGAACGCCCAGCAGGATCAGGGCTATAAGCGGGGCATAGCCCAATGTTATGCCGAGCGCGAAAGTGCCAAATATATCATCCGGCATTTGCCCTGCCCGGCTGATGGCCGTTTGCGCACCTAGGAAGTTTCGCAGGATAAAGGGGGTCGCGGCGATATGGATTGCATAGGGGATGCCCGGCAAAAACGCCCATGCGCCCGATAGGTTGGAATCATGCAATCGGCGGACAAGCGCCGCGCCGGCCAAGACCATATTGGCAATGCCGACGACGATGGTGATCGGGACAAGCTTGTCGACCATGCCGCCCATCATTGCATTTTGCAGCGCGATTGGGTCGGTATGCTGACCCGCCATTGCATCGGCGTATATGGTGGAAAAGATGGCGCCAAATCCGGGAGCCATTGCTAGAAAAACGGCCATCGACGACAAGATTGTCCCTGCCGCATATAGGAAGAGCATATAATACCAGAATGTCTGTCGCGCATCGCGCCCATCGAGGGTGAAAATATTGCGCAGACCATGTTTGATTGCCCCAATCATAAGGTCCCCTCCCCCTTTTATCCGTACAAAAATCAGCGCGGCAGCGGGGCAAAGGCCCCGCCGGGCACCGCCGATGCAATCGGGCTTTCGCTGCCATCGGCGGCGATGCTCGACACGCCGAACACCCAATCATCGACGCGCACGCTGGGCAAAGTGACATGCAATTTGCCGTCGGCTGCGGTCGTGACGGCGGGTGCGTCGGTCATCGCCTGCCAGTCGCGTTCATCGGTACGGCGGCGGTAAATCTGGTATCGCGCAGCCCCTGCAACCGGCGCCCAATTGAGGCTGGTATCGGTCGATACCGCCCCTTGTACATGCGGTGCGGGCGGCATGGGCGCGCTGGCCAATGCCGCGAGTGCAACGACGTTCAGCCGCACCATGCCCGCCAGATAGGGAAAGTCCATATAGGGCGGGGTGTCGCCGTAAAAATGACCGTTTTCGGTGCGCAAATCCTGATGCTGGTGGTCATAATCCTCTATACCCACCGTGATGCGGATGGCGGGAAACCCAGCCTCCAGCATCGGGAAATGGTCCCCGCCGCGCCCGAAACGATCGGCGCGATAGACCTGCCGAACGCCAAGGCCGATGTGGGGACTGGGGGTCAGCCCGGCGATGAAGCGCGACAGATTGCGCGATGCGCTGTCATTTTCGCCGCCTTCGCGCCGTGCCGCCGCGCGATAGGCATCATTGCCGTCGCTGCGCGGCCCCTCTGAAAAAACGCGCGCCACATCATTGACGATGATGCCGTCCGCCCCGCGCGTGCCGCCGATAATATCATTGTTGAGCATCGCCTTGACTGTCCAGCCCTGTGCGGCCGCATATTGGGCGAGCAGGCGGCCACCATAAAGCCCCTGTTCCTCCCCCGACAGCACGGCATAGACGATGGTGGTGGGAAAGCGATGTTGGGAAAGGACGCGTGCGGCCTCCAACACTGCGGCGGTGCCCGATCCATCGTCATTGGCGCCCGGCGCATCGGCGGTCGCATTCATCACATCGGTGACGCGGCTGTCGATATGGCCGGCGATAATCACCACCTCATTGGGGCGTTCGCTGCCGCGCTGGATGGCCAGCACATCGACCAGCCGGGTTGGTGTCGGGATGCGGTTGCCGCTCACCATATCCTCTGGCAGCGCGATGTCGAGGCAATTGCCGCAGGCCGCGCCATAGCGACGAAACTCTGCCTCTGCCCAGCGGCGCGCGGCACCAATCCCGCGCGTTGGATGGTCTTGGACCGACAATGTATGGCGGGTGCCAAAGCCGACCAGCCTATCAATGATCTGGCGCAGCGATGCCTCATCCACCGCGTCCGCTGCGGCATTGCCGGGGGCGTTGCCGGGGTCGTTGGTGGTGGCGGAAGGCGGTGGTGCGGTGCCGCCATCCTGCATCTGTGCGGCTGCGGGGACGGCGATGCCGCAAAGCAGCACAGCCATGGCGGACGTAAGGGCATTTCGCATGGCGCGACTTGTTGACCGCATTTTGCCGCTTGGCAAGCGCGAAGTTTACGCGCGTGGTTGCGCCTAATAGGTGCGGCCGATCAGCACCCGTTCCACCGCCGCTTTTCCGGTGAAAAAACAAGCGCCATCGGCAGGGGCAGCGTCCAGCGGTGCGTTCCGCATCGTCAGCTTGAGCGATTTTAGCAGTTCGACAATCGCGTCCAGTTCCGCGCCGCTCGGCCGCGCCCATTGCACTTCGACCCAGCCGACGAACGCGGCGTCGCTGGCATAATGGGCGGCAAGGTCGGTGACATCGCGGCGGATATTGGCGTCGAGCCGGGCCTTGGCTTCGGCAAATAATTTGCCCTGAATGTCGCTCAGCAAGCTCGTTGCGCTGCCGACAAAATCATCGCGCGCGATAAATTGCGTGTCGAGCTTGCCATCCGCGCGGTAGAGCGCATCGCGGCGGATGACAGCGACCTTACCCTCTGCCACGTCGCGCGGGCCAATTTCGACGATGATCGGCGCCCCCTTTTTGACCCATGACCAACGCTTGGTCTGCGCCTTGGTCGCGCGCGCATCAAAATGGACGCGCACCGGCTCCCGAAAGGCATCGAGCGCGGCAAGTTCGCTCTCCAGCGCGCGGCAATAGGCGATGACCGCAGCATCATCGTCATTGTCGCGCAGCATCGGTACGATGATTATTTGGTGTGGCGCAATGCGCGGCGGACAGCGCAACCCATCATCATCGCCATGCGTCATGATGATCGCGCCTATGGTGCGGGTGGACATGCCCCAGGACACGGTATGGCACAGGCTATGCCCACCATCCTTGTCCTGAAAACGGATGTTCGCCGCTTCGGCAAAGCCGGTGCCCAGATAATGCGATGTGCCGGCCTGTAGCGCCTTGCCATCCTGCATCATCGCTTCAATCGAATAGGTTGCGGCCGCGCCGGGAAAGCGTTCATGCTCGGGCTTTTCGCCGGTAACGACGGGGAGAGCCAAGGCATCCTCCGCCACGCTGCGATATAGTTCAAGCGCGCGCATGGTTTCGGCCATCGCATCTTCGCGGCTGTCGTGCGCGCTATGCCCCTCCTGCCACAAAAACTCCGCCGTGCGCAGGAACATGCGCGTGCGCATTTCCCAGCGTACGACATTGGCCCATTGGTTGACGCGCAGCGGCAGATCGCGCCAGCTTTGCACCCAGCGGCTCATCGCCGCGCCAATGACGGTTTCGGATGTCGGGCGGACGATCAACGGTTCTTCGAGCTTTGCTTCCGGGTCGGGAATCAGCCTGCCCTGCCCATCGCCGATCAGCCGGTGGTGGGTGACGACCGCCATTTCCTTGGCAAAACCATCGACATGGTCCGCCTCTTTTTCAAAATAGGACAAGGGGATGAACAGCGGGAAATAGCAATTTTCCACCCCCATCGCCTTGATGCGGGCGTCCATAATCGTCTGGATGCGTTCCCAAATGCCATAGCCCCATGGCTTGATGACCATGCAGCCGCGCACCCCCGATTCCTCCGCCATTTCGGCTTCGGCAACGACTTCTTGATACCAGCCGGCAAAATTGTCGGCGCGGGTGATGGACAGGGCATGTTTCATGCCCGCGCCCCTAACCCACTAAGCATCGGCGCTGCAAGCAGCGGCGCTTGCGATTAAGGTTTTTTTGCGCGCAGCGCGGCGAGCTCAGCCTCCAACTCCGCGATGCGGTCTGCCGCAGCATCGCCTTTGGCCTTGGCATTACCCGGGCGAAAGGCACTGGTTGCCGCCTCAAACATCGCCATATTGCGCTTGGCCAGCTCAGCCAGCGGATTGCCGGCGAGCGCCCCTTCGAGCGCGCTGCGGAATTGTTGCTGGTTGCGGCGAAAACTGTCCATCGATGCTTCCAAATAACCGGGCACCATCGCCTGCATCGAATCGCCATAGAGGGTGATGATCTGGCGCAGGAAATTGACCGGCAGCATGGTTTCGCCGCCCTGTTCCGCCTCCATGATGATCTGGGTCAGCACGCTGCGGGTGATGTCTTCGTTGCTTTTGGCATCGACGACGCGAAACTCCCGCCCTTGCCGCACCATTTTTGCCAAATCGTCGAGCGTGATATAGGTGGATTTGCAGGTGTCATAGAGCCGCCGGTTGGCGTATTTTTTGATTATGACGACGTCTGCATCGCCATTTGCCTTTTTTCCCGCCATGATGGTTTCCAGCCCTTTTGTATAAAAAATGCTGCGCAACATCGCTGCAGCAAATATGGTTCGCAATATGGTAGCAGCAAAGGATAGTGCACTGCAACATGGCGTTCTGCCCGACGTTGCGCCAACGGTGCGTCCGCTGCCGCTTTTTCTCATATTGGTACAACGCGTGGCGGAACGCGACCCGGTGCTGGCGCGCGATGCGTTGCGCGGGCTGCGCATCTATGCAGACGCACCGCGGATCGCGGCGCAGGAAAGGAGCATTGTCGCGCGCGCCGGTGGCGCAGCCATCCGCGATTGTGGCGGGCGGGGTCCCCCTGTCCTCCTCATCCCATCGCTCATCAACCCGTCACGCATCCTCGACCTCGCGCCGGGCAACAGCCTTGCCCAATTTCTGGTCGATGCGGGCCACCATGTCCTGATCGTTGACTGGGGTGTGGGTGATGTGGCCGATGCAGCGATGACCATTGGCGATCATGTTGCGCAGCGGCTGCTGCCGCTGATGGCGGCGCTGGGCACGCCAGCGCATCTGGTTGGCTATTGCCTCGGCGGGACGATGGCGACCGCCGCCGCAATGCTGGCCCCTGCCCGTTCGCTCACCCAAATTGCCGCGCCATGGCATTTTTCGCGCTACCAAGACCATGCCAGACAGGCGATGCAATCATTGTGGGCACAGCAAGGCGCGATGGTGCAACGGCTCGGTCAATTGCCGATGGAAAGCCTGCAAAGCCTGTTTTGGGCGATTGATCCCGACCGTACCGTGCGCAAATTTGCAGCATTGGCGCATATGCGCCCCGATGATCCGCGTATCGCCGCCTTCGCCGTAATGGAAGATTGGGCCAATGGTGGCGCGCCGCTGACCGCCGCAGCGGCAGGCGAATTGCTGCACCATTTTCCGCAAGCAGACCCCTGTGGCTCGGGGCAATGGCAGGTGGCCGGTCGCCGCATCGACCCGGCACAATTGCCGGTTGCCGCGCACCATTTTACCGCGCGCAACGACCATATTGCGCCAGCGGCAAGCGCAAGCGATGCGATAGAGACCACCCCCTGCCCATCGGGGCATGTCGGCATGGTTGCGGGCAGTCAGGCGCGCGCCGGCCTATGGGTGCCTTTGGCATCTTGGCTCGAAAAGTGCGACGCAGACGCGCGTTGATTCGCCGTCTTTTGCGACTACATTTGTCGCCGTTAATTGCATGATTTTTCATGTGATATTGTTGCAACAACGCTGCCATTTGGTCGAAATTGTGCGGAAAATGACCGCACAAAGCTTGCGTTAACGCGCAACATCTTGTTGAACCGTCGCTGAACATCCGCGTCAGACGGGAATCGAACACCCAAGGGAAACTTCGGAGACATTTATGCGTAAATCGACTTTGATGGTCGGCAGCACTCTGTTTGCAGTAGCGGTCGCCACAGCTCAACCTGCCTTCGCGCAAAACACCCCCGCCGCCGCTCCGCAGGCGAGCGATGGCTGCGTTGACGATAATAATAATGGCGTCTGCGACAGCGACGAAGATCGCAATACCATCGTCGTTACCGGTACGCGCATTGCGCGCCCGACGCTCGAATCGGCAGTGCCGCTGACTTCGGTTTCGGTCGAGGATCTGACGAGCGGCGGTGAAGTTTCGCTGGGCGATGCTCTGAACGACCTTCCCTCGCTGCGTTCCACCTTCTCCTCCGGTAACTCGAGCCGCTTCATCGGCACGGCTGGCCTCAACGTCCTCGACCTTCGTGGGTTGGGCACCGCGCGCACGCTGGTGTTGGTCAATGGCCGTCGCCACGTCGCATCGTCACCGGGTGATACCTCGATTGATACCAACACCATCCCGACCGACCTTGTCGAACGGGTCGATATCGTCACGGGCGGTAATTCGGCCATTTACGGTTCGGACGCCGTCGCCGGTGTCGTCAACTTCATCCTGAAGCGCGACTATGACGGGATTTCGCTCAACGGTCAGGCGGGGATCAGTTCGCGCGGCGACCGCGGCACCTATTTCCTCAGCGGCCTATTTGGCCGTAACTTTAGCGAAGGTCGCGGCAATATCGCAATCGCGCTGGAATATGCACGCCAGCAGCCGCTCTATTTCCGCGATCGTGATGCGCTGACGGGGGCTTTTTCGGGTCGCTGCCAGTTCCAGTTGACTGACGCAACCGGTGGCGAGCCCGCTGCGGGCGACGGCATTCCCGACAACAGCTTCCTGTGCGGCATTCGTAACGCCTCCATCTCGGATTATGGCACGATTGGCGCGCTCGACGCAGCGTCGAACACCCGCCGCCGCTATCTGCGCTTTAACGAAGCCGGCAATTTGTTCATCGATACGCCTGACCTTGCCTTCTCCAACGTTGGTTCGGGCAACCAGCAGGGTGGGGCCGGTTCAACGCTGCGCAACACCGGCAGCCTGCTCGCCGGGGTTGACCGTTATTCGTTCAACATGCTTGCCCATTATGATTTCTCCGAAGCGGCAAAGCTGTTCTTCGAGGGTAAATATGTCCGCGTCGATGCATCTGGCGAAGGGCAGCCAAGCTTTTTCACCAGCATTCCCGGAACGCTCGGCGGGCCGGCAATGCGCTGTAACAACGGCTTCCTTTCAGCATCGAACCTTGCAACGCTGCAAAGCTTTGGTCTTTGCACCAATGTTGCGACCGGCACCTTCCCGTTGGCGCGTTTCAACACAGATTTTGGTGGTCGCTTCTTTGATGTGACGCGCGAAACATATCGCTTCGTCGGCGGGTTGGAGGGTAACTTCAACGACGACTGGCATTATGAAATTGCCGCCAACTATGGCCGTTATGAATCCTTTGGTGCCAACACCAACAATCTGTTGCTGTTTGACCTTGCGGGTAATCCGGCAGGGTTTAACAATGCGGTTGACGCGATTGTCGCACCTGCGGGCTTCACTGGCAGCAATTTCGTAACCAACGCGGCGGGGCAGCGGGTTATCTGCCGGATCAACGGCACGACCAATGTTGACCCCAATTGCGTCCCCTTCAACGTCTTTGGGGCGGGTCAATATGATCCGCGCGCCTTTGCCTATAGCCATGCGGATGGCACGACGAAGGAATTCACCGATCAGCTGGTCTTCTCGGCCAACCTCTCGGGCGATCTGTCGCAATTGTTTGAACTGCCCGGCGGGCCGATTGCCTTTGCCATCGGCGCTGAATATCGTCGTGAGCGGTCGAGCGTCGACTATGATGATGTGACCTCATCGGGTGGCACCTTCCTCAATGCGCTGCAGGATTTCCGTCCGCCCAATCTGACGGTCAAGGAACTATACGGCGAAATTAACTTCCCGATTTTGGATGACATGCCCTTTGCGCGCGAATTGTCGCTTTCACTCGCGGGCCGCGTGTCGGACTATAACAACAGCACGGGGACGGTTTACGCCTATAATATCCAGGGTGTTTACGCGCCGATCGAAGATCTGCGTTTCCGCGTCGCCTATGCAACATCGGTGCGCGCACCAACGCAGGGCGACCTCTTCTCCCCCGCATCGCAGAATTTTGCCTTCATCGGCGACCCCTGCGATTCATCCAACATCACTGGCGGTCCCAATCGTGCGGCAAACTGCGCCGCGGCAGGCGTGCCTACGGTCGCCAATGCTGCGGTTGCAGCAGCGTGCGCCGGCTCGGCTTTCCCGATCAATGCGGGTGACCCATGGGTGAACTGCTTGGCGCGTACGTCGTCGACCAGCTTCACATCGGGCGGCAACCCGACACTGCAGGAAGAACGTGGCAAGTCGTTGACCATCGGCGTTGTGTTTGAACCGAGCTTCCTGCCCGGCTTCAACCTGACGGTCGATTATTACCGCATCCGGGTGAGCAATCTGATCGCGACGCTCGGCGCGCAGGCGATCATCACCCTGTGCTATGACAGTGACTCCGGCCTCGCCAGCCCCTTCTGTGCCACGGTCAATCGTGACCCGACCACCGGCCTGTTCGCGGACCCGGCGGTTATTTCGGGCGGCGTCAACTTTGCGGCGCAGCGGACAGAGGGGATCGACTTCGATGTCAGCTATCGCCACACTTTTGACAATGGCCACCGCCTGAGCATTCGCGGTATTGCAACCCGGGTTCGTGAACTGAATAACTTCACCGACCCGACGCTTCCCTTTGTTCCCAATCGTCAATTGTCCGAACTAGGCGACCCGAAATGGTCGTTCAACGCGTCGGTCAATTATGACTTTGGCAGCTGGGATCTGCGCTACAATCTGCGCTATATCGGCAAACAGACGATCGGTGCCTTTGAAGCACAGAATAGCTTCATCGGCGTCTGCCCGGCCAGCGGTTCAACCACACTCGGCAGCTGCACCCCCGGTCAGTTGACCACGCTGCCGCCGACCAATGCGGACCAGTTCCCGCAAGTCTATTACCCCGATGTTTTCTATCATGACATTCGTCTGGGTATCGATGTGGGCAATGACTTCCGCTTCTATGCCGGTGTCTCGAACCTGTTTGACCGTCAACCGCCGCTGGGCCTGCTCGGCACCGCGGGCGGCGACCCGTTCGACAGCTTTGGCCGCAACTTCTTCTTTGGGTTTGAAGCCAACTTCTAATCCAGAGCATGGAACGAAAATGGGCCGTCGGAGCAATCTGGCGGCCCTTTTTATGCGCGCGATCGATCTTGGTTCAATCGATCCAATATCGCTGATACCGCCCGCCAACCCCCGTCAGTAATTCATAGGGGGATAGCCCCGATTGTTCGGCGGCGCGCGACAAATCAAAATCAATCCGCAGCCAGTCGCCTTCGCAAAGCGGGCTGTCATCTGCCAATGCCAAAGTCACCAAATCCATCGACACGCGGCCAATGACCGGCAATATCGTGCCGTCAACCGCATAGGCCCTGCCCTGCCCCGAAAACCCGCGCAAATAGCCGTCAGCATAGCCAAGGTTAATCGTCGCAACCCGGCTTGGCGCGTGCGCCAACCATGTCGCATTATAGCCAACCCCCTCCCCCGGCGCGACGGTACGGATTTGTAAAATCTGTGCCTCTGGAAAGGCGACCTGTGCAATATGCGCTGCAGCCTCTGCGCGTGGCACCCCGCCATATAGGGCAAGCCCGGGGCGGACGAGGTCGAAATGATAGTCGCGCCCCAAACATATCCCCGCGCTGTTGGCGAGGCTGTAGCGTTCAGCCTGCACCAGCGTGTGCACCTGCTGAAAGCGCGCCAATTGCTGCGTATTTTGTGCGACATCAGTGTCAGCGCTCGCCAAATGGCTGTGACAGGTCGTAATTTCCAGCCCATCGAGCAGCGCCAAATCCGCCATCGGCAAGCCCAGTCGGTTGATACCGGTATCGACCATCACGTCGCACGCGCCCCCGCCCGCCGCCCGCCAGCGCGCAATTTGTTCCGCGCTATTGAGCACAGGGCGCGCAACGGGCGCGAGCATGCGGGCAACCCCCATATCCTCCGCCCGTACACCGTGCAGCACGGCGATGCTGTTTTGCGGCACCAGATCGGCAATCGCTGCCGCCTCTGCCCATGTGGCGACGAAAAAGTCACGGCAGCCCTCTGCCAGCAATATTTGCACCACCTCCGCCGCGCCGAGGCCATAGCCGTCGGCCTTGACCGCCGCGCCGCATGCCGCCCCCGGCGCTTGCGCCGCCAGCCAGCGATAATTGGCGCGCAACGCGCTGCGCGAAAGGATCAGCCGGTGGGGCGCGACATAATCAGGGGGAATCGACATGGTCATGGCGCTGCTGCGTTACGCCGCCGCACCATAGTGTCAATTTGCCCGGTCAAATTTCATCAAGCCGTTTGCGATAGGTTTCGGGCAGCCAGATCGCCGATACGATGAGCGCGAGGGTGACCACCCCCACCGTGTACCAGAGGCCCGAATAGGCATCGCCGGTCTGCACGACGATATATTGGGTGATAAAGGGCAGAAAACCGCCAAAATAGCCCGATCCAATGTGATAGGGCACCGACATGGATGTGTAGCGGATGCGCGCCGGGAACATTTCCACCAAAATCGCCGCAACTTGCCCATAGGTCATCGCCGACAGCGCGACCAATATCGCGACGGCAAAAATGATTTTCCACGGGCGTTTTTCCGCCGGGTCGGCGCTGGTCGGATACCCGGCGGCGCTGAGTGCTGATGTATATGTGCCTTCGTCAAAGCCCGAAATTTCGGTAGCGCCGATACGGATGGAAAGCGTGTCACCATCTGCGCTGCTGTAACTCACCCCACGCTTGGTCAAAAAGGCAATCGCCTTGGCGCATGCGCTCTTGGGCTTGCCAAATACCGAATAATCGCAATTTGCCGGCAGGGTCAGCGTGACAGGCGCGCTCGCCATCGCGCGGCCCAGCGCCGGGTTCGCGCCGTCCGCCATCATATGGAACATCGGGAACAGCAGCAGGATGGATGCTGCATAACCGGCCAGCAGCAATTTCTTGCGACCGACGCGGTCGGACAGCCAACCGCAAACGACATAGAGCGGCGCGGCGATACCTGCACCGGCGGCCATGTAGAGCAGCGCCTCCGCCTCCTCAATCCGGGCCGCCCCCTGCAGGAAATAGAGGGTCGAGAATTGGCTGGTATAATAAATCACCGTCAGCCCCGCCGCGACGCCAAACAGCGCGACGAGGATGCGGCCAATATTACCCGGTTCGCGCAGACTGTCGGCAATCGGATTGCGTGATGTCGTGCCCGCCGCCTTCATCGCGCGGAAAACCGGACTTTCGTTCAACTGCATGCGGATATAGAGCGAGACGGCCAGCATCAGCAGGCTGGAGAGAAAGGGGATGCGCCAACCCCATGCGTTGAAATCCGCCTCGCTCAGCACCGCGCGGCAGGCCAGCACCATGACGACCGCCAGCAAAAAGCCGCCGACCACCGACAGCTGAATCCAGCTCGTATATTGGCCGCGTTTCCCCTCTGGCGCATGTTCCGCGACATAGATGGCCGCCCCGCCATATTCGCCGCCAAGTGCCAGCCCCTGTAGCAAACGCAACGTCACCAGCATCACTGGTGCCCAAATGCCGACACTGGCAAAGGTCGGCAGAAAACCGATGAGCGCGGTCGCCGCGCCCATCAGGCTGATGGTCACGAGAAAGGTATATTTGCGGCCAATCTTGTCGCCAAAATAGCCGAAAAGCAGCGCACCGAGCGGGCGGACACCGAAACCCGCGCCAAAGGTCGCCAGACTGGCGAGCGTCGCGGCGGTTGGGTTATCGGACGGGAAAAACAGGCTGCCGAGCAGGGCTGCCAAAATGCCGTAGACAAAGAAATCATACCATTCGAACACGGTACCGAGGGATGAGGCACCGATGACCAGCCGCATGTCCGCACTGCTCGGCGTATATTCGCCCGTTGCGTCCGCATTTTCTGCCATAAAACTCCCCACCCCGACTATTATTGGCCGACGATTATGCAATAACCATGCCTCTGTCGAGCAATTAGGGAGGGTCATATGCCACGCCACTTTATCGACCTGTCGATCCCCATCTGTAATGACGTTGTTTCCGACCCGGACGTCATGCGCCCCAAGATTCATTATATGACGCATGGGGAGACGTGGCAGCAGATCGCCGGCTTTTTCCCGGGCCTGACACAGGATGACCTGCCCGATGGCGAAGGTTGGGCGGTCGAAATAATGCAACTCGCCACCCACAATGGCACCCACATGGACGCGCCATGGCATTATCATTCGACAACCGATGCCGGTGCCAGCCCCGCGCCGAGCATCGACGAAGCGCCCCTGCATCTATTTTTGCAGCCAGCGGTAAAGCTCGATTTTTCGCATCTGCCGCATGGAACGGTGGTCAGCGCGGCAGAGGTTGCGGCAGAATTGGACCGCATCGGCCATGATCTGCAGCCGCTTGACATCGTGCTGGTACAGTCGGGCGCGATTTATGGCAGCGATAATTTTATCGATCAAGGCGTCGGGCTGGGGGCCGAGGCGACATTATATCTGACCGAGCGCGGGGTGCAGGTGGTCGGCACCGATGCGTGGAGCTGGGATGCACCCTTTTCGCATACGGCGCGGCGCTGGGCAGAGGAAAAAGACCCATCGATAATCTGGGAAGGGCATAAGGCGGGGCGCATACGCCCCTATTACCAGATTGAAAAATTGACCAATTTGGCGGCTTTACCCGCCAAGGGTTTCACCCTGTCCTGCTTCCCGGTCAAAATCGAACGAGCCAGCGCAGGGTGGATACGCGCGGTGGCGATATTGGAGGATTAGCGCCCTACTCCAGTTCCAAAATCACCGCATCGACCGCCAGACTGTCCCCGGCGGCGGCATTGACGGTTTTGACCACGCCCGATTTTTCGGCGCGGAGGATATTTTCCATCTTCATCGCCTCCACCGTGGCGAGCGGTTGGCCAGCCTCCACCTTATCATCCGCCGCGACGTGCAGTTGCGTAAGCAGCCCCGGCATCGGGCAGAGCAGATATTTGCTGAGGTCAGGCGGCGTTTTTTCAATCATATGCTGCGCCAGATGTACAATATGGCGCGGCAGCACGCGGACATTATGGCTGGCACCACGCGTCGTCAGGTGAAACCCTGTGCCTGTAGCGCGCAGTTTGACGCTAATCGCCTGTCCCGCCGCTTCGGCATGGACCAGCCGATCGCCCGGCACATATTCCATCGACAGGTCATATTCGGTGCCGTCAACGCTGATGGCGCCATCGGCCATCGCCACATCATGTTCCACGCCGTCGATTTTTACCGCCCAATCCGCAGGCGGCGGCAGATTATCCCCCAATTGTCCATCAATCTGGCGCGCGCGGTCCGCCTCTGCTGTTGCAACAAATCCAGCGATGGCGGCGAGCGCGGTGGTCGTCGCTGCATCGGCGGGCGCGCCGTGAAAACCGTCGGGATATTCCTCTGCAATAAAGCCGGTGGTCAGATTGCCGCTGCGAAAGCGCGGGTGCTGCATGATGGCCGACAGAAAGTCGATATTATGC
This sequence comes from Sphingomonadaceae bacterium, assembly GCA_020850455.1. Lineage (GTDB taxonomy): Bacteria > Pseudomonadota > Alphaproteobacteria > Sphingomonadales > Sphingomonadaceae > Sphingopyxis. The sequence continues at coordinate 604,408 of JADZEQ010000005.1, read as the reverse complement.
CCCAACCCCTCCAACGCAAAGGCGTCGAGCGCGGCGATTTGTTTGTCCGCTGCTGCATCGCGAGTCTTGCCCCATGTGATGAGCTTGGCGATCATCGGGTCATAATAAATGCTGACCTCCCCGCCATCGCGGACCCCGTCATCAACGCGCACGCCGTCAACCCCGCGCGTATCGCCCGCCCATGGGGTAACGGGTGGCGCATAACGGCTGATCCGTCCGGTCGAGGGCAGAAATCCGCGATAGGGATCCTCCGCATAGACGCGATTTTCGATCGCCCAGCCGTCAATCCCCACATCATCCTGCGTGAGGCTGAGCTTTTCGCCCGCTGCAACGCGGATCATTTGTTCGACAAGGTCGATGCCGGTGATTGCCTCTGTCACCGGATGTTCGACCTGCAAACGGGTGTTCATTTCGAGAAAGTAGAAACTTTCACCGGTCGGATCAGCGCCAGAGACGATCAACTCGACCGTTCCCGCGCTATAATAGCCAACTGCTCTGGCCAACGCGACGCATTGTTCACCCATTGCGCGGCGCATTTTGGGGGTGACAAAGGGCGATGGTGCTTCCTCCACCACCTTTTGGTGGCGGCGCTGGATCGAACATTCGCGTTCGTTGAGGTAGATTATATTGCCGTGCTGATCGCCCAAAATCTGGATTTCGATGTGGCGCGGGTTGACGATGAATTTTTCGATGAAAACCCGGTCATCGCCAAAGCTCGACAGGCCTTCGCGTTTGACGCTTTCGAAATTTTCGCGAACGTCCGCTTCGTCATAGGCAAGGCGCATCCCCTTGCCCCCGCCGCCTGCCGACGCCTTCATCATTACCGGATAGCCGATGTCGTTCGATATCTGCACCGCATGGTCGGTATCGGTGATTTCGCCGACAAAGCCCGGGACGACATTGACCCCTGCGGACAGCGCCAGTTTTTTGGATTCAATCTTGTCGCCCATCGCGGCGATGGCCCCGACGGGCGGGCCGATAAAGGCGATGCCCTCTGCCGCCAATGCCTCGGCAAAGCTGGTCCGTTCGGATAAAAAGCCATAGCCGGGGTGCACCGCCTCTGCCCCCGTTGCCTTGCAGGCGGCGATAATCTTGTCCGCCAGCAAATAGGATTGGGCGGCAGGCGATGGGCCGATGTGGACGGCTTCGTCGGCCATCTCGACAAAGGGCGCGCGCGCATCGGCATCCGAATAAACCGCGACAGTGGCAATGCCCATGCGTCGCGCGGTCTTGATAACGCGGCAGGCGATTTCGCCACGATTGGCAATCAGGATTTTGGAAAACATCAATCTATTCCTATTCCGCCGCTTGTAATGATTTGCAGGCGCGCAACGGTTCCTCCGCCACCATGGCGCGCAAACCAAGTTTGGCGAGCATCGCTGCATCCTTGTCATCGCCCGCGTTTGCGGTGGTCAGTAATTTGTCGCCGGTAAAGATGCTGTTCGCCCCGGCAAGAAAGCAGAGCGCCTGTGTAGACTCCGACATGCTTTCACGCCCCGCGCTCAGCCGCACCATGCTCATCGGCATGGTGATGCGCGCAACCGCAATGGTGCGGACAAATTCTATATCGTCGATTTTGGCGAGCGGCGTATCGGCGAGCATGTCGCCCAACACCGTGCCTTTGACCGGCACCAGCGCATTGACCGGCACGCTTTCGGGATGGCGTTCGAGCGTTGCCAGCGTGTGGATAAAGCCGACCCGGTCGGCGCGGCTTTCCCCCATGCCGACAATGCCGCCACTACACACATTTATCCCCGCCGCGCGAACATGGGCCAGCGTATCGAGCCGGTCGGCCATCGTCCGCGTGGTGATGATGTCGCCATAGCGTTCGGGTGATGTATCGATATTATGGTTGTAATAATCGAGGCCGGCTTCGGCCAATGTTGCGGCCTGTCCCGGCGTCAACATGCCGAGCGTCATGCAGGTTTCCATGCCCATCTGGCGCACGCCGCGTACCATTTCGACGATGGCGGGCATGTCCCTGTCCTTTGGGTTGCGCCACGCCGCCCCCATGCAGAAACGCTTGGAACCAGCGTCGGCAGCCTCCGCCGCCTTTTGCAGCACCGCCTGCACGTCCATCAGCTTGGTGGCCGCCACCCCGCTGTCGGCCTTTACCGACTGGCTGCAATAGCCGCAGTCTTCGGGGCAACCGCCGGTTTTGATGCTGAGCAGGGTGCAAAGCTGGATCTGCCCCACCGCATGGTGGGCGCGGTGGACGCTGGCCGCCTGAAAGACGAGTTCATCGAACGGCAGGTCGAATAATGCGGCGATTTCATCGCGCGTCCAATCGCTGCGCACCGTCATGCTGCTTCCCCCAATGGTGGCATATTGTGGCCGAGCAGGGTCAGCACATCGGCGGCACATTCAACGATGTTGCTGCCCGGCCCATAAATGCCCTGCACTCCGGCATTGCGCAGAAAATCATAATCCTGCGGGGGAATTACCCCGCCCGCAATTACTTTTATATCGCCGCGTCCCGCAGCCCTTAACCCGCCGATCAGCTCCGGTATCAAGGTTTTGTGCCCGGCGGCTAGGCTGGATGCGCCAACCGCATCAACCCCGTTGGATATGGCGAGCACCACCGTTTCTTCGGGGGTCTGGAACAATGGGCCGGAAATAATCTCAAACCCCATATCGGCAAAGGCAGAGGCGACGACATTGGCCCCCCGGTCATGCCCATCCTGCCCCATTTTGGCGATAAGTATCTTGGGTTTGCGCCCCAAACGCCGTTCGACCGCCGAAACGCCCGCGACCACCTGCGCCCAGCGCGGGTCATTGGCATAGGGCGCCGCATAAATCCCCGAAACCGGGGTCGGCACAGTGCCATAACGGCCAAAGGCGGCCTCCATCGCACTCGATATCTCCCCCAAGGTGGCGCGCGCGCGCGCCGCTGTCACCGCATGGGCGAGGAGGTTGTTTTCGATCGACTGCGGTGCGGCGGCGGCAGCGCTCAACGCCTTCAGCGCGGCCTGACAGGCTGCTTCGTCGCGTTTGGCGCGCACATCGCGCAGGCGCGCAACCTGGGCTTCGCGCACCGCGCTATTGTCCACCTCCAATGTGTCGAGCAAATCTTCGTTGGCCAGGCGATATTTATTGACCCCAACGATCACATCATCGCCCCGGTCGACCCGCGCCTGCCGCGCGGCGGCAGCTTCCTCGATCATCGCCTTGGGCCAGCCGGCGGCGACCGCTTTGGCCATGCCGCCCTCTGCCGCAACCCGATCGATAATCGCTTGGGCGGCATCAACCAATTGCTGGGTCAGCGCCTCGACATAATAGCTGCCACCCAGCGGGTCGACGACATTGCACATGCCGCTTTCCTCCTGGATGATGATCTGCGTATTGCGCGCGATGCGGGCCGAAAAATCGGTGGGAAGCGCAATTGCTTCGTCGAGCGCATTGGTGTGGAGCGATTGGGTGCCGCCCAGCATCGCGGCCATCGCCTCCATCGTCGTGCGGATGACATTATTATAGGGGTCTTGTTCGGTCAGCGACACGCCCGACGTCTGGCAATGGGTGCGCAGCATCTTGGACCGTTCGGACTTGGCGCCCAATTTGGTCATTGCCCGGTGCCACAGCACGCGCGCGGCACGCAATTTCGCCACTTCCATGAAGAAATTCATGCCGATGGCGAAAAAGAAGCTGAGGCGGCCTGCGAACTGGTCAATATCCAGTCCCGATGCCACGCCATATTGCACATATTCAATGCCATCGGCGATGGTGAAGGCCAGCTCTTGCACCTGTGTCGCCCCGGCTTCCTGCATATGATAGCCGGAGATGGAGATGCTGTTGAATTTCGGCATTTCGCGCGACGTGTACCCGAAAATGTCGCTGATGATCCGCATGCTAGGTTCGGGCGGGTAGATATAGGTGTTGCGGACCATGAACTCCTTTAAAATGTCGTTCTGGATCGTCCCGTCGAGCAGGTGGCGTTCGACCCCCTGCTCTTCCCCCGCCACGATGAAAAAGGCGAGGATGGGGATGACCGCGCCATTCATCGTCATGCTGACCGACATTTGGTCGAGCGGGATGCCGTCAAAGAGGATTTTCATATCCTCCACACTGTCGATGGCGACCCCCGCTTTTCCCACGTCGCCGACGACGCGTGGATGGTCGCTGTCATAGCCGCGATGGGTGGCAAGGTCGAAGGCGACGCTGAGCCCCTTTTGCCCGGCGGCCAGGTTGCGCCGGTAAAAGGCGTTGGATTCCTCCGCCGTCGAAAAGCCGGCATATTGGCGAATTGTCCATGGCCGCCCGGCATACATCGACGCGCGCACCCCGCGCGTAAAGGGCGCAAAGCCGGGTAGGCCGGGGTCACCGGGCAGGTCGGCTGCCGTATAGAGCGGCTTCACCTCTATCCCCTCTGGCGTTTGCCAGAGGAGGTTTTTGCCCTTCACTTCCTTGGCGGCGGCAGCCTGCCAGTCACCCAAATCTGCCATTTTACCGTCCTTCAAATGCCGCCTTGCGCTTTTGGAGAAAGGCCATGCCCCCCTCCATCGCGTCGCGCGAGGAACCGGCGATCCGCTGCCCCTCCGCCTCGGCCTGCATCGCGCTGCCATAATCAGCCTCCAGCGCGATCAATATGTTGCGGCGCATCTGCGCATAAGCGACCGTCGGTCCAGTGGCTAGCCGTGCGGCGAGCGCGCGTGCCACCGCCTGCAACTCGGCATCGGCAACGCATTGATAGGCAAGCCCCCATTCGGCCGCCTTTGCCCCACCGACCTTTTCCCCCAACATCATCATTTCGGTCGCCCGTGCCTTGCCGATCAAGCGCGGCAGCATCCATGTCGCGCCGCCATCGGGGACGAGGCCGATGTTGACAAAGGCCTGCAGGAAATAGCCGCTTTCCCCTGCGATGACGAAATCCCCCGCGAGCGCGAGGCTGCACCCAATCCCCGCCGCCGGGCCGTTGACCGCGGTTACAATCGGCATCGGCAATTTGGCGAGGCTCAGCATCAGCGGATTATAACAGCGGGTGAGCGCGCGATAGGCCCCCTCCCCTCCGCCGACCGAGCGTTCACCGCGCGCCGCCAAATCCGCCCCCGAACAAAATGCGCGCCCTTCGCCGGTGATGAGGAGGACGCGGGCGTCATCGAGGTGAAGCAGCGCATCGCCAATCTCCTCCCCCATTTCGACCGACATGGCGTTGAGCCGTTCGGGCCGATTGAGCGTCAGCGTGGCAATCTGGTCAGCAATATCGAGGTTGATCGTCGTATAGGTCATGCGTGCGCCCCCTTTGGCGTTTCCATAATTTCGGTCAAAATGCCCTGCATATCGCGCGGATGGACAAAGAAAATCGGCGTGCCATGCGCGCCGATGCGAATATCGCCGAGCACGCGTTTACCCTGCCCCTCAAACCATGATTTGGCGGCGTGGATATCCGCCACCTCGTAACAAATATGGTGCTGCCCGCCCTGCGGATTGCGTTCGAGGAAGCCTGTTATGCTGGCATTGCCCGGCAAAGGCTCGATAAGTTCAATCTGCGTGCCCGCCATCGCCCCGTCCGCGCCGGGCGTATCGACAAAACAGACCTTCACCCCCTGTTCGGGCATGTCAAAGGGGGCGTGGATATGCGTCGCGCCCATCACATCGCGGTAAAAGGCGATACTGTCGGCGATGGAGGGCGTTGCAATGCCAATATGGTTAAGGCGGCCGAGTTTCATCGCTGTATCCCCTGCACTGCCGCTTGATTAAAGCGGGATATTGTCATGTTTTTTCCACGGATTTTCGAGGCCCTTATTGCGCAATTTGCGCAAGCCCAGCGCGATGCGTTTGCGCGTTGAATGGGGGTAGATCACCTCATCAATATAGCCGCGTGACGCCGCGACAAAGGGATTGGCAAAGCGTTCTTCATATTCGCGCGTCCGTTCGGCGATTTTTTCGGGGTCACCCATGTCGCTGCGAAAAATAATCTCCACCGCGCCCTTGGCCCCCATCACCGCAATTTCGGCGGTCGGCCACGCATAGTTTAAATCGCCGCGCAAATGTTTGGACGCCATGACGTCATAGGCCCCGCCATAGGCTTTGCGCGTAATGACGGTGATTTTGGGCACCGTCGCTTCGGCATAGGCAAAGAGCAATTTGGCGCCGTTTTTGATGATGCCGCCATGTTCCTGCGCGACGCCGGGCAAAAAGCCGGGCACATCGACCAAGGTGATGATCGGGATGTCAAAAGCATCGCAGAAACGGACAAAGCGCCCCGCCTTTTTGGAGGCATTGATGTCGAGGCACCCGGCCAGCACCATCGGCTGGTTGGCGACGATGCCAACCGTCCGCCCCTCCACCCGCGCAAAGCCGATCAGAATATTGCCGGCATAGGTGGGTTGCAGCTCAAAAAATGTCCCTTCATCGACGATTTTGCGGATGCATTCGTGCATGTCATAGGGCTGGTTGGCGCTGGGCGGGATCAGCGTGTCGAGGCTGGGTTCCTGCCGGTCCCATGGGTCGCTGCTCGGCCGTTCGGGTACGCCAGCGCGGTTATTTTCGGGCAGGAAGTCAAAAAATTCGCGCAGTTGCAACAGAGCTTCAATGTCATTTTCAAAGCCCAGATCGGCGACGCCCGATTTTACCGTATGCGCGCTCGCCCCGCCCAATTCCTCCTGCGTTACCACCTCATTGGTCACGGTTTTGACGACATCGGGGCCAGTGACGAACATATAGGATGAATCCTTCACCATGAAGATGAAGTCGGTCATCGCCGGGGAATAGACAGCCCCCCCGGCACATGGCCCCATGATCATCGAAATTTGCGGCACAACGCCCGATGCCAATACGTTACGCTGAAAAACCTCCGCATAGCCGCCAAGGCTCGCCACCCCTTCTTGGATGCGCGCGCCCCCGCTATCATTAAGGCCGATGACCGGCGCGCCAAGCCGCATCGCCATGTCCATCACCTTGCAGATTTTTTGCGCATGGCGTTCGGACAAGGAACCGCCGAATACCGTGAAATCCTGCGAAAAGACGAAGACCAGCCGCCCGTTGATCGTCCCCGACCCGGTAACCACGCCATCACCCGGCACGACATTGCCCGCCATGCCGAAATCGGTGCAATTATGTTCGACATGGGTGTCGACTTCCTCAAAGCTCCCTTCATCGAGCAGGACATCGAGCCGCTCGCGCGCGGTCAGCCGCCCCTTGGCATGCTGCGCGTCGATGCGCTTTTGCCCGCCGCCAATCTGCGCCGCAGCGCGACGACGTTCCATTTCTGCGATATTTGCCGACATAGACTTCCCCAATTTTGGCCATCTAAACAGTGGTTCGGGCGCTTGTCCAATGTGATTTTGCAAAAATGCAAAGTCGTATTTTGCAAAATTGTGGCATATCCACTATGCTCCGGCGATGGCTTTGAAACCGCACCCCCTTTATGCCGGGGCCAAATTGCGCGCGCTGCGGCGCGCGCAGGGGCTGAAACAGTCGGCAATGGCGGCGCTGCTCGACATTTCGATTAGCTATTTATCGCAGTTGGAAGGGGATAGCCGCCCCTTGACCCCCGCGCTGCTCGAACGATTGTCGCGCCGCTTTCCAATTGACTGGCAGGAAAATGATGATGCCAGCCGCCGCATTGCTGCCTTGGCAGAGGCACTGGCTGACCCAATTTTTGCCCCCCTGCCCCCGGCGGAGGATTTGCCGCGCATCGCACAGCAACAGGGGGCCTTGGTCGATCGTTTCGTCCTGCTGCACGCCGCCTATCGCAACGCGGGGCAGCGCCTGCAGATGCTTGATGAGGCGATTGCCAGCGATGTCGATGGGGGGAGCCGCCTGCCGTGGGAGGAGGTGCGCGATTGGTTCCACAATGCCGGCAATTATGTCGATGCCATCGACCGCGCCGCCGAAAGCTTGGCCGAACGATTGACCAGCGGTGGCGCAACCCCTAGCCGCGCCGCGCTCGAAGCCTATTTGCGCAGCCAGTTGGGCCTGTCGATCAGCCAGTCGAGCGATGTGGCGGTGCGCGAATTTGACGCGACGATGGGGCATTTGGCGATCGGCGCGGCACTGCCCCCCGAAAGCCAGCGTTTCCAATTGGCGCACCAATTGGGGGCTTTGGCGCTGCGTGATGCGATTGCGCCGGTCGTCGAAGGGGCGGGGCTGCGCACCGCATCGGCGCGGCATCTGTTATTCGTCGGCCTCGCCAACTATGCGGCAGGCGCGATTCTAATGCCCTATGGCGCATTTCGCAGCGCCGCCCGCACGGTGCGCCACGACATCGACCAGCTATGCCAGATTTTTGGCGTCAGTTTTGAACAGGCGTGTCACCGGCTTTCGACGCTGCAGCGACAGGGGGAACGTGGCATCCCCTTTTTCTTTTGCCGGGTCGATATGGCGGGCAATATCACCAAACGCCATTCGGCCACCCGCCTGCAATTTGCGCGCTTTGGCGGGGCATGCCCGCTATGGATTGTCCATGAGGCGGTGGCGATCCCCGACCGCATCCTCGTCCAGCTGGCCGAAACCAGCGACGGGGTGCGCTATGTGTCGATGGCCAAGGGGCTGGTCAAACCATCGGGCAGTTACCAGCGCGCACCGCGCCGATATGCGGTGGCATTGGGCTGTGAAACCGGCTTTGCGGGCGAGTTCATCTATGCCGATGGGCTGGACCTCAACAACGCGGGGGCGGCAACACGCATCGGTTCGTCCTGCCGCATCTGCCCGCGCGAGGATTGCGACCAGCGCGCCTTTCCGGCGAGCGACCGGGCGATCATTATCGACCCTGATGCGCGCGGCATCGTCCCCTATCGTTTCAGGTAACGATCCCGCGAGCGATGAGGTCGCGCGCGCTCGCCAATATCGCTTCCTCCGCCGGGCGCATCTGCCAACCCAGCCGCTCGATGGCGTGGCCCGAATCCCCATGGCGGACATTGCCCAATTCATTGACCACTTGCTTTAATTCGCCGCGCACCAGCGCCATCGTGCGCAGCAGCCAGTCGGGCATTTTGCGCGTGGGCACCTTGGCAGCAGCATCGCCCAGATTATCGCGCAAAATCCGTGCAATATCGATAAACTTCAGAAAATCGCCGCAGGCGATAAAGCGTTCATCCCTTATCCCGTCCGCCGTCAATGCGCGAAAATGCAGGTCAGCGACGTCGCGCACGTCGATGATACCAAAACCGACATCGGGGCACATCGGCACCTTGCCGGTCAGCATCTGGCGGATCACCTCTATCGAGGTTGACAGATCATCGCTGATCAGCGGGCCGAAAACCGCCGCCGGATTGACCGAGGCAAATTCCATTTCGGGCGCATGGGCGGCGACCCAATCGCGCGCGGCGCGTTCGGCGACGGTCTTGGACCGTGGATAGGGCATCAGGCTGGGGGAATCGAGGTTGCTCCAATCCTTTTCGCTAAAGGTGCCGCCGCCCTTGCCATGGCCATAGGCAATCGCCGCCATGGAGGAGGTGAGGACAAAGCGTTTTACCCCCGCCGCATGGGCAAAGCGCAGCGCGCGCAGCGCCCCTTCGCGTGCGGGGACGACCAGATCATCGGCATTTTTGGGGACGCCCAAGGGAAAGGGGGATGCGACATGCGCGACATGGCTGCACCCATCCACCGCCGCTGCCCACCCGTCATCGGACATCAAATCGGCGGCGAAAAATTGCAGCCGGTCGGCAGGGACGTTGAGCCAGCCGCGCACTTCCTGCTCACGCGCCAGATTGCGGATACTGCTGTGCACCTGCCAGCCATTTTCGATGAGTTGGCGTATCAGGAAACCCGCGATATAGCCGCTGCCGCCGGTCACCAATATGCGTTTATCTGCACTTGCCATCATCCATGCTCCCCGCCCCCTGATGGACGCAAAGCTAGCAGGCCGTAACGACAGTGGCAATATAGGTTGTAAATCGCAACTTTATTTGAACAGCACCAATTCCTCGGCCATGCTGGGGTGGAGGGCGATGGTATCGTCAAACGCCTGTTTGCTCAGCCCCGCCTTTACCGCGACCGCCGCTGCCTGCAATATTTCGGCGCTATCCGGCCCGACCATATGCAGACCGAGTACCCGCCCGCTCGCATTGTCCACCACCATTTTATAGAGCGCGCGTTCGTCACGCCCGGCGAGGCTATGCTTCATCGGTTTGAAATTGCTGCGATAGACCGCAACATCAGCAAATTGCGCCCGTGCGGCTTCCTCCGTCAAACCGACGGCGGCGAGCGGCGGATTGGCAAAAACGGCGCTCGGAATATCGGCATAATCGATGGTGCGGCTGTTGCCGCCGAACAAATGGTCGGCAAGCGCATGCCCCTCACGGATAGCAACCGGGGTCAATTGCACGCGGTTGGTGACATCACCCACCGCATGGATGGTCGGAATATTGGTTGTGCCATGCCCATCGACGATGATTGCCCCTGCCCCGTCGCGCGCCACCCCGGCATTTTCAAGGCCAAGGTCGGCACTATTGGGGTCGCGCCCAATCGCCCAGAGCAACATGTCGGTTTCCAGTTGTCCGGCATCGCCACCGTCGACCAGCAAGCTGCCATCCGCCTGTTTCTGGATGGCATGGATGGGGAAATTGAGGCGGATATCCAGCCCCTTGCCCCGTGCCTGTTCGGCCATAAAATCGACCATTTCCACATCATAGCCGCGCAGCAGCCGGTCGCCACGCGTCGCCAACACAACCTCTGCCCCAAAGGCGTGGAAAATACCGGCAAATTCATTGGCGATATAGCCGCCGCCCGCGATGACGATGCGTTTGGGCAGGTCGGGCAGGTGAAAGACACCATTTGATGTTTCGCCATATTCGCTGCCCGGCACATGGGGGACATTGGGCCGCGCGCCGGTCGCGATCAGGATATGGCGCGCGCGGACAATTCGGCCCGATGCCAAAGTCACCTGTTGCGCGCCGCTGATCGTGGCGCGTTCGCGCAGCACCTCCACCTGATGGTTGGCGAGCGTTTGGCCATATAGCCCCTCCAGCCGGTCAACCTCTGCCGCCACATTGTCGCGCAGGCGCGACCAGTTGAAACGCGCACCCGCCGCATCCCAGCCAAAGCGCGCGGCATCGGCCAGATCCTCGGCAAAATGGCTGGCGTAAACCAGCATTTTCTTGGGCACGCAGCCGCGAATGACACAGGTGCCGCCGACGCGATATTCCTCTGCCACCGCGACGCGTGCGCCATGGCTCGCCGCGATACGCGCCGCACGCACACCGCCTGACCCGGCACCGATAACAAAGAAATCGACGTCAAAGTCGGCCATCAGCCCAAATCCCCATCAAAATCGCTGCTGCCAAAGGCAGCGTCCATCAATGCCTCGGTCGCCGGGTCAAAATCCCCATCGCCATCATCGAGCGCGCGGGCCATCGCCTTACCCAATTCGACGCCAAATTGGTCAAAGGGGTTGATGCCCATCAAGGTCGCGTTGACGAAGGTGCGATGCTCATAAAAGGCGATGAGCGCGCCCAGATGCACCGGGTCGAGCCGGTCGAGCAAAATCGTTATCGATGGGCGGTTACCGGGATATTGTTTATTGGGGTCATCGCTGTCCTGCCCGCGCATCAATGCGGCCCCCTGTGCGATGATATTGCCGAGCAAGGCCGCATGATGTTCGCCATCGAGCGCATGTTCGGGCACGCGCACCGCGACAAATTCAACCGGTACCAAATGGGTGCCCTGATGGAGCAATTGGAACACCGCATGCTGCGCATCGGTGCCCGTGCCGCCCCAGGTGATCGGCGCGCTCGGCCCGATTAGCGGGCGACCATCGGCCATCACCCCCTTGCCATTCGATTCCATTTCCAGCTGCTGCAAATAGGGGGGGAGCAGACGCAGACGCTCATCATAGGCAAAGACGGCGCGGGTCGCCGCGCCCATCCGGCGGCTATAGAGCAGGTCGGCAAAGGCGGCGAGGACGGGGATGTTTTCGCGCCATGGCGCGGCGGCAAAATGGCGGTCCATAGCCGCTGCCCCGGCGAGAAGTTGGGCAAAGCCATCCCACCCCAATGCCAGCGCCGCCGGAAAACCGATCGACGACCAGAGCGAATATCGCCCGCCAATCGTCGGCGCAAAGGGCAGGATGCGGGTTTCATCAATCCCCCATTCCATGGCCTTTTCGGGTGCGGCGGTCAGCGCGATAAAGCGGCCGATGGGGTCGGCAACCCCCGCATCCTCCATCCACGTCAGCGCAGAGCGCGCGTTCATCAAGGTTTCGGTGGTCGTGAAAGTTTTAGATGCAACCGCGACCAAGGTCGTTGCCGGGTCAAAGCGCCGCAACACGGCATCAAGCGCCGCACCATCGACATTGGCGACCACCGCCACGTCATAACGCAATTGGTGGCGCGCCAGCGCATCGACCAATAATTGCGGGCCAAGCGCGGAACCGCCGATGCCGATATGGAGAATATGGCGTATTTCGCCAAAGGCGCCGCCCTCTATCGCATCGATCAGCGCGCGCATCCGCCCATGCAACAGGGCGGCAAGCTCAACGCTTTCAGCATCCCCCACCCCGCGTTCGGCGCTATGTTCGGCGGCCCGCTTTTCGCTGGGGTTGACCATTTTGCCCGACAAGAGCGCGCGGCGCGCGCCATCCAGCCCCATCGCGTCGGAAAGGGCACAGAAATGGTCGATGGCGGCGGGGTCGAGGTGCGTCTTGGCCCAGTCAAAACGAATACCGGCATGCCGGTGGATGAGGGCGTTGGCGCGCGGCGCAAAATCGCCGGTCAGCAGCGCATCGAGCCGTTGGGGTTGCCATGCATCCAAATCTTGCCAAAGACCGTTCAAATCAACTCTCCCGCGATGCATTTGCTAAACCGCCATTACGCACTCCTCCCCCGCGCGCCAAGCCATCTTGACCATATAGCGGCAAAGCCCCAAAGCGCGCGGCATGGATGAAAATATGATGCCGCCCGCAGGCGAACCGCCCGTGATGGCAGTGGGCGCGTCGGCCATCGACCCGACCGATGGTGCGGCAGATGCGGTTGCCCCCTTTGATTGGGGTGGGTTTTTCTGGTTTATTTTCTGGTTCGCGACGCTGGTGTTCAGCCTACGCGTCCTCATCATCTCCCCCTATAATATTCCATCGGAATCGATGCAGCCGCGCCTCATCATCGGTGATTATCTGATGGTCAATAAATTCGCATATGGCTGGTCGCGCTTCAGCGTGCCGGTGCCATTACCACTGCCGGATGGGCGCATTTTGGGGAGCATGCCCGAACGCGGCGATGTCGTCGTGTTCAAAGCACCGCCCGACGCGCATAGCGATTATATAAAGCGGGTCATCGGCCTCCCCGGGGACCGTATCCAGATGGTCGATGGCCAATTGCGGATCAACGGGCGCGCGGTGCACCGTCGTCAGATTGCCGATTTTCGCCTGCCGGTGACACCCAATATGGTGGAGGCAAGCTATGGCAACCCCTGTTTCCGCCCGGTTTTTGAGGAAATGGTCCATGGGCGCTTGACCTGCCGTTACCCCCGCTTTGTCGAAACGCTGCCCAATGGGCGACAATATGCCGTGCTCGATCTGGTGCATGGCGACGCCGACACGACCGGCGTTTATCAGGTGCCGGCGGGGCATTTATTTTTGATGGGCGATAATCGTGATCGCAGCTTTGACAGCCGCTTTCCCGCTGCACCCAATGCGGGCATCGGACTGGTGCCGATCGACAATATAGAGGGGCGGGCTTGGTTCACCTTCTTGTCGGTTGATGGTTCGGCGACATGGTATAACCCGGTCAGTTGGTTTACCGCCATTCGCTGGGATCGGATCGGCCGTGGATTCTGAGCGCGACAAATTGGCCGCGCTGCCGGGCATAAAAATCGGCAATCCAGCGCTTTATCAAGAGGCGCTGACCCATGGCAGCAGTATCACCCAGCGCAGCGGCGGGCGCGATTATCAGCGGCTCGAATTTTTGGGCGATCGGGTGCTTGGCCTGACAATTGCCGAGGCGCTCTACACCCGCCATCCGCATATGGACGAAGGGGCGATGTCGGCGCGATTTAACGCATTGGTGTCGCGCGCACGTTGTGCAGAGGTTGCGCGTAGCATTGGCCTTGGCGCGCATATACGATTGGGCAAGCAAGCGCGCGACGATGGCGGATATCTTAGCGACAATATTTTGGGCGATGTGGTGGAGGCGTTGATTGGCGCCACATTTATCGACCAAGGGTTTGACGGCGCACGCGCGCTGGTGCTGACATGGTGGCAGGGCTTGATCGACGATAGCCATGGCGATGCGCGCCACCCCAAATCCGCGCTGCTCGAATGGGCGGCGGCGCAGCGCAAACGCCCCCCCGCTTTCACCATTATCGCGCGCGATGGGCCAGACCATGCGCCACATTTTCGCGTGCGTGTCGAGGTTACCGGCCATGATGCCGCAGAGGGCGAAGGCAGCAGCAAACAAGCCGCCGAACGCGCGGCAGCCGCAGCGATGCTGCAAAAATTAGGATTGATGCAATGACGCGCTGTGGTTTTATCGCGGTGGTGGGTGCGCCCAACGCCGGCAAATCAACGCTGGTCAACGCGATCGTCGGGCAAAAGGTCGCCATTACCAGCGCCAAGGCACAAACGACGCGTACCCGGTTGATGGGCATTGCCATTGCCGACGATGCCCAAATCATCCTGATCGACACGCCGGGAATTTTCGCGCCCAACCGGCGGTTTGACCGGGCGATGGTCGCCGCCGCTTGGGGCGGGGCGGAGGGGGCGGACGCCATTTGCCTGACGGTTGATGCAACCAGAGGATTGGACAGCAAATTGCGTCCGATTTTGGAGGTGCTGGCAAGCCGCAGCGAACCCATTTTGCTCATCCTCAACAAGGTGGATGCGCTGGCCAAGGAGCCTTTATTGGCCCTGGCGAGCGAATTGCATGCCATCATCCCCTTTGCCGAAACATTTTTTGTCAGCGCGTTATCGGGCGACGGCATTGCCGAATTAAAGGCGCATCTGGCGGCACGCATCCCCGAAGGCGTATGGCATTTCCCGGCGGATGAGGTGAGCGATGCCAGCGAACGATTGCTCGCCGCCGAAATCACCCGCGAACAGATTTTCCGGCAATTGCATGCGGAATTGCCCTATGCATCGGCGGTCGAGACCGAGAAATTCACCACCCGCAAAGATGGTTCCGCCGAAATCCACCAGCAGATTTTGGTCGAGCGCGATAGCCAAAAGGCGATATTTTTGGGCAAGCGCGGCGCGCGTATCCGCGAATTGGGCAGCCGCGCGCGCGCCGAAATTGCGGAGCAACTGGGCCGCAAGGTGCATTTATTCCTGCACGTCAAGGTAAAGCCCGATTGGGACGAGGATCGCGGCTTATACCGCGACATCGGGCTGGACTGGGTCGATTAACCCGCAGGGGCGGCGCTTCCCTTCGCCTTTTTGGGCGAGGCTTTCTTGCCCACAGATTTCTTGGCTACAGGCTTTTTGGCGGCAGCTTTTTTGGCCGGCTTCTTGCCCGGCCCCTTGGCAATTTTGGCGGCAATCAGCGCCAAGGCTTCATCCAGCGTCACCGCATCCTTGTCCGCGCTTTTGGGCAAAGTGGCGTGCGTCTTGCCATCGCTGACATAGGGGCCAAAACGGCCGTCGAGCAGCTTTATATCTACCCCATTGTCGGGGTGCTGGCCCAAAATCTTGCCTGCCGCGCGGGCCGGGCGGCCGCCCTTTGCCCCGCCCTCTGCAATGCGGGTGACCGCCGCATTCATCCCGATGTCGAGCGCATCGACGGTCGAGGCCAGCTTGGTATATTTGCCATCATGCAGCAAATAGGGGCCATAGCGCCCCAACCCCGCGACAATCATCTGCCCGCTTTCAGGGTGTGCGCCAACGTCGCGCGGCAAGGCCAACAGCCGTTCGGCCAGCGCGAGGTCGAGTTCGCCCGCCACATCAGCAGGAATGGATGAACGCTTGGCATCCTTGCCCTCACCCAATTGCACATAGGGGCCAAAGCGCCCATTTTTGCGCGCAATCACCTGCCCGTCCGCTGCGGTGCCGAGCACGGCATCCTCCGCTGCATCGTCGCCCCCTTTGCCGAATTGGCGGGTGAAGCTGCATTCGGGGTAGCCCGAACAGGCGATGAAACTGCCAAAGCGCCCCCCGCGCAGCGACAGGCGGCCCGCCTTGCATTTGGGGCAAAGCCGCGGGTCGCTGCCGTCCGTCGTGGCGGGAAACAGCCATGGTTCCAAAAAGGCGTCGAGCGCGGCGGTAACATCCGACGGCTTTTGTTCCAGCACCTCCGCCGTGCGCGGTTTGAAATCGCGCCAAAATGCATCGAGCACCGCCTGCCAACCGGCGCGGCCACCCGAAATATCGTCGAGTGATTCTTCCAACCCGGCGGTAAAATCATAGCTGACATAGCGTTCGAAAAACCGCTCCAAAAAGGCGGTGACAATCCGGCCATTATCTTCGGGGTGAAAGCGCCCCTTGTCGAGCCGGACGTAGGAACGATCCTTCAACACCTGCAACGTCGCGGCATAGGTTGATGGGCGGCCAATGCCCAATTCTTCCATCCGTTTGACGAGGCTCGCCTCCGAAAAACGGGGCGGCGCCTGGGTAAAATGTTGTTCGGCCAAAACATGGTGCAGATGCGGTGTATCCCCCACCACCATCGGCGGCAGCAGCTTGGCATCCTCATCCTCCGCCGCGTCATCGCGCCCTTCGGTATAGAGCGCCATAAAGCCCGGAAAACGGACGACCTGCCCGGTGGCGCGCAGCATATGCCGACCGGTTGCGTCGGGCATGTCTATGCTGGTGCGTTCCATCTGCGCGCTCGCCATCTGGCTCGCCATCGCGCGCTTCCAGATCAGGTCATAGAGGCGGGCGAAATCCCCGCTCCCGCCATGGTCACGCGCAAAATCGGTCGGGCGGATTGCCTCATGCGCTTCTTGGGCATTTTTAGCCTTGGTCTGGTAACGGCGCGGCTTGTCGGGTAGATAGCCGCCATCAAAACGCTTGGAAATGGCGACCCGCGCTGCGGAAATGGCGCTTTCGTCCATCTGCACACCGTCGGTCCGCATATAAGTGATAAGCCCATCCTCATAGAGCGACTGGGCAATGCGCATCGTGTGGCTCGCCGAAAAGCCCAGCTTGCGCGCGGCCTCTTGCTGCAGGCTCGATGTCGTAAAGGGCGGCTGCGGGTGACGCATCGCTGGCTTGATTTCAACATTCTGGACGGTGAAGCGCCCCCCCTCCACCGCTGCTTTGGCCCGCGCGGCAACCCCTGCATCACCCAGTGACAGCCGCTCGATCTTGTCCCCGTCAAAGCGGATGAGCCGCGCGGTAAAGGGCGTGCCCCCCTGTTCCATATGCGCGGTGACCGACCAATATTCCTGCGGGACGAACGCCTCAATCTCCCGCTCGCGCTCGACAACCAGCCGCAACGCGACCGACTGGACGCGCCCTGCCGATTTGGCCCCCGGCAGCTTGCGCCACAGCACCGGCGACAGGGTAAAGCCGACCAGATAATCAAGTGCGCGCCGGGCGCGATAGGCATCGATCAAATCTTCATCGAGCGCGCGCGGATGCGCCATGGCGCCGGTCACCGCCGCCTTTGTAATCGCATTAAAAGTGACGCGGTCTACCTTGGCGGGCAATGCTTTTTTGGCGCGCAGCACCTCTTGCACATGCCAGCTGATCGCCTCCCCCTCCCGATCGGGGTCGGTGGCGAGGATCAATCGCTCGGCACCCTTGGCCGCGTCCGAAATTTCTTTCAAACGCTTGGCCTTGTCCGCATAATTTTCCCATTTCATGGAAAAACCGGCATCGGGGTCCACCGACCCATCCTTTGGCGGCAGGTCGCGCACATGGCCAAAGGATGCCAATACTTTGAAATCTTTCCCCAAATAGGATTCGATAGTCTTTGCCTTGGCCGGGGATTCAACGATTACAAGCTGCATGATTTTATTATCATTCCATCATTGGCGCACAGGCGCTTCACACACGCGCGAGGGTCGGGGGGCAATTGCGCATCGTCAAGAGGGAAATTTTGCCAATATTTCAGGAAAGGGAAACCCGCCCCCCGGCATGCTGGGTTAGCCGCCCACCCAGTTCGAGTTCGAGTAGCAGCATCTGCACCTCTGCCACCGTCAGGCCCGACTGGCGCGCCAATTCATCGACACCGACAGCAACCGGGCCCAAAAGCTGCAACAGCATATTGCGCGCGCCATCATCGGGTTCTGTGCTGTCAAAGGGTAAATCTGGCTGTGCCACTGGCGCGGCAAAGCGCGGGGTATCGATGAAACTGCCCAGCGCCTCTGCCACGTCAGCGGCGGACTGGATGAGCGTTGCCCCTTCGCGGATCAGTGCATTGCACCCCTGCGCCCGAGGGTCGAGCGGGGAGCCGGGCACGGCCATCACTTCGCGCCCATAGTCGCCCGCCACCCGCGCGGTCAGCAAACTGCCCGAACGCGGCGCGGCTTCCACCACCAACACCCCTTCGCTCAAACCCGCGATAATCCGGTTACGGTGCGGAAATTGCCGCGCCAAAGCTTCTGTGCCGCATGGATATTCACTGACCAGCAAATGATTTTCGGCAATATCGCGCTGCAGATCGGCGTTTTCGGGCGGAAATGCGGTGTCGATGCCGCTGGCAATCACCCCGATGGTGCCATGAGCCAGCGCGCCCTGGTGCGCCGCCGTGTCCAGCCCGCGCGCCAGCCCGCTAACCACCGTAAAGCCCGCCGCGCCAAGCTCCCCCGCCAATTGTCGCGCGAAACGGCATGCCGCAGCCGATGCATTGCGCGCGCCGACCAACGCCACGCATCGGCGCGCGGCAAGGCTGCTGTCGCCCGCCACAATCAGCACCGGCGGCGCGTCATGCACCCTTGCCAACAGGGGTGGATAGTCGGCATCCCCCCAGATCATGTGCCGCCCACCATATGCGGTGATTGCTGCCGCCTCCCCCTCTGCCGCGTCCAGCGCATATGGGGCGATGCGGCTGCTGCGCTGCATCAGTTCGGGCAGTGCCAATAGCGCCGCCTCCGCCGAACCAAAGCGGAGCAGCAATTGTCGAAAACTGACCGGGCCGATGCCGCGCGTCCGCGCGAGGCGGAGCCGCGCCAGCCGCTCACCCGATGGGGTCAAGCGGCATTACTTTCATTCGGGCTTCCATCCGGGCCTTCATCCGGGGACGCAGCTTTCCCGCCGATGCGCGGTTCCTTACCGCGCAGCAGTCGCCCGATATTGTCGCGGTGCCGCCAGAGCACCAGCAAGGTCAGCGCCAGCGCAATCGTCACCAAATCGTCGCGCCCCATGAAACTGGCTGCAACCGGCACCGAAATCACCGCCACAATCGCACCGAGTGAGGATATGCGCGTTACCAGCAGCGTCAAAATCCACAGTGCGGCATAAATCGCGCCCAGCCGCCAATCGAGCGCCAATGTGACCCCCATATAGGTTGCCACCCCCTTGCCACCCCGAAACTTGAGCCAGATGGGGTATAAATGCCCCATCACCGCCGCTGCGCCTGCGACCACCGCTGCTTCGGGCAAAATATAGCGTGCAATGCACACCGCGACCGCACCCTTGGCAAGGTCGAGCAGCAATGTTGCCACCGCCAAACCCTTGCGCCCGGTGCGCAGCACATTGGTTGCGCCAATATTGCCCGAGCCGATGGCGCGGATGTCGCCCGCCCCGCCAAAGCGCGTCAGCAGCAGCCCAAAGGGGATGGACCCCAGCAGATAGCCCATCAGGAATAGCAGCGCGGGTGTTTCCCAAAGCTGGTTCATTTTGCGCGCCCTTCCCCAACCGCCAACATTGCGCGCTTTCTGCCCCAGCGCCGCGCCATCGGCAAGGGGTGATTGCCGTTCGCCGCGCGGGGGTTTAGGGGCGGGCGATGCTCGCCGAAACGCCTGTCCTGTTTTTTGATTCCGGCCTTGGCGGCCTGTCGGTGCTGCAACCCGCGCTGGCATTAATGCCGCAAATGCCCGTGGTATATGCCTGCGACTTTGCTGGCCTGCCCTATGGCGAAAAAAGCGAGGCGGAGGTTGGAACCCGCGTTTCTGCATTGCTCGGCCGGTTGGTGGAACGTGTGCGCCCGCGCCTCGCGGTAATCGCCTGCAATACCGCCTCAACCATCGCGCTCGGCCATGTGCGCGCCGCGCTCGACACGCCCTTTGTCGGCACTGTCCCCGCGATTAAACCCGCCGCTATGGCCAGCGTCAGCCGAACCATCGGCGTGTTGGGCACCAATGCGACGGTGCGCCAGCCCTATATCGACCAATTGATAGCCGATCACGCCGGTGATTGCCGGGTGTTGCGCCATGGCGCAGGCGCGCTGGTCGGCGCGGCGGAGGGAAAATTACGCGGCACAGGGGTGGAGATGGATGTGCTGCAGGACGCCTTGTTGGCGCTGCGTGCGCAGCCGGATGGACAGCAGATTGACGCGATTGTCCTTGCCTGCACGCATTTCCCCCTGCTGCGTCCCGAACTGGATGATGCAGCCCGCGCCGTTTTTGGCAGGGATATGCGCTTTTTTGACGGCGGGGCCGGGATTGCGCGGCGTATCGCGCACCTCTGCGCCGGACAGCAATGGCCGGTCGACGCGCCTGATCGCCGCCTGATTATCAACGGTGATGCCGGGCAATTGGGCACCGCTTGGCAGAGTTTTGCCGCATGGGGTTTTGCGTCTGTTGACAGGCTCTAGCCCGTAATTGCGAGTGGTTCGCGCTGGAAATATCGGGCGCTTGACGTTATCGAGACCACTCAAAAGGCAGGAAAAGCAAGAAAATGGACTATAATCGTATCTTTGAAAAGGCGATTGACCGTTTGCATGCCGAGGGGCGGTACCGCGTTTTCATCGACATTTTGCGCAACAAAGGGGCATTCCCCAACGCGCGCTGCTTTGCCGGACATAATGGGCCAAAGCCGATCACCGTCTGGTGCTCCAACGATTATCTTTCCATGGGGCAGCACCCCGATGTCCTCGCCGCGATGGAAGATGCATTGCATGACGTCGGCGCAGGATCGGGCGGCACGCGCAATATCGGCGGCAACACCCATTATCACGTGGATCTGGAGGCAGAGCTTGCCGACCTCCATGGTAAAGAAGGGGCCTTGCTCTTTACATCGGGCTATATTTCTAACGAGGCGACACTTTCTACGCTCGGCAAGGTGCTGCCCGGCTGCATCATTTTTTCTGATGAATTAAACCATGCGTCGATGATTGCGGGCATCCGCAATTCGGGCTGCGAAAAGCAGGTTTTCCGCCACAATGATCTCGCGCATTTGCGCGAGCTGCTGACAGCGGCAGACCCCGAAGCGCCCAAGCTGATCGCCTTTGAAGGCGTATATTCGATGGATGGCGACATCGCACCGATTGCCGAAATATGCGATCTGGCGGATGAATTTGCAGCGCTCACTTACTGCGATGAAGTCCATGCGGTCGGCATGTACGGTCCGCGCGGGGGGGGGATAACCGACCGTGACGGTATCGCGCATCGGGTGACGATCATCGAGGGCACTTTGGCGAAAGCTGTCGGCGTCATGGGCGGCTATATCGCCGCCGATCAGGTCATCATCGACGTTATCCGCAGCTATGCGCCCGGCTTTATTTTTACCACCAGCCTGTCGCCGGTGCTGGTGGCTGGGGCGCTTGCCTCTGTCCGCCACCTCAAGAAATCCAGCGTCGAACGCGAAGCGCAACAGGCAAGCGCGGCAATGCTGAAATCCATGTTTCGGGAGGCTGGTCTGCCGGTGATGGACAGCGTCACCCATATCGTGCCGCTGATGGTCGGCGACCCGGTCCGCGCCAAGAAGATCAGCGACATTTTGCTGACCGAATATGGCGTCTATGTGCAGCCGATCAATTTCCCCACCGTGCCGCGCGGTACCGAACGGCTACGCTTCACGCCGGGGCCGACGCATGATGCCGCGATGATGCGCGAATTGACCGATGCGCTGGTCGAAATCTGGGATCGGCTCGACCTCAAACTGGCTGCGGCTGCCTGAGCATACCCCAGAAATGGGGGCCATCCGGCACATCCCATTCGACCTGGGTTTCAAAGCCAAGCCGCTGATATAGTACGACATTTTCGGGTGTCGCTGTCTCCAGCCAACAGGGTAGGCCTTGCGCATCCGCTTTTGCCGTCTGCGCGCGGATAATCCGCCCACCATGCCCCTTGCCCTGATGGTCGGGGTGCACACCGACATAATGGAGATACCAGAAATGCCCCGTGGGTCGGTGCGCATCAATCCCACCCTGCACCTTTAACCCGCGCGGCAGGGCGCGGCCAAAGATAAAGAGCAACGGCAATAATGTGCGCAGAAATTCACCCATGCCGCTGTGCGCCCGCCCCGGTGCCCGCCACAATGCAGCAGCCGCACCCCCGTCGCTGCGCAGGGCGGTGCCCGCCCGCATATCTGCGGGGACGAGCACCGTGAACAGGCTGCGCAGCGCACGTGCGCGGTGCGCCGGGTCAGGCAAAATCCAGCTCAGCGCCGGGTCATTTTGAAAGGCGGCGGACAGGGTCGCCACCAGTTCGCCCCGATCATCAGGCCCAGCGGTCAGGATGGCGGCGTCCACCATCAGGCCGCTTCATGCAAAATGGCGGCGAATAAATCGGCATCGACATTGCCCCCGCTCAACGTGACCATCGTCGCGTCGGTCAGCGGCACCTTGCCCGCGAGCACCGCTGCCAGCGCCGCTGCGCCGCCGGGTTCAAGGACGAGGTGTAGCCGCGCAAAGGCAAGGCGCATTGCATGGCGCACCTCTGCGCGGGTGACCGAAACCACCCGCACCCCACGCGCCTGCAAGATGGCAAAGTTGATAGCCTTGGTGGACATCGCCTGTAACGCATCGCATTCGGTCGGGAAGCTGATGTCGGCGACCGATAAAATCTCACCCGCCGCCAGTGAACGGGCAACATCGTCCCACCCGTCCGGCTCGACACCCCAGATATCGGCGTCAGGACATGCGAGCGCCAGCCCGGCAGACAGCCCGCCCCCGGCGCAACAGGCAATAATATTATCCGGGCCATCTATGCCCCGCGCGGCCAGTTGCACCGCCGCTTCCAGCCCCATGCTGCCCTGCCCTTCTATGACCCACGGGTCGGCATAAGCATGGACGATGGTTGCCCCGCTGTCATCGGCAATGCGCTGCGCGATGGCGTCCCGGTCTTCGCCCTTTGGCCGGTCATAATAAGCGATTTTTGCGCCCAGCGCCTGCGTCGCCGCGATTTTGGCGCGCGGTGCATCGGTCGGCATGACGATGGTTGCGTTGATGCCGAGCCGTCTGGCCGCCCACGCCACCCCCTGCGCATGGTTGCCGCTCGAAACCCCGACGACGCCGCGTGCCGCTTCGTCTGCGGTCAAATCGCTCATCCGGTGCCACGCGCCGCGAATCTTGAACGCGCCAATGGGTTGCAGATTTTCCGCCTTGCACCAGATGGTGCGGCCATCGACCTCCAGCGGCAATAAGGGGGTTGGCGCCAGCAATTGCGCAATTTTGCCAAGGGCGCGCCTGACCCCTTCGTGGCTGGGGGTGCGGGGGGTGGCGGGGTGATTTTGGGGGCTATTGTCGTCCATCACCCTCCCCTATAGGCGGGCGATGATGGCGCGCAAAGTGGCGCGGCAAAGGAGAATTTGTTGTGACGCATGTTTTGGTGATTGGTGCAGGCGGGGTTGGTTCGGTCGCGGTGCATAAAATGGCGATGAACAAGGGGATTTTTCCCAAAATCACGCTGGCCAGTCGCCGGAAATTCAAATGCGATGCCATCGCCCAATCGGTCTTGGCGCGTACCGGCGTCACCATCGATACGGCCGAGGTGGATGCCGATGATGCCGCCGCCACCGCTGCATTGATCCGCCGCATTGGTGCGAGCCATGTCGTCAATCTGGCACTGCCCTATCAGGATTTGACGATCATGGACGCCTGCCTCGAGACCGGCGCGCATTATCTCGACACCGCCAATTATGAACCGCGGGATGAGGCGAAGTTCGAATATCATTGGCAATGGGCCTATCATGACCGTTTCAAAGATGCCGGGCTAATGGCTTTATTGGGTTCGGGCTTTGACCCGGGTGTCACCAGCGTCTTTACCATGTGGCTCAAAAAACATCATTTTGCGCGCATCGACACGCTCGACATATTGGACTGCAACGGCGGCGACCATGGCCAGCATTTTGCCACCAACTTCAACCCCGAAATCAATATAAGGGAGGTGACGGCACCCGCGCGCCATTGGGAAAATGGTGCATGGGTCGAAACACCGGCCATGTCGATCAAACAGAAGTTCGACTTTGAAGCGGTCGGCGAAAAGACCATGTACCTCATGTATCATGAGGAATTGGAAAGCCTTGCCAAGCATCTGCCCGAAATCAAGCGGGCGCGTTTCTGGATGACCTTTGGCGAGCAATATATCACCCACTTAACGGTGCTGCAGAATGTCGGGATGACGCGGATTGACCCGGTTATTTATGAGGGCCGGGAAATTGTGCCGTTGCAATTTCTAAAGGCAGTGCTGCCCGAACCGTCGAGCTTGGGTGAAACCACCAAGGGCAAGACCAACATCGGCGTCATCGCGACCGGTGTCGGCCATGATGGGGCGGCGAAAACGCTCTACCTCTATAATATTTGCGATCATGAAGATGCATATGCTGAAACCGGCAATCAAGCGGTGAGTTACACGACCGGCGTTCCGGCGATGATTGGCGCGGCAATGATGGTCAGCGGCACATGGAGCGGCGCTGGCGTCTTTAACATGGAAGAGATGGACCCTGACCCCTTCATGGACATGCTGAACCAGCATGGTCTGCCATGGCAGTGGCGCGAATTGCCCGCGCCACTGGACTTTTAAGCCCCATGGAAACCAGAGCGGGCGACCCCGGCGCCTTTGCCCATTTCGACCTTCATCGCGTGCCTTCGCCCGCCTTTGTCGTCGATGTGGCCAAAATCCGCGCCAATTTGATGCGGCTGGCCGATGTAAAGACACGCTCGGGCGCGCAAGTGCTCGCCGCGCTCAAGGCATTTTCGATGTGGTCGCTCGGCAGCGTCGTCACCCATTATCTTGATGGTGTGTGCGCATCGGGAATCTATGAAGCCCGTTTGGGGCGAGAGGAATATGGCGGGCATGTCACCACCTATGCCGCGGCATATAAGGCGGAGGATTTGCCCGAAATCTGCGCCCTGTCCGACCATGTAATTTTCAATTCGCCCGGCCAAATTGCGCGCTTTGCCGATACATTGGCAGCCGAACGCGCCAAGGGCGTGCAATTTTCGGTGGGGCTGCGCCTCAACCCCGAACATAGCGAAGGCGAAGTTGCCAAATATGACCCGGCGGCCCCGTGCAGCCGCCTCGGTTTTCCGATCAGCCAGTTGCGCGCCGAACATATGCTGGGCGTCGATGGCGTGCATTTCCACAGCCTGTGCGAACAGGATTTTCCGCCACTGGCGCGCACTTGGGCGGCGGTGAAGCCCCAACTCGCGCCCTATTTTAGCCAGCTGCAATGGATTAATTTTGGCGGCGGGCACCATATCACCCGCGCGGACTACCAAATCGATGATCTGGTGCAGTTTTTGCGGGATGTTGCGGCAGAAACTTCGGCGGAGGTAATGATCGAACCGGGCGAAGCGGTCGCCCTCGACGCCGGGATATTGGTCGGTGAAATTCTCGACCTGTTCGACAATGGCATGGCGATCGGCATCACCGATATTTCGGCAACCTGCCACATGCCCGACGTGATAGAGGCACCCTATCGCCCCGCGATGCTGCACGAGGGGGCGGGGGCTGGCGGCGCAGCGCCGGTGCGCATCGGCGGGCCAAGCTGTTTGGCGGGTGACGTGATTGGCGATTATTTCCTGCCCGGCGGCGGCCATGTCGGCCAGCGCATCGCCTTTTTGGATCAGGCGCATTATTCGATGGTCAAAACCAATAGCTTCAACGGCGTTCCCCTGCCCGATATCTGGTTGTGGGACAGCGAAACCGATGCGCTGCACCGGGTGCGCGAATTTGGCTATGCCGATTTCAAGGGACGGCTGGGTTAGTCGGCGACAGCTACCCCAAAAATCTGTCGCGTCGGGGTGATTCCACCCCTTTACAGGGGCGCGCCCCCGCCATATATGCCCCCCCGCTGCCCCAGGGGGACTTCCAATAACCGCAAGGCAGCCTTTGTAGTTCCATATTTTTTTGGGGGTCCCTTGAGTTGCACAAACATCATAGCGCGCTGGGTCTAGTACGCGACCTAAAGCCGGCAGAACCCGTCACCCTCGTGCGTCCGCACGCAGCCGCACGGGCCGCCCGCTTTTTCGCAGACCATTTTCCGGGAAAAACGCTCTATGCGGTGAAGGCCAATCCTTCGCCCGACCTGTTGCGCGTCCTGATGGATGCTGGCGTGACCCATTATGATGTCGCCTCGATTGCCGAGGTGCGTCTGGTCGCCGAAACGCTGCCCGATGCGCAGCTATGTTTCATGCACCCGGTAAAGCCCGAAGAATCGATTGCCGAAGCATATTGGCAGCATGGCGTGCGCACCTTTGCGCTCGATACGATGGACGAATTGGGCAAGATTGTCCGCGCGACAAAGGGTGCGGAGGATCTGAATCTTTTGGTGCGCATCCGCGTATCGTCGGATCACAGCAAGCTCAGCCTCGCCGCGAAATTTGGTGCAGAACCATCAGAAGTCGCTGCACTTTTGATGGCAGCGCGCCAGAATGCCGACGCATTGGGCATTTGTTTCCACGTCGGCAGCCAGGCGATGAGCCCCCACGCTTATGCCTTGGCGATGGAACGGGTACGCGCGGCAATCGTCGAAGCGTCGGTAACCGTCGATATTGTCGACGTCGGTGGTGGTTTCCCCTCCTGCTATCCCGGCATGGAGCCGCCCGCGCTCGGCGATTATTTCGACGTGATCGCACGCGGGTTTGAAAGCCTGCCGATCAGCTATTCGGCCGAACTTTGGTGCGAACCGGGCCGTGCGCTGGCGGCGGAATATAGCTCCTTGGTCGTGCGCGTCGAAAAACGGCGCGGCGATGAGCTCTATATCAACGATGGTGCTTATGGCGCGCTGTTCGATGCCGCCCACATCGGCTGGCGATTTCCGGTGCGTTTGCTGCGCGATGGCGCGGCAGGCCAAACAGCGTTCAGCTTTTACGGGCCGACCTGCGATGATCTGGACCATATGGCCGGGCCGTTCCTGTTGCCCGATGATATAGAGGCGGGCGACTATATCGAGATTGGCATGCTCGGTGCCTATGGCTGTGCGATGCGCACCAGCTTTAACGGCTTTGGTGCGCAACAGATTGCATCGGTTTCGGATGAACCGATGGCCAGTCTCTATACCGGTCAACAGTCGAGCGAAAAGCGCGCGGCCAATGTGGTGCAATTATTCTGAAGCGCGACTGCATAGTGCATCCGCACTCCACGCGCTTGCTTTGATGCCATAATCGCTTAGCTTCCCCTGTTGCGCATGGGGGTAAATCCCGCGCAACAGGGGAGCATATTATGGACAAGGGACAATTGGCCTTGCTGGCACCGGGGGCGGTGTTGGCGCTATGGACGCTCATCATGCTGTTCTGGACAGCGGCGACCCGCTTTCCAGCCATGGCCAAGATCGGGGTGGACATTAAGTCGGTGCCACCGGGTGGGCGTGGCCAGAATCTGGAGGGGGTGTTGCCCGACCAGATCAATTGGAAATCGCATAATTACGCGCATTTGCTCGAACAGCCGACGCTATTTTATGCGGTAATTGTCATCTTGGCGCTGGCGGGCGGCACATCCCAACTGACGGTTGGTTTGGCATGGGCCTATGTTGCGCTGCGCGTCGTTCACAGCCTGTGGCAGGCACTGGTCAATAGATTGCCAGTGCGTTTTACCCTGTTTCTGCTGTCGACGCTCTGCCTGCTGATCCTGACGATCAAGGCGGTGCTGCTGACATTTGGTCATTAAGAAAGGGGCTTTGTCATGACACATCCCATTTTCCCGGACATTTTGGGGCCGGTCATTGTGCTTGCTGCATGGACGATGGTCATGTGGCTGTGGATGTATGCAACGCGCATCCCGGCGATGCGGCGCGCCAATATCGACCTTGGTAAATTGACCGGCGGCAAGGGCAGTGATTTGGACGGCGTATTGGAACCAAAGACGCAGTGGATTGCCCATAATTACAACCATCTGCACGAAGCACCCACTGTCTTTTATGCTATTGCGCTGACGCTGGCGATGATGGGCATGGGCGACGGGCTGAATGCCACCATTGCTTGGGCCTATGTTGGTCTGCGCATCGCCCACAGTCTGGTGCAGGCATTGGTCAATCGCATCATGTGGCGCTTCCTGCTGTTTGTAGCGTCCTCCGTCGCGCTGACCATGCTGGTGGCCCATGCCCTGATGGGCTGGTTGCACACATAATCATCGGTAAAGGGCGGCGACCAATTCGACATGGGTTGACCAGCGGAACTGGCCGACCGGCAAAATGTCACCAATCTGGTAGCCGCCCGCCGTTAAAATCGCCGCATCCCGCGCAAAGCTTGCCGGATTGCAGCTGACATAGGCAATTTTGGGCACGGTGGATGCCGCCAATGCGCGCACCTGTTCCTCTGCCCCCGCGCGCGGCGGGTCGAGTATGACGCCGTCAAAATCCGCCAATTCTTTTGCGGTCAACGGGCGGCGATAGAGATCGCGATGTTCGACTCGTATCGGCAATAGCGCGCGGTTCGCCGTCATTTTGAGTGCCAAGGCCGCGTCGCGGGCCGCCTCCGCCGCCAATATTTCGCGCGCTGCACCCAGCGACAGGGCAAAGGTGCCAAGCCCCGCAAACAGGTCTGCCACGCGCGGCGCATCGCCCAAAATGCGGCGCACCGCTGCAACCAGTGCTCCCTCCCCATCGGCAGTAGCCTGCAAAAAAGCGCCATAGGGCAAGGGGACGGCGTGCCCGCCCAGCGTCACAGTCGCCGGTTCCGGTGCCCAGCGATCTTCCGGCCCGTCGCCGCTATCAATGGCCAGTCGCGCGATGGGGTGGTTGCCACAAAAATCCATCAGCGCATCATGCGCGTCCAGCCCCAGCGCATCCACGCCCGACAGCAGCACATCGACACCCTGATCCGCCAAGGTCATGGTGATGCGCACATCGCTGCGCGGGGCCATCAACCGGCTGAGCAGGCTGCGCAATGGGGCGATCAACCCCGACAGCGCCGGGTGCAGTACGGGACATTCGCCAAGGTCAATCAACCGATGGCTGCCGCTTGCCATATAACCGATCAACACGGGCCTGCCGGGGCGCAGCGCGCGCAGGCTGGCGCGGCGGCGGCTGCCAATGGGGGAGAGGTGCGGTTGTAAAATCTCCGCAGCGCTTATTTTTTGCGCGGCGAGCGCATTTGCCACCCGGTCGCGAACAAAATCGCCCAGCACCTTGTCATCGCCATGCTGTAATTGGCAGCCGCCGCATTTGCCAAAATGGCGGCAGAGCGGCGCAATATGGTGCGGCCCATGCGTAATCCCGCCGTCGTCCGCCACGACATCCCCCGGCACGGCACCCGCGATGTGACGCCCGTTCGCCGTCACCCCGTCACCCCGCGCTGCGATGCGGATGATGGTATCGCCGATCATGGCCATATCGGCGCGGCCACTAGATTGTCGGCGTTAAGGCCCGGCCCCGCGCGCGCCGCCGCACGCTGGTGGAGCAGCACCGCCGCCTGCGCTGCGTCAAAAGCGTCCAATTCGCCCCGCGCCAACATTGCGCCGCATATCCCCGCCAAGACGTCGCCTGTTCCGGCGCTCGCCAACCATGGATTGCCGGGGCTGTGCACCGCCACACGCCCGTCAGGCGCGGCGATGACGCTATCTGCCCCCTTGTGGATGATGACCGCGCCAAAATGGGCGGCGGCGGCACGGGTGCGTCCAATCTTGTCCCCTGCCCCCGGCCAGATGCGGTCAAATTCCCCTGCATGCGGGGTCAATATGCTGTTGGCGGGGAGGGTGCCGGGTGACGTCATGACGATCGCATCCCCGTCCACCACCATGGCGATGCCGCGCGCCAGAGCGGCAGAAAAGCGTGCCTCTGCCCCAGCCCCCCTGCCAAGACCGCAGCCGATAACTACCGCTTTGATCCGTGGATCTTCGAGCATTTCACCATCGCGCCACGGTGCGCGTATTATGGCATGCGGCGATGTGGGCGGACGATTGGAACCTGTGAGGATGATATAACCGGCACCTGCCTGCTGCGCGGCGCGCGCCGCAAGTTCGGCGGCACCCCCCATGCTGCCGGCCACCACCGCCACCATGCCGCGATTATATTTATGCGATGCAGCGTCGGGCGGGCTGAGCGGCGGCAGGGCGGCAATGCGCGTCGGCGCGTCGGGTTTCATCCCCAGATCGGCAAGGCGTAACGTCCCTATATGCCCCGCCGCCGGAAAGAGGAGGTGCGCGCCCTTATAGGCACCGAGCGCCAGCGTGACGTCCGCCACATAGGGGCAGCCGAGCAGGTCGCCACCATCGCTGTCAAGGCCGCTGGGCAGATCGACCGCCAGCGTGCGCCATGCTGCATCGGCATGACGACCCAAAGCCGCCGCGAGCGCACCATCAAGCGGGCGATTGAGCCCCACGCCGAACAACCCGTCGATGAGGAGCACGCCGCTGACAGGCGGCGCATCCAGCGGTTCGACCGCGCCAGTCCAGCGCAAAGCGGCATCGCGCGCCAATGAACTTGCCGGCGGTGCGCTTGCCGAGAGCCGCACATTTTCGCCCATTTCGGCCAAAATCTGCGCCGCGACATAGGCATCCCCGCCATTATTGCCGGGGCCGCAAAGGAAATGGATGGGCCGCCCGGCGGCCAAACGCCGCGCCATCGCCGCCACCGCTGCCCCCGCTTGCGCCATTAATTGCGACAGCGGCACGCCCGCCGCCTGTTCAGCCGCGCGCATTTGGGCGACGGTTACAATTGCATCGGGCAAAATCGCAGCGGGTATAGGCTCAGCCATAAGGGCTATTGCGCGCGACCAACCCGTGCTGGCAAGCGATAACGATCATCCGCCACCGCCACCTCTATCAAGCCGCCGGTCAGGATGCGGACTTCGGCTTGTTCCGCCCCGTCGGCGGTGACCACCCCGCGACCATCGGTAGTTATGCGAAAGCGGCGATAGCCCTTGTCGCTGCGCCCGAGGATGAGGATGGGGCCATCCGTGCTCGTCATCCGGTCCATGCTGCAATTAAGCTGGAAATCCGCATCCCCCGCCAGCGCGCACCAAATGCGCCCATCCGCCGCAGCATCGCGCACTTGGGCCGCCTCCTCAGCGGCAATTACGCCATTGTCCGGTTCGCGTGAACAGGCGGAAAGGATGGTCAGCGCCGCCAGCGCCGCGCCGCTAAATATCCGCATAAACGTGCGTTTCCTTGGACGCGCCGGGGTGGGTCAACGCCCCCTTGGCGGCGGGGCCGACATTTTGTGCATAGCGCCAGAGCGCGCCCGACTGGTAATCATGCGCGCGCGGCTGCCATGCGGCACGGCGATCCGCCAGCACCGCATCGTCCACCAGCAGGTCGATGGTGCCTGCCACCGCATCGATGGCGATGCTATCGCCATCCTCCACCAGCGCGATGGGGCCACCGACCGCCGCTTCGGGACCGACATGGCCGATGCAAAAGCCGCGTGTGCCGCCCGAAAAACGGCCATCGGTGATGAGCGCGACCTTCTCCCCCATGCCCTGTCCGTAAAGAGCTGCGGTGGTGGACAGCATTTCGCGCATGCCTGGCCCCCCGCGCGGCCCCTCATAGCGGATAACGATGATGGACCCTTCGGCAATATCGCGCCGTTCGACGGCGGCAAATGCATCCTCTTCACAATCGAAAACCCGCGCCGGGCCAGTGAATTGCAGCCGCGCCATCCCCGCCACTTTGACGATGGCACCTTCGGGCGCCAACGATCCTTTGAGCCCGACGACACCGCCGGTCGGTGTGATGGCATTGCTGACCGGACGGATGACGTCCTGCGCGCCATTCCAACTGATTTCCGCAAGATTCTCGGCCAATGTTTTGCCTGAAACCGTCATGCAGTCCCCATGGAGCAGCCCCGCGTCGAGCAAGGTTTTCATCACCATATAGACGCCGCCCGCGTCGTGCATATCCTTAGCCACATAGCGACCGCCGGGCTTCAGATCCGCGATATAGGGGGTGGATTTGAAGATGGCGGCAACGTCGAACAGGTCAAAATCAATGCCACATTCATTGGCCATGGCGGGCAGATGCAGCGCGCCATTGGTCGAACCGCCGGTCGCGGCGACGACGCGCGCGGCATTTTCAAATGCAGCACGGGTGCAAATGTCGCGCGGGCGCAGATTGCGCGCGATCAATTCCATCACCTGCGCCCCGGCGGCACGCGCCACCTCCTCCCGGCTTTTATAAGGAGCAGGCGCCATATTGCTGTTTGGCAAAGATAAACCAATTGCCTCTGCCACGCATGCCATGGTGTTGGCGGTATATTGGCCGCCGCAAGCCCCATGGCCGGGGCATGCCAATTTTTCGAGCGCGATCAGGTCGTTCAGCGGGCAATTCCCGGCCTCATGCTGGCCAACCGCTTCGAACACATCGACCACGGTGACATCCCGTCCCTGATAGCGGCCGGGCAGGATCGACCCGCCATACACGAAGATGGAGGGGACGTTGAGCCGCAACATCGCCATCATCATGCCGGGCAGGCTCTTATCGCAGCCTGCAAAGCCGACAATCGCATCATAACAATGGCCGCGTACCGACAATTCGATGGAATCGGCAATAACCTCGCGACTGACGAGGGAGGATTTCATCCCCTGATGCCCCATCGCAATGCCGTCCGTCACCGTTATGGTATTGAAACGGCGGGGTAACCCGCCCGCCGCCAAGACGCCTTCGCGCGCAATATCGGCCTGTGCGTCGAGCGCGGTATTGCACGGCGCGCTGTCATTGCCCGCGCTGACGACGCCGACAAAGGGGCGGGCAATCTCCTCCTCCGTCAGGCCCATCGCATAATAATAGCTGCGGTGCGGCGCACGCGCGGGGCCAACCGAAACATGGCGGCTGGGCAGGCGATTCTTATCAAATTGGTGAGTCATGACGTCCCTGAATAGCAAAATTTGGCCGTTTGCGGGGGCTTTGTCGCAATCAAACGCTAAGGGCAAGCATATTACGGCATGACGTCAAAATACGACCGATTATGTCCGCAAATCGCATTTGTCCCGCAGTATCCATCACATGGTCTTGCCGCATTTCAATGCCGAGATAGGCAATGCCGCGCGCCTCCGCATGGCGGTTCATCGTATAATTGAGCAATTTGCCCGAATAAGGGAGCTGGTCACCAACCGTCAGACCAGCTTCGCCGAGCAAGGGGATGGCGTGCCGCGCCAACCGGTCATCCGCATTATAGAGGACACCCACATCCCATGGGCGAGCGCTGCTGCCCTCTGCCAGTTTTGGCGTAAAACTATGTAAAGACAATAGCATGATTGGTAAAGTTGTGTCGATTTCTGCGCTGATCGCATCATGATAGGGTGTATGGAAACGCTGGATGCGCGCCTGTCGGGCGGCATGGTCCAACGCATTGCCGGGGATCGCGTGCCCATCGCTTGCCACGGGCACAGTGCCGGGTGCATCGGCATCCCGATTAAGGTCGCAGACGAGGCGCGAAACCGCGCCCAATATTGCCGCATCCACATGCCCACCGGTCACCAATCGCCGTGCAACCCCTGCAACCCCCAAATCCCACGCAATATGCTGCGTCAATAACGTCGGGTCGATGCCAAGGTCGATGTCCATGGGCACATGGTTCGACGCATGGTCGCCGATCAGCAAAATGCCGCCGATGCGCGATATGCCAATGATTTCATGGCTGCTCATCGCAATTTCCCGGCCATGACCCACCAATCATGATCTTCCCAAATCCGCTCTGCCGCCGCTTCCGCCGCCGCTTCGCTGTCAAATATTGCGAAGCAGGTCGCACCCGAACCCGACATGCGCGCCACCTGCGGCAGTTGCGCCCGCAAAACCGCCAGACAATCGGCAATTTCTGGCAGAATGGCGATCGCGGCATCGGTCAGATCATTGCGTCCGGTCAGCCAATGCGCGGGGTCGAGCGCGCCGCGGTCCACCCCATCCCACCCACGAAAAACGTCGGCGGTTGCCAGCGGTTCCATCGGGTTGATGAGCAAAATCGCCCGCCCGCTGAGGCCAAGTTCACACGGGGTCAGCAATTCCCCTACCCCACTGCCAAATTGGGTGCGTGAAGCAAGACAGGCGGGAACATCCGCACCAAGGCTTTGCGCAATTGCTGCAAGGTCAACGGCGGCATCATCCACTTGCCACAGGCGCACCAGCGCGCGCAATGTCGCCGCCGCATCCGCCGAACCGCCGCCAATGCCCGACGCGATGGGCAGATTTTTCTGGAGATGCATGTCTGCGCCGGCACTTACCCCCGCCGCCGCCTGCAACGCGCGCGCCGCACGCAGCACCAGATTATCCCCCTCCCCCGCCAAGGCATCGGCAAAGGGGCCGGAAAGTGTTAGGCAAATCGCACCATCTGCCCGCCCGCTGGCGCGCAGTTCATCGCCACTGTCGACAAAGGCGAACACGCTTTCCAGCGCATGATAGCCATCGGGGCGCCGCTGACGCACATGGAGCGCCAGATTAACCTTGGCGAAGGCGTTTTCTGTAACAAAATCAGCCATTACATATTCGGGTAATTCGGCCCCCCGCCACCTTGCGGTGCGACCCAATTGATATTCTGATTGGGGTCTTTGATATCGCAAGTTTTGCAATGGACGCAGTTTTGCGCATTGATGACATAGCGCGGCGTACCTTCATCCACGCCGACCCATTCATAGACCCCAGCCGGGCAATAAAGGTTGGACGGACCGCCAAATTCACCCAATTCGCTCGACTGTTGCAAAGCCAGATCAGCAACTTGCAGATGGATTGGCTGATCCTCCTCATGGTTGGTGTTGGAAAGGAAGACGGAGGATAGTCGGTCGAAACTCAACACATTGTCGGGCTTGGGGTAATTAATCTTGGGCGCGATGTCGGCGCGGATCATCTGGTCATGGTCGACATGATGGTGAAGTGTGAAGGGCATTTTAAGCCCCAAATGCTCTGCCCACATCGTCGCGCCCGCAAACATGGTGCCCGCGGTTTCGCCAAATTTTTTGACCAAAGGCACGGTGTTGCGCACCACCGACAATTCCTTTTTGACCCAGCTATCTTCAAAAGCTTCGGGGTAGGCGGCCAGTTCATCATGGCTGCGCTGCCCGCAAATCGCCGCGACCACCGCATCGGCGGCCATCATGCCCGATTTCATGGCGGTGTGGCTGCCCTTGATGCGCGGGACGTTGAGGAAACCTGCGGTACAGCCAATCAGCGCGCCACCCGGGAAAACCAGCTTGGGGATGGATTGCAGCCCGCCATCGGTAATCGCGCGCGCGCCATAGGAAACGCGCTTGCCGCCCGCCAATATCGCCGCAATCGCCGGGTGGGTTTTCCAGCGCTGCATTTCCTGAAACGGCGATAAATGCGGGTTGCGATAATTGAGCCAGGTAACAAAGCCGAGCGCCACCTGCCCGTTGGCTTGATGGTAAAGGAAGCCGCCGCCATTGGCGTAGCTGTCAGCATTGAGCGGCCAGCCCTGTGTGTGGATGACCCGGCCCGCGCTGTGATTTTCGGGCGCAATGTCCCACAATTCCTTGATACCGATGCCATAGACCTGCGGGTCGGATTCTGCTTCCAGCCCGAAACGTGCCTTGACCATCTTGGTCAGGTGGCCGCGCGCGCCCTCTGCAAACAAAGTATATTTGGCATGGAGTTCGAGGCCGGGTGCATAATCTGGCCCATGTTCGCCATCCCGCGTGATACCCATATCGCCGGTGGCAACCCCGTAAACCGCGCCATTTTCATCATAGAGCACCTCCGCAGCGGCAAAGCCGGGGAAGATTTCCACCCCCAACCCCTCTGCCTGTTCGCCCAGCCAGCGGCACAAATTGCCCAAGGAACCGGTATAGGTGCCCTTATTGTTCATAAAGGACGGCATTAGCAGGTGCGGAAAGTCGAATTTCTTCTTTTCGGTCAGTATCCAATGGTGATTTTCGTTGACCGGCACCTCTGCCATTGGGCAGCCCATGTCACGCCAATCGGGCAATAATTCATCGAGCGCCTTGGGATCAACGACCGCACCGGACAATATATGCGCGCCAACCTCTGACCCTTTTTCGAGCACGCATACGCTGATGTCGGCTTCGGCAGCAGCGGCGGCCTGTTTGATGCGTATGGCAGCTGCAAGCCCCGCAGGCCCTGCGCCGACGATCACCACATCATAGGGCATGGATTCCCGTTCGCTCATAAATCCCCCTATTCATCCCGTGGGCGGGCGAATCGCGGATACTGCCACTCGTCGCGCGCCATATGCAGTTGGTCGTGAACGCGATGCCCCTCAATTGACGGGGCCGTCAACCTCCTGTTTGATTCGATACGTGTTTTCCGACGCAAAATCGACCATCGCCGCCTATCTCAATTGGTGGCAGGATGCGGGATTGACCTGCCCAGTGGGTGATGCACCCTGTGTGTGGCTGGCCCCTGCAGTGGCGTCCGCACCTGCGCCCGCCCCAACGTCTGCCCCGGCATCTGCGCCTGTTGCTGCACCCCCCGTCCATGCCGAGACTGCGCCGCACGCGGCATCAGGGCCGCAATTTGCCGATCTTGCGGCGTTCGATGCGTGGCTGGCCGCCGGGCAAGATTTGCCGATGGCGGCATGGTCACGCCAAGCCGCGCTGCCGCAAGGCGGCACGGGCAGCATCATGCTGATCGGCGATTTTCCCGATGCGGCGGACATTGTTGCTGGCCAGATATTTTCGGGTGAACAGGGCAGCCTGATCGGTGCCATGCTGCGCGCCATCGACATTGACCCTGCGGCTGCACGACTGGCCAGCATATCGCTGACCCGCCCCCCCTCGCTTCGCCTCGAAGGCCCGGAGGCGCGAGAATTGGCGGCATTGGCGCGCCAGCATATCGCGCTGGCCCAGCCGCGCGCGCTCATCCTTCTGGGGCCGGGCGCGGCCAAGCTGTTATCGGGCGTTCCCGATATTCCACCTGCCGAAAGTCAACCGGTTGTTAACCATGATGGCGGCAAGGTGGCGTGGTTTATGACGCATCATCCACGCAGCCTCCTTCAGCATCAGCCGCTCAAGCGGCATGCGTGGGATGTTTTAAAGCGTGTGCGGGAGTATCTGGTTTCGTGTTGAATTTATTGCCTTTCGTCCGCGTATCGCGCGCCATGCAATGTTTCGCGGCGGTTGGCGCACTGGCGTTGACCCCCGCCATGGCCCAAGCGCAAAATGCCGAACCAGTGGCAAGCGCGACAAGTGCGCTAGTGCCCGTCCCCACCGCCGCCGTCGCTACCCCGGCGCAAGGGGACAGTTTTACCGCCGCCATTACCGCCATTCGTGCCGGTCGCTGGGCCGATGCCAGCAACATTATCGATGCGATGCGTGACCATGACCTTGCCGCCTTTGCACGGTCGGAATTATTCTTGGCGGGCAACAGTCCGCGCGTCGAAGGGGCAGACCTCGCCCGACTGGCCGCCGCAGCACCCAGCCTGCCACAGGCCGAACGGCTGAACCGGCTCGCCAGTCGGCGCGGCATTACCGACCTCACCGACTTGCCATTGGCACAGCCGCTGACATGGGCCGGCGCTTCGTCCCGCCGTGGCCTGCCGCGCAGTGTCGATGACCCAGCCTTGGGTGGTTTGGGACGCACGATTCAGGATCGCATCAGCAATGATGACCCCGCCGGGGCAGAGGCGGCGCTGACCGGCGCGGTCGACCGGCTGTCGAGCGATGCGCGCACCGAATGGCAATATCGTGTAGCCTGGTCTTATTATATCGAAAATGACGATGCCAGCGCCCGGCGCATGGCCAGCCTTGCCCAATCGGGCACCGGGTCTTGGCTGGCGATGGCGCATTGGGTGCAGGGTTTGGCAAGCTGGCGCAGCGGTGATTGCCGTGCCGCCATGTCGGCATTCCGCAACGTCGCGGGGCAAGCCGATAATCCGGAGACAGAGGCCGCGGGTAATTTCTGGTTTGCGCGTTCTGCCACCGCCTGCCGCGAAGCGCATGAAGCGGAACCCGCGTTGCGCCGTGCGGCCGCATTGGCGGAAACTTTTTATGGCCAATTGGCGGGCGAACTGCTCGGCATCACGCCAAATTTGGGCCAGCCGATGGAGCGGGAAGATTTGCGCCGCGTCGCCGCGCTGCCCAATGTCCGTGCGGCGCGCGCGCTGGCGGCCATGGGTGAAAATGATTTGGCCGATGAAAGCCTGCGCCATCAGGCGCGCATTGGCGACACGCGTGATTTTCGAGCGCTGCTTGCCATTGCCGCACGGCTGAACCTGCCCGCCACCCAGCTATATCTGGCGCATAATACGCCGGGCGGCATTACGCCCGACGCGGTGGCACGATACCCCGTACCCGGCTGGGTGCCGCAAAGCGGCTGGCGGATTGAGCCGGCCCTGTTGTTTGCGCATAGCCTGCAAGAATCGCAGTTTCGTACGCGCGTGGTCAGCCCGGCTGGTGCGGTCGGGCTGATGCAGGTACGCCCGGGCACCGCCAATGACATGGGCTTGGCAGCGAGCGGCGGGCGTTTGACCGACCCGTCGGTCAACCTGGACCTCGGACAGACCTATATCGAATATCTGCGTGGCTTACCGGCCACCGGCGGCCTGTTGCCCAAGGTCATCGCCGCCTATAACGCTGGCCCTGCCCCGGTTGCCCGCTGGAACAGCGAAGTGCGCGACGGCGGCGACCCGCTGCTCTACATCGAATCCATCCCTTATTGGGAAACGCGCGCCTATGTCGGCATCGTGCTGCGCAATCTGTGGGTCTATGAGCAGGAAATGGGCCGTCCTAGCAATGTGCGCGCCCAATTGGCCCAAGGGCAATGGCCGCAAGTACCGCTGGCCGATGATGCGCGCAATCATGACCGGGTAGCTGCGCGTTAATTTACCCTGCCGGAACGGTTGCGCAGCGCGCCTGCGTTCTTTATCCGTTCGCAGGTGAATCAGGCCGACATCAGCGCAAATAGCGACACCAATCTGGCGTCCGTGCCGCCGTGGCTGGCGCACCTCAACCCGCCGCAACGCGATGCCGTCCTGACGACCGAGGGGCCGGTGCTGATTTTGGCGGGTGCGGGCACCGGCAAGACTGCGGCGCTCACCGCGCGGCTCGCCCATATTGTGCGCTCCCGCCTTGCTTGGCCATCGCAGATATTGGCGGTCACCTTTACCAACAAGGCGGCGCGCGAAATGCGCGAACGTGTTGTCCAGCAAATCGGCCCGGCGGGCGAAGATATGGCATGGCTTGGCACTTTTCACGCGATTGCCGGACGGATGCTGCGCCAACATGCGGAGC
Source organism: Sphingomonadaceae bacterium (assembly GCA_020850455.1). Classification (GTDB taxonomy): domain Bacteria; phylum Pseudomonadota; class Alphaproteobacteria; order Sphingomonadales; family Sphingomonadaceae; genus Sphingopyxis. The sequence goes on along the minus strand of JADZEQ010000005.1, from coordinate 565,148 downwards.
TAGTCGGCCTCCACAATAATTTCACCATCATCGACACCGACGATCAAATCCGCGTCATCCGGCAGATTTTGCAGGCAGAAGGGGTGGATGACAAACGCTGGCCCGCCCGCCAATTTGCCGCGATTATCGACCGATGGAAAAATCGCGGCCTGACCCCGGCGGATGTGCGCAGCGGCGATGATGACGGCTTTGCCCATGGCAAGGGGGTGGAGCTTTACCGGCTATATCAAGACCGGCTCAAAACGCTCAACGCCTGTGATTTCGGCGATTTATTGCTGCATATGGTGACGATTTTGCGCAGCAATCGCGATGTGCTGGCACAATATCAGGCACGTTTTTCCTATATTCTGGTCGATGAATATCAGGACACCAACGCCGTTCAATATCTTTGGCTCCGCCTATTGGCCCAGGAAAAACGCAATATCGCGGTGGTCGGCGACGATGATCAGAGCATCTATAGCTGGCGGGGGGCAGAGGTCGCCAATATCCTGCGCTTTGAACGTGACTTCCCGGGGGCCAAGGTCATCCGGCTCGAACAAAATTACCGTTCGACCCCGCATATATTGGGCGCGGCATCGGCGCTGATTGCGCATAATGGCGACCGACTGGGCAAGACATTATGGACCGATGTAGATGGTGGCGACAAGCTTTCGGTCGTCGGTGTCTGGGACGGGCCAGAGGAAGCGCGCCATGTCGGCGAAGCGTTGGAGGGGCGGATGCGGCGCGGCGAAGCGCTCGACGGTGCGGCCATCCTCGTCCGTGCGGGGTTCCAGACACGCGAATTTGAAGAACGCTTCATCCATATCGGCATGCCCTATCGCGTGGTCGGTGGATTCCGTTTCTATGAACGCGCGGAAATCCGTGACGCCATCGCCTATCTGCGTCTCGTCAACCAGGGGGCGGACGATCTGGCCTTTGAACGCATCGTCAACCAACCCAAACGCGGCATTGGCGACAAGGCGATGGCCTTGCTCCACCAGATGGCGCGTGCGGATGGCGTGCCGCTGCTCAGCGCCGTTGCCGCGATGCAAGCGAGCGGTGCGGGCACACCGCAAGCACGGCGCGGACTTGGCCAGTTCGCGGCGCTCGTCGCGCGCTGGCGCGACCTGTCGGCAACCACCAGCCATGGCGCGCTGATGCAAATCATCCTCGAAGAATCGGGTTATACCGCGATGTTGCAGGCCGACCGCAGCGCCGAAGCGGCCGGTCGGCTCGAAAATTTGAGCGAACTTGTCCGCGCGATGGAGGAATATGAGGATTTGGCCGCCTTCCTCGACCATGTGTCATTGGTGATGGACAAGGAAGGGGCGCATGAGGAACCGGGCGTCACCATCATGACCATCCACGCCGCCAAGGGGCTGGAGTTCAACGAAACCTTCCTAGCCGGGTGGGAGGATGGGCTGTTCCCGTCGCAGCGCGCACTCGATGAAGGGGGGCAAGGCGCGCTCGAAGAGGAACGCCGCCTCGCCTATGTCGCGATCACTCGCGCGCGGCAGCGCTGCACCATTTTGCACGCCGCGAACCGCCGGGTGTACGGCCAATGGCAAAGCGCCATACCATCACGCTTTTTGGCCGAATTGCCCGACGAGCATGTCGATGTTGTGACAACGATGGGTGGCGGTGAAACCATGTGGCGCGCCAATTGGGCGCAAGGGGGCGATCCCTTTGCCAATGTCGCACGCAGCACCGGGCGCGGGCCGGGTTGGCAACGCGCACACGGCAATTTTTCGCATGAACCAACCCGCATGGTGGAGGCGCGGCGCGTGGCCGCCAGCCCCAGCGTCGGGGTAAAGGCGCGCAGTGACCTTGCCATCGGCATGCGCGTCTTTCATGACAAATTTGGCTATGGGCGCATCAGCGACATCGACGCCAACAAGCTGGAAGTGGATTTTGGCAAAAATGGGCAAAAACGCGTGCTCGACAGCTTTGTCACCATCGCATGACTGACCCCGCCCTGCCCCAGCGCAAATCCCAAGCGGCATTGGCGCTCCGCGGTGGTCGCGCGGGCGATGCGCTGGCGCTGTTGGACGGCGCGCCGGATTTGGACGTTGGCGCGCTGTGGCTGATGGCGCAGGCGAACCAGATGCTGGGCGATGCGCGTGGCGAAGTGGCGGTGCTCCACCGCATCCTCAAATTACTGCCGCAGGATGTGGCGGCGCAACTGGCGATGGGCGATGCCTTTGACCGCTTGGGTGATGCCCGCGCGGCGGCGGCCTGGTTTCGCGGCGCTTTGGCCGGGGCCGCGCGCGGGGTGCCGCCCGCGCTCCAACCCCTCCTCCAACGGGCGCAATCCTATTGCGCCAAATCGGGCGCGGATTTCGCCCGCCATATAGAGGCGGCGCTGACGGACAGCACCGCTGTTGCGGGGGCTAGTGCCGATTTTCACGCCAGCGTCGATTTGCTGTTCGGGCGGCGTGAGTTGTTTTTGCAGCAGCCCAGCATGTTTTATTACCCCGGCCTGCCGCAGCGGCAATTTTATGCGCGCGATGAATTTGACTGGGTGGCGGATTTTGAGGCGGCGGCGGAGGCGTTGCGCGACGAATATCTGGCGCTCGACGACGCGTTCGTCCCCTATGTAATGCGGCTCGACAACCGGCCTGCACCGGTCAACCACCTGCTGGAAGACCCAAGCTGGGGCGCAGGCTATTTGTGGGAGGGCGGGGAGCCGACGGCGCTGTCTGCAGCCACCCCGTTGACGATGGCGGCACTGGCGCGCGCCCCGCAACCGCATATCGCGGGACGTTCCCCGATGGCCTTATATTCGCGGCTCAAACCGGGCACCCACATCAAACCGCACCATGGGCTGCTCAACACCCGCCTTATCTGCCATCTGCCGCTGGTTGCACCCGATGGGTGCGGTTTACGCGTCGGGTCTGACACGCGTAGCTGGCAATTTGGCGAGATGCTGATTTTCGACGACAGTATCGAACATGAAGCGTGGAACCGGGGGTCGAGCGACCGCACCGTGTTGCTGTTTGAAATATGGCGACCGGAAATCCCGACCCGCGACCGTGCGGCGTTGGCCGATTTATTCACCGCGATAGAGGCGATTGACCCCGCGCGCGGGCAGGAGGTTGGCGGATGACCGGCGTGGCTGGTGCGGGTGCCCCCCACCCATTTGCGATACGCGATTTCCGTTTGCTGTGGCTGGCGCGTTTTTCGGCATCCTTTGCCACCATGGCGATGATCATCGTGCTCGGCTGGCAGACTTATGATCTGGCGCGCAGCGATTATGGTTACAGCATTGGCGGGGCCAGCTTTTTGCTCGGCATGCTGGGGATGGCACAGTTTGTTCCGCTGTTCCTGCTCACCCCATTCGCGGGTTGGGTGGCCGACCGATTTGAGCGTGGTCGGGTGGCGATGGTTGCCGATGGCATCGACCTTGGTATTGCGTTGATTTTGGGGCTGGCGACCTTCCAGGACTGGCTGACGCTGCCATTGCTATTCCTGCTCGCCGCGCTCCATGGGGTGGCGCGCGTCTTTATCGGCCCGGCCATGTCGTCCATCGCACCCAATATCGTGCCCGCAGGCTCCCTCCCCCGCGCCATCGCACTGTCGAGCATTGCATGGCAGAGCGCGAGCGTCGCTGGCCCTGCGATGGGCGGCATCCTCTATGCGGTGCGGCCCGACCTTGCTTATTGGATGGCGTGCGGGTTTTTGCTGCTGGCAATTTGTGCCTTGGGGCCAATCCGTCGGGTGGTGCCCCCGCCAATGGCGCAGCATATCCACCCGATCCGCCAGATGATCGACGGCCTGACCTATGTGCGCGGGCATCGTTTCCTGCTCGGCGCGATAACGCTTGACCTTTTTGCGGTGCTGATGGGCGGGGCGACCGCGCTGCTCCCTGTCTATGCGCGCGATATTTTGCACGTCGGGGCCGAAGGTTTGGGGCAATTGCGCGCGGCACCCGCATTTGGCTCCGCGCTGGTCGGCCTATATTTCTCCTTTCGCCCGCTCAAAACCAACGTCGGCGTCAAGATGCTGGCGGCGGTGGTCGGGTTTGGCATTGCCACCATCGGCTTTGGCCTGTCGGCGCTCACCCCCTCTCAACCGCTCAATCTGCCGGGGATTGGGCCGATCTTGCGGCTCGATATGGCGGTGGCGCTCGGTAGCCTCGCCTTTGTCGGGGGGTTCGACATGCTTTCGGTCTTTGTGCGCAACAGCCTCGTCCAGCTGCACACGCCCGATGCCATGCGCGGGCGCGTTTCGGCAGTGTCGGGGGTGGCCATTTCGGCCTCCAATGAATTGGGTGAGGTGCAATCGGGCATTGCCGCCGCACTGCTCGGGCCGGTCGGCGCGGTCGTGGCGGGCGGGGCGGGCGCGGCGCTCATCACCCTGTGGTGGGCGCGGATTTTTCCTGAATTGCGCAACGCGCGCAGCTTTGACCCGCCCAATAATATCTAGTGACTTCGCCCCGGGCTTGCCCCCTCGTCATCGCGGCGCATTTGCGGCATAGGGGCGGCAAGCGACAATGTGGGCGCGAGTCCACGCCAAGAGGAGCATGGCGATGAAGGCCGACAATATTTTGCAAACCATCGGCAACACGCCGCACATCCGTATCAACCGCATTTTTGGCGATGCGCAGGTCTGGATCAAGTCCGAACGCAGCAACCCCGGCGGCTCGATCAAGGATCGCATCGCCCTATCCATGATCGAAACCGCTGAGCGCGACGGCAGCCTGAAACCCGGCGGCACGATTATCGAACCGACCAGTGGTAACACCGGCATCGGCCTCGCCATGGTGGCGGCAGTGAAGGGATATCGCCTGATCCTCGTCATGCCCGAAAGCATGAGTGTCGAACGTCGCCGCCTGATGTTGGCCTATGGCGCGACGTTTGACCTTACGCCGCGCGAAAAGGGCATGAAGGGGGCGATTGAACGCGCGCTGCAATTGGTCGAACAGACGCCCAACAGCTGGATGCCACAGCAATTTGAAAACCCCGCGAATATTGATGTGCATGTGCGCACCACGGGACAAGAAATATTGGCCGATTTTGCGGACGCACCGCTCGACGCCATTGTCACCGGGGTCGGCACCGGTGGGCATATTACCGGCGTCGCACAGGTTTTGAAGGCAGCTTGGCCCGCCTTGCAAGTCTATGCGGTTGAACCCAGCCAATCGCCGGTCATTTCGGGCGGGGCGCCCGGCCCCCACCCGATCCAAGGGCTGGGCGCGGGTTTCATCCCTGCCAACCTCCACACCCAATTGCTGACTGGTGCCTTGCTGGTGGAGGCGGAGGATGCCAAGGAAATGGCGCGCCGCGCCGCGCGCGAGGAAGGGATGCTGGTTGGCATATCGTCTGGCGCGACCCTCGCCGCCATTAATCAGCTACTCGATAAATTGGGGCGCGATGCGCGCATCCTCGGCTTCAATTATGACACCGGCGAGCGTTATTTGTCGGTGCCGGACTTTTTGCCCGAATTGTGAGCAGGTCGCGCACCCGCCAGCGGCAAAGCCTGCTGATCATCGCCATATTGGCCGTCATCACGGTCGTTCTGGCGATTGTCATCGGAGCGGCGTCGGGGGAAGATTCGGCCGCACCCACCAGCCCGCCGCCAGCGGTTGAGCCCGTTCGGCTGATGGCGCTGAGCGCAGCGGAGGCGAGCGCCGCCAACGCCGAACAACCCTTTGTCACAGGGCGCTTTCCCGCCGCGCGCCCCTTTCATTTCGCGGGGGATGCCGCCAATTCGGCGCGCGCAGCAGATTGTCTGACCGCTGCATTATTATATGAAGCGGGTGATGATGCCGATGGCCAGCGCGCGGTGGCACAGGTCATCCTGAACCGCGTGCGCCACCCTGCTTTTCCCAAAAGCATTTGCGGCGTCATTTTTCAGGGCAGCGAGCGTTCAACCGGCTGCCAATTCACCTTTACCTGCGATGGTGCGTTGGCCCGGCGATATGGTGATGCTGCATGGGCCCGCGCGCGGGGCATTGCCATTGATGCGATGACCGGCGCGGTCGATGCACGGGTCGGCCTTGCCACCCATTATCACACAAATTGGGTGCGCCCCTATTGGTCGCCCTCACTCGACAAATTGGCGCAGGTTGGCACGCATTTATTTTTCCGCTGGCCGGGGTTTTGGGGTAGCCCGGGGGCCTTTCGCGGCAATGGTACGGGACAAGAACCGCTCGAATATAAATTGGCGGCATTGTCGAGCAGCCATGCCGGGGCAACCGCGCCTTTGGGTGTCGATGCCGACGCCCCGGCGTTGGTTGATCAGGCGGCGGTGAATGCTGCGGTCGCGGCGGTGGTGCCGCGCCGCAATTTAATGCTGGGTGATACGATTATCTTGACACTGGAGCGCGGCCAAGGGGCGGAAAGCTTTCCCGCGCTGGCACAGGCAGCCTGTGGCAGCCGTCCCTATTGCAAGGTGTTGGCGTGGACCAACCCGCAATTACGCCCGTCGAGCGAGGATATGAGCGACATGGCGCGCGCGTCGATGAGCTTTTCCTATTTGCGCGATGAGGGACGCGACCTCGAACGCGCATTGTGGAATTGCGACGAATTTGCGCGCGACAATATGGCGCAATGTATGCGGCGATAGCGGCGCCACGCACCATCAGGCGGTGGCGAAATCCTCCGCCGTCAGCGCCATCAATGTGGCCGCGCCCGTTTCCAGCTTGCGGCGGTGCGCGCCGGTTTCGGGCAAGATACGTTCGGCAAAGAAACGGGCGCTGACCAGTTTTGCGGCCAGAAAGCGCTGATCGCCCGCGCCTGCCGCCAATTCGGTCTGCGCGGCGCGCGCCATTTTGAGCCACATTAAACCGGTCACCACCGCGCCCGTGATGTGCAGATAGGCGGTTGCCCCAGCGCCTGCATTTTCCGGGTTCGCCATCGCATTTTGCATCAGCCACATTGTCGCAGCCTGCATATCGCCCAAGGATTTTTCGAGCCGTGTCGCAACATCAGCCAGCGCTTCATCCCCCTTGGCTGCTGCAATTTCCGCTGCCGCCATGGCAAAAAATGCCTGCACCGCGCGCCCACCCTTGGACGCCAATTTCCGCCCGACAAGATCCATCGCCTGCACCCCATTGGTGCCTTCGTAGATCATGGTAATCCGCGCATCGCGGACATATTGGCTCATCCCATGTTCTTCGATGTAGCCATGCCCGCCGAACACCTGTTGCATGTCGGTGGCGATGCGATACCCCATGTCGGTGCAATAAGCCTTGATAACCGGGGTCAGCAGCCCGAGCAGATCATCGGCGGCGGTGCGTGCCTCCTCCGTGTCGGCACCATGCGCCAGATCGGCCTGCAATGAACCCCAGAGGCAGAGGGCGCGCAGCCCCTCCGTCAGAACCTTGGCTTCCATCAACATGCGCCGGACATCGGGGTGGACAAAGATGGGATCGGCCTTTTGCTCCGGCTCCGCCGGGCCGGTCAGCGCGCGCCCCTGTCGGCGGTCGAGCGCATAAGCGACACCATTTTGATAGGCAACTTCGCCCTGGCTCAGCCCCTGCGCACCAACACCGAGCCGCGCGGCGTTCATCATCACGAACATGCCGGCGAGCCCCTTATTCTCCTCACCGACCAGATAGCCCGTCGCGCCATCATAGTTGAGGACACAGGTCGCGTTGGCGCGAATGCCCATCTTATGTTCGATCGAACCGCAGCTAACAGCATTGCGTTCGCCCAGCGCCCCATCTGCATGGACCAGAAATTTGGGAACGATGAACAGCGAAATCCCCTTGCTGCTTTCGGGTGCGCCCGGTGTCTTGGCGAGGACGAGGTGGATGATATTTTCGGTTAGGTCCTGATCACCGCCCGAAATGAAGATTTTTGTGCCGCTGATCGCATAGCTGCCATCCGCCTGCGGTTCGGCGCGGGTGCGGATGAGGCCAAGGTCGGTGCCACAATGCGGTTCGGTGAGGTTCATCGTCCCCGCCCACTCGCCGCTGATCATGCGCGGGACATAGAGCGATTTCTGCTCCTCCGACCCGGTGGCGAGAATGGCGGCAACCGCCCCCATGGTGAGGCCGGGGTACATCGAAAAAGCCTGATTGGCGGCCATGCGATATTCCTCCAGCGCGGTGCCGAGGATGTGCGGCATATCCATCCCGCCATAGGCTTCGGGCGCGTTCATCGCCATCCAGCCGCCTTCACGATAGGTTTGAAAAGCCGCCTTGAAACCCGCAGGCGTGGTCACGCTGCCATCCGCATGGCGCGTGCACCCTTCATCATCGCCGCTTTTGTTGAGCGGGAACAAAACCTCTTCGCAGAGCCGTGCCCCCTCGGTCAAAATGGCTTCGAGCGTGTCGCCCGCCACATTGGCGAAAACCGGCAGATGCGCATAGGCCGGCAGGTTGAGCACTTTTTCGAGGAAAAAGCGCGTATCGGCGACGGGGGCCTTATAGACGGGCATGGTCTATCCTTTATGTACCAAAAATGACCGCGTCAGCGCACGGATTTTGCTTGTTCAACAATGCGAATGAAGGCTTCCAACTCGTCAATCGAGGTATCGATGTCGTGGCGCTGTGCCTTCAAAAAATCGATCCGTTCACGGCAGCGTTCGATGGTGACCTGCCGCTGGGTTTTGCGGCCGTCGCCGACATCATAAAGGTCGATCATCTCGCGGATTTGCGACAGGCTGAACCCGACGCGCTTGGCGCGCAAAATCCACGCCAGCCGCGCGCGATCCCGCTTGGAATATATGCGTGAAATGCCGCGCCGGGCGGGGGCGATCAGCCCTTCATCCTCATAAAAGCGCAACGCGCGCGCCGTGACGCCAAATTCGCCCGACAAATCGGTGATCGAGTAACTTTCGCGACCCATGGTGTCGATGGTGTCGATGTGGGTCTGGCCATATTCGCTTTGCATGCGCGCATAACTATTTGACGCTAACGTCAACGTCAATCACCATGTTGCACAAAAAATACCGCTTTCCCTAGCGGCAATTAGCCGCCGCACAAGGCGCGTGGGGCACGCCCGGCCAGCGCATCGCGCCGCGACGTCAAACGCCGCGAATCAGCCTCGCTCCAACCGACACGCGCCATCGAGCCGCCCGAGATGCTCGCCCGCGCACCACATAGGCGCGCGCAGCCCGCAGGTACATCGCCCGGAATGCGCAGCGATCGTCCGTCATATCGCACGGCGACCGCACAATCGGCATTGGCAAAGCGCAGCGTCAATATGCCGCCATCATGGCTGGCGCTGCCTGCCCCTTCGCAGATTAAGGTGGGGCCGAAATGCATCACCAGACCAAAGCGCAAATTGGCACCATCGCCCGCGACGCAAATTGCATCGCTGCCCGCAACACCGGCATTTTGATAAAGGCCGACCGGGGATGTCGTGGCCGGATCGTCGATCAACCCCGCCTCGCTCGCCGCTATGTCGAGTTTGCTGTCGCGGTCGAGCCGTGGCTCATCATTGCCCCGTTCGCGGCACGAAAGAAGCAGCAGCGTCAGCGCGCCTATGGCTGCCACACGCCGCATCACCCGACGCGTTCCAGCGCGCCATCTGTGCCAATCCTCCGGTAAAAACAGGTTTGCGCCAGCGTGTGGCAGGCAGGGCCGCTCGGTTCCACCAACAGCCAGATGGCGTCCTGATCACAGTCCACCCGCATTTCGACAATGCGCAGGACATGGCCCGACGTTTCGCCCTTGCGCCACAATTTGCCCCGACTGCGCGACCAGAAATGCGCTTCGCCGCTGGCAATGCTCGCCGCCAATGCTTGAGCATTCATATGCGCAACCATCAGCAATTGCCCCCCCGCCGCATCGCTGACCACAGCGGTGATGAGGCCCGCTGCATCATATTTGGGCATTAGCATGCTGCCCTGTTCGCGCGCTGCATCACCGCCTGACATGATTTTTTTCCCAAATTGCACCGGCGCACGCACCCACCATTTTTGGGGGCGACAATTGCGCGGCGCATGCGTATAGCGCGCGCCACAGCCATGCAACCACCCCCAGCTTGCCAAAGGCCGACAATGATCAGCACACACCCATTTGCCTCGTCCGAAGATGCGGACAAATTGCGGGAGGAGTGCGGCGTTTTTGGCATTACCGGCAATGACAGCGCATCGGCGATCACCGCGCTCGCGCTCCATGCCCTGCAACATCGCGGACAGGAAGCCGCCGGCATCATCAGCCATGATGGGCAGGAATTTCACGCGCACCGTGCGATGGGCCATGTCGCGGGCAATTTCGACCGGGAAGAAGTGATCGCCACCCTGCCCGGCCCCAACGCCATCGGCCATGTGCGCTATTCGACAACCGGCGCATCCGCACTGCGCAATGTCCAGCCCTTGTTTGCCGAATTATCGTCGGGTGGATTTGCCATTTGCCATAATGGCAATATTTCCAACGCGATGACGCTGCGCCGTCAATTGGTACGGCGCGGCGCCATTTTCCAATCGACCAGCGATACCGAAGTCATCATCCATCTGGTCGCCACATCGGCCTATCGCACCTTGCTCGACCGGTTTATCGACGCGCTGAAGCAGATAGAGGGCGCCTATTCCCTGCTCTGCCTGACGAGTGAAGGCATGATTGCCTGTCGCGACCCGCTGGGCGTCAGGCCGTTGGTGATGGGGCGATTGGGCGATTGCTGGCTCTTTGCCTCTGAAACCGTGGCGTTCGACGTGGTTGGTGCCGAATATTATCGCGACGTCGAACCGGGTGAGATTGTCATCGTCCAAAATGGCGAAGTGCGATCGCTCCACCCCTTTGCCAAGCAATCGCGCCGTCCGTGCATTTTTGAACATGTCTATTTTTCACGCCCTGATTCCATTGTCGATGGCACCAGCGTCTATTCGGTGCGCAAGGAAATCGGCGCGGAACTGGCGCGTGAAAACCCGGTGGAGGCAGATTTCGTCATCCCCGTACCCGACAGCGGTACGCCAGCGGCCATCGGCTTTGCGCAGGAAGCTGGCATCCCCTTTGAACTGGGCATCATCCGCTCGCACTATGTCGGGCGCACCTTCATCCAGCCGAGCGATCAGGTGCGCCATTTGGGCGTCAAGCTCAAACATAACGCCAATCGTGCATTGGTTGCGGGCAAACGCATCGTCCTTATCGACGATTCGATTGTGCGCGGCACCACCAGCCTTAAAATCGTGCAGATGATGCGCGATGCTGGCGCGCGGGAGGTGCATATGCGCATCGCCAGCCCGCCAACCCGGCATAGCTGCTATTATGGTGTGGACACGCCGCATCGTTCCAAATTGCTCGCCGCCACCCATGATATAGAGGCGATGCGCCGCTTTATTCAGGCCGACAGCCTGGCCTTCATTTCCATCGAGGGGCTGTACCGCGCCGTCGGCGAAGACGCGCGCAACAATGGCCAGCCGCAATATTGCGACGCCTGCTTTACCGGCGATTACCCCACCCGCCTCACCGATTTGGATGAGCAGCAACAGGTGGAACAATTCGCCCTCCTTGCCGAACGGGTAGTATGATGACCGAAAATGCGGATAAGCTTGCCCTGGTAACCGGGGCAAGCCGGGGTATTGGCGCGGCGACGGCCAAAGCGCTGGCGGCAACAGGCGCGCATGTCATTTTGACCGCGCGCGATGCCAAAGCGCTTGAATCGGTCGAAGATGAGATCCACGCTGCAGGCGGCGCGGCGACGATCGCGCCGCTCGACCTTGTCGATGGCACATCAATTGCGCGGCTGGCAAGCGCGGTGGCCCAGCGCTGGCAGCGGCTCGACATTTTGGTGCTCAATGCCGCGACATTGGGCAGCCTGTCCCCGCTCGCAGCGGCGGATGGCAAGGAAATGAACCATGTCTTCACGCTCAATGTGCTGGCGCAACAGGCGTTACTCGCGGCGTTTGAGCCATTGTTGCGCTTGTCGCCGCAGGGGCGGGTCATTGCCCTGTCAACCAGCGTCGCACGCACCCCCCGCGCTTATTGGGGGGCCTATGGCGCGAGCAAGGCGGCGCTTGAAAATCTAGTGGCGGTCTTTGGCGAGGAGTTGAAAAACATCTCCGCCGTGCGCACCGCCATCATCGACCCCGGTGCAACCCGCACCCAGATGCGCGCCCGTGCCTACCCCGGCGAAGATCCGGCGAGCGTAAAACCACCAGAGGATGTTGCACGCGCCATTATGCAATTATTGGCACAAGATTTTGAATCGACGCATTATTTGAAACTATAAGGTCTCAATTCGCCGCATCAATCGCGGCGCGCACCGCCATATAAAAGGCTTGACGGCGACGTGCCATCACCGGGTCGGTGGCATGTTCATAATTGCCCACCCCGGCGATCACCAACCCGCGCGCGCGGTCGATGAATATGCCTTGGCCAAATATGCCCTGCGCGGCAAAGGCGCCATCATCCATCGTCCACCATTGATAGCCATAGCCAAAGCCGGGGCGGCCAATATCTGCCTGCTTATGCCCGGCAGCATCGAACCAACCTTCGGGCACGACGCGATAGCCGCCGGCCACCCCGTCATCGAGCACGAACTGGCCAAAACGGGCATAATCGCGCAGGGTCATCGACAAGCAGCAGCCACTGACTTCATGTCCACCGCTGTTGAGCGTCCAATAGGCATCGCCACCCATGCCATAGGGTATCCAGACCTTGGCCGATAAATATTCGGCGAGCGTCTTGCCCGTCGCACGTTCGACCAGCACGCCGATCAAATTGGTTTCGCCGGTATTATAGTGCCAGCGCGTGCCCGGTGCCACTTCGCGCGGCAAATGGCGCATATAGGCGGTGACAGGGTCCAAATTCCCCTCTGGCTGCTGAAAAAAGAAGCGCGCCACATCGCTGGTCGGGCTGGTATAATCCTCATTCCAGCGCACCCCCGACGTCATCGTCAGCAATTGGCGCACGCTCACCCCATCATAGCCGCTGCCCGCCAATTCGGGGATGTAACGGGTGACGGGATCATCAAGCGAGGATATGGCCCCATCGCGCAGCGCCGCCCCAACCAGTGTGGAGGTGAAGCTCTTGGCGACCGAAAAGCTCGTCCAGCGCCCTTCGCGGCCAAAACCCAGCCCATATTGTTCGAGCACGACGCGACCATGGTGGAGCACGATAATTCCGGCGAGCCGTTGATCGGCCATATAGCTCGCCAAATCCCAGTCGCGGCCATCGGCGTTCCAATGTGGGTCGATGCGCGCACCATCCGGCAAAATATGGAAATTCCGCCCCGCACGCACGGTGTGAAAGGGTAATATTTGTTCCATCGCGCGAAAGGCGGCATCGCGCTGCGGCGTGGTCCAAAACAGGGCGTTGCCATCGCGCGGCAGGTCTGCCGTGCTGACAGTGGCGTCCGGCGCCGGCGTAGATTGCGCTTGCGATGCGCCCGTCAGCGACAAGGCCAACATCGCCGCGCCGAGTAAAGTTGCGGTTCGCGCCGCGTGCATCCACTTTGCCATAACCCCTCCCGCCTATTTTTACGCTAATTCTTTACGAGCGTCACCTGCGCCACGCTAATCCCGCCGCCGCGAAATCCCCCCTCACAATAGCTGAGGTAAAAGGTCCACAGACGGTCAAAAGCTGCATCAAATCCCGCGGGTAACTGCCCAGTCGCACGCGCTTTGCTATATGCTTCGCGCCAGATGCGCAAGGTTTCGGCATAATCCATGCCAAAATGCACCTCATCCTGCCAGTCGAGGCCGGATTCCAGCGCCTTTGCCCGAAACTCGCTGGTGGAAATCAGGCAGCCGCCGGGGAAAATATAGGTCTGGATGAAGTCGGTGTTCGCCGCATAATCGGCAAACATTGCGTCATCCATCGCGATATATTGGATGGCGGCGCGCCCACCGGGGCGCAAGAGCCGCGAAATCGCGCCCAGATAATCGCCCCAATATTCGCGCCCCACCGCCTCCACCATCTCAACGCTGGCAATCGCATCATATGTGCCCGTCGCGTGGCGATAATCGACAAGCGCAATTTCCCCGCCATATGGTTCGACCAGCGCACGGGCGTGCGCGGCTTGCTCCTCGCTCAGCGTCAGGCCGGTATAGCGCACATCATGGTGGCGGATCGCCCGTTCGCCCAGCGCCCCCCAGCCACAACCGATTTCGAGCAGTTTGCCGCCCTTTTCCAAACCGCAGCGCGCCAAAATGGCGTCCATCTTGCGTTCCTGCGCGCGGGCCAAATCATCGCCATCGGCAAAAATCGCGCTGGAATAGAGCATTTTGGGGTCGAGCCATGCGGCGTAAAAATCATTGCCAAGGTCGTAATGGGCGGCAATATTTTCCCGCGCACGTGCGACGTCATTGGCTCGGCGGCGGTGGAGCAGACGGTTAAACCAGCGGCGTAACCCCTTGGCACGACCCAATTGCCCCATCGTGGCACCATTGGCGGAGATGAAGGCGAACAGCGCCGCCAAGTCGGGACTTTCCCAATGCCCCGCCAGCCATGCCCGATACCAGCCGACCGACCCGGCCATCCGCGCCTGCCACAGCGCCGACCAATTATGCAGTGTTAGCGCGGCGACCGGCCCATTGTCCGCCCCTTGCAACAATCTTGTCGAACCATCGGGCAACGTCAGGTGCAGCGCCCCTTCACGGGTGGCGTGGCCGAAGCGCGCAATCCAGCGGTGGAGCAAGGGGTGCAACATATGGCGCGCGGCGGCCGAGATGGCACCGTCACCACCCGAAAATCGATCCCCAAAGCGGGAAAGATGTACACCCCGGTCATTAGGCATATTGGCAGCCATGCGTGCGCATATGCCCCGAAAATGCCGCCAATTCCATCACCGCGACGTCATGAAGCCGCATTTATGCCGCGACCGTCCAGGTCTGCCCTTTGGCAAGCAATTTTTGCAGATCAGGCGTCTTACCCGCACTGGCGCTGGTCATTTGTTCTGCAACCTGCGCGTCGAAAGTTGGGCGCGGGTCGTCATAAAGTATGCCCAAAGCCATGGGGAATTCGCCAAAGCGCATTTCGACCAGCATATGCGCGATCGACCGATTGGTGACATCATGGACGATGACGCCCGCTTTTTGCCAATCACCATCGGGCACATCGACAACCTGCAGCGTCAATTTCTCGGCATCGAGCGCAATACCCTTTACCCCGCCCGATTTTTCACTGCCAAACAGCATCGGTTCGCCATTTTTCAACCATAGTTGCTGGTGGGCGTTCGCCTTTTCGGTAAAACCTGCGAATACATCTGCATTATAGACGATACAATTTTGAAATATCTCAATAAATGCAGCACCCTGATGCCGATGCGCAGCGGCGAGTGTCGCGGGTAATTCCTTGGAAACGTCAAAGGCGCGCGCGACAAAACGCGCCCCTGCCCCCAGCGCAAAGGCGCAGGCCTGCGCGGGCCTGTCCACCGACCCATAGGGGGTGGACGGGGTGCGCGTGCCCACTGCGCTGGTCGGCGAATATTGCCCCTTTGTCAGCCCGTAAATCTCATTATTAAAGAGCAAAATCTGACAGTTAAGGTTACGACGCAAAATATGGAATGTGTGGTTGCCGCCGATCGAAAGCGCGTCACCGTCCCCCGTGATAATCCAGACATCCAATTCCGGATTGGCCAGCTTCACGCCCGTCGCAATCGCCGGCGCGCGGCCGTGGATGGTATGAAAACCGTATGTCTCCATATAATAAGGAAAGCGTGACGAGCAGCCGATACCGCTAACGAATACCGTATTTTCTGGCGTCGCGCCGATTTCGGGCATGGTGCGCTGCACCGCCTTCAATATCGCATAGTCGCCGCAACCGGGGCACCAGCGCACTTCCTGATCGCTCTCCCAATCCTTGGGGGAGGATTTTTGCGGTGGGGTCATATCGTTCATTTTGCTTCCCTGCCCTATGGCCTAAGCTTTGGTAATGGATTGGAGCGCACACCACAAAGCGCGCATGGCAATGCCGCCGAACAGGCCCGCCGTGGCATAAGTAACACCATAGACTTGCCGCGCCACGCTGCCCAAATCTATGTAGCTAAGTTCGGACCGCGTCATCCAGACGAGCAACGCGGCAAACAGCGCCACGCCGACCGCAATGCCAAGCGCAACGGGTGCGGGCGCATCGGCCAGATTCGGCATGATTTTTGTCGCCAGCAGCACGCCAGCAACAACCCCCAACAGCAGCATATTCGGGCCGAGAAACCAGCCCGCGAGCGCCAGTCCAGCCAAAACACCGACCGTCCAGATGGGGGCGCTGCCTTGCTTCATCCCTTTTGACCCGACAACGCGGCATCAATCGCCGCCGCGATTTCCGCGATGGTAAAGGGTTGCCCCGACACTTTGTTGAGCGGCCGGGCATCGACCAGAAATTGGTCGCGCAACACGGTTTTGAGCTGGCCTGTGTTCATCTCTGGCACCAATATGGCACCAAAACTGCGCAGCAAATCGCCCAAATTGGCGGGCATCGGCCAGATATGGCGCAAATGCACGTGCGCCACTTTCTCTCCAGCCGCGCGCGCGCGTTTCACCGCTTGCTTGATCGGGCCATAAGTTGAGCCCCAGCCAACGATAACCAGCGCATCACCCGCTTCGCCCTGATCGACAATCTGGTCGGGCACCTTTATCCCCGCCACCTTGTCGCGGCGAATATCGGTCATCGCCTGATGATTGGCGGGGTTATAATCAATATTGCCGGTGCCCTGTTGCTTTTCGATGCCACCAATGCGGTGCATCAACCCCTTGGTGCCCGGCTTTACCCAAGGCCGCGCCAATTTATTGTCGCGCGCATAGGCCATGAAGCCACTTTCCGGTGCTTTTTCCATAAATTGGACAGGGAATCGGTCAAAGCTAGACAGGTCGGGAATCTTCCATGGTTCAGCGGCGTTGGCGATATAACCGTCGGTCAGCAGCATCACCGGGGTCATATATTGGGTGGCAATGCGGCACGCCTCTATCGCGCATTCAAAGGCATCACCCGGCGCGCGCGCGGCGATGACGGGGAGCGGCGCATCGCCATTACGGCCATAGACCGCCTGATACAGGTCGGATTGCTCGGTCTTGGTCGGCAGACCCGTCGAAGGGCCGCCGCGTTGCGAATTGACAATGACCAGCGGCAGTTCGGTCATAATCGCCAGCCCAATCGCCTCCGTCTTAAGGGCGATCCCCGGCCCCGATGAGGATGTTACGCCCAATTGCCCCGCATAGGATGCACCAATCGCCGACGCGACGGCAGCAATTTCATCCTCCGCCTGAAAAGTGGTGACGCCAAATTCCTTGAGGGGGGAGAGATAATGCAAAATTGCGCTGGCCGGCGTAATTGGATAGCCGCCAAAAAACATGGGCAAATCCGCAAATTGCGCACCGGCGACCAGCCCATAAGCAATTGCCTCCGCCCCTGTTACCGTGCGGTAGAGGCCGGGTGCCACCTCCGCCGGGGCGAGCGCATGTTGTTTGAGCGGCGCTGCCAATTCCACCGTTTCGCCATAGGCATGGCCGGCATTGAGTGCGGCGATATTGGCATCGGCCAGCGTCGGTGCCTTGGCAAATTTTGCCTTGAGCCAGTCAATCAGCGGCTGCCGGTCACGGTCGAACATCCAGAGCGCCAAGCCCAGCGTCCACATGTTTTTGCAGCGCAGCGCCTCCTTATTGCCGAGGCCAAAGGGCTTCACCGCCTCCATCGTCAATTGGGATATGTTGATCGGCACCAACTGCCAGCGCGACAGGCTGTCATCCTCCAGCGGGTTGCGATCATATTTGGCTTTGGCGAGGTTGCGGTCATTAAATTCGCCGGTGTCCGCGATGATCAGCCCGCCGATGCGCAAATTTTCAACATTGGATTTGAGCGCCGCAGGGTTCATCGCCACCAAAATGTCGGGGGCATCCCCCGCCGTCGTAATCTCATCCGACCCGAAATTGATCTGAAAGGCCGAAACGCCGAACAAAGTGCCCTGCGGCGCACGAATTTCGGCAGGAAAATCAGGGAAGGTCGCCAGATCATTGCCGGTCAGCGCGGTGGATAGGGTGAATTGCCCGCCGGTAAGCTGCATCCCGTCGCCACTGTCACCGGCAAAGCGCACCACCACCGCCTCTGACGGTGATGCTGCCCCGGTCACTTTACTGCTTGCCAAATCCTGTTCTGCGGCGGACGCCATATGCCTGACCCTGTTCTGCTTGATTTTTCCTCCCTAAGCGCGCTTGCGCCAAAGGGACAAATAGATTTTGTTCTGCAACGACAAAATTGATGCTTGATGGCGGTGATTCGCCGGTGGAGGGATGATAATGGCCGATACGCCGTATGTTCGTGACGATGTTGCTGGATTTTTGGCTTACCTCAATGCGCAAGAGGGCCCAAAAATGAGCCAATTGTCCGCCGTCGAAGCGCGCGGAATGATGCAGGGGATGCGCGAACTCGCCGATGCGGAGGTGACCCCGCTCGCGACGGTCAAGGATCTTAACTGCCCCGGCCCTGCTGGCTCCATCCCCGTCCGCCTCTATGACAAGCGCGCCGAACGCGAAGCGGGACCGGCATTGGTCTTTTTTCATGGCGGCGGCTGGGTGATCGGCAATATCGATACGCATGAGCCATTTTGCAGCCATGCCGCCGAAGTGCTCGACATGCCGATTATCTCGGTCGATTATCGCATGGGACCGGAACATGTCTGGCCCGCCGCCCCCGACGATTGTGAAGCGGTGGCGCGCTGGGTGGCGAGCAACCCGCCAGAATTGGGCCGCCAAATCAACAGCTTGACCTTGGGCGGTGACAGCGCGGGCGGCAATTTGACGATTGTCACGGCGATTGCGCTGCGCGACAACCCCGCCGATGTGCCGGTGATTGCGCAACTGCCCATCTATCCTGCCACCGACCTTGCCCGCCATTTCGCGTCGATGGATGAATTTGCCGACGGCTATTTCCTCACCAAGGATTCGATGGACTGGTTTGGCGAACAATATGCCGCCGACGTCACGCACCCGCGCGCCAGCCCGGCACTGGTCGATCAGGCGAATATGCCCCCTGCGGTTGTCGTTACCGCCAGCCTCGACCCCATTCGGGACCAAGGGCGACTTTATGCCGAGCTTTTGTCGCGCGCCGGCGTTGACCATGTGTTTTTGGAAATGACGGGGACGATCCACGGCTTCATCTGCCTGCGCAAGGCCCTCCCCTCCGCTGTCGAGGATGTGGATCGCTTGCTTTATGCGTTCCGCAGCCTCGTCCACAAGCAAATGGCGGGGCATTGAACGCGGCGATGCACGCTCTGCCCTATCGTCAGGGGGTGGGCATCATGCTCGCCAATGCGGCCGGCCATATTTTTGTTGGCCAGCGCATCGATTCGCGCGCCGACGCTTGGCAGATGCCACAGGGCGGCATCGACCCGGGCGAAGTGGCGGAGGATGCGCTGTGGCGCGAATTATGGGAAGAAACCGGGGTCACGCGCGAAAAGGCGGCATTGGTGGCGCGGGGCAAATCCCCCCACCGATATGATTTGCCCGTCGATTTGCAGGCCAGCATTTGGGGCGGTGCCTATCGCGGGCAGGAACAAATATGGTTTTTGCTGCGCTTTTTGGGCGAAGATGCCGATGTGGACATCAACGCCTGTCATGCGGAATTCAACGCATGGCAATGGGTCGAACCCGCCGCGCTCCCCAACCTCATCGTCCCGTTCAAACGCCAGCTTTATGCCGATCTGGTTGCCGAATTCGCGCCGCTGATTTAGCGGCGCTCAGGTGACGCACCAATATATCCTCGCGCTCGGCAGCAACCGGCGGCACGGCCGATTTGGCGCGCCGCACGCGGTGTTGGCGGCGGCGGCGGTCGCGCTGGCGGAAGCGGGCATCCATATATTGCGCACCAGCCGCACCATCGACAGCGTAGCCATTGGCCCGACGCAGCGGCGCTACGCCAATATGGTGCTGCTTGTCCAAGCCATGCTCCCCCCCCAACAGATGCTCGCCATTTTGCAGCGGGTGGAGCGGGGCTTTGGTCGGCGGCGCGCGCGGCGCTGGGGGCCGCGCGTCATCGACATTGACATCATCTTGTGGAGCGGCGGGCGCTGGCAATCCCCAACGCTCAACATCCCGCATCCGCGCTGGCACGAGCGTGACTTTGTAGCGCCGCTCGTGGCCCAGTTGGCGCCCGAATGGCGCGCGGGCATCGCACCCGCCACCCCGCGGCAGATTGGTTGGCGTTTGGGGAAAAGGCGCGGTGGTGAGCCCTGACGGATTCGAACCCCACAGGCGCGGGAAACGCGCCGCAACAGGAACATCGCTGGTTCGCGAGCTGGTTTGGGGGTGGTCAGCCCTGCTGGATTCGAACCCCACAGGCGCGGGAGACGCGCCGCAACAGGAACATCGCTGGTTCGCGAACTGGTTTGGGGGTGGTGACCCTGCTGGATTCGAACCCCGCAGGCGCGGGAAACGCGCCGCAACATGTACATCGCTGGTTCGCGGGCTGGTTTGGGGGTGGTGAGCCCTGCTGGATTCGAACCAGCGACCTACTGATTAAAAGTCAGTTGCTCTACCGACTGAGCTAAGGGCCCCGACCGGCGCTCCCCCTAGGGGGATGCGCCGCCATGGTCAATGGGCACGGGATAATAAACAAATCAGCGCCGTGCCGGTGGTGCGGCCGCAGCCCCGCCACCTGCCCCTTCCTGCCGTGCCAGCGATGCCGCGCGCGATGCGATGTAACCGCGGATCGCCTCTGCATCCTGTGCGGAGAAGTAACGGGCAAAGCTGATCATGCCATTGTCCTGCAACGCGCCATCGATGACGATTGATTTGAACGTTGCGGCATCATTGATGCTGGGGCGGCGACGCAAGTCGGGCAGCACACCCGACGACATCGCCCCTGCCCCGTGGCACACGCCGCAATTTGTTTCGAACAATTGCCGTCCGCGTTCAACCTGCGCTGCGGTAAAGCTGCTCGTCACGCGCACGGCGGGCGGGTTTTCAATCTGCTCGACACGATAGGGCGTATTGCCGCCCAGTTTGAACACCAACAGCCGACCATTGGGCATTGGGCGTGGGTTATCCACCAAGCCCGACGACAATGGGAATGCCCCGCCATAGCCCGCCATTACCGCAATATATTGCGTGTCGCCTATGCGATAACTGATCGGCGGCGCGATAATGCCGGTACCCGCATCGAACGACCATAGTTTGGCGCCGGTGCGCGCGTCAAAGGCCTGAAAGCCGCCATGTGCATTGCCCTGGAACACCAGACCGCCATGTGTTGCCAGCACCCCGCCATTCCATGGCCCATCATATTGCACGCGCCAAACTTCGCGTTGGCGGATGGGGTCCCAAGCAATCAACTGCCCCTTGAGCATCGCGCGCACCGCGCGAAGCGTCGACGGATCATCGGGCACAGCGTTGGAGAGGAAATCAATCCCCACATTCCAGCCCCCTTCGCGACCGGCAAAGGCGGCATCATTGCTATAGGCAAAGGGCACTTCCTGAGCAGGGAGATAAACAAGGCCCGTGTCGGGGCTGAATGCCATCGGGTGCCAATTATGCGCGCCAAGCGCGCTCGGCATGGCGAGGAAACTGCCGTCGGTGTACCGCGCATTGGGGGTCTCGATGGGACGGCCAGTCGCCATATCGACGCCGGTTGTCCATGTTTGCGGCACGAAATTACGCGCCGAAATCAAATGCCCATTGCTGCGGTCGATGACATAGAAAAAGCCATTTTTGGGCGCCTGCATCATCACCTTGCGCGGCTGCCTCTCTATATTCAGATCGGCGAGGATGATCGGTTGGGTTTGCGTGAAATCCCACGTCTCACCGGGCGTCCCCTGATAATGCCAGCGGTAGCGGCCGGTATCCGCATCGAGCGCGACGACCGAGGAGAGGAAGAGGTTGTCGCCCCGCCCCTCTGAACGGATACGCTGGTTCCACGGGCTGCCATTGCCAACGCCGATCAGAATCTGGTTGAAATCCGGATCATAGACGATGGCATCCCACACCGTGCCACCGCCGCCAAAGCGGCTCCAGTCCCCCGCCCAAGTCGCGCGCATCCGCGCAATTTCGGGGTCGGAGACCGCATTGTCGGCAGGCTGGTTCGGCCCCGGCGGGACGGTGTAAAAGCGCCAGACCAAGGAACCATTATTGGCATCATAGGCCGAAACATAGCCGCGCACGCCATATTCCGCCCCGCCATTGCCAATGAGGACGCGGCCTTTGACGATGCGCGGCGCACCGGTGATCGTATAGGGTTTGGATTGATCAACCGTCACCGTCGACCAGACCTGCTGGCCCGTTTTGGCATCAATGGCGATCAGCCGTCCGTCGAGCGTGCCGACAAACACCTTGCCGCCATAAACCGCCACCCCGCGGTTGACGACATCGCAACAGGCGGAAAAGCCGCGCCCGCCCGGCACCTCAGGGTCAAAGCGCCATAATTGCCGCCCAGTTGCCGCATCAAATGCGTAAACCTTGCTCCACGCGGTTGTTGTATAGAGCACGCCATCGACAACGATCGGCGTCGCTTCCTGCCCACGATTGGTGTCAAACTCGGCGCTCCATGCAAGGCCCAATTGGCCGACATTCTGCGCATTAATCTGATCAAGCTGGCTGAAGCGCTGTTCGGCATAAGTGCCACCGTGCGTCACCCATTCGTCGGGGTGGCTAGCCGCCTGCAACAGCCGATTATCATCAACGACCGCGCTGCTGCCGCCCGACAGTGAACAGCCAGCCAACGCCAATAATGGCGCGGCGATAACCCCCAAAACGACAGCGATGCGCATAACGACCCCCTATAATCATTCCGCGCCGGTCCGCTGTTATCGCGGCTGAGCCCGGTCAAAACCCATCCATTCACCGCGCGGGGGGAGCGCGCGCAAAGCTTTATTGCATGGCACCATTGGTTCGAAGCGCCGCGATTCGTGCCGCATCATAACCAATTTCACCAAGTATCGCATCGCCCTCGGCACCCTTTGGCCCCGCTCCCTTGGGATGGGCGTTGGGCGTGCCGCTGTAACGTGGCGCGGGCGCGGGCATGGTCGCGCCATCCACTTCGATAAAGGTTTGCCGCGCCGCATTATGCGGATGCTGCGGTGCTTCGGCCATGGACAGGACGGGGGCGAAGCAAACATCGCTCCCCTCCATCAGCGCGCACCAATGGTCGCGCGGCTGGCTGGCGAACAGCGTGGTCAATTTTTGCTTGAGCAAGGGCCAGCGCGCCGCATCATCCTGCGCATCAAAATCAGCGTCGGCATCCAACCCTGTTTTCTGGCGTAGCAGCGCGTAAAATTGCGGCTCAATCGAGCCGATGGAGACATATTTGCCATCGGCGCAAACATAGGTGTCATAATAAGGGGCACCGCCATCCAGCCGGTTCACGCCTGCCTGATCCTGCCAGACGCCGAGCGCGCGGAACCCCCATGTCATTGCGGAAAGGAGCGCCGAGCCATCGGTCATCGCACAATCGATAACCTGTCCCTTGCCGCCCATTTTCACCGCGAGGATGGCGCTCACCATCCCATAAGCGAGCATCATACCGCCGCCGCCAAAATCGCCGACATAATTGACCGGCGGTACCGGCTTTTCGCCCGCGCGCCCGATGGTGTGGAGCACGCCCGACAGCGCGATATAGTTGATGTCATGTCCCGCAGAAGGCGCATAAGGGCCATGCTGTCCCCAACCGGTCATCCGGCCATAAACCAGCGCGGGATTGTCGGCGAGCAGGACGTCGGGACCCAGCCCCAGCCGCTCCATAACGCCGGGGCGATACCCCTCTATAATCGCGTCGGCGCTGCGGCACAGGTCACGCGCAATGGCGATGGCATCGGCATTTTTCATGTCGAGGCAGATGGAACGACGATTGCGCGCCAGTGGATCATGCGGCAGGCGCATCCCGCCCGGGCGCTCGATACGGATAACCTCTGCCCCATGGTCGGCGAGCATCATGCCGCAAAAGGGGCCGGGGCCGATACCGGCAAATTCGATAATTTTAATGCCGGTTAGCGGCCCTGCCACGCTTTATCCCCCGAATCTCTATCCTCGCCGCATCATGTTTCACGTTCACGTAAGCGTCAACCAATCATTCATGGCTAAGATGCGATTTTTCGGTAATTTTATTGCGTCTGCACCGCGTCCGCATCCTTGGCATAATCGCCCGCCAACCAGCGGACAACTTCGCGCGCCGCCGCATGGTCGACAGCCTTGTAGCGCGCGGAGAGCTTTGCCCGTGCGGCATCATCGATGCGCATCAGCCCCCCATCCTCCAGCCGTAACAGATCCGCATGGAGCATGTCGGCCAATTGCACGCCGCACACCGCCTCTGCCGCGGCCAAAAAGGCGGCCATGTAACGATAGCCCGCACCCTCGGCATAGAGGCGCGGCAGGGTGATCGCGGCGATGCAGCTTAATATGGGCTGCAAACAGGGGTTGACCGCATGGCTGTGTATGGCCCCGGCAATCGCCGGGTCACGGCCGGCAAAGCCGCGCAAATGCAAATGATTGCGCATCCGCGCCCCGTCATTGACCGGCCAATTGTCCCAAATAGCGGGTGCACGGCCCAGACGGCGCGTCACATCGGCAATATGACCGGCGGAAATGGCGCGCGAACACACCTCCTCCCCCGTCCAATAGATGGCGATATCATCATGGATCAGTCGCCCGAAATCTTCGAGATATTCGGCAGGCCGCGCACCAAACACCCGGTCAAGCACCGCATCATCGCTGTAATAGCTGGGACAGCTATAAAAATCGCGGGCGCGACTGTGCTGGGTCACAAAATCGATGATTTCGGCCTGCCGCTGCGCCAAATCCGCAATCGCGCCATCCATATCGTCGAACAATATGGCGAGTGTATCGATGCCCGCTTCGTCGAGCTGCGCCAGCTTGGCGCGCATCGCGGCGCGCGCCGATGCATCAAAGCCATGTTGCGCGCCAAAGGGCGAGAGGCCGACCCCAAAGCGCAACCCCGCGCCGCGCGCAAAATCCGCAAATTGGCGCAGCGCCGCAACTTCCGCCGTGGCATAGGGGGTTTGCCACTTTTCGCGCAACAAGGCATCGCCCTTGGGGGCATAATGGTAAAATGCATAGCCGTGCGCAGCGAGGATTTGGGCAACGCTGCGCCGCTCCTCCCACGACCAGAGGGGGCCAAAAAATCCCTCGATCAGCCCCAGTGGCGGTAGCTTTTTTTTGCTCACGCGGCGCGGATCACAGCGATAAATTGGCAGCTATCGGCACCGCATGAAAAATCTCTATCTTCACCGGTTGCTGCGCCATCAATGCCACCTGCCGTGCGAATTGCTGCGCTTCGGGCAAGGCAAAATGCGCCTTGAGCTTGATCATATCGCTCCATGTTTCGACAAAGACGAAACGATTGGCATCCTCGACATGGCGGTGGACATCATGGCTGATGCAGCCATCCTCCGCCCGTGAACGTTTCACATGCGCGAGTGACAGCCCCTCCACCTCCGCCGCGCGGTCGGGCTTGGCCAAAATTTCCCCGGTTACCAAAATCATGACGCCCCCCTTGGTAGCGAACAATGGCTTAATAGAGCATAAAAGCCCTGCGCTGCTCAAGCCATGCTGCTTCATCGGGCAGCGTTATGGCGTCGAGATCCGCTGGTTTTGCCGCACCATCATCCACCCAGCGGCGCAA
Source organism: Sphingomonadaceae bacterium (assembly GCA_020850455.1). GTDB lineage: Bacteria > Pseudomonadota > Alphaproteobacteria > Sphingomonadales > Sphingomonadaceae > Sphingopyxis. The sequence goes on along the minus strand of JADZEQ010000005.1, from coordinate 539,722 downwards.
ATCTTCGCCGCCATTGATGACGTCGATCGCCAGACGGTCAAAAACATATTCATAGGCGAAATCACGCCACAGCGGATAATCGCCGTACAGCTGCCGAATTGCCTTGAATGCCAGCGCCTGCACCCGCCATGGGCGAAAGGCGATATGGTCATACCATGGCCCTTCGGCATGGATGTGCAGGCCGTTGCACAATGTCCCGACATGTTTGTGAAAGGTCGGCTCAAAATGGACGGGCCGCAATTTACACCCCGCCAGCCATTGCGGTGCCAGTTCGGCCATCGTCGCGGCAACCGATGCAACATCGATATCAGGCGCGCCAAAAAGCTCCAGCGGACGGGTGGTGCCACGCCCTTCGCTGAGGTTCGTCCCCTCCAGCATCACCGTCCCGGCATAGGCGCGCGCCATGTTCAAATTGGGCGCATTGGGGCTGGGGTTGATCCAGATCCGTTCCATCGGCCAGCCGAAACCGGGCGCAGCGTCGGGCGCATAGCCGGTCATGGTGACGACTTTATAGTCGAGGTTGAGCGCATAATGTTTGATGAAATATAGCCCCAATTCACCCATGGTGAGGCCGTGGCGCATCGGCATGGGGGCTGCGCCGACAAAGCTTTCCCAGCCGGGGCGCAATGCCAGTCCCTCCACCGGGCGACCCGCCGGATTGGGCCGGTCGAGCACCCAGACGCTCTTTCCCGCCGCAGCGGCAGCTTCGAGGATATAGAGCAGGCTGGTGATAAAGGTATAAATGCGGCAACCCAAATCCTGCAGATCGACCAAAATCACATCAAAGGTCGACAGCATCTGCCCGCTTGGGCGGCGCACTTCGCCATAGAGGCTGAAAACAGGGATGCCATAAACCGGATCGGTGTAATCCGGGCTTTCCATCATATTATCCTGCAAATCGCCGCGCACCCCATGCTGCGGCCCGAAAACGGCGGTAATATTGACCCCCGCTCGGACCAGTGCATCAAGGCTGTGGTGCAAATCGGCGGTGAGCGATGCCGGGTGGGCGAGCAAGGCGACACGGCGGCCCGCCAATTGCCCGAGCAACTGCGGGTCGGCGAGCAGGCGGTCGATACCAAATTGAACATTCATGGCCGCTGCGGTGCCCCAAGCCGCGCGGCAAAGCAATCATCATGGTGAAAATCGGGCCGCCCGGGCGGGTGGCGTAGCGCCCAATAGGCTTTGTCGCCCGCCACATCGGCTATGATGGCGCTGAAACCGGCGCGCGCATCAGGTGCCAGCATCGGCGGCAGGGTGATTTGCGCATGCAGCATCAGCGCATCGTCACCTTGCGTCATACGGATATGGGGCGCTGGCACATCCAATATCGCCATCCCCTGCCGATAGCCGGTAAATTGATAGGCCGCCCAATCGCCCGAGGGCGAAAAATTATATTCGGCATAACCCGCGCCGGTGGTCACAAACATCTCAAAACAGGTCGTCTGCCACAATCCATCGCACCGCTGCGGCTTGGCGGCCCGCGGCGACAGTGCCAATTGGTCGCCGGCCCCCGCCGCGACAAAGCAAAGGTCGATCAAATCGCGGTCCAAGCGCTGCCATGCGACATGCATGCCGTCGACCCCGCCGACATATAGGTCAGCATGCGCAACCAGATCCGCGCAATTTTCGCGCAAAATATTGGCCAATTGCCCCTCCCCATGCTAGGCGCGCCGCGCCATGACGATCAACAACAGCGCCTTCACATCCGATCTTGTCCGCTTACTCGACGAACGCGGCTATATCCACCAAATGACCAATGCGGCGGCGCTCGACGCGCTGGCGGACAAAGAAGTCATCCCGGGATATATTGGTTTTGACGCGACTGCCCCCTCGCTCCACGTCGGTTCGCTGGTACAAATCATGCTGCTGCGCCGCATGCAGCAAACAGGGCATAAGCCGATTGTGCTAATGGGCGGCGGCACCACCAAAATTGGCGACCCGTCGGGGCGCGATGCATCCCGCCAGATGCTGACCGACGCAGATATTGCCGCCAACATCGCGTCTATCCGCCGGATTTTTGAACCATTTCTGACCTTTGGCGACGGGCCGAGCGATGCGGTAATGGTCAATAATGCCGATTGGCTCGACCAACTCGGCTATGTGGAGGTGCTGCGCAATATCGGTCCGCATTTCACCATCAACCGCATGCTGACCTTTGATTCGGTTAAATTGCGGCTCGACCGCGAACAGCCGCTAACCTTCCTCGAATTCAACTATATGATTTTGCAGGCATATGATTTCAGGGAACTGTCGCGCAGCCACGGCGCGCGGCTGCAAATGGGTGGTTCGGACCAATGGGGCAATATCGTCAACGGCATTGAACTCGCCCGGCGGATGGACGGGGCCGAATTATTCGGCGTCACCACGCCTTTGCTCACCACCGCCAATGGCGCAAAAATGGGCAAAACCGCATCGGGCGCGGTCTGGCTCAACCCCGACCAATTGTCGGCGCATGATTATTGGCAATATTGGCGCAATTGCGACGACCGCGATGTCGGCCGCTTTCTGGCGCTGTTCACCGACCTGCCGATGGATGAAGTCCGCCGCCTCGGCCAATTGGGCGGCAGTGAGATTAATGAGGCAAAAAAGATCCTCGCCAATCTGGCAACCGCCATGTGCCGGGGTGCCGATGCGGCGACGGCCGCTGCCGAAAGCGCCGCCAAATTATTCGAACAGGGCGGCATGGCGGGCGGGGTTGCCAGCGTCGCCATAGCGGCAGAGGGTGACAGCATCGTCAATATTTTGAAAGCCTTGGGCTTTGTCGCATCGAACAATGAAGCGAAGCGCAAAATTGCCGAAGGGGCGGTGCGGGTCGGCGGCACGATCGTCAGCGATGCCATGGCCCGCATCTTGCCCGGCGATGCACCCATCGCCGTGCAATTTGGTGCGAAAAAACATGGGCAGATTGCGGCAAAATAACCACGCCGCACGACAGAGATTCGCCGCAATCTTTACCGCTTGTTGACAATGTTGGGCGCAATATCGCGCGTCTCTAACGCAAAGGCGATGCGATGAAGCCCATTACCAATGCCTCCTACCAAGGGGTCGACCAGCGTTCGTGCCCGCGCACCGATGTGTATGCGCGTGTGCCGTTGAACCTGCCCGACGGACAGCCGGCGATGGTGACCATCGTCAATATTTCCGCCGATGGGGCGTTAATCCGCCACGAACAGACGATTGCCGACAATGGCATTGTCCATTTTTCAATGCCCATTTTGGGCAAGGTGGCGGGGCGCTGCATCTGGTCGCTCGGCGGGCGCAGCGGTATCCAATTTCTGCAGGGCATGCCGCTCAGCGATTATGCGCCCCTGTTGCGCGCGCTGGGTGCCAACGTCTAACCACCGCGCAACAGCTGCACCCCAACATCGCGTTCAAACAGATAGAGGAGGATGCGCGCCGCATCCCCGCGCGCACCATCCAGCCCACCATCCCGTTCGAGGAGGATGTGCGCATCATCGCGCGCAACACCGATCAACCGGTCGATTTGTTCACTGCTCGCCAGATGAAATTGCCCCTCCCCCGACTGGCGCGTCCCCATTAATTCGCCGCCGCCGCGCAGGCGCAAATCCTCCTCCGCAATGCGGAACCCATCTTGCGTTTCGCGCATGAGGGTGAGGCGCGCACGTGCGGTTTCGCTGACCGCATTGGCGCGCAGCAATATGCAGCGTGATGCCGCGCTGCCGCGCCCGACCCGTCCGCGCAACTGGTGAAGCTGTGCTAGTCCGAAAAATTCGGCATTTTCGATGATCATCAGGCTGGCTTCGGGCACATCCACCCCGACTTCGATGACCGTGGTGGCGACGAGCAATTGCACCGCACCGCTGGCAAAGGCCTGCATCGCCGCATCACGGTCGGCCGATGCCATCTGCCCATGCACCATCGCCACGCGGTCACCAAAGCGGGTTTGCAGCGCGGCAAAGCGTGCCTCCACCGCCGTCGCGGCGCTCTTGTCGCTGTCATTGACCAAGGGGCACACCCAATAAGCGCGTCCGCCCGCTTCCATATGTCGCGCCAGTGCATCGACCATATCGCCGATGCGTTCCTGTACGACGACGCGCGTATCCACCGGGCTGCGCCCCGGCGGCAATTCATCGAGGCGGCTTTCGTCCAGTTCACCATAAGCGGCGAGCACCAATGTGCGCGGAATGGGGGTTGCGGTCATCGCCAGCACATGCGGCACCTGCCGCCCTTTGCGCGCCAGCGCCATGCGCTGGGCAACGCCAAACTTATGCTGTTCATCAACGATGATCAGCGCCAGATCATCATAGACCACAGCATCCTGAAAAATGGCGTGGGTGCCGATGAGGATGTGAATGTCGCCGCGCGCCAATGCATCGACAAGCTCGCTACGTGCTTTACCCTTTTCGCGCCCGGTGAGCAGCGCGACACGCACCGGCACATCGCGCAGCAATGCCGATAAGTTGGCAAAATGCTGCCGCGCCAAAATCTCGGTAGGGGCGAGCATCGCCGCCTGCGCACCATTTTCTGCCGCCGCCAGCATCGCCATCAACGCCACCATGGTCTTGCCCGACCCGACATCGCCCTGCAGCAGGCGCAGCATCGGCGCACCGCCCGCCAGATCGCGATCAATTTCGGCGATCGCACGTTGCTGTGCGCCGGTCAGCGCAAAGGGCAATGGCACCGCATCACGCAGCCGCCCATCGGAACGCAAAATACGCCCCGGGCGCTGCCGTCCCGCCGCGCGCACCAATAAAAATGCCAATTGTCCGGCCAATAATTCATCATAGGCGAGCCGGTCGCGCGCCGCCGCATCCACCTCCCCCCGCGCCGTGCCATGCACATCCACAAGCGCCCGCCGCCAACCGGGCCAGCCACGATTGGCAAGCAGGCTGGCATCCGCCCATTCGGGAAGGTCGGGCGCGCTGTGCAATCCATCGGCTATCAGCGTGGCGATACGCGGGTTGGTCAGCCCCTCAGTCAGGGGATAGATATTTTCATGCGCCTTTGTCGCTGGTGCGCCCTCCCCCGTCACCGCGCCCACATGGTCGGGATGCACGATTTGCAAATCATCGCCAAATCGGTCGATACGCCCCGCCACCAGCCGCCATTCGCCCAAGGGAAAGGCCCGTTTGCCGATATGCGCGGCGCGCCCGAAATAGACGATGGCGACATGGTTGCCCGCACGGTCGCACGCCGAAATACGCATCGGGGCGCGGGCGGAGCGACCGGGGCGATATTCGCTGGCGCAAAGCTCCACCAGCGCCTGTTCGCCGATGCGCGCCGCGTCCAGATCAGCAATTGCGCGCCGCTCGACAAAGCCGCTCGGCAGGTGGAATAAAAGGTCGCGCACCCGGCGGATGTCCAGCCGTTCAAGCAAGCGGGCAATCCCCGGGCCGACGCCCTTTCTGGCCGCCATTTCGGCAAAGAGAGGATTGAGTATGGCGGGCCGCATGATTATGGCGCGCAGCATAGGCATTGCGCGGCCACTGCGCCAGCCCCGCGAATTGAGAGAAAATCCATGCCCGACCCTGCCCATCTTCGTGCGCTTCGTTACCGCGCATGGCATCGCGGCACGCGCGAGGCGGACTATCTGGTCGGCGGTTTTTTTGATGCGCACCATGCCAGTTGGACGGCGCAAGAAATTGCCTGGTTTGAAGCGCTGATCGACGAACAGGATGTCGATATATTGGCTTGGGCGATGGGGGTGGCAGCAGCGCCGGAACGACTGCACGGGCCGATGTTCGACGCGCTTCGGCGGCTGGATTATATTCGCATCGCATGACCCCCGTCACGCGCCTTTTTGACGCAGCGGGGGCGCTGCGCCTCACCCGCGTTGCGCCGGGCTATGCCCCGATGCTGGCGGGCGAATTGGCGCGGCTGGCACATGCGCGCGGCAAACGCCTCGCTTGGGTGACGAGCGATGCGGCCGCCATGCAGGCGATGGTGGATGCGGCACAATTTTTCGCCCCGGATATAGAAGTTTTGACCTTTCCGGCGTGGGATTGCCTGCCCTATGACCGTTCGGGGCCCAGCCTTGCCGCCGCGTCGGCGCGTCTCGCCACGCTGGCACGATTGCAGGGCACCCGCCATGGCCCCCAAATCCTCCTCACCAGCGCCAATGCGGTTTTACAGCGTACGCTCACCCCCTTTCGCATCCGCGCGTTAAGCCTCGACATAAATATTGGCAGCCGGATTGCGCGCGACACGCTCGTCAGCCGACTATCCGATCTGGGATATGTGCGGGTCGATAATGTCGCCGACCATGGCGAATTTGCGGTGCGCGGCGGGATTGTCGATTTTTTCCCGGCGGGCGAGGCGCTGGGCTATCGGCTCGATTTCTTTGGCGATGAGGTGGAGGATATCCGCCGTTTTGACCCCGCCGATCAACGCAGCAGCGCCAAGGCTGACGGATTTTCGCTCCGTCCGGCGAGCGAGGTGCAGCTTAGCGAAGAAAATATCCGCCGTTTCCGCACCCAATATCGCGAACTTTTCGGCGTCAGCGCGACGAGCGACACGCTCTATCAGGCGATCAGCGACGCGCGGCGCAGCGCCGGGATGGAACATTGGTTACCCCTGATGGAGGAACGGCTGGTGCCGCTGTTCGACCATCTGGGCGATGATTGCCTGTGGGTGGAGGAAGATGGCGCGGCCAGCGCGCGCACCCACCGTTGGGAAGCGATCGCCGATTATCACGCCAATCGGTTGGAGGCGGAAGGACGCACCCCCGGCGCCTACCGTCCCTTGGTGCCCGAGGCGCTTTATATTCTTGACGACGAATGGCGGGCATTGGCTGGTGCAACACCCGTACACAGCGTTACCAGCTTTGCCGAACCGCCCGCACCCAATAGCATCGATCTGGACAGCCATGCGGCGCGCGATTTTGCCGATGTCCGCGCGCAAAACGGGCCGATTTACGCCGAAATTGCCGCACATATTGCCGCCGAACGCCGCGCAGGGCGCAAAATCACCCTCGCCTGCTATTCATCGGGGTCGCGTGCACGATTGCTGCAGCTGCTCGAAGAACATGGCGCGCGCGGGCTGGTGCCCGCCGATGATTGGGCCGACGCCTGCAGCACATCCGACGCGAACAACAGCGCCGCGCTCTGCCTGCCGCTCGACCATGGTTTTACGCTGGGCGACATCAGCATCCTCACCGAACAGGATATGCTGGGCGACCGGTTGGTGCGCCGCGCCAAAAAACGCAAGAGCGCCGATGCTTTTCTGGCTGAAATGGCCAGCCTCTCGACCGGCGACCTCATCGTCCACCGCGACCATGGCATTGGGCGCTATGAGGGGTTGATATCCATTCCGGTAGGGCAATCGCCGCATGATTGCGTCTGGCTGACCTATGCGGGCGGTGACAAATTATTCGTGCCGGTCGAAAATCTCGACGTTTTGACCCGTTACGGCGGCGATGGTGAAGCGGTCGCGCTAGACCGTTTGGGCGGGGATGCATGGCAGCGTCGCCGCGCCAAGATGAAGGAACGCATCCGGGAGATTGCGGGCGTCTTGCTGGCAACCGCGGCGCAACGCGCGCTCGCGGTCGCCCCGCGCGCCGATGCGGATGCAAGTTTTCCTGAGTTTCTCAACCGCTTCCCCTATACGGAGACGGAGGATCAGGAAGCCGCAATCGCCGATGTTCTAGCCGATCTGGCGGCGGGCAAGCCAATGGACAGGCTGGTGTGCGGCGATGTCGGCTTTGGCAAGACAGAGGTTGCGTTGCGCGCCGCCTTTGTAGCGGCGATGGCCGGCCTCCAGGTCGCCATCGTCGCCCCGACAACCTTGCTCGCGCGCCAGCACCATGCCAATTTTGTGGAGCGGTTTCGTGGCTTTCCGATCAACATTGGTCGCCTGTCGCGTCTGGTGCCCGCCGGTGAAGCCAAATCGGTGCGCGAAGCCCTCTCCGCCGGGCAAATCGACATTGTCATCGGGACGCACGCCGTTCTCGCCAAAGCTATCACATTCAAGCGGTTAGGGCTGATTATTGTCGATGAAGAACAGCATTTCGGGGTGGTGCACAAGGAACGTCTGAAGGCGTTGCGGTCGGACGCACACGTGCTGACGCTGACGGCAACCCCCATCCCCCGCACGCTCCAGATGGCGATGTCGGGGCTACGCGACCTCAGCGTCATAAAGACCCCGCCGGTCGATCGACTGGCGGTGCGCACCTATGTTTCGGCGTGGGATGCGGTGGTGATGCGCGAAGCATTGCTGCGCGAACATCATCGCGGCGGGCAGAGCTTCATTGTCGTGCCACGCATATCCGACATCCCGGATATAGAGGATTTCCTACGCAAATCGGTGGGCGAGGTACGGTATGTCGTCGCGCACGGGCAGATGGCGCCGAGCGAGGTAGAGGATAGGATGAGCGCCTTTTACGAGGGGCGGTACGATGTCCTCCTGTCCACCACCATCGTTGAAAGCGGGCTGGACATTCCCAACGCGAACACGCTGATTATCCATCGGGCCGACCGGTTTGGACTGTCGCAACTGTACCAATTGCGCGGACGCGTGGGCCGTTCAAAAACCCGCGCCTATGCCTATTTCACCACGCCAGCCGACCGTAACATTACCGAAACTGCCGAAAAGCGGCTGAAATTGCTGTTGGATCTCGATTCGCTCGGCGCTGGGTTTCAATTGGCGAGCCATGACCTCGACATGCGCGGTGCGGGCAATCTGGTTGGCGATGAACAATCGGGCCACATTCGCGAAGTCGGTTTTGAACTATATCAATCGATGCTGGAGGATGCGATTTTGCTCGCCCGCGCCGAAGGTGCGGGGCTGGCCGCGCCCAAGGAACGCGTGTCGCCGCTGATCACGCTGGATGCGCCAATCCTGCTCCCCGATGATTATGTCCCCGACCTGTCGTTGCGCATGGCGCTGTATCGCCGGCTCAACGATTTGGAATCGCGCGCTGAAATTGATGACTTTGCCGCCGAGATGATTGACCGTTTCGGTCCCTTGCCGATACCCACTGCCAATCTGCTCAGCCTGATGGAGATAAAGCTGCACGCGATGCAGGCGGGCATTTCACGGCTCGACATTTCGGCCAAGGGCGCGCTGGTGGCCTTTGCTGGCGACGCGCCGCCCAATGTTGCCGGGCTGATCGCCTATGCCGAACGATTATCGGGCACCGCCAAATTGCGCCCCGACGGGCGGCTCAGCATTGCGCGCGCATGGCCGAGTGCCGCCGCCCGGCTCAACGGTGCATTGCAACTATCCAAAGGTTTGGCGAAACTAGCGCGCCAATAATGCCAGAAAATCCGCTTCTTCGAGCGGCGGCGACAGGCCATGGCCTTGCGCACAGGCAACACCCAGATCGCGTAACAATGCCGCTTCTGCATGGTTTTCGACCCCTTCGGCGAGCATCGGTAGGCCGTGGCGTGCCGCAAGCCCCAACAGGTCACGCACTACCACGCCCCCCGATGTCGCCACGCTGGCGGTGCGCGCCGCATCCATTTTGAGGTAATCGACCGGCAAAGCGTCGAGCCACGCCAGCCCGGAATAGCCGCTGCCAAAATCATCGAGCGCAACCTTTGCCCCGGCCTGCCGTAACAGGCCCAGATTTTTGGCGACTGCATCGGGGTGGGTCAGCATCGCGCTTTCGAGCAATTCGATGGTGAGCCGCGACATCGCGACCCCCGCCGCTGCGGCTTCGTCCAGCAATTGTCCGGCAAGGCCGTTATCCGCCAAAATCGTCGCGTCGAGGTTGATGCCGATGCGCAGCGCCGCCGCAGATTCGGGCCAGTGCGCCATTTGTGCCAATATTTTTTGCCGGATTGCGCGGTTGAGCGCGGCCTCCGCACCCGCCAGCCGTGCCGCGGCAAACAGCGCAGTGGGGCCGAGCCGACCATATTTGGGGTGCTGCCAACGCGCCAACGCCTCCGCCCCCACCAACTCATGGCTATCGAGCGCAAATTGCGGCTGAAAGACGATGCTGATCTGGCCAATCGCGGCATCCATGTCGATGCCATCGAGCCAAGTTGCCAAGGGTCGGCACTGCCGCTGCAACCGCACCAATAAGGGATTTGGCCCCTCCCCCTCGCGGGTGCGGGTAAAAGCAATGCGCAGCGCATCGCCGCCCATATGGCGCGCCAGATGCGCCCGGTGGGCGTCTGCAATACAGAGCGCAACCGTCATTTGCTGCGCCGATTGCGTGACAGTCGCCGCCTTGCCCAGGCTGAATAGCCAGCGCTGTGGGCCAATGCGCCAATGGTTGGCCACCGCATCACCGCGCAGCCGTTCGGTCACCGCCCTTTCAAAAATGGTAACGGCAATTTCGCTGTCGCTGCGCCGGGGCAATGGCTGCGCCGACGTTACTTCCAACAGCATCAGCAAAGCGCCCTCACCCGCGCGTGCCACCGCGCGGCGCAACACCGGGTCGCTCATCCGGGTAATTCGCGGTCCCAATTCGCGGCGGTGCGGCCCGGCGGGCAACCATTCGACCTGCCCCGCAATTCGCCCTGCATCCGCAATTATATGGTGCACCAACTGGCCGGTGATCGGTTCGGGTGGATGCATTTGTACAAAGGCGGCATATTGCTGGCCCGAACGCAGCAACCGCCACGCGGCAAATGCGCGACGACGATCCGCCACGTGCATCGCGCGGGCAAAGCCCCGGATATCGCCATAGCGCGGGTCCGCGAACAAAGCGGCCATCGCGCCGTCGCCAATCCCCGTCCCCGATTCTTCGCGCAGCAAATTGCGGCCCTTCAGCCGCCACCAGAATAGTCGCGCGTTGGCGGGCGCCTTGCCCTCACCGCGTGCAGCAAGGCCGAGCGCCAAGAGCAATTCGCCATCGCTCCATGGCTGCGGCAGCATGGCGGTGATGCCCAGCGCTGCAAATTGCGGCAATATGTCACCGTCCGCCCGATCATAAAGCAGCAAAACGCCGGTCTGCATGCTGTCCCATGCATCGCCCAAGGCGCGCACCGCCGCCAGCGCATCTGTCGCCGCGCCGCGCGCATCAACGATGAGCAGCGGGACCGCGCTGTCGGCAAGTCGGCGGCGCAAATTATCGCTCTGCCGGCCCGCCAATACGCGATAGCCAAGCGCCCCCAATTGTCCGGCCAGCGCATCGCGGTGGGCAAAGGACAGCAACAGGGCGCGGCGTGCAGGCAGGTCGGATTGCGGCATATTATGCCCTATAGCGCAATTTCCTTGCCCATTGCTTGCCTTACGCACTTTGGGGGTTTAACCGGCGAGCACGGAATAATATTGGCTGGATCAGCACATGTCCCCCTCCCCCACCTTGCGAGACGTCCCGGTCGCGCCAGACGCCCCAGACGCTTTATCCCGTGCACGGATGCGCGATGCCTTCGGCCGCACCATCAGCTATTTGCGCATTTCGGTGACCGACCGCTGCGACCTGCGCTGCCGTTATTGCATGGCCGAAGACATGACATTCATGCCGCGCCGCAACCTACTCAGCACCGATGAACTGGTCGGTATCGCGCATCATTTCATCGACAGGGGCATCGACACAATCCGCCTGACCGGCGGCGAACCGCTGACCCGCAAGGATATTGACGATGTGGCGCGCCGAATTGGCGAACGATTGGGCTATGGGCTGCGCGCGCTCAACCTCACCACCAATGCGACCTTGCTCGACCAACATGCGCAAAGCTTGGCCGATGCCGGGGTGCGCCGCGTCAACATCAGCCTCGACACGCTCGACCCGATTGATTTTGCCTATATCACGCGCGGTGGCAGCATGGATGCGGTGCTGCGCGGCATAGCGGCGGCGCGTGATGCCGGGCTTTCGATCCGCATCAACATGGTGGCGATGGCCGGGTTTAACGACCATATGCTGCCCGACATGCTCGATTTTTGTGAGGATGGGGGCTTTGACCTTGGCCTCATCGAATCGATGCCCATGGGCGATACCGGCAGTTATCGCCCGCGCAGCCATGTGGCGATGGACGAATTTCTGGCCCCCATCACCCGCGACGCCATTGTCGAGCCGATCGGCCATAAAACCCCCGGTCCGGCGCGCTGGATGCGCATAAAGGGCCGCAATATTCGTATCGGCCTTATTGCGCCGATCAGCCATAATTTCTGCGATGGCTGCAACCGCATCCGCATGGGTGCCGATGGCAAAGTGCATGGCTGCCTTGGCCATGATGCGGCGATTGACCTTGCCGCCGCATGGCGCGATGGCGGGGTTGAAGGCCTGTCACCGCTGCTCGACCGATTGATGGCGACCAAGGCTGAACGCCATATTTTCCGTATCGGTGAAACGGGCGAACATGGCCCCAGCCGCCATATGAGCGCGACCGGCGGCTGATGGCCGAATATCAACGCTTTGCCTTGCTGGATTCGGGCACCGCGCTTGCCCGGTCGGCAGCCGATGCGCTGCGGGAGCGTTATGACTGGGTGGAGCCGGAAGCGGCGGACCTGATTATCGCCATCGGCGGCGATGGCTATATGCTCCAAGTCTTGCACAATATGCTCGACGCCAACCGCATATTGCCGGTTTTCGGGATGAACCGGGGGACGGTGGGCTTTCTGCTCAACGAATTCCGGCTCGATGCGCTGTTCGAACGCGTGGCGCGCGCGCGCACTTTTACCGTCAACCCGCTGACCACGCAGATAGTGACGGCCGGTGGTCAACGCCACGTCCTCCCCGCCATCAACGAATTGTCGCTGCTGCGTGAAACGCGCCAGACCGCAAAGATAGAAATTGAATTTAACGGCCGTTCGATGCTGCACGAACTGGTGTGTGACGGGGTGATTGTGGCGACCCCTGCTGGCTCCACCGCCTATAATTTGTCGGCGAATGGCCCGATATTGCCGCTCGATTCAGCGATGCTGGCGATCACGCCGATCAGCCCCTTTCGTCCGCGCCGTTGGCGTGGGGCAATTGTGCCCGACCGTACCGCCATCACGCTTAATGTGCGCGAATCGGGCAAGCGCCCGGTCAGCGCGGTGGCCGACCAGCGCGAAGTGCGCGATATTCGTTCGGTATCGATCAGCCTTGACCGTAACCGCCCGCTGACCTTGTTGTTCGACCCTGAACATGCGCTCGACGAACGTATCGCCGCCGAACAATTTGCAAGTTAGCGCGCGCTTCCCCCTTGCAATATCCGCCCCATCGTTGCAAAGGGGCGCTCCGCAGCGGCCAATGGCCGCGACATGGCGATCCCCGATAGCTCAGCGGTAGAGCATTCGACTGTTAATCGAATGGCCGTAGGTTCGAATCCTACTCGGGGAGCCACACTCCTATTCATCACTGTTCAAATTTGGCCTACTCGGAGCCAGCCGTTTTTTGGCGCAATCATCGCCTTTTTCCCCGAATATCGCTTGCCCCGCCCCGCCGCCGCTGGCTAATCCAAACGCGGTTGCATTGGGGAGAATATGATGAGCGATGTCGTCCACCCGGTTCCGGCGGATTTTGCGGCAAAGGCGCGCATCAAAGCGGCGGATTATGACCGGCTCTATGCCGAAGCGCGCGACAACCCCGACGCATTTTGGCAACGCGAATTGCAACGGCTCGACTGGATAACCCCGCCCAGCCAGATCAAGGATGTCAGCTTTGCGGAGGCGGATTTTCATATCCGCTGGTTTGCCGACGGTGCGCTCAACCTCTCGGTCAACTGCATCGACCGCCATTTGCCCGAGCGTGCCGACCAAATCGCCATTCAGTTTGAGGGCGATGAGCCGGGCGAAGGGCGCGCCATCACCTATGCCCAGTTGTATGATGCGGTGTGCCGCTTTGCCAATGTGCTGAAAGCGCGCGGCGTAAAAAAGGGTGACCGGGTTACTATTTACATGCCAATGATCCCCGAAGCGGCCTTTGCAATGCTGGCTTGCGCGCGGATCGGCGCCATTCACAGCGTCGTTTTTGGCGGATTTTCACCCGATTCCCTCGCGGGACGAATTTTGGATTGCGATTCGCGGCTGGTCATCACGGCGGATGAGGGGGTGCGCGGCGGGCGCATCATCCCGCTCAAGGCGAATGTCGATGCCGCACTCTCCCAATGCCCCAATGTCACCGATGTGCTGGTCATCCGCCGCACCGGCGCCGACGTGCCGATGGCGGCCGGGCGCGACCATGATTATGCGACGCTCGCCGCTGCTGCGGACGGCCATTGCCCGCCCGAACCGATGGGGGCGGAAGATCCGCTCTTCATCCTCTACACCTCCGGCTCGACGGGGAAACCCAAGGGGGTGTTGCATACCACCGGCGGCTATTTGCTGTGGGTGGCGATGACCTTTGACCTCATCTTCGATTATCGGGAGGGGGATTTATTCTGGTGCACCGCCGATGTCGGCTGGGTGACCGGGCATAGCTATGTCGTCTATGGCCCGCTCGCCAACGGCGCATCGACGGTAATGTTTGATGGCGTCCCCAACTACCCCGATTTTGGCCGCTTTTGGGAAACCTGCGCACGGCTGGGCGTCACCCTATTCTACACAGCGCCGACGGCGCTGCGTGCCCTGATGCGCGAAGGCGATCAATGGGTGCAGCGCCACGACCGCAGCAAAATCCGCCTGCTCGGCAGCGTTGGCGAACCCATCAATCCAGAGGCGTGGGAATGGTATCACCGCGTGGTCGGCGATGGCCGTTGCCCGATTGTCGATACATGGTGGCAGACCGAAACGGGCGGTGCGCTCATCTCCCCCCTGCCCGGCGCGACCGATTTGAAACCGGGCAGCGCAACCAAGCCCTTGCCCGGCGTATTCCCGGTGCTGGTCGATGCAGATGGCAAATTGCTCAACGGGGCGGTCAGCGGCAATCTGTGCCTTGCCGATAGCTGGCCGGGGCAGATGCGCAGCGTCTGGGGCGACCATGAACGTTTCTTCCAGACATATTTCACCACTTACCCCGGCCTTTATTTCACCGGCGATGGCTGCCGCCGCGATGCCGATGGCTATTATTGGATCACCGGGCGGGTCGATGATGTGATCAACGTGTCGGGCCACCGCATGGGCACGGCAGAGGTGGAAAGCGCGCTCGTCGCCCACCCGCTGGTGGCGGAGGCGGCGGTTGTCGGCATGCCGCACGACATCAAGGGACAGGGAATTTACGCCTTTGTCACGCTCAACGCCGATGCCAGCGAAAATGCGGGGCTGGTGGACGAGCTGCGCTTGTGGGTGCGCAAGGAAATCGGCCCGATTGCTGCGCCCGACGCCATTCAATTTGCCCCCGCGCTTCCCAAGACGCGATCGGGCAAGATCATGCGGCGGATTTTGCGCAAAATTGCGGAAAATGATCTGGGCAATATCGGCGATACATCGACGCTGGCCGACCCCAGCGTGGTCGACCATCTGCTCGCCAACAGGCCGACTTAGGTCGTCAGCAGACGCACCGCTGCCATCAGCACCACCACACCGGTCAGCCGGCGAATGAAGCTGATCGGCAGCCATTTTGCGCCAAAGCGGCTGCCCAATTGGCCACCGATGATGACCGCAATGGCCAGCGGATAGAAGTTCAGCGCCTGATGCAGGTCGCTGCTGCCGTGCAGCTTCATCATCTGGCCGAAAATGCCCGAAATCGAATTGGCGAGGATGAAAATGGCCGCCGTCCCCGCGACCTTGCGCGCATCGTCCCACCGGATCAGGTGCAATATGGGGGCGAGAAATATCCCCCCGCCGATGCCGACCAAGCCCGACAATAGGCCGATGGGTGCTGCGACCGCCAAGCCCGCCCAGCTGCGCCAGCGCCCTTCCCCCGCCGCGCTGGCGCCGCGGGCCGAGCCGATGAGGAGGAGGGTGCCCGCCACGGCGAGGCTCCACCCCAACAGCGTAACAAAGCTTGCCTTATCAATCGGGGTGCGCCCGCCCAACCATGCGGCGGGCACCGAAAATGCGAGGAGGAGGAGCGCGCGCCGCCATGGAATCGCCCCCGCGCGGGCAAAGGTCCAAACGCCCCCGCTCGCCACGATGATGTTGCACGACAGGCTGACGATGGGGAGGATGGCGGCGTCCACCCCCGACAGCACCAGCAGCGCGGTATAGGTTGACCCGCCCGCAAAGCCGACGCTGGCATAGAGAATGGCGGTCAGCGCAAAGAGCGGGGTGAGCCACGCCAGCATGGTCGGGCCTCCCCCTTCTTAGCCCAACGCCCCGTGGCAATGCTTGTATTTTTTGCCCGACCCGCATGGGCAGACGGCATTGCGACTGGTCGGTGGCGCAATATCCCCCGCCGCCAGCGGGGTCGCACCGCCTGCACCGACTGCGCCCAGCATCGGCAATTCGGTGAGCACCGCATTCGCCGGGTTGGCGGCACCGGGCAGCATGCCGCCCATCGGCAGCGCATCATTCTCGCCGGTGAAGGGGTCAATATGGCTGGTCAGGAAATCCGGCAGATCGGGCAATTGCGGTTCTTCAAAACGGAATTGCGCCATGGCGACGGTGCGCGTCACATCCTCCCGGATCGATTGCAGCATGCGTTCAAACAGCATGAAGGCTTCGCGCTTATATTCGTTGATTGGCTGTTGCTGCGCATAGGCGCGCAGGAAAATGACGGTGCGCAGCGCATCGAGCGTGGAGAGATGTTCCTTCCAATGATGGTCGAGCGCCTGGAGCAGGATGGATTTTTCAATCCCGCGCCAGCTTGCCTCGTCAATCTGCGCCGCCTTGTCGGCCACCAGTTTTTCGGCCTGTTCGGCCAGCCGTTCCTGAATGGTTAGCGGTTCGATGCCGTCTTCATCCGTCCATTCGCGGATCGGCGCGTCGATGCCGAGCAAGGATTGGCTGCGTTCGATCAATTGGTCGATGGCCCATTTTTCAGGGTAGCTCCCCTCCGGGCAAGCATCGGCAACAATGTCGTTGACGGTTTCTGCGCGCATGTCGGCCAACACATCATCGACATGGTCGGCGTCCATGATGTCGGCGCGCTGTTCGTAAATCACCTTGCGCTGGTCATTCATGACATTGTCATACTCGACCACCTGCTTGCGGATGTCGTAGTTACGCGCTTCCACCTTTTTCTGTGCGGTTTCAATCGCTTTGCTGAGCCAGCGTGACGGCGGCAATGCCTCCCCATCCTCCAGATTCGAACGCATCATCCGCGCGAACATCGTGTCCGGGCCAAAGATGCGCAGCAAATCATCATCGAGGCTGAGGTAAAAGCGCGACAGGCCGGGGTCGCCCTGCCGCCCCGAACGACCGCGCAACTGGTTGTCAATCCGGCGGCTTTCATGCCGTTCGGTACCCAGCACGAACAGGCCACCTGCGGCCTTCACCCGCTCCCGCTCTTCCTCCACCTCCCGCTTGATGCGGGCAATCGCCGCCTCCCGTTCCGGCCCTTCGGCCATGTCGGCGAGTTCGTCCTCAATACGAAATTCGACATTACCGCCCAATTGGATGTCGGTGCCGCGCCCCGCCATATTGGTGGCGATGGTCACCGCCCCCGCGCGTCCCGCCTGCGCGACGATATGCGCTTCGCGTTCATGATAGCGCGCGTTCAGAACTTCGTGGGGCACCCCCTCCTGCTTCAAAAAGTCGGAAAGCAATTCGGATTTTTCAATCGACACCGTGCCGACTAGCACCGGCTGTCCCTTGGCCGCATGTTCGCCGATGGTCCGGGCAATCCCGCGGAATTTGTCGTTTGTGTCTTTGTAGAACAGATCCTCATCATCTTGACGCTGGACGGGACGATTGGTCGGGATCTCCACCACTTTGACATTGTAAATATCATATAATTCGGCGGCCTCTGTCGCCGCTGTCCCGGTCATGCCGCCCAATTTGGGATACATGCGGAAGTAATTTTGAAAGGTGATCGATGCCAGCGTCTGATTTTCCGGCTCGATCTTGACGCCTTCCTTGGCCTCCACCGCTTGGTGCAGCCCATCGGACCAGCGCCGCCCGTCCATCATCCGCCCGGTAAATTCGTCGATGATGATGACCTTGCCATCCTTGACGATATAGTCGGTGTCGCGGCGAAACAGGACATTGGCCCGCAATGCTTGGTTCACATGGTGGACAATTTGTGTGTTTTCAATGTCATAGAGCCGCGCCCCGCCGAGCAACCCTGCATCGGCGAGCAATTGTTCCACCCGTTCGGTTCCCTCCTCTGTCAGGTTGATCGTGCGTTGCTTTTCATCCTTTTCATAATCTTCTTCGCCCAATTGGCGCACCAATGCATCGACCGATACATACATGTCGGACTTATCATCGGTTGGGCCGGAAATGATCAGCGGGGTGCGCGCTTCGTCGATGAGGATCGAGTCCACTTCATCGACAATGGCGAAATTGAACGGGCGATGGACCATCGCATCGCGGCTATATTTCATATTATCGCGCAGATAATCAAAGCCGAGTTCATTGTTGGTCGCATAGGTGATGTCGGCATTATAGGCGGCGCGACGCTCATCCTCATTAAGGCCGGGGACGATCACCCCGGTTGTCAGCCCCAAAAAGCGATAGACCTGCCCCATCCATTCGCAGTCACGCGTCGCCAGATATTCGTTGACGGTGACGACATGCACGCCCTTCCCTTCGAGCGCATTCAAATAGGTGGCGAGCGTTGCGACCAGTGTCTTGCCCTCCCCCGTGCGCATTTCAGCGACCGATCCTTTGTGGAGGACGATGCCGCCAATCATCTGCACATCATAATGGCGTTGACCGAGCGTGCGTTTCGCCGCTTCCCGCACCGTCGCAAAGGCTTCGGGCAATATATCGTCGAGCGTTTCGCCCGCTGCCAACCGATCCTTGAAATCCTGTGTGCGCGCACGCAGTTCATCATCACCAAGGCCGATAAGCGATGGTTCGATATCGTTGATTTTCTGAACTATTTTTCCGAGCGAGCGGACATAACGGTCGTTGGAGGAGCCAAACAGGCTCTTGGCCATAGCTGCAAACATGGGTCAAATTTCCAAATTAGATTAGCCGCCAATGCGGCGCAAAATGTCGGGCTGTTGGGGGGGGCCACGTGGCGCGCCATGCCCTATTCGTGGCGGCGGGCGAAAATCGTCCGTACGGCTGGCGCAACAGGCGCAGCGGCAAGCGCAAAATTGGGGTGCGACAGGTGCAACATGGGTTGCAGCGCCGCCGCTATGCGCGGTGTTCGTACCGCCGTTTCGGCTATTTTGGGCGCAACAGCGACAGCAGCCGAGGGCGCGGACGCAACCGCCACCGGGCGCAAGCTCGCGCGATCCGCGCCGCCGCTTAGCCCAAGGGTTGCCGCCAAAACGGCATAAAAGATGGTCAGCAGTTCCAAAAATCGTCCATCAAAATGCGTCAGTCATGCGCCGCGCCGACAGAAACGTCCGCAGCGCCATGCCACATAGGGGTTGATAAAGCGTTCGTCCAATCGAAAGCGCGTGGCAGGCTAACTACCTTGTGCACGGGCAGCCAATATCGCCGCCGCATCCCAGCGGACGGGCTGGTTGACGCGTGCCGTAACCCGCCGACCATCGGGTGCGCGGGCGGGCAGAAAAGCCGCGCGTATCGCAAGCGCGCGACAGGTTACATTATCCAAATCGCGGTGGCCGCTGGAACGAATGATGGCGCAGCTTTCGACCTCCCCCCGGTTGCTGATCGTCAATTCGGCAATCGCCGTGCCGCTGCGCCCTTCACGTAGCGCGGCGGCGGGATAGTCGGAAAAATAGACCAAGGGGCGGTCGGGATAGGCCAATATCGGCGGGTGCGGCGCAGCAGGCTCAACCGCCACTGGCGCGTCGGCCGCAGCAAGCATCAGCAACAAGGGCAACATGGCTAAATTCCTTTTCCTTATGGGTGCAGGTGGCCAGAAAATCCGCCATTTGGCAAGCATCCAATTGCATCCTGCGCGCTGCGCGCTATCGCCCGCTGTAAATATTGGGAAAATTTATGGCCATTTCACCCCTCGCCCCCGCTGCATTTCCTGCCCTTCCCGAAATCGGCGGCGTTGAACGACGCGTCGTTTGCGCAAGGTACAAGGATTGGGCGCGCGCCGACCTCAGCTTTGTGACGCTCAGCCCCGGCACACAGGTCGCCGGCGTCACCACCCGCAACGTCTGTTGCTCACACGAGGTTGAAATTTGCCGCGAAGGCATCAGCGGCGGCCGTGCGCGCGCGCTCATCGTCAATGCGGGGAACAGCAACGCCTTTACCGGTTGGCGCGGCGCGCAAACCGTTTCGATTTTACAGGGCGAGAGCGCGGCGCATCTGGATTGCCCGGTGAGCGAAATATTTGTCTCCTCAACCGGGGTGATCGGCGTTCCCCTGCCCGAAGACCGGGCGCGCGCCGGTCTGCACGCCGCCTTTGCTGCCGATCCATGCTCGTGGCAACAACTGGCCGAAGCCATCACAACCACCGACACATTCCCCAAGGGCGCGACAGCAAGTGCGGTGGTCGGCACCAAGACGGTGCACATCAGCGGCATCGCCAAGGGTTCGGGGATGATTGCGCCCGACATGGCGACGATGCTCGCTTATATCTTCACCGATGCGGCGGTGGATGCCCCCCTCCTGCAGCAGATGATCGCAACCGCCAATGCAACGAGTTTCAACGCGATAACCGTCGATGGAGACACATCCACCAGCGACACATTGCTGATTTTTGCAACCGGCACGGCGGGCAATGCGCCCCTCTCCAGCATAGATGACCCAGGGGCCGACGCACTCTATGCCGCCATCCATGACGTCTGCCGCCAATTGGCGCACCAAATCGTCCGCGATGGGGAGGGGGCACAGAAATTCATCGCCATCAGCGTTACCGGCGCGGTGCATGATGCCAGCGCACATCGCGTGGCAATGGCGATTGCCAATTCCCCCTTGGTCAAAACCGCCATTGCCGGCGGCGACGCCAATTGGGGGCGCGTGGTTATGGCGGTCGGCAAAGCGGGCGAACCGGCAGATCGCGACCGGCTGAGCATCCGCTTTGGGGATGTGATGGTCGCGCGCGATGGCTTACCGGTGGACGGTTATGATGAAGCGCCCGTCAGCGCGCATCTTGCGGGGCAAGATGTGGATGTCGCGGTTGATTTGGGTCTGGGCAGTGGCCGTGCGCAGGTTTGGACATGCGACCTGACGCACGGCTATATTGAAATTAACGCCGATTATCGGAGCTAAATTACCGATTCAATCCAGCCCTTGAGCGCGCTTTTGGGCGCAGCCCCGACTTTTTCGGCGATTTTTTCGCCATTTTTGAACAACATCATCGTCGGAATGCCGCGCACGCCCAATTTGCCCGGCGTGTCAGGGTGATCGTCGATATTCAACTTGGCGATCACCACCTGCCCAGCCAGTTCGTCGCTGATTTCCTCGAGCGCCGGGCCGATCATCTTGCATGGCCCGCACCATTCGGCCCAGAAATCGACCAGCACCGGGGTGTCGCTGGCCAAAACATCGCTGGCAAAGCTGGCGTCGCTGATTGCCTTGGTCGCCATGAAATTCTCCTTATTCGATTTGGTGCGCGGACGCCGCGCTTACCCCCTACATAGGCACGGCAGGGGCTACCCTCAAGCCATGGCGGGGCGCGATAATCTATGGCGTCGTCAATTTGGGCTTGTGGACGTCCAACGTCGCGGCATCGAGGGTGAGGAGGCGCGGCCCCGCCGTAAACAGCAAGTGCGCACGAACAGCATGGTCAGGAAAAATCACTGATATTGCAGCGACATAGGCCGCCATTTGCCGCAAATAGCCCGTGGGTACCGCGGATATATCTTGGGGTACATGCTGCCCCGATTTGAAATCAATAATATCCACCGCCGCATCGCGCACCAGCAATCGGTCAATGCTGCCGGCAATCACCCGGTCACCCACCAGCGCGGAAAATCCGACCTCCCCGCGCGCATCAGACCCGAACATCGCGGCAAAACGGGCATCCTCCATCACGCGCAGCACATTGTCGACAATGTCCTGATGCGCCGCGCAGTCCAGATCATCCGCTTCCTGCTTCAGCCAAGCCAGCGCGCTGGGCCGCCGCGCCGCCGCATCGACCCCGCTCAGACGTTCGAAAAGCGCGTGGATCAACGTGCCGCGCCGCATGGCGGCATCACGCGACAGGCTGGGAGCCATGGGGATCGCCAGCACGCCCTGTTCCACATCATTTGAGGGCGCGAGCGGTTTGAGCGGGCGCGCCTCCACCGGCGCAGGTTGAGTCGCCCATGCGGGCAGCGGGGGCGGCGCGTCGTGCGCTAGAGCCCTTGTTGCGGCGGGCTTGCGCTTACCACCATCACTCAGCCGAAGCGTCGATCCATAATCGCCCCAGATGGGGTCGTCCGTCAATTCCTCCGCCCCCATGGCAGCCGCAGCTGCCGCCAATCTTTTGTGCCAGGACGGCTTGCCGTCCGACGGATTTTTGGGCGCGATGCCCGTGGTGCACAGCACCCGCTCAGCCCGGGTCATGGCAACATAAAGCAAGCGATTATATTCGGCGGCGGCGCGTGTCCGCGCAGCCTTCGTTTCCGCAACCACCGCAGATAGTTGCTGTGCCTGGTTGAGCGGCAGCATCGGAACTTCCCCCACTTTGTCCAGCCCGGGCAAAATCGGGTCTGGATCGCGTGGCACTTCCTTCAGAAAATCGGCATCGGCCAAAATGACAATCGGGGCCTGCAACCCTTTTGAGCCATGGACGGAAAGTATGCGCACCGCGTCGCTCGACACGTCCTGATCACGCTTCACCTCGACATCAAGCGTGTCGAACCATTGCAGAAAATGGTGGAGCGAATGCCCCTGCCCACGCTCAAATTGCATCGCTTGGTGGAGCAATTCGTCGATGGGATCGCGCGCCGCGCCACCCAGACGCGCGATCAGTTTCGCCCGCCCGCCCAAGGGGCCTGACAACAAAGTCTCCAAAAATAGGTGCGGGCCAGCATAGCCTGCCATATTCAAAATCGCGCGCAGCGGTTCGAGATTATCGGCCCACGTCGGTGATTGCTGTATATGCCGCCACAGCGACGTATTTGGCTTGCCATTCGCGTTTAGCCGACCGGCCGCCGCATCATCCAATTGCGCATAATCCCAGCCAATCAGCGGCGATGTCAGCAGATTGGCGAGCGCCAGATCATCATGCGGTTGGAGCGCGAAACGCATGGAGCAGAGCAAATCTTGCACCGCCAGCGGCAGCGAGAGGCGCATACGGTCCACCCCTGCAACCGGCACCCCGATTTCCTGCAATTGCGCGACGATCATCCGCATTTTCTCACCGCGCGAACGCAGCAAAATCATGATGTCGCGGGCCTGTACATCCTGCCCGTCCAGTCCATGGTCGATCCAGTGACGGATAGTCCGCGCAATTTTATGCGCCAGCCGATGCTCGGCAATGTCGGCCCAGCCGGAGGCAGCACCTTCATCGGCGTCCTTGGCGCCATCATCCTCGCCGCCCGCCCCCGATGCGCCCTCGGTATCGCCCTTGGGCACCGGCGGCCAGACAAGGATGGTGGCGGGGGCATCCCCCTTGTGCGCGACATGCGGCGCAGGGTCATGGTCCAATCCCATATCACCGCTGCCGACACCTTCGATAACCTTATCGACCAGATTGAGGATTAGCTGCGACGACCTGAAATTGGTGGCAAATTCCACTCGATCAAAGGGTCGCCCCGATTCATCGCCAAGTTTGGCATAGCGACCTGCGGCGGCCTGAAAATGCACAGGGCTGGTTCCCTGAAAGCCAAAAATCGCCTGTTTGCTATCGCCGACGACGAACAGGCTACGGCGGCGTGCATCATCGCGCGCATCGAGCGCGAAATGTTCGCTAAGCAGCGCGTCGATAATCTCCCATTGCTGGCCATTAGTGTCCTGCGCTTCATCGACCAAAATATGGTCGATGCGCTGGTCTAGCTTGAATCGCACCCACGCCGCAGCATCGGTGTCGAGCAGGCGCGCGGCCAAGGCAATCAGATCATCATAATCGACCTTGCCCGCCGCCAACATTGCCGCGCGCACCCGTCGCGCAAAAAACCGCCCGATTTCGAGCGCCGTAGCCTGCAGGTCGGCGGCGGGGATTTCCCGCCGCAAGAGCCGCAGGTCACGCAGGAATTCAGATATGCTGGTAAGAATTGCGTTGCCACCGAATTTATCAACAGCCTGCGCAACGACCACCCTGACATCACCGTCCTTTTTGTGGATCGCATCATAAATGGCGTCTAAGTCGGCAGCAGTGAGGGTGCGTTGCTCGTCGAGAAAGGGCGCTAATTCATCCGCGTGACCGAGGCATTTTGCGCCACCCCTGTTTACTAGCGCCAGACAAATCTGCGCCAGATGATCGCGAAACCCTGACCGCTCCTGCATACGACGGCAAATTGCTTCATCCGCGCTTTCCTCGCTCGGCAAGCCCAATTGCCCACGCAACCATGGCGCGATAACCGCTGGCAAAGTATCGAGCGCCGCATAGGCCGCAGCACATCGCCCACAAAATTTTTCGATATCCGCTTGATTGCGGCGCAGCGCCAGTCGCTCAATTCCCGCGAGCAGCGCCACATCCCCGCCTGCCCGTGCCTCATCAAGCATCGCATGGAAACAATTTTGGTGCAGCAGCAATTTTTCTCGATCATCGAGCAGGCTAAAGCCGGGTGCCAGCCCTGCCTCCTCGGGGAATGCAGCGAGCAGGCTTTGGCAGAAGCTATGGATGGTCACCACCTTGGGACCGCCGCCGGGCGCGTCGATCACCTCGGCAAACAGGCGGCGTGCGCGGCGGCGCACATCGCCATCCAAATGTCCGGGGTGGTGGATGTTGAACAGCGCCTCGCTCAAATCCTTATCACCCAACCGCACCCATTTGGCGAGTTCGCCGCGAATACGTTCGGCCATTTCAGCCGCGCCCGCCTTGGTAAAGGTGAGCGCGAGGATGGATTGCGGGGCTACACCGTCCAGCAGCAAGCGCAGCACACGCGCCGACAAGACGCGCGTCTTGCCGGTACCCGCGCTCGCCACCATCCATGCATTATGCCGTGGGTCGGCACCGCGCGCCTGCGCGTCGGTCAATCGTGCGCCGCCGCTCATGCCATATCTCCACCGAGCGCCAACGCACCGAACCATTCTTCGAGGCGCATCAGATGCTCAAAATCGCTGTATTTTGACCATTTGGGTATCAGTTTTGCGACAAATGGCTCACTGCCGTTCAACCAACGGGCAATGGCGGCATGCAAATGTTCCTCCGCAACGGCGACAAAATTATCAGCGGTGATTTCCGGGTCCTTCTTGCGGAAAGGTACAGCGATCTTTCCAAAATCCTGTCTTTTGTCGTCACGCGACAAGCGCCAATAGGCAAATTCGCTGACTTTTGCCGCATGGACGCCAAAGCCGCCCTGTTCGGCAATTAGCCCCAATAGTCCCAGTTGCAGCGCATGCCCGGCATCCACCTGTTTGTCATCGGGGCCGCTACCGCTCTTATAATCAATGAGGGCGAGGGTCTGGTCGACCAGCCGGTCGATGCGGTCGGGCTTGCCCGACAATGTCACGCCATCAATTGACAGTTCGCCGCGATTTTCGCTGGCGTCGATCAGCGGGTGGATGCCATTTGCCCGGCGTTCGCGGATCGACGCGGCAAAATAATGGAGTGCAGCGGTCAACCGCGGCGCCCAGACGCTGCGCAACGCGCCGCCCGCTTCGATGCGGTCTAGCATCACTGCCACGGCGCCATCCATCGCCAGATCGCTCCAATCGCCGGCCTTTAGCCAAAGCTCGAGCACATCATGCGCCGCCGTGCCGAGCCATGCAGCGGTCGGTGCAGCGTCTAACGGGTCAAGCAGGCGCAAGCCCAATCCCGCCCGTGCATAAAATGAAAAGGGATCGGCGCGCAGCGTGTCAACGTCCGTCACGCGCAAATTCATGGGCCGCCGGGCGGCTGGTGGCGCAAAGGCTGGACGCCCAATCGGCTGGGCCGCACGTGCGTCGAGCATTTTGGCCCAGTGCCGTAAATTTTTGTCCGCAACTATATCCCTGCCCTTGTCGCCAAGCAGCGCGTCGAGCCGCAGCCGGAGGCGCGAGGGGATCGCCGGCGCACCACCAACCCGCGCGGCACGGGTGATAAGCACATCTTGTGCGCCCAATGCCGAAATGAAATCATGCGCGGCAAGCCCCGTCTGCCGATCCAGCGTCGGCAGACCGAGCCGCGCGCGCAGTTGCGGCGATAGCCATGGGTCGATCGCGCCGGGCATCGGCCATTGCCCTTCGTTTAGCCCGGCGAGGATCATCAGGTCAGCCCGGTGCAATCGCGATTCGATCAGCCCCAAAATCGCCAAGCGCGGATGGTTTTGATAGGGTGGGCGCACCGGCACGTCTTGCATCAAGCGGCGCAGCACCGCCGCGACATCTGTGCTCGCCAGCGGGGCGGGCCATAGCACCGCAACGTCCGCTACCTCGGCAAACCATGTCGCAAGCGCCCGGCCATCCACCCCGCCCCACAGCGCATCGCCTGCCAAGCCTTCGGCGCGCGCGCGCAACCGGTCGAGATGCTGCGACAGCGTCAATCCATCGGACGGGCCATCCAATTGCGCGCAAACGCCGCGCCACCATTCGGCTATCGCGCTCGTTTCATCGTGGCGGGCGAATAAGCGTCGGCTGATTGTGGCAAAGCCCGGTGCGCCACGCGGCCCGCGCAACAGCAAATCGAGACTGCGGACATTATCCATCCAGCCGCGCCGATCCCCCGCAGAACCGGCGAGCGGATGGCTGAGCAGCGCGACCAAATCATGCGGGTTGGCCGCGTCCGAGATTGCAGCATTCAACAGCAAAAATTCGCCCGCCGCAGTTGCCGACAGCGGCACACCCGCACTGTCATCGGCCTTTATCCCCCAACGACCGAGATGCGCAGCCACACGGGTCGCAATACCGCGATCGGGGGTCACCAAAGCAGCGGTGCGCCCCGGTGTTTCCAGCGCTTCGCGCATGGCGAGCGCAATTGCTTGCGCCTCCTCCGCCTCATTGGCGAAATCACCCAGCCGCACGCCCGGGGCACGCATATTTTTGGAAAGTTCCAGCCAATCATCGGCAAAGGCAATTGGCGTTGTCATGGCACGCACAAGTGCGACACGGCCCAATGGATCCGCTGCCCTGCCCCTTTCCACCCATGGCGCAATTTCGCGGCGCGACACACTCATTCGCTCGAGCAATAATTTGAGGTGGAATAGGGGGTGCCCCTCCTCCCCATTGGGCGGCGCATTGTCGCGCAAGCGTCGGCGCGGGTCATCACCCATACTGTCCCATTGCTCATCCGCCATGCTAAGGTCGATGTGCGGGAAAACCACCGCCCCGCCGGCTAGTCGCGCCACGGTGGAAAGCAGACGCGCAACCGCCGGCGCGCCCGTCGAAATCCCTGCAGCGACAACCCATTTGGCTGGCAATCCTTTGGCTTGCCAGCGTCGCGCCGTCCGGTCGAACAATGCATTGCGGCGGGCCGCAGGGTCCATCTCATCGCGGGCGGCGAGCAACGCGGCCCAAGGCGGCAAAAAATCGGTCACCAGTGCATAGGCTGTTTGCCAATGCGCCGACAAAATCGCATCGTCCGGTGCAGCGGCTGCAAGCTCACGAACGTCCACTTCCTCGACCGCCAATTGGTCAATGACGTTGGCGAGACTCTGCGCCAGCGCCAACGCGCCATCGCGCGTTACATCGCCCCGGGCATTGGCAATCGATTCGGCGAGCAACATGATGCGATGCAGCGGCGCAATCGCGCGCGGCAACGGTGCATCATCATCGAAGTCGAGCCGATCGAGCGCACCGCCTACCGCCCCCTCCCAATCGCCATCCCCAATGGTGGTGATGCGCGGCAGCAGACAAGCCGCGCCGCGCGCACGGATGAATGCGTCGCGCACACTGTTGGCAGCGCGCGCATTGGGGAGGAGGAGCAAGCCATCGGCAAGGCCAAAGGGCCCATCGTCGTGGCGCGCTATAATCCCTTCGACCAGTGCATCGGCAAAGGCTTCGTCGAGCGAAAGGGTGAATAATTGCGGTCGATGCCGCTCAGCCATCGGTGCGCACGTCTAGTGGTGCCCTATGCCCCAGCGCAGCTTCGGTCAGCGCTATGGCTTGGGGGTAGCCGACATCCCACCAAGCCCCTTGATGGACAAGACCATGACAACGCCCTTGCGCAATCGCCCGATCCCAAAAGACATTGGTTGAAAATACGGCCTCGGGCGGGTCGCGTACCAGATGTTTGGCGACAAGCTGAATGCCTGTCCATACATAGGGGCGCGGACGCGGCGGCCCATCCCGCGACAGACGGCCATCGCCATCCATATCAAAATCGCCCTGCCCCTTGCTGTTTCCCGCCCGGTCATGGTCGATAACCAGCATCAGCACATCCATCTGCGCAGCATTCCATGCATCGGCGAGGCGGTGAAGCGCGTCGCTGCCGGGTGCATCCGTCCACCAATTGTCGGCATTGATGCAAAAAAATGGGTCGGCATCGATCAGCGGCAGCGCTCTAACCAAGCCGCCGCCAGTGTCCAGCAACAGGTCGCGTTCATCCGACAAGCGCACATCGAAATCACGCGCATGCGTAGCCAAATGATCCTCCACCTGCTGCGCACGATAATGGGCGTTGACGATGATTTGTCCGACCCCTGCATCACGCAAATGGCCGAGCACATGGTCGAGCAGGCTGACCCCCGCCACTTCGATGAGCGGCTTGGGCCGGTCAATGGTCAGCGGCATCATCCGTGTACCCTTGCCCGCCGCCATCACCATGGCGCTTTGCGGCAGAGCGGTCATGCGTGCATATCCAGCCAGAAATCGGCACGGTGACTGGGTGGGATATGCGCGTCAAACCATGCGCGCACCGGGGCAAGGTGCGGGTGCGCCAGATCACGTTCGACCAACCCCCACATGCGGGGCTGATATTTTTTATACCCCGGTTTGGCGTCCCGGACGGCCAAGCGGCAGAATAACCCCAAAATCCGTGTGTTGCGCTGCGCGCCGAGCGCCCAATAGTCACCCACGAAATCGGCATCGCGCCCCGTTGCCGCAACATAATGGGCGAGACATGCCTGTTCCACTTCCGGCGATACGTCGCGCCGCGCATCCTCCAGCATCGACACCAGATCATAGGCCGGGTGGCCAATCCGCGCGTCCTGAAAATCGAGCAAGCCAAAGCGTGCAAGTCCGTTTGCACCATCGATCAGCATGACATTTTCGGCGTGATAATCGCGCAATTCGGTCACCCAGTCGATGGCGCGCGCATCGACGGGGGTCAGCGCCGCTTCCCACGCCGCGCGGAAGCTGTCACGCGGCAAATCCAGCCCAACATAGGGGCCATACCAGTCGATGAGTAATTCCACCTCATCCAGCCAATCGGCAAGCCCGTGGCGCTTCAACCCCTGGGGGGCAGGATGACCATGTAGTTCGACCAGCACATCGGTGATCGCTTGATAAAGGGGCAGTTCATCCTCGCGCGCTTCATCGACCGCTTCGCGCATCCGATTGCCGCCGAAATCTTCGATTAACAGCAACCCTTGTTCGATATCGCGCGCAAAAATGTTCGGCGCGTTGAGGCCAATGCCGCGCAAATATTCCGCGATCGCGACAAAGGGGCGCACATCCTCCTCCGGCGGAGGGGCGTCCATCAACACCGCATAGCGACCGTCATATTCGACGCGGAAATAGCGACGAAACGATGCATCACCCGCCAATGGAGACAGGCGCGCACCGCCCCACCCCGCATCGGCCAGAAATTTTGTCGCCGCAGCGGGCGGAATCATATCGCTAAGCGCCATCGACCTTCCCAAGCGGGGGGCACATCAACTGTCAAGCGCCGCGCGGGTGCCAGTGCACCATCATCGCCAAAAAAATCGATCCTGAGGTGCAGCATGTCCCCCCAATCTGCCCCCAAAATTTCGGGCCATTCAATGAGGAGCACATGGTCATGCAGCGCATCCTCCAAGCCCAGTTCGGCCAATTCAGCCTGATTTTTGATGCGATATAGGTCGATATGGAGCAGGTTGAGGCTGATTTCAGGCGGACCATAGGGCTGGACAATGGCAAAGCTGGGACTAGGCGCCTCCCCCACCAAACCCAGGGCCATTAATATGGCACGCGCGAGGCTGGTCTTACCCGCCCCCAAATCGCCTGAAAGGCCGATGACATCGCCAACGCGCAGCATCGGCGCAATCTGTGCGCCCAATTGCGGCAAATCGTCCAGCCGATATTCCATGGCTTAACGCGGCAGGAAGATGGCGAGCATCGTCCCCTCCCCCGCGCGGTGTGCCCGTTCAAACCGCCCGTGGTGTGCTTCAACCAATTGACGCACCAGCGCGAGGCCGACCGCATCCTTGCCTTGCACGTCCACGCCAAGCCCATTGTCAGACAGGATGATCTGCGCATTCGCGCTATCCCCCTCCCCATGCACTGTGATGCGTTTAGCTCCAACACCATCACCAAAGCCCTGTATCGCGTGCGCCAGCATGAGGTCGAGCGCTTGGCGCAAGCGTTTGGCGTCGCCAGAGACTTGGCCAAGACTGGGTTGCAGCGCGAGGTCGAGCGTAATGCCCGCCGCCGCACATTGGGCGCGCGCCGCATCGCTAGCCTCGCGCACCAGCGCACCGAGCGACAGCGTGCGCCGTTCCATCGGCATCGCCCCCGCCTCACTCTGCGACAGGTCGAGGATGGCGTCGATCTGCTGGGTCAGCGCCCCGCTCGCCTCCATAATCGCGCGGACATAGCTCTGCGCCTGTTCGCCAATGTCGCCAGCAAGGCCGCCCGCCAACATTTCGGCAAAGCCACCGATCGAGGTGAGCGGCGTGCGCAAATCATAGCTGATGCGCGACAAGAAATCTGCCTTGACCTTGTCTGCGGCCTCCAGCGCGCGGGCGCGATCACGCAGCGCTCGTTCAATCTTGCGACTGTCGGTAACGTCAATCAGCGTAAAAAGCGCATTGCCATCCGGCAAGGGAATGGCGGCAAAGTCAAATTGCCGATCATCCGCCAGCAACACGCGCCCACTACGCTGCTGCCTGTCCCCCGTCGCACCGACAATGAGTTGCCGCAGCACATGCTGCTGGCGCGGGTCGGCCAGCTGCGGCGCCAGTTTTTCGAGCAATTGGTCGAGGCGAGGGTGGGCTGCGAGATATTCCTCACCCACCTGCCACAGCTTGCGAAATCGTTGGTTCCACAGGTGGAGCCTGCCGTCGGGCGCGAAGACCGCAACCGCTTCGAACAAATTGTCAAAGGTCGCGGTGCGCACGCGCAGCAATGTATCCCGCGCACTGGCCAGCCGAACCTGTTCTGTCCGATCTTCAAAAATCAGCAGCAGCCCGCCATCAGGTGTCGGCTGCGCAACGGTGCGCAAATGGGTGCCATCGCGCAGCAGCCAGCTTTCTTCATGCAATTGGCTCAGTGAAAACCAGCCGCGCCGTTCCGCGCGCCAGCCGGGGAAGTCGCGCACTTCTGGCGTGCGGCCATTGTCGCGCAGCCGGTCGAGCACCCGCTCCATCGCCGGTGCCTCAGCCGCCCATTCGGCATCGAGCAGAAAGAGCGACAAAAAGGGACGATTGACGAAACGCAGCGTCCGGTCGGGCGCAAATTCGGCCACCGCCGCTGACATCTGGTCCAACATCGAACGACGCGCATCGGTGAAACGGCGCAGTTCGGCGCGCGCATCCTCCAGCGCTTGTTGGTCGAGCGCATAGCCCGCCACCCCGACATCATCGATCGGCATGTCAACGACGCGCATCATCCGACGCTGTCCGCCGATGGTGACGGGGATGAAGCGCTGACCTTCGGCATTGGTCTCATGCGCAGCGCGGGCTGCATCACGCGCCGAAACCCCCGCAATGGGTTCAACCAATTCAATCTGCCGCGCAACCACATCAGCGGCATTTTCGCCCTCCACTGCGGCGACATAGGCATGGTTGACCAGCGCGAGGCTGAGCGATGGTTCGCGAAACCACATCGGAAAGGGTGCAGCCTCAATCAGCGCGCTAATCGCCTCAAAAGCGGCGATGGCGTCAGCACGTTGGTGGCGCAAACGCTGATTTTCGGCGGCGTGCGCCGAATTGTCGGTAAACCACAGCAGGGCACCACCCGTGAGCTTGAGTGTTGCTGGCGCGGGTGCGCCGCGCACTTCGACCGCCCGCGCGCCATTTTGGCTGCTCAGCGACAGATGAAAGCTTTTGGCGGCGCGCTGCGCCTCCTCCACCGCGTTGAGCAATGGGCCAAGCGCCATATCCTCGCCCGCCAAGGCGTTGATGCTGGTTGGCAAGGCATCCAGACCAAAGAGTCTGGCAATCCCCAGCGACCCTTCGATCCGACCATCGGCGCGCACCAGTAACGGCAGGGCGGGTGAGGATTCAAGCATTGCCGCCAGACGCAACGCCCGGCGCTGCGCCATGGATGCTTCACGTTGTCGACCAAGGCCGCGCAGCAGCGCCCAGCCCCCCGCCACCAGCCAGACGCCGGCAAACGCACCTGCAAGCGCCAAAAGCGTCGCTTGATCCATCTTCAGACGTGCATATTTTGGGGATTCGGCATGGGCATGGGCATGGACTATAGCCTATGCGGCGCAAAGCAAAGCCCCCGTCCTGCCGGAGGACGGAGGCTTGCGGCGTTTGTCAGCAATTAATAGCGGTAGTGGTCAGGCTTGAACGGCCCGGCAACCGGCACACCGATATAGGCTGCTTGTTTTTCGCTGAGGGTCGACAATTTGACGCCCAATTTGGCCAAATGCAGCGCTGCCACCTTTTCATCGAGGTGCTTGGGCAGGACATAGACCTGGTTTTGATATTCGCCAGCCTTGGTGAATAATTCGATCTGCGCCAGCGTCTGGTTGGTGAAGCTCGACGACATGACAAAGCTGGGGTGGCCGGTGGCGCAGCCCAGATTGACCAAGCGCCCCTTGGCAAGGACGATGATCTGCTTGCCATCGGGGAATTCAACCAAGTCGGTACCCGGCTTCACCTCAGTCCATTTATAATTGTCGAGCGCGGCAATCTGAATCTCGCTGTCGAAATGGCCGATGTTGCAGACGATGCTCATCGGCTTCATCGCCTTCATATGTTCGGCGGTGATGACGTCGGCATTGCCCGTCGCGGTTACAAAAATGTCGGCGCGGGTGACGGCTTCGTCCATCGTCACGACCTCATAGCCCTCCATCGCCGCCTGCAGCGCGCAGATCGGGTCGATTTCGGTAACCAGTACGCGCGCGCCACCATTACGCAGCGATGCAGCCGAACCCTTGCCGACATCGCCAAAACCAGCAACGCAGGCGACCTTGCCAGCCAGCATCACATCGGTGGCGCGGCGGATGGCATCGACCAGGCTTTCCTTGCAGCCATATAGATTATCGAACTTCGACTTGGTGACGCTGTCGTTCACATTGATCGCCGGGAACGGCAATTTGCCTTCCTTGGCAAGGCTGTAGAGGCGGTGGACACCGGTTGTCGTTTCCTCGCTCACACCCTTTATCGCGGCAACCGAACGGGTGAGGTAGCCCGGCTTAGCGGCCAAAAATGCCTTGAGCGCGCGGCAGAATTCAACCTCTTCGGCATTGGTCGGTTCAAACAAGTCTTCGCCCGCTTCGACCCGTGCGCCCCATAATGCGAACATCGTCGCATCACCGCCGTCGTCGAGGATGATGTTGGCGGTTGTATCGCCCCAATCGAAAATGCGGCCGACATAATCCCAATAGTCGGCAAGGCTTTCACCCTTGATCGCAAAGACAGGCACGCCAGTTGCTGCGATGGCAGCGGCTGCGTGGTCCTGCGTTGAAAATATATTGCAGGTTGCCCAACGCACGTCGGCACCCAGCGCGGTTAGCGTTTCAATCAGCACGGCCGTCTGGATGGTCATGTGCAGCGAACCGGTGATGCGCGCGCCCTTCAGCGGCTGGCTGGCACCATATTCGTCGCGCAGCGCCATCAGGCCGGGCATTTCGGTTTCGGCAATGGCAATTTCGGCGCGACCAAAATCAGCCAAACCAATGTCGGCAATCGCGTAATCGGTGGTCATAATATTCTCCGCTGGGGTGGGCGGCAGCAGAATAATGCGCGCCCAAACAGGCGGCGCGATTAGCGTGCCGAGGGGCAATTCGCAAGTCATATAAAGAAATCATTATATGATGCGCGAATGCGATGCACCGCTGGCATAGCACCCCCGTGCCATGTATAGCCCCAACTTAAGCCCCAAATATGGCCAATGCCGGACAGATAAGAGGAGAAAGAGATGACCATCCAAATCGGCGATAAATTGCCCGAAACCACATTGGTCAAGGCGACCAGCGACGGCCCGGAACAAGTGTCGAGTGCCGAATTTTTCGCGGGTCGTCGCGTGGCGCTATTTTCCGTGCCCGGTGCCTTCACCCCCACATGTTCGGCCCGCCACCTGCCCAGCTATGTTGAAAAAGCGGGCGAATTGCATGCCAAGGGTGTGGATGTCATCGCCGCCACTTCGGTCAATGACGCATTTGTCATGGGTGCATGGGCCAAGGCGGGTAACGCAGACGACATTGTGATGCTGGCCGATGGCAATGCCGATTTTGTGCGCGCGCTTGGCTTGTCTGCCGATTTCAGCAAATTTGGCATGGGCACCCGCGGCCAGCGTTTTTCGATGCTGGTGAATGATGGTGTCGTCGAACAATTGAACGTCGAAGCAGCCGGCGAATATCGCGTATCGAGCGCCGAACATATGTTGGGTCAGCTTTGACGGTGCGTTACTGATGGCCCGTGCCAATGCCCGGTCGGTCGATAAGACGATTGACCAGCTCCACCGCCGCTACGCCGCATCTGTCGGCAAATTGCGCGATGCGGTCGCTGCTTATGTGCAAAAGGGCAAATTGCCCGACCCGGTGGCACGCGCCAATGGTGCTTTCACCTACCCTGAATTGCGCATCCACTATGCTGGAAATGACGAAGCGACCGGCCATCCAGCACGTCAGGCATTTGGCCGTCTGTCGCAGCCCGGTATCTATGCTACGTCGATCACCCGGCCGGATCTGTTCGAAGATTATCTGCGCGAACAATTAAGCCTGATTGTCGAACAATATGACGTCCAGTTGGAGGTAACGACCGGCACGCAGGAAATCCCCTTTGCCTACGTACTCGACGGGATGACCGGTAGCGCGCTCGGCGGAGTGAGCCCACAGGAATTGGCGCGCCATTTTCCGGCAACCGATTTGGCGCATATTGGCGATGAACTGGCCGATGGCTTGTTTGTGTCCGACCCCGATGCTGCAAGTCCGCTGACCTTGTTCGATGCCTTGCGCATCGATTTCTCACTCGCTCGGCTGCGTCATTACACCGGCACGCCCACCGAACATTTTCAGCGCTTTATATTGTTCACCAACTATCATCGCTATGTTGATGAATTTGTTGCATGGGCAGCGCAGCAAGTGGGCAATGGTCACTATACCGCGCTATCGGGCGCGGGCGGTCTTTACACCGAAAATGCAGGGGGTGACCCCACCCAATTGGTCGCCGACAGCGCATGGCGACGGCACCAGATGCCCGCTTATCACTTGATTGCGCCGGGGCGCGGGGGCATCAGCCTCGTCAACATCGGGGTCGGCCCGGCCAATGCCAAGACGCTGACCGACCATCTGGCGGTGTTGCGGCCAGAGGCTTGGTTGATGATCGGCCATTGTGGCGGACTGCGGCCGACGCAAAAGATCGGCGATTATGTTCTGGCGCATGCCTATTTGCGTGATGACAATATCCTCGACCATATACTGCCACCCGAAATCCCCATCCCGCCGATTGCCGAAGTGCAACTCAGCCTAGCCCGGGCGGCGGAACTGGTGTCGGGGGAATCGGGCGCGGACCTTAAGAAACGGATGCGTACCGGGACGGTCGTCACCACCGACGATCGCAACTGGGAATTGCGCTTTTCCGAAAGCGCGCTGCGCTTTTCACAATCGCGCGCCATCGCCATCGACATGGAGAGCGCGACGATTGCTGCCCAAGGCTATCGTTTCCGCGTCCCCTATGGCACTTTGCTTTGCGTTTCGGACAAGCCGCTGCATGGCGAACTCAAGCTGCCGGGTCAGGCCAATCGTTTCTATGAAGAAGCGATTGGCGCGCATTTACAGATCGGCATTACGACGTGCAACCTGCTCCGTGCCGAGGGGAACAAGCTCCATTCGCGCAAATTGCGCGCCTTTAACGAGCCGCCCTTCCGTTGAGATTGGGCGGGGGAACGACGGAACCCCGCCGCTTCCCCCAAGGCCTTACCAGCCGCAATCACGGCCCCGATTTTGTTCGTTGAGCCATGTCAGCAGCGGCTGGAAATAGGCGATCATCGCGCGCCCGGACATTTCGCGGGTGCCGGTGAATGCCTCCAGCGCGTCGGGCCATGGGCGGCTTGCCCCCATTTCGAGCATGGCGTTGAGCCGTCGCCCAACCTCTGCATTGCCGAAAAAGCTGCACCGATGGAGCGGGCCGGTCCAGCCCGCCTGTTCGCACGCAGCCTGATAAAATTGGAATTGCAGGATGCGCGCGAGGAAATATCGGGTGTAGGGGACACCAGCGGGGATATGATATTTGGCCCCCGCGTCAAACCCATCGGCGGGGCGCTCCACCGGCGGCGTAATCCCCTGATATTGTAAGCGCAACGCGTTCCATGCGCCATTATAGCTGTTGGGTTGAATCGTCCCTGCAAAAATCCCCCAGCGATAACGGTCGATCATCAGGCTAAAGGGCAGGAACGCCACCTTGTCCATCGCTTGCCTTAGCAGCAGTCCGATGTCGCGGTCTGCCCCCGGTACATTGGCGCGATCGAGCAGGCCGATCTGCACCAGATATTCCGGTGTAATCGACAAGGCCATCGTATCGCCAATCGCTTCGTGGAAGCCGTCATTGGCGCCATTGAGATAGAGGTAGCTCAGCCGGTTATAAGCGCGCTGATAAAAATTATGCCCCAGTTCGTGGTGGATGGTCGTAAAATCATCGGCATTGACCTTGATGCACATTTTGATGCGCAGATCATCGACATTGTCGATATCCCACGCCGATGCGTGGCAAATGACTTCGCGATCGGCAGGCTTGGTAAACAGGCTGCGCTGCCAAAAGCTTTCGGGCAGTGGCGCAAGGCCGAGCGAGGTGTAAAAATTTTCACCCTGATGCACCATCCGCATCGCGTCATAGCCATGGGTGGTCAGTAGGTCGGTGAGGTCATAGCCAATATCCCCCGCACCTGCCGGAGCGACAATATCATAGATATTGCCCCATTCCTGCGCCCACATATTGCCGAGCAGGTCGGCGCGGATCGGCCCGGTCGCCGGTTGCACCTCCGCCCCATAATGTTCGCTCAATCTGGCGCGGACATAACAATGGAGCGCGACATATAGCGGGCGTACTTCCTGCCACAGCCGTTCGGTAAGCTGGGAAAATTCCTGCGGCGACATGTCATATCCCGCACGCCACAATTCACCCGCGTCATTATAGCCCAATTCGCGTGCGCCGCGATTGGCGAGCGTCACCATCCGCGCATAATCATCATGGCTTGGCGCGCCGACGCTGTCATGCCAACTTGTCCACATTTCCTGCAATTCGGCGGGGTTACGGTTGATGCCCATCGCCTCTTCAATGTCGGAACCATTGATTGGCTGGCCGCGCAATGTCCCGTGTCCTGCCCCATAGCGTGACGACATGCGCGCAGTCAGCGTCGCTAATTCCTGTGCCGCACCCTCGGTCGTCGGGGCGGGCAGTACGATGGACGTGCGCAGCATGGTCAATTTGCGCGTCTGCTCATCCGACAGGCCATTGGCCCGCGCATAGTGCGCCGCCTCCAGGGCGTAACGCACCTGCATTTCGCTAAAGGCTGCCCCTGCCTCTGCGGTCAGCGCCTCCGTGTCCTGCGTAATGAAATTCTCATATACCCATTCGGCGCGGCCCGCACGCACCACGCCGGCGAATAAATCCCCTTCCGCGCGCGCCAAAAAGGCATCGACATCGGCAGGGGTCGGGTTGGCAGGCGGCGGGGTTGTCGCCGTATCCGCCAACGCGCTGGTTGCCGCGCTGGCGATGGGCAGCGGCGCGCCATCATCGGCCCATGCCGGGCTGGCCAGCGCCAGAGGTGAGATGGTGAGCGCCAACAGAGTGGCGCGGCGAATGCGGTGCGACAGGAACATCTCTCTCTCCCCTTTGTCGGAATATGCGCGTTTCTGGAACCGTCGACGCCTGTCGTCAAGCGCCGATGGGGGCGACTGGGCCATTCAAAAACTCTGCCATCGCCCGGCCCAAATCCTTACCGACGATGCAACCCATGTGCGTGCCGGGGATGACAGCGTGGCGCGCATCGGGCAGCGCAGCAGTCAGCGCCGCCGGGTCACCATTGTCCCTATCCTCGCTGCCGCAAACGACCAATGTCTGCTGGTGGATAGCGGCTAGTGCATCAACCGGCGTATCGACCAAACTCGCGAGCAAATGGCGCGCCGCCACCCTGTCCACCGCCATGGTTTTCATAAACTGGACTGCCATCCAGATATCATCGCCGCGCTTTGCCGTATCAAATTGGTCGATGACTCGCCGGAAAAATTCACCGCGTACTGCCCAGTTGGATAGACCTTCGACCCCCATACCACCCAATATCACCCGTCCCGGCGATACATCGCCGCGCGCCAAGGCACGCACACTGGTGCGCGCACCGAGCGAAAAGCCTCCCAAGTCGAAATCTTCCAACCCCAGATGGGCAACCAGATCGGCCAAGTCTGTGCATAATATGTCTGCGGGATAGTGCGCGGCTTCCTGTGACGCATCGCTTTGGCCATGGCCGCGCAAATCGGGCATGATGACGCGATAGCCCGCCGCAGCAATGGTCGCAGCATGGCCATATTTTACCCAATTCACCTCTGCATTGGAAAATAGCCCGTGGAGGAGGATGATCGCCCGTCCCGTACCTAATATCCGGTAATGGAGGCGCACCCCGTCGCGCGCGTGAAAATAGTGCGAGTCGACCGCTACCGGGCCGCTGTTCGGATGATCCATCATCGGTCCGTCATACTGCGCCGATCCCAACTGCGAAAGCGGGCGATATAATCAGACTTGCATATAATAAGCATTGCTATTATATCGTCGCTTATGGGCGACCCCTTCCCCTTTCTCATGTCCGATGCGTGGCGGCTGTTCCGGCGCGCCTTTGAAGCACGCGTGCGCGGTGCAGGCATCACCGGGCCGCAGTGGCGCCTGCTCGGCGTTATTTCGCGCAACCCCGGCCTGTCGCAAAGCGCCGCCGCCGATTTGATAGAGGTCGAGCCCATCACCCTGTCGCGCATGGTTGACCGGCTGGAGGATGCAGGGCTGGTCGCGCGCCATGCGGTGGCCGGGGATCGCCGCACCCGCGCCTTATTTCTAACCGACAAGGCGACTCCTTTGGTCGAAACGATGCGCGATCAGGTTATGGCGGTGGTGGAGGATGCCTTTGCCGGCTTTTCGGCGACGGAGCGGCAAAATTTTATCGTCAATGTCGAAAAATTACGCGCCAATTTATCGCGCAGGGATTCAGAATGATGGCGGAAAAAGACCCCCAATTATCGGCAGCGTCCGCTGCACCGACCAACATCGAAGCGCCATCGGCTGATAATGCAGCCGCAAGCACCGAACCAACTGCAGCACCCCGCCGCTGGCTGCGTCTTGGCATATTCTGGTCGGTTCCGCTGATTGTCATTGGAATCCTCGCCTATCTATGGCTGACGTCTGGCGGGTCGGTTTCCACCGACAATGCCTATGTGCAGCAGGATAAAGTGTCGATTTCGGCAGAGGTTGGCGGACGCATTGTCGAAGTTGCGGTGCATGAAAATCAGCGCGTCAATGCGGGCGACTTGCTCTTTCGGATCGACCCCGAACCCTATCGTATTGCGCTTGCCGCGGCCAATGCGGACATTGCAGCGGCCGAGGCGCGGCTGACGACGATGGAGGTGACGGCAGGCTCCATGCGTTCGGACATTGCAACGGCGCAAGCGGCGTTGCGCTTTGCCGAAGCCAATCTGGCGCGCGAACGTGCGCTGATGGATCGTGGGTTCAACACGCGTGCGCGGATGGATGCCGCTGAACTGCGCGTTGTCGAAGCGCGGGGGCAGATGGAAAGCGCGCGGATGGCGGCGGTCCGTGCCGAAGCGCAGATGGCCACAGGGGCAAGCGCGCCGGGGGTCAACCCCGCCTTGCTCGCCGCACGAGTGCGCCGCGACCAAGCCTTGCTCAACCTGTCGCGGACAGAGGTGCGCGCGCCGGTCGCCGGGATTATCAGCCAGTCTGATCGCTTGCAGGTCGGGCAGATGGCGGTCACTGGTCTGCCCGCCGTCTCCATCGTCCGATCGAGCCAAAGCTGGGTTGAGGCCAATTTCAAGGAAACCGACTTGGAACATATGCGCGTCGGGCAGCGGGCGAGCGTTTCGATCGACGCCTTTGGGGAGGGGCGGCTGTGGGGCCGGGTCGGCAGCATTGGCGCAGGAACGGGCAGCGAATTTTCGGTGCTACCCCCGCAAAATGCGACCGGCAATTGGGTCAAGGTAACCCAGCGCGTGCCGGTGCGCATATATTTGGATGCGCCGCCGCCACGCCCGCTGATCGCTGGCCTGTCGGCCGAAGTGCGCGTCTATTTCCGCGACGCGCCGCGTTGAGGGAACAGCGCATGGCGCGCGCACCCATGCATATCCCACCGCACCTCGACGTTGCACTGACCCCGGTCAAGCACCGCGGCCTGTTGATGGTTGCGATCATGGGCGCGTCGATCGTCCAGTTCCTCGACGCGACGATCGCCAATGTCGCGGTCCCCCATATGCAAACCCAATTGGGCGCAACCGCCGAAAGCGTCACCTGGGTGCTGACTAGCTTCATCATTGCGACGGCGGTGGCAACACCGATTGTCGGCTGGCTGGCCGACATTGTGGGGACAAGGCGATTATTCCTGATTGCCGTGGCGGGCTTCACCCTCGCCTCCATGCTCTGCGGCATTGCCGTGAACCTAACCGAAATGGTCGGCTTCCGTATCCTGCAGGGCATTTTCGCGGCGATGATCGGGCCATTGTCCCAATCGATCATGCTCGACATCAACAAGCCAAGTGAACATGCCAAATCCATGGCCATTTGGTCGATGGGGGTGATGATCGCGCCGATTACCGGGCCGATGATCGGCGGCTGGTTGACCGAGAGCTTTTCATGGCGCTGGGTTTTTTACGTCAACCTGCCAGTCGGCATTCCGACACTCGCCATATTATGGTGGCTGCTGCCATCGCGCCCAATCCGCAAACGCAAACTCGACCTTTCCGGTTATTTGCTCTTTGCGTTGGGGCTGGGTGCACTGCAATTGATGCTCGACCGCGGTCAGGGGGAGGATTGGCTGCAAAGCTGGGAAATTTTGATCGAAGGCGCAGTGGCCATCGCCTTTTTG
The DNA here is from genome assembly GCA_020850455.1 of Sphingomonadaceae bacterium. Classification (GTDB taxonomy): domain Bacteria; phylum Pseudomonadota; class Alphaproteobacteria; order Sphingomonadales; family Sphingomonadaceae; genus Sphingopyxis. The sequence goes on along the minus strand of JADZEQ010000005.1, from coordinate 498,577 downwards.
TGGATGTTCGCAGTGCGCATGATGACCGTGCGTAACCCACTATTTCCGTTGGGATTGGTGGGCGACCGCAATTTTGCGGCAACCCTGGGTTTTGGGGTCATTATCGGCATTGTGATGATTGCCTTGTCCGCATTACTCCCACCGATGTTGCAGAGCCTATTTGGCTATACGGTGCTCGACACCGGCATCGTCATGGCCCCACGCGGGGTTGGCGTCGTTGTTTCGATGCTGATTGCGGCGAAGTCCATCAACCAAGTCGGCGCACGACCACTGATTGCGGTCGGCCTGTCGATTTGCGCCATCACCTTGTGGATGATGAGCCGTTGGTCGCTGGCGGTCGACTGGGACCATGTTGTCATCACCGGCTTCATTCAGGGGCTGGGCATGGGGCTGTGCTTCATGCCGCTCAACGTCCTCGCCTTTTCAACCATAGACCCCAAATATCGCACCGATGGATCGGGCCTGTTCAACATGTCGCGCTCGCTCGGTGCATCGATCGGAATCAGCCTGATGACCACCGTTTTGGCTCGCTCGGTGCAAACCAGCCACAGCGATCTCGCAGCGCATGTCACATCATTCAACACGCCGGCTGTCGACCTGTCGAGCGCCGACCGCCTCGGCGAATATGGGGAGGCGGCGTTGCGCATAGTCGATGGCATCATCAACCAACAAGCCGCTATGATCGCCTATATCAATGATTTCTGGCTGATGGCGGTGCTCGTCGCCATTGCCGTGCCGTTCATCTTCATCACCAAGGAAGCACGTCCGGGCAGCCATTTACCGGTCGGCGAATGATGCCAATGGGGGGATGACCATCGCGCCCACCCCCCTTTGTCCGGTCAACCCTTTTTCAAATGGCGACGGCCAAGCAATTCGGCAATCTGCACCGCATTGAGCGCAGCACCCTTGCGCAAATTGTCCGAAACGCACCAGAGCGCGAGGCCATTTTCAACCGTCGGGTCTTCACGCACGCGGCTGACAAAGGTTGCATCATCGCCCGCCGCCTCGGCAGGGGTGGCATAGCCGCCATTCTCGCGCGCATCGATCAACATCACGCCCGGCGCTTCGCGCAATATATTTTGCGCATCCTCGGCCGACAATTCGCGTTCCAACTCGATATTTATCGCCTCACTATGGCCGACGAATACCGGCACGCGTACGCAGGTGGCATGCACCTTTACCTTGGGGTCGAGAATCTTCTTGGTCTCGACCACCATTTTCCATTCTTCCTTGGTCGAACCATCGTCCAAAAAGCTGTCGATATGCGGAATGACGTTAAAGGCGATCTGCTTGGTGAATTTTTCCACCCGCTTTTCATCGCCGACGAATATGGCGCGCGTCTGTTCAAACAATTCGTCCATCCCCGCCTTGCCTGCGCCCGACACCGATTGATAGGTCGCAACGACGATGCGGCGGATGGTCGCGGCATCGTGCAGCGGCTTGAGCGCCACCACCAGCTGCGCGGTCGAACAATTGGGGTTGGCGATGATATTCTTGGCTTTGTACCCGTCAATCGCCTCCGCATTTACCTCCGGCACGATTAACGGCACATCGGGGTCCATGCGATAGAGGCTGCTATTGTCGATGACGGTGCATCCGGCAGCGGCAAAACGGGGTGCGTGGATTTTGGTCGCATCCGAACCAATGGCGAACAGGGCTATGTCCCAGCCCGTCGGGTCGAAATGCTCGATATTCTGGACACGCGCGCGGCGGCCGGTATCGCCCAGTTCAATCTCTTCCCCTACCGAGCGGGAGGAGGCGAGCAGCGCAATATCATCCATCGGGAATTGCCGGTCGGCCAAGATATTGACCATTTCGCGCCCGACATTGCCGGTTGCCCCCGCGACCACCACTTTATAGCCCATTTTTCGTCCTTTCCATCTGGCGGCGCGTGCCACCATAGCAAAAGGGCCGGAACCCCATCTGGATCCCGGCCCTTTGATTTTGCGTTTCTGCAATCGTCGTGCGGGATCAATCCTCGGTCGAGGTTTTCGCCGTCATCGTAATATGGTCGCGACGTTCGGCGATACGCGCCGATTTACCGCGCCGCGAACGCAGATAATAAAGCTTGGCGCGGCGCACATCCCCCTTGCGGACAACGGTGATGCTGTCGATATTGGGCGAATAGAGCGGGAACACGCGCTCCACACCTTCGCCAAACGAAATCTTGCGCACGGTAAAGTTCGAACCAATGCCCTTGTTCGAACGGGCGATGCACACGCCCTCATAATTTTGCACACGGGTGCGTTCGCCTTCGACCACCTTCACGCCAACGCGTAGCGTATCGCCGGGGCGGAATTCGGGGATGGCACGGGCCGAAAGCGCCTTGGCGACTTCTTCGGCTTCGATAGTTTGCAGGAGGTTCATACCTCTTCCTCTTTCTCATCGTGCGCGCCAGAGGCAGGCCCGTCCCGAACGCCCCTATGGCGTTCCCAAAGGTCGGGTCTGCGTAACCGTGTATCTTCATCCGCCCTTTGCTGACGCCAGGCGGCGATTTTCGCATGATCCCCCGATCGCAGCACTTCAGGGATCATGTGACCTTCCCATATTACTGGTCGGGTATAATGTGGATATTCGAGCAAACCGCCTTCAAACGATTCATCGACACCACTGTCGGGCGCGCCCATTACGCCGGGAAGCAGCCGAATGCAAGCATCCAATAGCGTCAGCGCCGCCATTTCCCCGCCGGACAGGATGATATCGGCGAGCGAAACCTGCTCTATCTTGGGGCGTGCCTCAAAAACCCGCTCATCAAACCCCTCAAACCGCCCGCAGAGCAAGATGATGCCCGGCCCAGCGGCGAATTGGCGCACGCGCGATTGTGTAAGCGGCGCGCCACGTGGCGTCAGTGCGATGATGGGGATGTCCGGGGCGCCGCCCGCCACATGATCGACGGCGCGCGCGAGCACATCGGCCCGCAGCACCATCCCTGCGCCGCCCCCCGCGGGCGTATCATCCACGCTGCGATGCTTGTCGGTCGCAAAATCCCGGATGTTGGTTGCGTTGCATGACCACAGCCCCTCCGTCAGCGCACGCCCCGCCATGGACGCGCCGAGCGGGCCGGGAAACATCTCTGGATAGAGGGTCAATATATGTGCAGCAAAGCTCATGACGCCAACTTCATGGTGCAAAAGCCGGGTCTATCACAATCTTGTCGCGATCCCACGCAGCAACGGCGGACTTGGTCATCGGCACCATATGGCGTTTACCGTTCACCGTTTCGATGTCGATGATGTCGCTCGCGCCATAATTTTCGACCGCAACGACCCGCCCCACCGTCACCCCCGTGCTGGTAACCACTGCCAGTCCAATCAAATCAGCGTGATAATATTCATCTTCGTCGCTGAGCGATGGCAAGGCGTCGCGCCGCACCCATATTTCGGTGCCGCGCGCCCGTTCGGCAGCAGTCCGGTCGGCTATTTCGGCAAAGCGAGCGATTGCCCCACCCTTGTCCGCGCGCACAGATTTCAGGGTCAGCGCGCCATCGTTCAAGGGGCCGAGTGCGCGCAGCGCATCGACCCCCTGCCCGAATAATTTGAGCCGCACCTCCCCACCCAAGCCATGCGCACCGGTTATGACGGCGAGGATGACCGGGCGGTCGGTGGCAGTCATGGCGTCGATTAGCCCTCGGCCGATTCGCCCGCCGCTTCTTCAGCGACAGCTTCTGCGGCCGGCGCTTCGGCTTCAACAGTCGCTTCGACCGCTGTCGCTTCTTCGGCGACAGGCGCGGCCTCTTCGATTACTTCTTCGACGACCGGCGCAGCAGTGACGGCCGCAGCAGCTTCCGCTGCTTCGGCCGCCTTGGTCGCGCGGTCTTCGGCACGATCCTTGGCCTTCTGACCCGGCACACCCTTGTTCGGATTGTTGCGCGCGGCACGTTCCTTGATTCCCGCGGCATCAAGGAAGCGGGCAACACGGTCGGTCGGTTGCGCACCAACGCCAATCCAATGGGCAGCCCGTTCAACGTCGAGCTTGACGCGGTCGGGATTATCCTTGCCCAACAGCGGATTATAGCTGCCAATGCGTTCGATGAAGCGGCCATCGCGCGGGCTGCGCGAATCCGCGACGACGATCCGGTAATAGGGGCGCTTTTTCGAGCCACCACGCGACAGACGAATTGAGGTTGCCATTTTAGTTCCTTTCTAGATTTTTCAATATGATATAGATGATTTTGATTATTTCTTACTAAGTAAATTGGCGAGATCGGGCGGTAACGCACCACCACCGAGACCCGGCAGACCACCACCCATCGCACCGCCCATACCGGGCAGACCGCCGCCACGGCCAAACATCGCGCCAAGCCCCTTCAAGCCACCCATTTTGCGCAATTTCTTCATCGCGCCTTCCATTTCCTGGTGCATTTTGAGCAGCTTGTTAACGTCCTGCACCTGCATCCCCGAACCCTTGGCGATGCGGATTTTGCGCTTGGCGTTGATGATGGCCGGGCGCGCCCGCTCGGTCGGCGTCATGGAGCCGATAATGGCATCCATGCGGATGAGGATACGATCATCCATCCCCGACTGCGCCATGGCGGCCTGCGCTTTTTTAAGGCCGGGGATCATCCCGGCAATCGCGCCAAGACCACCCATTTTGCGCATTTGCGCCAATTGGCTGCGCAGGTCGTTGAGGTCGAATTGCCCCTTGGCAACGCGGGCGGCCATCCGCTCCGCCTCTTCCTGTTCGATGCTTTCCGCTGCCCGTTCGACAAGGCTGACGACATCACCCATCCCCAAAATGCGCTGGGCAACCCGCGCCGGGTGAAAGGGTTCGATGGCATCCATTTTTTCGCCGGTGCCCGCGAATTTGATTGGCTTGCCGGTGACGGCACGCATCGACAGCGCCGCGCCGCCGCGTGCATCGCCATCCATCCTCGTCAGGACAACCCCGGTCAGCGCCATTTCGTCAGAGAAACGCTGCGCAACCTGCACAGCATCCTGCCCGGTCAGCGCATCGACGACGAGCAGTGTTTCAACCGGCTGCGCCTCTGCGGCAACAGCACGCACCTCTGCCATCAATTGTTCATCGACGTGGAGGCGGCCCGCCGTATCGAGCAGCAGCACGTCAAAAGCTTGCAATTTGGCGGCCTGTAGTGCGCGCCGCGCAATATCGACCGGTGCCTGCCCGGCAACAATTGGCAATGTGTCGACGCTGACCTGCTTGCCCAAAGTCGCCAATTGCTCCTGCGCTGCCGGACGATGGACGTCGAGCGACGCCATTAGCACGCGCTTACCCGCTTTGTCCTTCAATCGTTTGGCGATTTTGGCGGTGCTCGTCGTCTTACCCGAACCTTGCAGCCCGACCATCAGGATAACGGCGGGCGGCACCACACCCAGTTCGAGGTCGCTGGACGTTGTGCCCAACATTTCGGTCAGTGCGTCGGAAACAATTTTGACGACCTGCTGCCCCGGGGTCACCGATCGCAGGACATTCTGCCCGATGGCGAGTTCGGTTACCTGTTCGACGAAACTGCGTACGACGGGGAGAGCAACATCGGCTTCGAGCAGTGCAACGCGTACTTCACGCATCGCTTCGCGCACATCATTTTCGTTGAGCGCGCCGCGCCCGCGCAGGCGGGTGAAGACATCGCCAAGCCGGTCGCTCAGGCTGTCAAACATAGCGCTGCCCTTTCTCATAATGACCGGCCGCAATCTACGAAACGGTCGATAAACGCAAAAAACGCCGGTGGGCGAAACCTCGCCAACCAGCGCGCACCTCTGTCGCAAAATGCGACCTTGGATGCATTGATGCCGCGCCCCTAGCGCGAAAGCCCCGATTTGACAAGTGACAAGCGGACAGCCGCTCAATCTTGCAGCCTTTTTGCACCAAAATCGCCAAAATGGCAGCGCGCTTAACCAATATTATAGCTTTTCTGTTCAGTATGATGCGGGAAAATCGTACGATCAGAAAGGCTAGGCGCATCCCCATGCCGATGCAAAATATGCAGATTTCAGCCAACTCAGGCGGCACACAACGCGGCATTGGCGGTGAGGCGTTTTTGATTGGCGGCATCACCATGGCGGCGATTTTGCTGCTAGTCGGGACCGGCGCGAATTGGCTGTCTGGTTTTTGGGGTATTGTCGATTATGTCGGCCAGTCACGCGGCGCAACCGCGTCCACCCTCATTCTCAACATTGCGTTGATATTATTCGGCTGGCGGCGGTTTTCGGAACTTTCCCATCGAGCTGAAATCAGTTCCAAGGGTGAGGCCGAGGCACGCCAAATGGCGATGACCGATCCGCTAACAGGATTTTATAATCGCGCTGCTTTTCAGACATTGGGCAAACAGGCTCTAGTCGATTGGCGCGCGGCAGGGCTGACCCCGGCCGCGCTGATGGTCGACATTGATGCGTTCAAGAGCGTCAATGATTTATTCGGCCATGATCAGGGCGACAAAGTCATCCGCATCACCGCCGAACGGATTTTGAGCTGTATTCCCGCAAGCGCGATTCCCGCACGCGTCGGCGGTGATGAGTTCATCATCCTCCTTCCCATCGGGGCGGAAACCCACCCGATCGACGATTATGGTCAGATTTTGGCCAGTGTGCTGTCCTATGCCATCGACATTGATCAATCGTCGATTTCAACCAGCAGTTCGGTCGGTGGCGCGTTGGCCGCTTCGGACGACGACCTCGCCACGCTTTTGCGCCACGCCGACAATGCCATGTATCAGGCGAAACGTACTGGCCGCTGCCGCTTTGTGCGCTTTTGCTCCAATATGAATGCAGCGCTGCAGCAACGCGATGTTATCGAGCGGGAATTGCGCATCGCGCTCGAGCGTGGTGACATATATCCCGTATATGAAGCGATGATCGATCTTACCACCGAAGCGACGCTAGGTTATGAAATGCTGGCGCGCTGGAACAATGACGCACTGGGGCAAATTGCCCCTGCAGATTTCATTCCGGTTGCCGAAGAAACAGGGTTGATCGCGCGCCTGTCCGAGCAGTTGATGCGCCGCAGCTTTGCCGAGGCACGCGACTGGCCGGAAGGGCTGTCGCTCGCCGTCAACATCTCCCCCCTCCAGCTACGCGACCCATGGTTTGCGCAAAAATTGCTCAAACTGCTGGCGGAAACCGGCTTTCCGGCACAACGCCTGATTGTTGAAATTACAGAAAGCGCGATTGTCGATAATATCGCGCTGGCAAAGGCAATTTTCGAAAGCCTGCGCAATCAGGGTATTCGCATCGCGCTCGATGATTTTGGCACCGGTTATAATTCGGTCGCCAATTTGCGTTCGCTACCCTTTGACACGATCAAGCTCGACCGCGAATTTGTTACCTCGATGGACAATGATGCCGATCGCACCGCCATCGCCCAAGCGGTTCTGAAACTCGGTCAAGCCATGGGCCTACCGGTGGTCGCAGAGGGTATTGAAAGCAATCTCACCGCTACCATGCTCGCCAATTTTGACTGCGCCGTTGGTCAGGGCCATTATTACAGCAAGGAATTGCGCAATGAAGATGTGCTCGCCGCGCATCGGCCAGGGGCTACCCAACGCCGCAGCGCCTGAAGTGCAAGAGCAATAGACTTGGGGCCCACCCCGCCCTATGGCGCTCGCCATGGGCAAATTCGTCAAAATGCACGGACTGGGCAATGATTTTGTCATCATCGACGCGCGCGATGCGCCGGTCGATATGCCGCGCACACGCGCCCGGGCGATTGCCGACAGGCATATGGGGATTGGATGCGATCAATTGATTGTAATCGAACCGTCCACCCGCGCCGACATCAAAATGCGCATCTGGAACTGCGATGGTGGCGAAGTCGAAGCGTGCGGTAACGCCACCCGTTGCGTCGCCGCGCTATTCCAGCAGCCGAGCATTTCCATCGAAAGCGGCGATGACATTTTGCGCGCCGAAAATGGTGGGGACATCATCACCCTCACCTACCCCGCACCGCGATTTGATGCGGATGCCATCCCGATCGCATATGCGATGGATACGCTGGCGATGCCGGTTGCTTGGGGACCGCTTCAGGCACCCGCAGCCATCAATGTCGGCAACCCGCACATCGTCTTTTTTGTCGAGGATCTGGCCGCCATCCCGCTCGCCAGCCTTGGCCCTGAAATTGAAAATGACACGCTCTTCCCCGAACGCATCAACGTCAACGTCGCCGAAATCACTGGCCCGTCGAGCATCGACTTGTTGGTGTGGGAACGTGGCGCAGGCTTGACCCGCGCCTGTGGCACCGGCGCCTTGGCAAGCGCGCTCGCTGCCATCGCCACGCGCCGCGCAACATCCCCCGTTGCGGTAACCCTGCCGGGCGGTACGCTCCACATCGCATGGGATGGGCGCGGCACAGCAACGATAAGCGGCCCCGCGACCTTGGTCTATCGCGGGGAGGCCGATTGGGCGCGATTTGGATGAGCGGCGCGGCGCCCAAGGTCATCTCACTCGGTTGTCGGCTCAATATTGCAGAGGGCGCACGGATTGACACGCTGATCGGCGACCGGCCAGTGCAGGTGGTGAATAGCTGCGGTGTGACCCAATCGGCGGTCAAATCATCCCGCGCGGCGGTGCGCCGGGCGCATAAGAACAATCCGGGTCTACCGATCATCGTCACCGGCTGTGCCGCGCAAATTGCGCCGGGTGATTTTACAAAACTGCCCGGTGTTGCGCGGGTAATCGGTAATGGTGATAAGTTTGATGCGGCAGCCTATGGCGCGATAACCCCGGGCCAAATTGCCCAAATGCGGGTCAATGACGTCATGACGGTGGCGCGCACCGCGCCGCAACTGCTGCCCAGTTTTGACAGCCACACCCGCGCCTTTCTAGAGGTGCAAAATGGCTGCGACCATCGCTGCACATTTTGCATCATCCCCTATGGCCGTGGCCCTTCGCGTTCGGTTCCAATCGGCGAAGTCGTCGAAAATGCGCAGGCACTGGTCGAACGCGGCTTTAAGGAACTGGTGCTGACCGGGGTCGATACGACGAGCTATGGCCAGCACATGGACGGCACGGCCCGCCTGCCGCACTTAATCGCCGCGATTCTGGCCGCGGTTCCGGCGTTGGAACGGCTGCGTATCGGTTCGATAGATGTTGCCGAAATCGACGATGCCTTGTTCGAATTATTGACGCAGGAGATGCGCATGATGGCGCATGTCCACCTGTCGCTCCAAGCGGGCGATGATCTAATCCTCAAGCGAATGAGGCGCCGCCACAGCCGCGCACAGGCAGTGGCGATGGCGGATCGCCTGATGACCGCCCGACCCGAAATGGCGATTGGTGCCGACCTCATCGCCGGTTTCCCGACGGAGGATGCGGGCGCTGCCGCGCGCACCCGTGCGCTCATTGCCGATTGCCACATCCGCTTTGCCCATATTTTCCCCTATAGCGCGCGCCACGGAACCCCGGCGGCACGCATGCCGCAACTCCCCGCAACGGTTATTAAGGCCCGCGCTGCAGCGCTGCGCGATGTCGCGCACGTCGCGCAGCGGGATTGGTTGCAATCTTTGGTCGGCAGCGCACAAAGCCTGCTCGTCGAACGCGATGGGCAATCGGGGCATATCGGCAATTTCGCCCGAACGCGCATCAGCGACGATGCCGCTACACCCGGCGAAATATTGCCCATCCGCATCTTGGGGCTGGACGGCGATGTCCTGATCGGCAAGAGGGCGGCATGAACGAGAGTGAAGGCAGCAAAACGACGTGGCGACAGCGGCTTTTCGGCGGATTCCGCCGGACCTCCGAACGCCTGTCGGATAATTTATCCGGACTGATCCGTGGCGGAAGGCCCGACGCCAAAACGCTCGACGCGATAGAGGAAGCGTTGATCGTTTCCGACCTTGGGCCTTCCATGGCGGCCCGCATTCGTGAAAAATTGGCGGGGCAAGATTTACCCGATGGCGACCCCGAAAGCGCTGCACGTGCCGCCATTTCGGCTGAAATCGCAGCCGCCTTGGCCCCGGTTGCCAAACCACTGGAAATTACGGCCTTCCCGCGCCCGCACGTCATATTGGTCGTCGGGGTCAATGGGTCAGGCAAGACGACAACGATCGCCAAGCTGGCCCATCATCTCGTCGATCAAGATTATGCGGTGATGTTGGCGGCGGGCGACACATTTCGTGCAGCCGCTATCGAACAATTGGCCATTTGGGCGGGACGTATCGGCGTTCCGATCGTCAGTGGTCCAGAAGGGGGCGATGCAGCCGGCCTAGTCTATGACGCGGTCAAGCGCGCCACGGCGGAGGGGATTGACGCGCTGATCGTCGATACGGCGGGACGATTGCATAACCGGCGCGAACTGATGGACGAATTGAGCAAAATCCGGCGTGTATTGGGCCGCCTCAACCCCGAAGCACCGCACGACGTCGTTCTGGTACTCGACGCGACAACCGGGCAAAATGCCTTGAGCCAGATTGCAACCTTCAAGGAGTTGGCGGGCATCACCGGCCTTGTCATGACCAAGCTCGATGGTACGGCGCGCGGCGGGGTGCTGGTCGCGGCGGCGGAACAATTTGGCCTACCGGTTCATGCTATTGGGGTTGGCGAAAAAATTGATGATCTGCGCCCCTTTGACCCTGCCGTTATCGGCGATGCGATTGCAGGACGCATGTTATGAGTGATGATCCATCCACCGCTTCGCCGGCGCCGGCCAAGCCACCGGCTTGGCTGCCCTTTGCAATTGATTTCGGGCCGCTGCTGATATTCTTCCTCACCTATCGCTTTGCGCGGGGCGAAGGGCCGATGGGGGTTGTCAGCGGCGCGGTCATCGGCACTGGCGCGTTCATGGTGGCGATTTTTGCCGCGCTTTTCCTGTCGCAATGGCTGCTCAAAAAAATATCACCGATGCTCTGGCTGTCGGCAATATTGGTGCTCGGCTTTGGCGCGCTCACCATCTATTTTCACAATGCTGCCTTTATCCAGATTAAGCCGACGATCATCTATGCCAGCCTTGCCGCCTTATTGCTGATCGGCTGGTGGCGCGGGCGGCCCTTGCTCAAATACCTCCTCCAGGCTGCCTATGACGGGCTGACCGAACAGGGTTGGATGTTGCTGTCGCGCAATTGGGGGCTGTTTTTTGGCGCGCTTGCCATCCTCAACGAAATCATGCGTGCGACGCTCAGTTTCGATACATGGTTGACCGCCAAAGTCTGGGGCGTAACCGCATTATCCTTTGCCTTTGTCCTCAGCCAAATGCCGCTGATGCTGCGCCATGGCCTAGAGGTCGAAGAGGCTGACAAGCCGGTCGAGTAGCCCTCTAGCCGCTTGCTTGCCGATGGCCGGGCAAAGTGGCATAACCCATTGTCGAGGCTTGGGGTGGGGGTGCCTGCATTTTGCCGGTCATCCCCAAAATATGGGGGAGTGATATGAGCAAATTTTTCGGAAATCTGCATGCCGTGCTGGTGGTCGGTCTGTTGGCAGCGATTGCGCTCATGTGGTGCGTTGCCGGTAATGCCCAGCTGGCGAGCGGGATTTTGCACTGGCTGCACCTGTTTTTCGGGGTGATGTGGATCGGCCTGCTTTATTATTTCAACTTTGTCCAAACGCCGACCATGCCCAAGGTGCCAGCCGAATTGAAAGGCGGGGTCACCAAATATATCGCGCCAAGCGCGCTATTCTTTTTCCGTTGGGGCGCTGCCTTCACCGTATTGACCGGCTTTGGCATCGCGTGGCAGGCTGGTTATCTGCACACCGCCATGTCGTTGATGGACCCCAATACGCGGATGATCGGCATCGGCATGTGGCTGGCGCTGATCATGGCGTTCAACGTCTGGTTCCTCATCTGGCCGGCACAGAAAAAAGTGTTGGGACTGGTGGAGGCGGATGACGCCGCCAAGGCCGCTGCCGCGACACGCGGGCTGATATTCTCCCGCCTCAACGTGCTTTTGTCGCTGCCGATGTTCTATGCGATGATCAATTCCAACATCGCCAATTATTGAGTTCGGTCACAGGGTATAAGAAAGGGGGGCATCACGCCCCCCTTTTTTGTCAGCCTGCTTGGTCAGCGCGGCTCGCCCCTGCCCCATCGAGGTTCTGGGCAACAAATTCCCAGTTGATCGCATTACGCAACACGCCTTCGGCATAGGCGGGGCGGGCATTGCGATGGTCGATATAATAGGCATGTTCCCACACATCAAAGATGAGCAGGGGCACCGCACCATGTGCCACCGGGCAATCGGCATCATGGTAGCTGGTGACAACCAAGCGATCACCATCGAGGTTGAGCGCCGCCCAACCGCTGCCGAAATGGCCGACCGCTTCGGCCTTGAGTGCATCGACCAGCGCATCGGTCGAGCCAAATTGCGCGTCTATCAACGCCTTGAGCTTGCCGGCCGGTTCCTGCTTTTCAGGCGACAGACATTGCCAATAGAAGCTGTGGTTCCAAATCTGCCCGACCTGGTTGAACAGACCACCCTTTGACGATGTGATGAGTTCGACCAGCGACTTACCCTGCAGCGCAGGGTCGGCGGCAACCAATTCATTCGCCTTGGTGACATAGGCCTGATGATGCTTGCCGTGGTGAAAATCAAAAGCCTCCGCCGAAATCAGCGAGCCAAAACTATCCTTGGCATAAGGCAGGGGGGGAAGAATGAAGGCCATTTGCCTGCTCCATTATTGGTGCGTGGGGTTGAGCGCCGTGGCGCCGACCCACAGGACGGGAACTGGACAATTACCAGCCCGTCCGTCTTTTCACGCTGCACTGGACGCAAAAATGGGAGATCACGGTCACGGACCGCATTCCTATGGGTCGGGGTGGCCATAGGCGCTCCGACGCGGCAAATCAAATCCACGCGCCCCGTAATTTCAAAATTTTCTGGCTATTTTTCCGTTAGTTGAAAATCAACCAACAGTCAGTTTGCAGCAATCCCATGTTTCTTCATCGCATGGCGCAATTGATCATAGCTAAGGCCAAGCGCGCTCGCCGTCGCGCGTTGGTTGTATCGCGCACGGGTAAAGGCGGCCTCTATCAATCTTTTTTCATAAGCATCGACGGTGGCACGCAGATCGGTGCACGGGGCGTCTGGCGACGGCGAAGCCACCGGCGCGGCAACGAGTGTTTCCGCCCCATCGGCTCGCTGCAAGGTGGTGCTGGGCGCACCCGGACGCCATGGGCTGTCAAAGGGGTCAAATATGATCGCGTCGATGGGCTGGTCAGGGTCGGGCCAGCGGTAAACGGCGCGTTCGACGACATTGCGCAATTCGCGCACATTGCCCGGCCAGCGATGCGCCTCCAGCAATGCAGTCGCCCTGTCCCCCCAACCGCGCCAATTTTCCCAACCGAGTTCGGTCGCCATACGCCGCCCGAAATGATCGGCGATCACCATCACATCGCCTTCGCGGTCGCGCAGCGGCGGCAGCGTGATGACTTCGAACGAAAGTCGGTCGAGCAAATCGGCGCGAAAGCGCCCCTTTTCCACCAAGTCGGGCAAATGTTCATTGGTCGCCGCGACGATGCGGCAATCGACCCGCAGCGCCTTGGATGAACCGATGCGCGCCACCTCGCCATATTCGACCGCGCGCAACAGACGCTCCTGTGCGGCCATCGACAAGGTAGCTAGTTCGTCGAGGAACAATGTCCCCCCGTCCGCCTCCTCAAAACGGCCAGCCCGGGTGCGCGTTGCCCCGGTGAATGCGCCCGCTTCATGGCCGAATAATTCGGCTTCGATCAATGTCTCGGGTAGAGCCGCGCAATTCATCGTCACCAATGGCCCATCCCAGCGATTGGAATGGCGATGAAGCCGTTCGGCGATCAATTCCTTGCCCGTGCCACGTTCGCCAATGACCAAAACCGGCCGGTCGAGAAGCGCCGCCATCGTCGCGCGTTCGACGCTGTCGAGAAAGGCCGATGACTGGCCGACAAAGCGGACTTCGCGTTCCATGCCAACATGTGGTGTAATTTCCCACTGAAAGGCAAGCAAAATTTCCCAACTTTTCCGCAAATCTGGCCGCTTGACTGCTGACAATGCCGGAAAACTGCGATTGGCACAGCAATTGCTTATGGGATGGTATGTGGAACGATATTTTCACCGAAAGGCATAACGACGATGACACGCAGGCTCTCCCTTCTATCGCAGCCATTGATGGCCGCGATGCTGCTCATCCCCATCGTCGTCGCGCTGCATCAACAGATGTCGGATCCACTTCCCGCGCCGATCGTCTCCGAAGCGATCGGGGCAAGTGCAGGACGACTGGCATGACCCTGCCCGTCGCCTATCGCGGTGCCGGGGCACACCCCCCCCCTTGCCCAGCCCCGGCACCGCATTTTTTCGAACGCCTATCGCGTATCACGGCCGGTTTCGATTATAGTGCCCGCCGTACAGGAGGTATTGCTTCGATGGGGATTTTTTCACGGACTCGCGACATTATCGCGGCCAATATGACCGAATTGCTCGACCGGGCCGAAGACCCCGCCAAGCTGATTCGGATGATCATCTTTGAAATGGAAGAAACCTTGGTTGAAGTGCGCGCCTCCGCTGCGCGCACCATCGCCGATCAAAAGGAAATGCGCCGTCACATCGCCAAATTGAACAGCCTGCAGGAAAGCTGGCTGGAAAAGGCGGAACTGGCACTGTCCAAAGACCGCGAAGACCTGGCCAAGGCCGCGCTCATCGAAAAGCAAAAAGCCAGCGATATGGCCGAACAATTGGGCCGCGAAATTGCCGTTCTTGACGAAAGCATGAAGGGCTATGAGGCGGACATTACCAAATTGCAAGCCAAACTGCGCGAAGCACGCACGCGTCAGTCGAGCATCAACATCCGCCTCGATGCTGCCGAAAACAAGATTCGCATGCGCGAAGTAACCCATGGTGCGCGCACATCCGAAGCCTTTTCGCGCTTTGAGGATATGGAACGCCGCGTGGACGAAGCCGAAGGGCGGGCCGATTCGCTCGCGATGGGCAGCGGCCATCGGACACTCGAAGACGAATTTGCCGACCTGTCGGCATCCGATTCAATCGAAGCTGAGCTGGCAGCATTGAAAGCTGCCGCCAAGAAAAAGGGAGGCTAAGCCGTGGAGGATATTTTCGTCCCCATCGTCGTTGTGGCGATGCTGTTCATCGGTCTGCCGTGGCTGATCTTTCACTATGTGACCAAGTGGAAGAGCGCGGCAGCCCTGCCCATTGAGGATGAGCGGTTGCTCGACGAACTTTATGAGTTCGCCCGCCGCCTCGAAGACCGGATGCACACCGTCGAACGCATTATAGCTGCCGACAACCCCGACTGGCATCCCGCCATCCGCAATGAGCGTGAACGCGAAGAGGAACGCCGCCTCGAATATCGCGCGCATGAGAGGAGCAACTGAGCCATGGAACCGCGCCGGACCAAATATTATCTCAACAAACAAGATTCCAAGCATCTGGGGGTTTGTTCGGGGCTTGCCGATTATACCGGGATAGACGCCCTGTGGATCCGCCTCGGCTTTGTCATCCTCACCATCAGCTTTGGCTGGCCGCTGATCGCTTATTACGCCATCGGCTGGCTGGCACAGTCCAAGCCAACCGGCCTCTATGACAATGTCGAGGAAGAGAAATTCTGGCAGGGGGTGCGTGCGAATCCCGCCCGATCGGCCCGCGACGTTCGCGCCAGCTTTCGCGACCTCGACCGCCGATTGGCCGATGTGGAGCTGTTCTATACCAGCCGCAACACCCAGTTGGCCGACGAAATAGAGGCGCTGCGCTAAGCCGCGCGCCCCAATGGGAGGATTAAGATGGAAGGCAAAATCTTTGTTCTGATGATAATCGGCATGTCGATGGTCGGCTGGGTCATCACCACCTGGATCCGCGCACGCCATGGCTATCCCGTCGAAGGCGAATGGGGCGGTCTGGTCGAAAAAGGTGCAGAGGGTGAACGCCACATTGCGCTGCTTTCGAACGAAAATGCCGATCTTAAAGGCAAGGTGCTGCGTATCGAAGAACGCGTCGCGGTGCTCGAACGCATCGTCACCGACAAGAGCCACAACCTCGCCGCCGAAATCGACGCGCTGCGTTGAACACATCACCATAGGAAACCGACATGAACCAGTTAGAAACCATGGCGATCATCAGCAATCTGGCCCCGGTCATCGCCATCGTCGGCGCGTTGGGCGTGGTTGGTTGGGTTGTCACCACATGGCTGCGCATCCGCCACGGCTATCCGCTCGACGGGGCTTGGGGACAGGCCGTCTATCCCAAAAAGATGGACGAAGAACATGTCGAGCGCATCAAGCTGATCAGTCAGGAAAATGCGCAGCTGCGCGCCGAGCTGGGTTCGGTAAAGGATCGCCTGGCCAATGTCGAACGCATCGTCACCGACGGCAGTTCGCAACTGGCCAATGAAATTGACGCGCTGCGACGGCTGTCGAACTGAGGACATAGATCATGAATATCGGTGTATTTATTCCCATCATCGCGTTGCTAATCCCGATTGTGGCGATTGCCGCCCGATCCTATCGCCGGACGATTGAGTTTCGCGAAAAGCAGCTCGAACTACAGGCCGGCGCCACCGCCGAAAAGGCAGCCCAATATGCAGCGCACACCGAACGGCTCGAACAACGGGTGCGCGTGCTCGAGCGTATCATCACTGATCGCGGGATTGTGGTGGCTGAGGAGATAGAGGCTCTGCGCGACCAACGTGACCATTGAGAGCATGAAGACTGAATTATTGCGGCAAGGGGAATGACGCAAACTTAGTCAAAGGATTACCATGATGACCGAATTTTCCCTTACATTGCTAACCGCCAGCATGGCGTTATGCGCCGTCGCTATCGTCAGCCTCGCCACACTCAAGGGCTGGCGTGACTGGATCGCTCTGCGCCGCCACGAACTGGACGGCATGATGCAGGGTCGCGATGCCTGTCCGTCAGACATGGCCATCAGCGGCAGCCGCATTGAAATCGCCGATTTGCGCGAACGGGTGCGTCAATTGGAAGCCATCGCCGCTGGCGTTGACCTCTAACCTTGCTGCGCGCGCGTTCGCCGATTAGAGGCGGGCGCTATGCGCCAGATTGACGATATAGCCGAAGAATATGGGTTTTTGGATGGCGATGAGCGCTATCGCCTGTTGATTGAGCTGGGGCAGGCCCTCGAACCCATGCCCGATGCGCTCAAAAATGACGTAACTTTGGTGCGCGGCTGTTCGGCAAGCGTCTGGGTTTACCCCACCCGCCTCACCGATGGTCGTCTGCATTTTCTGGCCGACAGCAATGCCGCGATTACCAAAGGAATTATCGCCTTGGTGCTGAGCGCGGTGCAGGATGCAAGCCCCGATGCTATATTGGCGACCGATGTGGCGGCGATGCTGGCACCATTTGACCTCAAGAACCAATTGTCGAGCAACCGGACTCAGGGCATTCCCAATATGATCGCGCTCATCCGCGCAACGGCGGAGCGATATTGCTGAAACGGTGGGATTATCCCTTCCAGCTGCGCCGTTCCTCTGCCACGCGCAAAATCTCAAAGGCCGCCTGCCCCGCCTGAAATTTGGCCGCCGCGTCGGCATCATTGGGTTTGACGTCGGGGTGGGTTTCCTTGGCGAGCGCGCGCCAGGCCTTGCGAATATCATCCATGCTGGCGTCGGGCGGCAGATCAAACAGGTCGAGTGCGCGCATCTCATCGCCGCTGCGCCCTTCGTCGCCACGATCGGCCCATTGTTGATGGCGTGATGTTGTAAAGCCCGCCGCTTCGGCACGTTCGCGCCGTTCGCGTTCGGCAATTTCCGCCTCTGTCAATCCTTCGAAATAATTCCAGCCGCGATTATATTCGGCGGCATGTTCCTGACAGAACATCCAGCGTTCGGAACTATTGGGGGCTTTGGGGGCCGGGCAATCACCGACATTGGCGCACCCTTCGCGGTCGCACAGACGCACCTTTACCGCATCGCGGGATGTTCCATACCCCTTCCAGCGGGGAAAGCCCCAATTATCCGAACGGGTAGCGCGCGCCATATTCCTGCACCAAAAATCTTTGCCTTAGCGGCTGAAAAAATGTCAGAGGGCCTGTAAGCCGGGTTCTGTCCACCCCATAGGGGTTGGGCGACCATTCCTCTAGCCCCATGCTTGCACATGGGGTCAAGCAATCAACCCGGACGACTGGGGGACAACCACCCCCGCGCGCCAATTGCTCAACGCGGCGCCGTCCCTATTCGATTTTGCTCCCGGTGGGGTTTACCCTGCCACGGACGTTACCGCCCGCGCGGTGCGCTCTTACCGCACCCTTTCACCCTTGCCACACCGTTGCCGATGTTTGGCGGTTTGCTTTCTGTGGCACTTTCCCTGGGGTCGCCCCCGCCGGGCGTTACCCGGCACCGTGATTGTGCGGAGCCCGGACTTTCCTCCCCCACCCTGCATGGGTGGCGGCGGCCGCCCGGCCCTCTGACATAAGGATTATAGGCGATGGGGCCGTACGGTTCAATCGCCTTGCGGGCCGGGGAGCAGCAACCCCAGCAAAATGGCGCGACATTCGCCATCAATTGTGCCGTCGATCAATTCGGGGCGAAAGCGGCGTTGAAAGGCAACGGTAGCGGCCAAAGGATCGGTTACATCATAACCAAAACGCTCGAGCGCCAACAAAAAGCCGGCATCCGACCATAAGGGGTCTGTGAGCGCGCGGGTCGGGCGCGGCAGCGCGAGGCGTAGCCGCGCGAAGCGTTCCCATGGAAACAACTCACCGGGGTCCTGCTTGCGTTGTGGAGCAATGTCCGAATGGCCAACGACATTGCCACGCGTGATGGCATAGCGATCCTTTATCTGGTGGACGAGGCGGATGACGCTGTCGATCTGTTCGTCGGGAAAGGGGCGATAGCCAAATTCATGCCCAGGATTGACGATTTCAATCCCGACACTGGCCGAATTAATGTCG
The DNA here is from genome assembly GCA_020850455.1 of Sphingomonadaceae bacterium. Lineage (GTDB taxonomy): Bacteria > Pseudomonadota > Alphaproteobacteria > Sphingomonadales > Sphingomonadaceae > Sphingopyxis. Next base: position 479,802 of record JADZEQ010000005.1, on the reverse strand, counting down.
GTAACCCCACGCCAATAGCTGCGCCCGGCGTGCCATGCGCGCTTATCCTCCGCCACCATGCGGGTGATGGTGCCATCCTCACTCACCACATAATGCGCCGAAACGCGCGATTGCGGGTTGGCGAGCCAGTCAATTGCCGATGCACCGTCGCGCATGCCGGTATAATGGAGGACGATGATCGAAACGGGCAACGTGCGATCATCAAAATTGGGCGACGCGCGGTCAATCATCGCCGACATTGGCCCATTCCCTATGCTTCATACCTTGCACTTGTGCATGCCACCGCGACCGCGCGCTGGCAAGCTATGCTGCGTTGCGCGGACGGATGGCGCCATTACCCGGCCGGTAGAAACCCTTTAGCTGCGTATCGGCGTGGAATAATTGCCCCTGACCCAGAACGGTTTCAAATGCACCCAGCATAAACAGCCCGTCGCGCGACAAGGCACCCGCAATGCGCCCGAGCGCCGACATACGGTTGCCGGCCGTGAGGTAAAAGAGGACGTTGCGGCACAATATCATGTCAAACGGCCCGACAGGCAGCGGATCGGTCAAAATATTATGGGTTTGGAAACGCACCATATCGCGGATGCGCCGATCGACCTGCCAACTATCACCTTCTTGCTTGAACCAATGGAGCATCTGACGCGCGGGCAGACCGCGCTGCACCTCAAACTGCGAATAGCGGCCCTGCCGCGCGGTCTGGATAACGGCAGACGAAATATCGGTGGCGACAATCTGTATATTCCAGCCGGTCCAGATGTCTGGATTATCGGCAATTTGCATCGCCAGCGAATATGGCTCCTGCCCGGTGCTGCACCCCAACGACCATATGTTGAGCCGCCGGTTGAGCATCCGCTGCTCACGCAAATGGCGCAGCGCCACCCGTTCGATATCGCAGAATAGTTCGAAATCACGGAAGAAATATGTCTCATGGTTGATCAGCGCCTCAACCACCGTGTCGAGCAGCACGCGGTCATCATCCGACGCAAGTGCGACGACCAAAGCTTCGAGCGTCGGCAGATTACGCTGGCGCAAAACCGGCTGCAGCGCGGTTTCAATCCGCCACATACGTTCTTGCGTCATCGCATGACCCGCCTTTGCCTCTAGCAGCGCGGCAAGGATACGTTCAGGCGCGCCAACACCCGGCATTTGCGGCGCGCTCACAGCAGCGCTCCTTCGGCAAGACGGGTAATTGTCGCCGCAATGGCCATCGGATTTTGGATGGCATGGGCCAAGCCTGCATCTGCGACAGCGCCGGGCATACCCCAGACGACGCAGGATTCAGGATCTTGCGCGAGCATCAATCCGCCCGTGCGGCGCAACAGGCGCGCACCCTCCACCCCGTCGCGACCCATGCCCGAAAACATTATGCCACACGCTGCGCTGCCATAGGTGGTCGCCAGTGCCTCCATCATCGGATCAACCGATGGCATCGCGCCAGACGCCGCTGCGCTCCGGTCGATCCGCAGGAAAATCTGTTTCCCGCGGTGGGCAAAACGAATGTGCCCGTCACCCGGCGCCAGCGCCACCAGTCCATCGCGCACCGCCATGCCGTCCGCCGCCACCACCACTTCGCGATGGGTCAGTCGTTGCAATTGTTCGGCAAAAAAGGGGATGAAACTTTCGGGCAAATGCTGGGTAATGAAAATCGGCTTGGTCATCGTATCAGGCAATGCGCCGAAAAAGCCGTTGATGGCCATGATGCCGCCGGTTGATGCACCAATACCAATGGCGGCAATGGCGCTCCTATGTTCCACCGGCGGTGGCGGCGACGCTATCTGCTCCACCTCCGCGCATGCTGGCGGTGCGCGCTCAATGAGCGCCAATTGCAGCAGCCGGTCGAGCAGCAAATCGGAAAAATTGCCGGCAATCGTACCACGGCCCGGCTTGACCAATGTGTCTGCCGCGCCGCGCGCCAAGGCCTCGAGCGCTGCTGGCCCGCCCTCTTGCGCGCTGGCGGAGAGGATGAGGACGCGTGATTTGGGCGATGAGCGCAAAATGAGTGGCAATGCGGCCAAACCGTTCATCCCCGGCATTTCAATGTCGAGAACGATAATTTCGGGCTTTATATGCGCCAACATGTCGAGCGCATCCGCTGCGCTAGGCACCGAACCAACGACATTGAAATGAAGACTTTGGTCAATAATGCGTTCAAGGATCGACCGCGCAACAATGCTGTCGTCGACGATCAGCACGCTGGTCTGGGGCAGCGGGGCTGGTTGCGATGCGTCCGGTTCGGCGCTTCGCAACTTGTGGGCGCTCCGGGGTGGCACCGGGCTTAGACCAGACCGATTAGTTGCAGTTTGCGTTCCAGCGTGTCGCGGTCAAAGGGTTTCATAACATATTCGTCGGCGCCATTGTCGATGGCGGCACGGATGTGTGCGGTGCCATTTTCGGTGGTGCAGAACATCACCTTGGGACGCTGCGGAACCTCGGTTTCGTTGAGCGCGGTCAAAAATTCCATCCCGCTCATCACCGGCATATTCCAGTCAAGCAGTACAAGGTCGACAGGCCCGGACTTGCACGCTTTCAATGCCTCGGCGCCGTCTTCGGCTTCGTCGACCGACAGCCCCAGCCCTTCCATGATATGGCGGGCCACTTTGCGAATTACCTTGCTGTCATCGACGATCAGACAATGTGTCATGAAATTGACCCCGTTGGATTGGCTATGCATCCTGAAATAGCTGCCAATTATGGATTATCGGTTAAGCTGCGGCATCCAGCGCGCGACTGTTGAGAACGGCGATAACATCCGCCGGGTCGAGCCGGAGCAGCGCCCGCCCGTCCTGATGATCGGCAACCCCACTGGCGAGCGCCTGCCAACCGCTGCCGAGCCGCGCCGGCACCTCGGTCATGGGGAGCGCAACCACATCCTCCACCTCGTCAAGCGCAAGGCCGTATCCATGACCGTCGATGGCGACGATGGCCATCAGCGGCGCTGAATCGCCAAATGACTGCTCCCCCGCGACCAGCGCCGTATCGATCAGCGTCAATAATCGCGAACGGATGGCGACCAGCCCGCGCACAGATGCGGGTGCCAGCGGCGCGGGGACAACGTCACGCACCGCAACCACCGCCTCCACACTGACAGCGGGTAACGCGAGCCATTGGCTGGCCACGCGGGCGATCAGGTAAAGTTCATCATCCATCACGCTGCTCCTGTCGCCAATAATTGCGGCAATTCATGGATAAACTGCATCAACCCATGGCCGTCGCCATCGTTGAGCCGGGCATGACCATCATCCCCATTGATGCACAAAATGGGCGTGCCCGTATCTGTCACCGCTGCACGGGTGGCGGCATGGCGAACGCGGTATCCGGCACGTTCGAGCGCGGGCTGGACAACTTGCTGCGCCCACCCGCCTGCATCGCCATCAACAATCCAGATGGTGCGCTGATCGGCAATTTCGGGGAATAAGGTCGCCACGTCCCACATTTCGATAACAGTCGCATCGTGCATAGCGACCCCCAAAACGCGGGCATCATGCGAATCGGACAATTGGACATCGAGCCGGGCGAGGCTGGTAACCTCCGCCACTGCGAGCAGCATCGACATGCCACCATGGGTGATGCGCACCATACGCAGCGCCCCGGCATCCGGCAACGCGACCGCCGGGCCGACGATGCGCAGCAATTCGCCATCGATGGTGGCGACAAAGCCAGACCCTGCGCGGCTGATTGCCCCCACCGGTACATCGACAATCCGCTGCACCGCATGCATGGGGAGCGCCGCCTGCGTCGCGATGCCCAATGGCACAAAGCACAGCCAGCGGTCTTCATCCTGCGATGCGATGCTGTCGTCTGTCTGTTGCACATCCTCAAACAAGCCGCCGTCCGCAGCGGCCACGATGTGGCTGGCTATACCATCCACGTCGATGACGAGCATCGGCTGGCCGTTGTCGGGCAAGGAAAAGCCGTTGTAGGTACCGCATTGGCGTAGCAAAGGTGGCAGCGGCTTAATGACCAATTCTTCCTGATCGCGCACATCCGGCACGTCGAGCGCCAGCGTGCGTCCATTGGCGAGGCGGCAGAGCACGATCGATCGTTCTTCCACCATCTCCACCGGCAAGCCCAGATGATTTTCGAGCACGCAACGCGGCAGCAAATTGCCGCGCACCCGCGCCAACGCCACCCCGCCCGATTGCAGACATTCGACCGATTCGTTGCTCGACAGCAGAACTTCGGCAATCGCGCTGCGCGGGATGGCAAACTCCTGCCCCGCAATCGGCACCGCCAGCGCGGAAATGATGGTCAGTGTCATCGGCACATCGATGGTGAGCGTGACCCCGCGACCGGGACGATTATCGACCCGTACGCCGCCGCCCAGTCGCTCGATATTGGCCTTGACCACATCCATGCCAACGCCGCGCCCTGAAATGTCAGACACCGCCTTGGCGGTCGACAGGCCGGGCAAAAACACCAAGGCCGCAATTTGGGCGGAGGACAGTTTTGCCGCACGCTCTGCTGTCAAATGCCCCGATGCAATAGCTTTTTCCATCAGCCGCGCCTCGGCGAGCCCGGCGCCATCATCCTCAATCGCGATTTTGATGCGATTGCCGACCTGCCGCCCGCTGATCCGCAGCACCGCCTGTAACGGCTTGCCCGCCGCGCGGCGCACTTCTTCGGGTTCAATGCCATGGTCAATGGCGTTGCGCAGCGCATGAACGATGGGGTCACGCAGGCTTTCCATCACTTCGCGGTCAATCTCCACCTCTCCACCGTCGGTGACGAGGCGCACCTGCTTGCCCAATTCATCAGCCAATTGGCGGACAAGGCGCGGCAGCGGTGAAAATAGCTGGTTGAGCGGCGACATGCGCATCAGGCTGACCGATGCACGCACTCCACTAAGAAATCCCGACAATCGCGTAAAAGCGGCAATGCTTTCAGGTTCAAACCCCTGCCCACGCAATTGGCCCGCAAATTCATTTCGTGCGAGGACGAGGTCGGAAACCCCGCTCATCACTTCGTCTAACAATGTCAGCGGCACGCGCACCGAACGCCATTCGGGCGGCACCACCGATTGTTCGGATGCGCGCGGCGCTTCGGCACTTTCGCTGGTCGATACCGGTTGGGGTGCAGCTATTGCGCGCTGGTGCAGCGTATCTGCCAAGCGGGCGATCAATCCGCCATCTTCCCCCGCCGGTTCGACCCCATGCTGCGCCAATGAGCCGATGATCTGGCGGATGCCATCAAACCCAGCGAGCACGCTCGCCACCACCGCACCGTCGGCGGCCAAATGGCCCGAACGCAGGGCATCGAGCAATTCTTCGGCGGCGTGCGCCAATGCGGTAACGCGCGGCAGGTCAAAGAAGCTACTGCTGCCCTTAATCGTATGGACCGTGCGGAAAATCGCGTCGAGCCGTTGCTTGTCGTGCGGGTCAGCCTCCCAAGCGACGAGGTCGCCTGCCACCACCTCGATCATATCGAGCGATTCGCCAACAAATTCGCGCAGCAATTCTTCCATGGATAAGGCCCGGCTAATTATGCAGCCTTCCCCATGCAGGGGTCATGGTTAAAATCGGGTTAGGACAAGCTATTTGTTAGATTCTTGGCAACACCGCACCAACCACAATTTCGCCCTCTGCCGGGCGTGAAAGCATGATCGCCCCGCCGCTCGCCGCAGCTATCCGGTGTGCCAGCGCGACGGTGATCGTCTTGGGGCTGGGTTCTGCCGGCGCGGTAGCAAAGGCGGTGACCAGCTGTTCATCAATGATGACGCGCGGCCCCGCGCCGCGCAGCGCCAGTTCAATCCCTTCACCGCGTCGTTCAACCGCGACGCTGATCGTCCCGCCGCGCAGCAGCGCCTCTACAATCGTCATCCCGAGGAGGAGAAGGAGGCGCGCTGGCCCCTTGGGCAGCGCTTCACGCGGCGAAATCCATTCGATAGTCGTGTCGCGGCCGGGCGGCACCAGACCGCCTAGCGCTTCATCCAAATCGTCGGGCGACAGGCTGTCGCCATATCCACCCGCCGAACCAAATGCCATGCGGAAATATTTGAGTTTGTTGATCGCACTCAGCGCCGACGCGTTGAGCAGCGCGATGACATTATCCCGCATATCCGGGTCATTTTCGTCGGCCAGCAATTCCAGTCCGTTGCCGAAACTGCCCACCGGGCTCAATAAATCATGACATAGCCGCGAAACCAGCATGCTCGCAAAATCGACGCTGTCATCGGCCATCGCCACCCCCATTTTGGTCAAACCCGCATGGCGCGATAGGGGGCACGGGCGAAGCTGGCAAGCCACCCCCTTGAACCGCGCCCGCGCCCTCCCATGTTGGTGGGACAATGGGGGATGACCATATACGCACCGTTATTATCGACGATGGTCATCGCGGCCAGCGTTTTGACCGCGCGTTGACCGATGCGGTGGGTGATTTATCGCGTGAACGGGTGAAGTCGCTGATTGCCAACGGCGCCATCCGCCGTGAAGATGGCCTGCCCCTGCCCAATGCATCGGCCAAGATGGAAGGAACGATGGTGCTGACCATCACCCTCCCCCCGCCCGTCGATGCCGCCGCGCAGCCACAGGCAATCGCACTCGACATTTGCTATGAAGATGATGCGCTGGTCGTCGTCAACAAGCCCGCAGGCCTCGTCGTTCATCCAGCCAATGGTCATGGCGATGGCACTTTGGTCAATGCGCTGCTCCACCATTGCGCGGGCCAATTGTCGGGAATCGGCGGGGTCGCGCGCCCCGGCATCGTCCATCGCATCGACAAGGATACATCTGGCCTCATCGTCGCTGCCAAAAATGATGCGGCACATATTGGATTGGCGCAGCAATTCGCGCAGCACAGCATTGACCGCATCTACCACGCGATTGTTGCGGGTGTTCCGGTGCCGCCCGCTGGACGGGTTGAAACATGGCTCGCCCGATCGCCGCAAAATCGTCAGAAAATTACTGTTGCCGCCACAGGCAGCGGCAAATTGGCGATCACTCATTTTCGCATGCTCCAACGGCTCGACCGGGCTGCGATGGTCGAATGCCGACTGGAAACCGGGCGCACCCACCAAGTGCGCGTCCATATGGCGCACCGCGGCCATCCCCTGCTCGGCGACCCGCTCTATGGCCGTCAGGGGCCACATAGCGCCCGGTTGCGCGCCATGGGCTTTCACCGTCAGGCATTGCACGCCCGCCATTTGGGGTTTATGCACCCCATTAGCGGTAAAAAGCTTGCCTTTGACAGCGATTGCCCCGACGATATGCAGCAATTATTCACCGCACTGGCGATATAGTAACGCCCTCCCCCCCCAACAAAGGATATGGATCGCATCATGCCAAAGGGCAGCCATAGTGAAGGCAATGTTCCCACGGTGATGCCCGCGCTCGGCGGGGAGGCGGGGCTTAACCGTTATCTAGCGGAAATCCGCAAATTCCCTCTCCTGACACCGGAGGAGGAATATATGCTCGCCAAACGTTATCAGGAACATCAGGATCAGGACGCCGCCGCTGCATTGGTGACGTCGCACCTGCGCCTCGTCGCCAAAATCGCCATGGGCTATCGCGGCTATGGCCTGCCGGTCAGCGAACTAATTGCTGAGGGGAATATTGGCCTGATGCAGGGGGTGAAGAAATTTGACCCTGATCGCGGTTTCCGTCTCGCCACCTATGCCATGTGGTGGATTCGCGCGTCGATGCAGGAATTTATTCTGCGTAGCTGGAGCCTCGTCAAACTGGGGACCACCGCCGCGCAGAAAAAGCTGTTTTTCAACCTGCGCCGGATGAAAAATAACCTCGCAGCGTTTGAAGAAGGCGATTTGCTGCCCGAACATGTCGAACGCATCGCCACCGACCTGTCGGTGAGCGAAGAGGATGTGATTTCGATGAACCGGCGCATGGCGCTGGGCGGTGATACGTCGCTCAACGCACCGATGCGCGAAGATGGCGATGCACAGTGGCAGGATTTGCTCGAAGATGACGGTGCATTGCAAGACGAACGCATCGCCGAGGCGGAGGAACGCGATGTCCGCGCCGCCCTGCTTGCCGAAGCAATGGCACGGCTAAATGACCGGGAACGCGACATTTTGACCCAGCGTCGCTTGATTGATGAGCCCAAGACGCTCGAAGACCTCAGCATCATTTATGGTGTGTCGCGCGAGCGCATCCGCCAGATAGAGGTGCGCGCCTTTGAAAAATTGCAAAAGGCGATTTTGCTGATTGCCGGTGAACGGCGCTTGTTGCCCGCACCCTAGCCCTCGTGCGCCGTTTTTTCCGCATCATCCTCCTCTCTTTGCTCTGGTTCGTTGGGCTGTCGCTGGCTTGGGTGCTGATTTATGCGCTGGTGCCACCCCCGACGACGATCACCATGTTGACCGACAGTCGCGGCGCAACGCGCGATTGGATGGCGCTGTCAGATATGGACCCGGACATGGCGCGCGCAGTCATCGCGGGTGAGGATGCCAAATTTTGTAGCCATCGCGGCTTTGATACAGAGGCGATGGGGGCCGCGCTCTTGCGTTCGATGGCCGGAAATGGGCGCTTGCGCGGGGGTTCCACTATCAGCCAGCAGGTCGCAAAAAATGTCTTCCTCTGGCAAGGGAGCGGCGCGATCAGCCGCACCCTGCGCAAATTGCCCGAAGCATGGTTCACCATGCTGATAGAGGGGATTTGGGGCAAAAAACGCATCATGGAAGTCTATTTAAACGTCGCAGAAACCGGTATCGGCACCTATGGTGCCAATGCAGGCGCGGTGCGCTATTTCCACCATGATGCCAGCCGCCTGACCCGGCAAGAGGCAGCGCGAATCGCCGCTGTACTGCCGCTGCCCAAGGAACGGCGCGCCGTCACCCCGCGCGGCTTTACCCGCCGCTATGGCAACAGCATTTCCGCACGCATGCAGGTCGTCGAACGCGACGGACTGGATAGTTGCTTGCGCTGAATCAAAGAGAAAGGGCGCGGGGGTTGCCCCCCACGCCCTCCAACATTTTCAAATTGCTTCGGCTTAGAAGCTAAAGCGGACGCCGACGCGAATGCCATAGAGCGACACGCGCGTGGACAGCGATTCATTGGGTGCCACCACGTTCGAATAACGATATTGGGTGCAGTTGGTACCCGACGTCGCAGCGCAAGTTACTTCAACCAATGCCGATGTGTAGGGGAAGCCAACCTGACGCAATGAACCCCAATCGCTGTCGATCAGGTTGAGGACATTTTCCACATCCGCAAACAAGGTGATACGGCCTGAATCGAGCATCGGCACCGGCAATTCCTGGCTGAAATGCAGGTCGATTTTGAAGAAATCGGGCGAGCGCTGCGAATTTTTGGGCACAACGCTACCACGATATTGCTCCAGCCCCAATGCGGTCACCAGCGTGTTGAAATTGGCCTGACTGGTCGCATTGTCAAAGACAACGCGGCTGTCAGTCATTTCCGGGATGTAGAGCAGGACGCGCCCGCCATTACCCACCGTGCCATAGGTCGCCAGACGCCCGCTCGACCGGTCAAGCCCGGTGATCGAATATGGGCGGCCAGTGCGATATTCCCCGAACAGGCCGATGCGCGTTTCCAGATCGCCAAAAAATTCATGACGATAGTCGATATTGAATTTCCACTGATCGCGGATTTCATAGATCGACGTGCCATAAGCGGCGCGGCCGGGGTCGAAGAAGGCGTTGTTGCTGTACAGTGAACCGGCGGTTGCCGACGTCAGCGCATTTTCGTCCTTCACGTCCGAACGCGTGTAACTGCCGTCAATCGACAGACCAAAGTCAAAATCATGCGCCAGACGCAATGACCCGAAAATACCACGGCCACGACGGCTGTTGGTCATCAGCAAATCCTGGTTGGTCGATGCCACCCCACCGACGGGGCCGTAACGCGGGCGACCATCGGGCAGCGTGCCAATCGGTACCGAACGAATGTCGACCCACGTATAACCACGGATATTCTCGTCATAAAGCACCTGCGCACCAAACAGCCAATGGTCACCCAGCGGGCCGAGGTCAGCGTCATAATCGGCCTGCAGCGATGCCTTGAACTTACGGGCGATCTGCAAATTGGGGTCGATGGCATTGGTCGGGGCCAGCGCCAGCGAACCGGTGTTGGTCGCAAGGAAGTTTTGCACATCGGTGCTGATCGAATTGCCGGTGACATTATTGAGCGCACCGCTGCAAATCACTGCGGCATTGGGCGCGGTAACATCGCAACCGGCCGCCGACGAATTGCGACGAATGTCGATGGCGTTGGTCAGCAACCCGGTGTTGGAGAAGCTGTTCGACAGGAATACATCGGGCGTCCCGCCAGAGAAGATCCCCGCACCGCCGCGCACGATCAAGCGGTCGGTTGCCTGCCAGTTAAAGCCAAAGCGTGGCTGGAAGACACCTAGCCCGCTAAAGCTTTGCCGGTTGGAAAAGCCATAACGCGCAAGGAAATTGGGGTTGAGCGGCGGGTAATTTTTGTTGTTGTACAAATCATACCGCAGACCCAGCGTTACCTGCAGCGTGTCGGTAACCTGCCAATCATCCTGAATGCCAAAGGTCCAGTTCTGCGTGCTGAACGAAGCCGCCGCATCATTGGGATCAAGCGTCACCGCATTGCCATAACGCAGGCGGTTGGCCCGGCGGGCTTGGAAATCGGCGATCGAGTCGAAATATAGGTCGCCCAGCGAACGCTGAAGGAACAGGTTGAAGGTGCGCACATCGGTGTAACCGGCGATGAAGCGGAAGCTGTGATCTCCCGTTTCGAGCCGCGCAGTAAGGTCAATCGACAGATTTTCGGTATTGAGGTCGTTCGACTGACGCGACACGTCGGGCCCGAAAAAGATGCGCGAACCGGCGCAGCTCGTCCCACTGCCAACCGAGGTGGGGTCGAGGCAGACTTCAAACTGCCCATATTCGCGGCCACCAAAGGGGGTCTGGTCGCGGTTATAGTCGCGATAGCTGGCGCGCAATTCGGTCGAAAAATCATCCGACCATTGCGAATTGAGCTGGAAAACGCCCGAATTCACTTCTTCGGCCAGTTCATAGCCGTTGGACGCAAGGCCCAATGCCGCGGGTGAGGTCACAAAAACATTCTGCTGGAACTGCTGCGTCCCGACGTTGCGAATATAGGTAAAGGATGCGCGATGATCGTCGCTGATGTTCCAGTCGATCTTGGCGACATATTTCTCGTCGCTTTCATTCGCATTGGACAGCTGACCCAGCGTGTCATAGCCATAAACGCTCTGCGCGATGGACGTGACGGTATCGATGTTCGCCTGCGTAATGCCGGGAACCTGACCACCAAAACCGGGGCCGACGCCATTGTCGAAAGGTTGCGATTCCTCGGTGCGTTCATAGGTGAAGGCAAAGAATAAACGGTCACGGATGATCGGGCCCGACAAATGACCGCCGAACTGCTTGGAATCAAAATCGAGGCCGATATTGCGTCCGCGCGTCGTATCCCCGGTCAGGCTGTCATCGGTGTAGCTGAAAAAGCCGCGGCCACGGAAACGATTGCCGCCCGAACGCAGCACGACGTTGATCGCACCGCCCTGAAAATCGCCTTCCGAAACGTCATAAGGCGCGGTCTTGACCGAAAATTGTTCAATCGCATCGAACGGCACCGGTCCGCGCGATGTCGGCAGGCCGCCGTTGTTGAGACCAAAATCATCGCTGAATTGCACGCCATCGACCGAAAAACGGTTGAGGCGACCATTGTTGCCGGCGATTTCAATCGTGCGGCTGTTGGTCAGATCCATCGTGGCTAGCGGGTCACGACGGGCAAGGTCGCGAATGTCGCGGTTGATGGAGGCAACGCCTTCAATCTGCGCGGCGCCCAATGCGGTGATCGGCCCGTTGGAGGTTTCGATCGCCCCACCAAGGGCAGAGGCGGTGACGACGATGTCGCTGGTCGCTTGCAGCGTCACCGGCAGGCGGAATGGTTGGCCAGCCTGCAGGAACAGGTCGGTGATGCGGGTCGGTTCAAAGCCCGGCGCATTGACCGTTACGACAAAGGGACCGCCGACGCGCAAGCCATTGGCCGCAAAACCGCCGTCTGCGCCGGTGGTAACCGTCCGGGTCGTGCCCGACGGCTGGTGGGTAATGGTCACTTCCGCCCCAGCGACGACCGCGCCATCGGCTTCGACCGTGCCACGCACCGCCGATGTGGTTTCCTGCGCCGCTGCTGGCGTCGCAATCGCGGTGGCCAGCGTCAGTCCGGCGACACTGGCGGCGAGATAATAACGAAGGTGCATCTGCAATCCCCTGATGATTTGCCTAAAAGTTCAAATCGAATGCGCCCCATATGTTTGGCACGCTCTTCCCAGTTTTTCGGGGCACCTGCGATATGCCACGCCATGATGGCGGGTAACCGCTTCCTCCCCCATTTTGCGACTTCCGCCCTGACCCGCGCAAACTGCGCAGCCAAGCAACAGACGTCCTTATTTACATGCATGTAGCCTTAGGCGGCGACGCGCGCGCCGTCACCTTGTGCGTTGCGGCAAATTTGCATACCGCATGCCAGTGGAGCAATAAAACATATATATTTCAAATATATGACAAGGGTGCAAAAATGCCACATACGGCAAAAATCGCCGCAATATCAGCTTGGGCAGTCGGTGTTACGCCGCGTCGCCGGTTTCCAAACGCTGCGGCTCGGCAAAGACGCGAATCGGTTCCTTGCGACCTTCAACAACATCGCGATCAATCACCACTTCGCTAACACCGTCAAAGGTTGGCAGATCGAACATCGTGTCGAGCAAAATAGCCTCGACAATCGAGCGCAGTCCGCGCGCGCCTGTCTTGCGCTGGATTGCCTTACGCGCGATTGCCGACAAGGCATCGTCGGTAAAGTTCAGCCCAACCTCTTCCAACTCAAACAATTTACGATATTGTTTGACCAGCGCATTTTTGGGTTCGGAGAGGATTTTGACGAGCGCGGCCTCATCCAGATCCTCCAGCGTTGCGATGACCGGCAAGCGCCCGACGAATTCAGGTATCAGCCCGAATTTGAGCAAATCTTCAGGCTCCACCTGCCGCAAGGTTTCGCCCGTGCGCCGTTCCTCTGGCGCGGCGACATGCGCACCAAAGCCGATCGATTTGCCCTGCAAGCGATCGCCAATAATTTTTTCGAGACCGGCAAATGCGCCGCCGCAGATAAACAGAATGTTGGTCGTATCGACCTGCAAAAATTCCTGCTGCGGGTGCTTGCGTCCCCCCTGTGGCGGGACGGAGGCAACTGTCCCTTCCATCATCTTGAGCAGGGCCTGCTGCACCCCTTCACCCGAAACATCGCGGGTAATCGACGGATTTTCGGCCTTGCGGCTGATTTTGTCGATTTCGTCGATATAAACGATGCCGCGCTGTGCCTTTTCGACATTATAGTCGGCGGCTTGCAGCAATTTTAGGATAATATTTTCAACATCTTCACCGACATAGCCCGCTTCGGTCAGCGTGGTCGCATCGGCCATGGTAAAGGGCACATCAAAGGTGCGCGCCAGCGTTTGTGCCAGCAAAGTCTTGCCGCACCCGGTCGGCCCGACGAGCAGGATATTGGACTTGGCCAATTCCACATCATCGCCTTTACCCGAATGGTTGAGCCGCTTGTAATGGTTGTGCACCGCGACTGACAGCACCCGCTTGGCAGGGAATTGGCCGATGACATAATCATCAAGCACATCGCAGATTTCGCGCGGGGTCGGCACCCCGCCGCCCTTGCGCGCCGGGCCGCTGCTCTTGGCTTCTTCGCGGATGATATCGTTGCACAGTTCGACGCATTCATCGCAAATGAAGACGGTTGGCCCGGCAATCAGCTTGCGCACCTCATGCTGCGACTTGCCGCAGAAACTGCAATAGAGCGTGCTCTTGCTATCCGAACCGCTAAGCTTGGTCATAATCTTCCATCATCAATGTGCCGTTACCGGCGCTGTCGCCCATGTTAAGGCGCAAGCATCAATTTACAATGCACCTTTTGGGTGAATAAAGCGTGACGGGGTCATCAACTGGCGACCGGCGCTTCCTCCGTCGATTGCGGGCGCTTATCGAACACCTGATCGACGAGGCCAAAGGCCTTTGCCTCCTCCGCCTCCAGAAATGTGTCGCGATCCATCGCCTTTTCAACCGCCGCCAGCTCCTGTCCGGTATATTTGACATACAAATCATTCATCCGTTTGCGGATGCGCAAGATTTCGCGAGCCTGGATTTCAATGTCGGACGCCATGCCCCGCGCACCACCCGACGGCTGGTGGACCATGATCCGCGCGTTGGACAGAGCAACGCGCATCCCCGGTTCACCGGCGGCGAGCAAAAAGCTGCCCATCGATGCCGCCTGCCCGATGCACACGGTGCCAACACGCGGGCGGATATATTGCATCGTGTCGTGGATCGCCATGCCAGCCGTCACCACCCCGCCGGGCGAGTTGATATACATGAAGATATCGCGCGTCGGATTTTCGGATTCGAGGAACAGCAATTGCGCAACGATGAGCGAGGCCATCTGATCCTCCACTTCCCCCGTCACAAAGACGATGCGCTCACGCAGCACTCGCGAAAAAATGTCAAAGCTGCGCTCACCACGGCTCGACTGTTCGATAACGATGGGGACGAGCGCATTGCGGATCGGCGCGGCGAAATCGCCATGGTCAAAGGGATTCATTGGGGAAAACATGCTCCTGTTACTCATCCGCCTATATCTGGCCTTGGTGCGAAAGGTTCAACCCCTCTACCCAGTTAAAGCCAGATAAAGACGACCAGCCGGGCGCTAGCCATTGCCGCCCTTCCCCCACCGGGCTAAGCGACAAAGGTGACCAAATGCAAAATGGCCGATGCCCTGTCAGATATCCGGCCGGTTCGTGGAGATAAATATGCACTTGCCCCCGATGATGGCGGATGAAGGAGAAGAAGGGGCGCTGCCCCAATCGATGCTCGCCAAGTTTCTCGAAGCGCGCACGATATTGATTTTCGGCGGGATCGACCAGAAATTGGCCGAACGGGTGAGCGCACAGATGCTCTACCTCGACCATCTAAGCGACGCGCCGATCAAAATCATCCTCAATTCGCCTGGCGGACACGTCGAATCGGGGGATACGATCCACGACCTCATCAGCTATGTGCGTTCGCCCGTCGCGGTAATTGGCACCGGCTGGGTGGCGAGCGCGGGGACGCACATCTTCCTCGGTGCGGCCAAGGAACACCGCTATTGCCTGCCCAATACCCGCTTCCTGATTCACCAACCCTCTGGCGGCGCGGGCGGCAGGGCCAGCGACATTGAGATTCAGGCGCATGAGATTGTCAAAATGCGCGAACGGCTGGCACAGGTTATTTCCAAGGCCACCGGGCAGGACATTGAGCGCGTGCGGCAGGATATTGACCGCGACTATTGGATGACCACCGACGAAGCCAAGGATTATGGCATTTTGGGCAAGGTCATTCGCACGGCAGACGAAGTGCAATTTTAGGACGCAGATGATCCAGGCATAAAAAGGGGGCGGCACCACATTGGCACCGCCCCTCTTTTTTCAACCATTGCGGGTGGTTAGCCCTTCTTGGCAGGGGTCTTTTTTGCGGCCGGTTTCTTGGCAGGCGTTTCTTCCTTCGCGGGCTTTTCTGCCTTGACTGTCTTCGCAGGCTTGGCTTCCTTGGCCGGCTTTTCTGCCTTTTCCGCCTTGGCTTTCGCGGCGGGCTTGGCGGCCTTTTTAGGCTTGGCCTTGCCAGCATCGCCATGGTCGTGGCCGCAGCCAGGCCCATGGACATGGCCTTCATCCTCATCCGCCTCAATCGCGGCTTCCAATTCGGCGCGGGTCACCACGCGGTCGGTAATGTCCGCCTTATCGAACAGGAAATCGACCACCTTGTCCTCAAATAAGGGCGCGCGCAATTGGGCAGCGGCCAGCGCGTCCTGCGCGATATACTCCATGAAGCGTTGGCGGTCTTCGGGGCGATATTGCTGCGCGGCTTGCGCGGCAATACGGCTCATTTCCTGTTGGCTGACCGCCACACCATTGGCCTGTCCGATTTCGGAGAGGAGGAGGCCCAATCGCACCCGGCGCACTGCAATCGCGCGATAATCTTCCTTATCGGCTTCCAATTCGGCGCGCGCTGCTTCGGGGTCTTCCTCATGGCTCGCTTCATGCTCAAGCTGCTGCCAAATCTGGTTAAACTCCGCCTCAACCATCGTCGGTGGCACTTCAAAATCATGGGCTGCGGCCAATTGGTCGAGCAAGCGGCGCTTCATATGCGTGCGGGTCAGGCCGTTTAATTCCTGTTCGACCTGCCCCTTCATAATTTCGCGCAATTGGTCGATGCCGGTCAGACCAAATTGCTTGGCCAGTTCATCGTCAATCTTGGTTTCTGCGGGGCGCTTGACGGCCTTTACCGTCACGGCAAATTCGGCATCCTTGGATTGCAGATTGGCCGCCGGATAGTCTGCCGGAAAGGTAACCTTGACGGTGCGCTGGTCGCCCGCCTTCGCGCCGATCAATTGATCCTCAAACCCGGGGATAAGCATGCCCGAACCAATTTCGACCGCCATATCTTCGCCGGTGCCACCGTCAAAAGCTGTACCATCGACGCTGCCGGCAAAATCGACCGTCAATTGGTCGCCGGTTTCCGCCTTGTGGCTCTTGGGCGCATCGTCAAAGCGCTTGGCTCCGGCGGCGAGCCGTTCAATCTGCGCATTGACCGCAGCCTCATCCGCCTCGACCATCAGGCGTTCCAGCTTGAGGTTGTCAAGGCTGGGCAGATCAAACACCGGCAATATTTCGAGCGCAACCGCAACTTCGGCATCCTTGCCAGCAGCATAGCCGTCGGCCAACCGCACATCCGGCGCAATCGCCGGGCGCAATTTTTCCTTGCGCATCAGATTATCGACGCCCTCTTGCACCACTTTTTGCAGCGCATCGCTGGCTAGCGCTTCGCCGTGCATCTTGCGGATCAGGTTGGGCGGCACCTTGCCGGGGCGGAAACCGGGCATCCGCACGGTTGGCGCAATCCCCTTTACCTCAACGTCGATGCGCGCGTCGATTTCCTTGGCGCTGATCGTCAAGTTATAGGCGCGCTTCAAACCTTCATTGAGCGTTTCAACATGCTTCATGGCAAAATTCAGCCTTCTTCCAAACATTTCGCATCACAGCCCAAGGCTGCAACCGGGATTTACAACAGCAGCTTGGCAGCGGCGTGGTTTGGCGACTTGGTGCGGGCGAAGGGACTCGAACCCCCACATCTTGCGATACTGGTACCTAAAACCAGCGCGTCTACCAATTCCGCCACGCCCGCCAACTCGCCACAGGCCACGGGCCGCGCTTGTCGCGCGCCCCTATAGCAGCGGGTGGCGCGAGGGCAAGGGGTGACGATGCTTACCGCTACCCCAGTCGGGCTTTCAGTGCATCATTGACCAATTTGGGGTTGGCCTTGCCCTGCATCGCCTTCATCACCTGCCCAACGAAAAAGCCAAATAGCGCCGCCTTGCCGCCCTGATATTCGGCGACCTTGTCCGCATTGGCGGCGAGTATGGCGTCAACCGCCACCTCGATCGCGCCAGTGTCGCTTTCCTGCTTCAACCCTTCACGTTCGACGATGGCAGCCGCCCCGTCCCCGCTTTCCAGCATTTTTTCAAAGACTTGCTTTGCAATGCTGCCGGAAATTGTGCCATCGGCTACCAAGCCCAGCAGCTCCGCCGCCGCGCCGGGGCTGACCGGCGACTGGTCAATCGACAGCCCCAAACGATTGAGCGCGCCGAATAATTCGCTGGTTACCCAATTGGCAGCGCCCTTGCCCTCAGCCCCCACATCGAGCAGCGCGTCAAACCAGCGGGCGCTTTCGACCTCGGCGGTCAGCACCTGCGCATTATAGGCAGAGATATCGAGTGCAATGTATCGCGCCCGCTTGGCATCGGGCAGTTCGGGCAGGCTGGCCCGACATTCGGCGATGAAATCCTCGCTGAGTTCAAGCGGCAACAGGTCGGGGTCGGGGAAATAGCGGTAGTCATGCGCATCCTCCTTGGATCGCATCGTCCGCGTTGTGCCGCTATCGGGGTTGAACAGGCGGGTTTCCTGATCGACCTTGCCGCCCGCTTCAATCAGCGCGACCTGCCGTTTGGCTTCATATTCAATCGCCTGCATGACAAAGCGGACGGAGTTTACATTTTTGGTTTCGGTGCGGGTACCCAGTTCCTCACCCACTTTGCGCACCGACACATTGACGTCGGCGCGCATCGACCCTTCTTCCATATTGCCGTCGCATGAACCCACATAGCGCAGGATCGCGCGCAATTTGCGCAAATAGGCCCCGGCTTCGGCGGGCGAACGCATGTCGGGGCGCGACACGATTTCCATCAGCGCGACGCCCGAACGGTTCAGATCGACAAAGCTCATGGTCGGGTGCTGGTCGTGCATCAGCTTGCCGGCATCCTGTTCGACATGGATACGTTCGATACCGATCCGCTTATCCTCTGCTATCCCGGCCTTGGCATCGGCATCAATGGTCAGCGCCCCTTCGCCAACCAGCGGGTGGTAGAGCTGCGAAATCTGATAACCCTGCGGCAAATCAGCATAAAAATAATTTTTGCGGTCAAAACGCGACCAAGCGTTGATCTGGGCGTCGATGGCCAAGCCGGTGCGCACCGCTTGGCGGATACATTCGACATTGGGGACGGGCAACATGCCGGGCATCGCCGCATCGACCAGACTGACCTGCGTATTGGGTTCGGCCCCAAAGGCGGTGGCCGCACCCGAAAACAGCTTGGCGTTCGATGTTATTTGCGCATGCACCTCTAGGCCGATCACGACCTCCCACGCGCCGGTTTCGCCATGGATGCGATATTCGCTCATCTTCTTACCACCATTTTTCGGCGCGGGCGGTAAAGCCTGCGCGCTGTTCGAGCGCCAGTCCCGCGTTGAGCACGCCCTGTTCGTCGAACATATTGCCGATGATCTGCAGGCCGAGCGGCAGCCCATCGGCGCTCAAGGCCGCAGGCACCGACATGGCGGGCAGCCCGGCAAGGCTCGCCGGAACCGCAAAAACATCGTTCAGATACATGGCGAGCGGGTCGGCGCTACGTTCGCCCAAGGCAAAGGCCGCCGACGGCGCGGTCGGGGCCAAAATCACGTCGCATTGGGTAAAGGCATGGGCAAAATCACGCGCGATCAGCGTACGGACCTTTTGCGCCTGCGTATAATAGGCATCATAGAAACCGGCCGACAGCACATAGGTGCCGATCATGATCCGCCTCTTTACCTCCGCCCCGAAACCGGCGGCACGGGTGGCGGCATACATGTCCTGCAACCCCGCCCCATCGGACAGGTCGCGCAGGCCATAACGCACCCCGTCATACCGGGCGAGGTTGGACGACGCCTCCGCCGGGGCGATGATATAATAAGCCGGCAGCGCATATTTGGTGTGGGGGAGCGTGATGTCGACAATCTCCGCCCCCGCATCGGTGAGCATGGCGGCACCCTTGTCCCACATTGCCGCTATCGCTGCATCCATCCCATCGAGCCGATATTCGCGCGGGATTCCGACCTTCTTGCCGCGCAAATCGGCCTGAAGCGCCGCTTCCCAATCGGGAACCGGCAGGTTGAGGCTGGTTGCATCCTTGGCATCATGCCCGGCCATCACGCCGAGCAGGATC
Source organism: Sphingomonadaceae bacterium (assembly GCA_020850455.1). Lineage (GTDB taxonomy): Bacteria > Pseudomonadota > Alphaproteobacteria > Sphingomonadales > Sphingomonadaceae > Sphingopyxis. Next base: position 460,258 of record JADZEQ010000005.1, on the reverse strand, counting down.
GCACAATCGCGGACATCGCGGGCCATCGGCCCCGCTTGGTCTAGGCTGGAGGCAAAGGCGACAATCCCCCAACGCGAACAACGGCCATAGGTCGGCTTGATACCCGAAATACCGGTGAAGGCGGCGGGTTGGCGGATCGACCCGCCGGTATCGGTGCCGGTCGCGGCGGGGCAAAGCCGCGCGGCGACCGCGCTCGCCGACCCGCCTGACGACCCGCCCGGGGCCAGTGCGGCATTGCTGCCATCATTGCTGCGCCACGGCGACAGGACATTGCCAAAATAGCTCGTCTCATTCGACGAACCCATGGCAAATTGGTCCATGTTGAGCTTGCCGAGCATCCCGGCCCCTGCGTCCCACAATTTTTGCGAAACGGTGGATTCATAGGGCGGGACAAAGCCTTCCAAAATATGGCTCGCCGCAGTCGTCTGTACCCCCTTGGTGGCAAATAAATCCTTCATGCCGATGGGTACCGCCGACAAGGGTTTGAGCGTCCCCGCCGCCCGGTCTGCGTCGGCCTGCTCTGCGGCGTGCAACGCATGTTCGGGGGTTTCGACGATGAAGGCGTTGAGCGCGCGGGCACCGGCGACATTGGCGTTGAACGCCTCTGCCACTTCGACGGCGCTGAAATCCCCCGCGCGGTGGCCGTCGCGAATCTGCGCGACGGTCAATTCGGTTAAGCTGGTCATTATTCAATCACCTTGGGCACGCCGAAAAATCCATGCTGCGCGGCCGGCGCATTGGCCAAAATATCGTCGCGTCTGTTGCCGCCAGTCAGCGGGTCTGCATCAACGACATCGGCGCGCAGCACCATGCGATTGGGGATGACCGCCGTCATCGGTTCAACCCCGGTCACATCCACCTCTGCCAATTGGTCGACCCAGGCGAGGATATTATTGAGTTCGGGGACGAGCGCTGCCACATCATCATCGGGCATGGCGATGCGCGCCAATTTGGCGATTTTGCCGACGGTGGCCTGATCAACGGACATAAAGCGAACCTTTTTCGCTGGGACAGGGGGGACGTGAAGGCGCGGCGCTAGCAGGGCAGGCGCGGCGCTTCAAGCATGACATCTGCCCTATGGACGATTGCATGGCAGGGCGCGGCGCGATAATCGCAGCCTATGACCGAAACCATCGTCAACCAACCGACCCGCCGCCAGTTTCGCCCAGCGCGCATCTTCCTCTATTTTTGTGCGATCGTCATCGCGCTGGCGATTGGCGTTGCGGTCGCATGGCGGCTCAACCCCGATTGGTTCATGCGCATGGCGCTCGTCCCGACCGAGGAATTTACTCCGCCGCCCGCTGCACCGCCGCTAACTTGGGCGGATAACAAGATGTGGATCGCCCGACCGGGCAAGGTCGGCGACAATCCTGCCCTGTGGATGCCGCGCTTGGCCGATGTGGTGGAGGGCGAGTCGCCTACCCGCTTTGCCGATGGTGAAGCGCGCGGCAATGCCGCGGTTTTTTACGTCCACCCAACCAGCCTCACCAGCCGGGCGCATTGGAACGCCGCCTTTGACGATGCGGAGGCGAATTGGCGCGCGGCCATTTTTGCGCGGGGCCAGGCGAGCGCCTTTTCAGGCGTCGGCGACATTTGGGCGCCGCACTATCGCCAAGCCGCGCTCGGCGCCTTTTTGACCCGCGATACTGCAACCGCCAACCGTGCGCTGACCGCCGCCTATGCCGATATCGTCGTCGCATGGCGGCAGTTTCTGGCCGACATCGGTCCCGACCGGCCGATCATCCTTGCCGGGCATAGCCAGGGCGCGCTCCACCTCACCCGGCTATTGCGCCTTGAAATTGCCGGAAAACCAGTCGCCGACCGGATCGCGGCGGCCTATATCATCGGTTGGCCGGTGTCGGTCGACCATGATCTGCCGCTGATGGGTCTGCCCGCCTGCGCCAAGGCAGAGGATAGCCATTGCATCCTTGCTTGGCAGAGTTTTGCCGAACCCGCCGATTATCACCAAGTGACCGACGTTTATGACGCAACCACCGGTTTTGATGGTGCGCCGCGCACCGGCAGCCGGATGCTCTGCGTCAACCCGATTAGCGGCATTTTGGACGGTGCCGCCCTGCAAAACGCCAATTTGGGGACGATCAAGCAGGATGCGGATTTGCGCGACGGGCAATTATATCCCGGCGCGACCGGTGCGCGCTGCGACGATCTGGCGGCGGGCGGCCGCGGCTTTTTGTTGATTGGCGCGCCGCCGGACTTGGGGGGCTATGTCCTGCCGGGCAATAATTATCATGTTTATGATTATAGCCTGTTCTGGCGCAATATCCGCGATGATGCGCGGCGGCGGCTCGCCGCCTTTGCCGCACGATAGTGCCGCCTAGCTGATGGAGGATGTCACCACCTTTGCCGCTGCCCTGCCCGACGGTGGGCGGCTGTTGGGGCTTGATGTCGGCACGCAGACCATCGGCACCGCCTTGTGCGATGCGGGGTGGAGCTTTGCCAGCCCTGCCCTCTTGATTAAGCGCACCCGTTTTACCGCCGACAAGGCGGCAATCGGCGCGATAATCGGACGCGAACAGGTGCGCGGCATCGTCATCGGCCTGCCACTTAACATGGATGGCAGCGACAGCCCACGCACCCAATCGGTGCGCGCCTTTGCCCGCAATATTGGCGACCTTACCCTCCCCCTCCTCCTCTGGGATGAACGCTGGTCGACCGTCGCTGTCGAACGCGCCCTGATCGCGGCCGACGTCAGCCGCGCCAAACGGGCCGAACGGGTCGACAATGCCGCCGCAGCCTATATTTTGCAGGGCGCGATTGACGCACTCACCCGCTCTTGAGTTTTGCACGCATTTTCTCTAGTGGCTCGGCTTTAATGACATCGACAGTTCCCAAGCACGCTGGCCGCTATCCTGAAGGACGCGCAGCCTTTCCGCACAAGCATCTGTTGGGGCTTGCCGGACTCCAACCGTGGGAAATTTATTTCTTGTTGGATGAGGCGGAACGCTGGGTCGATGCAGCGCGGGCGGGCGCGATAAAGTCGGATGCGCTGCGCGGCCTGACGCTGATCAACGCCTTTTTCGAAAATTCCACCCGCACCCTTTTATCCTTTGAAATCGCCGGAAAAAGGCTGGGCGCAGATGTCGTCAATATGGCGGCCGCGCAATCGAGCATCAAAAAAGGCGAAACATTGATCGACACGGCGGTGACGCTCAATGCTATGCGCGCCGATGCCATCACCATCCGCCATGCGATGAGCGGCGCGGTCGCGCTGATCGCCGACAAGGTCGATTGCCCGGTGCTCAACGCGGGCGACGGCTGGCACGAACACCCGACCCAAGGACTGCTCGACGCGCTGACCATAAGGCGTCGTAAGGGACGAATTGATGGCTTGGTCGTCACTATCTGCGGCGATATTCGCCACAGCCGGGTCGCCCGGTCCAATATGATAGCGCTAGCCACCTTGGGCGCGGAGGTTCGCGTCGCCGGGCCAGCGACATTGGTTCCTGAAACGGTCGATGCCTATGGCGCGGCGCGCTTCACCCGCATCGAACCGGCGCTGGAAGGGGCAGATGTGGTGATGATGCTGCGCCTCCAGACCGAACGGATGGATGGCGGCTTTTTCCCGAGCTTGCGCGAATATCATGCGCTGTTCGGGCTGGATGCGGCGCGCCTCGCACTGGCAAAGTCTGACGCGTTGGTCATGCACCCAGGCCCGATGAACCGGGGCGTCGAAATCGACAGCGCGATTGCGGACGACCCCGAACGCAGCGCAATAACCGAACAGGTCGAAATGGGGGTGGCGGTGCGTATGGCCTGCCTTGACGTCCTTACGCGCGCACGGCGCGGGGTGGAGGGCTGGGCATGAGCGCGACGCTGATCACCAACGCCCGGTTGGTCTGCCCGACACATGCCGATATGCGGCCCGGCGCGTTGCTGATCCGCGATGGACGCATTGTTACGACCGGCGATGTGACGGCACAGGATGCGGAAATCATCGACGCGCAGGGTGCGCTGCTGACCCCCGGTATCGTTGATCTTGGCGTATTTGCGACCGACATGGCCGCCTGTCATGCTGGCGGTATCACCCGCATCGCGCTGATGCCGGATGGGCCACCCGCGCTCGACAATCCGGGGCTGATCGAACGTGCGGCCAAGGCGGGAAAACCCGATTTATGGATTCACCCACTCGCCGCCGCGACCCGCGACCTCGCGGGTGCGGAACTTGCCGAAATCGGCCTGATGCAACAAGCGGGCGCGCGCGCGGTCGCGACGGGGCGACACCGCATCGCCGACAGCGCATTGATGCTCAACCTGTTGCGCTACGCGGGCGGACTGGGGCTAGTCACCATCACCCATGCCGAAGATGAAGGGCTGGTACACAGCGCAGTTGCAACAGAGGGGGAGATGGCGACGCGCCTCGGCCTTGCCGCTGCACCCACTGCTGCTGAATCCATTGCCATCGCGCGCGACATTGCACTGGTGGAAGTTTCAGGTGCCCCGCTCCATTTCCGGCAGGTCACAACGCGCGCGGGTTTTGACCTGATCCGCCGTGCCAAGGCGGCTGGTCTGCCCGTCACCTGCGGGATTACGCCGGCGCATTTGCTGTTGTCCGACATTGCGCTGGGCGAATGGCGCAGCTTTGCCCGCCTGTCGCCGCCCTTGCGGCAGGATGATGACCGACAGGCCGCGCTAGAGGCGCTCCGCGATGGGGCGATTGATGTCATCGCGTCAGGCCATGACCCGCGCGGGCCGGAGGATAAACGCCTGCCCTTCGCCGCTGCGCAACCCGGCATGGCGGGCGCAGCGAGCTTGCTGGCGCTTACCCTTGGCCTTGTCCGTGACGGCTACATCAGCCTGCCGCGCCTCTTTGACCTGATCGCGCGCACCCCCGCGCGATTGCTCGGGCTGAATGTAGGCACGCTCACATCGGGTGCAGAGGCCGACTTGGCACTTATCAACCCGGATACGGCATGGCGGATTGACGCGCGGCACAGCCCGGCACGCTCCAGCAACACACCCTTTGACGGATTGGGTGTGGAAGGCCGCGTACGCGCGCTATGGAAGGGTGGTAAGCGAGTGGCTTAGACTACCGCACCATAGCCTTCGCCACGGCCCGGCTTGTCACCATCATCCTGCGCGACAAAGCTGTCCGGCCCAACCTTTAGCCAGACCAATATCGGTGCCGACATATAAACAGAGCTATAGGTGCCGATGAAAATGCCGAGCAGCATTGCCGCGGTAAAGCCAAAGATCACCTCTGGCCCGACGAACAGCAAAATCGCCAGCGCAATCAACATGGTAAGGCTGGTCATCACCGTGCGTGACAGCGTTTCGTTGATGCTGAGATCAAGCAGTTCGATAATCCCCATCCGCCGATATTTGCGCAAATTTTCGCGGATACGGTCATAAACGACGATCGTATCATTCAAACTATAGCCGATGATGGTCAGAAGCGCCGCAACGATGTTGAGATTAAACTCCAACTGGGTCAGCGCAAAAAATCCTAGCGTCAACACCACATCATGGAACAGGCCGAACAAAGCGCCGACCCCGAACTGCCATTCAAATCGGAACCAGATATACACCGAGATCGCCAACATGGCGAGCGCGAGCGACCATGCGCCGGTTTGCAACAATTCGCCCGAAACCTTGCCCGACACCGTATCGACCGATGAAATCGTCGCGTCGGCATAACGGGCGCGGATCGCCGCCTGCAACTGCTCGGCGGCGCGGTCGGATGCTTCCTTGCCGCCCCCTTCGGGCAAGGCGGTACGGATCGCGATGTCGCGCGGTGAGCCGAATTCCTGCACTACCACATCGCCTTCGGTCACCGAATCGACCGTTTCGCGCAACTGGTCAATATTGGGGGCCTGACGGAACGCCACGCGCACCGTCTGCCCGCCGACAAAATCGATACCGAAATTGAGCCCGCGTGTCGCCAGCAGGGCAATCGACGCGATGATGCACAGGAACGAAATACCCATCGCGATATTGCGCCAGCGCAAAAAGCGGAAATTGGTATTGTCGGGTACCAGCTTTAAAAGTTTCATGGAAATTCCTCGCCGGTATCAGATATTGAGGCTGGCAGGCCGCGCGCGGCGCAACCAACCTGCAACGAACATGCGGCTGACGGTAACTGCGGTAAACACCGATGTCACGATACCGATGGTCAACACCACCGCAAATCCCTTGATCGGGCCAGAGCCAAAGACGAACATGATCGCGGCTGCAATGACGTTGGTGATGTTGGCGTCGAAAATCGCCCGGCTCGCTTCCTTATACCCCGTCTCGACGGCGGCGATAACGCGCCTGCCGCGCCGCAATTCTTCGCGGATACGTTCGTTAATTAGCACGTTGGCATCCACCGCCGCGCCGATGGTCAACACGAAACCGGCAATCCCCGGCAAAGTCAGCACCGAACCCGTCAGCGCCATCGTGCCGACAATCAGCAAGATGTTGAATATCAAGGCGATATTAGCATAAACGCCAAATCGGCCATAAACAACGAGCATGAAGATCAGCGTCGCCAGCGTCGCGCCAATCCCGGCAATCGCACCTTGGGCAATTGATTCCTTGCCGAGGTCGGGGCCGACCGTGCGTTCCTCCACCACCGACAATTTGACCGGTAGCGCGCCCGATTTCAGCGCAATCGCCATGGTCGACGCGCTTTCGACGGTAAATCCGCCCGAAATCTGCGCCGAACCGCCGTTGATCGGTTCGTTGATCGACGGGGCCGACAAAATCTTGCCGTCAACGATCATCGCAAATCTCTTGCCGACATTTTCGCGGGTAATCCGTGAGAATGTCGTCGCGCCCGCGCCATTGAAACGGATGGAAACAACGGGCATGCCACTAATCTGGTCAAAATCCTGCCGCGCCTCAACCAATTGGTCGCCTGAAATCATGACCTGCCGCTGCACCACCTCGGCACCCGGCTGGTTGGCATAGGGCAATACTTCGCTACCCACCGGCGCACGGCCCGCCGCCGCATCGGTCGGCGAAATTGTCGCCGGATCGGTCAGCATCCGAAACTCCAACCGTGCGGTTTGACCCAACAGATCCTTAAGCGCAGTGGGGTCTTCCAACCCAGGCACCTGCACGACGATACGATCATTGCCCTGTAGAACGATCGTCGGTTCGCGGGTACCGAGCGCGTTGACCCGCCGTTCGACAATGTCGCGCGCGCCCGCCATTGCCTCTGTAATAAACTGCTGCAAGCCTGCCGCCGTCATCGTCATCACGACGCGGCTGGTGTCTCGCACCTCAATCGACCAGCTACGCTGCCCGGTCAGCCCGACCCCGACGGTCAGATTATTGAGCCGTTCGCGCACACTATCAATCTGGCTCGCATCGCGCACCATGAAGCTGATGCCATTGCCGCTGCGCGCCATGTCGCCGATGGCAATATCATCCGCCGCGCCGGGGGAACCACGCATCGCTTCGCGGATCGACCGTTCCATCGAATCGAGCCGTTCCTTGCGCACATCATTGATATCGGCTTCGAGCAGGATATGGCTGCCCCCCGCCAAATCGAGCCCCAGATTGACCGGCGGGCGCATTTTTTCGGGGATGAAGCGGATGGCCGACGCCGGGATGAAGGTCGGCAGCGACAATAGTACGCCGCCGATCAATACGATCCAGATCGACAGGATTTTCCAGCGCGGGAAATCGAGCATAGTCGTGGGACTTTCGAATTAATCGTTGGCGGGTTTGGCCTTGGCATCGATAACGTCGGACAAGGTCGAACGGACGACCTTTACCTTGACGCCGCTAGCCACTTCAACCTCTGCATAATCATCGTCAATCTTGGTGATTTTGCCAACCACCCCGCCCGCTGTCACCACCGTGTCGCCGCGCGCGGCGGCGGCAATTTTTGCCTGATGTTCCTTCATCCGCCGTTGTTGCGGGCGAATGAGCAGAAAATAAAATACGCCAAAGATGAGGAGGAGGGGCAGGACATTCATGACAAAGGCGCTGGTGCCATTGCCCGCAGCCTGCGCCAAAATCAGGGTCGATGTCATCGTCGAAAACCTTAAGCTACACAGCCGCGCGCGCCGCCGCGCGAAGCCGGGTGGATGGGCCGGGTGGCCAAGCGCCCACCCAATCGCCGCGATATGGGGCGCAACCCCACAGCGTGCAAGGCCGGGCGCCTAGCATTGGTGGGCGCGCCGCGCAATCGGCGCGTGATAATCGGCTAACAGCGGGCCATGAGAGGGAACATCGACAGCCACCAAGCTGCTTTCCCCGCTTGCATCGCACGCCCACCGCGTTTAGAGGGCGCGCTCCGGTCGGGACGTAGCGCAGCCTGGTAGCGCATCACACTGGGGGTGTGGGGGTCGGAGGTTCGAATCCTCTCGTCCCGACCAATTTTTCAAACCAACCTTTGAACCGCCTAGCAGCAGTGCGCATTTTACTGTCCTACATATAACCAAATGGGTTAGATGCACTCCATTCTATAACCAGTTGAGGCAGAAATGGCCATTTTGGAAGCATTGATCGGCCCGGTTGCGCAGTTGATCGACAAAATCATCCCCGACCCGGCGGCGCGAGATCGTGCCAAGCTCGAACTCATCAAGCTGCAAGGCAGTCAGGAGATGGAGGCATTAAAGACCCAATTATCCGCCATCGTGGCGGAGGCGCAATCGGCCGACCCATGGACCAGCCGCGCCCGTCCCAGCTTTTTATATGTGATGTATGCGCTATTGCTCTGGGCAATCCCCATGGGGCTGCTCTCGGCGGTGCAACCCGAAACCGCGCGCGGCATTGCCAGCGGCATGAACGCTTATTTGGCGGGGATTCCCGAACCGCTCTATGCGCTGTTTGGCACCGGCTACCTCGGCTACACCGCCGCGCGGACATGGGGCAAGATCAAGGGTGTCGAAAACGCCTGATCCTGCCCATCCGCCTGCTTAACCGGCGATTGCCGCGCGGACGGCATCGACCGCTGCCGCTGCCGCCGCACCATCCGGCCCGCCGCCCTGCGCCAAGTCGGGGCGGCCCCCGCCGCCCTGCCCGCCAAGCGCCGCCACCGCGACCTTGACCAGATCAACCGCGCTCCACCGCGCCACGCCATCATCGCTGACCCCGATGGCGACCGACGCCCGCCCGTCATTGACCGCAACCAACATCGCAATCCCGCTGCCCAGCGTCTTTTTCATATCATCGATGCTTGACCGCAGCGCCTTGGGGTCCAGCCCTTCGACAATCTGGCTGAGGAAGGCGGCATCGCCAATCTGCTCAGCCGCACTACCGACGCCGCCACCGGCCCCGCCGCCCAGCGCCAGCGCCTTTTTGGCATCGGCCAGTTCGCGTTCGGCCCGGCGCAGCGCCTCGCTCAAGGCGGCAACCCGGCCCGGCACCTCATCCGGCGTGGTTTTGAGCGTTGCCGCCGCCGCCTTGAGCGCCTCATCACGCGATTTGAGCCACAGCCGCGCCGCTTCACTACTCAGCGCCTCAATCCGCCGCACCCCCGATGAAACCGCGCTTTCGCCGATGATTGCGACAAGGCCAATATCCCCCAGCGCGCGCACATGCGTGCCACCGCATAGTTCGACCGAATAAGGCGCATCATCGCCCGTCCCCATCGACAGGACGCGCACCTCATCGCCATATTTTTCGCCAAACAGCGCCATTGCGCCTGCCGCAATCGCATCATCGGGGGCCATCAACCGCGTCGCCACCGCGCCATTGCCACGGATTTGCGCGTTCACTGCCGCCTCAATCGCCGCCAATTCCGCCGCGCTCACCCCCTTTGGATGCGAAAAGTCAAAGCGCAGGCGGTCGGGCGCGACCAAGCTGCCCTTTTGCGTGACATGTGGCCCCAGATGCGCGCGCAAAGCAGCGTGGAGCAAATGGGTCGCGCTGTGGTTGGCGCGCAAGGCATCACGCCGCGGTGCATCCACCGCCAGCGACACCGCATCGCCGACCGCGACGGCGCCGGCATCGACATGGACATGGTGGACATGCAATTTGCCGAGCGGCTTGGACGTATCCGCAACCCGCGCCGCAAAGCCATTGCCGCCGCTGATCGTGCCGGCATCGCCCATCTGGCCGCCGCTTTCGCCGTAAAATGGCGTCTGGTTGGTGAGGAGGAGGACATCCTCCCCCGCCGCGGCGCTGCGGACTTCAGCCCCATCTTTGAGGATGGCGACTACTTCGCCTTCGCCCGTGTCGCTGACATATCCGGTAAATTCGCTCGGCCCCAAGCGTTCGGCCAAATCAAACCAGATTTCGCCCGACGCCGCTTCGCCCGAGCCTTTCCATGCAGCACGCGCCGCCGCTTTCTGCTGCGCCATGGCCGCGTCAAACCCCGCACGGTCGACCCCGATCCCCGCCGAACGCAGCGCATCCTCGGTCAGATCATAGGGGAAACCATAAGTGTCATAGAGTTTAAAGGCGGTCGCGCCGGACAATGTCGCCCCGGCGCCAAGGCCAGCCGTCGCCTCCTCCAACAAGCGCAATCCCTTGTCGAGCGTCTGGCGAAAGCGCGTCTCCTCCCGCTCCAGCGTTTCGACGATCAGCGGTTGCGCGCGCAGCAATTCGGGGTAAGCGGCGCCCATTTCGGCAACCAAAGCGCCGACCAAGCGGTGCATCAACGGGTCTTTTGCGCCGATGATATGCGCATGGCGCATCGCGCGGCGCATGATGCGGCGCAGCACATAGCCACGCCCGTCATTGGCCGGCAAAACGCCATCGGCCATCAAAAATGCGGTCGAACGCAAATGGTCGGCAATCACCCGGTGGCTCGCCTTTAACGCCCCATCGGCCTTGGTTCCGGTCAATTCCTCCGACGCGACGACCAACGCCTTAAACGTGTCGGTGTCATAATTATCATGCACCCCCTGCATAACCGCCGCGATCCGTTCGAGCCCCATGCCGGTGTCGATCGACGGGCGCGGCAGGTCGCGGACGATTTCGCCCGCTTCCTGTTCATGCTGCATGAAAACGAGGTTCCAGATTTCGACAAAACGGTCGCCGTCCTCATCCGCGCTGCCCGGCGGGCCGCCCGGGATATGCGCGCCATGGTCAAAGAAAATCTCGCTACACGGGCCGCAGGGGCCATTATCCCCCATCGCCCAGAAATTATCCTTGGTCGCAATGCGGATGATGCGTTCATCGGGCAGCCCGGCAATTTTGCGCCACAGGCCATACGCCTCATCATCGGTATGATAGACGGTGACGGTCAGCCGGTCCGCCGCCAACCCCCATTCGCGGGTCAGCAATTGCCATGCGAGCGTGATTGCCTGTTCCTTGAAATAATCGCCGAACGAAAAATTGCCCAGCATTTCAAAGAAAGTGTGGTGGCGCGCGGTATAACCCACATTGTCGAGGTCATTATGCTTGCCGCCCGCCCGGACGCATTTCTGGCTCGACGCGGCGGTGACATAGGGCCGGGTTTCAAGCCCGGTGAAGATATTTTTGAACGGCACCATCCCGGCATTGGTGAACATCAAGGTCGGGTCATTATGCGGGACAAGCGGCGCAGAGGGGACGCGCTCATGCCCGGCCCCTGCAAAATAGTCGAGGAAGGATCGGCGGATATCGTTGGTCGAAGTCATAGCGCCTTGCGGGTTAGGGATTTTGCCGCGCCGCGACAAGCGGGCATATGCACCCCCCGCGCCCAAAATATCGCCAAAAAGCCAAAGGGGGCAGCACCGCCGCGCCGCCCCCCAATATCCGAACCTATGTCCTATCGCTTTACGGCGAGGCTTAGCGCTTAATCACCATCGTCAGCGTCCGCCCCAGTCATCATGCCTTCGGCAACCTCCTCCGTCTTGCCACGGATCGCCGCCTCCAGCCGGGCCATAACCTCTGGATTATCCTTCAGATATTGCTTGGCATTTTCGCGGCCCTGCCCGATGCGGATCGAGTCATAGGAAAACCATGCCCCAGCCTTTTCGACAATCCCCGCCTTGGCTCCAATGTCGAGCATCTCCCCAATTTTGGAGATGCCTTCGCCATACATGATGTCAAATTCGACCTGCTTGAACGGCGGAGCGACCTTGTTTTTGACCACTTTCACCCGCGTCGTATTGCCGATGATGTCGTCACGGTCCTTAATCTGGCCGGTGCGGCGGATGTCGAGCCGAACCGATGCGTAAAATTTGAGCGCATTGCCCCCGGTGGTCGTTTCGGGGTTGCCATACATGACGCCGATTTTCATCCGCACCTGGTTGATGAAGATGACGAGGCAGCGTGAGCGGGAGATGGAGCCAGTCAGTTTCCGTAGCGCTTGGCTCATCAACCGGGCCTGTAGCCCAACATGGCTGTCACCCATTTCCCCCTCTATTTCCGCGCGGGGGACGAGGGCTGCCACCGAATCGATCACCAGCACATCAATGGCGTTGGAACGCACCAGCGTATCAACGATTTCTAGCGCTTGTTCACCGGTGTCGGGCTGCGAGACAATCAATTCATCGATATCGACCCCCAGCTTGCGCGCATAAATCGGGTCGAGCGCATGTTCGGCATCGACAAAGGCAGCTGTGCCACCGATTTTTTGCGCCTCGGCAATCGCGTGGAGTGCCAATGTCGTTTTGCCCGAGCTTTCAGGGCCATAAATTTCGACAATCCGCCCGCGCGGTAAACCGCCGATACCCAGCGCAATGTCCAGCCCCAGCGAACCGGTCGGGATCGATTCAATCTCCATCGCCTCCCGACTGCCCAATTTCATCGCGCTCCCCTTGCCAAAGGCACGATCAATCTGGGCAAGCGCGGCATCCAATGCGCGCTGACGTTCTGCATTATTGGCCATTTTTTCGCCTTCGATAAGTTTCAACTGCGCCGACATTGCTGTCCTCCCCACGTCTAGCCACTGGCGCGGCCCACCGCAATCGCCGCCGCGCACCATGCTGTGTATCGCATTTGTTCTACTAGAACAAGAGGGGAACTTAGAACAAAATCAACCGCTGCAATATGCGAGATAAGCCTTTGTTCTTACGCTATTAACTGGCTAATCAGATGTACCAAACCATTGCGCGTAACCTGCCAACGGTCGGGGAAGAGCGCATCGAGCGCGCCATGGTCAATCGCATCGTGCGACCGCAAAGTGATGATGGTGCGCACCCCGCGCGACTCCGCTGCAGCCACATTGGTCGTGCCACCAAGCGCCGCCAACCATGGCCCGGGGAGGTCCACGTCCGTCTTGTCCACCGCCACTACCGGCGCGACATCCACTGCGGGCGCACCGCGCAACGCTGCACGGATTTCGCCCGCTATATTGTCCGCCTCCGGCCCGATCACCACCTGCAAGCCATCGCTGCCGATCGCAATCACCCCTTTGACGCCCAAGGCCTTGAGCCGCGCCGTATCGGCCAAATCCCGATCAACCAGTTCGAGCCGCAGCCGGGTGGTGCACGCGCCGACGTTGCGCAAATTATCCGCGCCGCCCAGTGCTTCGGCATAGGCCGCGCCGCGTTCGCTCTGGGCTACCGGCGCGCCCGCTGCCGCCACATCCTCCACCTCCCGCCCTGGGGTAGCGAGGTTGAAGCGGCGGATGGCATAGGCAAAGCCGAAATAATAAATGGCGAAATAGGCCGCCCCCACCGGCAACAACAACAGCGGGCGAGTCGCCAAGCCATAGTTCAGCACATAATCGAACAATCCGGCGGAAAAGCCGAAACCCAAATGGCTGCCGATCGCGTCCATCACCACCATCGATATGCCGGTCATCACCGCATGGAACAGATAGAGCAAGGGCGCGAGGAACATGAAGGTAAATTCGATCGGTTCGGTCACTCCGGTCAAAAAGCTGGTGAGCGCCATCGACAATAACATGCCGCCGACCGCCTTTTTGCGTTCGGGTCGCGCGGCGCGATACATGGCGAGGCACCCGGCGGGCAGCCCGAACATCATCACCGGAAAAAAGCCGGACATAAAGGCACCCGCGCTCTTATCCCCCGCGAAAAAGCGGTTTAGGTCGCCCGAAACCCCGCCAAAATCGCCGACGACGAACCAAGCCAAATTGTTCAAAATATGGTGGAGCCCGGTGACGATCAGCAAGCGGTTGAGCAGCCCATAGGCAAAGAGACCAAAGCTCCCCGCGCCGGTCACGCTATGCGAGAGCGCATCAACCCCGCCTTCGAGCAAAGGGAAACCAAACCCGAACAGCGCCGCACCGACCAGCCCGGCAAAGCCCGCCGCAATCGGCACAAACCGCCGCCCGCCAAAAAAGGCGAAGTAGGTCGGCAGATTGATCGCATAATAGCGATTATAGAGCCACCCGGCGGAAAGGCCCGACAATATCCCCGCCGGCACCGACAATTTTGCCAGTTCCTTGTCCTTCCACGCCGCAATCAGCGTATCGCGCAGCGCCGTATCGGTAATCGTCGCGGGCACCGCATCGGGCGCGACCGCCATCAACAGCTTCGCCCCTTCGGTGAGGACGAGGAAGGCGACTGCCCCCGCCAGCCCCGCCGCGCCGTGATTTTCCTTGGCGAGCCCAACCCCGACCCCGATGGCAAAGAGCAGCCCCAGATGCGCAAAAATCGCGCTGCCCGCCGCCGCCAAAAAGGCGATGTCGAGCAAATCCCCCTGCCCCAAGCGCAGCATCAGCGCCGCGACCGGCAAGACCGCAATCGGCAGCATCAAGGCACGGCCGAGCGGCTGCAATTTTGATTGGAGCGCCTGTAGCATCACATCCCCCTTTGCAGCAGCGCGCGCACCTGCCCGGCATCGTGGAGCGTCAGCGCCCCTGCGGCGAGCGCACGACATTGATCCATCGTCACCCGGCTCAGCGCCGCCTTGATGGCGGCGATGCTGGCGATGCTGCCCGACAATTCGCTGCACCCCAGCCCGACCAACAAGGGCGCGGCAATCGGGTCGGCGGCCAGCCCGCCGCAAATCCCCAACCAGCGACCATGCGCGGCCGCGCCGCGCGCCGCCATCGCCATGGCGCGCAGCACGGCGGGGTGAAGCGCATCGAGCCGGGTCGCCAGCGCCGCATTGGTGCGGTCCATCGCCAACATATATTGCGCCAAATCGTTGGAGCCGATCGACAGGAAGTCAACTTCCGCCGCAAGGTCGGTCGCCAGCATCGCCGCCGCCGGCGTTTCGACCATGATGCCGAGCGGCACCCTTTGGCCCACCCCCTCCTCCGCCGCCAAAGCGTCTAGCCTATGACGAACGCTGGTGACTTCGGCGACATCGACGACCATCGGCAGCATGATGCGCAATTGCGCGGCGGGCACCGCGCGCAGCATCGCGCGCAATTGTGTGTCGAGCAGGTCGGGCCGCGCGAGCGAAAAACGAATGCCGCGCGCACCCAATGCCGGGTTTTCCTCCGCCGCAAAGGGCAGATAGGATATCGGCTTGTCCCCGCCGACGTCGAGCGTGCGGATGATCAATGGCCGCCCATCGAGCGCACGCGCAATCGCGCCATAGGCCGCCGCCTGCGCATCGACATCGGGCGCTGTATCGCGTTCGAGGAAGAGGAATTCGCTGCGCAGCAAGCCGCAGCCTTCGGCCCCAGCGGCGCGGGCGGCGGCCGCCTCCTCGACATTGCCCAAATTGGCGAAAACCTCGATCCGCGTGCCGCAGGCAAGCTGACAATCCGCCCCTGCCGCCGCGCGGGCCTGCGCCGCCGCCGCCGCCGTCGCGGCCATGCGTTCCTGCGCCGCCGACAATGCGGTCGCGTCGGGCGCGCCATCGAGCAGGCCATGATCGGCATCGAGGATAACCTGCGCCCCATCGGCTATGGCATCAACCCCCGCGCCGAGCGCAACGAGCATCGGCAGCCCCTTGGCGGCTGCCAAAATCGCCGCATGGCTGGTCGCCCCACCTGCACCAAGCGCGACACCGCCAAACTGCCCGGCCGGCGCGTTGATCAGCAAGGATGGCGCAATATCCTCCGCCAGCACAATCGCGCCCTTGGGCGGGGTAGAGACCGCTCCAACATCTCCCAATAATAGGGCGAGCAATTGCCGTTCGACATCGCGCAAATCGACCGCCCGCTCGCGCAATCGTGCGACGTCACTGGCAGCAAAACGGTTCTCCATCGCACGCGATGCGGCGCGCCAAGCAAAGGCCGCGCTCCTACCCACCGAAATGGCTGCGCGCGCATCGGCGTGCAAAGCCGGATCGTCGGTGAGGCTGAGATGCGCCTCCAATATCTCACGCGCCGCCCCCTTCTCTCGCGCGGCGCGGTTGGTCAGATTGGTGCGCAGCGCGGCAAGAGCCTGTTCAAGTGCACTTAGCTCTGCTGGAGCATCGCCGCTGCTTTCGGGCACCGCAGCGTCCACCGCATCGGCACGCCACACGGGGCCAATCGCCAAGCCGGGTGCAGCACGCACCCCCGCAACCTGCCCCGGCTTGCTTGCACTGGCGAGCGGGCCAGATGCGACTGTCGACATCCCTTCGTCCCGAGCCGCCTCCGCCGTCGCCAATTGGTCAAGGAGATGCGAGAGGGCAACTACGAAGCGGCGCGGTTCATCGCCTATCGCCCGGATATGCAATTCATCGCCATGCCGCGCGCCGAGCGCCAGCAATTCAGCGCTGCTCGCCCCATTGGCGTGCGATGCCCCGACGCTGAGACGCACCTGCCCACCAAAATCGCGCACCATCGCGGTGATTCGCGCGGCGGGCCGGGCGTGGATGCCGTGCGGCAAAGTGATGTTGTGGATAAGGTGCGCACTTTCACTCGCACTATTGTTGACGGCACGTTCGACAGGCAACGAAACCGCAAAAATGGGTGCGCGCGCATCGACCCGGCCATAGGGTGCGATCTGACGCAAAATCGCGCCGTTATTGGTGCATAATATCGGCGTTACCGTCGCCGCTGCACCGAGGGCCAATTGGTCAAGGTCAAACCGTAACAGCGGATCCCCCGCTGCAAAAACGTCACCTTCGCCCACCAGTGGCTCAAAACCAGCGCCCGCCATCGCCACGCTGTCGATGCCGATGTGGAGCAATATATCGATAGCGCGGCCAGCCACTTCGCCACGTAGAGTCAGCGAATGTCCGGTCGGCGCAACTGCCATGACCCGCCCTGCAAAGGGCGCAAAAACTTCCTCGCCCAAAGGTTCGAGCGCCACCCCATCCCCGACCATTTTTTCGGCAAAGACCGGGTCAGGCACGCTGGATAGGGGGCGCAGCAGCGCGGCAAAGGGTGCATGGATGATGATTTCGCTCATGCCCCCGCCCCCGGCAACAAGGATATGCTGTCAATTGCCCAAAGCGGGTCGGGGCCATCGGCGCTATATTTGATGCACAAATTGGTCGTGCCGCTGCGCGGCGCAATCGCTGCTTCGATCCGCGTCAGACCGGGGTTCGCCACCGCAGTGGCAAGCGGCAAGGTCGCAATCCGTTCGCCCGAACAGCCGCCGACAAAGACCATGAATTCGCCCGCCGCGCTTTCCCGCGCCGGAAAGGAAATGGCGTCGCGATCGCGTCCGACCTGAAAATTAAACGGCAATTGCCCGACGGTGATCGCAATCCGCGCCACTCCGGTCAAATCGGCATCGGCGTAAATCCAGCAAGGGTCCAATATGTCGATCTGCATGCTGGCGCGCGGCCCGTCGGCGGGAAAATCATCCTCCAGCATCAGGGGGACTTTGCCGCTGCAGGTCGTCAACGCTCGACTGTTACGGTCGCGGATATTGGCGGCGCTGAATTGCCGCGTGACCATCCGTCCTTCGGCCAAGTCATCGAGCATTGTTTGCGCAGATATTTGGTCGGACAGCGCAACGGTGAAGGGGCCAGAGTAACTCCGCATTTCGCCATTGCCGATATAATATTGCATCGGCAGTCCGGCCTGATTGGTGAGCGTAATTTCCGCACCAGCCGCAACAGGCTGCGCGGCAATATCCACCCGCCAGACATTATCCGCAGCCTGCAGGCCAAAGGGGGCGAGCCGCGCCATTTGCGGCGCAAGCCGACGCAAAAAGCCCGCCAAATCGCGGCTGCCATGCCCGGTCCAACCAACCTCTGCCACCGCCGAAAGACGCGGGAAAGCCATGGTGGCGACCCGTGCTTCGGTGCGGATATGTTCGGTCCAGATATTTCCTTGCAGCCCCAAAATGTGGTGGCTGAGCGCGGCATCCAAACCGGCAGGCACAGGCTCAAAGGCAAGCACGCTCGCCAGATCGATGACCCCGCCGCGCCCCGGCGGGTCGTCGCGCTCCAACCCCTGCACATGGTCAAAATAAAGCTGCGGTGCGGGCGATAATATCGCATCATTGCCCGCGCGCGCCGCGGCCAGCGCGCCATCGACCCCGCGCCACGACATGATGATCGTCGATTGGCCGACATTGCCCTCCAAAATCTCATCCCAGCCGATCGCGCGCCGCCCGTGCGCCGCGAGATAGCGGGCGATGCGTTCCATGAACCAGCCCTGCAGATGATTTTCATCGGCGATGCCGAGCGTGCGCATCTGTGCCTGCACCTCCGTAGAGGCGCGCCATTGATCCTTCACCGCTTCATCGCCGCCAATATGGATGTAGCGGCCGGGAAAGAGCGCCATCACCTCGCCCAATATGCGCTCGATTGCGGCAAAAGTCGGTTCGCGCGTGTTATAGAGCCATGGGAAGACCCCCCAGTGCGATTCTACCCCCGGCGGCACCGCCACTCCCATTCCCCATTCGGGATAGGCCCGAATGGCGGAAAGCGCATGACCCGGCAGCTCAATTTCAGGGATGATGGTGATGCCGCGCGCAGCGGCATAGGCGACAATCGCCCGCACCTCTGCCTGCGTATAAAAACCCCGATGCTCGGGGAGTGACGGCGCGCCAGCCGCGCTTGCCGGGGTGCGCGCACCCCCGATCTCGGTAAGGCGTGGAAAGGCGCGGATTTGCAGCCGCCACCCCTGATCATCGACCAGATGCCAATGCAGCCGGTTGAGCTTATGCGCCGCCATCCAGTCGATAAAGCGATGCACAAATTCGGCTGACTGGAAATGGCGCGCGCTGTCGAGCATCGCGCCGCGCCAACCGAGCGCGGGCGCATCCTCCACCACTCCGCTGGCAAGGCGATGGTCGCTAGCCGCGCTCAACAACTGCCAAAAGCTGATCCCGCCATAAAATAGTCCGCTGGCATCGCTCGCCTCCACCGTCGCGCCATCGGCAGCGATGGTCAGCCGATACCCCTCCGCCGCAAAGCCGGGTCGCTGCCGGAAACGGAGCGGCAACGCCCCCCTGCCCTGCCCCGCCAATTGGCTGATGGTCAGATATTGCCGCACCGCCGCGACAGAGGGGCGCGCCGAACGCGGCACCGCGCGGAGATCGATGCGCGCGCCGGCGGAAAAATCAACCCGTTCTGCGCCCCATTGGGCGGCGCGCGGTGATGGGAAAACGGCGGCGCTGCTGTCCGCATACGCCGCCGAGGCACCACACAAAAATGCTGCAACCAGAAAGAAAGTAGCGGCCCACAAACGCATGGCGATTCCCCAACCCTTCGCCATGCCCCTTATCATCGATGCGGCCGGCTGATGCGCAATTTCTGCCGCCGCTTTCCCCACCCGCCGACGGGCGACCCAAAGGGGGAAAGCGGCGGAAGTTCGCGTCTATGGGCTACATACGCACCCGCACACCAAAGTAGAATTGGCGACCATTGTCATAAATGGCGCGCGGGCGATTGCGCGTGCCCGAATATTGCTCAATCTTCTCATTAGTCAGGTTGATTGCATCGAACGACAAGGTGATATGATCGTTGATGTTATAGCTGATCGAGGAGTCGAGCGATGCGGTCGACGCTTGGTTCAGCGGCGATGCGCGGTCGAAGTTGATGAAGAAGCTCGACCGGTAATTATAGGACAGACGGGCCGAGAAGGCGTCATCTTCATAATAACCGGTGAGGTTCAGCGCATGGCGCGAGTTACCGGGGATCGGGTCACCCGAATTGGATTCAGCGTCCGAATAAGTATAGTTGAAATTGACCCCAAAGCCGCCCCAGATCGGCTGCACCACCTGCAATTCAACGCCCTTGTTGGTGCCACCTGCGCCATTCGACCGCTGGTTGACGTCGAATATGCAGTTATAGAGGTTGGGGTTACCACCACCCGCTGCGGTGCAGCGCGACAGATTGGGCGTCGCGGTTTCGACCGGGAAGGTGCGCTGCACCAAACGGTTCACGATATAGGATTCGATATCCTTATAATAGAACGCCAGTGCGACAATCGTATCGTTCGACGGATACCATTCGAGGCTGAGGTCGAACTGGTTGGCACGATAGGGCTCAACGAACGGGTCGCCTGCATCCGCGGTCAAGGTGCCCGGGTTCAGGCTAACGCGCGGGACGAGGTCGGTATAGTCCGCCCGCGCAATCACCCGCGCTGCGCCAAAGCGCAGTTTAAGCTGATCGCTCAGGTCAAAGTTGAAATTGGCACTGGGCAAAAAGTCGGTGTAGCTGCGCGAGATAGTGGTCGGCAGATAGAGGCCAAAGGGATTGCCCGTGACGACGCCCGGCCCAGCAGGCACGCCGGTGACATTACCCGTCGAACGCTGACGGGTTTGCACAACGCGCAGACCGATATTGCCGCTCCAATCATCACCACCCAGACGCGCCATGACATAGCCGCCAAAGGCGCGTTCGTTGATGGTGAAGTTTTCCGCCGGCAACAGCACGCGGGCCCGAACGCTCGCCGGTTGGCCGAAATAGATGCTCCGTAGCCGTTCGCGATCAATGTTAAAATAGCTGGTCAGAGTCCCCGGCGCAGCGATGTTCTGCAAAAAGTCGGCCGGCGTCGTGCCATTGGCAAAGCTCGACGATGTGCACGGCCCGCCATTACAGCCGGTAGCCGACAAGGGTAGGAAGAAGCTGCCATAGGTAGTGGCGAGGAAGGTCGTTGTGCGATCATGATCGGTATATTTCAGGCCGAATTTCAATGCTTGTAACGGCCCGGCATCGATCTGGTGTTCATAATCACCATAGACAAAGGTTTCGCTGTCATCATTGGTGATGCGATGGAGCGAGCCAAAGTCGAATATCAGGTCATTGGGCGTATTGGGATTGACCCCGGTGAAACGCACCTGCGGCGCGCGACCACGCAAATCATAGGTAAAGCTGCCCGGCGCACCCCCTTCGTAAAAGGGCTGCGAATCTGTATCACCATCCGCATTGGTATAACCGGCGAGCAAATGGAATTTGCCGCGATCCGACACCTCCCAGTTCAGATCAACATCCCACGCCATGGTGCGCGCTTCGGCCAAGCGGTCGATGGCGTCGAACACCACCGCACGGCCACCCGGCGTTGATGTTACGGTGCCGGCAACAAAAGTGTTATCGACCGTCGTCGTGCCGGTGATGGTGCCACCGCCGCCCAGTGCCTGCGTCGTCCAGGCGAGGTAATTTTGGTTGAAGTTATTGGCGTTGAACACCGAATAAAGACCACGCACCGCAATCTCAAACGTGTCGGATGGGCGGAATTGCAGTTCGATATTGCCGCCATAACGTTCGCGTTCTTGCAGGAACAAGGCCGAACCGATCAGCGACGGTGCCTGCGGCGTTCCAGCAGCACCCGGCGTGAAATAGCCGAGCACTTCGACGCCATCACGGCGGATGCGCCGTTTTTGATAAACCGCGCCGAGCAGCACACCAAAGCTGCGGTCATCATTATGCCAGCTGACAAAGCCCGAAGCCTGCGGATCGAAACTGTCACGCCGTTCAGAATAAACGCCCTGCAGTGATGCAGACATGGTAAAGGCATCAAGGTCGAGCGGGTGGCGGGTGTGGACATTGATCGTCCCGCCGATGCCACCTTCCTCCACATCGGCTTGCGGACTCTTATACACATCGAGCCGACCGACAATTTCCGACGGCAGCGTCAGATAGTTGAAGCTGCGGGTGGCGGCCAATTGGTCGAGCACGAACCAGTCGGCAGTGGCAATGCCATGGCCGTTGACCGTGGTGCGCGTTAGATTGGGCGCCGTGCCACGCAGCGACACACGTTCACCTTCCCCAAATTCACGATTGATCACGATACCGGGCACACGCTGCAGCGCTTCGGCGACGTTGCGATCAGGAAAGCGGCCAATATCTTCGGCCGAAATCACATCGGCGATCATATCGAGGTTGCGTTTGACGTCGAGCGACTGGGCAACCGATTCGCGATAGCCGGTGACGACGATATCATCCTGATTCGCCGCCGGTTCGGCACCCGTATTTTGCGCAAATGCTGGGCTGGAAGCCGCAAAAAGCGCCAAAGTCGACGTGGTCAAAGTAAGAGCGCGACGCATATTTCATTCCTCCCCAAGGAATTGGCCACATAATTGGTATGCCGTTGGTATCATCATTTTCAATCCAAATACAAGCCCATTCCTGCACCATTGCGCAATTTTCGGCAATTTGCGGCGCTTTCGCGTAAAATTGTAACAAATTTGCCGATGGGGTGGACAAAATTGGTTATGCAATGGTATTGCCAATTTTCAGGCAATGGGGTGCAATCGGATGGTCGAACCAAATCGAACCGCGCGGGAGGATATGGGGCCGCGTTATCAACTGGTTAGCGACGCGCTCAAGCAAGCGATCGAAAGCGGCCAGATTCAGCCGGGGCGGTCCATCCCCGCCGAACGCCAATTGGCAGAGGATTTTGGCGTGTCGCGGGTTACCGTACGTCGCGCGGTTGATGATCTGGTTGATGAGGGGCTGTTGCTGCGTCGCCAAGGGTCGGGCACCTTTGTCCGTGCGCGGGTCGAAAAACAATTCGCCAAATTGTCGAGCTTTACCGAAGATATGATTGCGCGCGGGCGCACCCCGTCGAGCAAATGGATCAGCCGTTCGACCGGCACGGTAACGCCGAGCGAGGCCTTGTCACTCGGCCTTAGCCCGGGCAGCGATGTGCTGCGCTTTGTCCGTGCGCGCTATGCCGATGGCGAATCGATGGCGCTCGAACGCTCGACCATCGCCAGCTTTGCCCTGCCCGACATCGAACAAGTTGGCGATTCGCTCTATGTCGCGCTCGAAGCGAGCGGCCATCGCCCGGTGCGCGCGCTGCAAAAATTGCGCGCCGTCCTGTTCGACAAGGCGACCGCCGACTTATTAGGCGTCCATGTCGGCATGCCGGGGCTACTAATCGAACGGCGCGGTTTTCTGGCCGATGGGCGGGCGGTTGAAATGACCGAAAGCTGGTATCGCGGCGACAGCTATGACTTTGTTGCAGAATTGGTTGAAGGATAGGCCCGGCGTGCCCGATTTTCGTCAGAGCTTAATGTATGCCGAAGCGATGGAAGCCCCTGATGCGGTTGCCCGGTTGCTGAGCGAAAGCGCGCGCGCCATCGCCAATGTTGGCAAGGCGTTGGCAGAGCGGCCGCCATCGATGGTCGTCACATGCGCCCGTGGCAGTAGCGACCATGCCGCCACCTTTGCCAAATATTTGTTCGAAACCCGGCTCGGCTGGGTGACGGCATCGGCGGCCCCGTCAGTGCGTTCGGTCTATCGCGCCGACCTCCATTTCCCGGCGGACGTCTTGGTCATGGCCATTTCGCAATCGGGGGCAAGCCCCGACCTGATCGAAAGCCTACGCTATGCGCGTGCGCGCGGCGCCCGCACGCTCGCCATCGTCAATACGCCCGACAGCCCGCTGTCGCATGTCGCCGACTGGACAATATTGCTCCATGCCGGGCCCGAAAAAAGCGTCGCGGCCACCAAAAGCTATATCGCCTCGCTCGCCGCCATCGCCGCCTTGGTGCATAGCGCGATGGCAGCAGACAATGGCGCGGTCAGCCCATCGCCACTGCTCAAGCTGCCCGCCGCTTTGCGCGCCGCACAAACACTCGATTGGTCGCCGCTGACCGACGCGCTGCAATATGCGAAAAACATGCTGGTGCTGGGGCGCGGGGCGGGCTTTGGCGTCGCGCAAGAGGCAGCGCTCAAGCTCAAGGAAACCTGCGGCATCCATGCCGAAGCCTTTAGCACCGCCGAACTGCGCCATGGACCGATGGCGCTCGCCGCGACCGGCATGCCGATGCTGGTTTTCCGCCCCGAAGATGCAGCGACCGCCGGCGTCGATGCCCTGATTGCCGATCTGCTGGCGGGCGGCACCCGCCCCTTTGTCGTCGGCGATGCACCGGTTGGCGCGCGAGCGTTGCCCGATATTGCCACCGACCCGATGATCGCGCCAGTAGTCCAAATTCAGAGCTTTTACCTCGCGGTGGCGGCGCTTTCCTGCGCGCGCGGGCTCAATCCCGATGCCCCCCCCTTGCTGAAAAAGGTGACCGAAACATTATGACGGGTCACGCCTTTATCAACGGTCATATTTTGGGCGCAAACGGCTGGTTGGCCGACCATGCGCTGCTGGTCGATGGCGGACGGATTCGCGGCATTGCGCCGCAAAGCACGCTCGACGCGCATCTGCCCGCCACCGATGTCGGCGGTTGTCGGATCGTTCCGGGTTTCATCGATTTGCAGGTGAATGGCGGCGGCGGCATTTTGTTCAACGACGCCCCCGACGTCGATGCCGTCGCCGCTATCGCAGCGGCGCACCATCGCTATGGCACTACCGCGCTGCTCCCGACGCTCATCAGCGATGATCTGCCGACGATAGAGGCAGGCATCCGTGCGGTCGATGCCGCGATTGCCCGCGGCGTGCCCGGCATCGTCGGCATCCATATCGAAGGCCCCTTCGTCAACCCGGCGCGGCGCGGCATCCATGACGCGGCCAAGATCCGCGCGCTCGACATGGATGGCATTGACATTGTCGCTTCGCTGCAATCGGGGGTGACCTTGGTCACGCTCGCCCCCGAAGAATGCGGGCTGGATCAGATTGCCGCGCTCTCCGCGCGCGGCGTCATCCTCGCCGCCGGGCATAGCGAGGCGGATTTTGCCACCGCGACCATCGCCTTTGACCATGGCGTTACCGGGGTCACCCATTTGTTCAACGCCATGCGACAGATCGCCCCGCGCGAACCGGGGCTGGTCGGCGCGGCATTGGCGCATGCCAACACATGGTGCTGCATCATCGTCGATGGCAAGCATGTTCACCCGGCCAATTTCCGCATCGCCATCGCCGCCAAGGGCGGCATCGACCATTTCATCTTGGTGACCGATGCCATGCCGACGGTCGGCAGCGACGACAAAAGCTTTTATCTGGGCGGCAAGCAGATGCGCGTCATCGACGGCGTCTGTCAGGCCGATGACGGGACGCTCGCCGGGTCCGACCTCGACATGGCGGGCGCGGTGCGCGGCGCGGTTGATATGCTCGGCCTGACGCTCGACCAAGCGGTGCAGATGGCCAGCATCAATCCCGCCCGCTTCATGCGGCTCGATGGCACGCGCGGGTCGCTACGCGTCGGCAAAGCAGCGGATTTCGTTCTGCTCGACGATGCCTGCCAAGTCGCCGCAACCTATATCGCGGGCAAGCCGGTCTATCGGCGCTGACCGCATTTTACCCTGCCCCCCGCCTTGCCTTGCGGCGGGGGCGACGACTATGGTGGCAGAAGAAATCAAGTCGTTGAGGTAAAAATGATACTCGCCGCCCTCTCCCTCATGCTAGCAGATACCAGCCACGCGCACCCCACCTCCAGCTGCGCTACCCCTGATGCAGCGTTACCAACCGAATTGGCGCAATGGCGTGACACGCCAACCACCGCCAGCCATGCCGCGCCGGGACAGTCGCTGCACGTTGCGACCAATACGGCGATACCGCTGCACATCGAACAGGCGGGCACCTATGCGATAGCGGTGGACATCGCCGCATGGATAGAGGTTCGCCGGGGCGACGCGGTTTTGCAATCGGTGGGTCATTCCCATGGACCGGACTGTTCGACAATCCGCAAGATCGTCCGCTTCACGTTGGAGCCCGGGGCCTATAGCATCCACCTTGGCCGAGCGGAGGCGGCGCAGGCGCATCTGCTGGTCATTCGTCAACCCTGAACCGTCCTGCCCGACCGGCTATCGGGGGTCACCCGCCAATATGGTAGGAGGAAGCATTATGACCAACCCCCCGGCACCGGTGATTCAGGATTGGGATGGCGCGGCGGGGGCCAAATGGGTGGCGCATCAGGCGCGGCTCGACCGACTGCTCACCCCGCTCGGCGATGCGGCGATGGCGGCGGCGGATATAGGCGCGGGCGACCATATCCTCGACATTGGCTGCGGCGCCGGGACGACGAGCATCGCGCTTTCCGAACGGGCTGGCAGCGGGGGCCGGGTGCTCGGGCTCGATATCTCCCCCGATCTGCTGGATGCCGCCCGCCGCGCGGCGCGCGCGCATGCCAACATAGCCTTTTTGCTCGGCGATGCGGCGCAAGCCAGCCTGCCGCAGGGCCAATTCGACCGCCTCTTCTCCCGCTTTGGCGTGATGTTTTTTGACGATCCCATTGCCGCCTTCCGCCATCTCGGCGGGGCGCTCAAAGCGGATGGACGGCTGGCCTTTGTCTGCTGGCGCGCACCGCGTGAAAATGACTGGATCCGCCTGCCGCTCGCCGCGCTCGACGGGCTGGTCGAATTGCCGGCGACCGACCCCCTGGCCCCCGGCCCCTTCGCCTTTGCCGATGCGGCGCGGACGCACGACATATTGACCCGCGCCGGCTTTACCGACGTCGCCATCACCCCCTATGACGAGCGGCTTTGCTATGGCCATGGCGCCGATGATGCGGCGGCCATCAGCGATGCGATGACCATGGCGCTGACCATCGGCCCCTTTGCGCGGGCCGTGGCGATGATCGATGGTGAAACCCGCCAGCGGGCAGAGGCGGCGCTCCACAATATCCTGAGCCAGCGGGTGGCGGATGGTGCGATTTATTTCGACGCGGCGGCATGGATTGTCACCGCCCGGCGCGGCTGAACCATGCACCCCGCCGCTTATGGGCTGGCGTTGGCGGCGATCGCCGTAGCAACCAGCGCGCAGGGGCAAAGCACACGCGATTTTTGCCCCGACCGCCCGGGGCTTGGCACACCCGCCTGTACGCTCGACGCCGGGCAGGTCGCGGTTGAAATCGGCCTCGTCGATTGGACGCATGATCGGGATGGCGGCAACCATGACGATCAGCTGCTGAGCGGCGACATGCTGCTGCGCTATGGCATCAGCCACGACCTCGAACTGCAATGGGGGTGGAGCCTTTATGGCGATGTGCACAGCCGCTCCGGCGCGCTGCGCACGCATGACAGCGGCACCGGCGACATGCGCGTTGCGCTGCGGCAAAATCTGCACAACCCCGACGGCGGTGGGCTGTCTGTCGCGATCATGCCCTATGTCAGCCTGCCGACCGGCGGGTCGGCGATTGGCGCGGGGGATTGGGGGGCGGGCCTATTGGTACCGGTCAGCCAAGAACTGCCCGGCGGCTATGCCTTGGCGCTTACCGCCAGCGTGGAGGCGGCGGTCGATGGCGACCGGAATGGACGCCACCTCGCCTATGGCGTGGTGGCGGGGGTCGACCTCCCGCTGGCGGAGCGGCTCGGCGCAACGGTTGAAATTTCGGCGCAGCGGGACAAGGACCCTGCGGGCAAAACCACCGCCTGGCTCGGCGGCCTGTCCTTGGGCTGGACGGCAGCGGATGCGCTGCAATTCGATGTCGGGGCCAATATCGGCCTCAACCGCCAAGCGGCCGATATGCAGGCCTATTTCGGCATCGCCTATCGTTTTTGATGGGGCTGTGCAGGGACGAGGCCGGGCATTTTCGGAATAACCGTCCCCCGAATGGCGGCTGTTGGCGACGACGGCGCAATGTGGTGAGGGCGCCCCTTCACTGTCGCTCGGGAATTTTCCGGGCAAATGCCCCCCGGGCATTTGCTAGCCCGGAAAATTGGCGCGCCCGGAACGATTCGAACGTCCGACCCTCAGATTCGTAGTCTGATGCTCTATCCAGCTGAGCTACGGGCGCGCATTGGAGCCGCGCTCTTAGGGGGCTGTGCGGCTTCGCGCAACCCCCGACTTTGCACAAATTGCGCTTATTTTATCCTTCATGGCCGAGCGCGCGGCACTGCGCCTGCCGCCGCAATGGGTCGATGCGCTGAGCCTCCGCCGGGTCGGCCAATAATATGCGTTGGAGGGCGATGCCACGCGGCGCACTCAACCGCACAACCTCAGCCCCTGCGGGGACATTCTGCCCATTGAGCGCCAAGAGGAT
The DNA here is from genome assembly GCA_020850455.1 of Sphingomonadaceae bacterium. Lineage (GTDB taxonomy): Bacteria > Pseudomonadota > Alphaproteobacteria > Sphingomonadales > Sphingomonadaceae > Sphingopyxis. The sequence goes on along the minus strand of JADZEQ010000005.1, from coordinate 432,302 downwards.
ACGCATCGGTTGGCCCGCCATTTGTTCATCATTGCGAACAAAAATGACATTGGTGTGCGCATCAAAAACGCTGATCGAACTATAATGGTCAGGGATCGGCGCCGCCACTATCTCCACCGGCCCGTTGCTGACATCAAAAGCGCAGGAGGAATAGAGGAGGTCGGGGCTGGGCCGCACCACCGGCTGATATTCGGCGCGCGTCGGGGCGGCATGCAAAAAGCGGTTCCAGCCGCCGCGTCCGGCCATTTTGTCGGTCGCGCGCGCCATGATGAAATCGGCCGTCCAGTGCATCACCATATAATGACCAGCCGCTGCGGCGAGGAGGAAGATTGCCAAGGGAAAGAGCCAGCGTTTCATGCCCCGCACTCCAGCCGGGTGATGGTGGGGAGCTGCACCTGTCGCGGGTCGTTCAGCAATTGGCCGCTCGGGCGATAGGCGCGCAGGGTAATGTCGAACCCGCCGCGCGTCGCGGTCGGCAAGGTCGTCGTATCGCGTGGTTCGGGCGCGATATGCACCTGCCAGCGTCCGACGGCATCGCTTTGGGCGGCAAGGCTGCCAATCGAATGGCGATGCCAGCGATTGGGGATTAAATAGCCTTCGGGATTATAGAGGGTGATCGACCACCAGCGCGCGGCGAGCGGCGCGCCGTCGATACGATAATGGCAGCGCCCGTCGAGCGGCCGCCCGGCACTATCGCTCTTGGCGGTGAAATAGAGCGCCTCGCTACGCGGCAGCGCGAGCAACCCATAAAGGGCGATGACCGAACGGGTCTGGTCGTCGGCGGCCACGCTCCCCGCCAATTTGCTATAGAGCCATGGCCCAATCGGCGTGTCGCCAAAGCCGCCGCTGCGAATATGCCAAATGCCTGCCCCGCCGCCGAGCAGCACACCCAGCACGATAATCGCGACATATTTGAACAGACCGCGCATATTCCCCCCGGGCGTCACCCCTATTGGCATAATGCATGCCAACAAATGGGTGGCCCGGCAAGGGGGCTGGCGTCAACGGCGGCTAATTTTGCGCGCGCAAGGCCGCCTGCGCCGCCGCCAGCCGGGCAATCGGCACCCGATAGGGGGAGGCGGAGACATAATCGAGCCCGACCTTCGCGCAAAAATCAATGCTCGCCGGGTCGCCGCCATGTTCGCCGCAAATGCCAAGCTTTATGTCGCGCCGCGTCGCACGCCCACGCGTCGCGGCGAGGTCGATCAACTGCCCCACCCCTTGGGTATCGAGTGTGACAAAGGGGTCGGCGGGCAAAATACCTTTGTCGACATATTGGGTCAGGAACCGCGCCGCATCATCCCGACTGACCCCCAGCGTCGTCTGGGTCAAATCATTGGTCCCGAAGGAGAAAAATTGCGCGCTTTCGGCAATTTCCCCGGCCATCAGCGCCGCGCGCGGCAGTTCGATCATCGTCCCCACCTGATAGGGGATATGCTGCCCCCGTTCGGCAAACACCGCCGCTGCCGCATCATCGACCACCGCCTTTAGCATATCCAGTTCGCGCCGGGTGGCGATGAGCGGGATCATCACCTCGGGCAAGGGGGCCTCCCCGCCGTCGGCCGCGACGTCGAGCGCCGCTTCGAAAATGGCGCGCGCCTGCATCGAATATATTTCGGGGTAGGTAATGCCTAGCCGACAGCCGCGATGCCCCAGCATCGGGTTGAATTCATGCAATTCGGCGGCACGATGCTTTAGGCGGGCGACATCCACCCCGGCAGCGGCGGCAACATCGGCAAAATCGCCTTCCCGCTGCGGCAAAAATTCATGCAGCGGCGGGTCGAGCAGACGGATGGTCACCGGCAGGCCCGCCATGACGCGGAAGATATCAGCAAAATCGCTGCGCTGTTCGGGGAGCAACCGGGCAAGCGCCGCTTCGCGCCCGGCCTGATCCTCGGCCAAAATCATTGCGCGCACATCGGTAATCCGTGCGGCATCGAAAAACATATGTTCGGTCCGGCACAGGCCAATCCCTTCGGCGCCGAACTGGCGCGCGGTGCGGCAATCAGCCGGGGTTTCGGCATTGGTGCGCACGCGCATGTGCCGCACCTCATCCGCCCATTGCATCAGCGTTGCAAAATCCCCCACCAATTCGGGTTCGATCGTCGGGATGACGCCCTGCATCACCTCCCCACTCGCGCCGTCGATGGTAATCTTGTCGCCTTCGCGCAGCGTGACATCACCAATGCGCATCGTGCGTGCAGCCATGTCGATGGCAATCGCCCCCGCCCCGCAGACGCACGGCCGCCCCATGCCACGCGCCACCACCGCTGCATGGCTGGTCATCCCGCCACGCACGGTCAAAATGCCGCGCGCGGCGTGCATGCCGTGAATATCCTCCGGACTGGTTTCGACGCGAACCAGAATGACGCCTTCATTAGCGCGCAGCGCCGCCGTATCGGCATCAAAGACGATGCTGCCCGACGCCGCACCGGGGCTGGCGGGCAAGGCGCGGGTCAGCACAGTCCTTGCCGCCTGCGGGTCGAGCGTCGGGTGCAATAATTGGTCGAGCGCGCGCGCATCGACGCGCAGCACCGCTTCTTCCTTGCTAATCAGCCCTTCGCCGACCATGTCGACCGCAATTTTGAGCGCGGCCTTGGCGGTGCGCTTGCCCGAACGGGTTTGCAGCATCCATAATTTACCGCGTTCCACGGTAAATTCGATGTCCTGCATGTCGCGATAATGCCCCTCCAGCCGGTCAAAGACACGGGCGAGTTCGCTATAGGCATCGGGCATCGCCTCTTCCATCGACAGCGGCTTGGCGCTCGCCGCTTCGCGCGCGATGCGGGTCAGATAATGGGGCGTGCGCAGCCCGGCGACGACATCCTCCCCCTGCGCATTGACCAGATATTCGCCATAATATTGGCGTGTGCCGGTTGCCGGGTCGCGGGTAAAGGCAACCCCGGTCGCCGATGTATCGCCCATATTGCCGAACACCATCGCCTGCACATTAACCGCCGTGCCCCATTCGGCCGGAATGGCGTTGAGCCGGCGGTACACCCGCGCCCTGTCGCTTTCCCAGCTTTCGAACACCGCGCCGATCGCCCCCCATAATTGTTCGTGGACATCCTCTGGAAAGGGGCGTCCCAAGGCAGCCGCAACAATCGCCTTATATTCGCCGACCAGCGCGCGCCAATCCTGCGCCGTCATTTCGGTGTCGAGCGTATAGTCGCGGTCTTCCTTGGCGATTTCGAGCGCATCTTCAAAGTCGCTATGCGGCAGACCCAGGACGACGTCGGCATAAATTTGGATGAAACGGCGGTAACTGTCCCACGCAAAACGGGCATCGCCGCTCCCCGCCGCCAACCCCTCCACGCTCGCGTCGTTGAGGCCGAGGTTGAGCACCGTGTCCATCATCCCCGGCATCGAAACCCGCGCACCCGAACGCACAGAAACCAGCAAGGGATTCGCCGCATCGCCAAAGCGGCGGCCGGTCAAACCCTCTATATGCGCGATCCCCGCCGCCACCTGTGCACGCAGACCATCATCAAAGGCGCGACCATTGGCATAATAAGCCGCGCAGACCGGCGTTGCGAGCGTAAAGCCCGGCGGCACCGGGAGGCCAATCGCCGCCATTTCGGCAAGGTTCGCGCCCTTGCCGCCTAGCAGCGCCTTGGACCTTTCGCTGGTTGTTGCCTGTCCGCCGAACTTGTGAACCAACGCTTGCACCAAATTTCCCCTATCCACCAACATGTGTGCGCCACGCCTGTTCGACAGCATCGGCCATCGCCCCGCGCAGCAATAAATGTGTCGCACAGCCTTTGACGCGCACCACCCGGATGGTCGAGAAAAGGCTTTTTTGCCTGTCGATAGTTTCGATTACCGCCCAGGGCAGACGCAGCGGCGGGTGCGCATAGGAAAATAGCCGCCACAAGCGGCAATATAGCGCATCACCCGCCACCACCATGGTGACGCAACCATTATAATTTAGCGGCAAGAATCGCGTGCTGAGCGACATCGACGCGTTGGTGAATCCTTGTCCACCCGTCGGCATTTCACCGTCAAAGCGATATTTGTCTGCCAAGCCACTCCAGCCGAACAGGCTCGACAGGCGCATTATCCCCAACCAGAGGATCGGCATGGCGATAAGGGTGCCGCCGATGATGATGGCTATGGTCAGCGTGTCGGCGTCGACAGCAGCAGCGGCAGCGGGCGTCGCCGATGCCGCATGCGACAACATCGACAGCATCGCCGCCGTCACCCCCCTAAGCCTCTATCTTCGAGAAATCGGCCACCGCATGACAGGCATCGCGGAAACGCGCCAACAGCTTGAGCCGAAAGGCACGAACCGCAGGGTCAGGGTCATTGACCATGACATCGGTGAAAAAGGCATCGATCGGCGCGCGCAGGCCGGCCAAAGCATGCATGGCATCGGCGAAGCGTTCGTCGCGCACCGCCGCCAGCGCCAGCGGTTCCGCCACATCAAGCGCGCCGAGCAGCGCCGCATCAGCAGCGGTCGGCGCTGTCCCTGCCGCCACGCCATCCGCCCCATCGGCATTTTTGAGCAAATTGGCCGCGCGCTTATAACCGGCGAGCAAATTGGCCCCATCCGCCGTGTCGATAAAGGCTTGCAGCGCATGGACGCGGGTGAGCAGGCGGACAAGATCATCCTCTCCCCCCAGCGCAAAAACCGCGTCGATCAGGTCATGCCGCACCCCAGCCTCGCGCTGCTGGACTTTCAGGCGGTCGGCGAAGAAATTCATAGCTTCATCTACGATGTGATACAGTTTCTTCGTGTTCTGCTCTGCCAACTCCACAGCTCGGTCATCGGCTTGAGCGCGAAGTTGTCGATATAAATCAACGGCAACGTCTCTTCCCATTCGGATGAAACGCGCCAACTCGCCGAACGTCCTGTTCGCAAGCAACGTTGGATCCAGTTGACGTCCAAATGGTTGCCGCCACGTCGCCTCTAGAAGCGCGTCCCTTAGGTCAATTCGAAGTTTGTTGGCGAATATCATTGCCAACACGCCCAATGCCGCTCGCCTAAGCGCAAACGGGTCTTTTGACCCTGTCGGCTTTTCATTCTCAGAAAAGAATCCAGCGATGGTATCGAGCTTATCTGCCAGACTGACCGCCACCGTTACCGGCGCGCTCGGCACCGCATCGCCTTGGCCGACTGGCTTATAATGGTCGCGGATGGCATCGGCGATGGCATCCCCTTCGCCCTGCGCGCGGGCATAATATCCGCCCATCACGCCCTGTAGTTCGGGAAATTCGCCGACCATGCCGGTCACAAGATCTGCCTTGGCGAGCCGCGCCGCGCGTTCGGCAAGCACTGGGTCGCACCCCGGCACAATCCCCTCTTCTGCCAGCCAGCGCGCCAAATTGGCCACCCGTTCAACCTTGTCGGCGAGCGTGCCCAATTTTTCATGAAAGGTGATGTGCGATAATTTTTCCGCTTGCTGGTCGAGCGGGATTTTCAAATCCTGTTCCCAGAAAAATTTCGCATCGGCGAGCCGGGCCGCCAGCACTTTTTGATTGCCCGCGATGATCGCCGCGCCACCATCTGCTGCCATGATATTGGCGGTGCAGACAAAGGCATTGCTGAGCGCGCCTGTCGCATCGGCGCAGACGAAATACTTCTGGTTCACCCGCGCGGTAAGCTGGATCACCTCTGGCGGGACGGTCAGATAGTCGGCATCGAACCGGCCGAGCAGCGGTACCGGCCATTCGGTCAGCCCAGCATTTTCGGCCACCAAGGCTTCGTCGGCGATCACCGTCAGCCCTGCCGCCGCCGCGACGCGCGCCGCGCCATCGCGGATGATCTGGCACCGCTCCGAAAAATGGACAATGACATGCGCCGCGCGCAGCGCCTCGACATAGGCGCCCGGGTTGGCGATGCTGACTGGCCCATCGCTGTGGAACCTGTGCCCCATGGTCGTCCGCCCGCTGACGATATCCTCTATCGCGACCGGCACCACCCTATCGCCCAATAAAGCGACGATGCCCTGTAATGGGCGAACCCAGCGCAAGGCATCGCTGGAGAGGGAGGATGCGCCCCAGCGCTGCGACTTGGGCCAAGGAAAGGCGCGAATGATCGGCGGTATCGCCTCTGCCAAGACATCGGCGCTCGCCCGTCCGCCGCGTTCGACCTGTGCGAAATAGACACCGCCCCGTTTAACCAATTGGTCTTGGCTAAGCCCGGTCTTGCGCAAAAAGCCATCGATTGCCGCTTGCGGCGCGCCAATTTTGGGGCCCTTTGTCTCCTCCCGCACCGGGTCGGTCGCATCGGGCAGGCCGCGCGCGATCAAGGCCAATCGGCGCGGGGTGGCAAAGGTTTCGAGCGCCGCCGCCTGCAAGCCTGCCTTGGCCAGCGCATCGCCGAACAAGCGGGCCAAATCCTCCTTGGCCTTGGCCTGCATCCGTGCCGGTATCTCCTCCGACAATAGTTCGAGCAAAAAGTCGCTCATCAGGCGGCCCACCCATTTTTGGCCATCCATGCCGCGCAGCTGCCCTTGGCAAGGTCGCGCACCCGCGCGATGTAATTGGCGCGTTCCTGCACCGAAATCACCCCGCGCGCCTGCAACAGGTTGAACAGGTGCGATGCCACTATCACCTGATCATAAGCGGCGAGCGGCACATCAGCGGCAATCGCCCGCTGACATTCCGCCTCCGCCGCTTCAAAGCCGCGCAGCAAGACATCGGTGTCCGCAACCTCAAAATTCCAGCGCGAAAATTGCCGCTCATTTTCCAGAAAGACGTCGCCATAGCGAACGCCCGCGCCGTTAAAGTCGAGGTCATAGACATTATCGACCCCCTGAATATACATCGCCAATCGCTCGAGGCCGTAGGTGATTTCACCCGCCACCGGCTTGCAGTCAAAGCCGCCGACCTGCTGGAAATAGGTGAATTGCGTCACCTCCATCCCGTCGCACCAAACTTCCCAACCCAGCCCCCAGGCGCCAAGTGTCGGGCTTTCCCAATCATCCTCGACAAAGCGGATATCGTGCAGCATCGGGTCAATGCCGATGGCAGCAAGACTGCCGAGGTAGAGTGCCTGCAAATCGGGCGGGCTGGGCTTTAATATGACCTGATATTGGTAATAATACTGCAAGCGATTGGGGTTTTCGCCATAGCGCCCGTCGGTCGGACGGCGGCTCGGCTGGACATAGGCCGCCTGCCACGGCTCCGGCCCCAGCGCGCGCAACGTCGTTGCCGGGTGGAATGTCCCCGCCCCCATCCGCATGTCATAGGGTTGCAAAATCGCGCAGCCGCGCGCGCCCCAATAAGCGTGGAGCGTCAGGATGATATCCTGAAAGCAGAGCGGCTTTGCATTATCGGCCAAAATGCCATCCTTCACCCAAAGCCCAAACCGGCCGCTACCGATTTATGGCGCACTGCAACAAACTGCGGCTCGCCTTGCCAATCGGGGCCGAAGAGGTCAAGGGAAGCGGGCGTTCAACGCGCAAAAAATGGAAAGGGAAACTCGCGTGCGCCACATCATTTTCCTGCCGCTGCGCGCCGCGCTTGCAGCGCTTGCCCTCTGCCTCCTGCCGCTCAGCCCCGCCAAGGCGCAGCAAGCCACCTCAACCGCCCCGGCGGCGAGCACAGCGCCGAGTACCAATGACCAAGCGCGCGATGCCGACCCGGCGCTATGGGTGGTGCGCGACGATGACAGCATCATCTACCTCTTTGGCACCGTCCATATGCTCCCCGCCGGGCTGAGCTGGTTCGACGAAGCGATTGCCGATGCCTTTAACAATGCCGATACATTGGTGCTCGAACTTCCCGCCGGTGCCAATGACGATGCGGCGAGCCGGATGAACGCCCAATCGACCGCCACCGACGGGCGGACGATGCAATCGCGGATGGACGGTGCGCAATATGCCACCTACCGCCGGGCGATGGAAAGCGTCCATATGCCGGTTGCCGCCTTTGAAAATCGCGAACCTTGGCTGCCGGCGATCTTGCTCAACATATTGCCGCTTGTCCAGCAGGGCTATGACCCGGCGCAGGGGGCAGAGGCGGTGCTGACCCATGCCGCCCAAGCCGCGCACAAGCCGATCCTCGGCCTCGAAACGGCGGACGAACAATTGGCGCTTTTCGATGAGATGCCGATGGATGAACAGGTGGCGGTGCTGTTGTCGAGCGCCGAACAGGCAACGGGCAACGGCCCGCAGATGCCGCAAATGCTGGCCGATTGGTCGGCGGGCAACCCCGACGCGCTCGCCGCCGCGATGAACCAGGGGCTCGAAGACCACCCGGCGCTGCGCGCGCGGCTGCTGACCAACCGCAACACCCGCTGGACCGATTGGATCAAGACCCGGCTCGACAATGGCAGCGGCGCGACCTTCATCGCGGTCGGCGCGGGGCATTTGGCGGGTGAAGATAGCGTCATTGCCATGCTGCGTGCACGCGGCCTCTCCGTCGAACGGATCGCCTATTGATGCGCGGGGCGCTCGCCCCCCTCATCGCCCTGCTGATCGGCGGCTGCAGCGCGCCGCCGCCAATATTGTCGGGTGATGCACACCCGCCGCTGTGGCTCGCCGAACGTGACGGGACGCGAATATATCTGCTTGGTTCGGTACATGCGCTACCCGCCGGGGTGGCGTGGCAGGACGCACGGGTCGCGGCGGCGATTGCCGCATCGGACCGGCTGGTGCTCGAACTTGCGCCTGCCGAACTCGCCGCCGCCGCCCCCTTGGCAAACCGCATGGCAACAGATGAACCGGTGCCCCCGCTCAGCGCCCGTATCGGTTCGGCGGCGGCTGCCCATTTGGCCGATTATGTCGGGATGGACGAAGACGACGCCGACCAGACCGAAAGCTGGTCGCTGGCGCTGCGGCTCGGCAATGCGCGCGCGGCAAGCTGGGGGCTAAACCCGGCATATGGGGTCGAAACATCGCTCAGCGCGCGCTTTGCAGCGGCCGGCAAGCCGGTCGAAGGGCTGGAACGGGCGGTCGATCAACTGCGCGCCTTTGACGATATTGACCCGGCGCTACAGGCCCGCGGCCTGTCGCTCAGCATCGCCGATGGGGGGGATGCGCGCGCCAAGGCGGCGGCGCTGCTGCGCGCATGGGCGGCGGGCGATGCCGAAAGTATCGCGCGGCTCGCAGATGCGGAGCTTGCCCGCACCCCATGGCTGGTCGAACCCTTGGTCACGGCGCGCAATCGCGCATGGGCGCAGCGGCTCGGCAATGCGCACGGGCGGCTGTTGGTCGCGGTCGGCAGCGGCCATTTGGTGGGGCCAAATGCCCTCCCCACCCTGCTCGCCGGGGCGGGGTTTCGCGTGACGCGGCTATAATTTAGGCAAAAATGCTCTGCCCGGCATAGCGCCCGGCGCTGCCCAATTCCTCCTCAATGCGAATCAGCTGATTATATTTGGCCAAGCGGTCCGAGCGCGCCAATGACCCGGTCTTGATCTGCCCGCAATTGGTGGCGACCGCCAGATCGGCAATCGTCGAATCCTCCGTCTCCCCCGACCGGTGCGACATGACGGCGGTGTAGCGCGCGCGCTGCGCCATCGCGACCGCGTCAAGCGTTTCGGACAAGGTACCGATCTGGTTGACCTTGACCAACAGGCTGTTGGCCAGCCCGCCCTTTATCCCGTCGGCGAGCCGGCTGCTGTTGGTGACGAACAGATCATCGCCAACCAATTGCACCTTGGCCCCCAATTTATCGGTCAGCACCTTCCAGCCGGTGAAATCATCCTCCGCCATGCCGTCTTCAATCGACTTGATCGGATAATCGGCGACCAGCGCGGCGAGGTAATCGGCCATGCCATGCGGGTCGAGCGTCTTGCCTTCGCCCGCCATATGATAGGCACCATCTTTGAAAAATTCGGTCGCCGCGCAATCGAGCGCCAACACCACGTCGCTGCCGGGACGATAGCCCGCGCTTTCCACCGCGGCGAGGATGATGTCGAGCGCATCGCGCGTGCTCGACAAATTGGGGGCAAAGCCGCCTTCATCCCCCACCGCGGTCGACAGACCGCGATCGTGCAGCATTTTCTTGAGCGTATGGAAAATCTCACTGCCCCAACGCACCGCTTCCATCAGGCTGTCCGCCCCAACCGGCATCACCATGAATTCCTGAAAGTCGATCGGGTTGTCGGCATGCGCACCGCCGTTCAAAATATTCATCATCGGCACCGGCAGGACATGCGCCCCCGCCCCGCCGACATAACGATAGAGCGGCAGCCCACGGGCGTCCGCCGCCGCGCGCGCAACCGCGAGGCTGACGCCCAAAATCGCATTCGCCCCGACATTGCCCTTGTTGGGGCTGCCATCGGCCTCGATCATCGCCGCGTCGATGTCGCGCTGATCCTCCGCATCCATGCCCAGCACCGCTTCGGCTAGCGTCGAATTGACCGCTTCGACCGCCTTGCTGACCCCCTTGCCCATCCAGCGGCTCTTGTCGCCGTCGCGCAATTCGACCGCTTCATGCGCGCCGGTCGATGCGCCCGACGGCACCATCGCGCGGCCAAAGCTGCCATCGTCGAGCAGCACGTCCACCTCCACCGTCGGGTTACCGCGCGAATCCAGAATCTGGCGGCCGTGAATGTCGATGATGGCGGTCATGTAATTTCCCCTCTTGGGCTAAGTGGCGCGAGTGAAGGCGCTGTAGAAAGCGGAGCGGCCAAAGGCAATGTTGCTGCGCAGCAAATTTATCCCGTCCCCTCTGGAAAATTTGGCGATCCTCCCCATGTTGCGCTATAGGCGCGTAACACAGTCGAACCCCGCAACGTCCATGCCGCGCCAAACGATTGGAAAGGAAAAATATATGGCCAAATCCCCTGCTGCAAAGCCGGCCAAACCCGCCGCACCCAAAAAGGCGCCGACCAAGAAGCCCGCCGCCAAAAAATCTGCCCCCAAAGCTAGCACGAGCGAACGCGCCAAGACCGCTGGCGAAAATGTAAAGGCCAAGGCTGAATCGATCCGCGCCGAAGCCACGCGTAAGGCCGGTGAAATCGGTGATGAGGTTTCGCGCCTTTATGGCGAAGCAACCGACAAGGCGCGCGACGCCGCACGCCATGGCAAAACCCGCGCCGCCGAAGGGCTGGAAGGATTGGCCAAAATCATCCACGATTCGGCGAGCACCGTCGATGACAAGGTCGGTGAACAATATGGCGATTTTGCTCGTTCGGCGGCAACCAAAGTGTCCGAACTTGCTGGTGCGCTTGATGAAAAGGACCTCGACGAATTGGTTGAGGCAACCCGCGACTTCGTGCGCAAAAGCCCGGCAGTCGCCATCGGCAGCGCGGCAGTTGTCGGCTTCATGCTGGCTCGCCTGCTGCGTTCGGGACGCGATGCCTAAACAGCCATGAACGAGACGCCACCCCCCGGCCAGAATATGGACGAGAGCGACAATGCAGCAACCGCAATCAAGCAATTGATTGCCGATGCGCAGTCAGCTGCAGCCAATGAGCGCGCGCTGCTCGCCGCACTCGGCAGCGTTGTAGCCGCAACGCTCAAATCCATGTCGATCTGGGGGGTGGCGGCACTCAGCTTTGCGCTTATCGGCCTGCTGAGCCTCGCGCTTGCGGGCGTTATCGCGCTCAACATTTGGCTGGCCAGCCCTTGGGCCGGCTTTCTGGTGCCCGCTGCGCTGATGCTGTTAGCCGCGATCGCTGCGTTTATTGTCCGGTCCAACTTGCGCACCTTGCAACGTGCCCTCAGCGCATGGCGGCAGAATTGAGCACGGACGTCGAAAAAGTCGAAGCCGCAGGCGAACGCGCGGCGGCCAGCCGTCAGCACCTGCTCTCCAGCATCGGTGCGACGCGTGCGCGCCTTACCCCGGCACGGTTGAAGGCAGATGCAGCAAAGAGTGCCAAAACCAGCCTCACCACCGCCCGACGTGAAATGATCGCCCACGTCCGCGCGCACCCCGTGCGCATTGGCTTTGGTATTGCAGCGCTCCTTGCATGGATTTTCCGTCGCCCGTTGATTGCACATGCCCCAGGCTTACTCCAGCGCGGCTATGGCTGGGCGGCGGGTAAGCTCTCGTTCAGCGAAGCATTGGCAGAGGGCGAAGCGGCGCAGGGTGACGCAATCGATCTGCCGCCCTCGGACAATGATAATCAGGAGGCTCCCCATGGCGACTAACAATTGGATGGAAAAATTGGATCAGCGCCGCACACGCGCCAGCGCCAGTGTGAGCGCGCTGTCAGATGGTGCACGTGATGCGGCGACAGCCGCGCGCGCGCGAATCGCCAGTGTCTATGGGGAAGCGCGCAACCGCGCCGACAGCAGTGCGTTTGTGGCCAAGGGCCGCGGCGCATATGACAAGGCCCTCCACGCGTCGCGCGGATTGGTTGCCGAACGCCCCATCGCCGCAATTGCTGCAGGGTTGGTCGCGGGGGCTGTACTCGGCTATCTCGCCAATAATTTGGTGCAGCGCCGCCGCGACGAAGCCGAAGTGGATGACGAATATACCGGTGGCTAAACTTGTCCTTGCCGCTGCAGATTGGTAGGGCGCGCCACCCTCCCCCCCCAGCGCAGACATGCGCCAAAATGAGTCGCCCCTATGAGCAAAATGCACTTGGTGTTTGGCGGTCGCGTCAAAGACCCCCGAACTTTGGATTTCAAGGATCTGTCGGCGATCGACGTTGTTGGCTTTTATCCTGACTATAAAGCAGCAGAGGCGGCATGGCGCGGCGCGGCACAACGCACCGTCGATGATGCTGAAATGAAATATGTCATCGTCCATCTGCACCGCTTGTTGACGCCCGACCAGGATTAATCCGGGGCCACCGAAAAAATCCCGCTCCGTCCCAAATCGGGGCAACGGCATAAACTCCCCCTTTACCTAGCCCGGCGTAGAGAGGGGCATCACGCATGGGGTATTTCCCATGTGCAGCAACAGTTTAACGCTGGGAACGTCGATGATGGTGCACCCCCTTCGCATCACCGAAGCCAATGATTTACTGCGCACATTGGACGCGCTCGTCACCAATGAGGGGACGATTTCGCACCCCTATGTCACATCGCGCAAATTGGTCGATGGCCGCGGCGCAACCCGCAATCTGGCCGATGCCGTGCATTTTTTCAGTCTGCTCCATGGCCGTCACCCCGGTTTAATGGACTTTGCCGCCGCACGCGTCGCACAGGGCGACGACCGCAATTGGGCAGAACAAGCAGTGGATGCCTTTGGTCGCGAAAGGGCCTACCTCGCCGCGCTTGCCGTAGGTGCGGGACCGATGCCGAGCACGGCCGGTCAACATCAATGCGAAACAACGGTGATTGCGCAGGGGCATGCGATTGACATGCTCGGCCAATCCGAACGCAATGGCTGCGCGCTTGGCGCGGCTATTGCATTGGCGCTCGACTGGCGCGCGATTCGCGCGGTGCTCGATGCTGCAGCGCAACGCCTCGATGTAAAAGCGATGGCAGCGCACCTGCCTGATCTGCAACAAACCATGACATTGATCGCGCAAAAAAGCGGCAACCCTGCGGTCGAACGGGCGCTACTCTTCGGCGCGCAGCAAATGTTGTCACAACATCGCGGGTTGTGGGACATGCTGGCTATGCGTGAAAGTGTGCGCGAAGATTTTTAACATCACATTTGGGGCATAGCGCCCCTGCTTTGCACAATGGCCCACCCCTGCTATGCACCTTACGTTGACGTTTACGTAAGGTGGCACGCATGCGATTCGAGGGTACCAGCAATTATGTCGCAACCGATGATCTGAAGGTCGCGGTCAATGCGGCGGTGACATTACGCCGCCCGCTGCTGGTAAAGGGCGAACCGGGCACCGGCAAAACGGTTCTTGCTGAAGAAATCGCCAAGGCCATTGGCGCACCGCTCATCACCTGGCACATCAAATCTTCCACGAAGGCACAGCAAGGCCTTTATGAATATGATGCAGTGGCACGTCTGCGCGATGGGCAATTGGGCGACGAACGCGTCCATGACATTGGCAATTACATCAAGCGCGGTAAATTATGGGAAGCCTTTACCTCGCCCCAGCTGCCTGTCCTCCTGATTGATGAGATTGACAAGGCGGATATCGAGTTTCCGAACGACCTGCTCCACGAACTCGACCGTATGGCGTTTGACGTTTATGAAACCGGCGAACGCATCGCGGCGGCCGAACGACCAATTGTCGTCATCACGTCGAACAATGAAAAGGATTTGCCCGACGCCTTTTTGCGCCGCTGCTTTTTTCATTATATCAAATTCCCCGACCGCGACACGATGCAGGCGATCATCGACGTGCATTTCCCCGGCATTCAAAAGATATTGGTCGGCCGGGCGATGGATATTTTCTACGAAGTGCGCGACGTACCCGGCCTCAAGAAAAAACCGTCAACCAGCGAGCTTATCGACTGGCTGAAATTGCTCCTCAATGAGGATATGCCGCTCGACGTCCTGCAAAATCGCGACCCGGCCAAGGCGATTCCACCGCTACATGGCGCGCTGCTCAAAAATGAGCAGGATGTGATGCTGTTTGAACGGCTCGCCTTCATGGCGCGGCGTCAGGGCAACTGACGGCAGCTTTTACAGAATATAGGCAACCTCCAGATCGCCCCAGCGCCGCCCGCGCACATAGAGCGGGCAATAAACGTTGCGCGTCACCTCATAATTGGTGCCATCGCCTTCATGCCGGTAAATCGCCATGTGGAATGGGGCGGTCGACGCCTTGCCCTCTACATCGCAGGGGGCAAATATGATCCGCCCGTTGCGGCAATATTTGGTGTCGTGCGCAACATCGCCTGTCGGCGCGCGCGACAGACGCGACACATGGGTCGGCAGATAGCCATCACTTGATGAACAGACGGTCGCCATGATGTGCGGGTCGAAATCGGCAATTTCATCAAGGATCGGCTGCCAATTTTTGGTCGCCCAATCGGTGAGGCCGGTGCGGAAACGTTCGGGATTGCTGCCCTCTATCAGCTGATATTGATTGTCGAACATCTGCTCGAGGGTAAGCTCACCCTTGGTCACCGCTGCTTCGGTCAATTCGGTGATCCGCTTGCACTGTGCCATCGCATATTCGACGAAACGATTATCCTCCGGCGCGACGCCAGATGCGACGAGCACATGAAATAGTCGGTTGGAAACCCGCTCCAGATCGCCAGCATCGCGGTGCGCGCGAGCCAATTTGTCGGTCGATTGACGGACACTTGACCCATAATCTTGCAACGCATGGCGAATTTGCTGGCTGTTGCCGTGGATCAGCGATGCGCTCGACGCAATCTGGTCACCCTGCGCATCGACGAGGCCCACCAGATCAACCGCTTGATTCAGCACTTCGGCAATGCGGGCAAAACCACGTTCGGCCTTGCCACTCTCGGCAACACTGGTGCGAATTTGGCGGGTCAATTCCTCCGCCTCGCCTGCCAAGCTGGCGACCGTGCGCTTGATTTCAACGGTTGCTTCGCGCGTATGGCCGGCGAGCTTTTTGACCTCACTCGCCACCACGGCAAAGGTGCGGCCAGCATCCCCGGCGCGCTCCGCCTCAATCGCGGCATTGAGCGCAAGCATATTGGTCGTCTTGGCAATGGTTTCGATGCTGCTCGACACGCTGCGCACCTGATCCATCGCGGCGGCAAAGCCGGTCACATGATTGCCCAGTCGTTCGATCAGCCCCGACAGCGCCTGAATTTCTTCGATGCTCGACGATATTTGCGTCGCGCTGTTGGTAATATTTTCGGTCGCGCGAGCCGACAGCAGGCGCGCCTCTTCGGTGGCGCGCGCGACCTGTGCTTGATCAACCTCCAGATCAGCAGTCAACTGCTCCAACCGCCCCAAACGTTCCATCTGTTCGCTGAGGTCGCCGGTCACCCCCTCTATCTGGCCACCAATTTCGGCACAGCCCAGCGCCAATTCGCTGCACTTATTCGCCAGTTCGGCATCGATCATCGGTGTGCCGTCGGTAATTTTTTCCGCCTTCATGGTGTCGTCTGTCCCAAATCCGTGACAATCGACACCGCCATGGCACAGACATGGTTAACAGCGCGTCAATATCTGCGCACAAAAATCGCCACCCGCACCGATGGTACGGATGGCGATTCCCCTGTTAAAATATTGGACGTAACGCCCGGCGCTTACTGGATGACCCAGTTGCTGACCGCGCAGACGTTAACCCGGCGGGCGACAATTTCATTGCCGTTGGTCAGCACCGCCTTGAAGTCGAACAGACATTCGCAGCTGTTATCATCCCAGTTGACGTTGATCGACTGGCCCGACGGCAGGACGCGCGAACCCAGAACATCTTCTTCCCACGACGATGTGGTAACGCGCGAGCCATATAGCTCACGCACCGTCACCGCCGTGCGATTGACCACGGTCACGTTACGGTTGCGGCCATCATTGCAGGCAGCGCTGGCGTTGGTTGCCCACAGGCCCGACGCCGCGACCATTGCAAGGCCGAGAAGGCGGAGAGATTTCGGTTGCATCACATATACTCCAAAAATGGGCGACTGCCCCGTTTACGACCCAATTGCGCGCAAATCTGTTCCCCGATTGCTGCCCGCACGCTATTTACCTTGCGCAAGCTTTCGCCAAGCTGACCGAATATTGTGCGCCAGCGCACAGCTAGCTGCTTGGCAAAGCATGCAAATCATGCTTGGACGGCGTAGCGCGCCCGTGACGATCGCGCTTGGAAATTTGGGACATCGGCATGTTTTTGGGCTTCCTCGACGAATTGCGCGCAGCGGGCATATCGGCCAGCCTCAAGGAACATTTGTTGCTGCTCGAAGCGCTCGATGCGGAGGTGATCGACCGCAAGCCGGAGGATTTTTATTATCTCTCGCGCGCTATCTATGTGAAGGATGAAGGGCAGATTGATCGTTTCGATCAGGTTTTTGCCAAAATATTCAAGGGGCTGGAAGGCAGTTGGGCCGAAAATGGTGCCGAAATCCCCTCCGAATGGTTGCGGGCGGTCGCCGAAAAATTTCTGAGTGAGGAGGAAATGGCCGCTATCGAATCATTGGGCGGCTGGGAAGAGATCATGGAGACGCTCAAAAAGCGGCTCGAGGAACAACAGGGCCGCCACGAAGGCGGCAATAAATGGATCGGCACCGGCGGCACCAGCCCCTATGGCAATTCGGGTTATAATCCCGAAGGGGTGCGGATCGGCGGCGAATCCAAGCATAAGCGCGCACTGAAAGTGTGGGACAAGCGCGAATTTCGCAACCTCGACAATAATCGTGAACTGGGCACGCGCAACATCAAGATTGCGCTGCGCCGCCTGCGCCGCTTTGCCCGCGAAGGGGCGGCGGAGGAACTCGACCTCGACGCGACGATCAACGGCACTGCGCGGCAGGGCTGGCTTGACATTCACATGCGCGCCGAGCGGCATAATGCAGTCAAGGTGCTACTGTTCCTTGACGTTGGCGGGTCGATGGACCCCTTTATCAAATTATGTGAGGAATTGTTCAGCGCGGCATCGAGCGAGTTCAAGAACCTCGAATTTTTCTATTTCCACAACTGCCCCTATGAAGGGGTGTGGAAGGATAATCGCCGTCGTTTTTCCGAACGCACGCCGATGTGGGATATTTTGCACAAATATGGCCATGATTATAAGCTGATCTTTGTCGGCGATGCGGCAATGAGCCCCTATGAAATCACCCACCCCGGCGGCAGCGTCGAACATTTCAACGAAGAAGCGGGCCTTGTCTGGATGCAGCGCCTGACCAACACCTATCCGGCGGCGGCGTGGATCAACCCGGTGCCCGAACAGCATTGGGGCTATTCGCAATCGACCAAGATCATCCGGCAGGTGATGAATGACCGCATGTTCCCGCTGACCCTCGACGGGTTGGAGGGGGCGATGCGCAACCTGACGCGCAAACAATAGGGCAAGCCGCTTGACGCACCCTACGCCATCTTCACCCGGCATCGACGTGGCGGCATCCCAAGCCGCGCCTGCGGATGGGCGCGCGGGCGATGATTTTGGCATCGTCCCGGTCAAAGCGGGCAATTTACACCCCGACGCGGTGCGGCAACCGCGCCTGCTGACCGAACGAATCCGTTTTCAGGTGGGGATGGGGCTGTTCCTGTGCATCCTGCTGCCGATGACCGCTCGCGCGCTCTATGACGGGGTGCCGATCAGCGATCCGCGCATCCTCTACAGCGGGCTGTTGAGCGCGGCCGCGCTGCTCACCGGCTATTATGCCGCGCGTTCCATGGTTCCCTTTCGCGGCGCGACCACCGCCACTTATTCGGTGCCGACCGTCATCATCGCCTTTGCCATTTTTGCGATCGTCCCCATCTTTGCCCGGATTGATTATAGCCGGGTGCAGATGTTCACCCATTTTGTGCTGGCGCTAGGCTTTTTCGTGGCAACCGAACGCGTGACATCGCGCCGCCGCCGCTTGCGCTTTGCCGTAATTCCCGGCGGGCGGGTCAATGGCTTGGCACAGCAAGATGCCATCACTTTGGTGCGCCTCAAACTGCCGAACGACCCGATTGTCGCGGTCGATGGGGTGGTGGCTGATTTGGATGCCCGCCACCCATCAGGCTGGGACCAAGCGATGATGCGCAGCCTGCTCGCCGGGGTGCCCGTCTATCACTGGAGACACCTTGCTGAACAATTTAGCGGCACGGTCGATGTGACGAGCATTTCGGACAATAGTTTCGGGACGCTCAATCCCAATCAATTTTACCTGCGCGTCAAACAAATTATGGATTATGTGGGGGCCGCGACCTTGCTGCTCCTCACCTGGCCGTTGATGCTGCTGGCCGCCATCGCCATTCGCCTTGAATCGCCCGGCGGCGTGCTCTTTCGACAGGAACGCACCGGCTATCGCGCGCGCAGCTTCACGATAATCAAGTTTCGGACGATGCGTCTGCCCGATGACCCGGCAACCAATGATGCTGAGGCGCGCGATGCCGCGATTACGCAGGACGCCGACCCCCGCATCACCCGCGTCGGCAATTTCCTGCGCAAGACGCGGATCGACGAACTGCCGCAACTCATCAACGTGCTGCGCGGGGAAATGAGCCTGATCGGCCCGCGACCCGAAGCGGTCGAACTGACGCTCTGGTACGAACAGGCGTTACCCTTTTATCACTATCGCCACGCGATCAAGCCCGGGATCACCGGCTGGGCACAGGTCAACCAGGGTCATGTTGCCGGAATTGACGATACAAGGGTCAAATTATCCTACGATTTTTACTATGTAAAATATTGTTCCCTATGGCTGGACATGCTGATTGCCGCGCACACGATAACCACTGCCATCCATAAACGCGGCGCAAAATAGGCTGCATCCAAATTCGCTATATGGGTTTTGCTTGACGGCCCAGCGAATCGCACGCACATCGCGCGCCGCATGTGTGGCATTGTTGGCATCTTTTCCTATCATCCAGCGGCCGACGGCGTCGACGATGGTGAATTGACTCGCCTTCGTGATGCGATGGCTGCGCGCGGGCCGGATGGCTTCGCCAATTGGGTAGCCGACGACCGACGGATCGGTTTTGGCCATCGGCGGCTCGCCTTCATCGACCTCAGCGAGGATGGGTTGCAGCCAATGCACGATGGCGATGGGCGAACCATCGTCTTTAACGGCGAAATATATAATTATCGCGCGCTGCGCGCCGAATTGCAGGCGCTTGGTCATGGCTTTCGCACCCAAAGCGATACAGAGGTGATATTGCGCGGCTTTGCCCAATGGGGCGATGCCATTTTCGCCCGGCTGCGCGGTATGTTTGCGATCGGCCTGTGGGATGCACGCGCCGCAACGCTGACCCTCGTACGCGGGCCCTATGGCATTAAGCCGCTCTATTATGCCGATGATGGACGCAGCTTGCGCTTTGCATCTTCGGTGCAGGCGTTGCTGCAATCCGCGGCTATATCGCGCGAAAGCGATCCGGCGGGTGAAGCGGGCTTTTATATGCTCGGCTCCGTCCCCGAACCCTTTACCAGTATCCGCGCGATCAAATGCCTGCCCGCCGGCCATATTCTGCAGGTAACGCGTGGGCAAATGGGCGCGCCCCGCCCCTATGTGCAGATCAGCGCCCTGCTCGCCGACGCCGAAATGGTCGCGCCGCAATTTGCCCATCTTTCGGCGGAGACTGTTCGCGAACAGGTCGGCGCGGCGCTGCGCGACAGTGTCGCCCACCATTTGGTATCCGATGTGCCGATTGCGGTCTTTTTGTCGTCTGGACTGGATTCGGGGGCAATATTGGCGCTCGCGAAACAATGCGATGCGCCGGGACTCACCGCGCTGACCTTGGGCTTTGCCGAATACGCAGGGCGTGCGGAAGACGAGGTGCCGCTCGCCCGCCAATGCGCTGCCGCCTATGATGTGCCGCATCATGTGGCGATGGTCGGTGCCGCCGATTTTGCAGCGGATCGGGAGGTGATGCTCGCCGCGATGGATCAACCGAGCATCGATGGTCCCAATAGCTGGTTCATCAGCAAATTTGCCCGTGCATCGGGCTTCAAGGGGGCCTTGTCGGGGCTGGGCGGCGATGAATTTTTTGGCGGCTATCCCAGCTTTGTCGACATTCCGCGCTGGCGACGGCAATTGGGGCCAATCCAACGTATCGGCATGGGACGGGTGATGGCACGGATGGGCCGCGCGGTAGGGCTAGGCCAATGGGGGCTGCCGCCCAAGGCAATGGGACTGCTCCAATATGGCGGGACGCTGGCGGGCAGCTGGTTCGTCCGGCGCGGCCTTTATATGCCATGGGAATTGCCCGCGCTGATGGGCGAAGAGCGTGCCGCCGCTGGCTTGGCGGCGCTCAACCTCCTCCCCCATATAGAGGGGCAGTTGGACGCGCGCGCCCGGCGCGATTTCACCCGCATCGCGACGCTGGAGGCGAGCCTTTATATGCGCAACCAATTGCTGCGCGACACCGACTGGGCGAGCATGGCGCATAGTGTGGAGGTGCGCATACCGCTGGTCGACCTTGAACTGTTGCGCGCCATCGCCCCACTGATCATCGCCGGACGCATCCATGGCAAGACGATCTTGGGACAAGCGACTAGCCCACCACTGCCTGCGGCAATTCGCGAACGGCGCAAAACCGGCTTTACCATTCCGGTCGGCGACTGGGTGGCGGGTCGCCAATCCACCGGAACGAACCCCTTTGCCTACACGCGTGACTGGGCAAAAAGCGTCGCCGCACGGCATTTTTGATCGCTGCAACACCAATACAACAAACGCTCGCCATTTAGGCGCCATTGGTGGCTGGACGCTTGCCCGGCAAGCGGTTAAGGCCGCCTGCGAACACAATCCGCAAAAAAATGGGATGATAATGCAAAGTCAGCAAAAAGTTGCGCTCGTTACCGGGATCACCGGGCAGGATGGGGCCTATCTCGCCCGCCTGTTGCTCGAAAAAAATTATATCGTGCACGGGCTCAAACGCCGCTCCTCCTCTTTCAACACGGCGCGGATAGAGGATATTTATCAAGATCCGCACATCGATGATGCGCGCTTTTTCCTCCACCATGGCGATCTGACCGACAGCACCAATTTGATCCGAATCATTCAGGAAACCCAACCGGATGAGATTTATAATCTCGCCGCGCAAAGCCATGTGCAGGTCAGCTTTGAAGCGCCCGAATATACCGCCAATGCCGATGCGATAGGCACGCTGCGCTTGCTGGAGGCTATCCGTATATTGGGTCTCGAAAAAAAGACCCGCTTCTATCAGGCGTCGACCTCTGAACTTTATGGGTTGGTGCAGGAAGTGCCACAGCGCGAAACGACCCCCTTTTACCCGCGTTCGCCCTATGCGGTGGCCAAGCTTTATGCCTATTGGATCGTGGTCAATTATCGCGAAGCCTATGGCATTCACGCGTCGAACGGCATTTTGTTCAACCATGAAAGCCCGCTGCGCGGCGAAACCTTTGTCACCCGCAAAATTACGCGCGCGGCGGCGGCAATCAGCCTCGGCCAGCAGGATAAGCTCTACCTCGGCAACCTAGATGCCAAGCGCGACTGGGGTCATGCCGCCGAATATGTGCGCGGCATGTGGATGATGATGCAACAGGATGAGCCTGACGATTATGTGCTGGCGACCGGCGAGACCACCACAGTGCGCGATTTCGTTAACTGGGCCTTTGAAGATGTGGGGATAGAGCTGAACTGGCGGGGCACCGGGGTCGAGGAAAAGGGGATTTGCGCGGCCACGGGACGTACATTGGTCGAAGTCGACCCGCGCTATTTCCGCCCGACCGAGGTGGATTTGCTGCTCGGCGACCCCAAAAAGGCCCAGCAGCAATTGGGCTGGCACCATGAAACCAGCGTGCGCGAACTGGCGCGCGAAATGGTCGCGGCCGATCTTGAACTGGCGCGCAAGGCGCAGGGGTAAAGGACAGGCGCGGCATGGCACGGCTGATCGGCAAACGCATTTTCGTTGCCGGCCATAATGGGATGGTCGGGCGCGCCATAGTGCGCCGTTTGGGGGGTGTGGATTGCACCATCCTCACCGCCCCGCGCGACCAACTCGACCTTACTGACAAAGCGGCGGTGGATGGCTGGTTTGCCACCAACCGGCCAGAGATTGTCTTTCTGGCGGCGGCAAAGGTCGGCGGCATCCACGCCAATAACAGCCTGCCGGTCGATTTCCTGCGCGACAACCTGCACATCGAATTGGCGGTGATAGAGGCAGCGCACCGCCACGGCGTTGAAAAGCTGATCTTTCTCGGCTCCTCCTGCATTTATCCCAAGCTCGCCGCACAACCAATCGTCGAGGAGGCGTTGCTGTCCGGCCCACTGGAGGAAACCAATATCTGGTATGCGATCGCCAAGATCGCCGGGATAAAGCTTTGCCAAGCCTATCGCCGCCAATATGGCTGCAACTTCATCGCCGCGCAGCCGACCAACCTCTACGGCCCCGACGATAATTTCGACCTGGCGACCAGCCATGTCCTCCCCGCGCTGATCCGCAAGGCGGTGGATGCGCGCGACAGCGGTGCCGACACGCTTACCATCTGGGGCAGCGGCACGCCCTTGCGCGAATTTATGCACGTCGATGACCTCGCCGATGCGCTGTGCTTCCTTGCTGAAAATTATGACGACGAAGCGCCGATCAACGTCGGCAGCGGGCAGGAGGTGAGCATCGCCGAACTCGCCACGATCATCTGTCGCCAAGCCGGTTTTGCCGGGCAATTGGCGTTTGACGCGACCAAGCCCGACGGCACCCCGCGTAAGCGCATCGATTCAACCAAATTGACCGCGCTCGGCTGGCAAGCGCAAACCCCGCTCGAAACCGGCATAGCCGATACCATAGGCTGGTATGAACGCATGCGCGCCGAGGGCGCGGTACGCGGCGGGTGATGATGGGCGCGCCCACCCCCCGCATCCACATCTGCAACCGTTTTTATTTCCCGGATAATAGCGCCACCGCGCAAATCGCCGCCGACCTTGGCCGCGATCTGGCAGCGCGCGGCTGGACGGTCATCGCCCATGCATCGCGCCACCCCTATGCCGATGGCCCCTGCCTGCCCTTGCGCACGCTGGCCGATGGGGTCGATATTCGCCGCCTGCGCACGACCAATTTGGGCCGGGCGAGCGGCTGGGGACGCGGGGTCGATTATCTAAGCTATCATATCGCCATCTTCATCCGTCTGCTCACCCAATTGCGGCGGGGCGACATCATCATCTGCAAGACCGACCCGCCGATGCTATCAGTCACCGTGGCGCTGGCCGCTGCGCTGCGCGGCGCGCGCATCGTCCATTGGTTGCAGGATCTATTCCCCGAAGTGGCGGATCAGATGCTCCCTGCCCCTGTAACTCGCCTGCTCGGCGCGCTGCGCAATTGGTCGCTACGTCGCGGGGTAAAGGCGGTCACCATCGGCGCTCTGATGGCCGACAAATTGGCAGGTATCGGCCTGCGCAGCGACGCCATCGCCATCATCCCCAACTGGGCCGACGCCAATATTCGCCCGGTGCCGCGCGACAGCAATCAGGTCCGCCGCGACTGGGGTATTAGCACAGACATTTTTACTGTCGCCTATTCGGGCAATCTGGGTTTCGCCCATGATTATTCGACCATTTTGGCGGCGGCGGAAAAATTGCGCGATCGACCCAAAATCCTATTCCTGATGATTGGCGGCGGCGCAGGGATGCGTGCGATGGAACAGGCGGCGGCAGAGCGTGCGCTGCCCAATATCCGTTTCCTCCCCTATCAACCGCGCGAAAGCCTGTCCCAATCCCTCGGCGCAGGCGACCTCCACTGGCTGTCGCTCCGCCCGGCGATGGAGGGTCTGATCGTTCCCAGCAAGCTTTATGGCATTATCGCCGCACAGCGCCCTTTCCTATTTATCGGCGATGGGGCGGGCGAGGTCGCGCGCTTTGTCGCACAACATGGCGGCGGCTGCGTGATTGCCGAAGGCGACGACGATGCGGCGGCAGAAACTATCGTCGCGCTCGCCAACGATCCGGCAGCATATAGTCGGGAGATACGCGCAACGGCTGCCGCATCGCGGCGCTATGCAATGGTCAGCGCGCTTAAGCTGTGGGACGAATTATTGGGCGAGCTCAGCCGACACAGCGGGTAGCACCGCAATCTGCCGCATCGTCACGACGCGGTCTTCCGGAAAAGTCAGCGGCGCACCGACCAGCGCCAGAGTTTGCGCACCGCAGCCGGATGCGGGCACGCTGAACACGATTTGCGCTGTGGATGCGCCCGTCGACACATTACCGAGATCAAGGTTGGCCAGCGGTGCTGCGCCACTCGCGCGGCAGGTCAGTCGCCATTGCAGCGCCTCTGAACGAAGACTGTCATCGCCCGTCAAGCGCAGGCGATAGGTGCCGGGCCTGAGGACTAGCATTTGAGTGACAAAGGTGACCGACGCTTGGCCTGAAAAATGCACCTCTAGCCCGCCGCCGTCCAGTTGCACCGCGCGATCGGTGACATTGTCGCTATATGTCCAGCCGAACGGGAAAGCCCCGTCAGGCGAGTTCATGAAACGCGGATCATTTACCAGCGCGTGGGCCGAATTGCCCCCCTGCTGCAATGCCCACAGCCGATGCGCCTCGGCAAAATCATTGCGGTTGATCAGCATCGACAAAATGCTCTGCCGCACCGGCGGGTCAGGGTTTCGGATCATCGCGGCAGCAAATTGCCGCAATATCGGCAGCGGCAACTGCGATTGTTCAAGCTGTCCAGCCAGCCGCGCGTGCCAGCTTTGCGGCTTGGCCAATGTCTGCAACAAAATGCCGCGCGCTGCCGAATCATTTGCGATAAGGGTCATTAGCGGCACGATGGATTCGGCGTCATTGGGTGAAACAATCACCATCCGCTCAAAGCCATGCGCGGCATCGGCAAAGCGCCGTTCGAGCACATTGTCGATAATCGACCAAGCAATCGGGCCGCGATCGCGTGGGTTGCGCCGATGCGCCTCCGTTATCAGGGGGCGTTCGCTAGCGCGCCGCTGTGCACTGGACAGATCGGCTGCTGCGAGCGTGAGTGCATCGACCGACAAGGGGTCCGTCGCCAACAACCGCACGGCGAGCCTTCTCATCGCCGCTGAGGTGGCGGGCGCGCCCGCGCTGCGCCCTGCCGCATCGGCCACATTGTCGCGCATCGTCCGCGCAGCGGCAGCACGCAAGCGAAAGGTCGCTAGTGCGACATCGCTGCGGGTGGTGAGCAGCGGAATGTCGCGCCCCAACACCATCGGGATAGCAGCGGTGGTAATAACGCATGCCCCCAGAATGAAGGCAGCGGCCATTGCCGCCAAGCGCAGGAACAAGCGCCCATCGGCATGGGCTGGCGCGCCCCGATCGCCCATTCGCCGTCCGGCCCTTGGCATGGTTTAACCCCGCAGGATCGGCAGTTGCCGCCCGGCTGATTTGTCGCGGCTACCCACCTTGTCCCCATAAACATATTGATAGATGCCGGCATAATAATAGCCGCCACTGTGCGCCGCGACCTGAGTCAAAAGCGCGCCAATCAAATTTGTGCCGCTGGGCGACAGCCGTGTCAGCGCACCCAAAATCGCCTTGCGACGCGGCCCGGCGGACTTGATGACAAAGATCATCGCCTGACAAATGCCGCCAAGCAAGGGCGCATCGGCAAGGCCAAGCACCGGCGGCGCATCAAGGATAACAAGGTCAAAGCTTTCCTCGGCCGCAGTCAATATGTCGCGCATCCGCTTACTCGACAAAAGCTCGGTCGGACTGGGTGGAATGGGACCAGAGGGCATCGCCCAGATGTTTTCGACTGTTGTCGGCAAAATATGTTCCGACAACGGTGCATCGCCGGTCAGCAAAACGGACAGACCGCGCGTCGTATCGCGCGTATCGCCCGATTGACGCCCTTCGGCAACCAACGTCGGGCGACGCATATCCGCGTCTATCAGCAAGACACGTTTGCCATTTTTGGCAAAGCTGCGCGCCAGACCAAATGCCGAGGACGATTTCCCCTCACCCGCCGAGGCGCTGGTGATGGCAATCGACCGTGGGGTGCCCGAAGCGGTAGCAAAATCAATCGCCGCACGTGCGGAGAAATATGCCTCCGCGACCGACGATTTGCTGTCGTCCACCGCCTCCATAAAGCTGGCACCACCATCCGCCGTCGGGATGGCACCCAAGCACGGCAAACGCAGCTTGTGCCGCACATCCTCCGGACTTTTGATCGTATCGTCCATAACAAAGGCGAGGAAGACGAGCGCACCGCCCAACACGATCCCCGCGCCGAGCGCCAATAATAGGTTAAACAGAAAATCGGGCGAAAATGGCTTGCCCGGTGGTGCCGCAGGGTCGATCGGCGATGCAAAGTCGCTGTCGATCTGACCGGCAACGCCAATTTCCTTAAACCGCTGTAGAATCGCGTCGTAAAGTTGGCGGTTGGTATCCACTTCGCGCTGCAAGATATTATACTGGATCGAGCGACCGCGCATTTCGGTCAGGCGACCGGTTAGCGCATCAACCCGCTGTTGCAATTCGCGTTCTTTGGCCGCCGCGGCCTGATAATCCGACTGCACCGTGCGCAGATATTGTCCCTCCGTCGCGCCAATTTGCCGACGGATTTCGTTAATCCGTGCCCGCAACGCCACTTGCGGCGGGTAATTGTCCAAATAAGTGCGCGCAGCTTGCGCATATTGCGCTTCCAACTCGGTCAGCTGCGTGCGCAGCGCCTGCACCCCCGGACTTTCCAGCGAATCGCGCAGCACGCCCGCACGGCGCGCCTGCTCGTAGCGTTGCTGCGCGGTGATGCGTTCATTGGTCGCCGCCGCAAGCGCCGCGTTGGTTGCCACCAACGTATTGGCGTCAAGCGACCCATCGGCGCTCGATTCCGCGCCCTGCCCAGTGTTGACCGGGTTAACCTGCACAATACCTTCGCGCTCGGCATAAGCAACCAGCGCACGCTCCGATGTTTCGAGCGCGGCTTTGGCCGAATTGACGCGGTCCGATAAAAGCTGACGCGCCGAAGCCGTTGTTGCAACGCGACGATCAGCGTCCGAACGGATGAAATTGCGTACATAGCTATTGGCAATATCCGCCGCAATTTGCGGATTGTCGCCGGTAAACTGTACCAAAATCAAGCGGCTGCCACCGACCTGCGAAATCGAAATACCCTCGGTAATATAGCGGACCGCTAAACCTTCACGAGCAGCGGGGGTCAAGCCCTGCGGCAGACCAAGCGCTGGGTTGGCAGCAAGGCGGATATCGCGCGCCACGCGCACGGCGAGCGAACCGGAACGCAATAACGCAAATTGGGTTTCCATGAAATTGGGGTCGTATGCCGCCCCTTGGTCGAGTTCGCTGTCGCGCAGCAATTGCACGCGTTGTTGGCGAATTTCGAGCGTCGCTGCCGCGCGATAAAGCGGGGTAGACAAAAAGCTATAGATGGTCGCGGCAATCAAGCACAGCAAAACCGCGCCGATCATCAACCAGCGCCAACGGATTAGCGCTGATAAAATGATCGTGAAATCAATCGGCGACGAAGAAAAACGCCCGCCCTCTGGCGTGTCGCTGAGGTCGGTGTGGCCGTGTGCGGCGATAGGAGCAGCAATCATAAGAGTTTAGCGCCGGTTAAACGGTTGGAAAATGGCGATAAGCGGAATTGTTTGCAGGAAATCGCGGAACAATTGCCGGGTTGTCGAGCCATCAACATAGATGATGTCATTGGCATAGATTTCGGGGTCAGGCATCTGGGCACGGCGGATCATCGCGAGGTCAAAGGCCGCCGCATTATCCACCCCATTGATCCGGCGGAAAACAATAATCCGACGGGCATTGGCATTTTCGTTAAGCCCGCCCCCCATCGCCACAACGCGCATCAGCGTCAGCGGCCCGGTAAAGGCATAATTGCCGGGGTTTTTGACCGAACCATCCACGGTCACACGATTGGATGCACGCGCATGAAAATTGACCACCGCATCGGGGTTACGCAAATAAGTCTGGCCCAGCCGGGTCACCACCAATTGCGAAATCTCTTGCGCCGACAGGTTGAGCACCGGGATGGCGCCGACCAGTGGCATTTGCATCTCGCCGCGCTCATCAACCGTGAAATTGCCCGAAAATTCAGGCGCTCCAAAGACCGACACCGAAATTTCGTCGCCCACGCCCGCGCGATAAGCGCGTGCAGCTTCTACCGCAATCGGCAAGTCAGGAGCAGCAAGCCCGGCGTCGGCATAGGGCACCGGCCCACCGCGCGAACCCGTGCAGCCGACCAGCAGCAACGCCAATCCGCAAATCCGCAGCATATCGGATGCTTTCACACCTATCCCCAAATATTTCAGGCGTTTCGCCCGTGTAAAACGCCAACAAATACCACTTGTGTGCCGACAAATGGTACGCAGACGGCACAGCTTGTGCCTGTTGGCTGCTAGACGATGGGTCATATAGGGTCAAGGACGCAACCGCTCAGCGCAACGCCAAAACGGCGGCAATCGCCCCCTGCATGCGCGCGCGGAAATTGGGCCAATCGAAATGGCTGAGTCCCTTGGGCACACCATGCGGAACGTCCAACCCGGCAATAACCGCGTCATACAAAGCATCGGGATCATTGGGGTCGACGATCGGGCCAAGCTGACCATCCAGCACCGCTTCGCGCCCGCCATCAATACTGCTCGCTACGACGGGGACACCGCATGCCAATGCTTCGACAATGACAAAACCAAAGCCTTCGCCACGGCTCGGCATAGCATAAAGGTCGGCCAGCCGATAATGGTCGGCCTTGCGCGCTTCCTCTACCCGGCCGGTAAAGCGGACATTGTCCCCTACCCCCAGATCAACAACCTTCTGTTCCAGCCGCGCGCGATCATCGCCCGTACCCGCGATAACATAGGTTATACTGGGGTCATGCCGGATAAGGCGCGGCAAAATGTCGAGCATTTCGTCAAAACCCTTGGCGCGTTCCTTGCTGTGCAGCCGACCGAAGGTCATCAATATCTTGCGCCCGACAAGATTATATCGCTGGAGAAGGTCTTCAGGCCGCGCGCCAACCCCGAAATCGTCAAGCCGAATGGCATTGGGCAATATAGCGGTGCGCGCATCATTCACCGGACACCAATTGCGCATCCGATCGAGGGTAACGCGGCTTATGCTGAATATAAAATCGCTCCGGCGCGCCGCCCATGCAGCAAAGCGCGATGGCGGTGCCTGCCAAACATCAATGCCAAAAACCAGCAGCGCGAAAGGGACACCACGCAACCGCGCACAAAGCCAAGCAATTGCGGCCAAATTCACATGCGCGCACAAAATCATATCGGGCTTGGGGCCGAATATTCCATGGCGTAATGCTTGCCAGACAAAGGAAAACGCAGACCTCGCCGCGGCTGTTTCAAACTGCAGCTTCGCAGGCAGCGGCCCCACCACCTCTGGCACCAAGCGGGGAAGCGCAACAATCGCGTCCACCTCATCCAATTCGGCGAGCGCGTGAATGACATCGCGATTATATTGCGCAATGCCCCCGAAACCGCCGAAAGCATCGCTCAAAAGCATCAATATGCGGGCAGGTTGTGCCATGCCGTCAACTACGACCCCTTTTTACCCTGATTACGTGCGTTAACGCACATGCGCCCAAAAATGTCGCAATTTTGCGTCGCGACGATTCGTTCAGACCATAATTAGCCTGATTGCGCTCTCTTTGTCGCAGGACGAGCGGTTGTCAAAATTCTTTGCGGCATTAAGAGCCTCTTTCGACACGGTTCACCGAATAAATGCTATTTATGGAGAGATAATCGACGATGGCCCGCAACTATGACAGTGTGAAACGTATTTTGGTGACTGGCGGTTCGGGCTTTGTCGGTTCGCACCTGATCGACCGCCTGCTCGAAGCTGGGCATGAAGTGCTGTGCGTCGATAATCTCTTCACCGGATCCAAACGCAATATCCAGCATCTTCACAACCATAGCCGGCTCGAATTTCTGCGCCATGACGTCACCTTCCCCCTCTATGTCGAGGTGGATGAGATTTATAACCTCGCCTGTCCGGCATCGCCTGTCCATTATCAGCATGATCCGGTGGCGACGATCAAGACCAGCGTCCATGGCGCAATCAATATGCTCGGCCTCGCCAAGCGTTTGAAATGTCGTATCTTTCAGGCTTCAACAAGCGAGGTTTATGGTGACCCTTCGGTCCACCCGCAGACCGAAGATTATTGGGGCAATGTCAACCCGATTGGCATCCGCAGCTGCTATGATGAGGGCAAGCGCTGCGCCGAGACATTATTCTTCGATTACCACCGCCAGCATGGGGTGGACATAAAGGTGGCGCGCATTTTCAACACCTATGGCCCGCGCATGCACCCGGCTGACGGCCGCGTCGTTTCCAACTTCATCATCCAAGCCCTGAATGGGGAGGATATCACCATTTACGGCGATGGCTCGCAAACGCGCAGCTTTTGCTATGTCGATGATTTGGTGGAGGGGTTCTTGCGCCTGATGGCGAGCCCGGCGGAAATCACCGGGCCAATCAACCTTGGCAATCCAGTCGAGTTCACCATCCGCGAATTGGCCGAACTGGTGCTGCGCAAGACAGGCTCCAAATCCCGGCTGATCGAACTGCCGCTGCCCGGCGACGATCCCAAACAGCGCAAGCCGGACATCAGCCTCGCGCAAAAACATCTCGATTGGCAGCCCAATGTGCCGCTGGAGGATGGGCTCGACCGGACGATCGATTATTTCAAGCGCTTGGGACAATAGGCCGATGGCGGATACGGCGGCACAGGTTGAGGCGCAGCGCGCATATTATGCGCAAACCGCCGCGCAATATGACCATATGCATTTGGATGAGGGCGACGAGCATTTCTTTGCGCTGAGTTGGCTGTCGGCATGCATCGGTCACTTCGGCTATAACAGCCTCATTGACATTGGGTCGGGCACCGGGCGGGCAATCCTCGACCTCAAGGCGCGCCATAGAATCGACTGCATCGGCATCGAACCGGTGGCGGCGCTGCGCGAACAGGGATATGCTAAGGGGCTAAGCGCGGATGAATTGCGCGATGGAGATGTCCTCAATCTCGATTTCCCGGACAATAGCGTCGATATCGTCTGCGCCTTTGCCGTGCTCCACCATGTCAAAGACCATGCGCGTGCGGTTCGCGAAATGTGCCGCGTGGCGCGGCGCGCGGTCTTCATTTCCGACGCCAATAATTTCGGGCAAGGCAGCCCTGCTAAGCGGCGTATCAAGCAGCTCATCGACCGTCTGGGGCTGTGGCGCGCCTATGATTTTGCGGCAACCCGCGGCAAAGGCTATCATTGGTCGCAAGGCGATGGGCTATTTTACAGCTATTCGCTGACCAAGGATGTGCCGGTCTTGCGCGAAAAATTCCCCGACCTCCACTTTATGAACACGCTGCCTGCGCCTGCGCCGCATTTTTACCGCGATGCGCCGCATTTTGCGGTGCTGGCACGCCGGGACACGGCGGCATGAGCGGCAAATGCGCCCTAATCAGCGGCATTTCGGGTCAGGACGGTGCGTGGCTGGCGCAATTATTGCTCACCAAAGGCTATCGTGTCTATGGCACCTCGCGCGATGCCGACCTCGCCCGTTTTGGCAATTTGCAGCGGCTGGGCATCCGCGACCAGGTCACCTGCCTATCGCTGCAGCAGACCGATTTTCGCAGCGTGCTCCATGTCTTGGAGCAAGTGGAACCCGATGAGATTTACAATCTTGCCGGGCAGAGTTCGGTCGGCCTGTCGTTTGAACAGCCGCTCGAAACGCTCGAATCGATCGCTTATGGCACGTTGAACCTGCTCGAGGCCCTCCGCTTTACCAAAAGCCGTGCCAAGCTTTACAATGCCGCGTCGAGCGAATGTTTCGGCGAGACCAGCGCCGAAAACCCGGCCGACGAACGATCGAGCTTTGCCCCGCGCAGCCCCTATGGCATCGCCAAGGCAACCGCTTTCTGGTCGGTGGCCAATTATCGCGATGCCTATGGGCTAAACGCCGCTTCGGGGATTTTGTTCAACCATGAATCGCCACTGCGCCCCGAACGCTTTGTCACCCGCAAAGTGGTAAAGGCGGCCTGCGCGATTGCCGCCGGGTCGGACCAAAAGCTGCACTTGGGCGATTTGGGGGTGGTGCGCGACTGGGGCTGGGCGCCCGAATATGTCGATGCCATGTGGCGCATGCTGCAAGCCGAACAGCCGCGCGATTATGTCATCGCCACCGGACGCAGCCACAGCCTTGAACAATTTGTCGCGGCGGTTTTTGCGGCAGTCGGGCGCGATTGGCGCGACCATGTCGAAAGCGACCCACGGCTGCGCCGGGCAACCGATTTGCGCGCCAGCCATGCCGACCCCAACCGCGCCGCACGTGAACTGGGCTGGCAGGCGACGACCGACTTTGCGACGATGGTTGAACGGCTGGTATGCGCCGAACAATCGGGCCGCGATTGACCCAAGGCGCGGCGATGCGAACGCTGATCCAGATTTTGCCCTATCGCTCACAACATCCCGACGGAGTGGGGGATTATGCGCGGCTGCTCGCGACAAAATTGCGCGATGCCCACGCCATCGACAGCATTTTCGTCGTGGCGCGCCCCGACGCCACCACGGCTGCGGTCGATGATGGCTTTGCCACCATCTGCGCGCCCACCAACCGCCGCCGTGCCATAGGCGATGCGATCCGCCTTGCCGCGCAAGGGCGCGACATAGCGGGCGCCCTGCTCCATATGTCGGGCTATGGCTATTCAAGGCTCGGCGCGCCCTTTCACCTTGCCGCGGCCTTGCGCGACTGGAAGGCGCGCAGCGGCCAGCCGATCCTTTCCATCTTTCATGAACTTTTCATCGATGCGACGGGTTTTGGGCGTCGCAAAGCCTATCAGAAATTGCAGCAAGCATCGGTGCGCCAATTTCTGCGGCTCAGCGATGATGCGCTGACCCCGGCGCAATCCTATCGCGACTGGCTGATTGCCCAAAATCCACCCTGCCCGGTTCATGCGATGCCGGTATTTTCAACGATTGGCGAAGCCAGCGATGGTGGGGCGGGTGCGCGCGCTGCCTATCTGGCAATATTCTGCCGGGCGGATATGGCGCGCGATATTTATGGCCCATGGTACGCGGCGCTCCACCAATTTTGCACCGATGCCGACATTGGCGAAATCATCGACATCGGCAACCGCCACACGCCGCCGCCCGAACGAATCGCCGGGGCAAAGCTTGTCGCGCATGGCCGCCTACCGGCTGAGCGGGTGCGCGCCCTATTGGGCCAAGCGCGCTATGGCCTGCTTGCCTATCAACAAATGCCGCTTGGCAAATCGACCTTATTCGCGGCTTATGCGGCACATGGGGTCATCCCCATCTGCGCGAGCACAAAAGTACCCGAGGGCGATGGGCTAGTCGCAGGAACGAACTTCGTCCATATGGCGGGCATGGATGGCCACCCCACCCTGCTTGCCGATGATCCTGCCGCCATGGCAGCCGCCGTGCGCGCTTGGTATGCGCCGCACCGCTGCGCGGCGCAGGCGGCATCGCTCGCCGCCCGGCTGGAGCATTTGGCGGTGCGTCGATGAACCCGGTGCTCGCCATCCTTGGCCTGCCGGTCATCGTCGCCGGCACGATCTTTTGTATTCGCTATTGGCGGCCCATCGTGCCGGGCGTGCTGATCTGGGCGCTGTTCGAAGGGGCGATGCGCAAATGGGGTTTCCCGCAATATCAATCGATCATCTACATCGCCAAGGATGGGGTGATTTTGGCGGCTTTTCTGGGCTTTTTGCTCGATACCCGGCGCAAGGATTTCATGGCCTATGTCAGCCCGGTCTTTCTGGGACTGATCGGCGCGATCAGTATCTATCTGCTCTTCATGCTGCTCAACCCCAACAGCCCGTCGGTTTTGCTCAGCATCATCGGGCTGAAGAACCATATCAACTATGTGCCGCTCGCGATCATGGTGCCTGCGGTGATCGAGCGGGAGGAGGATTTATACCGCTTCGTCCGCCTCTTCCTCTTTTTGACCATCGGCTTGGGGCTGCTCGGCCTGTATCAATTCACCCAACCGGCAAGCGCGTGGATCAACCAACAGATCAGCTTTGATAGCGGTACCATCGACGCCCAGTCGGTGTTCGGCGCGGGGCAAGGCAGCGGCGATTTCAAATATGGCTTTGTCCGCACCTCCTCCACCTTCAGTTACATCGGCGGCTTCATCACCTATCTGATCCTCAGCGTGCCGATGATCGTCGCACTGATCCTGTCCGATTCGCTGAGGCCCCGTGACCGTCGCTGGGCCTATGTGGCGATTGCCATCGGCCTCGGCGCTGCATTCACCACCGGCGCGCGTACGCCGATTTTCGTGATGATCATCGGCCTGCCGCTGATGCTCGCCATCGCCACCGCACGCGGCCTCATTTCTACCCGGCTGTTCTTCCGCCTGATTGCGGCGGGCATCTTGGTCGGCCTCGCCACCGCCCTCATTTTCAATCAGGCGATTCAGGCGCTAATTTTCCGTTCTGAAAATGCCGACAGTGCGAGCATGCGCTTGCTGTCGCCGATCGTGGAACTGGCCAACGCCTTTGATACCAGCCCGATTTTCGGCACCGGGCTCGGCACCAACAGCAATGCCGCGCCGACCGTCATGCAATCACCCTTCCAATGGTGGCTGAATGGCCATTATTATGAATTGGAAACCGCCCGCGTCATGCAAGAGGTTGGTTTTTTCGGCTTCGCGCTCATTTTTTCGATGCGTATCGCGGTGGTCGGCATCGCGCTCAGAGCAAGCTTTCGGCACCGCAACCGCTATTTCACCGCATTGTGCCTTGGCGCAGCCTTTTTCCTGACCGTCCACATCATATTGTTCGTCGTCAACAACCCGTTGGCAGGGGTTTATTATTATGCCCTGCTCGGCATGATTTTTGCCACCAATCGCTTGGCCGCGCTGGCTGATCAGCGCGCGCGCCTGCCGCTACCGCCACCCGGCGATACGGCGGTCATTCCCCCCGCCGGAAACGCCGTTCCAGCAGGGTGAGCGCCAAAATCCCCTCCGCCACCACGCGCTGCATCACATACATCCAGCCCGGAGGCCCCGCAAAAATCAGCCGCTTGGCGATCAGGCAATAGAAAAAGACCGCGACCACCATCAGCGGCGGGTGGCGGCGCAGTCGGCTCGCCCAACCCTGCTTGCCCGCTTCGACGGCGGTCGCTTCATGCGCCATATAGCGGCTCTGGGCGGCAATAAAGGCGGCCATCGGCTTGCGATCATCATGGAGGATGCGGGCGCTGAGCGGCAGGATTTTGCCCGCCACTTCCCATGCTTCGGTATGGCCATTTTCGATGACCCGCACCTTGTCGCGGCGAAACAAAATATGGTTGGCGGGATATAGCGAGCCGGGCAGGACATGCCCCCACATCGCATAGCCAAAATGGATGCGATAGGCGGCGACATCGGCTTCAGGGTGAAGCGCGGCAAGTTCAGCAACCAAGGCATCGGTGACGACATAATCGGCGTCGAGTCGCAGCACCCAGGCATCTGCTGCACATTGGTCGAGCGCAAAGCGCCATTGATTCCAATGATTATCAAACGCCCGGTGGTGGACGGTAACGCGCGGGTCGGCGCCGAGCAGGCGCAGTGTCGCGTCGCTGCTGCCGCTATCGACGACGATGATTTTACGCGCCCAAGCCAGTCCGGCGAGCAGCCGTTCGATGTTAGCTTCCTCATTATAGGTGAGGACGAGCGGGGTGATTTTATCGAGCATCTTACCCATCCATAGTCTGCCTATAGGCGTTCACCATCGCGCGCGCGACCGCAGGCCATGTCAAATGCGCGCCGACATAGGCACGGCCCGCATCGCCCATCGCTTGGCGGGCAGAATCGGTCAAACCATGCATCTGGCAAATGGCGGCACGAAGCGCACCGCTGTCGGGCGGGCTGACCAAGCCGCCACCCGATGCCGCCACATGTTCGGCGACCCCGCAGCGGTCGGTCACAATTACCGGCCGCTCCGCCGCCATCGCCTCCACCACCACATTGCCAAAATTTTCGGAGAGGGAGGGGAGGATGAAGGCCCGGCAGCGCCGATATAGCGCCGCTTTCTCCGCCCCCTCAACCGCCCGGTCGATCAGCGTGACGCGCGCCGCCAACCGATGCGCGTCGATTGCCGCCCGTACTGCCGCGCCGTCGCCATCCTCATCATTGCCGACGATGACCAACCGCGCATCCGTTACCCCGGCCATTGCCTCGACCAGCGCGGGGAGGTTTTTTTTCCAGTTAATCCGCCCGAGCGAGAGAAAATAATCGGGCGGCGGCAATGTCGATGGGTCAACCGCTGCTTCCCCGTCATCCACCGGCAGATCGACACCATTGGGGATGGTCGCCAGCCGCGCCACCCGATAGGGAAATTCGCTGAGCGCGCGCGCCTCCTCCCCCGCCGTGACCACCAGCATCGCCGCTTGCTCGATGGTCTTACGGTCGAACAGCCGCATCCACAGCC
The DNA here is from genome assembly GCA_020850455.1 of Sphingomonadaceae bacterium. Lineage (GTDB taxonomy): Bacteria > Pseudomonadota > Alphaproteobacteria > Sphingomonadales > Sphingomonadaceae > Sphingopyxis. The sequence goes on along the minus strand of JADZEQ010000005.1, from coordinate 395,585 downwards.
GCTTGATCAGCCCCGACCGGGCGCGGAATAATTCGCGCACCAACATGCCGCGCGGCGACAATAGATAGGGGACGCCCGCCGCCTTGGCGATCCGCGCCATGCGCATCACCGGCCAAAGGAAGATGGCGTGGATATGGACGATGTCATAGGTGCCGATATGCGCGCGGGCATAGGCCGCCATCGCCGGGGCACGAAACAGCCGGGTGCCGATGCCGAGCGGGAAATAGCGCACCTGCACCCCATCGACATCGACAAAGCGGTCGGTGGGGACGGGCAGCCGCTGCGGCCCGTCGGCATTGGTAGTAAAGACATCGACCCGATGGCCGAGCGCCGCCTGCGCCTTGGCAAGGCCATGGACCGAAAATATCGGCCCGCCATAGCGCACCGCCGGGAAATAGCTCGGCACGACGTGGAGGATGCGTAGCGGCGCACTCATGCTGCAATCTGCCCGACGAGCGTGGTGACCCGCGCGCGATAGGCCGCCCAATCGACCCCAGCCACCGCCGCGCGGCAAGCCGGTGCCATCCGGCGCACCACATCAATATTGGCCGAGGCATCGGCCATCGCTTTCGCCAATGCGCCCACATCGCCGGTCGGAATGACCCAGCCATTTTCAGCCGGCGTCAGCAGGTCGGCCGCCCCGGTGCGGTCGCTGGCGATGACCGGGCGGCCCGTCGCCAAAGCTTCGGCGACGACAAAGCCAAAGCTGTCAAAACGCGATGGGTGGAGGATGACGTCGGCATCGCGCATCATCGCGGCCAATGCTTCGCGCCCGACATCACCGTGCAGCCGGGCGTGCGGACGCAGCCATGCCTGCGCGTCGGGGGTGAGCCGCCCGGCAACGTCGAGCGAACAACCAATGCCGCGCACCGCCATATCCGCCATCGCCTTGGCAATAAGGTCGGCCCCCTTGGCATAGCCGGAGCGTGCGACGAACAGGAAACGCACCGGCCCGATATGGTCATTATCACCGGCCGTATGGGCAAAAATCAGCCGGTCGAGCCCCAAGGGAACGACATGCACCCGTTCTGCCGCCACCCCGGCATCGATATAGGATTGGCGCGCCATTGCCGAACAGGTGAAAATATGGTCGGCCAGCGCAATTTCGGCATCCTTGCGCCGGTTGCGCGCTATGAGCGCCGAATCGGCCAGCGGGCTCTGCCAGCTATGATGGACACTCGCCGCATCGAGTATATTAATCCCGCCCCGTTTGCGGTTGTGCGCAAAAAGCGTCAGCGCCGAATTTTCGACGACCATTGCGACATTCCAGTCGCCCTGCGCACCGCCGAGGCGCGCCAGATGCGCCCCAAAATGATAATATATTTGGTGCGCCGCGCGCACCCGCATGGCGCGGCCCGGCAAGCGTCCGGCGAGCGCCAGACCAATGTGATAGCGGCGAAGGCAAAGGTCGCGTGCGCCAATCTCCGCCGCCAGTTCGGGCCGGCTCGGCGCGCCATGGACAAAATGCGCCAGCATGCCCGCCGCCGCCAGCGCGGCTGCCGTCTGGTCATGGTGCTGGCGGCCGGGATTGCCCAACAGGACGCGCGCGCCGCTCATGGTCGGCGAACCCGCGCAATGGCCTGCCGCACGCCTGCCAAACATTGGGCATAGCCCCATTGGGCGATGATCGCGCGTGAAACATCGCCCATGTTTCGGGTGCGCGCCGGGTCGGCAACCATGGGGGCAAGCGCATCGGTCAGCCCGGCAACGTCGCCTGCCTCAAAGGCGGCGCCATTTTCCCCCTCGCGCAGCAGGTCGGCGACGCAGCCAATCTCCCGCGACAGGACGACGGGCAATCCAGCTGCCATCACTTCATTGACGATCAAACCCCAATTTTCATTTTCACTCGGCAGAACGAAAATATCGCTCGCCGCATAATATTCGGCGAGCCCCCCCTGATTGACGAAGCCGACGAAATGACAGGCGTCGGCGATGCCGCGCGCGGCGGCGAGCGCTTCTGCACGCTCCCGCTCCTCCCCCGACCCGACGATCAGCAATATCGGCTTCAGGCCCCGGTCGTGCAAATTGGCCACCGCCTCCACCAGATCGCAGATCCGCTTTCGCCGCGTCAATTTGGACGCATAGAGGATGACCATCGCATCCTTGGCAATGCCGTGGCGCGCGCGCACGCCGGCGCGGTCCGCCGCCGCCGCTTCGCGGGCAAAGCGTTCATTATCAACGCTATAGGGGACGAGGCTGATCTTATCCTCTGCAATGCCGAGCGCGCGATAATGATCGGCATTACGGCTGCCGATCGCCAGCATTTGCGCACATTGGCGATAGAGCAAGGGCATCAGCCACGCGCGAAGCCGCCGCTTCAACCCGGTGGCATGCGCCTCGCCATGGGTTTCGCCGCGCATGAAGACCGCGATGCCGCGCAACCGCGCTATGCCAAGCGCCAAGATATTGGCAGCAAAGCCATGGCCATGCAGCCATAGCGCATCATATTTGTCGGCGCTGAGCACGCGCCACAACGCCGGGCAAACATAGGTCCAGAAACCAAGCGGATATTTATGCGCCCCGCGCCCCGGCAAAAATTGATGGTCAAAGCCGCCGAGCAGGTCGATGTCCCAGCTGACTTTTTGGCCAAATTCCGGGTCATGCCCGCCGGTCATATTGAAATCGGACAGGAAAAGCGCGCTCACCTCGACATCCTCCGCCGCGTTCAAATAACGATAAAGCGGGGTAAAATATTGGATGGGGTGGGTGTTGAGCACCGCGATGCGAAAAGCCGGAGGTTGCGCCATGTCGATACTGGAATGCCCCAATTTGGTCAGGGCCATGCCCTAGTTTGCGCCCGCCATATGCGCTCCGCATGGCTTCGCCAATCGGCATTTATCAAAATCACCTTGCAATTGCGCCGGTGAAGCAGCATTTGCCGCCGTCCCCCCGATTTTCGCAAAGCTTTTGCCATGTTTCGCCGTCTATTCTCCTCCTCGCGCGCATCGCGCTGGCGTCCAGCCAGCCTACCAGCGGGGCAGCGTGTATATGCTGTGGGTGATGTGCATGGACGGCTGGACTTGTTGACCAAGATAGTTGCGCAAATTGCCACCGATGATGCTGGGCGTGACGCAGCGAACAGCCGCCTCATCCTATTGGGTGACTATGTCGACCGCGGGCCGGACAGCGCAGGCGTGTTGCGCTACATCCGCGATTCGCTGCTGCCGACGGGCAATGTCACCTTGCTGCGCGGCAACCATGAACAATATATGCTCGCGGCCTATGATGGTAATGTTGACGCGATGACTGCTTGGCTGCGTTATGGCGGGTGGGAAACATTGCAAAGCTACGGCATCGATGAACGCATCATCGAACAGCGCAACCAACAGACTATCGCGGCGATGCAGGCCGCAATCCCCGTCGCCGACATCGCGCTGCTACGCGCACTCGACGTGCACTATCGCTGCGGCGATTATTTCTTTGTCCATGCTGGCATCCGTCCCGGCACCACGCTTGATGCGCAAAGCGAGCAGGACATGCTCTGGATTCGCGAACGCTTTCTGGCGGATGACCGTGATCATGGTGTGATAATTGTCCATGGGCATAGCCCGACCGATGCGCCCGAACTACGGCGCAACCGGATCGGCGTCGATACACTCGCCTATGATAGCGGGCGGCTAACAGCCGTCGGCTTGGAAGGAACGGACCGCTGGTTCATTCAGACGGGCACCAGCATCGCTCCCGACATGGCCGAGGGTGAAATTTGCACGCTGATCAACCGATAAAATTTGCGATTTCTATGGCTTGCCAATCTGCGCTGGCATGGCCGATGCTTCTCGCTTAGAGCGGCAGCCGAACAAATTTGGTGGATGTCTTGCCCCGTATTGATTTTACCAACCTCGCCCCCGCCCTCTTTCTAACCTTTGTCATGCTGCTCGGCGGCGGCACATTGGGTGGGATGTTTGCCAATGTCGTGGTGCAGTTGGTGGCGCTTGCCATTCTGCTCTGGGCTTTGTTTTTTCCCGGAAAACGCGAACGTAGCAGCGCAGAACGCAGTCTCGATTATCTCGCACTCGCCTATCTTGGCTGGCTCGCCATCTGCCTCCTGCCCCTGCCACCGGGACTGTGGAGTGCCCTGCCGGGGCGAGAGGGTATCGTTCGGGGCTTTACCCTGCTCGGCGCACCTCTGCCGTGGCTGCCGCTCAGCACCAGCCCGGCCGACAGTTTGTGGAGCGGACTGTCGCTGCTACCGCTCTTTGCCATGGCGATACTGCTGCGCCGCGCAGAGGCGGAGGCGAACCGGCTGCTGATCGTCGCCATTTTGGGTGTCGCAGCCGCCAATGCGCTGCTCGGCATCGGACAATATGTCACCGGCATTGGCTCGCGTCTCTATCTTTATGATGTCACCAACCGTGGCTTTGCGGTCGGCTTTTTCGCTAATGCCAATCATTTGGCGACCTTAATGGCCGCGGCAGCGGTGCTCGCGGCTTATTATTTCAGCACGACGTCGAGCGATGCACGCCGCGCCCGCACCGTTACCCGACGCGCCAAGCTGGCCAAATTGCTGGGCTATGACGCATTATTGTTCGTCGCCACACTGTTTACCGAAAGCAACGCAGGGCTGATATTATTCGCGGCAGCATTGGGTGCAACGCCATTCCTGATGGGCGCATTTACGCTTAACCGCCGGATTTTCTGGGGTGGTGCGGCTGGTGCCAGCATCGCAATCGCCGCCGCCTTTGCGCTAGCGGTCAGTCAACCGGGTGTACTCGGCGCGGGCAGCGACCAACATGGCACGTCGCGCGCGCAAATATATCCGCGCGCGGCGCAGCTAATGCGCGATAATTTACCCTTTGGCATCGGATTGGGTAGTTTTGCCCGCGCCTACCCCCCCTATGAAGATGCTGGCCGCGTCACCCAAACCTACGCCAATCATGCGCATAGCGACCTTATCGAATGGCTGGTCGAACTGGGGGCTGCAGGGGCGATTTTCCTCCTCATCCTGCTCCTCTGGATTATCCGTCAGATTGGCGCATCGCTCGATTTTTCGACCCGCCATGCCCGCGCAGCGCAGGCCGCATTTGGTGCATTATTGCTCATCGGCCTACACAGCCTGATTGATTATCCATTGCGCACCGCCGCAATGGCGACGATGCTCGCCGCGCTCATGGCACTCATCGCCCGCCATGACTGGGAGCGCGAATAAGCCTCAGAACTGGAAATAGATGAACTGGCTGCGCGACTGCAGCATGATGAATACGATCGCGCCCGCCACCATGAAATATAGGGTGCGCATGACCAGCACTGGCAATGCAGTCTGCCCCAATTTGGGGGTTACGACTTCGCGCGCATACCAGATGATCAGCGACCCCAACATCAGCGCTGCGGCCAATATATAGCTGTTGGGCGTAAGGCTCATCGACAAATGGCCAAAGGGCCAGAACATCCGCCCCCACATGGTGAAACTGTCCGCCAATGTCGTCGCGCGAAAGGGTATCCAGCCTGCCATCATCAGCGGCAAGGCACATAGCCACGCCAGCCATGCGGGCATGGCGCGCCCGCGCCACGTCGCCAACGGGGCAAGCAGACGGTGGAGGTAAATCAGCACCGCATGGTAAATCCCCCAGACTGCAAAGGTCCAGTTGGCGCCGTGCCACAGCCCCATGATCGCCCAGGTGAGGAAGAGCGCATAGGTACGCCGCCATGCCGATTTGACTTCGCCGACATCGCGAAACGTGTCCCATGCGCCGGTTCCCTGCGCCTTATAATTGCCCATGATCGGGATGTAGAGATAATCGCGAATCCATGTGCTGAGCGAAATGTGCCAGCGTTTCCAAAATTCGCGCGGCGATGTCGCCATATAGGGCCAGTTGAAATTTTCCGGCACAAAGATGCTCATCATCAGCGCCGAACCAATGGCGATCGATGAATAGCCGGCAAAATCGAAATATATCTGAAATCCGAACAGGAACGTCAGCGTCCAGCTGTCGATGGCGGTCAGGCTGTGCGCCCCTTGGGCAAAGCCCGCATCGACAAATGGGGCAACGCTGTCGGCCAGCACCACCTTCATAAACAGCCCGGCCAAAATCCGTTCAAAGCCGATGCGCATATTGCGCCAGCGAAATGGTGGCGGATTTTCGAGCTGCGGGATGAGGATGTGGGGGCGCATGATCGGCCCGGCGACCAGATGCGGGAAAAAGGTCACAAAGGCGAGGTAGGTCAGCATATCGCGTTCCGGGCGAATATCGCGCCGATAAACGTCTATAGTGTAACTCATTGTCTGAAAAATATAAAAACTGATGCCGAGCGGCAGGATAATATAAAGCTCGACCGGGCTGGGCGCATAGCCGATTGCCCCAGCTATCGACCAGATCGTATCTTTGAAAAAAACAAGATATTTGAAAAAGCCGAGCACGCCCAAATTAAAGGCGATGCTAACCCACATCAGATGCTTGCGCCGCTTTTGATCCTCCGCCTTGTCGATGGCGATGGCGAGGAAATAATCGACCACCGCGCTCGCGAACATCAACGGCAGAAACTCGACCCGCCAAAAGCCGTAAAAAATGATGCTGGCCGATATTAAAAAGGCGAGTCGCGCCCGCCCGCTGAGCGCCCAATAGAGCAGCACGGCGAGCGGCAGAAAGACGAGGATATAGGTTACGCTGTTGAAAAGCATGGTCGTCCCCGCCCCTAAAATTGCATCGCGCGCAATTGCGCGTCGACCGCCGCCGCAAGCCGTTGGTGCCCGGCGGCGGTAAAGTGCATGAAATCATATTCCTGAAAGCCGAACAGATCGTCGGTCACCATCCCCCATTCGGGGCCGGGCACGATGGCGTCGAGGTCGGCATATCGCGCGCCATTGGCCGCTGCCAGCGCCTGCAACCTTGCCTTAAAGCGCGCATAATCCGCTGACACATAGGGGCCGGAGACATTTTGGCGATAGGGCGGAACATAGAGGAGGACGCGGGTGCCGCGCCCGCGCATTTCGCGCAAAAATTGGTCAAGCCGGGCGAGCCGCTCCGCCTCCAGACTGGGGGGCACGGGCCGCTTGGTCTGCGAATTGATGCCGAGCATTTTGTTGCGCAGCGTATGGACGGCAAAGCCCAGCATGCCGCGCAACGAACTGCGCTTGGCCCATAAAGATGAATGCCCCTCCAGCCAGCCGACAATCGCTGATTCCACCTTGGGGCGTACCGATTTGGGGTCGTCGGTCGAAACCTCTGCCTCCGTCGTCCCCGCCGATGCAACGTGCAGCATTTCCGCCCCCAGCGGGTCGGCGGCCATCGCAGCGCGCACGCCGGGCAGGTCGACCATCGCCCGCACATCGTCGCGGATGCTGGTTTCGCGAATATCATCGTAACAGACCGGCAGGATGACCAGTTGCGGGTCATAGGTCGGCAGCACCGCCTCCACCATCAATATATGTTCGTCGAGCGAGGCATTGGGCATTTGATAGCTGACGAGGTAACGCCCGCGCGCCGCCAAATCGGCATGCAACAGCGCCGGGGCATTATTGTCACCGGGGCGCATCCGGTTGATCGCCGCCAATTGGCTGTTGCCGAGCCATAATGCCACGGGCGGCCGCCCCGAGCGCGCATAGGCGCTGGCGCAGACCGGGTGGTTCGATGCCCCTTGGCAGACGAAATCGCGCGCTGCCGCCGCGCTGGTTTCGCGGCCATAAGCGGCCTGTTCCAAGGCGAAAAGCCAGCGATGCGCCGCATATTCGAGCAAGCCAAAGGCGAGCAGCAGACCGATGATCAGCGACCACCACAGGCTTTTGGGGTTGGGTCCATCGGCGGGCGCCGCCTGATCGCTCGCGTGGTTCAAAACCCGTCCTCCCCTTCCTGCGCGGTGCTGGCGCGGCGCATCGTGCGCGGCCTGCTGTCAATGCCTGCAGCCCCAATCGCCAAAATGGCCAGCATTTCAAGAAAATTTGCCAGCGCAAGCACGAGCGTAAAGCCCAGCACCGACGCGCTGGTCGTAAAATCAAACAGCCAGACCGCACCCGCAATCACCAGCACATGCGCGCCCATCACCCATGTTTCAAAGCGCACCCAACCCATGGCGCGGGTCACCTGCCCGACCATCGTCGACAAGGTTTGCAGGCTAACCGCCGCCAGACAGAGCAATAATTCCCCGTGCAACCCGGCATAATTGCCGCCGAGCAGATATAGGAAGGGCCGTGGGAAGATGGCAGCAACCCCCAACAACCCGCCGCAAAATAGCGCGACCGCCGCGACCGGCACCAAGCCATTGCGCAGCGCATGGCCATCATCGCGCAGATTGACGATGCGTGGGATGATGACATTGGTCATCAGCGCGTTGATCATCACGAAAATCGCCGCCAGCCGCCCCAGCGCAAAGGTCTGGGCGACCACCACCGCGCCGCCCGCCAGCGATGCAAGCCACAATGGCAACAGCCCTTGGGTGGCAAAGACCAGACTATTGGGGATAGTGGGGGTGATATAGGACAGGACGGCGCGTTTATTGGCTGGCGTCGGCTGCACCGGCTCACGCAGGACATCAGGCCGCCCCCGCTCAGCCAAAATCCAGGTGGCGAGCGCCCCCAGCCCCAAGGAAATCAGGGGAAACCAAGCCTCCCGCCAGACAAGGACGAACGCCAGTATCGCCAGCAGCGCGCGCAGCAACGCCCCCCAAAATTCGTTCAGATTGGCGGTGCGCAGCGCGCCCGACAGGCGGATTGGCTGCACCGCCATTTGCGCGTTGAGTTGCAACCAACCCAGTGCAATGGTGAGGAGGGAGAGGAGGAGGAGTTGCCCCGCCCCCTTGCCCGCCCGATATTCGAGCCAACAGAGGATCAGCGTCGCCACCGCCGCCGCGATGACGAATAAAAAGCGCCGCAGATACAATGCTGCGGCATAATGATGGGCAAAATCCTCCTCCCCCTTGGTGGCGGCACGCCAAAAATAGCTGACCGACGCGCCGAGCCCCAAATCGCTGGCGACCGATACAAAGCCAACCGTCGTCACCGCCAAGCCAAAGGTCGCATAGGCAGGGACGGTCAACAGATGGACAAAGGACAGGGTAGTAATCGCCCCCAGCGCCTGAATGACGATATTGATCAGCGTCTGTTCGGCCAATTGCCAGCCAATACCGCCCCGCCGCGTCCAGCTATGGATATGCTGGCGCATCAATGCCCCGCCGCCATCACCCGGTCAGGCACCATCTGCCGCCACATAATGCGCTAGCCGATCCAATTTTTCTGCCGGACAGAGGACAAGATTGTCCAGTTCCAGCATCTCGTCAAAATGGTCGAAGGGCACAAGTCGGGTGAAAGTATCGAGCCGGTCAGCCGCTTGATAGGGGCGGCGGAGCAGGTGAAACCCCTTAGCCACCAATGGTGCATAAACAGCATCAAGCGATTTATTTTTCCATTGGGCAAAGGTCTTGCAAGCCTCGGCAATAATGATGGGGCGGTCGCGCTCTATTGTTGCCATGCCGCCAGCGTAAAACTCATCCTCATGCCCCTCTATATCAACCTTGATGACACCAACCGGGGCAGTAAATTCGTGCCCGGCAATATCATCCAGACGTTGGAGGGTGATTTCGACCTGTGCATAGCCAGCATCCGCCTCATCAGAAATGCTGATCGATGCATTGCCGGTCGATGAGCCCGACTGGAAATCCTGCCGCAACGTCAATGTGGCTTTGTGCGCGGCGTCGGACAGGCCATAGCGGCATAGCTCGACCCGACCATCCAGCTGGTTAAGTGCGACATTTTCGGCCAGCCGGTCGGCATTGGGGCCGAATGGCTCAAAGGCGATAGTTCCAGCAATGTCTGGCCGCGCACGCGCCACCCGCGCGGCGTAAATGCCGATATTGCCCCCGACGTCGAGGAATAATTCCCCCTCGCGCAGCGCGGCTTGGCATAGCTTTACCCAGAAATCATCATATTGGCCGGAGTAGAGGGCGTGCCATTCGGTATGCGCGCGCAGATCGACGAGAAACCTTGTCCCATCCTTCAACTGTGCCATTTGTACAGGTGTCTGCCCCAGCTTTAGGAAGGTTGCGTTCGCAGCGCGCGCGACGCGGTGCCAGCCCTTGACCCGCCACAAGGGAACCGAAATTCGGGCAAATAGCCGGTGTAAAATGGACAGCATCAGCGCGTTTCACTTTCTATGATTTGGATAGGATGCAATCGTGATGGATTGGCCGCACACAAACCGGTTTTTTGTCCATGTCGCCGTAGTGGCAGAATGCCCCATAGCGCATCCCCCATGGTCAATCCCCGCCCCTTATCGCATCCAGCCGCGCGCGCAACCGTCTGGCAGCCCGCTAACCCCGGCGTGGAACAGCACCACCGAACCCACCGCGATGGCGCGCAGCCCATCAATATCGCGGCGATAGCCCTGCATTTAGGCGTTGTTTTCGCGCCGGATCAGCACATCACCCAGCACCAGAACATCCATTTTGGTGCGCAGGAAGCAATCGAGCGCTTCCTTGGGGCGGCACACCACCGGCTCATTTTCGTTGAAGCTGGTGTTGAGCACCATCGGCACGCCGGTTTCAACCCGAAACGCCTCTATCAATGCGGCATAGCGCGGGTTGGTCGCCGCATCGACGGTTTGGAGCCGCCCCGACCCATCGACATGGGTTACGGCGGGGATTTTTTCGCGCTGTTCTTCGCGGATCTGGAAAACCTGCATCATGAAGGGGACATCATCCTCTTCCTCAAACCAGTCGGCCGTATATTCTTTGAGGATCGATGGCGCAAAGGGGCGGAAGCTTTCGCGCCTTTTGATCTTGAGGTTCAAAATATCCTTCATGTCGGTGCGGCGCGGGTCGCCGATGATCGAACGGTTGCCGAGCGCGCGCGGCCCCCATTCCATCGCCCCCTGAAACCAGCCGATTACCTTGCCATCGGCCACCGCGCTAGCGGTGTCGCGGGCAAGCGCACCCATATCCTTGTGGTGCGTGACGCTGCATCCGGCAGCATCGAGCGCGGATTTTTCGGCGCTGAGCAACGCGTCAATTTCCGCCGCATCGGCGCGCGGGCCCCAATAGGCATGGTCCATAACGAACTGGCGCGCGCCCCCTTCGCGGTGCCAGACGGCAAAGGCCGCGCCAATCGCACCACCCGCATCCCCCGCCGCCGACTGGACATAAACATGACGATAGGGGGTTTCGCGGCGCACCTTGCCATTGGCGACGCTGTTCGCGCCGCAGCCACCGGCAATCGTCACCGCATCCAATTGATGCTTGTCGTGCAGATGGTGGAGCAGGTGAAAAAACGCCTCCTCATACATGCGCTGCGCGCTGCGCGCCAAGTCCTTGTGATATTGGGTTAATTCATCCGCCTTACCGCGCCGGGGGCCGAGCAATTCTTCGAGCGCGGTGGAAAATAAATCACCCACAACCGGCGATCCATCCTCCCAGCTATAGGCGACCCCCTCTTTGTGGTGGCGGAAATATTTGGTGTCGAGCTTGAAGCCGCCATCATCCTCCAGCTTGACGATCTGGCGCATTTTGTCGAGCGCGACGGGGCTGCCATAGGGGGCAAGTCCCATCACCTTATATTCGTCGCCATAATGCGGGAAACCCAGATATTGGGTGATTGCTTGGTAAAAAATCCCCAGCGAATGGGGGAAATAGACGCGGCCTTCGACGTCAATTTCGCTCCCCTGCCCCAAGCCCCAGGCGGCGCTCGAAAAATCGCCAAACCCATCGACCGAAACGACGCTCGCCGACTTAAAGGGCGACACATGAAAGGCGGAGGATAGGTGCGCTATATGATGTTCCACCGCCTCAAACCGGCCATGAAATGACTGCCCCGGAAAGGCTTCGGCCAGATATTCGCCCATCGCCTTGCGCTTACCGCGATTGGCGATGCGGTCGGCGATTAATTTAATGCTGGGGCGATGCTGGATGGTATAGAGCAATTTGCGGGGCAGATGCGCCTTGCTGTCCTGATTGGTGGCGATGACATCGACATCGCTAAGTTTCACCCCCGCTTCTTCCAAGCACCAAGCGATGGCGTGGCTCGGAAAACCGGCCCAATGTTTGAGGCGGCGGAACCTTTCCTCCTCCGCCGCGGCGATCAAAACGCCATCGCGCACCAGACATGCCGATGAATCACCATGAAAGGCGTTGAGGCCAAGGATAAGCATGGGGGGAAATCGTCCTTATTTTCTGTCGAAATCTTTCCCCGCCCCATGCCCTTGGCCATGGGGGGGGTCAATGGTTAATTGGCCAAAAACGCGCCTGCAGCCAGCGGCGGATGGCATCGGTATTGCGTTCAAACATGCGCCAGATGCAGGCGGCGTAAAATAGCGCAAAAATCGTCGCCCCCACCAGCCAGACGAGGCCCATCGCATCGGGTGCCATTTGGCGCGGCAAAAAGAGCAAGCTCGCCAATAAAAAGAGGATCGGGAAATGCACGACATAGAGCGTATAGGATATTTCGGATAAAGCCTTGGATAGCTTGGCATAAAATCTGCCAAAGCCGCGCAATCGGGCGAGTGCGGGCAGCCAGAGTGCGGTTATTCCGCCGAGCAATAAATCAGCCCCAAGGCCGGGGTGGCTGCGCCCCCATACCATCCCGGCGATCAGCAGCACCAATCCGCCCGCCGCCCAAATGGCGCAGCGCCGCGCGTTGGCGGCGGCAAAATTGCCGAGCGGCCAGACCAAGGCCCCGGCAAGCCAGATCAGGCCGAGCAGCAGCATGACTTGCGGCAGGATGACCGCGACGATGATCGCGAATAATCCCGCCGCCAGCCGCATCGGCCAGCCCGTCCGGCCAAAGGCGGCGAGCGCCATGGCGGGGAAGAGGAGGTAATAGAAAAATTCGTTCGCCAGGCTCCACAACGGGCCGTTGCTGCCAAATGTCGGGACAAATATAGTTTGTAAAAACAATATATTACCCAGCAACGTTGACAGGCTTAGGTCGATGCCACGGGTCGCGTCCGGCCCGCTCGACAAAATCGGCCACAGGCTGCCGTCATAGCCGGGTGCCGCCAATATATCGCGCCCCAGCCAGTCCCACAAAGCGCCGAGCGCCAGCGCCGGCAACAGGACCGTCCACAGCCGCGTCAGGCGGCGCAGCAGATAATCACCGCCGTTGAACTGGCCGCTGCGGATGCGCTGAAAAGCCGAGCCGCCGACCAGGAAGCCCGATAAAGCAAAAAACAGCACCACCGCCTGATGGCCGAGGCCGGTCAGGAAATAGAGGATTTTGGTGACCGCATCGGGTGCGGCGAGCGCGCCATAATCGACCCAGATCATTCCCCGAATATGGCCGACGCAGACAAGCAGGGCAGCAAGGCCGCGCAGCATATCAATATGGTCAAAGCGCGCCGATGTTTGCACCCGCCAGCGCTTATGGCCGCGCCCGCCCCGATGCAAGCCATGTTGAGGTTGTTTTCACCAAAGCATGCTATGCCGCCACCATGTCCGAAGCCAACCACCCTGCCCGCAAACCCAAAATCTGCATTATTTTCGGCACGCGGCCCGAAGCGATCAAGATGTTCCCGCTCGTCCATGCGCTCCGCCGCATCGACCATATTGAAACCCGCGTCGCGGTCACCGCGCAGCACCGCGCCTTGCTCGACCAAGTGCTCGACATTGCGGATATCACGCCCGACATCGACCTTGATTTGATGACCGCCGGACAAAGCCTCGACGCGCTGTCGGCGCGGATCTTGACCCAATTGGGCGCGGCGCTCGACGTTGAAAAGCCCGACCGGGTGGTGGTGCATGGCGACACGCTGACCACGATGATGGCGAGCCTTGCCGCCTATTTCCGCCAGATTCCGGTCGCGCATGTCGAGGCGGGGTTGCGCAGCGGCAATATCTACGCCCCTTGGCCGGAGGAGGTGAACCGCCGCGTCACCGGGCAGATTGCCGACCTGCATTTTGCCCCGACCAAGGCGGCGGCCGATGCGCTCATCGCCGAAAATGTGCCCAAGGCGGCCATCCATATCACCGGTAACACGGTTATCGACGCATTGCTGGCGACGCAGGCGCATATCGCGGCCAATCCGTCGCTGGCATCGGGGCTGGACGAACTGGCCAGCCGCTTTGCCGGCAAAAAAATCATCCTTGTCACCAGCCATAGGCGCGAAAATTTCGGCGATGGGATGGCGGCCATCGCCCGCGCCATCGCCCGGATTGCCCAGCGCGATGATGTGGCGGTGATTTTCCCCGTCCACCCCAACCCCGCCGTCCGCCCGGTGATGGAGGAAATGCTGGCGGGATATGCCAATGTCGCGCTGATCGACCCGCTCGATTACCCGCATTTCGTCCGATTATTGTCGATGGCGACCCTCATCCTCACCGATTCGGGCGGCGTGCAGGAGGAGGCTCCGGCGCTCGGCAAGCCGGTGCTCGTCATGCGCAACACCACCGAACGACCCGAAGGGGTGGCAGCGGGTACCGCGCGACTGGTCGGCACCGATGAAGATGGCATCGTTACCGGAATATTCACCTTGCTCGACGATAAGGCCGCCTATGCCGCGATGGCGTCAGCGCACAACCCCTTTGGCGATGGCACCGCCGCCCAAAAAATTGCGAGGATTTTAGCCGATGTCCACCAACATGCCCGCTAAGAGCAAGGAAAGCCCGCTCGCCGTCACGGTGGTCGGCCTTGGCTATATCGGCTTGCCGACCGCGGCGGTCATTGCGCGCAGCGGGGCCAAGGTGCTCGGCATCGATGTCGCGCAAAATGTCGTCGATACGGTCAATGACGGGCGCGTCCATATAGAGGAAGTTGATCTCCACGGCCTTGTCCAAGGGGTGGTTTCGCGGGGCATGCTGCGCGCCGCCATCGCGCCAGAGGCAGCGGATGTTTTCGTCATCGCGGTGCCAACGCCGATCCGCGCCGGGCATCAACCCGACATCAGCTATGTGCTCGACGCTGCGCGAACGATCGCGCCGGTGATCAAGGCGGGCGATCTGGTGATTTTGGAATCAACATCCCCGATCGGGACGACCGAACAGGTCGCCGAATTGCTGGCAGAGGCCCGCCGCGACCTTAAAATCCCCGGCCATTGCGCAGGCAGCAGCGATGTCTTTATCGCTTATTGCCCCGAACGCGTCTTGCCGGGGCGCATCCTTATCGAACTAGTCGATAATGACCGGGTGATCGGCGGCATTACACCGCGCTGCGCGCGCAAGGCGATGGCCTTTTACCGCCGCTTTGTCCGTGGAGCCTGCCTCACCACCAGCGCGCGCGCCGCCGAAATGGTCAAATTGGTCGAAAACAGCTATCGCGACGTCAATATCGCCTTTGCCAATGAATTGTCGATGATCGCCGACAATATGGGCATCGACGTGTGGGAGGTAATCCGCCTCGCCAACCGGCACCCGCGCGTCAACATCCTGCAACCCGGCCCCGGCGTCGGTGGACATTGCATCGCGGTCGACCCATGGTTCCTCGTCGCCGGTGACCCGGACAATAGCCACATCATCCGCACCGCGCGCGAAGTGAATGAGGCAAAGAAGGATTTCGTCATCGGCCGGGCAATGCGGATGATCGAGGAATCGGGGGCGGAGCGCATCGCCTGCCTCGGCCTCGCCTTCAAACCCAATATCGATGATTTCCGTGAAAGTCCGGCGGTCAGCGTCGCTGCGGCGCTCGCCAAAATCTATGGCGCGCGCATCGAACTGGTCGAACCCTTTGCCCAGGCGTTGCCGATGGAATTTGCCGGTACCGGCGCACAATTGGTCGAACTGGATGATGCGCTGGCCGGGGCAGATATGCTCATCCTCCTCGTCGATCATGATTTGTTCAAATCCATCCCCTTGGACGAACGGGCCGACAAAATCGTCTACGACACGCGCGGACTATGGCCCGACCAGCCAAAGGGAGATGGGGGGCCGCGCATTTCGCGCGCCGCTTGACCTTTTGCGCGCCGGGGCCGCATAGCAAGCGGATGCTGCACAAACTCACCACCCGCATCGTCGAAAAGCCATGGGGGCGGACCGATATTCCTGCCCATTTCGGCGATTTTGCCGGGTGGCGGATCGGCGAAATCTGGTTTGAGGATGTAGGCACAGCCCACCCGCTGATGGTCAAATTCCTTTTCACCTCCGAACGGCTGTCGGTGCAGGTGCACCCCGATGACGGCGCGGCGCGCGCAGCGGGTTTTCCGTGCGGCAAAGAGGAATGCTGGCTGGTGCTCGATGCCGCCGATGATGCCGAACTCGGCGTCGGGCTGAACGCGCCGCACAGCAAGGATGCGCTCCACGCGGCGGCGCTGAGCGGTGAAATCGTCGACATGGTCGATTGGCGGCGCGCCGTGGCGGGCGATTTTGTTTATAATCAAAGCGGTACCATCCATGCCATCGGCGCGGGGCTGACGGTGGTGGAGGTGCAGCAGAATGTCGATTGCACATGGCGGCTTTATGATTATGGCCGCCCACGCCCGCTCCACCTCGACGAAGGGTTGGCGGTGGCGCATCTGGCGCCGCGCCCCGACCCGCGCGACCGGCATGTCGATGCCGCACAATCGGCAATGCTGGTCGATGGCCCCTTTTTCCACCTCTGCCACCTCAGCGGCGATGCGCTGCCCCCCCTCCCCCCCGATGGCGCGGCGGATTATCTGCTGACCCCGCTTAGCAGGGGGTGCAGCTATGATGGGGAGGGGTTGCTGCTCGGCGAATGTGCGCGGATTACCGCCCCGTCGGCAATCAGGCTGACGCCCGGCGCACGCGCCTTGCTGTGTTGGCCCGCCTTGCGCTAGGGCAGCAGGCATGATCATTCCTGTCATATTGTCGGGCGGTTCGGGCACCCGCCTGTGGCCCGTTTCGACCACCGAACGCCCCAAGCAATTTCAGCCGATGGTCGGCGCGCAAAGCATGTTTCGCCAGACCATCGCCCGCGTTGCCGACCGCGCCATCTTTGCCCCGCCGGTCATCGTCTGTGGGGAGGGGCACGCCCCGCTGGTGGCGCAGGATTTGGCGGCAGAGGGGGTGGGTGATGCCCGCATCCTCATCGAGCCGGCGGCGCGCAATACCGCGCCCGCCATCGCGCTCGCCGCGCATCTCGCCGGGGATGCGCCGATGCTGGTGATGCCGTCCGATCATGTGATGACCAAGCCGGCAGCGCTGGTCGGTGCCGTCAGAGATGCGCAGCCCATCGTCGCATCGGGGGCGCTCGCAACCTTTGGCATCCGGCCGACCCGCCCCGAAACCGGCTATGGCTATATTGCGGCGGGGGCAGCGCTGACAGAGACGCTCGAACGCGTCGCGCGCTTTGTCGAAAAGCCGCCACGCGACAAGGCGGAGGCGATGCTCGCCGCTGGCGGCCATTATTGGAATGCCGGCATCTTCCTGATGCGCGGCGATGCCTATCTTAACGAACTAGCGCGGCAACGCGGCGACATCGCCGCTGCGGTGGCGCAAAGCTTTGCCAATCTGACGCGCGATGGCGCGATGCTGCGCCCCGATGCCGCCGCCTTTTTGGCCTGCCCGTCCGAATCGATCGACTATGCGGTGATGGAGGGGGCGGAAAATTTGGTCGTGGCGGCGGTCGACCCCGGCTGGTCCGATGTCGGCGGGTGGGAGGCGATGCACACCCTCCTCCCCCAAGATGCGGCGGGCAATGCGTCGGTGGGCGATGTGCTGGCAATCGATGCCAAGGGCAATTTGCTGCGCGCCGATGCGGGCAAAAGGCTGTCGGTGCTCGGCATCGATAATCTGGTCGTCATCGCCACAGGGGACGACATCCTCATCCTCCCGCGCGAACGCGCGCAGGAGGTGAAGCAGATTGCCGAGGCCCGGAAAAAGCCATGAAAAGGGCCTGATGCCGCCGCCGCGCCTTGCAGCGGCGCGCCATGCTTCCCATATATCGGCGCATGAACGACAGCAAAGCGCCGTGGCACGGCACCACCATCTTGGCGGTCCGCAGCCCCACAAAAATCGTCATCATCGGCGATGGTCAGGTTTCGATGGGCCAGACGGTGATGAAGCCCAATGCACGCAAGGTGCGCCGCCTGCATGACGGCAGCGTGATTGCCGGTTTCGCCGGGGCGACCGCCGATGCCTTCACCCTGTTTGAACGGCTCGAAAAAAAGCTCGAGGCGCATGGCGGCAAGTTGATGCGCGCCGCCGTCGAACTGGCCAAGGATTGGCGGACCGACAAATATCTCCGCAATTTGGAGGCGATGATGATCGTCGCCGACGCCGACGTCACCTTGGTGCTGACCGGCAATGGCGATGTGCTCGAACCCGCGCATGGCGTCACCGCCATCGGTTCGGGGGGCAATTTTGCCTATGCCGCCGCCCGCGCGCTCACCGATTATGAAACCGACGCTGAAAAGCTCGCCCGCCGCGCGATGACCATTGCGGCGGACATTTGCGTCTATACCAATGACCAGTTCACCATCGAGACGATAGAGATTTAGTCCCCAATGAAGGATGCGCTGACCCCGCGGGCGATTGTCGCCGCGCTCAACCAACATATTATCGGGCAGGATGCTGCCAAGCGCGCGGTGGCGGTTGCCATGCGCAACCGCTGGCGGCGCCAACGGCTGCCCGCCGATTTGCGGGATGAGGTGACCCCCAAAAATATCCTGATGATCGGCCCGACCGGCTGCGGCAAAACCGAAATCAGCCGCCGCCTCGCCAAATTGGCCGACGCCCCCTTTATCAAGGTGGAGGCGACCAAATTCACCGAAGTCGGCTATGTCGGGCGCGATGTTGAACAAATCGTCCGCGATCTGGTCGAGGAATCGGTACGGCTCGAACGCGAACGCCGCCGCAGCGCGGTCAGCGCCGCCGCCGCCGATGCCGCGATGGAACGGCTGCTCGACGCGCTGACCGGCAAGGAAGCAAGCGCCGCCACCCGCCTGTCGTTCCGCCAGCGTTTTGAGGAAGGCACGCTCAACGATAGCGAGGTTGAAATAGAGGTGGCCGAAGCGCCCAAAATGCCCTTTGAAGTGCCGGGGCAGCCGGGCAGCGTCATCAACATCGGCGAAATGTTCGGCAAGGCCTTTGGCGGCGGGGCACCACGCAAAAAACGCAAGCTGAAACTGCGCGATGCGTGGAAAAAATTGCAGGAGGAGGAGGAGGAGAAGCGCCTCGACCAAGATGATGTCGCGCGCATCGCGATTGCCGATGCCGAACGCAACGGCATCGTCTTTCTCGACGAAATCGACAAAATCGCCACCAGCGATGTGCGCGGCGGTTCGGTCAGCCGCGAAGGGGTGCAACGCGACCTCCTCCCCCTCATCGAAGGGACGACGGTTGCGACCAAATATGGTCCGATCAAGACCGACCATATTTTATTCATCGCATCGGGTGCCTTTCACATCGCCAAGCCGAGCGACCTTTTGCCCGAATTGCAGGGGCGGCTCCCCATCCGCGTCGAATTGAGCGCGCTCAGCGAAGAAGATTTCCTCGCCATTTTGCGCGACACCCGCGCCGCCTTGCCGCAGCAATATGCCGCGCTGCTGGCGACAGAGGGGGTGACGCTCGACTTTGCCGATGACGCGCTGGTCGCCATCGCGCGGATTGCTGCCGAAGTGAACGCCAGCGTCGAAAATATCGGCGCCCGCCGCCTCCACACGCTGATCGAACGCTTGTTGGAGGAGGTGAGCTATGACGCCGAAACACTCGGCGAGCAGACGATCCATATCGATGCTGCCTATGTCGAGGCGCGGCTCGCCGGTATTGCCAAAAGCGCCGATCTGTCGCGCTTCATTTTGTGATGCAGTGATTTCGTGCGTACCGTTAAGGGGACGCAAAGCCGAATCTGCTATGGGCGGGCCTCAGCAGCAATAAAGTCAGGATAAAGCTTGCCCCGTCCGGTTCAAAATATCGTCGTCGTCGGTCTGGGTTATGTCGGCCTGCCGCTCGCCGCCGCGCTGTCGCGCCATTATGCGGTCACTGGGCTGGATGTGGATGGGTCGCGCATCGACGAACTGCGCAGCGGGTATGACCGCACCGGCGAATTGACCGAAGCACAGTTGCGCGAAGCGCCGCTCCAGCTAACCGCCGACCCGGCGCAATGCCCGGCGGCGGATATTTATATCGTCACCGTCCCAACCCCGATTGATGCCGATAATCGCCCCGACCTGTCGCTCGTGCTGGCCGCCAGCCGGACGGTCGGCGCGATGATCGATGGCGCGCGCCGCCCGATCATCGTTTATGAATCGACCGTCTACCCCGGCGTGACGGAGGATTTGTGCGGCCCCGCGCTCTCCGCCGCATCGGGGCTGGTCTGCGGGTGTGACTTTACGCTCGGCTATTCGCCCGAACGGATTAACCCCGGCGACAAAGTGCATAGCGTCGACAAAATCACCAAGGTGGTGGCGGGCAGCGACGCGGAAACATTGGCAACGCTTGCCGACCTATATGGCCGCATAACCAGCGACGGGGTGCATCGCGCCGCATCAATCAAGGTTGCCGAGGCAGCCAAAGTTATCGAAAATGCCCAGCGCGACATCAATATCGCCTTTATGAACGAAGTTGCCCAAATTTCGGCGCTCTTGGGCTTGTCGATCTGGGATATTCTGGCGGCGGCCGGAACCAAATGGAATTTCCTGCCCTTTCAACCGGGGCTGGTGGGTGGCCATTGCATCGGGGTTGACCCCTATTACCTCAGCCATTTGGCCCGCGAAATGGGGCATGACCCCAAGGTGATATTGTCGGGCCGCGCCACCAATGACGGCATGGCCGACTGGTTGGCCGACCGGTTGCACGCGGCGCGTGACAATCGCGGCGGGTCGGCGCTGGTGCTCGGCCTCACCTTCAAGGAAAATGTCCCTGACCTGCGCAACAGCAAGGTAGCGGACGTCATCGCAGGTTTGGCGCGGCGCGGACATAGGGTCAGCGTCCATGACCCACTCGCCGACCCGGCAGAGGCGATGCACGAATATGGCATCACATTATGCGACGCGCCGCAGGGGCAATTTGACCTTGTCCTGCTCGCCGTGCCGCATGACGAATATCTGGCGCAAGGGGCGGACAAATTGGCCCAATATGTCGCGCCCAAGGGGGTATTCGTCGATCTTAAAAATGCGCTGGGCATCGACATCGACGCCTTCCCTACCCGCGTCTGGACATTGTAAGCAGAGATATGACCAAGAAAATCATCGTAACGGGTATTGCCGGTTTCATCGGCATGAGTCTGGCCGTCAAATTGCTCGAACGCGGCGACCGGGTGATCGGCATCGACAATATCAATGATTATTATTCGGTGCAGTTGAAGCAGGATCGGCTGGCGCGCCTGCGCGACATTGGCGGCGACAATTTCAGCTTTCACCATATTGATTTTGCCGACATGGCCGCGCTCGAACGCGCCTTGGCCGGCACGGATTTCGACGCCATCGTCCATTTGGGCGCGCAGGCGGGGGTGCGATATTCAATCGAAAATCCGCACGCCTATGTGCAATCCAACCTCGTCGGCCATGTCAACATGCTCGAAATCGCGCGGCATCGCGGGGTCGAACATATGGTCTATGCCTCCTCCTCCTCGGTCTATGGCAATAATAAGGTGATGCCCTTCAGCGTTGCCGACCGGGTCGATCAACCCATATCCCTCTATGCGGCGACCAAAAAGGCCGACGAGTTGATGAGCGAAACCTACGCCCATCTTTACCGCCTGCCGCAAACGGGGCTGCGTTTCTTTACCGTCTATGGCCCATGGGGTCGCCCCGACATGGCGATGTGGATTTTCACCCGCAAAATCCTCGCCGGTGAACCCATCGACATTTTCAACCATGGGCGGATGAAGCGCGATTTCACCTATATTGATGACATAATCGCCGGGGTGATTGCCAGCCTCGACAACCCGCCCGCCGATGATGGTTTGCCCAAAGCGGGGGGCAGCGTCAGCCCGCACCGCCTCTATAATATCGGCAACCACCGGTCGGAGGAATTGATGCACCTCGTCCGCTTGATAGAGGATGCGTGCGGCACAAAGGCCGAGAAAAATTATATGGATTTACAGGCTGGCGATGTTCCCGAAACCTTTGCCGATATTGACGCAATCCAGCAGGATTTGGGCTATCAGCCATCGACGCGGATCGACGTTGGCGTGCCACGCTTTGTCGATTGGTATCGCGCCTATCACCGGCTCTGAGCGGGCGGCCTACGCCGCGCCGCCCACCAATCCATCCGCTCGATCACCCTTTTTTCAAAGCCGCGCGCATGGGGCTGATACAGCGTCGTCGGCGCGACATCATCGGGCCAAAAATGCTGCCCGGCAAAGGCGTCGGGGGCATCATGGTCATAGACATAGCCCGCGCCATAACCAACGTCGCGCATCAATTTGGTCGGCGCATTTAATATGTGCGCGGGCGGCGCGGCGGACGACGTAGTGGACGCCAATTTTTTCGCTGCTTTTTCGGCTAGATAGGCCGCATTGCTTTTTGGCGCGGTCGCGCAATAGATACAGGCTTGGACAATCGCCAATTCCCCCTCTGGCGCGCCCAAAAATTGAAAGGCGCTGAGCGCGGCATGGCATTGCACCAGCGCGGCCGGGTCGGCCATGCCGACATCCTCCACCGCAAAGCGGGTGATGCGGCGCAGCACATAGAGCGGGTCTTCACCCGCCACCAACATCCGCGCTAGATAATATAGCGCGGCATCCACATCCGACCCGCGCATTGCCTTGTGCAGCGCCGAAATCAGGTTGAAATGTGCGTCCCTATCCTTGTCATAAGCGGGCATGCGCTGACCGAGCAAGGCAGCGGCAGCCGCGGAATTGAGCGGTTCTGCGCCATCTGCCACCGCGCTCATCAGGCTTTCAACCATGGTGATAAGGCTGCGCCCATCGCCCGCCGCCCGTTCGATCAACATGGCGCGCGCGCCAGCATCAATGGGGAGCATGCGGCCCGAAGCCTGCTCCGCCCGGTCAAGCAATATAGCCAGCGCCGCATCGTCGAGCGGGCGTAATATCAGCACCTGCGCGCGGCTCAACATCGCGGCATTCAGTTCAAAGCTGGGGTTCTGGGTCGTCGCACCGACAAGCGTCAGCGTCCCATCCTCCATCACTGGCAAAAAGGCATCAAGCTGGGCGCGGTTGAAGCGATGAATCTCATCGACGAACAACAATAATCGCTCACCAAGCAGGCTTTGATCGCGCGCTTCGGCAAACAGTCGCTTCAAATCTGCAACGCCCGAAAAAATCGCCGAAATCGCCTGAAAACGATATCCCGCCGCCTCGGCCAGCAGGCGCGCGATGCTGGTCTTGCCACTGCCCGGCGGCCCCCAGAGGATGATGGAGGGTAAATGGCCCGATGCGACAAAGCGCGTCAGGCTCCCCCCCTCCCCCGTCAGATGCGGTTGGCCTACAACATCGGCCAGCGCCTTGGGCCGCAGCCGCTCGGCCAACGGCACATCATGGCTCACCGCGCGGTCACGCGGCAATATTCGTCGATCACCTTTTGGTTGATAATGTCCCAATGGTAAGCGAGCGATGCTTCGCGCCCCGCCGCGCCCGCCGCCGCCAACAGCGCACGATCCGCCGCATAAGCGGCAATCGCGTCGGCATAGGCGGAGATATCGCGCGGGGCGATTAACCGGCCAGTGACTCCATCTGCAACCAAAGTGCGCGCGCCGGTTGCATTGGCGGCAACCACCGGGACGCCCGCCGCCATTGCCTCCAATGTCACATTACCAAAGGTTTCGGTGACGCTGGGGTTGAGGAAAATATCCATCGAAGCAACCGCCCGGCCCAAATCATTGCCCGATTGAAAACCGGCAAAAATCACCCCCGGCACATCGGCGGCAAAGCTGTCGCGCGCGGGCCCATCACCAATCGCCAGCACCCGGTGGTGGACGCCGCGCCGGTGCAATTCGGCGCAGACGGCGGCAAAAACATCCAACCCCTTTTCGAGCACCAGACGCCCCAGAAAGCCGATGACCAGTTCATCGTCAGCTATGCCATATTGCCGCCGCCAGCCATTATCGCGCCGGTCGGGGTGGAAACGGGCATGGTCAACCCCGCGTGACCAAACCGAAATGGGCCGGTCAATTCCCTGCCCGCGCAACCGATCGGCAATTTCGCTCGACGGGGCAACCAGCGCATCGCAGCGATTGTAAAAGCGCCGCAGCAGTGCGACGAGCGGCGCTTCCATAAAGCCAAGGCCGTAATAAGCGGGATAGGTTTCAAATAATGTATGCACCGATGCCAGCACCGGAATGCCCGCCGCGCGCGCCATAGTGAGCGCACGATGGCCCAATATGTCGGGCGCGGACACATGGAATATATTGGGGGCAAAGTCGCTTATGTCCGCGCGCACGCGCGCCGGTAGCCCGCGCGCCAGCCGATATTCGCCCCGTCCAAAGGGCAAGGGGATGGCGGGAACATCGACCAAATCGCCGGTCGGGGCAAAGGCCGGGGTGGCGGTAGTCGGCGAATAGACGCGCACCGCCGCCCCCTTTGCCAGCGCATAGCCCGCCAGCCGATTGAGCGCCTGGTTGGCCCCGTCGCGGACATAATTATAATTGCCGCTGAACATCGCGATGCGCAATTTGCTGGCCGGGGATGTTGGGGCGGTCATCCTGCGGCGACTAATAGGCTTTTACGCGCAAGGCAATTGGCACCGCGGTCAGGCGGGCGTCGATGGCGGTGTCAGCAACAGCCGCGCCACCCGCCGCTCATCCCCCGCCGTTACCGTCATCGTCCAGCCGCTGGGGTGGCCAATCACCTCCCCCACCGCAGGCACATGGCCCGCCAATACAACGGCGAGGCCACCCAAAGTATCGACATCATCATCGGGGTCGATCAGCGCGCCATCCACCTGTTCTGCGACATCGCTCAACTCCGCGCGGGCGTCGGCGTCCCACCCGCCATCGTCGCGCAGATGGAGCAGGATTTCAGGCGCATCATCATATTCATCTTCGATATCGCCAACGATCTGTTCGACCAGATCCTCAATCGTCACCAGCCCTTCGGTGCCGCCATATTCGTCAAGGATAATGGCGAGGTGGACGCGCGCCGCCTGCATCTCGCTGAGCAGGCGCGATGCGGGCATCGACTGCGGCACGAACAAAGGTTGGCGGATTAGCCCCTTTTTATCGGCAATCCGCCCGGCGCGCTTGCCGCCCTCAGCCATCAGGCGGAACAAATCCTTGACGTGGAGCATGCCCACGACATTGTCGAGAGCATCGCGATAGACCGGCAGGCGCGAATGGTCGGCCTCTGAAAAAAGCGCGATGGCATCGGCCATGCTGGCGCTTTCGGGGATGGCGACAATGTCGGCGCGTGGCACCGCAATATCATCGGCCGTCAGCGATCCAAAACGCAGCATGTTGCGCAACATGTCGCGTTCGGCGCGCGCCAATTCACCATCACCCCCTTCGGATTCGATGGCGGCGGCATCCTCCTCCGCCTCGTCGATCGCATCGGCAATTTGTTCGCGCAGGCTGGGTTCGCTGCCCAGGCCGATCAGCCGCGCCAACCAGTGCCGCCAGCCGCCATTTGCCTTGCCATCATCGCTTCTGGCGCTTGCCATCATCCCCCCTCAGTCACGCGATAGGGGTTGGCATGCCCCAATGCCGCCATCGCCCGTATCTCACGTGCTTCCATATCCTCAGCTGCCGCATCCACCACATGGTCATAGCCTAAAAGATGGAGCAGGCCATGGATGATCAAATGGCTGGCATGCACCCCCACCGGCACCGCCTTGTCCGCCGCTTCGCGCGCACAAGTTTCCTGCGCAAGGATGATATCGCCCAATAATATTTCCGGTCCCGCCCCGGTGCGCTGCCCCAGCATCGCCAGATCATCGCCCGCCAACTGCGGAAAGGACAAAACGTTCGTCGGCGCATCCTTGCCGCGCCATTGCCGGTTGAGCGCATGGACGGTGACATCATCGGCAAGTTCCACCGCAACCTCAACCGTCCGGTCGCCCGTCGCCAGCGCGGCATAGGGCGTCTGCGCCAATGCAGCAGCCAATGCAGCGTCGCATAATGCCTGCCAATCCACCGCATCGCCCCACCGGGGGCTGGATATATGTACGTCGGCGTCCATCATGGGCGGATGGCGTCCGGCCCTTCATAAGCATCAACAATTCGCCCGACGATCGGGTGGCGGACGACATCGGCGCTGGTAAAACGCACCACCGACATGCCATCGACATGTTCGAGCCGCGCGACCGCATCGGCAAGGCCAGAGGTACCCGGCGGCGGCAAATCCACCTGTTTGGGGTCACCGCACACCACCATCCGGCTGTTCATGCCAAAACGGGTCAGGAACATCTTCATCTGCGGCACCGTCGTATTCTGCGCTTCGTCCAATATGATGAAGGCATCGGCAAGCGTGCGTCCGCGCATGAAAGCGAGCGGTGCCACCTCTATCTCCCCGCTCGCCAGCCGCCGTTCGACCTGTTCGGCGGGCAGACAGTCATAGAGCGCGTCATAAAGCGGGCGCAGATAGGGATCGACCTTGTCCTTCATATCACCGGGCAGAAAGCCCAGCCGTTCGCCAGCCTCCACCGCCGGGCGCGACAAAATCAACCGTTGCACCGACCCGGTAATCAACTGGCTGACCGCCTGCGCAACCGCGAGATAGGTTTTACCGGTGCCCGCCGGCCCCAATGCAAAGATGATGTCGCGCCGCGCCAATTCGCCCATATAATGCGCCTGCATCGCGCTGCGCGGCACGATGGTTTTTTTGCGCGTGCGGATCATGATCGCCGGTTCAGCCTTATCCTCCCGCTTTATGATACCGTCGAGCGCGGGTTCAGCGGCCATGGCAATCGCCGCGTCAATCAACCCTGCGTCCACATCCTCCCCCCGCTGGATACGACGATAGAGATCGTGCAGCACATCGCGCGCCATGGCGACATTGTCAGCCGGGCCATCCAGCCCCACCTTGTCACCACGCGCGGTGATATAAACCCCCAGCCGGTTTTCAATGGCGACGAGATTTTGGTCAAATTGCCCGAAAAGCTGCGGCAATAATTGCGGGCGGTCGAAAATAATTTCGGTCCGGCTTTGCTCGCCCGAACGGGCAGGTGCGCTCTTGCGGCTCATTGGGTTCCTAAATTGGACGATGGCGACACAGAATCATGCCGCAATCGGGACATGCCGATATTGCCCGCAATTGGGCTATTCGACAAGCCGCCCCGACAGGCTGGCCGGGCCAGCGGCGATCACGTCCACCTCCACCAAATCGCCAATCGCGGCGGGTGCGTCGAGGTGGAGCGATTGCAGCCACGGGGTCTTGCCCAATAATTGACCCGGCTTGCGCCCCCGCCGTTCGAGCAGCACCTTCGTCCTTTGCCCGACGCTTGCCTGGTTAAAGGCAAATTGGTCACGTTGCAGCGCGGTTTGCAGCCGTTGCAGTCGCTCGTCCATCACCTCCGGCGCAATCTGGTCGGCCATATCCGCCGCCGGGGTGCCGGGCCGCGGACTATATTTGAAACTGAAAGCCTGCGCATAACGCACTTCATCGACCAGTTGCAGCGTCGCGGCAAAATCTGCTTCGCTCTCCCCCGGGAAGCCGACAATGAAGTCGCCTGAAATGGCGATGTCGGGGCGCACCGCGCGCACCTGCTCAATTATCCGTAGATAGGAATCGCGGCTGTGGCTGCGGTTCATGGCGCGCAAGATGCGTTCGCTGCCCGCCTGCACCGGCAGATGGAGGAAGGGCATGAGCTTTTCCACCTCCGCATGCGCGGCGATGAGCGCGTCGGTCATGTCATTGGGGTGGCTGGTGGTGTAACGTATGCGTTCCAGGCCATCGATGGTGGCCAAATGGCGGATCAGGCCATCCAGACCACAGCCCTGCCCCTTGGCATTTTCGCCCGTCCATGCGTTCACATTCTGGCCGAGCAGCGTGATTTCGACCGCACCCGCCGCCACCAGATTTTCCGCTTCGGCCACAACGGCTGCAAAGCTGCGGCTAACCTCTGCCCCGCGCGTATAGGGAACGACACAATAGGTGCAGAATTTATCGCACCCCTCCTGCACCGTTAAAAAGGCGCTCGGCGCCACTTTTTTGCGCGCTGGCAGCACCGCAAATTTGGATTGTACCGGCATGTCGGTGTCCAGCGCCTTCTTGCCGTTGAGCGCGCTGTCCACCAGCGATGGCAGATTATGATATGCCTGTGGCCCGACGACAATATCGACCCCATTGCGCCGGGCGATTTCCGTCCCCTGCGCCTGTGCAACGCAGCCAGCAACCGCGACCATCGGGCGGCTGCCGTCATCGCGCAACAGGCGGCCAATGTCGGAATAGACTTTTTCGGTTGCCTTTTCACGGATGTGACAGGTGTTGAGCACCACCAGATCGGCATCGTCGGCGCTGTCGGTCAGCGCCATACCGTCGGCCACCAGCAATTCGGCCATGCGTTCGCCGTCATAGACGTTCATCTGGCAGCCAAAGCTTTTGACATGCACCCGCTCTGGGCGCTGCCCATGGTATTTTCCGCCGATTACATCACCCTTGCGCATGATTGGCGCGATTAGCCATATGTCCGCCAGATGCAAGGGGTGGCGGCATGCGCGCCCGCCAATCCCCCCTTAATGGCGGGTGCGGTGCATCACTTCTTCCATCCGGCGGCGGCTTTCGCTGGCAATCAGCTTGCGCCCGCCAATCCCATCCCCCGCAAAGGGTTGCAAGAAATGGATCACCGTCTCAATCGGGCGCCGCCGCGCAAGGATGCGCAGGACATTGTGCAACCCCGGCTCCTCCCCCACCCAGGCGACGGTGGACGCTTCATCGCCATAATCAATATAGACCGGCTGGATGCTAATTCCCGGGGGCGGGGGTTCGAGCACGGCCAGCAACGATGTTTTGAAGGGCAGCAGGCTATGCCCGTCGCTGGTCGTCGCCTCTGGAAACACGGTGACGGCGCGCGTTTCGGCCAATGCTTCGCGCACCATCGCCACCTGATTTCCGACATTCATGCGTTCGTGGCGCGCCACGTAAATGGTGCGGTTAAGGTCCGCCAGCCAGCGCAGCAGCGGCGATGCCCGCACCTCCGCCTTGGCGACATAGGCGGTGCCACTGACCCCCGCGAGTACCAAAATATCGAGCCATGAGACATGATTGGCGATGATGAACATGTCGCGCCGGGGCATTTGCCCGGTGACGCGAACCCGCGCGCCAAATATGCGCGCCGCGCCGCCCAGAAAATATTTGGGCCATGGCGAACCACGCATCAAAAACTGCGTCACATAATGCATCGGCACGCAGACGAACAACCACGCCAGTGCCGTCAGTAATCGTGCGGCAACCCGCGCCCAACCAATGATGGCGAGGCGCGGCAGCCGATGGACCGGCGCGTCAATCCTTGCGGTCGAGGGCGACGCCATAAAGCTCCATGCGATGGTCGACGAGGCGAAAGCCCAGCCGTTCGGCAATCACTTTTTGCAATGCTTCCAATTCGGGATCGACAAATTCGATCACGCGCCCGGTTTCAACATCGATCAGATGGTCGTGGTGCGCCTCTGGCGCGGCTTCATAACGCGAACGGCCATCGCCAAAATCATGCCGATCCAATATCCCCGCTTCTTCGAACAGACGAACCGTGCGGTATACGGTGGCGATCGAAATACCGCTGTCGATGGCGGACGCACGCGCATGCAATGTTTCCACATCGGGGTGGTCCGCCGAATCGCTGATAACGCGGGCAATGACGCGGCGCTGTTCCGTAATGCGCAGCCCCTTTTGCGCGCACAGCGCCTCAATATCGATTGCGTGACCCATTATTGCTCCGTTCGCATGGCAGGGGCCAAACTATAGGACGAGGCACGCGCGCGGACAAGCAAGGAGTGCCAGCCCGCGCGCAGCTATTTCCAAAGCAATATTATTTTGCGCGCTTGCGGCGGCCACCGCGCCCCGATTTGCCAAGGCCGATCTGCTTTGCAAGCATTCGGCGCTGTTCGGCATAGTTGGGCGCAACCATCGGATAATCGGCGGCAAGTCCCCATTTGGCACGATAATCATCGGGCGTCATGCCATAGTGAGTCATCAAATGACGCTTGAGCATCTTGAGCTTTTTGCCGTCTTCCAAACAGACGATATAGTCGGGCTTGATCGACGAACGGATCGAAACCGCCGGTTGGGGGCGTTCCTCGACTACGGCAGGTGCATCACCCAATCCGTTCAACGCGCCAAATACCGACTGGATCAGCCCCGGCAATTCCGTAGCGGAAACACTATTGTTGCTGACATGTGCCGAAACAATGTCGGCGGTTAAAGTAGCGAGAAATTCGCGTGTATCATTGGCTTCAGACATCAGCTTTATTCCTAAATCGATGGGAATGGCAACGGCTGAGTCGATCAATCTTGCCAACCCAGTCCGATAGTCTTTGCTTAGGCTTATCTATTCGTCGGTGCAATAAAAATTATTCAATTATATTTGATATTTGCCCATCGCCGCCATCGGGAATCAAATGTTGCATTGTTTCAGAATCGCGTAACTTTCCATCACCGCCGCGATAATAATCGGGCCGCGTTGCAAGCCAGCTAAAACCCATTTTCTGGTATAATCTGCGTGCCGGGTTGTCCGCCCGCACCTCCAAAAGCAGGCGTTCGACACCGCATTTTTGCGCCTCTGTCCGCCAATATTCGATCATCGCCCGCGCCATACCACTGCGTTGCGCCGCCGGATGGACCGCAAGCAACAATAATTCGCTTTCATCGAGCATGCGCCGAACAATCGCAAAACCGGCAAGCTTGCCACTATCGCCCATCGGGCAGCCAAATATTTGATAACCCGGCAACCCCATAATTGCGATTATTTGACCGACACTCCACGCCTCCCCAAATGCCGGGTCAAATGCCGCCGCGCTGACCGCAGATATTGCATCGAGATGCCGTCCGTCGAGCGGGATGATGCTGTGCGTCATCCACCTACCCCCGGCAAAGCGGCGTCGGGCGGACGCGCGTAAATGCTGCGTGGCGGGTCGACAAAGGCCGCCGCCGCGATGCCCATTGCCGCACGGCAATCTGCACTCGCGGCAAAGCCATGGCCTGACCCGCGCCGGGCGACGAGGTCGTCTGCACGTTCGCCCACCACAATTTTCCGGCATAGGTTGACGGCGTCCTCCGGCGGCAGCGACCGGACATCATGCGGCGCATTCGCAACCAGCCATTCGCCATGACCTGCATCGCACACCACTGAAAAATCATCGATGCCATGCGCCGCGCGGGCAGCAGCGGCAACCAGCGCCAGCGAATCAAATCCGCGCACCGTCGCACCCCACGCAAAGCCCAGCGCGCGCGCCGCCGCAATGCCGATCCGCAATCCGGTAAAGCTGCCGGGGCCACAGCCGACCCAAATTTCTTGCGCCATCCCGCCGTCGGGTAAGGCCGCAATGGCAGGAATCAGTGCCTCCGCATGGCCGCGCCCAATTTCGCGGTGGTCGTGCGCCACCAATTGGTCAGCGTCGAACAGCGCGATCGACAAAAAGCGGCTG
Source organism: Sphingomonadaceae bacterium (assembly GCA_020850455.1). Classification (GTDB taxonomy): domain Bacteria; phylum Pseudomonadota; class Alphaproteobacteria; order Sphingomonadales; family Sphingomonadaceae; genus Sphingopyxis. Next base: position 364,307 of record JADZEQ010000005.1, on the reverse strand, counting down.
GTCGTGTCGATCACCAGGGTGCGCGGCACGATGCGCGCTCAGACAATCTGGTTGAAGCGCGCAAAGTCGGGGCGCGGGCTACGCTCAAAAATGCTGGCCGGGTCGCCATAGCCGATGGTGGCGATAAAATTGCTGCGGACATTGGGGGTATCGGCGAAAAAGGCCGCATCGACCGCCGCATTGTCAAAGCCTGACATCGGCCCAGTGTCTAGCCCGACCGCCCGCGCCGCGAGGAGGAGGTAGGCCCCCTGCAAGCTGCTGTTGCGAAAGGCGGTGGTGGCGGCCAGTTCGGCATTGCCGTCAAACCAGCTTTTGGCATCGGTATGCGGGAATAATTCCGGCAGATGGTTATAAAAATGCTGATCCATGCCGATGATCGCGGTGACCGGTGCGGCCAAAATCTTGGGCGCATTGGTCGGGATTGCACAGGCGGCGAGCCGCGCCTTTGCGGCATCGCTGGTGCACCAGATGATCCGCGCGGGCAGACAATTGGCGCTGGTCGGGCCGAATTTCATCAAATCCCAAATGGCATGCAATTGCGCTTCGCTGACCGGGCGATCCAAATAGCCATTATAGGTGCGCGCAGTGCGAAATAATTGGTCGAGCGCGGCGGCATCCAACATCTGATTCATCGCCATCTGCCCCTCAGACCGCGTGCACCGCGGTCACTTCGGGCACATAATGTTTGAGCAAGGATTCAATCCCATGCTTTAATGTCGCGGTGGAGGATGGGCAGCCCGAACAAGCCCCCTGCATCGTCAGATAGACATTGCCCTTGTCAAACCCGCGGAAAATAATGTCGCCGCCATCATTGGCGACCGCCGGGCGCACCCGCGCGTCGATGAGTTCGCGGATCTGATCGACAATGTCGGCGTCCGCCGGGTCGATCGGAAATTCGGCGGTGGCATCATCGGTCGGGACATGGATGTCGGCGGCGCTCGCTGGACGAAACAGTGGCATATCGCCGACAAAATGGTCGAGCAGAATTGCCGCAATATCGCCGTGAAGCGCGTTCCAATCCGCCCCTGCCGCTGCGGTCACCGAAATGAAGTTTCGGCCAAAATGCACGCCCGTCACATCGCCCAGCGTAAACAAAGCCTCCGCCAAGGGCGAAGCCGCCGCCGCTTCGGGGGTGGTGAAGTCGCGGCTCCCCACCTCCATCACCGTGCGGCCGGGCAGGAATTTGCGGGTTGCCGGATTGGGCGTCGTTTCCATTTCGATCAGCATGGGGGGCATGTGGGCCTGAGCCACTGAATTTGCAAGACTTGTTCGCCGCCGCGCCGCCACCGCAACATTGTCCTTGAAACTTTACCGCCCCAGCGGCTAGTGGCGCGCTATAAATAGCCAATGCCGGCTTAGCTCAGATGGTAGAGCACCTGATTTGTAATCAGGGGGCCGCGGGTTCGATTCCTGCAGCCGGCACCATATTTTCAGAATGGACAATCGTGATGGTAGAGGGCGTGCACCGCGCTCAACCTCCTGTGATTGCCCATAAATGCCTGTCAGGCGCGGCGCAGCAGGCCATAATCCATCAGTCGGCGCGTCAAATCCTCCACCGCTTCGGCGGACATCTGGTTAGCCGCCACGGCGCAGAGTTCGGCAAGCGTGCACCCGCCCGCTTCCAAGGCGCGCGCCAGAACCGCGCCTGCTTCGAGCGGGAAAATGGCATCCCCGCCCGGCACGATCAGGCACCAGCCATCCCCCTCCCGCGCTAGTCGTGCCGCCGCCTCCGCCACGCGCACCAAGCGTTCATCCGGCGCAATGGGTCGCACCCGGTCAATCAAGCTGCCCCCATTTACGGCGGCGCGTGAGCGGATGTGCTGATCGATGAGGAGGTCAAGCGCGGGATCCAGCGTCACATTGGCCGTCAATTGCTGCAGCACGTCGGCCAGTGTTGCGCGTGCCGCCGTCCGGTCGAAATCACCGCGCGCAAAGCCCGGCGGCAAGCTGGCGCGCAAATCGGGCAGACGCAGCGCCGCCTCTGCCACCGCTTCCAACAGCAAATCGGCCCATGTCTTGCTGATAAGGCCGACAGTGATGTGGAGGCTGGGGGTATCACCGCTGGTCGCCGCATCATGCATCATCCCGCGCGGGACATAGAGGCAATCGCCCGCACGCAGCGTAAATTCTTCGCGCAGCGCGCCGCTTGCATGTTCGCTCGAATCAAATTTCTCCCCCCGGAACGGGCGGTCAAGCGGCACGCCGAGCAACCGCCAAGCCTTTTCACCCTCCACCTGAATGACGAACACGTCATGATTATCAAAATGGGTGGAAAATCCCTGCTGTCCCGGCGGGGTCAGGTAAAGGTTGGTCTGCACATGGCAAGAGAATATATGTTCCATCCCCTGACATAGCTGTCCCAGAGCAGGCAAAAAGCGCTGCGCCTGATTGACAATGACCGTTGATCCTTCGCGGTAGAAGCGCGCAATCGCCGCACGGTCAACGAAACCACCGCCATCGACATAGGCACCGGCATCCGTATGCCCGTCAAGCGCATTGGCCAGCACGACATCGCCATCTTTCAGGTCAGTGCCGGTCACGATGCGATCCACATCAGCAAGGGTTACGAGCCCGGCAAAACGGTCTGCCGCCGACCCGCGCGACAGGCAAAAATCCCGCTCAAAAATCATGTCCAGAAAGCGTGCGCCATTTTCTGCACCCAACAAGGCGCCGAGCGGATCACCCTGCCAATGCGCCAAAAATCCGTCAGCCATCCCCACCCCCAGATATGCAAGCTGCAAAAAAGGGGACGGATGTTGGCCGCCCCCCTTGTGCATATTTTCCGATATATTTTAGCCCGGGCTTGGTCCGCGACCATGGCCGGCACGGTCACTGCTGTCGCCGTCGGTATAGCCCGAACGGCCGCGCCCTGCCCGGTCGCTGCTGTCGCTGTCGGTGCGCCCGTTGCTGGTACCACGGCCATTACCCCCGCGATCGACACTGTCGCTATCGGTAAAGCCAGTGGTGCCGCGCCGCCGACCGCGCCCGTTGCCAGCGCGGTCATAGCTGTCGCTATCGGTAATACCGGTGCCGCCACGGCCGTTGCCGGCACGGTCAGAGCTGTCGCTGTCGGTGATGCCCGTCCCCCGGTTTCCACCGCGGCCATTACCGGCCCGGTCATAACTGTCGCTGTCGGTGATGCCGGTACCGCCCCTGCCGTTGCCTGCCCGGTCATAGCTATCACTATCCGTCCGGCCCGTACCGCCCCGGCCATATCCGGCCACATCGCTGCTGTCGCCATCGGTAACGCCGGTGTGGCCATAACCCGAACTGTCATAGGAATCGCTGTCGGTGCGCCCGGTGTAGCGGCGATTCTGTGCAGCAGCACCCGTGCCGGTCACCAGCGCCGCAGCGCCACCCACCAGCGATGCTGCACCGGCGACCCGACCCAGAAAGCTGCGCCGGTTTATCTTGGGCTGCTGGTCCGTGCCCTCGTCCTTATCTTGCATAAATCCCCCATGACATAGTCATTATCTTGCGACCATTATCATTTTTTTCGCATATATGCACCCAAGCCTTTCCACAGTCTGAACCATGGGGCAACCGATTACTATAATTAAATATCGGAATTACTGCGATTAATTATCAATAGAAGCTGGCGGCAGCAGGTGACGCAGCACAGGCTGGATGCACAAGGCCAATCCAATCCCCACGCTATCCGCCACGACGTCCCAAAATTCCGGTTGTCGGCCAGCGCCAAATGCCCATTGGCTGATTTCGATCAACACACCATATCCCAGCATGGCCAAAGCGATTTGCCACCAACGTCCGCGCGGATATGCCGCAAAGGCGAGGAGGCAGAGCAACGCAAAAGCCAGACCATGCTGCCATTTATCATTGACACCGGCGGGGGCGGGCGGCGGACTGGGAATGTTCGCCATCACCAGCGTAAAGACCAGCGCCAGCCAAAAAATCGGGCGGCGGGCCACCCGCCAAATGCGCATCAACATGCGCGTGGCTGCGCCAACATGCCGGCAAGGCTGATTGCGTCATGATCTGCCATGAAGGGCGTAATCACCTGCATATTGATGGGCAAATCCCCCGCCCCGATGGCGATGGGGGTCGATGTACTGGGTAGGTGACAAAAGGTTGCCATCGAAATCCACGCAAATTGGTCGGCAAAGCGGGTTGGCACGCCATCCACATCGAGCGTACGATCCATCATCGCACGATCATCATGCACAAAGGCGGTTGTGCCAAAAACAGGCGCCAAAATAGCATCTACATCGCCAAATAATTTGGCAAATTGCCGCTGTATGCGCGCCTGCACATCCTGCAGGGCGAACCAGTCGGCGACGGTCGCCACATACCCATTGGGTGCGGGCGCGCCGCCGCTGACGGTAATGGTGAGCATCTTCATATAGGCGTCGAACAAATCGGATAGATTGGACAATTCGGCATGTTCGTGCAGCACCACCGCGCCCGCTGCAGCCGCGCGTTCCGCCGCATCCTCAAGCGCAGCGACTATTTCCCTGGAAACCGCAGCGCGTGGATGTTCGGTCAACAATAATAAGCGCGCACCGCTAAGGGTGGTGATACGCGCGCGGGGCAGCGGACGCGCCGCCACCACGTCAAGCGCCAGCGACAAATCCTCCGCATGGCGGGCCATCGGGCCGGCAACGCTCATCGGGCGGTCGGCGCCATCGGTGCCGGGGTAACGATGTCCGTCGAGCGGGATGACCCCATAGCTCGTCTTATGGCCAAAAATGCCGCAAAAATGCGCCGGGGTACGGATCGACCCGCCGATATCGCTTCCCATTTCGAGCGGCACCATGCCGCTGGCCAAGGCAGCAGCCGACCCGCCGGACGAACCGCCGGGCACGCGCGCCATATCCCATGGGTTATTGGTGCGCCCGTAATTGGGGTTGACGGATTGCAGATCGGCCAATGCCACCGGCACGTTGGTCTTGCCCAATATGACCGCGCCCGCCGCACGTAACCGGCGAACGGTTGAACCATCCTCGACCGGAATATTGCCCCGTGCATGGTCGAAACCCCATGTCTGCGGGTGCCCGGCCAGTTCAAAGCTTTCCTTGACGGTCATCGGGACACCGAGCAAGGGGCGGCGCTCACCCCGCGCAATGGCGGCATCGGCGGCATCGGCATCCGCCCGTGCCCGTTCATAATCCTTGACAATGACCGCGTTGATCGGCCCGTTCAGCGCCTCTATCCGCGCGATGGCCGCTTCACATTCGGCGCGCGCGCTGGTCTGCCCCGCCGCAATCGCCGCTGCGGTCTGCGCCGCGCCCTTGCCCCATGCATATTCTGCCATCGATCATCCTCCCGTCCCGTGCATGCGTGGCGCAAACATGGCGTGCGGGCAAGTGGGATGGGCGGATTTTTGGGAGGAAGTAGGGGGTTTCTGTTGCCCGGCACCCCCCAAGCCGCTGGTTTCCGATTCTGTTGCCCGGTTCGGTCCGAACCGCGCTCTATTTGGGTAATATCAGACCGTTAGGTCATCCATTACGCAGCCAGAGCGAGCGCCTCGTTATCGTTGGCACTTGTAGGTTTTGAGCCTTTAACGGGTTACTCAGCCCGGGCAAAAGCCAGCGTCTTTCAACACACGTCGATCCTGGTTCGGCCCCGTCATCATCGCCCGCAGCCCAATGGCCAAGGCGCTGGTGGTGGAGCCGCCGGGTACTGCCCCCGGGTCCGCTGTGTCTATTGCACGCGACAATTTATCGCCATAGTCGGCAAGCCGACGTGACGCATATAGGCGAAGCGTGGCCGCTTTTAAAGCGGCCCAGCGGCAGTGCCGATTATTTCTTTTTCAGCGCGTCGCGAATCTCGGTGAGCAAATCGACCTCGCTCGGCCCGGCGGGTGCATCCGCTGCCTTGCGCAGCACCTTGTTGGCATATTTGACGATCAGAAAGACGACAAAAGCCAAAATCACAAAATTGATGAGGGCGGTGACAAAACTGCCCAGCGCCAGCACATTGGCCCCGCCAGCGCGCGCCGCGGCGAGCGTTGCACCGTCGGCAACCGTGCCGCTCAAGACAATATATTTATTCGAAAATTCGGTGCCCCCGCCGGTGATAAAGCCGATGAAAGGCATGATGACGTCATCGGTCAGCGAGGTGACAATTTTGCCAAAGGCCGCGCCGATGATGACGCCGACCGCCAAGTCGAGCACGCTGCCCTTGGCGATAAAATCCCGAAATTCCTTGAGCATATGCACCCCCGCAAGATTGAACCGGGCCGATTTATCCGGCAAATCGGGCCGCTGTCCAGCATATTGGGCACATGGGGGGCATATGACCGACAATCCGCCGCAGATACATTGGCAAGGGAAATATCTGACCGTCTATCAGCAGGGGCGTTGGGAATATGTTGGCCGTGCGCGCGCCATTCGTGCTGCGGTCATTCTGGCGGTGGACGATAGTGGCGATGGCTCGCCCGATGCCCATCATGTGCTGCTCGTCGAACAATATCGCGTGCCGATGGGCAAAAATTGCATCGAACTGCCCGCCGGTCTGATTGGGGATACAGACGCTGCTGAGGGAGACAGCATTGCGGCTGCCCGCGAGTTGGAGGAGGAGACGGGTTACCAAGCCCGCAACTGGCAAAATCTGGGCGAATTTTACAGCTCACCCGGCATGGTGAGTGAAAGCTTCACCCTCTTCCTCGCCACCGGTCTCCGCCGCGTTGGGCCGGGCGGCGGGGTCGATGGCGAAAATATCATCGTTCACCGCGTGGCGCTCAGCGACATGGACGCCTTTATCACCGCCAAACGCGCGCAGGGGTGTGGCATCGATGTCCGGGTGATGAGCCTGCTGTTATCGCCGATGATCGGCGTAGATCAGCGAAAATTATCGGCGTAGGCCTGTAACTTTATGCGGCGCGGCGGGGTGGCAATGACTGTCGCGTCCAGCGCATTTTGCGCGGCATAGGCCTTTGCCTGTTCCAGCGTGGCAAAATGCAACCGCAATTGGCGGCGCGTATCGCCGCTGCCTGCCCAACCCATCAGCGGGTCGGCATGCTGCCCTTCGCTCGGCACAAATTCCAGTGCCCAGCCGTCCAATTTGGCCTGCCCCGACTGCATGGCATTTTTCGGAGTTTGGAAAATTCGCGCTTGTGGACGCATTGGCTGTATTTCACCTTTTTACCGTTGCCCTGCCCCTTATCAAATATCGCGCGTCGTTCAACCGCGCGCTTGTGCCCTTTTGGTCTTTAACGATGCCACCGCGCGCCAAGGTTCGTCGGGCCACGCATGTTTGGGGTAACGCCCACGCATATCGCGCACGACATCGGCCCAGCTACCGCGCCAAAAACCCGGCAGATCGCTGGTCAATTGCATCGGCCGCCCAGCAGGCGATGTCAGCGCCAAGCGCAACGCACGCGGTGGCTGGCCGACCATCGGCTGCGTATCAAGGCCAAACAACGCCTGCACCCGCACCTCCACCAATGGACCGCCCTCTGCTGCATAATCAATGCGATGGCTCGTACCGGCGGGGGTCAGAAAGTCGGCGGGTGCCAATTTGTCGAGCAGCTGGCGCGTCGGCCAGTCGAGCAGATGGCGCAGCGCCTCTGCCAAGGTCGCGCTGTCCAATTCGCCCAAACGACGCACTTTGGTCAGCATCGGGTGGAGCCAGTCCGCCACCCCCGCCAGCAGCGCCGCATCCTCCAGGTGATTCAGCCCGGCAAAGCGTGCGCGCGCGCGCAGCATCGCCGCTGCGCCATCCCATGGCAGCAGCGCCAAACCGCTATCGATGACTGCATCAGCCAATAAGGCCGCCCTGTCCCCGTCCGCAGCCATCACCTGACGCGACAGCGTTAGTCGACCCAGTTTTTCGACCCGCAATGCATCGACCCGGTCCACCTTTGCATCATAGCTTACACGCTGTTCGGCGCGGATTTGGTCACCAAACAGCCTGCGGATCGTATCCTCCGATATCGGCGCGGCGGTTAATATCCGCGCACCGGCCGCCGCACCCTGCACTTCACCGACCGCGAGCCATTCCGACGCAGCAAGCGCCGATGCACTGTCCAGACGAAAACCCCGGCCCGAAACGCTGGCCCATTCGGCACCATCGGCGCTGCGGCGGCGCGCCAAGCGCTGCGGAAAGGCAAGCGCGAGTGCCATGGCGACCCCGTCATCTGGGGCATCAGCTTCCCGCGCCGGATCCGCCCCTGCAAGCCTTGCCCAACGGTCTGCAAGCGCGCGGGCGCTGCGCGCGCGCGGGCCGGCATCGCGGGCAAAACGCGCCATCCGCAGGGTCAAATCAACATCTGGCCCGCCCAGTCCCCGTTCGCCGAGCAGCACCGCGACCCGCGCTGCCACCTGCCCATGGCCCAGCGCCGCAGCGGCGAGCAGCATGTGCGCCAGCCGGGGTTCGAGCGGCAGCGCTGCCATCGCACGGCCATGCGCGCTGATCGCGCCGTCCGGCATCAACGCCCCCATTTCAACGAGGCGCGTTCGTGCGGCATTGAGCGCGGCTATAGGTGGCGGGTCGAGCAGCGGCAGGCGGCTGGGTTCACGCTCCCCCCACAAGGCGCAATCGAGCAGGAAGGATGCGAGATCGGCATCGGCGATTTCGGGCGCATCAAATTGTGCCATTCCCCCCGTTGCTGCCGCTGACCATAATCGCCACGCCACCCCCGGCCCTTGTCGCGCTGCACGACCGGCGCGCTGGGTAGCGGATGCCTGACTGGCACGCTCTGTCACCAATCGTGTCATACCTGCGGCCACATCGTAGCGCGCGCGACGGGTAAGGCCGCTGTCAACCACGATGCGCACGCCATCGATGGTAAGGCTGGTTTCCGCGATATTGGTGGCGAGGATGATTTTGCGCCTTCCCTGCCTATCCCCCTGCAATGCCAGTCGTTGCTGCGCGGGCTCCAGTCCCCCGTGCAACGGCAGCACAACCGCATTGACCCCTGCAAGGGCCGACATCGTCCGTTCAATGTCGCGTAAACCCGGCAAGAAACCGAGCACGTCCCCCGCGTCTGCGGCCATTGCCATGCGGATTATCCGCGCCATCGCCTGTTCAATCGGCACCTGTCCATCACGCGGGGCATAATGGATGCGCAGCGGATAGCTTTTGCCCATGCTTTCGATAATTGGCGCACCAGCCATAACCGACGAAAATCGCGCACCATCCATGGTTGCAGACATTGCCAAAAGGCGCAGGTCTGGACGCAGCGCTGCTTGTGCTTCCAAGGCCAAAGCCATACCAAAATCGCTGTCGAGGCTGCGTTCATGCACTTCGTCGAACAGGACAGCAGATACGCCGGCAAGTTCGGGATCGTTCAGAATCTGCCGCCGAAAAATCCCCTCGGTCAGCACCAATATGCGCGTTGCCGCCGATTTTTTGCTTTCAAGTCGCGTCGCATAGCCGATACGGCCACCCACTTGTTCGCCCAGATTTTCGGCCATGCGTTCGGCGGCGGCACGCGCGGCAAGGCGTCGCGGCGACAATAATAATATCTGCCCCCTGCACCATTTTTCGCCGAGCAGGAAAGGGGCAATTGCGGTCGTCTTGCCTGCACCGGGCGGAGCGACCAGAACCGCGCTCCGCCCGACATCAAGCGCCGCCAATAGTTGCGGCAATATGGTTTCGACAGGCAGCATATTGCCGCCCTAAAGAATATTTGGGCGCGGTCAAAGTCGCGTCGCGTCTATAGTTACGATGGGCTAGTATATCATGTTGGCGCTGGCTATGACCCCCGCATGGGGCACGGCCATGCGCATCACCATGATCACAAGGGCGGCGGGCACGCGCACCATGGCCACCACGCGCCTGCCGATTTTGGCCGCGCCTTTGCCATCGGCATCACGCTCAACCTCATCTTTGTGGCGATAGAGGCTGGCTTTGGCATTTACAGCAACTCGATGGCGCTCCTCTCCGACGCGGGACATAATTTGTCCGATGTTTTGGGGCTGGCGGTGGCATGGGGCGGCGCGACGCTGGCACGGCGGCCCAGCAGCAAACGTTTTACTTGGGGCTACCGATCCTCCTCCATATTGGCGGCGCTAGCCAATGCACTCTTATTGCTAGTGGCAGTCGGCGCCATAGCGTTGGAGGCAGTGCAGCGGCTGTTTGCGCCGACACCCGTCGCTGGCGGCACAATGATGCTGGTGGCGGCAGTTGGCATCGTCATCAACCTCGGCACCGCCATGTTGTTCGCCAAAGGCAGCAAGGACGACATAAATATTCGCGGGGCGTTTTTGCATATGGCATCCGACGCTGCGGTTTCCGCAGCGGTCGTCGTCGCCGGCGCGCTCGTCCTTTGGTCCGGTCTCATCCTCATCGACCCGATAATCAGCTTGGGCATCGCGGCGCTCATATTCTGGCAAAGCTGGGGGCTGTTGGTGCAAAGCGTGTCGATGGCATTGGGTGCGGTGCCCGACGGGGTGCAGATTGACGTGGTCGAAGAGTTGCTGGGCAAACAGCCGGGTGTGGCGCGAGTCCATGACCTCCATATCTGGCCGATGAGCACGACCGAAATCGCCCTGTCAGCGCACCTCATCATGCCCGGCGGTCACCCCGGCGACGGATTTTTGCATCAATTGACCGAAACGCTGCGTGCGCAACACCGCATTGCGCACGTCACCATCCAGATCGAACAGAATGACGCGCTGTGCGTCACACCCTTTTGAATAAATGGATTAATAGGCCCGGGCGACCGCAAATTGCGCCGCCTCCACCAAGGCATCACGCGCCGCGCTGACCGGAAAGGCACCCAGCGCGTCGATTGCGCGGCGCGCATATAACCGGGCTCGTTCCATCGTATCGGCAATTGCGTCATGCCGATCGAGCAGCAATTTGGCATGCGCCAGATCGTCATCCGAAATCCGGCTGCCCGCCATCGCCGCTTGCCAGAATGTGCGTTCCGCCGCATCGCCGCGCGCAAAGGCGAGGATGACCGGCAGTGTCACCTTGCCGTCGCGAAAATCATCCCCCACGCCCTTGCCCATCGTGTCCGCATCGCTGGCATAATCAATCGCATCATCGACCAGCTGGAACGCGATGCCAAGGTTGCGGCCATAGGTATCGAGTGCATTTTCGGTGCGTTCGTCGCGTTCGGCAATCACCGCCGCAATCCGGCACGATGCCGCAAATAGCGCGGCAGTTTTGGCGTCGATAATGTCGAGATATTGGGTTTCGTCGGTCGTCACTTTGCGCTGGGCAGACAGTTGATGCACCTCCCCCTCGGCGATGACCGCGCTGGCGTGCGACAGGATGCGCAGCACTTTCAGGCTGCCATCCTCCACCATCAATTCAAAGGCGCGACTGAACAGAAAATCGCCAACCAAAACGGCAGCGCTGTTGTTCCACACCATATTGGCGGTCGGGCGACCGCGCCGCAAATCCGACCCATCAACAACATCGTCGTGCAGCAAAGTGGCCGTATGGATAAACTCCACCGCTGCAGCGAGGAGGTGCTGGCGCGAGCCCGGATAATCGAGCATCTGCGCACAGGCGAGCGCCAACATCGGGCGCATGCGTTTACCACCGCCCGCAATCAAATGGCCGGCAAGCTCAGGAATCAGGGGGATGCGCGATTGCATCCGTTCCAATATGACTGCGTTGACCGCGTGCATATCTTCCGCAACGAGCGCCATCAGAGCGTCGAGCGATGGCGCGGCGGGACTAGCGGGGTGCGGAATAATTTCAGCAGTCATAACAGCCGCCCCTTGCCCGACTTTGCACCCGATGCCAATGAAAATGCGGTTGCGCGACAAACACATCCACGCCAAGCAGCACGAACATCATCCAAAGGACAAGGGGGACGCATGGACGGGGAGGATATGCTGCAAAACTACCGACGCAGCATCGATAATATCGATGCCGCGCTCGTCGCCATGCTCGCCGAGCGGTTCAAGATTACGCAAGCGGTCGGGCGGTTAAAGGCGGAAATTGCGCTCCCCCCCGCAGACCCCGCGCGCGAAGCGTTGCAGATTGAGCGGCTGCGTCGGCTGGCGGCCGAAGCCGACCTCGACCCCGATTTCACCGAAAAATTCCTGCGCTTCATCATCGATGAAGTCATCCGCCACCATGAAAGGGCGCGGGGGTAGCGCGCCCGTCAGACGTGTCAGTCGGCGCGCGGCAGGCTGATACGCACGGCCAGCCCGCCCAGATCCTCACTATCCTCCAGCGTGACGCTGCCACCGTAAATGCCGGTCACATCGCGCACGATGGCCAAGCCAAGCCCGGTGCCGGGCTTTTCCGTGTCGAGCCGCGCGCCGCGCGTGAACAAGGTTTCGCGGTCTGCCGGCGCAATCCCCGGCCCATCATCCTCCACCAATATCTGGACATTTGGCCCAACTTTACTGACCGTCACAAAAATGCTGCCGCCGCCATATTTGGCAGCATTTTCAATGATATTTCCCAAAATCTCGTCCAAATCCTGTCGCTCGATACGCATGCGCGGGCCGCGACGACCATCGGCATCAAAGCGCACATCGGGGTACATCACCGATATTGCCCGCTCGACCCCTTCGATGCTTTCCCACGGGTCGGCAGATAATTGCCCTTGCCCACGCCGACCCACCGCACGGGCGCGAAACAGATGGTGATCGACGTGACGGCGCATCGCGGCCACTTCCTGCAACACCAGACCGGCGAGCGCCGGGTCCTGTTCATTTGCCGCATTGGTGAGAACGGTGAGCGGGGTTTTCAGCGCATGGGCAAGGTTGCCAGCGTGGCGCCGCGCCTCCTCAGCTTGCTGTTCATTATGGGTGATGAGGCCGCCCAGTTCGTCAATGAGCGGACGCACCTCCACCGGCATGGGTTCGACCAGTAACGCCTTGTCCCCGCGCCGCAATGCCGCGATGCCGCTACGCACGCGGCGCAATGGCCACAGGCCATATATCGTCTGTAAGCCAGCCAAGATGATGAGGCCGAGCGCCAAAATCGCAAAGCTGCGTACCACGGTCCTGCGCAATTTGCGCAACTGGGTGTCAAGCGTGTTACGCGACTGCGCGACCTGAAAACGCCAGATAACCGGCGAATTGGGCAGGACAACATCCCGCTCGACAATGCGCAGCGGTTCATCACCAAATTGGCGACTATCGCTATGGTGCACCGACGCATCGCTTAGCGGGTCGCCGATTTCGAGGCTGCGGTCCCAGAGCGAGCGCGACTTGCTAGGCTCCTGCCCCGTTCCCGAAATCTGCCAGTAAAGTCCGCTATAAGGTTCAAAAAACCTCTGCTCCCCCAATGGTTCGGTGAACCGCACCTTGCCATCCGGGCCAACGTCCGACGCACGGATCATCGCAGTCAGCAAATATTCGTTCGCCTGATCAAAATTTTCGGTAATCGTGCTGGCGATCACCCGGTCAAGCGCGACCCCGCCGAAAACCAGCAACACCAAAATCCACGCCGCCGCGATGACAATCATCCGGCGGCCAAGCGACCCGGCGCTGCGCTGCGCCGGGGTATCAACCCCTGCCGTTTCGCGCACCATATCTTCGGTCGGGAGGGGGAGGATTTGCGTCATGACGCGCGCGGCCTTCAGACCGCCGGGTCTTCCAACTGATACCCCAGTCCGCGGATTGTCGTGATAACATCGGCACCCAATTTCTTGCGAATGCGCGTAACAAACACTTCTATCGTATTGGAATCACGGTCAAAATCTTGGTCGTAAATATGTTCGATCAATTCGGTGCGGCTGACCACCTTGCCCTTGTGGTGGAGGAGGTAGGAGAGCAATTTATATTCCTGCGCGGTCAATTTCACCGGGTCGCCGTTGCGCGTCACCTTGCCCGAACGCGTGTCGAGCCGGACATCGCCAGCCACCAATTCGGACGACACATTGCCGCTCGAACGGCGGATTAGCGCCCGCAACCGCGCGATCAATTCTTCGGCATGAAAGGGTTTGGCGAGATAATCATCTGCCCCGGCATCAAGGCCCGCCACCTTGTCCGACCAACTGTCGCGCGCGGTCAAAACCAGCACCGGGAACAACCGCTTTTCCTTACGCCAGCGGTCGAGCACCGTCAGCCCGTCGATTTCGGGCAAGCCAAGGTCGAGCACCACCGCATCGTAATTTTCCGACGAGCCGAGATAATGCCCATCCTCCCCATCTGTCGCGAGGTCGATGGCATAGCCCGCCGACTCGAGCGTCGATTTCAACTGGCGGCCCAGATTTGGCTCATCCTCCACGATCAGGATACGCATATTTTTGCCCCTTAATGGTCGCACATAACGCGCGATAATTGTCGTTACGGACGGCTGCCCAAAATCCGCCCAGAACGGGCATCGACATGAACAACGACGACTTGGCGACCGTTTATGAAACGCAGAACATAGATCATCTGGCGCGTCTCAAACCCGGCAACACCGATATAGTCCATATTATTATATGGCGGCGTCGCCTGCACGCGCGCAATAATTTCCGGCAAAGGCCGGGTTTGCAAGGGTTCCGGCCGGACATCTTCGCTAGCAGGGCGCGACGGGGCGCGTTGCGCTGCGAGCGGGGTCGCCAACAAGCTTGCCGGAACCAAAATTGCCAGTGCTGCGCGCAATGGCCCAAGCTTTCCCCGCATCCTGTGGCCGCATTTCAGAATAAGCATGGCGTTGGCGAATCCCAAATTGGCACCGCTGTTGACGCGTCAAAGGCTTCGCGGCGGTTCAGATGCCGTGCTAACCTCTGGCCATTTAATGCGTCATGAACGCGAGCGAGGGCAATTTGCAAGCTTAACGATGGGGCAGACAGCGTTATTGCCGCTATAAAGTGCGGAAAATCACTTTCCTTGCCGCATGGTGAGGGGTAGAGGACGGGTAACAACAAAAAATAACGGGTCGCCCAAGTCCAGTTTTTGATGGGGGAAAATCCCCATTTGGAGGGGTAGGGATGAGGGCTCGATCAGCCGAGAGCGGTGCAGCGTCGGCTTTTTCCGCGATATTATCGCGAATCTTGCTGAGCAGCGTTGCCGGGGCAGCAACGTTGGCGGGGGCAATGCCTGCTGCGGCGCAATCTTCGCGCGCGACAGACACGCGGCTGCGAGACAGCTTTCAAATCGGGTCGAGTGAGGGCGCGCTTTGCCGCGTACAATCCGACCTCAACGACAGCGCGCTCGCCGGCATTTATGACCGCAGCTGGACAATCATCTGCCGCGATGCTGCCGAACCGGTGGGCAAGATTTTTGCGTTGCGCGGCGATGCCATGGCCCGCATTTTGGCGCGGCCCGACGCGCTTTCCTGTGAACCGCTCAGCAACACCGACGGCCCCATTGCAACAGCTACGTGCGCCGGGGCAATTCCCGGCATGCGCATGGTAACCACGCGTGGCGACACGACCTATGTTGCCGAGGGGATTGGCGTATATCGCGATGCGCTGCGCATCGGCCTCGACAGCATTATGGCAGGGTCCGTCGCCAGTGGCACCATCCGCGTTGCAACAACCAGCGTTGGCGAATCAGCGGCGCTGGCGCGTTTGCAGATCGCGCGATTGCCCGTCGATCGCGCATTGGCGGAGGGGTATCGACGCAATAATGCCGGCGACTATGCCGAAGCGTCGGTCTATTTTGAAGCGCTGGAGGAACGGCGCAATTTGGGCGATGCAGACGTTGATCCCAGCGAATTCATCCTGAACCGGGCGCTGCAATCCTCCAACCTTGGTGATTTTGCCAACGCCGACCGCCTGTTTGCCGAAGTGGATGGTCGCCCCACGGCCGACCCTGTCCAATTGCGGTTGCGGCGCAATTTCCACGCCATCCACCAATTGAATCAACGCGATCTGTCGGGCGCGATGGCGACATTGGCGGTACCCATAGCGCCCATCGGTATCAGCGCTGTGGCCGCCAATGGCGAACCAAATATTTCGGCCCCGATCGCCGCCGGGCTCAACAGCGGGGCAACATCCCGCGCGTTGCGCCAATATGGCGACCGCGACCGCCTGTCGCCCGAAGAGCGGGCAATCATCATCGATGCGCAAGCCGAACAATTGCGTGGCACGATTGAACGATTGCAGGGCAATTTCGCAGCGGCGCGCAGCGCGCTCGAACGCGCGCAGGCGCAGACGCTGACGGTGCGGGACGGGCGCGTTACGTCCATCATCCGGCTACAGGCGCAAATTATGGGCGAAATCGCCCTCGCCTATGAGGGGGAAAATAACCACAGCAATGCAGAGGCACAGTTCAACGCGGCGATTGACCTGTTGCAGCGCGAATATCCCGAAACGCAAGCGTTGGCCGCAGCGCGCGCCAAATTTGCGGCATTTTTGACGCGGCATGGCCGCAATGATGAAGCGCTGGCCAATTATCGACAGGTGGTCACTAATTTGGTCGAGGCGCGGCGGCAATTAACCGGCGTCTATAACCAGATGACGCCCTATTACCGCTTGCTGGTCGAACGGCAGGCGAGCGATCCCGCCGCTGCGGCGGAGTTTTTTACCGCCGTCCAACTGCTGGTGCGCCCGGGCGTTGCCGACACACAAGCACAGTTGGCGCGCGAATTATCGGCAGGCAGCAACGATGCGTCGGCCTTATTCCGTCAGGCCAACAGCCTGTCGCGCGACATAGAGCGGGCGCGCATCGACCTCGCGCGCTATAATGACAGCGCGACGCCTGTGCCCCAGCCGCTGCGCGATGAAGTGGTGGCGCGGATTGCCAATTTATCGTCCCTACAGACGGAGACATTGGCGCAGCTATCGCAATATCCGCAATATCGCGCGGTGGCGCAGGACAGCATCACCCTCCCCGACTTGCAGGGTGCGCTGCGCGCCGATGAAGCCTATGTCAAAATTGCGGTTGTGGGAGATGCGCTGTTTGGCATTTTGGTGACCCCGACGACTGCGCAGGCTTGGCAAATCGACATTAGCCGCCAGCAACTTGATGCGGCGGTTGACCAAATCCGCAACAGTGTTTCGGTCTTTGAGGGTGGGCAATATATCACCTACCCCTTTGATGCAGAGGCGTCGCACAAGCTGTTCACCGACCTGTTCGGGCCAGCAGCGACGGCGGTTGCGGCAAGTCATCACCTGATTTTTGAACCCGACGGGGCAATGTTGCGATTGCCGGTCGGGTTGCTCATCACCGATGATGCGAGCATCGCTGCCTATCGCGCGCGTACCAATGCGCCCGGTGGTGACCCATTTGATATGCGCGGCATCCATTGGCTGGCGCGCAATACTCACGCCAGCACGGCGGTATCGCCGGTTGCATTTCGTAATACGCGCGCAGCCCCTGCATCCCGCGCCACCATGGCCTATGCCGGCTTTGGCAATAATTTGCCGGCCAGCGATGCAATCAGCGTCGCGCGCACCCGTTCGGGCAATCAGGTGGATGCCGATTGCAACTGGTCACTCAACCAGTGGAACCGCCCGATTTCGCCTGCCGAGCTTTATGATGCGCGCAATTTGATCGGCGCTGGCGGGGCGGAAGTGGTGACTGGCGCGGCCTTTACCGATCAGGCGATAATGGGCGCCGACAATTTGGCTCAATATCGGATTTTGCATTTTGCGACCCATGGTTTGGTAACCCCGCCGCGCCCGCAATGTTCGGTAAAACCCGCGTTGCTCACCAGCTTTGGGACGGGCGATTCGGACGGGCTGCTCAGTTTTGATGAGATTTTTCGCCTCCGCCTTGATGCCGACCTCGTCATCCTGTCGGCTTGCGATACAGCAGGCGAAGCGAGCGTCGCGGCAACCCGTGCCGCCGGGGTGACAACCGGCGGGGGCACCGCACTCGATGGATTGGTGCGCGCTTTCATCGGCGCGGGCGGACGTTCTGTCCTTGCCAGCCACTGGCCCGCACCCGATGATTTCAACGCCACATCACGGCTGATCGGCGGACTGTTTCGGGCGGCTCCGGGCGAAAGTGTCGCCGACGCACTGGGCAATGCGCAAGCATCGCTGATGGACGATGTGGCAACGTCGCATCCTTATTATTGGGCGGGCTTTGCGATCATCGGCGATGGTGGCCAAGCGCTCCAGCGCAGCGCCACCCCCGCACCTTCCACCACGGCAGCAAACATGGCCACCAACCCTAGCACACGGAACAGCCGATAATGGTTTTGCAGAACAGGAAATTGTCCGGGACAGGTACATATCGTGGGTTGCGCGCCGGATGGCTGTGGATGGGCGCCGCATTGGTCGCGCTGGGCAGCGCATCCCCCGCGCTGGCGCAAATCGCCCCCACGCGGGAGGAGATTTTGCGCACCCCCCCACCGGTCAGCAGCGAAACCACGCGCGTTGATATCGACAGCAATGGTGCGGTCGAAAGGTCGCCCTGCCCCTTATCGGGCGGTGAATTTGCCAATGTCCGTTTCACCCTGTCGCGGGTGACGTTCAATGCGCCAGCCGCGCTCGACACCGCGATGCTCGACAATGCATGGCGCGACATGGTGGGGCAAGAAGTGCCTGTGGCATCGGTGTGCGAGATTCGCGACCGCGCAGCGACCATCTTGCGCAGGGCCGGTTACCTTGCCGCCGTGCGGGTGCCGGTACAGACAATCAGCGGCGGGGTCGTCCAACTCGACATTTTGGCCGCCCATCTGTCGCGCATTCAGGTGCGCGGCGATATTGGGGCCAATGAACATCAATTGGCGCGGTATCTGTCCAATTTGCAGGATCAGCCGTTGTTCAACGTGCGCGATGCCGAACGCAGCCTGTTGCTCGCCAATAATGTCCCCGGCCTGACCACCCGGCTGACGCTGCGCCCGGCGGGGGCACCCGGTGAAGTGGTGGGGGAAGTTATCGCCGTTCAGCAAGCCGGCGCGGTCGATGGGAATTTTCAGAATTTCGGCAGCCATGCGGTGGGGCGCTGGGGTGGTATAGCGCGCGCGCGACTGTTTGGCCTTACCGGGCTTGGCGATGAAACCAGCCTCGCCATATATTCAACGGCCGATACCGACGAACAGCAGGTTTTACAGGCCGGGCATAATTTTCGCCTTGGCCGCCACGGCCTCACCATCGCGGGCGATTTCACTTATGCATGGACGCGCCCCACCATCGCGGGTGGCCTGAACCTTAAATCCGATACTTTGGTCGGCACCTTGCAAGCGCGATACCCAGTAAATCTGCGCCAGACGCGCAGCACATGGATAGCCGGCGGTTTTGACTGGATTGATCAGGATACGAGCGCGGTCGGCGCCTTGCTCAGCCGGGACAATTTGCGTGTCGTCTGGCTCAAGCTCGACCAATCGTGGATTGACCCCGATGCCTTCTCGGGGGTCGATGGCTATTCGCCCGCCGAACCCCAATGGTCGGCCAATTTGGAAGTGGAAGCGCGCAAAGGTGTCGACCTTTTCGGCGCAAGCGACCGCTGCGTGGTCGGCGGGGCCTGCTTTGGCCCGGGCGCTGTGCCGCTCAGCCGGATAGAGGCCAACCCTTCGGCCTTCATCCTGCGCGCGCGCGGCGAATTTGCGTTTCGCCCTGCCCCGATTGTCGCCTTTGTCGTTGCCCCGCGTGCGCAATATAGTTCGAGCGCGCTTGCCGCTTATGAGGAATTTTCCGCCGGCAACTTTACCACCGGGCGCGGCTATGACCCCGGTACTTTAACCGGCGACAGTGGGCTGGGCATCAGCGGAGAAATCCGTATCCTGTCGCTCATCCCGCGTACGCGCACCAGTTTTGCCATCCAGCCCTTTGCCTTTGTCGATGCCGCATGGACGTGGAATGAGGATAGCGGCTTTGCCGGCCTCAACCCCCAAAAATTGGTGTCGGTAGGCGGCGGCGCGCGCGTGGCATGGGGTGACAGGGCGCGGCTCGACTTTGCCATTGCCGAACCATTGCAGCGCGCAGGCTTTGCCGGAACGCGCGGCCCGACCCGTTTTCTGATGTCGCTGAGTGTACAATTTGGAATTGCCCGGTGAGCCGCTCCGCTCACCATAGCAGGATGATGACCATGACCCGTGCCCTTCCCCAACGCGCCATTCGCATGCTGGCCCCCGCACCGAAACGCGGGCTGCGCGCACGCCTGTTGACTAGCGCCGCTCTTGCAGCAAGCGCGGTTGCGCTAGTGCATGCCAACCCGGCGCAGGCACAATTGACCACCGGGTTTCAGGGCGCGCCGGAAGTTGTGGTGCCGAGCAGCGCGACGGTGAGCCAAAATCCGGGGGCAGACCTTATCACGGTCAACGCACCGCAGGCCGTGATTAACTGGACGCCCAATGACCGCACCGGCACGGGAACGATTGATTTCCTGCCGGTCGGCGCCAGCGCACGTTTTACAGGCTCGCAAGAATTTACCGTCCTTAACCGCATCATCCCGCGCGATGCTGCCGATGTGCCGATTGCGCGGATGATCGCACTGAACGGCACCATCACTTCCGACGTGGCTGGCGGCCCCGGTGGCAATGTCTGGTTCTACAGCCCCGGCGGCATCATGGTGGGGTCAGGTGCGGTCATTAACGTCGGCTCGCTTGTCCTCACCAATCGCGATATCAACACCACCGGCGGCCTGTTTGGTGACCGCAACGAAATCCGCTTTGGTGATTCCGGGATTGCTGGCACCAATGCCAGCGAAATCAACATCGCGTCGGGCGCGCAAATCCTGTCCAATCGCACCGACGGCAGCGCCTATATCGCGCTGGTAGCGCCGCGCATCATACAGAACGGGAGAATTTCAGCCGACGGTTCGGTCGCTTTGGTTGCGGCAGAGGCGGCGGAAGTTACCATCAACAATGGCTTGTTCGACATTTCGGTGCTCGTCGGCACCACGGACGCACATGGCATACAGCATAATGGCGTTACCGGCGGCCCGGCCGACCATAGCGCGACATATGAGAGTCGCGCCTATTTCGTAGCGGTGCCCAAGGCGCAGGCGATGACCATGCTGCTGTCGGGAACAATCGGTTTTACCGATGCCCGCTCCGCGACCGTTGCAGCAGACGGCGGCATTGTTTTGAGCGCGGGCAATAATGTTGGTGGCGGCGCGCCACGCGCATCAACCCGCCCGGGCGACGCCAATATTTCGGTTAGCGACATCATTTTCCTGAATAATGTCCTGGCCACGACAACCGGCAATTTTTCTGGGCGGCCCAATAATCAATGCGGTTTCAGCTGCGACACATCGTCGCCTGGCGGCACGATCCAATTTGCTGGCAATGTCGATATTCGCGCCGCAAGGTCGATTGATTTCGGGATCGAAACCAGCCAGCAGTTGCGCGTCGGCGGCGACATGGCATTATTTGCCGGGACAGCGGAACAGGGTGGTTCGATCAACCTTAGCCTGATCGACAATCAGCCGCCGTCATCGACCGGTGGCGGTGGTTCCATCTTTGTTACGGGCCAATTGCTGTTGAGTGCCGTCGGACGCGGTAGCGGGTCGGTGGACGATTCCGATGGCCGGGGCGGCACAATCAGCGTTTTGGCGGACGGCGGTACATTTACCGCCGGTTCGCTCCTCATTGATGCAAGCGGTTTTGGCGGCATCTCAGATTTAAGGGAAGATACCGCCTTTGTTGGTCCATTCGCCAGCCCCATGGGTGCGCCAGCCGCGGGCGACGGCGGCGATGGGATAGGCGGGACGGCCAATTTCACCGTTACCAATGGCGCAGCAGTTACATTGGGCAATCTGGCCATTCGTGCCGATGGCGTTGCGGATATTTATGCGAACAATGGCGGCAATGGCATTGGCGGCAACGCCAGCCTGATCATCAATAATGGCGGACGGCTTTCGGTCACCACCACGACCGATGTAACCGCGATTGGTTCGGGCTATATCGGCGGCACTTCTTCGGGCGACGGCAGTGGGGGCAGCGTCACAGTCGATATATCGGGTATCGACAGCGCCTTAACCACCGGCTCGCTAAACCTCAACGCATCGGGCATTGGCGGCGGTGCGGCCGGGCAACAGTTCGACCCGATTGATGGGTCGCTGCGGACAGGGCCGCGCGGCGGCGATGGCACGGGTGGCACAATCAACCTCACCAACAGCGCGACCCCGTCCACTAGTGGCCTGCCGGGCAGCGATCTGGGGAGTATAACTGCTTTTGCTGACGGAATTGGTGGCGATTCCTATCCTACCAGTCCGGGTGTCGGCGCTGCGGGCGGCGCGGGCCAAGGCGGCACAGTCAATTTTCACTTTACCGGCAACAACACGACTGTCGGCTTTGACGCATTTATCACCGCGCTGGGTGTTGCAGGGCAATCTGGCGGCGGCGACGGCGAAGCCGGCACCGGTGGTGATGTTAACATCACCATAGACAATGGTGCCACATGGGCATTGTCCGACGGCTTGTTTGTGGACGCGAGTGGAATCAACGCCGATGAAACCGGCGGCGATCAGGATGATCTGACGGGCGGCACAATAGGCTTGACGCTCGACAATGGTTCGCTGAACGCCAATGGCTTGTTCCTGATAGCCAATGGTGAATCGCGTGCCAATGGGGCAGTGTCCATCGCCAACAGCACCGGCGCGTCGAATGGCGGGGCAATCACGATCACTGCGGCAAATGCCAGCAACTTAAATGCAGTGAACGCAAACCTTAGTGCCAACGCATCGGCAAAATTTGCGACGACCACGGGGGGCAACGCAACCGGCGGCACCATCGGTATAAATGCCGAATCCGCTTCGCGTATCATATTGTCCGGTTTGACCATGAATGCGACAGGTGCGGGGGGCAGTGGGGTCACCGCAGGCTTTGGTCGGGGCGGCAATGCCAATCTGACAACGACGGATGCAACGATTCTGGTTCGCGGCGATGCCTCTGTCGACGTATCGGCTGAATCCGGCCTCGCGTCCGGCACGACCAAGCCTGGCGATGCGCAAGGGGGCAATTTCCAATTTTCGATCACCGGCGCCAATGCGCAATTTTTGGCGAATAGCTTTTCTGTTGCGGCCAACGGCGGGGCGCTGTTCGGCACGGTACTGGGCCTCCCCGGACTTGGCGGAGACGGCCGAGGCGGCGACATCGACTTTACGCTCGATGGTGGCAATTTCACCGTCGCCGCGCTTGACTTGATAGCCAACGGCTATGGTGTCGGCGGCGGGCGTGGCTTTGGCGGCGACATTGACTTTACCCTCAGCGACGGGACCAACAGCATCGATACCCTGACATTGCGCGCGATGGGGGCAGGGGGCGCGAGTGGCACGGCTGCCGACGCTGGCAGCGGCCTCGGCGGAACGATCGATTTTATCGCGACCGGTGGTTCCCTGACCAGCGTAGCCATCGACATCAGGAGCGATGGCGTCGGCGGAACGGTTGGGGATGACTCACCGGGCCTTCGCGGGAGTCGGCTTAACGGTGCCGACGGTACTGGTGGCACCGTCAACATCCAGTTGACAGGTGCTGTTTTGGATGTTTCGGACGGCTTCGTTGCCCGCGCCGACGGGACTGGTGGCGGAGGCGATGGTTACATTCTGACCGATTCCAGCGTGGCAGGCGATGTTGTGCCGAGCGGACGCGGTGGGAACGGCACCGGTGGGAATGTTCTTTTCAATATGACTGGCGGGTCGGTTAGTGCAGGCAGCGGCCCAATGGCGCTGGCATTGTCTGCTGCTGGATTTGGCGGTGCCGGTGGCACCATCCTCAACCAGATTACCAACGGCTCAACGATCATTTTGCCCAATAATCCGGGCGGTGCTGCGGGCGGCAATGGCACGGGCGGTACGGTCACCGCCAGCTTTGAGGTCGATAATCCGACCATAGATCTGACGATGAATCTTGGTGGCACCGGCGGCAACGGCGGCGGCGGCCTTACCGGTGGCAATGGCGGTCGGGGCACAGGTGGGGTAGCATCACTATCAGCCAATGATGTCGACATTTCCAGCCTGCTGATCAGCATCTATGCAACCGGTATCGGCGGCAATGGCGCAGACGGTTTCAATGGCGATGGCGGGGCTGGCGGCGAAGGGGCTGGCGGCACGCTAACACTGGCTGCGACTGGCGCAAATGCCAGCATTTCTGCCGGTTTCAATGGATTCGATTTGTCCGGCACGGGTGGCAGCGGCGGCACCGCCGCAGTCAACAGCCATGCGCAAACCCCGCTTACGACCGGGTTCAATGGTGGGCGCGGTGGCGATGGCAAGGGTGGATCATTGCAGTTTTCCGCCGTGGACGGCGCGTTGATTGCACTGAACAATCTGTTTTCGTCCAGCGGCCTACGTATCGATGGATTTGGCGGGACAGGTGGCAACGGCGCAGGCCTGCTGGGCGACGGCAGCGTTGCGACCACTGGCGGCAATGGCGGCGATGGCGGCGATGGCTATGGCGGCAGCTTCATCTTTGATGCGCAGGGCGGCACCATCGGCTATGCCAATCGTGGCGATGGCACGTTGGAAGTTTACAGCTTTGGCAATGCCGGCAATGCGGGCAGCGGCGGGGTCGGCACGACGAAAAATGTGCTCGACGGCAATGGCAATGTCATCGGCACCACTGGCGGTAATGGCAATGCGGGCTTCCGTGGCATAGGCTTTGGCGGGTTGGTCCGCACAAGTATCAGCGATACTGCCAGCAACGAAGGGGTGATCCGCGCCGATTCAATCTATTTCGATGTCAGTTCCGACATAGCGGGCCGAGTTGAGATTTTTGACAACAGCGCGGGCGGTGGGTTCGACACTGGTGAACTGGTCGCTACAGCATTTGGCGGCAACCTTACCAGCGGCGACTTTACGGTGGCAGGTAGCGGCATCTACCTAACGTCCACCAATGAAGCGCTACAATTTAGCCGCCTGACGATGAATACAGGCGGTACCATCCAATTTGATATTGCCGGCACTGGCGGTGTTTTTGTTGACAATGTACTTACGGCCAATGCCGATCAGTTCATCGTCAACCATGTTGATCGAACAGATGCGCCGAGCGTATTTGCAAATACCGTCTTCATCGACGCCAATGATATATTCTTTAACGATGGGTCTTTCCTGTCGACGTTGGGCGATGCCAACCTGACAGCCGCGAATGATATATTCGTCAGCGAAGCAAATATCGGCAATATCTTCACGCTCGATGCTGGCGGAAATGTCGATATTGGTACAAGCTATAGCTATGGCGATACCGAAATTAATGCGGGCGGCGATGTCACGCTGGATGATGTCGAAACACGTACGTCCGGTGTCTATCTGCCGGGACAGACCAGCGACCTGACGATCACTGCAGGGGGCGATGTGACCGTTACCAGCAGCCTGACCGGGC
This sequence comes from Sphingomonadaceae bacterium, assembly GCA_020850455.1. GTDB lineage: Bacteria > Pseudomonadota > Alphaproteobacteria > Sphingomonadales > Sphingomonadaceae > Sphingopyxis. The sequence continues at coordinate 339,281 of JADZEQ010000005.1, read as the reverse complement.
GCGGCATCGCCATTGATGCGGCCAATATCTTCGCTGGTGGCGCGGAATTTTACGCCCCCGGTTCCATTTCTTTGACAACCAGCAATGCGATGGAATTGGGTAATATAACTGCCGAAAATAACATCATGCTCGATGCAGGCGGGAGCATCAATTTTGGCAGTATTTCCGGCGATGATGTTAGCATTACTGCCGTCGGCAGCATACAGGGTGACGAAATATTCGCTGATGAGGGCACTAGCCTGACCAGCACCGGCGGCAATATCGACGTTGGGCGCATACAAAGTTACGACACAATCGATATCACGGCATCCAGCGGGGATGTGACCGTCGGCGATATTTTCAGCGAATTCGGCGACATCAATGTTGTGGCGCGCAATGCCCGCTTCACCGACATGTTTGCCAGCGGCACCATTTATATCAACGCGTCAGGAACGATCGACATCGAACGCGGGGTCACAGACCCGGAATTTTCCGGCGAAGCGAGCTTGCCGGGGGGCAGCACCGGTATCAGCACCATGGCGCTTGGCGAAGGCGACAGCTCAGACATCATCCTGATCGCCGGTGGCGCAGTGACCGTTGGCACGCTGGATGCGGCCAACCGCATATCCATCAACGCCGCATCGCTCGGCGATGCGAATGCCATGCTCTTTGCAGGGGAAGATATTGATGTTCGGGTAACCGGCAGCGCCCTGTTTAGCGACATGTTCGCTGCAACCGGTATCAATGTTGTGGCGGGAGGCAGCATCACCGGCGGCAATGTCGAAACCTATGACGATGGCGCGCCCGTTTCGCTAGATGGTGCACAAGGGGTCAGCGTTGATACCGTCACGTCGCGCGGCACGACCAATTTGCGCGCGGACAACGGCATGGTGGGCGTAAATAATCTGACATCGCTCGGATTAATCACCGTTAATGCGCGTAGTGCAGTCCTTGAGGGTGAGGGCCTGCTCGACTTTGACGCGCTGAACACGACCAGCGGTAACGCCAGCGTTCGCGACAGGAGCGGGGACATAAATGTCCGTAGCGGCACCGTCGCCGGCGACGCCGCGCTGACAACATTGGACGGGGATATCAGTGTCCAAACCCTGACCGGCGGCAACATCACACTAGATTCGTCGGACTCAATGACTTTGGGCGCTGTAACTGCACGTAGTGCATTGAACGGCACGGCGGTTAATCTGGTCAATGTCAGCGGCATCGCGACCGGCGCGACGATCAGCTTTGTGTCGGGTGATATATCCATCGGCGCCAATGGTCGCGTCGGCACTGCGGGTACCACCACCGGTGTGACCCTGCGCAATGGGGACGTGACCGCGCGCACATTTATCGGCGGCGGTGACCAAAGCGGCGAATATAGCCTATCCGCAGCGGAAATTACGCGGATCTTTGGCGGGGATATCACCATCATCGGACCACGCGTTGACGCGCAATCCGGCGGGTCGGTCGGCAGCACGCGCCCGCCCGATGTCGTTATTCGCGATTTCACCTTCAATGGCGGCGGCGCGAGCGGCGGCAATTTGTCGGCTGGCGGCACATTCTCCATCCAGACCAATGGTGCCGCGCGCGTCATCGGGGCGGTGGCCGGTAATAATATGACCACCGACAATGGCTTTGAAATCGCCGCAGACGACGCGATAGAGGTGATATTGGGTCAGGGTAGCATCCGCCTGTCTGGTGGCGGCAGCAACGGGCTCGGCGGAACGCTGCGCCTGCAATCGGCCGACGTCGCAGTGGCCACATCAACGGCCATTACCGATATCGCGGCGATGACCGATTTGGCGCTGATCGATGGGCGCCTCGCGCAAAATGACGGGGTGACGGATGATGTTGGCCCACTCAGCGCCAACCGGCTAGAACTGGATGTTCAGGGCGGCGTCTATATCCAGAATAGCGGCGTCGATTCAGAATATGCCAGCCGCCGTGGCTTTACTGCCAATATATTGGCGATCACCACCACCGACAGCAACAGCCGTATCGTCATCAATGGCCGCGTCGGTGATGTCGCTGACCTGCTGCAAACCGGGGTCGATGTCATCGATTTCACGTTGATCAACGGCGCGCACCCGATGGGCCAAGGGCAATTTGCGGTCGGATCGACAATCAACGGCTGCCCGATTGCCAACCCATCCTCGTGCCGGGCCAGCTTTGATTATGACTATGACAGCAGCTTCCCGGTGCAAGACACGGTAAATGAACAGGTCGACGATGACGACGGCACGTCGAGCAGCATTCCCCAAGTGCTGATTGACCTGCGCGAAGTCGATGATTTGACCGACCAGCCGATCATCGATGAACCGATCACCGGCAGCGGCAATGATGACCTCTGGTCACCGCCGGAGAATATGCCCGACAACGGCTAAACCAAAATTTTAGCGATGGAGATGGCCCGTGCGCATAGTGTGCGGGCCATTTTCATTGCAACCTAGCTGAAAATGGTGGGCGCGGTAGGGATTGAACCTACGACCCCACCCGTGTGAAGGGTGTGCTCTACCACTGAGCTACGCGCCCGCCGAACCGGGCGAACGCAGCGCCGCACCTTCGGGGTGGGTGCGCCCTAAATCCTCGCCGCCCGATTGGCAAGCACCGACATGCAACGATGGCACCATAATCGCGCGAAGCAATATGCCCTGTTCCACAAAGGCAACAGGGCAGGCCCGTTACCGAGCCTGCCCCGTCCAAAATATGGCGGGTGCACAGCGCACCCATCCATATTGCAATCTTAGTTGACGGCGTCTTTCAGACCCTTGCCCGCCTTGAATTTGGGCTGGCTGGAAGCCTTAATCGTCATGGTTTCGCCGGTACGCGGGTTGCGGCCCGTCGATGCCTTGCGCTTGGTAACCGAGAAAGTGCCGAACCCGACCAGTCGGACATCGCCCCCCTTCTTCAGCTCACCCGTGATGGCGTCGAACACGGCATCTACGGCCTTGGCAGCATCACTTTTGGACAGACCAGTGTGATCCGCGACCGCGCCGACCAGTTCTTGCTTGTTCATGCTGAAGCTATCCCCTTTGAAGATATTGTCATTGCGTGACTCACGTTTGAAGTCGCGCGATAGTAAGGCCGCAAATCCTGCCCTTGTCAAAGGCAAAACGCGCCGTTTCCTGCGCTTTGTAACAATATCGGGGCAGATTGATGCCCCACAGACCGAAAATTGCGCGCACCGCCCGATATCGCCGCCACATCTGGCACAAATCGCCCCAATTTTAGTGGCGTAACGCGCCGCCTTCTTCACGGGATTCGGCGGGCATGGCGGCGATGTCATCCGCCTCGCTCCACTCAATTGGGTGGAGCGGCCCGGCAAGCGCCAGCGCCAGCACCGCATCGACATGCGCGACGGGAATGATCGTCAAAGCATCACGCACCGCAGCGGGTATCTCTGCCAGATCCTTTTCATTTTCTTCGGGGATCAGGACGGTGGTGATGTTGCCGCGCTGGGCGGCGAGTAATTTTTCCTTGAGCCCGCCGATCGGCAAAACACGACCCCTGAGCGTCACCTCACCCGTCATCGCGACATCGCGCCGCACCTTTATGCCCGTCAACGCAGACACCATCGCGGTCACCATGCCAATGCCGGCAGATGGGCCATCCTTTGGCACGGCGCCTTCGGGCAAATGGATATGGATATCCTTGCGCTGAATCAGGCTGGGCTTGATGCCGTAAGCAGGCGCGCGTGCCTTTACGAAGCTAAGCGCGGCCTGGATCGATTCGGTCATAACATCGCCCAACTTACCGGTCGTGCGCACCTGCCCCTTACCGGGAACCGTCACCGCCTCTATCGTCAATAATTCGCCACCAACCTCTGTCCAAGCAAGGCCGGTGACGGCACCCACCTGATCCTCCGCCTCACCCACGCCGAAGCGATATTTGCGCACGCCCGCATATGCACTCAGATTTTCGGCGGTGATGGCGACCGATGCCCCCTTCCCCTCCAAAATCGCGCGCAGCGCCTTGCGTGCCAAGCGGGCGATTTCGCGTTCAAAGGTGCGTACGCCTGCTTCGCGCGTGTAGTAACGGATAAGGTCGGTTAGCGCGTCGTCGCTGACCGAAAATTCATCCGCCTTCAGACCATGGGCTTCGACCACTTTGGGCAGCAGGTGGCGGCGCGCAATTTCCAGCTTCTCCGGCTCGGTATAGCCTTCGAGGCGGATAATCTCCATCCGGTCGAGCAGGGGTTGCGGCAGATTCAAACTGTTCGCCGTCGTCACGAACATGATATTCGACAGATCGAGGTCGAGTTCGAGATAATGGTCCTGAAACCGCCCATTTTGTTCGGGGTCGAGCACTTCGAGCAGCGCCGCCGCCGGATCACCGCGAAAATCGGCCCCCAATTTGTCGATCTCATCGAGAAGGATGAGCGGGTTCATCGCCTCCGCCTTTTTCAGGTTGGATACGATTTTGCCGGGCATAGAGCCAATATAGGTGCGGCGGTGGCCACGAATTTCAGCCTCATCCCGCACGCCGCCCAGCGACTGACGAACGAATTTGCGCCCGGTCGCACGGGCAATCGACCGGCCGAGCGAAGTTTTACCAACGCCGGGCGGGCCGACGAGGCACAAAATCGGCCCCTTGAGCTTGTTGGTACGCGCCTGCACCGCCAAATATTCGACGATCCGTTCCTTGACCTTGTCCAGCCCGAAATGATCCTCATCAAGGATGCTTTGCGCGGCAACAATATCCTTTTTAATCTTGGACATGCGCCCCCACGGCAGGCCGACCAGCACGTCGAGATAGTTGCGCACCACCGTCGCCTCTGCCGACATCGGTGCCATCGCCTTGAGTTTCTTTAGCTCGGCAAGCGCGCGGGTTCGCGCTTCCTTGGGCAATTTGCCCTTTTCAATCTTGGACTGGAGTTCGGCGAGTTCCCCTTCCCCCTCGCCCTCACCGTCGCCCAGTTCCCGCTGGATCGCCTTTAGCTGTTCGTTCAGATAATATTCGCGCTGCGTCTTTTCCATCTGCCGCTTGACGCGTCCGCGTACGCGCTTGTCGACCTGTAACGCGCCCAATTCGCCCTCTACAAAACCGAGCACCAGCTCGAGGCGACGGGCAACGTCACGTTCGGCCAAAATCGCTTGCTTGTCCGCCACGCGAATGGACAAATTGGCCGCGATGGCATCCGCGGCGGCTGCCGGGGTTTCAACCTGTTCGACCTGCGCCAGTGTCTCACTCGGCAAACGCTTGTTCAATTTGGCAAATTCGCCAAATTGGTCGAGCGTGGAGCGCATCAGCGCCGACAATTGTTCGTCGCTGCCGGGCGCATCGGCAAATTCGTCGAGGACCGCGGTGACGTGATCCGCTTCCTCATGCAAGGCTTGCAGCGTCGCGCGCTCCCGCCCCTCCACCAAAACGCGGACCGTGCCGTCGGGCAGTTTCAGCAACTGCAGGACGCTGGCGATGACGCCGACATCATAAATATCGTCGATACCCGGATTGTCGCAGGTCGGGTCGAGCTGTGCGACCAGAAAAATTTCCTTGTCTGCCGCCATCGCCGCTTCGAGCGCCGCAACCGATTTTTCCCGTCCCACGAACAATGGCACGACCATGGCCGGAAAGACGACAATATCACGCAGTGGCAAAATGGGGTAACGACGGGTCATTCTGGCTCCGGTTCAGGGGTGAGGTGGCAATGCACTGGCATCCACCTGTTGGATGGCAAGATGGGGCGGACGGCTGCAAATTCAATGGCTGCGCCGCAAAACCCCTAGATTCCGGGCAAATTGAACCCCGGCGGCAGGGGCAGGCCTTGGGTCATTTTGGCCATTTCGGCGCTGCTCGCCGCATCCGCCTTGGCCCGCGCATCGTTGATGGCGGCGGCGACCAAATCCTCCACCATCTGCTTTTCGCTCGGCGCCAGCAGACTGGGGTCAATTTCCACCCGGCGGATACGCCCTTTGGCCGTGGCGGTGATTTTGACCAAGCCGCCACCCGACACGCCCTCTACCTCTATTTGGTCAAGCTTGGCCTGCGCTTCGCCCATTTGCTTCTGGATCGTCTCCGCCGCCTGTTGTGCAGCGGCGATCATTTCTTCCATCGATTTCATATTGGCTCCATTAGATATATTTGCCCGTCAGCCTTGGGGCAGGAACTTCGCGTCGGGAAAAGCTTCAAAAATTGCCGCGACGGTGGGGTTTTGCTTGGCGATAGCCTCCGCCGCTGCTTTGGCGGCCAACTTAGCCTCCCCGATTGTCGGGGCGCCCACCCCCTCCCCAAAGGCAACGCGCAGCGGCCCGATGGCTTTCAACGCCCGCGCGATCCGCGCCAGCACCAAATCGTCCATCCCATCCCCACGCGCGAGCAATAATTTGGTGGCATCAAGCGTGATAAGACGGCCATGACGGCGGAGCAGCGATGCGCCCTCCACCTCCCCCGCGACAGCCAGATGGTCGATCAATTCGTATAAATTTGTTGCACAGGCGACCGGCGCATCGTCCGCCGTCGGATCGGGCTCTATCGCCCTTTGTGCGGCACCGGCATCCACCCCATGGTCGATACCGCGCCCGATATTGCTGGTTACAGGTGGTGCGGCAGGCGGAGTGGCTGGAGCAGCGGGGGTGACTAAACTGGTCGCTTGCGCCCCGCTTTGCAGCATTTTTACCAGTTCATCAGGGTCAGGCATGCTTGTCGCATGGGCGATGCGCAGCAAACCCATGTCGAGCGCCACCGCCGGGTCGGCGGCCTCCGCCACTTCACCTTGCACGCGCAGCAATATTTGCCACAGTCGCTGGATAGCAGCCATGCCCATCGCACCCGCCCAAGTAGCGATGGCTGTCTGGTCATCATCCGACAGGGCGGCGTCACCGGTACGTGCCGCACGGTGGAGTGCAATGCCATGGACAAGGCGCATCTGGCTGCGGACAATGGCGACCGGGTCAACGCCCAGCGCATATTGTGCCGCCGCTGCATCGAGCGCCGCAGCGCCGTCCCCGGCCAAAATATGCCCAAGCAGGTGCCGTGCCGCGCCGCCATCCGCAAGGCCGAGCATGGCGCTGACCTGGCGCACCGTAACGCATGGCCCAGCGTCGGCCGCGTCCCCCGTTTCGGCCGCATGTGCGATTGCCTGATCGAGGATGGAAAGACCATCACGCACCGACCCATCGGCGGCGGCGGCGATCATCCGCAGCGCCGCATCCTCCGCCGTCACCGATTCAAGCGCCAATATGCGCTGAAAATGGTTGAATAGCATCTCCGGCGTAATGCGCCGCAGATCAAAACGCTGGCAGCGCGAAAGGACGGTAATCGGCACCTTGTGCACTTCGGTCGTCGCAAAGATGAAGATCACCCCCGGCGGCGGTTCCTCCAATGTCTTGAGCAACGCATTGAATGCGTTCTTCGACAGCATATGCACTTCGTCGATAATATAGATTTTGTAGCGGGCAGACACAGCGGCATAACGCACCGCCTCTATAATCTCGCGGATATCATCAACGCCGGTGTGGCTGGCAGCGTCCATTTCGACAACATCGATATGCCGCCCTTCGGCAATCGAGCGGCAGGCATCGCATATATCGCATGGGTCAATGGTCGGTGTGCCCGCCCCATCCGGGCCGGTGCAATTCAACCCCTTGGCGATCAAGCGCGCGGTGGAGGTTTTGCCCACACCGCGCACCCCGGTCATCAAAAATGCATGGGCGATGCGCCCACGCCGGATAGCGTTGGCAAGTGTCGTAACCATCGCTTCTTGGCCGATTAGCTCTGAAAATCGTTGCGGCCGATATTTGCGCGCCAAAACGCGATAGCCGCCATCCGCCGCCTTTGCAGGGGCAGTTTCCGGCAGCGCCATGCCCAAAAAGGGCGCATCTTGATCAGAAAGAGATTCGCTCACCAGATAAGATTAGGCCGTGGTTGCACCATATCCAAGCATTCAAAATCGCATCGCGAAATGGATTCCGCCGCCATTGCTGTCCCCCCACGGCATAAGGACCATATTGTCGCGCGGTTTATGGGTCAGCAGCAGCCCTGCAAGCTCACCAATTGCCGCACCGACCAGTACGTCATGCACATGGTGCTTATCCGCTTCGACACGGGACAGCCCGACAAAAGCAGCAGCAACATGGGCCGCGATGCCGACATCGCGCCCCTGCCTTTCCATCAGGGTCGCGGCGGCGGCAAAGCTGATCGACGTGTGGCCGGATGGAAAGCTGCGCCGGTCGCTGCCGTCGGGCCGCAATTCGGGAAAGCTTTGCTTTAGCCCTTCGGTCGCCAGAAAGGTCGCGCCGAGCGACATGCCAGCCTGCAGCGCGCCATCGCCATCACCCTCCACCACTGGAACGCCGACAGCGGCGAGTACCAGGGCGGTGCGTACGGCAGAGCCTGCATCCTCCCACGTCTGATCACCCGCATGGGCGGGGGTGGCCGCCAATGCCAGCGGCACAAATATCGATGCCAGACCGGTTTTATAGGTAATTTTTTGCATGGCGGCAGCATGCGACAGACGCGCCGTCAATGCAATCATCCGAGGATCGATGCTGGGGTGGGAGCCGGAACGACCCGCCGCGAATTCGTTGCGGCTGCTTCCTTCCGGATCTGACCGGGTTGGCGAAGACGACGTCCGCCCGACTCCCGTCGCGGCCTATGGCGATGACGTGGGCAATTTGCAAGTGCGGTGGAATTAGAGGCCTTGCATATTGTGGCTTTCGCGCGGCAATTTGACCGTCAATTGCGACGGGCAATCGCCCAGCCGAATCTGGCAGGCCAAGCGGCTGGTCCGACAGGCACCCGCCGCGAAGTCGAGCATATCTTCCTCTGCCTCGCTCGCCGGGGGGAGCAGCGCGAAATGCGCCGGATCGACAATGATATGGCAGGTGGAGCAGGCCATCTGCCCCTCACACGTCCCCTCCAGTGGCAGACCGAGTGACTGGGCGAGGGTCAGGAGGCTGGTGTCCCCACCCCCCTGCCCGACGCTCTGCCCTTCGCCGTCGGCGTGCAGAAAGCGAACTTCGACCATCATATTTCCCTTTGCGCCTGTGCCGCATCCTTTATCGCGACGATGGCATCGCGCAGTTCCACCTCTGTCGTATAGCGGCCCCAGCCCAAACGCAGCGAGGATCGCGCAGCCGCACCATCGACGCCCATAGCACGCAGGACATGGCTGGCCTTGCCCGAACCACTGGCGCAAGCGCTGCCCAGCGAAAAGGCGATATCGCGCAAATCGGACAGCAACCGCGCGCCATTTACCCCGTCCAGCCGGATATTGAGGTTGCCGTGCCAGCGCGCGTGGGTGGAGCCATTGACCTGCCAGCCGGGCAAATTTTCCATGGCGACCGCCCAAAGATGGGCGACGTGAAGGGCATCGTCCGCCATGCGTGCGCGCGCAACCTCTGCCGCCGCGCCAAAGCCGACGCAAAGCGCGGGTGAAACCGTGCCAGAACGCAATCCCAATTCCTGCCCGCCGCCGATAATGAAGGGCGGCAGGTCGATACCGTCGCGAATCCACAGCGCGCCGATACCCTTTGGGCCATATATTTTGTGCGCCGACACCGCGATCATGTCCGGCCCATCGGGGATGGTGATACGGCCATAGCCCTGCACCGCATCGCACAACAGCAAGGCACCGCGTTCGTGGGCGGCATGCGCCCATTGCGCAACCGGCTGGATTGTCCCCACCTCGTTATTCACCAGCATCAGCGCGACTAGTCCGCGTTCGGGGATGAGCGCCGGTTCCGGGTTGCCGACCAACCCCTCTGCATCCACGGGGATGGTGCCAGCCCCCAAAACCTCCAGATTTTCGAGCACGGCGGCATGTTCGATGGCCGACCCTGTGACCGCATTGTCCACCATGGCCGCCCCGCGTTGGAGCGCCCAGTTGAGCGCCTCTGTCGCGCCGGAGGTAAAGATCACCCGGCCACCAGCGGGTAATAATGCAGCCACCGAATCGCGCGCCATTTCAACGGCAACGCTGGCCCGCCGCCCGGCACGATGTTGGCTTGCCGGGTTGGCAAAACCAGCGCCGTCGGCGCCATCAAGCCATGGCAGCATGGCTTCGCGCGCCTCCGGAGCAAGCGGCGTCGTCGCCTGATAGTCGAGGTATATCACCGGGAACCCAACCTTTATTGCGAGCGATTCGCAAAAGTTGCATCTTGCAACCCAAGCCTATATAGGGCGCAGCACGTGCCCGCCAGTCCTTGGCGGCGACTTTTGCCCATATGCCATATTGAGGTAGCCATGCCCGACGTAATTTTTGCCGGCCCAGAGGGACGTTTGGAAGGTCGTTTCAGCCCGCCGCCCCGCCCACGCGCGCCGGTGGCGATGATTTTGCACCCCCACCCGCAAGGCGGCGGGACGATGAACGACCGCATCACCCAGGCGCTATATAAAAGCTTTGTGCGCCGTGGTTTTGCGACGCTGCGTTTCAATTTTCGTGGCGTCGGCCGGTCGCAGGGCGTGTTCGACAATGGCATTGGCGAATTGTCCGATGCGGCATCGGCGCTCGACTGGATCCAGTCGATCCACGCCGAAGCGCAGACGACATGGATCGCCGGATTTTCCTTTGGCGCATGGATCGGCATGCAATTGCTGATGCGTCGGCCAGAGATTCGCGGCTTTATTTCCATCGCGCCACCCGCGAATATGTATGATTTCTCCTTCCTAGCGCCCTGCCCGTCTTCGGGCATTTTCGTGAATGGCAGCGGGGATGAGATTGTCACGCCCAATTCGGTCACCAAGCTGGTCGAAAAATTGCGCGCCCAGCGCGGCATCACCATCCATCATGACGAAATCCCGCGCGCCAACCATTTCTTTGAAAATGAGCTGGAGCAGATGATGAAGTCGGTGGACAATTACCTCGACATGCGGCTCGCCCCCGATTCACCCATACGCTAAGCGGGGCTAATCGCTGCTGCGTTGCAGTTCGAGCAGACTGTCGCCATTGGCATTGGGCCATATCCAGATGGCGAGATTGAGCACCATCACCGCCGCCGCGAGCGCCATCAACAGCGCTTGGCGGCGGTTGCGTTGCCAGTTGCGCACCGCGCCATAAGCGAGCGCGCCTGCAACCAGCGCCAATATGGAAAGTATGATGTCCATCACCGCGCCTTAGCGCAGGGTAGCGGGCAAGGCGATAGCCCGATTATATCGCGAAATGATTTACCAGCGCGATTGCCATCGGCACCAACGCGCCCGCCATATATTTGCCCAGCAAGACCATGTGGCGATTTTGCATCCCGGCCCTAAACAAAAGGTAAATATCCCCCCGCCCCATGCTTTGGGGGGTGGCATTGCGCCCAATCCTCCCCTAAAGGCGCGCGCACAGCCCCAAACCCTTTGCCGGAGCAGCCGCCACCATGCGTCTTGCCATTGCATCCGATCATGCTGCCGTCGCGCTCAAAGCGGAACTGGCCGCATGGCTGCGTCAATCGGGGCACGACGTTAACGACCTTGGCCCGGCGGACGAAGCGCGCGTCGATTACCCCGATTATGGTTATGCGCTGGCCCGCGCGGTGGCGAGCGGGGATGCCGAACTGGGCATTGCGCTGTGCGGTTCGGGGATTGGCATTTCCATCGCGGTCAACCGCCACCCGGCTTGCCGCTGCGCGCGGGTTGATGACCCGCTGTCCGCCGCGCTCGCCCGCGAACATAATGATGCCAATGTCCTTGCGCTTGGCGCGCGACTGACCGGGCCAGACATGGCCAAGGCATGTATTTCGGCCTTTCTGGACGGACGATTTGCAGGCGACCGCCACAGCGCCCGCGTCGACAAACTCACCAACCCACCCGCATTTTAAGCCAAAGGAACCGCCATGACCACGGACACACTTTCCCGCCCCGCCATCCGTTCCGCCGGTTATTTTTCCGACAGCATTGCGACGAGCGATCCCGCCGTTGCCGCCGCCATCCAGCAAGAGGTGGAGCGGGAACGCTACCAAATCGAGCTTATCGCATCGGAAAATATTGTCTCCAAAGCGGTGCTAGAGGCGCAGGGTTCGGTTTTCACCAATAAATATGCCGAGGGCTATCCCGGCAAACGCTATTATCAGGGTTGTGCCCCGTCCGACGCGGTCGAAACATTGGCGATTGAACGTGCCAAGACATTGTTCGGCTGCGCCTATGCCAATGTGCAGCCCCATTCGGGCGCGCAGGCCAATGGTGCGGTGCTGCTGGCGCTGGTCCGCCCGGGCGCGACGATTTTGGGGATGAGCCTCGACGCTGGGGGGCATTTGACCCATGGGGCCAAGGCAGCAATGTCGGGCAAATGGTTCAACGCCGTCCAATATGGCGTTGATCCCGTCACCCACCGGATTGATTTTGACGAAGTGGCGCGGCTGGCGCACGAACATAAGCCGCAACTGATAATTGCCGGCGGCTCTGCTTATCCGCGCATCATTGATTTTGCGCGTTTTCGCGCGATTGCCGATGATGTGGGTGCGCTGTTCATGGTCGATATGGCGCATTTCGCGGGGCTGGTGGCGGCGGGTGAGCACCCTTCCCCCTTCCCCCATGCCCATATCGCCACGACAACGACGCATAAAACACTGCGCGGCCCGCGCGGCGGGATGATCCTCACCAATGATGAAGCGCTGGCCAAGCGGATCAACTCAGCCGTCTTCCCCGGCATGCAAGGTGGGCCGCTGGTGCATGTCATCGCCGCCAAAGCGGTCGCCTTTGGCGAAGCATTGCGCCCCGAATTCAAAGATTATGCCAAGGCGATTATCGCCAATGCGCAGACGCTGGCCGCGACGCTCGAAGCGCGCGGCTGCAAAGTCGTATCGGGCGGCACCGACACGCATCTGGCGCTGATTGACCTGACGCCGCTCGGCGTTACCGGCCGCGACGCGGATGAGGCGCTGGAGCGTGCCGCCATCACCTGCAACAAGAACGGCATTCCCAATGACCCGCTGCCGCCGGTCAAGACCAGCGGCATCCGCGTCGGCTCACCCGCCGGGACGACGCGCGGTTTCGGCACCGCCGAATTTGCCGAAATCGGCCATATGGTGGCCGATGTGCTCGACGGTCTCGCCAAAAATGGCGAAGCGGGCGATGCGCAAATTGAACAAAATGTGCGCGGGCGCGTAAAAAATCTGTGCGAACGCTTTCCAATCTACCCAGGTGTATGATATAGCTAATACGGCAAGGGGCGATTTGGAGATTGAGATGCCCAAGAAATCGAACGAACGCGCGCATAATGCGGGTGCCGAGTTCAAACGCGAATCAGGCAATGCCAGCGGCTTTGTCGAGTTTGCGGACAAGGCGGTGGAAGAAGTTGGCCGAATTGGCCGCACCGCCTTTACCAAGGATAATGCGCCCAAGCTTGCCGCCGGGGCCGCGCTGGGCGCGGTTGCCGCCATCGCGCTGCCGATTGTTTCGGTGCCATTTGGCGCGCTCGCCGGTCTGGGCTATGTTGCGTGGCGTAAGAGTAATGAGGACGCCGAATAACGCATGAAATGCCCCAGCTGTGGCCACGAAGATAGTCAGGTAAAGGATAGCCGCCCTGCCGAGGATGGGGCGGCTATTCGTCGTCGGCGACAGTGCGAAGGGTGCGGCGCGCGTTTCACCACCTTTGAACGCATCCAATTGCGCGATGTTGTCGTCGTGAAGTCGGATGGTCGGCGCGAACCCTTTGACCGCGACAAGCTTTATCGGTCGGTATCGATTGCCTGTCGCAAACGGCCGATTGACAGCGCGGGCATCGACAAGATGGTGAGCGCAGTGCAGCGCCAATTGGAATATCAGGGCGATAATGACGTGCCATCCGCCGATATCGGCATTTTGGTGATGGAGGCGCTGCGCCAGTTGGATTCGGTTGCCTATATCCGTTTCGTCAGTGTCCACCGCGAATTTTCGGGTGCCCGTGATTTTGAGGAGTTCGCGGCCAGCGTCCGTGCGCTGGGCGGGGAATGAGCGCGACTAACCCACCGATCATTGTGCTGGTTCGCCCGCAATTGGGCGAAAATATCGGCAAGGCGGCACGCGCCATGCTCAATTTCGGACTGACCGAATTGCGTCTGGTCGCGCCGCGCGACGGCTGGCCCAACCCCGACGCGGGGCCTGCAGCGGCGGGGGCGGACATTGTCCTTGAACGGGCGCAATTATTTCCCACCCTTGCGGATGCGGTTGCCGACTGTGCGCATATTTATGCGACGACGGTGCGCAAGCGCGGCGTGGTCAAGCCCGTGCTGACCCCCGAAGAAGCGGCGAGCGCCATCCATGCCGAACCGGGCCGCGCCGCATTGGTGTTCGGGCCGGAGCGTTCGGGGCTGGATGCACAGGATGTCGCGATGGCGCGCGCCATTTTGACCGTGCCGATCAACCCGGAATTTGCGTCCCTCAACCTCGCCCAAGCGGTGATTTTGACCGCCTATGCCTGGTCACGCGCAACGCCGCTGGTGCAGCCGACCAAGACCGACATCGCCCCCCCCGCACCGCAGGCGGAATTTGAAGCCATGATGTCACAGCTCGATGCCATGCTGGTTGGCGCAGGCTATTTCCATCCGCCCGAACGCAGCACCGCAACACGCAAAATGCTGCGCAGCCTGCTGACAAAGCCCGGTTGGTCCAGCTTGGAGGTGCGCACGCTGCGCGGCGTGCTCGCGGCGCTCGCCAACCCCAGAAAGCGTTAGGCGGTACGTTGATCAAAGCGCACAAATTCATGCGCAATCGACCCTTCGACAAGCACTTCATATACCGCGCGCACCAATTGTTCGGGAAAATCGGTCGCGCGCGCCACATCGGCAGCATGGTCGATAACCTGCGCCTTGCGCCATTCATCGCGCACCGTATCGCGGCTGGGCTTTATCCGTGCCGCAGCCTCTATATAGCGCATGCGCCGGGCAAGCAGCGTCACAATTTGCGCGTCCAGCGCGTCGATGCCTACGCGCACTTCCTGCATCGTTGTGCAGTCTTGCGCTGCCACCAAAGAATCATCTTGCATGGCCCGCCCATAACGAAGGGCGCGCGGCTTGGCCATAATGCTTGACTCAGGCGGGGTGCATCGCCATAGGCGCGCCTTCACATTTGACCCCGCATGAAGGTGAAGCGGCGGTCGCGTATGGCAATTGGCCATGCGGGTGGCACCTTCAACGCATCCGCCGCTTGCCCCTTTTGGGCTTGCCGCGCGGCCACACATTTGGAGAATGAACATGTCAAAGCGCCATAGCGCCAAGTATAAAATTGACCGCCGCATGGGCGAAAACATCTGGGGTCGTCCCAAATCGCCGGTCAACCGTCGCGAATATGGCCCCGGCCAGCATGGTCAGCGCCGCAAGGGCAAAACCAGCGACTATGGTTTGCAGTTGCGCGCCAAGCAAAAGCTCAAGGGCTATTATGGCGACGTCACCGAAAAGCAGTTCAAGCGCGCCTATTTCGAAGCATCGCGGATGAAAGGCGACACCAGCCAAAACCTGATCGGCTTGCTCGAACGCCGGCTCGATGCGGTGGTTTACCGTTCCAAATGGGCAGCGACCGTTTTCGCGGCGCGCCAATTGGTCAGCCACGGCCATGTTCTGGTCAATGGCGTGCGTTGCAACATCGCCAGCCGCCAAATCCGCCCCGGCGACGTAATCTCGCTGGGCAAAAAGGCCGCCGAAATGGCGGTTGTCGCCGAAGCGATGGCCCTGCCCGAGCGTGACCTGACCGACTATATTCAGGTGGACGGCACCAAGGCGACCTTTGCGCGCGTCCCGACGCTCGACGAAGTGCCCTATCCGGTCAAGATGGAACCCAATCTGGTCGTCGAATTTTATTCGCGCTGATTTTTCATCACATTGCGAATTTTGGGGGGGCTGGGCCAGCGATGGCTCGGCCCCTTTTGTTTGCTGTGATGTTTGCTGTGACGATGGACACAGCCGGTAAATCATGGTTCGATAGGATATTCGAGAGGAAGAGGGGGGATAATATGGTTCGGACATTGGCTTTGGCACTCGCCGCAACATTGTCACTGACGACGCTCAGCGCGTGCAGCGGCGGCGTAACGACAACGACCGCCAGCGCGGATGCACTTGACCCCAACCTCGCCAATCCGGCGGTGGGTGATTTGTGGGCGGCGCAATTATCGCATTTTTCGAGCGCCAGCTTTAGCCAGCCGGGCGGCGAAGCGCAGTCGCAATCTTGGGGCTTGCTCAAGGTTGTAGCGGTTGACCCAACCAACATCACCGTCATCACCGAACAGGGCGCGTGGCCGCAAAAAGAGGGCGCGATCAGGGATTTGGGCGGGACGCTAGCGGATATTAGCTGGGATGAAAGCGAACGGATTACCGTGGTTCGCGCGCAACTGCCGCAACTCGTCGCCGACGAAAAAATCCTGCAAACACGGCGAATGAACACGCAATAGGCAAAAATATTGCCGGAAATCCCCTTGATCCTGCGCGCGCGCGGGGTCTACAGCCGTCGATATCAGCAGGCTGGAAAAGGGATGCACCGTCATGATCCGCAACATAAATTCGCGCCGCCGCCAATGGCGCAGCAATGCGCTTTTACTCGCCGCCGCGATCAGCCTTGCTGTGCCCGCAACGGCGCAAGTGGCGGTGCCGGTCAGCCCTGAGATTAGTGAAACGACGTTCCGCGATGCGGTGACGACGCTGTCGTCCGACGCCTTTGAAGGGCGCGCACCCGGCACGCCGGGAGAACAACGCACCATCGATTATCTGATCCAGCAATTTCAGGCGGTCGGGCTGCAACCGGGCAATAATGGCAGCTGGACGCAGGATGTGCCGTTGGTTTCGATGACCGCGCGCAATGTGCAGCCGCTGCGCTTTACCACGCCGCATGGGGTGCAATCACTGAACTTTGGCGATGATTTCGTCATCGGCAGCTATCGCTTTGTGCCGCAAACGCGCATCGCCAACAGCGACGTTGTCTTTGTCGGCTATGGCATCAACGCGCCCGAACGCGGCTGGAATGATTATGCCGGGGTCGATGTGCGCGGCAAAACCGTCATCATCCTCGTCAATGACCCCGATTGGCAGACCCCGACGGTCGGCGGCCAGTTCAATGGCCGCGCCATGACCTATTATGGCCGCTGGACCTATAAGTTTGAGGAAGCGGCCCGCCAAGGCGCGGCGGCGGCCATCATCGTCCATGACACCGAACCCGCCGCCTATGGCTGGAATGTCGTGCGCGCGGGCTGGACCAGCGCATCCTATTATCCCGATTCGGCGAATAATGGGATGAATGAGACAGAGGCCAATGGCTGGATGCAGCTCGAACAGGCACGCCACCTCTTTCATTCGGCGGGTCTGGATTTTGACGCGCTGCGCACACGGGCGGGGGCTGGGGGATTCCATGCCGTGCCGCTCACCGGCGTAAAGGCCGACATCAGCTTTGACAGCGAAATTGCGCGCACCCCATCGCGCAATGTCGTTGGCATTTTGCCCGGCCGGACGCGGTCCAATGAATATGTGCTCTACACCGGCCATTGGGACCATCTGGGCCGCTGCGAAGCCAATGCGGCGGGCGATGATATTTGCAATGGCGCGGTGGATAACGCGACGGGCGCTGCCGCGCTCATCGCTTTGGCGCAGGCGCAGGCCCGCGCGGGAGCACCCGACCGCAGCCTCGTCTTTTTGGCGGTAACGGCGGAGGAATCGGGCCTGCTCGGTTCGCGTTACTATGCCGCCAACCCGATTTTCCCGCTCCACCAAACGGTGGCGGGTATCAATATGGACGCGCTGTCCCCCACTGGCCCGGCGCGCAACGTCACCGTCGTCGGCGCGGGTAAGAGCGAATTGGAAACATATCTCCAGCGCGCCGTCGCGGCGGAGGGGCGCTATATCAGCACCGAACCGACCCCGGAAAAGGGCTTTTATTACCGGTCGGACCACTTCAGCCTAGCCAAAGTCGGCGTCCCCATGCTCTATTTTGACGGCGGCGAAGATTTGGTGGATGGCGGCGTCGCCGCAGGACGCGCGATGGCGGAAGATTATACCGCCCACCGTTACCACAGCCCCGACGATGAGGTGGCGTTTATCACCCGTTGGGACGGCATCATGCTCGACCTCAGGCTATTCTATGATGTCGGGCGCATGCTGGCGATGGACACAGCATGGCCGAACTGGCTGCCGGGGGATGAATTCCGCGCCGCACGTGACGCAAGCCGCGCAGGGCATTGACCCTGACCATGTCGGATTTGCGCCCCGAATGGGCCGCGCACGAACGGATGTGGATCGGCTTTCCAGCTATCCCCGCCGAATGGGGCGCGGCCTTTCACAAAGCGCGGGAGCAGATCGCCGCCTTTGCCAGTGCCATTGCCGACCATGGGCGCGGCGAACGCGTCACCTTGGTCTGCAACAGTCCGGCGGACGAGGCGGCGGCTCGCGCGCTCGCTGATGCGGCGGTCGAATGTATCGCCGAGCCTTTGGGCGATATCTGGCTGCGCGATACAGCGCCGATCATCTGCGGCAGCGGGGCGAGCCGCCGGGCGGTCGATTTTGCCTTCAACGGATGGGGCGGCAAATATGTGATGCCGGGTGATGCCGATATCGGCGCCCGGTTGGCGGCGCGCTATGGCCTGCCCCGCGACGGTGATGCCATGATCCTCGAAGGCGGGGCGATTGATTGGGATGGTGCGGGCCGCATCGTTACGACAGAACAATGTCTGCTGCACCCCAACCGCAACCCCGGCATGTCGCGCGCCGCGATGGAAGAAAAGCTGCGCGACCATTTGGGTGCAACCTCCATATTATGGCTGGGTGACGGCCTCCGCAACGATCATACCGATGGCCATGTCGACAATCTGGCACGCTGGGTCGGCGATGGCATTTTGCTGCTGCCGGTGGCGAGCGGCGCGGATGACCCCAATGCCAGCGTCTATGCCGACGCCATGGCGCGCGCGCGTGCCTTTGGGGTGGAGGTGCGCACCATGGTGTCGCCCGGCCGCGTCGAGATGCATGGCGCTATTGTGCCCGCCAGCTATATGAATTTTGCCATCGGCAACCATGTCATTGCCATGCCCGCATATGGCACAGCCTATGACGAAGAAGCGGCAGCAACCCTCGCCGACTTATTTCCCGACCGTCGCATCGTCCCCCTCCCCTCCGACGCGATATTGTCGGGCGGGGGCAGTTTCCATTGCGCCAGCCAGCAGCTTCCGCTCTAATCCCGCCAATTGGTGAGGAGGAACATATATGACGAGCTGGTGGGACAGGCATATGGTGCCGCGCCTCATCCGTTATTGTTGCGCGCAACCACAGATTATGAAGGCGCGTAGCCACATTGTGCCGCTGGCCAAGGGCGATGTGTTTGAATTGGGCTGCGGCGGGGGTATCAACCTGCCCTTTTACGACCGTTCGGCAGTGCGCAGCTTTGCCGGAATAGACCCGACCGAGGCACTGCTTAACGATAGCCGTCGCCTGACCAAAGAAATAGGGCTTTCCGCCAACATATGCGCGGGCGTGGGGGAGGATATACCCTTTGCCAGCCATAGTTTTGATACGGTGGTGACCACATTTACGCTATGTTCGGTGCACGACCCGGCGGCGGTGCTAGCGGAAATACGCCGTATTTTGCGGCCCGATGGCGTGGCATTGTTCCTCGAACATGGGGCGGCCCCCGATGCAGATGTCCATAAATGGCAAAGGCGCATCGAGCCTGTGTGGAAACATATGGCGGGCAATTGTCATTTAACGCGGCCAATTGGCGATGCCTATCAATCCGCCGGTTTTCAGACCGAGGTTTTGGGCAACCGCTATACCCCCAAAACCCCCCGCCCTTTTGCGTGGATTGAATGGGGCCAAGCGCGACCATAGGCCATTGCTAATCCGCTTTTTCTAACTGGTTATCGCCGCTGACCGCCCAATCGCCAGCCACCAAGCCATGCCCAACGCTCACCCGTTCGTCAAAGACGAAACATTCGCCGTGCCAGCGGCTTTGGTCGGCGGGAATATGTTCAAGATAGGCGAGGATGCCGCCCTTCAGGTGAAAGACATCCGCCACCCCCTCTGTCCGCAAGAAAGCGGTCGATTTTTCGCAGCGGATGCCGCCGGTGCAGAACATCGCAATACGTTTTCCCTGCAACGCCGCGCGATTGGCCTGCCACCATGCTGGAAATTCTGAAAAACTGCGCGTTGCCGGGTCTATCGCGCCATCGAAACTGCCGATTGCCACCTCATAAGCGTTGCGCGTGTCGATAAGGATGGTGTCAGGATCGGCAATAAAATCATTCCAATCCGCAGGCGCGACATAATGGCCAGCATCGCGCGCCGCATCGACGCCCGCGACCCCCAGCGTGACAATTTCTTTCTTTATCCGCACCTTCATCCGCCCAAAGGGGGGACGGGCGGCGGTTGCATATTTAACGTCGAGGTCGGCACATCCGGGCAGCGCACGAATATAGGCAATGACCGCCGCGATCGCCGCATCGCTGCCGGCGATGGTGCCATTTATCCCCTCCCCCGCCAGCAGCAAGGTGCCGCACACCCCCTGTTCCACACACAGGCTGTGCAACGGCCCACGCAGGCTGGCCGGGTCATCAAAAGGCGCGAATTTATATAGGGCGGCGACGGTCAGCGACATGCGCCGCCACCTACGCCCCCAATGATTTTTTCGCCAGACGATATTTGTGCAACAAGGGTTCGGTGTAGCCTGATGGCTGGTCAATCCCTTCAAAAATCAACGCCCGTGCCGCGCGAAAGGCAATAGTGTCGCTGGTGAGCGGCTGGTATAGCGGGTCGGCGGCATTTTGCGCATCGACCTTTGCCGCCATGCGGGTCAGCGCGGCATCGACCGCATCGGCCGTGCAAATGCCATGGTGCAACCAGTTGGCAATCGCCTGGCTCGATATGCGCAGCGTTGCCCGATCCTCCATCAACGCGACATCGTTGATATCCGGCACCTTGGAACAGCCGACCCCTTGGTCGATCCAACGCACGACATATCCCAAAATACCCTGACAATTATTGTCGAGTTCCCGCGTGATTTCCGCCGCATCCCAGTTGCGTGCAGGTGCGGTGGGAATGTGGAGCAGCCGGTCGACACCGGGCGGCGCTTCCTTGGCAATATCCCGCTGGCGGGCGAACACATCCACCGCATGATAATGGAGCGCATGGAGCGTCGCAGCGGTCGGCGATGGCACCCATGCGGTGTTGGCACCGCTCATCGGATGGGCAATTTTCTGTTCGATCATCGCGGCCATCAAATCGGGCATCGCCCACATGCCCTTACCGATCTGCGCGCGCCCAGACAGGCCACAGGCAAGGCCGATGCGAACGTTGCGATCTTCATAGGCGGCGATCCACTGGCTGGTCTTCATCTCCCCCTTGGGGATCATCGGCCCCGCCTGCATCGACGTGTGGATTTCATCCCCCGTCCGGTCAAGGAAACCGGTGTTGATAAAGGCAATGCGCCCCTGCACCGCGTGGATGCACGCGCCAAGGTTGGCGCTGGTGCGTCGTTCCTCATCCATCACGCCGACCTTTATGCTGTGGCGCGGCAGGCCGAGCATATCTTCGACCGCATCAAACAGGGCGTTGGTAAAGGCGGCCTCTGCTGGCCCGTGCATCTTGGGTTTGACGATATAGATGCTGCCAGTGCGGCTGTTACCGCCACGCCCCCGCAAATCGTGGAGCGCGATGCAACTGGTCATCACCGCGTCCAAAATCCCCTCTTGCACCGGGCTGCCGTCGGGCAGCAGGATGCAAGGGTTGGACATAAGGTGGCCGACGTTGCGCACGAACATCAGGCTGCGGCCCGGCAGCGCCAGCGTGCTCCCGTCGGGGCGCGTGACCATAATGTCGGGGTTGAGGCGGCGGTGGATGGTCTGCCCATCCTTGACGAAGCTCTCCGACAAATTGCCCTGCATCAGCCCCAGCCAATTGCGCCACCCCGCCACCTTATCCGCGCCATCAACCGCTGCGACACTGTCTTCCAGATCGATGATGGTGGTGAGCGCGGATTCGAGGATGACGTCGCTAATCCCCGACGGGTCATCGCGCCCGACCGGATGTGTCGGGTCAAAAATGACGTGGATGTGCAACCCATGGTGGACGAACATCCGCCCCACATCGGTCGTGCCAACATATTGCGTCGGGTCGGCAAGCGCGATGTTGTCACTTACCCCGCCCAGTTCGGCCCATGGCAACCCGTTGGCGAGCGGCACGGCTTCGTCCAGAAATGCCTTGGCGCGCGCGATAACCGCGCCGCCACGCGCCTTGTCATAACCCGCGCCGACCGCCTTACCGGGCAAGGCATCGGTGCCATAGAGCGCATCATATAGGCTGCCCCAGCGTGCATTGGCGGCGTTGAGCGCGAAGCGGGCGTTGAGCGCAGGCACCACCAACTGCGGCCCGGCGAGCGTCGCAATTTCGGCGTCGACATTGTCGGTGCTAACTTGAAATGGCGCGGGTTCGGGAACGAGATAGCCGATTTCGGTCAGAAAGTTGCGATAGGCGATGCTGTCAAGCGCGCGCCCCTTGTGCGCCAGATGCCAGCCATCAATTGCCGATTGCAAACGTTCACGTTCGGCGAGCAGCGCCAGATTTTCACCCTGAAATCGCGCCAAAATATGCGCCAGCTCGGCCCAAAAATCTTCTGCATTCACGCCGGTACCGGGTAAAACCTCCTTCTCGACGAAATTGACCAATTCGCCATCGACCGACAAACGGGCCCGCTCAACCATCGACATAGATAACTCCTTCAACACGCGCGGGGGGAGCGCGACGTAGCTGTTGCAACATATCCGGGGAAGGAATGGCCGCTATGGCAATTGCCGCGACCGCGCGCAAGCTTTTGGGGGTGGAGTGGCGGCGATCGAGCGGCTAAATATCATCGATGCACAGCTTTACCCCTGCCGAGCAGGCCGCCATCAATCACCCGCAGCATGATGCCATGCTGCGCCAGATATTGGCGTGGAGCGCGATAAACAGCGGATCGCGCAATCTGGACGGGCTGGCGGCGATGGCGCGCGAATTAACCACCGCCTTTGCTGTCCTGCCCGGTGAGGTGCAACTGCACGACGCCGCGCCGGTGGAGGTTGTCCGGCCCGATGGCAACATGACCAACATCGCGCATGGCCAGCATTTGGTGCTGCGTGTGCGCAAAAATGCGCCGCGACGCATCATACTGACCGGGCATATGGACACGGTTTTTGAACCCAGCCACCCGTTCCAAAGCTGTCGGTGGATCGACGATACAAGGCTGAACGGACCGGGCGTTGCCGATATGAAGGGTGGTATTGCGGTGATGATCGCCGCGCTGCAGGCGGTGGAGGCGGCGGGCATCGGCCCCGATTTTGGCTATGACGTCCTCATCAACAGTGATGAGGAAGTGGGGTCATTGTCGTCAGGCGACTTGATAACCGAACTGGCGGCGGGGAAATTGGCCGCGCTCACCTATGAACCATCCGCCCTCCCCGACGGCACATTGGCTGGCGCGCGGCCGGGCAGCGGCAATTTTGCGCTGAGCGTGCGCGGGCGCGCGGCGCACGCTGGGCGCAACCCAGAGGATGGGCGCAACGCCATTGTCGCGGCGGCCGATCTGGCTGTGCGACTGAAGCGCGCGGTGTGCGACGGTTTGGCGATCAATCCCGCCAAAATCGACGGCGGCGGCGGCAATAATGTCGTCCCCGACCTGGCCATTTTGCGGGTCAACATCCGCCCGCGTACCCCCGAATTGCAGGCGATGGCAGCGACCTTGCTGGCCGATTTAATTTCAGCGGTCGCGCGCGAACATGATGTCACCATTGACTGCCATGGCAGCTTTGCCCGCCCGCCCAAACCGATCGATGGGCAGGCGGCAAAACTGTTCGCGCTGGTTGAACAGGCGGGGGCCGACCTTGGTCTCACTATCCGCCATGTGGACAGCGGCGGGGTGTGCGATGGCAATAATATCGCCGCTTGCGGGGTGCCGGTGGTCGACACCATGGGGGTGCGCGGCGGGGCCATTCATAGCGACCAAGAATATTTGCTGACCCAGTCCTTGGTTGAGCGCGCCCAATTATCCGCGCTCACCATCCTAAGGCTGTCTACGAGATTTGATGCATAAGTAACTGAGAAAGAATATTTATGACTTTCCGTATTCGGCCTGCAACCAAGGGGGATTTGCAGGCCATGTATGAAATGGCCAAATTGACCGGCGGTGGATTTACCAATTTGCCGCCAGATCGAAACGCGCTCGCCGCCAAGCTTGAACGCGCAACCGCTGCCTTTGGCGAAAGCGGCGGTGCGCAGGATCAACTGTTCGTGCTGATGCTGGAAAATAGTGTGACGCGCGAAATTCGCGGCACTTGCCAGATATTCACCGAAGTTGGCGTGCGCTGGCCCTTTTATTCCTATCGTATCGCGACAATCAGCCAGCATAGCGCCGAAATCGGCCGCACTTTCCGCGCGGATATTTTGAATTTGGTCACCGACCTCGAAGGGTCGAGTGAGGTTGGCGGCCTATTCCTCCACCCGCATGAGCGCGCCGGTGGATTGGGGCTGTTGCTCGCCCGGTCGCGCTATTTATTCATTCGCGCCAATCGCGCCAAATTTGGTGACCGCATTTTGGCCGAACTGCGCGGCGTCATTGATGATGCGGGCGGTTCGCCATTTTGGGATGGGGTGGCTGGCAAATTCTTTGGTATGAGCTTTCAGGAAGCCGATGAATTCAACGCATTGCACGGCAACCAATTTATCGCCGACCTGATGCCCAAACACCCCGTCTATGTTGCCATGCTCGCCGAAAGCGCGCGCAGCGTACTCGGCGTCCCCCACCCCAGCGGGCGCGCGGCGATGCGCATGCTGGAACAAGAGGGATTCGCCTTTGAAAATTACATCGACATTTTCGACGGTGGCCCGACGATGACCGCCCGCACCGACAATGTCCGCACCATCCGCGATGCGCAGAGCGCCGAGGTGGTCGCCATTGATTCCACCGGTGATGCCTTTGGCCAGCGCGCATTGGTGGCGACGGGCAGTTGCGGCGATTTCCGCTGTGGTTTCGGCATGGTTGAACGGCGCGGGGACGGCGTTGCCGTCGACCAGATGTGCGCGCAAACATTGGGGTTGATGGTGGGGGACAATATCGACTGGATCGCCTCCTGATGTCGGTTACAGAGATTAATTTCGACGGACTGATCGGACCCAGCCACAATTATGCGGGGCTGTCGCCGGGCAATTTGGCCTCCGCCCGCAATGCCGGTGCCATCGCCTATCCGCGTGCGGCCGCGCTGCAAGGGCTGGCCAAAATGCGCGCCAATATGGATGCCGGGCTGGCGCAGGGATGGCTGATGCCGCTCCCCCGACCCAACACCGGCTGGTTGCAACAAATGGCCCTGACGGGCGCGAATGCGCCGGCCCATTTGCGCGCAGCGGCGTGGTCGGCATCGGCCATGTGGGCCGCCAATGCGGCGACGATCAGCCCCGCCACCGATTGCGCGGACGGGCGTTGCCACATCAGCGTCGCCAATTTGCAAACCATTGCGCACCGCAGCCACGAATGGCCCGATACGCTCACCCAATTGCGCATCGCCTTTGCCCACCCCGATTTTGCCGTACACGGCCCGGTGCCACCACCTTTTGGCGACGAGGGGGCGGCCAACCATATGCGCCTGTGCCCCAGCCATGGTGAACCGGGTATCGAGATTTTTGTCTATGGGCTGAGCGGCGGCAGCTTTCCCGCCCGCCAACATGCAGAGGCATCGCGCACCATCGCACGGCGGCATGGGCTGGATGCGGCGCGAACAATCTTCATCGAGCAAAACCCCGCCGCCATCGCCGCCGGTGCCTTTCATAATGATGTGGTGGCGGTGGCCAATGAACGGCTGCTGCTGACCCATGAATCGGCCTTTGCCGACCCACCAGCCGCCTATGCCGCCATTCGCGCCGCCGCCCCATGGGCCGAGATTGTGGAGGTGACGGCGGCAGAGGTGCCGATGGCCGACGTTATCAGCAGCTATTTGTTCAACGCACAGTTGGTAACTTTGCCGTCGGGCGAATATGCGTTGATCGTGCCGACAGAGGCCCCCGCAACCCCCAGCGTCAAGGCATGGATGGACCGCATGCGCGCATCCAACGGGCCGATCCGCCAATTCATACCCGTCGATGTGCGCCAATCGATGGCCAATGGCGGCGGGCCAGCCTGTTTACGGCTGCGCGTCGTTGCCGACCCGGCATCGGTCGATCCGCGATTCTTGTGCACAGCCGACAGCCTGTCGCGTGCCGAAGCGGTGGTCGCCGCCCATTGGCCCGAATCCATCGCGCCGGATGATCTTGCCGACCCTGCGCTGGTCGAACGCGTGACGGTGGCGCGCCGCGTCCTGCTCGATACCTTGTCATTGTCCGAGCTTGGTTAATCCGCTTTCCCTGCCGTCGGATTAATTTACAATTTACCATGATGCGGCGCGGCGGATTCGCGCATTTTAGCCGCTGGCACGATGTTTGCTTTCAGTATGCATGGGGGAGGACAGGATTTTTATGTGGAAACGCTTCAAGCGGCTGTTCATCATCAAAACGCGCTTTGAGGCGTGCCTCATCATCTATGCGCTGGCGCTCGGCGCCATTGAACGCGGCCTCCACTATCTCGAAACCTACCCCGGCACCGGCGGCTATTTATTGATGGCGGCCTGCACCGGTTCGGTCTTTCTGGGCGGGGCAAAAATTTTCGATAGTCTGCGCTATGAACGCGAAAGCGTTGACATGGCGGCTATATCCGCCACTAATTCGGCCTGAGGGTCAAAGGCGCTGGCACGGCGACCCCGTGGGAGGGGTCGATGGCAAAAAAGCCCAAGATTGAACTAGCAGGTGAACCCGAAGGCGGCGCAGCGCTCAACCCGCTGGTCGGTCTGGCGAGTGAGGATTTGTGGGGCGCAGTTGCGCTGATGCTGCGCGAAACCGCGCTGAAACCCGACACGACGATGAAGCATATGCAGGCTTTTGGCGATGATGTCGTCAAAATCATGACCGGCAAGAGCGCGCTTGCCCCCGCGCCCAAGGATCGCCGCTTTTCCGACCCGGCATGGACGTACAACCCATTTTACCGTGCGGGCGTCCAATATTATTTGGCGATGCAGGAACGCACGCGCGCGTGGATCGACGACCTTGATTTTGATGAGATGGAACAGAATCGCGCGCGATTTGTCTCTGCAATGATTTTGGATGCCTTGGCACCAACCAACACATTGGCGGGCAACCCCTCCGCCATCAAGCGCGCTATCGATTCAGGCGGCCTGTCCCTGATGAAGGGATTACAAAATGCATACAATGATATAGTGCATAATGATGCGATAGTATCTCAGGTTGATAAGCGCCCGTTCAAAGTGGGTGAAAATCTGGCGACTACGCCGGGCAAAGTCGTCTGGCGCACCGAAATGATGGAACTCATCCAATATGCGCCGACCGGTGACAAGGTGCATGCCATCCCGCAACTGACCGTGCCGCCCCAGATCAACAAAGCCTATATCAACGATTTGACGCCGCAAAAATCGGTGGTGCAATTGCAATTGGCCGCCGGAATCCAGCCCTTTGTCATCTCTTGGCGCAACCCGCAAAAGGAACAGGGCCATTGGGGGCTCAGCGACTATGTTGATGCGGTGATAGAGGCGGTGGGGGTCGTCTGCGCGATCAGCGGCAGTGCCAAGGTCAATGTGTCGGGTGCCTGTTCGGGCGGCATAACGCTTGCCGCCATCCTTTCCAAAATGGCGGCCAATGGGGATGATCGGGCCAATGCCGCGACACTGATGGTCTGTGTGCTCCAGCCCGAGGCCAATGACAGCGAGGTGGGATCGCTGGTTTCCAAACATGGCATTGAACTCGCCCGCCAGCGCAGCGCCAAGAAAGGCATATTGGACGGAACATCGCTCAGCCGTGCGTTCGCATGGCTGCGGCCCAATGATCTGGTCTGGAACTATGTCATCAACAATTATCTGCACGGCGAAGATCCGCCCGCATTCGACATATTATATTGGAACAATGACGCGACCAACCTGCCCGCGCAGTTGCACAGCGATTATCTGGATTTCTATGTACATCAGCCGTTTGCCAACCCCGGCAAGGTGGAGGTGGCGGGCCACACCGTCGACCTGACCAAGGTCACAAGCGACCTGTTCATCCTTGCCGGTGTCACCGACCATATCACCCCGTGGAAGGCATGTTACCGTTCAACCCAATTGTTCGGTTCCAAAAATGTCGATTTCATCCTGTCACAATCGGGGCATATTCAGGCAATTTTGAACCCGCCGGGCAACCCCAAGGCCAAATTTTTCCGTAGTGAGAAGGGCACGCCCGCCACCCCGGAACAATGGCTGGACGGGGCGGAAGAAGTGGCGGGCAGCTGGTGGCCATATTGGGCCGAATGGGTCAAAAAGCGCGCGGGACCTATGGTCGATGCGCCCAAGACGCTGGGCAGCAAAAAATATCCACCGCTGGGCGATGCCCCCGGCCAATATGTTTTCGATTAAGGGGTAGCGCATGACCAACGATGCAGCTTTGTCGGGCGCGGAAGTACAGATGATGGAAGCGGATGGGCGGCAATTGCGCGTCGCGCGCTGGCTGGCCACGGACGGCACCGCCAAAAAAGGACGTAACGCCGCGCCCCCGCTGTTATTTTTCAACGGCATCGGGGCGAGCATAGAATTGGTTGCCCCCTTTGCCCGCGCGATGGGAACGCGCGATTTCATCATATTCGATATGCCCGGGATTGGCGGTTCGCCCGACCCGGTCGTGCCCTATAACGCCATCACCATGTCGCATTGCGCGGCAAATATCATGGATCAACTGGGCTATGATGCGATGGATGTCATGGGGGTTAGTTGGGGCGGTGCGCTCGCGCAGCATTTTGCGATGCAATATGCGGGCCGCGTCGAACGACTGATTTTGGCGGCGACCAGCGCAGGTTGGATGATGGTGCCGGGGAAAATTGCCGCACTCAGCAAAATGGCCGATCCGCGCCGCTACATCGACCCCGATTATATGGCGCGCCATTTTGCGACGCTTTATGGCGGCAACAGCGATGGGGCGGACGCCCACATCGCGCGGCTGCGCCCACCATCGGCGATCGGCTATGCCTATCAATTGCTGGCGATGCTCGGCTGGACCAGCGCACCCTTTCTGCCATTTTTGTGCAAGGCCGAAACGATGGTGATGATGGGGGCAGAGGATAATATCGTCCCACTCGCCAACGGGCGGTTTTTAAACAGCCTCATCCCCAATAGCCGCCTCGTCACCATAGCCGACGGCGGCCATTTATTTCTGGTGATGCAGGCAGAGGAATCGCTGGCACATATCCGCCAATTCCTCGACGCTCCGCGCGGTGCGGGGGCCAAAGCCGCTTAGTCCTGGCCGGTGTTTTCGCGGATACGGGCCACCGCATCGACCAGTTGCGCGACCGAAAAGGGCTTGGGCAAAAAGGCAACATTGTCGAGCGCGATGGATTTGCGCAATTGTTCCTCGGCATAGCCCGACATGAACAGGACGGGGATGTGCGGCCGGCTTTCGCGCAGATGTTGCACCATCGTTGGCCCGTCCATCTGCGGCATCATGACGTCCGATATGACGAGGTCGATACTGTCCATGTCAGCCAGTCGTTCCAACCCATCCTCCCCATGTGCGGCGGCGGTGACGCTATAGCCGGCGCGGCTGAGCGCACGCTCGGCGACGGCGCGCACCATATCTTCATCCTCCACCAGCAATATATTGCCGCTGCCCCAGTGGACCGAATGGGCGCTGCGCGGTGGCGGCGGCGCCGCTTGTGGCGCGGCGGGGCCGGCATAGACCGGGAAATAGATGGAAAATATGGTGCCTTCACCCGGCGTTGAATCAACAAAGATATAGCCGCCCGACTGCTTGACGATGCCATAAACAGTCGCCAGCCCCAGACCGGTGCCCTTGCCCAAATCCTTGGTGGTGAAAAATGGGTCGAATATTTTGGGCAAAACCTCTGGCGCTATGCCGGTGCCGGTGTCGGCAACCGTCAACAGGCTATAATCCTCCACCGGCATGCCCGCACGCGCCAAGCGGCGCACCTCCGCCTGCTCGACCGGGCAGGTTGCTATGGTCAATTGCCCGCCATGGGGCATCGCATCCCCCGCATTGACCGCGAGGTTCATAATAACCTGTTCCAGCTGGCCGGGGTCTGCGCGTACCGGCGCCAAGCCGCGACCATGTTCGACATGGAGCTGCACCCTGTCCCCGATCAATCGTTCGAGCAGATGTGATACGTCCGACACAATGTCCGATAGGTTGACGATCTGCGGGCGCAAGGTCTGCTGGCGCGAAAATGCAAGCAATTGCCGGGTCAGATTGGCCGCACGGTTGGCGTTGCTGCGCACCTGTTGAATGTCATCATAATCGCTGTCGCCAGCGCTATGGCGGGTCAGCATAAGGTCACAATTGCCGATAATACCGGTCAATATATTATTGAAATCATGCGCAATACCGCCAGCCAACTGGCCGACAGCCTGCATCTTGGTTGCCTGCGCCATCTGGGCGCGCAATTGGGCATCCCCCTCCGCCTCCGCGAGCGTCAGGAGCACATTGGCTTCACCCATACCGCGCACTCCGGTGAGGCCGATGACCACCTGCTCCTCCGCGCGTGCAAGCAACCGGACCGTCAATTCCCCCGAACTGGCGCGCGCGCCACCGTGGCGGCGCACGGCATCGGCGAGTGCGCTCTTATCCTCCGCCACGACAAGGTCGCCGGGGTAGCTGGGTGGGCGCGTCGCATCGATGCCCGCCGCCCGCGCAAAAGCGGCGTTGAAAAAGGCAATGCGCCCGTCACGATCGACCATCGCCATGCCAACCGGCAGCGCGGCGAGCAGATTTTCGACATAATCATGCGCGATGCCGCGTTCCGCAGGGCCGCCATCCTCATCAAACAGGAGGAGGAGGAGTGGCGCCGCCGGGTCCGTGCGGTCAAAGGCAATTTCGATGAGGCGGAGCGGGGTTGCACCCGCCCCCGTCTGTTCGCGCGCAAAGCGGATCAACCCCTGCGGGTCGACGCGCAGGAAGCTTGCAAAATCCTGCCCCTCCACCCGCGCATCGGCGCGGCCCACAGCGCGCAACGCAAAAGCGGCGTTGGTGGCGCGGATGGTGCCGGTGGCGCTGACCAGTGCGACCATTGCGCCTGCTTCGCCCGCAATCCGGCCCGGCCAGTCCGCAATCGCATTTTCGGCCGCGCCCACCGGGTCAAGCGCCTGATTTTCGCGCCATTGCCACAAGAGGTGGTCACTCGCCCGTCCCACGCGCAGGACAGTCGCACTAATCTCACGCCCGTTGCAGCGGAAACCGCTGATCGCTGCCTCCCCATCGCGCCACGCGGCGCGGCCAACCTCTGCAATCAGGGCGATGGTTGGCGCATCGACCGGCAGCGCGGGCGGGGTAATCGGCCCATCAAACCAATCGCAATATAGATTGTTTGCCAAGACCAGCCGCCCGGTGCGGTCGGTCACGGCAATCGCGCATTGCGCGCTGTCGCTGATCGCGCGGACCAAGGTCCAGTCATTACCCCCCTCCCCCACCACGGCAGGGGCGACGCTAGTTTTCTGCCATGCGCCGAGCGCGACCGCACCCAATATGCCGCTCGCCGCCATGCCACCGGCAAGCGGCAGCGAACCACTCACCCACCAGAGGATGAGGGTAGAGGCCACCGCCGCCGCAAGGACGGCGATGACCGCTAAACGGGGCTGCCAGCGTTCCTTTGGGGCGGCAGCAAAATCGGCATAGCGTGCGGCTTGTGTCACCAGATCCTTACACGGTCGGCAGGCGCCAGATAGAGGCTGGTGCCGGGTTGAACATTGAAGGCACTATACCATGCATCAATGTTACGCACGACCCATGCGCGCTGAATCGATGGCGCATGCGGGTCGGTCGTCAAGCGTTGCAACAAATTGGTATCGCGATAGTTGCGCCGCCACACCTGTGCCCAGCCCATGAAAAAGCGCTGATCGCCGGTCGTGCCGTCAATAATCGGCGCTTCGCGGCCATTCAGCGACTTGATATATGCATCATGCGCAATCGCCAGACCCGCCAGATCACCAATATTTTCGCCCAGCGTAAATTCGCCGCCAACATGTTCGCCGAGCACTTCATAGGCGTCATATTGGGCAATCAGCCGCTGTCCAGCCGCTTCGAAAGCGGCAACATCACTCGGTGTCCACCAATCGGCGAGACGACCATGTTCGTCATATTTGGCACCCTGATCATCGAAATGATGGCTGATTTCATGGCCGATCACCGCACCGATGCCACCATAGTTGACCGCCGGGTCGGCATTGGGGTCAAAGAATGGCGGTTGCAAAATCGCCGCCGGAAACACGATTTCATTCATGGAGAAATTGGCATAGGCATTGACCGTCATCGGCGTCATGCCCCATTCCCAGCGCCGCACCGCGCCGCCCAATTTGCCGATCTGATAATCATGTTCAAACTGCGCGGAACGCCACGCATTGCCGAACAAATCATCGGCGCGAATATCCAGCCCTGCATAGCTGCGCCACTGGTCAGGATAGCCGATTTTGACCGTGAAATTGGCAAGTTTGGCGCGCGCGCGCACCTTGGTTTCGGGCTGCATCCACGACAGATTGTCGATGCGCGTGCCAAGCGCATCGAGCACGTTGGCGACCAAAGTCTGCATCGCAGCCTTGGTTTCGGGCGGGAAATAGCGCGCGGCATATTGCTGGCTCAAGTCATCGCCCAGCACCCCTTCGACAAAGCGCACCGCGCGCTTGTCGCGCGCTTCGCGTTGCGGCGTGCCAGAGAGGGCGGTGCCGTAAAAGGCGAAATTGGCATTGGCCACCGCATCGGGCAGTTCATCGGCATAGGTCGACAGGCTGCGAATAATCAACTGATCGCGCAGCACCTCCACCGGGGTTTCAGCGTAAATCGCGGCCATGGCGGTAAAGGCGCTCGGCTGGCCGACCAGCAAATCCGCCTCATTATCGCCCAATCCGTGGAGGTAGCCGGCAAAATCATAGCCGGGCGCAATCCGCGTCAGGTCGGCAACCGTCATCTTGTTATATACTTTGGTCGCGTCGCTCGAATCGAGGCGATTCCAATGCGCGCCTGCAATGCGCGTTTCAAACGCCATCACCGCCTGCGCCCGCGCGGCGGCATTTTGTTCGCCAGCCAGCGTCAGCATCTGCGTCAGATAGGTGACATAAGCGGCCCGCGCATCCTGATAACGCTGCGCATTTTCGAGGTAATAGTCGCGGTCGGGCATGCCGATCCCGCCCTGATACAGGGTGAAGATATAATGGTCTGGCGAACGGTCATCCTGCCCGACAAAGCCTGCAAACAACGTCGGTATGCCCGCACGATCCGCCTGCGCTGCCAGTGCGGCATAGCCCGACCGGTCTTGGAGCGCGCGCACGCGGGCCAGCCATGGGTTGATCGGTGCAAGGCCGCGCGCTTCGACAGTCGCCGCGTCCAGATAGCTGTTATAGGCCCGGCCAATCGCGCTGTTGGCGTCGCCGCGCGCTGCGTCAAGGATGCCGCGCGTGCGCTGTAGGCTAAGGTCAGCCAGCACGGTGAACATGCCGTAGTTGGACTTGTCCGACGGGATCGTCGTGTTGCGCGCCCATGTGCCGTTCACATAGCCGTAAAAATCATTACCCGGCAAAATGGTGCGGTCCATCCCCGCCGTGTCGATGCCAAAGCTGCCATATTGGGGCGCATGCGCCGCATGGTTGGCGTGCGCCGCGTGGGGATCTGCCTGATTGGCGAGGGCCGCCGCACCCAATGAAATGGCCATTGCGCTGACCGAAACCGCCGCAATAGCCCTGCCGAAAATACGAGCCATAAAGAACCTCCCTGAACTTTGGCGCGCGACTCCCCGCCGACTACGCCTGTCGTCACGCTGTTGTATAGCAGTAATACAAAGCTGCGCAATCGCGCAATAATAGCTTAGCCGGCGCGCGCAAGCCGCCGTTCGGCAAGGCGCTTGCGCCAGCGCCGCCGCACCCATGCCGACCATATGACGGAGGAGAGGACATAGCCGACCGCCGCCGATAGCGCCGAGATGATGAATAATCCGGTGAGCATCGCGGGCGCCGCGTCAGAGAAGAACCAGGCTGCCCATTCGCCGATGCTCGCCCCCCTTTCGGCCATCAGCCCAAATGTACTGACATCGGCGTGCAGGCCAAAGGTGGCATTGCCCACCCAGACCGACGAGGCGAGCAAAAAGGGCGTGGTGAGCGGATTGGACAAAAATGTCATCGCCGCGCCTAGCGGAATATTGGCCCGGCAAGGCAGCGCCAACATCGCCACCCCGACGATTTGCACACCCGGTATCAGCAAAAAAATGCCGACAAATAGTCCCAGCGCCACCCCGCGCGGCACCGAACGGCGCGAAAAACGCCACAATTCGCTGTGCGAGAGGCGGTGGGCAAAGGGGCGCAGCCAACGGCTTTCGAGCAACTCCTCCCGCTTGGGCGTGTTGCGCCGAACCCAGGCGATAAAGCCCATCAGCCGCGATCCTTGAGGAGGCGCGCTTGTTCGCGTTTCCAATCGCGTTCTTTGATGCTGTCGCGCTTGTCGTGCGCCTTTTTACCCTTGGCCAGCGCCAGTTCGACCTTGGCTTTGCCGCGCGCGTTGAAATAGACGCTGAGCGGCACCAAGGTCATGCCATCGCGGGCAACCGCACCATATAATTTGCGGATTTCACGCGCCGACATCAATAATTTGCGCGGGCGGCGCGGTTCATGGTTGAAACGATTGCCGTGGCTAAACTCTGGAATATGGCTGTTGATCAGCCAGATTTCGCTACCCTTTACCTCGGCATAGCTGTCGCCAATCGTCCCCTCGCCAAAGCGCAGGCTTTTGACTTCGGTGCCGGTCAGCACAATCCCCGCTTCGTAAAAATCAGCCAGCGCATAATCATAGCACGCGCGACGGTTTTCCGCGACGATGCGTTTCTTGTCAAAGGCTTCGGGGCGCGGTTTGGCCATGTTGCCCCTGCTCAGACCAGTCCCGCATGGGTGAGCGCGGCATCGACATCCGCCCGCGAACCCGCGCTCGCATCAATAATTGGCAGCCGCGCCTCTGCCCCGAACCATGGTTGCAGGCGGTGGAGCGCATATTTGGCGGGTGCGGGGCTGGCATCGCTGAACAAGGCCTTGTGTAGCGGGAACAGCCGTTCATGCAGGTCGCGCGCCGCTGCCCAGTCTGCAGCAGCACAGGCGCTCGCAAAGTCGGCGCACAAGCGCGGTGCAACATTCGCCGTCACCGAAATACAGCCCACCCCGCCCATAGCGGCGTGCGCCAGCCATAAATCATCATTGCCCGACAATTGGCAGAAATCGGGCGCGATTGCCTGACGATGTTGGGTAACGCGGGCCAAATCACCACTGGCATCCTTTACCGCAACAACACCCGGCAATGCTGCAATTGCCGCCAATGTTTCGGGCAAGATGTCGGTGACGGTGCGCGCGGGCACATTATAGGCGACAATTGGCAAGTCGCATTGCTGGCTGAGGTGGCTGAAATGGGCGATCATCCCCGCCTGACTGGGCCGATTATAATAAGGCGCGACCACCAGTGCTGCCGCCGCCCCCGCCGCCTTGGCATATTGCATATGGCGAACGGCGGTGGCCGTGTCGTTGGAACCGCAACCCGCGATAATCGGCACCCTGCCCGCAGCCTGATCGATGACAATGTCGATCACGCGATAATGTTCGTCATAACCCAGCGTCGCGCTTTCACCGGTTGTCCCACATGGCACCAGCGCGCTCGACCCGTTGGCAATCTGCCAATCGACAAAGCGCCGCAAGGCCGCTTCATCGAGCAGCCCGTCGCTAAAAGGCGTCAACAGGGCCGGAATGGAGCCCGAAAACATGGTGATATCCTTTACACGGGCGATTCGCCGCGCCTAAATGGCAAAAAATGGACGTATTTCCGGCAATATGCGCCGGTTCAGCGCCTGATAAGGATATGACCCCCATCATGGCAAGCATGGTTTCTGATATTCGCCCCACCCCGCGCCATCTGCGCCGATTTACGCCCCGCATCCTGATGGCGGCGCTGTTCCTGACACCTGCCATGTGCATGGCGAGCGAATTGTCCCCTGAGCAGCGCGAATTTTATCGTGTACAATTGGGGCTTGGCGGCGCGGCGACCAGCGGCGTTACCACCAACGCAGCGGCAGAGGCGATCATCGAATGGCAGGCGTTGCGGCAGGCCAATAATCCGGGGTTTGACCGGCTGGCGAACTTCCTCCTCGCCCATCCCGGCTGGCCCGATGAGGCGTCGCTGCGGCGCAAGGCGGATACAGCACTCGCCGCATCCCCCTATATCCCGCCGAGTGCGATAGCCTATTTCACGCGCTTCGCGCCGGAAAATGCCGCAGGGCACGCCCGGTTTGCGATGGCTTTGCTCGCGGCTGGACGGGCGGATGAGGCAGCGGCAGAGGCGCGGCGCGCATGGCTGGCCGGTGCGATGAGCCCCGATGATGAAACCCGGATATTGAGCAATTTCCCCGGCCTTCTATCCAGTGCGGATCAAGACGCACGGATGGAGCGGCTGTTGTGGACGAGCAGCGCCAGCGTCGCTGCGCGCCAGTTAAATTATGTGTCCGCTGACCGGCGGCTCGAATTTGCGGCGCGGCTCGCCATGCGGGGCGAGGCTGCGGACGCAGCGATCCGCGCTGCGGAGGCGGAGGGTGCCAACCCACGGCTGACCCGCGAAAATCCGGGATATATTTTCAACAAGGCACGCTGGCTGGTAGCGAGCGGACAGGCTGGCGCGGCACGTATGTTGCTGAGCGCGCCGCGCGAACTGACGACTGCACCCATATTGCCCGAAACATGGCTCGAGCTATTGCTGGCGCAGGCGCGCGGCGCGCTCAATGCCGGGGATGCACAGACCGCCTTTGCCATCGCGCGACAAAGCGGTGATGCGCTGCCCACTGGCGCGGCGATCCTGGAACAAGAACGCGGCGTGCGCGATGATTATACCAGCCTCGTCTGGTTGGCGGCGGATACCGCGCTACGCCGCCTCCACCGGCCGTCGGATGCCGCAGAATTATTTGCGGCTTATGCGGCGGGTGGTCGTTCGCCGCAGGTGCAGGCGCGCGGGCTGTATTGGGCTGGGCGCGCTGCATCAGATGCGGGCAATGCCAGCGGTGCCGCACAATATTGGACGCGCGCCGCAGCCCATTTTGACCAATTTCATGGGCAATTGGCGCTCGAACGACTGGGTCAGGCGCAGCCGCGTCCATCCGCCGATGTCGTGGTACGTTTTTCAGCGGCCGAGCGGGATGCCTTTAACGATAATAGCTTGGTGCAAGCCGCACGTATTTTGGGCGAATTGGGTGCATGGCGCGACCAGAGCCTTTTCCTGCGCACCATTGCCAACAACGCCCATTCCGATAGCGAGCATTATTTCGGGGCGATTTTGGCCAACGAAATTGGTCGTCCGGATCTGGCCGTGATGATCGGGCGCAGCGCGCGGGCCAATGGGCTGGACGATTATGTGCCAACCGCCTTTCCCACGGTGCGAGTCCCCGCAGGGTATGAGGATCGCTGGACCTTCATCCACGCCATATCGCGGCAGGAAAGCCAGTTTGACCGGGCCGCCCTGTCCCACGCGGGCGCGCGCGGGCTGATGCAATTAATGCCGGGCACGGCGCGCGAACAGGCGCGCATGTTGGGCCTCGCCTATGACGCGGGCGCGCTGACCAGCGATACCAATTATAATATGCAGTTGGGCGCCGCCTATTTTCAACGCATGCTCGACTATTATGGCGGCAGTTACCCGCTTGCGGTCGCCGCCTATAATGCGGGGCCGGGCAATGTGAACCGCTGGCTGGCCAGCAATGGCGACCCGCGCACGGGCGCTGTCGATATATTGAGCTGGATTGAGGCTATACCGCTCAGCGAAACGCGCAATTATGTGCAGCGCGTGCTGGAAAATGCGGTGGTGTACGAAAGCATCCGCCCCGGTGCCAATGCGGGCGAACGCAACATGCTGTCGCGCTATTTGGGCAAGAGCCAGCCGGGCTGATCACCACGGTGGCCGAAAATATAATCAG
Source organism: Sphingomonadaceae bacterium (assembly GCA_020850455.1). Classification (GTDB taxonomy): domain Bacteria; phylum Pseudomonadota; class Alphaproteobacteria; order Sphingomonadales; family Sphingomonadaceae; genus Sphingopyxis. Next base: position 301,424 of record JADZEQ010000005.1, on the reverse strand, counting down.
CCCTGCCGGCTTTGCCGCGCTGCGCGCCGAATATGATCAATTATTGGGGGTCGAGCGCCCCAAAATTGTGGAAGTCGTCAGCTGGGCAGCGGGCAATGGCGACCGCAGCGAAAATGGCGATTATATTTATGGGCGCAAAAAAATGCGCGAAATCGACCGTCGGCTGGCCTTTTTGGCGCGGCGGTTGAAGACGGCACGCGTTATCGACCCCGCCAGCCAGCCGGATAAATCCCGCGTCTATTTTGGCGCTGTCATCACCATCGCGGATGAGGAGGATAATCGGCGAACGCTGACCATCCTCGGCGATGATGAGGCGGATGCAGCATCGGGACGCATCGGCTGGAACAGTCCGATGGCGCGGGCGCTGCGCGGCGCGGCGCTGGGCGACGTGCGCAACGTCACCCTCCCCACCGGCAGCAAAGCGTGGGAAGTGCTGGAAATCGCCTATCCCGACTAATCAACCCGCCTTGGGCGGTTCGACGACCTTGATATGCAATTCCGCCAATTGCTTGGGCTCCGGCGCCGACGGCGCACCCATCAACAAATCTTCGGCGCGCTGGTTCATCGGGAACAGGGTCACTTCGCGCAGATTTTGCGCACCGACCAGCAACATCACCATCCGGTCGACCCCGGCGGCCATCCCGCCGTGTGGCGGCGCACCATATTGAAAGGCGCGGTACATGCCGCCAAAGCGCGCTTCGACGTCGGCCTTGCTCAGCCCGACCAGTTCAAACGCCTTGACCATCAGATCGGGGTGCTGGTTACGGATGGAGCCTGACGCCAATTCATAGCCATTGCAGACAAGGTCATATTGATAGGCCTTGATCGACAGCGGGTCGGGCCCTTCCAACGCCGCCATCCCGCCCTGCGGCATTGAAAAGGGATTGTGCGCGAAATCGAGTTTCTTGCTGTCGGCGTCCCATTCATAAAAGGGAAAATCGACAATCCACGCAAAGGCAAAGCTGTCGGTGTCAATCAAATCCAATTGGCTGGCAACGCGGGTGCGCGCCGCGCCCGCCAATTTGGCTGCGCTGTCCGCATCGCCCGCAGCAAAGAAGCAGCCATCATCCGGGCCGAGGCCGAGCGCGGCATAGAGCGTCGCCATCCCGTCACTGCCATGGTTTTTGGCGATCGGGCCGCCAAATTCGCCACCTTTGCGCGTGACATAGCCGAGGCCCGCATACCCCTCATCACGCGCCCATTGGTTCATATCATCAAAGAATTTGCGGCTTTTGTCGGCAGTCGCGGGGGCGGGAATAGCGCGCACCGTGCCGCCATTGCCGACAATTTGCGCGAACAGGCCAAATCCCGAGCCGTGGAAATGTTCACCCACGTCGGTGATAATCAGCGGGTTGCGCAAATCAGGCTTGTCGCTGCCATATTTCAGCATCGCCTCTGCATAAGGGATGCGCGGAAAGCTGCCCGCCGGGGTCACTTTCTTGCCATCGGCAAAGCGTTCAAAAACGCCCGCCATGACCGGTTCCATCGTTTCCCAAACCTCTTCCTGCGTCACAAAGCTCATTTCAAGGTCGAGTTGGTAAAACTCCCCCGGCAGGCGGTCGGCACGTGGGTCTTCGTCCCGGAAACAGGGCGCAATCTGGAAATAGCGGTCAAAGCCCGCCACCATCAACAATTGCTTATATTGTTGCGGCGCTTGCGGCAGGGCGAAAAACTTCCCTGCGTGGATGCGACTGGGCACCAGAAAGTCGCGCGCGCCCTCTGGGCTGCTCGCGGTCAAAATCGGCGTGGAATATTCGGTAAAACCCGCCGATTCCATGCTGCGACGGATGTCGGAAATAATCCGCGTGCGCGTGACGATATTGGCGTGCAATGTTTCGCGGCGCAGGTCTAGGAAACGGTAACGTAGGCGAATATCCTCTGGATATTCCTGTTCCCCCGCCACCGGCATCGGCAATTCTTCTGCCCGGCTGAGGACGGTCGCACCGCGCGCAAAAACCTCTATCTCGCCGGTTGGCAGCGATGCGTTGACCGTCGCGCCATCCCGCGCCTTGACCACACCATCGATGGTCACCACGCTTTCAACGCGCAGATTTTCAAGGATAGCGAGCGCCGGGGTATCGCCGTCGGCGACGATTTGGGTGATGCCATAATGGTCGCGCAAATCAACGAACAGGACGCCGCCATGATCACGCTTGCGATGCACCCAGCCCGACAGGCGGACGGTTTCACCGACATGGGTGGCGCGCAGCGCGCCGCAATGGTGGGTACGATATATATGCATGGGGGCGCGCAAAGCCCGCTCCGCCGCACTTTGTCAAGCAAAAGGGTGCAGCCTATCACCATGGGGGGACTTGCCAGCCCTCCTTTGCCGCGCCATCGCGGATGAAAGAAACATCGACAAGATTGGGCGGGGGTCGTGTGGAGTTACGCTTCACCATTTGGGATTGGGGGATAGTCGCAACCTATGCCATGGCGCTGGCGCTGGCAGGTTGGTGGGCAAGCCGAAAACAGGTCACCAATGCAGAGGGGTATTTCCTAGCCAGCCACCATGTCCCGACCTGGCTGGTGGTCATATCGGTTCTGTCCACCACCCAGTCGGCGGCAACATTTTTGGGGGTGCCCGACAATAGCTATCGCAGCGATTTCAGCTACCTAAGCACCAATATCGGCGCGTTGATTGCCGCGCTGTTCGTCGGCCATTTTCTGATGCCGCGTTTCCACCAAATGGGCGTCACCACCGTCTATGAGCTGCTGGATGCCCGTTATGGCGGCATGGCGCGGCGGGCGGCAGCGGCCATGTATCTATTGGGCCGCATATTGGCGAGCGGCGCACGCCTCTACCTCGCGGCGATTGCAGTATCGATGATCATATTCCTCGATGTTTCGGCGAGCCACATCGCCGTAGCAAGCCTGATACTCATTCTCTTTGGCCTCGCCTTCACTTTGTGGGGTGGGTTGAATGCGGTGGTGTGGAGCGATCTGGTGCAGGTCATCCTCTATGTCGGCGCGGCGCTGCTGGTGCTGATCTGGATGGCGACCAGCCTGCCAATGGATATGGCGGGCGCGTGGCAGATTTTGACGCATGCCAGCGATGCCGGCGGGGCCAGCATCAACAAATTGCGTCTGTTCGATTGGTCGGGCGATTTCAGCCACCCATTTTCGATGCTGGCGGTGGTGACCGGCCTCACCCTCCTCAACATCGGAAATTTCGGGCTGGATCAGGACACCAGCCAACGCTTTCTCGCCTGTGCCGATGCGCGTCAAGCGCGCCGCGCGCTCATCCTTTCCGCCTTGGCGACCATTCCCGTCGTGCTGATCTTTCTGGTCATCGGGTCATTGCTCTATCTGCATTATGCCGGGGGTGATGCAGCTGCTGCGCATTTTTCGGGTGAAAAAATCACCATCTTCATGGCCTATATTTTGAGCGAAATGCCGCCCGGCCTGCGCGGGCTGGTCACCGTCGGCGTGCTGGCGGCAGCGGCAATCAACAGCGGCCTCATCGCCATGTCGGCGGTCGCCGTTTCCGATTTTTATCGCCCATGGCTGGAACGACGCGGCACGGTCCGGGATGCAGGCCATTATGTGCTGGCTGCACGTATTGCGGTTATCCTTCTCGCGCTCGCGCTGCTCGCCATGGCGGTGCTTTGTTATGCATGGCAACGCTATGCCGATACACCGTTGCTCGAATTTGTGTTGGGGGTGATGGGCTTTGCCTATTCCGGCTTGCTGGGGGTCTATGGCGCGGCGTTATTCACCCGACGCGGCAGCGGCGCAAGCGTGGTTGGCGCGCTCGTCACCGGATTTGTCGTCACGCTGGTGCAGCAACCCTTTTTCGTCGATTGGGCCGGGCTGCCGCCAATTTTGAAAGTTGCGGCATTTCCCTGGCAATTATGTCTGGGCACGATGGCTGCATTTCTGGTCACCATTATCGGCAAAACACCCGCGCAATGCCCACTGGCGCGCACCGCCCAATAACGCTAGGCAAAATGGTCATGCAGATACACAAACTTATCGAAGACAGCACGACGCTCGCCCAGTTGTGCGCGCGATTTGCCAGCGCCGATTTTATCACCGTCGACACCGAATTCATGCGGGAAAACAGCTTTTACCCCGACCTCTGCCTAATCCAGATTTCAGACGGTAAAGAGGCTGCGGCAATTGACCCAAAGGCGGATATTGACCTGACGCCGCTGCTCCACCTGCTGGTCGAAAATGAAAACGTCCTCAAAGTCGTGCATGCAGGCGGGCAAGATATTGAAATTATTTATCATCTGACCGGTAAGACCCCCTACCCTCTGTTCGACACGCAAATTGGTGCCATGGCATTGGCGCAGGCTGAACAACTGGGTTATTCCAACCTTGTCGAAAGCTGGGTTGGTGTGAGCTTGGACAAGGGGGCACGCTTTACCGATTGGTCGCGGCGTCCGCTCGATAAAAGACAGATTGATTACGCCATCGCCGACGTCACCCATTTGGCGCAGATTTTCCCGATGATGCTCGACAAATTGCGGGCGACCGGGCGCGGCCATTGGCTGGATGAGGAGATGGAGCGGATTACCGACCCCGCCAATTACGCGCTCGACCCCGATGATGCGTGGCAGCGGGTCAAAATCCAGTCACGCAAAGCCGATGTGTTGGGCCGCCTGCGCGCGCTCGCCGCATGGCGCGAACGCGAAGCACGCAGCAAGAATCTGCCGCGCGGGCGCATCGTCAAGGATGAGACTTTGGGCGAAATCGCATCCCATCCACCGCGCAGTCAGGATGATCTGCCCAAGATTCGGGGTCTATCCCCCAGCTGGCGCAACAATGACATCGGCCAGCGGATGATGGCCGCGCTCGCCGCTGCCGAGCCGATGGCGCGCGACGATTTGCCCAGCCATGCGCCCAAGACCCCCGGACTTGGCAAGGAAGGGGCGTTGGTTGCCGACCTCCTCAAACTTTTGCTCAAAATTCGTGCGCGCGAATTAAATGTAGCGGCGCGGTTAATCGCCCGTTCGGATGAGTTGGAGCAATTGGCCGCAGGCGTGCGCAGCGGCCTTGCGATTTTAAGCGGCTGGCGCGCTGAAAAATTTGGTGCGGATGCGCTCGAACTGGTCGAAGGCCGTCTGGCCTTTGCGGTTCGCGGCGGCAAGCTGATCATGCACCGCACCGCGACGGAGAATATGGATGCGTAAGGCAGTTTTCTATTTGGTTTTGGGTGGCGCTTTGCTGAGCGGCTGTACATCGACGCGGCGGTCGCCCGAATATCAAACCGGTGTGCGCGAACATATTTCGGTGCGCGATGAAGGGGACGAATGCGGCGCATCGCTGGTACAAAGCTTTGTCGGCCTGCGCGCCAATGATACGACGCGCGAGGAAGTGGCACGGCGCAGCGGCGCGCGCGACGTGCGCTGGATCGAACCCAATAGTGCGGTGACGCTCGATTATCGGCCCGACCGGATTAACGGCGAATTGGATCAGGACGGGGTGATTACCACGCTGCGTTGCGGCTAATCAGACCGGCGTCATGCCGCCCTAGCCAACCCTGCATCGGCGAGCGCCTGACGCACCAAGGCGCGGTTGATCGGACGGCGGCTGGCGATTGCGGCATGGTCAATCGCCGCCACCGCCGCGTGCAGCGCAACATAACGCCGTTCGATGCGCTGCGCCGCAAAATCGCCAACCCCTTTAGCCATGCCGTGGCCGCGCCGCTGTAACAGCGCGTCGATAATGCCCCCGGCCAGCGCGACATCGGGTTCATCGATGGTGATCGGCAGGCTGGCCGCCAAGCGGGTGCGCAGGTCGGGCAGTGCGACATTATCAATCGCAAAATCGGCATCTAGGATGATGAGCAATGCCCCGCCATCCGCACGCACCCTGTTCCACAAGTGGAAGGCGGTTTCTTCACCGTCGCGCGGCAATCCGTCGATGAGATGATGTTCTGCCGTTTCGGCAAAAACCCGTCCCAAATGCGATTTGCCTGACCCGCTGGGCCCACGCAAAATGGCAACCGGCACCGGCTGGTCGCCCAAATGTTGCAGCGCGCGCACCGCAACCAAATTACTCTCTCCGACCAGAAATTCGGCAGATCCGGTGGGGGGCTGTCGCCACGCCAAGGGCAAGGGCAATTGCCGACCAACCGTGCGCGGGGGCAGTTCGGCCCCGAACAAATCGCTTGCCCCGACCCCGGCCATTTAACGCGAGATGCGGAAATTATTGCCGCTCTGAGCGACGCGATAGCCCGCCGAACTAAGCGCGGCCCGCAATTCAGCCGCGCTACCCCGGAAACGCACGCGGATGACCGAAACCCCGCCAACGGCGATGGAACTGGCGTTGGCACTTTCCACCCCGCCGACTCCGCGCAGTGCATTTTCCGCCGCAATTACGCCTAGCGAATCGGGCGTTTCAATCTGGATGGAGAAATCACCGCTGGTAGCCGCAGGCGCAGCGGGTGCCGTGTCGGTGGGCGATGCGCTCTCCGTCGCTTCCTCTGGCGTTGCTTCTTCAGTCATTTCAATTTCTTCGGCCGCGATCGGCGCTTCGATAATCAGCGACGGGTCGGTGCGCAGCCGTCCATCCGCCAAAGCGGCGGTGAACAGCGCATCCATGCGGCGCGCGCCATCCTGCATCAGGCGGCGCAGACCAGCAGGTGAACGCACCTGCAACGCGAAACTGCCGAGCAGGATATTGTCCGGCCCTGAACGCGCCGAAAAATAACCGACAATCGGGCCGCCGGGCCAGCTACGTTCAATTCTGACAGTCGGGAAAATCACGTCTGACGCGCCATATTGATTCAGAATATCGCGCCACCAGCTGCGCGAGCGGCGGCGCTGCTGACCGGGGTTGAGCAGCAATGTGTCGGCACCAAAGCCGCCGGTGCGCACATAATCAATCGTGCTGTCCGCCGTGCGAAACTGCGCCCACGCCCTTTGCCATTCGCTGCGCCGTTCAAAACTTTGCGCGACCCCATTTTCATAGACGATGGGCACGACAAGCAAGGGCGGCGAACGCAGCACCCGCCCGCTGATCCCCAAAATCTGGCCAGCGCGTGCGCGGTCAAACTGGACGCCCAGCGTGGCGCGGTAGCGACCAAGGCCAATTTGTTCCTGTTGGATGACGATGGCCGTCACGATCGAATCGAGTACCGAATCGCTGAGCGCCGGTGCCGCCGTGCCGCCGTGCGTTTGGCGATAGAGCGCGGCCCAACCCCGGCGCTGCGCCTCCTGCCAGCCCTTGGTGCGGGCAGCCTCGGGCGAATCGGCCAGCACATCAACAACGATATTATCGGCGATCAAATCGCTCGAATTGCCGACCGGCGCGATACCGCGATCCCCCGGTTCTATTTGCGCAAAAACTGCCGCACCGCCGCCAATTGCCAGCACCAATGCCGCCGCCAACACCAGCGCGGGCACCCATTGGCGCGGCTTTTTATATGGGGTATCTGCTTTCACGCCGCCCTTTTGGCGACAAGAGCATGGAAATCCAAGCCCGTTATGGCTAGCAGCGCGCCATGAGCGACAATAATATCGGAAATATGCGCTACACCTATGCTAAGGCAGGGGTGGATATCGCGGCGGGCAATGCTTTGGTGCGGGCCATCGCGCCGCTTGCCCGTGCGACACGGCGCGCCGGGGCAGACGCTGATCTCGGCGGTTTTGGCGGCTTTTTTGACTTGCGTGCGGCGGGCTTTACCGACCCGCTGCTGGTTGCCGCCAATGATGGCGTCGGCACCAAGCTGAAATTGGCGATTGAGGCGGGACGACATGATGGTGTCGGCATCGATCTGGTCGCTATGTGCGCCAATGATCTGATCGTGCAAGGGGCCGAACCCCTGTTCTTCCTCGATTATTATGGCTGCGGAAAACTGGACCAAGATGTTGCCGTGGCGGTCATCGCAGGCATTGCAGAGGGATGCCGACAGGCAGGCTGCGCGCTGATCGGCGGCGAGACTGCCGAAATGCCGGGCATGTATGATGATGATGATTATGACCTCGCCGGTTTTTGTGTCGGGGCGGTCGAACGCGGCGATGTGCTGACCGCCGACAAGGTGGCCGTGGGGGATGTGATTTTGGGGCTGGCATCCTCTGGCGTCCATTCCAACGGATTTTCGCTGGTACGCCGCCTTGCCGCTGACAAGGGGTGGAAGCTCGACCGACCGGCGTTGTTCAACCCTGAAATTTTGCTGATTGATGCGCTGATGGCGCCGACGCGGATTTATGTACGCAGCCTCCTCCCCCTCGTCCGGGCGGGCGCGCTGCACGCAATGGCGCATATTACCGGCGGCGGGCTGCTCGAAAATATACCGCGCGTCCTGCCCGCGCACCTCCACGCGCATATTGATGCGGATGCGTGGGAACAGCCGCGCCTGATGGCCTTTTTGCAGGCGCAAGGGAATATCGAGCCGGAGGAGATGGCGCGCACCTTTAACTGCGGCATCGGCATGGCGCTGGTTGTCGAACCGGCCAAGGTTGATGCCGTCACCGATGCGCTGATGGCGGCGGGCGAAACCGTCCACCGGATTGGCCATATTGCGAGTGGGGAAAAGGGCTGCACCGTCAGTGGCGCGCGCGGCACATGGTCGGCCATGGCGGATTGGGGCGCAACTCACCATGGCTAAAGCCCGCGTTGCGGTGCTGATTTCGGGTGGCGGCACCAATATGGCCGCGCTCCTCTACGCATCGCGGCGCGACGATTGCCCCTTTGAAATTGCGCTTGTCGCCAGCAACAATCCCGATGCGGCCGGACTGCGACTGGCAGCGGCGGAGGGGGTGGCGACCTTCGCGCACCCGCATAAGGGACTGAGCCGGGACGCGCATGATGCCATCATGCACGCAGCAATTGTCGCGTCGGGTGCACAATATGTCGCGCTCGCGGGATATATGCGGATTTTGAGTGAGGTTTTTGTCGATCAATGGACGGGGCGAATGCTCAATATCCACCCCAGCCTGCTGCCCAAATATAAGGGGCTGGACACGCATCAACGCGCCATCGATGCGGGTGACAGCCATGGCGGCTGTTCGGTGCACATCGTGACCGTCGGCTTGGATGATGGGCCAGTGCTGGCGCAATGTCCGGTCGCCATCTTGCCCGACGATGATGCAGCAAGCCTTGCCGCGCGGGTGCTGATCGCCGAACATCAGCTTTATGCCCGCACGCTGGCCGAATATGTCACGCGCGAAGCCAACCCCGCCTATCTGACGCAGCGGGTGCGCGAACTCGCCTTGGCTATGCCCGAGGCGGAGGAAACGCTGAGCCATGGCATGGCATGTTTTGGCATCATCAAGGGCAAGAAATTTGCCTATGTCAGCCATAATCATCATGGCGACGGGCAGACCGCGCTGCTGGTCAAAATCAGCGGGGTCGAAGAACAGTCGATGCGCATCGAACAGGATGGTGCGCTATATTTCCGCCCCGCCTATTTCGGGGATGGCTGGCTCGGCATAAGGCTCGACCTTGGTGATGCGGACTGGGATGCGATTGGCGACTGGTTGCGCCAGTCCTGGCTGGCGATTGCACCGCGCAAATTGGCCATCATGGTCGATTTCTTGTAAAAAAAGGGCCGCCTATCAACGGATAGACGGCCCCAAATTTCGCAAAGCGCGGGCTGATCAGCCGACGATTTCTTCGGGCGTGAAGAAAAAGGCGATTTCAATCGCGGCATTTTCGTCGCTGTCGCTGCCATGGACGCTGTTGGCTTCGATGCTTTCGGCCAATTCCTTGCGGATTGTGCCCGCATCCGCATTGGCGGGGTTGGTCGCGCCCATGATGTCACGGTTGCGCTTTACCGCATCTTCACCTTCGAGCACCTGCACGACGACCGGGCCGCTGGTCATGAAATCGCACAATTCGCCGTAAAACGGGCGTTCGGCGTGGACGGCATAAAAGCCTTCGGCCTGTTTGCGGCTCATCTGGATACGCTTGGACGCGACGACACGCAGCCCAGCCTCCTCGAGCATTTTGGTGACCGCGCCGGTCAGGTTGCGGCGGGTGGCATCGGGCTTGATAATCGAAAAAGTGCGGGTAACCGCCATGGGAGAGTTCCTTTTTGGTGCAGATTGGCTGCGCGCGCCCCTAGCGATGACCGACGCCGATGGCAAGCAAAGCCTGTCAGGGCGGTGTCACATCAAAATTGAGCGTAACATTGGTAAATTCGCCCTTGTGCACCGCCATCACGCTGAAAGTGCGGGGTGCTGCACCATTGAGCCGGCGCATATCAACGCTTTGAAACAATCCGCCATTGACACGACCAATGACTTCATAGCCGCGCGCCAGCCCCTCCGCCTCATAAAAGTCGCGGATATCCCATGGGCGCGCATCCACCGAATAGGTCGCAATCTTGCCCTGCCCGGCATCCAGTATTTCGAATTCGGTGATCTGCCCCGTCCGGCCAAGGAACAGGGGGATGCCGCCGGGGATACGCGGGTCAGATCGTGATTGCGCAGCGCGGGCCGATGCCGCCGCCTTGGCGGGGTCCGTCGGCGCCGACGGCTGGCACGCAGCGAGCAACACCATCGACAGCGTGCCCACCACAATCATTGCCCCCGGCTTGGTTGGAAATGGCATTGTTCGCCCTTTCATCAATTTTGTGCGCTCTGTTGCATGACAAATTCTTCCATCAACCGCACGCCATAGCCGGTTGCGCCCTTGGCAGAGGTTGGCAAATCCTTGTCCGACCACACCATCCCCGCGATGTCGAGGTGCGCCCATTGAACCCCCGGTTCGACAAATCGTTGCAAAAATTGCGCCGCCGTAATCGACCCGCCTTCGCGTGGGCCGACATTTTTCATATCGGCAATCTGGCTGTCGATCAGCCGGTCATAAGCGTCCGAGAGCGGGAAGCGCCACAATTTATCGCCCACCGCGCTGCCCGCCGCCAATAATGCATTGGCCAGCCCATCATCATTGGCAAACAGACCACCATGTTCCCGCCCCATCGAAATAATCATCGCGCCGGTCAGCGTCGCCAGATCGACCATTATCCTGGGATTCCAACGCCGCTGTGCCCATGTCATCGCATCGGCCAACACCAAACGCCCCTCCGCATCGGTATTGATAACTTCGATGGTTTGACCCGACATCGACGTCACCACATCCCCGGGCCGCTGCGCATTGCCGTCGGGCATATTTTCGGCAAGCGTACAGACACCGACGACGTGGGCAGGGGCCTTGGCAAGCGCGAGGGCATAGAGCGTGCCCGCCACCACACCGGCGCCGCCCATGTCCCACTTCATATCCTCCATCCCCGCTGCGGGCTTGATGGAAATACCCCCGGTGTCAAAGGTGACGCCCTTACCCACGATCAGTATCGGCGCGCCATCGGGTGCGCCCGCGCCCTTATATTCGAGGCTGAGCAGGCGCGGCGGGCGCACCGAACCCTGCCCGACACCGAGCAGCGCACCCATGCCCAGTTCGGCCATCGCCCGTTCGTCCAGCGCCGCAACAACAACGCCATGTTCGGCAAGCTTTTGACAGCGTTCGACAAAGGTTTCGGGGTAGATGATGTTCGCCGGTTCGGAGACGAGTTCGCGGGTAAAGCCCACACCCTCTGCCAATGCATGCCAGCGTTGCCATGCGGCCTCGCTGCCCGCCGCGGCGTTGGCGATGCTCACCTCCTCCAGCGTTGCCCGTTGATTGGCAGCAAGACGCGTGCGATATTTGTCGATCCGCCACCCGCGCAGGGTTGCACCCAAGGCAAAGCGTGCGGCGGCGGCGGCATCCGCGCCGGTCAAATCAGCAAAAGCGCTGGTTGCGCCCGATGCGATGAGCCGCGCCGAAAGCGCCGCGCCCGCCCGTTCCCAGCCGGTAGCATCGCCGCTCCCCGCGCCGACAATCAACATGCGGCGCGCCAGCGCCCCATCGGTGACATAGGTTTCAAACACCGTCCCCGACTTTGCATCAAAGCGCGCCTGTTCGATGGCAGCGGCGGCGAGCGGTTGAAAAGATGCGGGAAGCCGGGGGGTCACATCCGCCAGACCACCAGCCAGCATAGGGAACACCAACGTGTCGCGTTCACCGGCATCACCGCTCACAAATCTAATCTTCATGCAAAATTCTTTCCGCTAAAGCTGTCGATGGACAATATGGGCAAATTGCGCGCCGTACCGACCTTGCCGCCGTAGATAGGAGCCATTGCGCGCATTGCAAAGCCATGTTGGCGCGTTATTAGCCATGGAAAGATATTGCGCACCAATTGGCCGCCCACATCAGATTGACGGGATAAAACTTAACCCATGTTACGCCACCGCCTTTTGCCCATATTGCCGGCGGCGCTGGCTTTGGGCTGGGCCATGCCGTCGATAGCGCAAGAGGCAGGGACAAATGCGCAGACAGCCCCCAGCCCTGCCCCGGCGAACGCCGATGAAACGCTCAGTTTCTCGGCGGAGCATGTCGATTTTGACCAGAACAGCAATATCTTCACCGCGAGCGGCGATGTCAGCCTCGAACGACAGGGCTGGCGGCTCCATGCAGACAGCGTCACCTGGAACCGGACCAGCGGCGCCGTGGTGGCGAGCGGCAATGTCCGCCTGACTGGCCCGGACGGCGACACCGCTTATGGCGATTCGGTCGAGCTTACCGATACGCTGCGCGACGGGGTGGTGGAAAACCTGCTGGTTGTGTTCAATAATGAGGCGCGGCTCGCCGCCAATCGCGGCGCGCGCCAAGCCAATGGCGATATGGAATTGATCCGCGCCGCCTATACCCCCTGTGCGGTCGAAGACCCCGATGGTTGCCCCAAAAGCCCCAGTTGGCAGGTGCGCGCGGCCCGCGTCTATTATGATCGCGCACACAACCGAATCCGCTATGACGGCGCACGCATCGAATTATTCGGCCTGCCGATCATCCCGCTGCCCCTATTGTCGCACCCGGCGATTGGCGTGCCGGGCAGCGGCCTGCTCGTCCCCGATATCCGCATCGATCGCACCAACGGCGTCGAATTTGCTTTGCCTTATTATCTGCGCTTTTCCGACCATAGCGACCTGACAATCACCCCCCATCTCTATACCGACGCCGCGCCGATGGCGGAGGCGGAATTGCGTGGCCTAACCGATCGTGGTGCATGGCGGGTGCAGGGTTTTGCCACCTATAGCCGGTTGGTGCCGGTCGGTTCGACAACGACAACCGCGCGCAATGAGTTTCGCGGCTATCTGGACACGAGCGGCGGTTTTCAGTTCGACCCGCGCTGGTCGCTCAGCTTTTCGGGGCGGCTTGCCACCGACCGGACATTCTTGCGCCGGTATGACATCAGCCGCGATGACCGCTTGCGCAATAATATCATGCTGGCACGCAATGGCGGTTCATCCTACCTCACCATCGCGGGTTGGGCGATGCAGACCTTGCGCGTTGCCGACCCGCAGGGGCAACAGCCCATCGCGCTACCCGCCATCGATTTTCGCCAGCGCATGGACGACCATCTGCTCGGCGGGCAATGGTTGTTTCAGGCCAATTCGCTGTCGCTATTGCGCACCGATGGCCAAGATACACAGCGCATGTTCGCCAGTGCGCGCTGGGATTTGCGCCGCCTGACCCCGCTTGGCCAGCAGGTCACTTTTACCCTGCTGGGGCGCGGCGATATTTATCACAGCGATATGGTCAGTGCGACGCCGGTGCCCGCCTATCGCGGTGCATCAGGCTGGCAGGCGCGTGCCTTTGGCGCTGCTGCTGTCGATATTGCTTGGCCCTTTGTCTCGCGCACGGGTGGCGGACGGCAGCTTTTCACCCCGCGTATTCAATTGGTTGCGGCGACGCCGGTCGATAATGTCGATATCCCGAATGAGGATAGTCGCGCCTTCGAACTCGAAGACGGTAATATTTTCGCGCTCAATCGCTTTCCCGGTTACGACCGTTTTGAAGATACAACACGCCTGACCTATGGGTTGGAATATCGGCTGGAACGGCGCGGTTTTTCGATCGATTCTAGCCTTGCCCAAAGCTATCGCCTGTCGGGGCCGAGCCTGCTTTTCGTGCCGGGCAGCGGGCTTAACCAACGCACATCCGACATTGTCGGGCGTACCAGTGTCGCATGGCGTGACTTTGTTCGCCTGACCCACCGTTTCCGGCTGGACAAGGACACTGCCGCCATCCGCCGCAATGAAATTGATGCGACCATTGGCAGCCGCAACACCTATGCCATCATCGGCTATCTGCGGCTCAACCGTGATATCCAGCAATTGGGTGAAGACCTGCCCGACCGTGAAGAAGTGCGCGTCGGCGGGCGGATTCAGATCGCGCGTTACTGGTCGATTTTTGGTTCAGCGATTGTTGATCTGACGGACCGGCGCGAAGACCCGACCAATTTGTCCGACGGCTTTGTGCCCATTCGTCACCGGCTTGGTTTCACCTATGAGGATGATTGCCTGACCATTGGCCTCACATGGCGGCGCGATTATCAGGATACGGGCGATGCCCGGCGCGGCAATAGTTTCCTGCTGCGTTTGGCGTTCCGCAATCTGGGTGTATAGACAAATGGCGCGTGCCGCTGCACAGGGTGCCACGCCGTGCGCATGTGCGTCAGCGCCGGTTCAGGGGACAATGGGCATGATGCCCCCGGCGGCCAAGCTGCCAAGACGACAGGATAGGATGTTTAGCGCGTGACCATGATGAACCGGCCCCATGGCTTGCCCAAGCAGCGGCGACCGATTTTCCGTAGTGGCATTGCCATCGCCGCATTGCTGTTGCCGCAAACGGCGGTACTGGCCCAAAGCACAGGCAACAGCGTGTCGGTGGATGGGCTGGACATTCCGGCCAATGTCGAATTGCTGGGCAATGGCGACAGCAATGTCTATCGCCCGACCGCAACCGTGAATGGTGAAATTATCACCGCGACCGATGTGGAACAACGGCTGGCGCTGGTACGCATGGCCAATCAGGGACAAATTCCACCCGAACAATTGCAGACATTGCGTTTGCAGATTTTCGGCCAGTTGATCGATGAAATGCTGCAAATTCAAGAAGCGCGCGCAACCGAAATCGCGCCGACCGATGCAGAAATAGACCAGCAATATGAACGTGTTGCCGCCGGATTGCGGCAGACACCCCAACAATTTTCGCAATTTTTGGTGGCGGCGGGCAGTTCGGTTGCATCCATGCGTCAGCAGATCCGCGCCAGCCTTTCATGGCAAAATATACTCGCGCGCAACATCGACCCCTTCACCAACGTCAGTCAGGAGGAGGTGGAGGCTTCGCTCGCACGGTTGGAAAGCAACCGGGGGCAGGCCGAATATCGCGTGGGCGAAATTTATTTGCCAGCCAATGCATCCAACATGCAGGCGGTGGCGGAAAATGGCCGCCGGATCATGGAACAATTGTCGAGCGGCGAAGTCAGTTTTCAGGATATGGCTACCCGCTTTTCGCAAACCACATCCGCCTCCGTCGGCGGGGATTTGGGCTGGTTGCGCCTTAGCCAATTGCCTGCATCGCTTGCCGAAGCGGTGCAGACCATGCAGCCGGGGCAATTGGCCGGTCCGCTCGAAAGTCCGGGCGGCATTTCCATCCTCTATCTGATCGACACGCGCCGCGTGCTGACCGCCGATCCGCGCGACGCGGTGCTCAGCCTGAAGCAAATCACCTATGCCTTCCCGGTGGGCACAACGCCGACACGCGCTGCGGAAGTCGCGTCGAATTTTTCGGCGCAGACGCGCACCATTGCCGGTTGCGGCGCGGCAGACACGGTTGCTGCCGCCTTGGGCGCAGAGGTTATCAGCCGTGACCAGATTGCGCTGCGCGATTTGCCGGCACCGCTCCAATCCTCACTCGCGGCGATGCAAATTGGGCAGGTAACCCCGATGTTCGGTTCACCGCAAACTGGTGTCAGTGTGCTGGTGCTGTGCGGGCGCGACATGCCGACCGAAGCGACAACCCCGTCCGCCGACCAAGTCGCTGACCAATTGCGGCAGGAACGGGTGCAGCGCCGCGCAGAGCGTTATTTGCGGGATTTGCGGCGCGACGCGGTGATTGATTACGGGCAAAATATACAACCAGCCGCCTGATTTTGGGAGCAGCACCACAGGTGCCATTTGTCGTAACCTTGGGCGATCCGGCGGGTGTCGGGCCGGAAGTAACGGCGCGGGCATGGGAAGCACGCGCGGCGCATGACCTGCAACCTTTTGTCGCGCTGGGGGATGTGGAATCGCTGCGCGCCGTCTGGTCAGGGCCGATTGCCCGTGTGGATTCATTGACAGCCGGCGCCGCAGCCTTTGATGACGCGCTGCCCGTCTGGCATGTCGAGGATTCGGGCAATATCACGCCGGGTCAGCCCAGCATCGGCGGGGCGCATTGTGCGCTCCACGCGCTTGAATTGGGGGTCGGCCTTGCCCGTTCGGGGGAGGCTGCGGCCCTCATCACCGCGCCGGTCAGCAAGGAACAATTATATCAGGCGGGCTTTACCCAAGCGGGTCAGACCGAATTTATCGCCGACCGATGCGGGGTCGCGCGCTGTAACGCGGTAATGATGCTCGCGTCTGAAGCATTGATGCCGCCGCTGCGCGTTGTCCCCATCACCGTCCACATCGCGCTGCGCGACGTTCCCGATGCGCTGTCGATTGACCTTATCCATGCCAAGGTGATGGGCTGTGTGCGCGGGTTGGCGCGCGGATATGGCATCCCCCACCCGCGCATCGCGGTCGCAGGGTTAAACCCGCATGGCGGCGAAAATGGCAATATCGGGCAGGAAGAGATTGCCATCATCGGCCCGGCCATCGAACAATTGCGCGCTGACGGGGTTGATATCACCGGGCCAATGTCCCCCGACGCGCTTTTCGCGCCGCATGTGCGCGGGCAATTTGACGCCATTTTGTGCATGTACCATGATCAGGCGCTGATCCCGTTGAAGGCGCTGGCCTTTGAAAGCGGGGTGAATGTCACGCTGGGACTGCCGATCATCCGCACCTCACCCGACCATGGCACCGCATTTGACATTGCCGGCCGGAATGTCGCCCGCCCCGGCCCGATGATTGCCGCGATTGCGCTGGCGGGACAGCTTGCACGCCAGCGTGCTGCAAGTGACTGAGCGCGCGTGGTCGCACCCACCCTGCCCCCGTTGCGGCAAACAATCGCCGAATTTGGGCTGAGCGCGCAAAAATCGCTCGGCCAGAATTTCCTGCTCGACGAACAATTATTGGCGCGGATTGCCGCCATCGCCCCCTTGGGGGGGGGGACACCGGTTTTTGAGGTTGGGCCCGGCCCCGGCGGCCTGACCCGCGCCTTGTTGCGCAGCGGCGCCAAGGTGACGGCAGTCGAACGCGATGCACGCTGCCTCCCCGCGCTTGAACAATTGGGCGCGCATTTCCCCGGCCAATTGCGTGTCATTGGCGATGATGCACTCTCCATCGATGCCGATGCGTTGATGGGCGAACCCTATCACATCCTCGCCAACCTGCCCTATAATGTCGGCACCGCGCTGCTCACCCGCTGGCTAGAAGCGCCATCATGGCCGCCCATGTGGCAATCACTGACGCTGATGTTCCAGCGTGAAGTTGCCGAACGGATTGTCGCCGCGCCGGGCAGCAGCGCCTATGGGCGATTGGCAATCCTCGCCCAATGGCGCGCCGAACCGCGTATCGCGATGCGCGTCCACGCATCCGCCTTTACTCCGCCGCCCAAGGTGATGTCGGCGATTGTCCATATCGTCCCCAAGGCGCAGCCAGCGGGCGTAGACCCGGCAACATTATCCAAATTGACCGCTGCGGCCTTTGGACAAAGGCGCAAAATGCTGCGCCAATCGCTCAAGAATGTGGCGGGTGCATTGGATGCGCTGGACAAGATCGGCGTCGATGCGACACGCCGCGCCGAAACGCTCCATCTGGATGAATGGTTAGCCTTGGCGCGCCAATTATAAAATGGTCAATGGTTTCCGGGGGAGGCAAATTCCACGCTGGGACGCGGCATAACCGCTTCGGGGCGCATCGCGGTCTGCTCGCCCGCCGCGTGGATCGCGCCAGTCAACGCCGCAATTTCCGCACAGCCGTCACCACCGCATACCCGCTGTAACTGCGCCAACGCGTCCCGCGCGCGGTCAATCGCGCCGCGCGCAACATATGCTTCGCCCAGTCCGGCAAGCGCCGCCGCCGTGTCGGGCCGGATCAGCAGCGCATCATCATAATAGCCAATCGCCTTGCCCGGCAGATTTTGCGCGCGCGCCACATCCCCCAAACCGATCAGCGCCGCAGCGTTGCGCGGGTCAGCGACCAGCGCGCTTTCATAAGCATCAATCGCCGCGCTCCATTGGCTGCTCGCCCGCGCCTGATCGCCCAGTGCCTGCATCTGTAGCGACAGGGGTGACAAGGGCGTTTCCACAGGCGGCGCACCCAAAATCATGCTGCTCGTTGCACAAAGGCAGAGCGCGACCGCCACTGCCAGAGGGGTATAGCGCATCAACGCCTCCTTCCAATTGGGTGCGGCGCTGGTCGCTACCGACACCTGAGCCGCGCCACAAAAAAGCCGTCGCATCCATCATGATGGGGGGTCAAAATGCGCCCGGCCCCGCTCGCACGGCCAACCGCCCAGTCGGCGGGCCAATCGCCCTGCCAATCGGGGTTTGCATTCAGCCAGCGGCGCACCTGTCCCTCCCCCTCATCCTGCAACAAGGAACATACCGCATAAACGAGGCTGCCCTGCCCTGCCAGCAATTTTCCAGCGATTTCAAGCAGGCTGGCCTGCGCCGCAGTCAGCGCCGCCAGACGTTTGGGCGTAAGCCGCCAACGCGCCTCTGGATTGCGCCGCCACGTGCCGCTGCCCGAACAGGGCGCATCGACGAGCAGCAGATCAATCTTACCGACCAGTTCGGCCAGCATCGCCAATTCCTGACCGGGGTTGAGCAGGCGGGTTTCAATGTTGGCGGCGCCCATTTGTTCGGCGCGCGGCACAAGCCGTTGGAGCCGCCCACGGTCGATATCGCAGGCAATGATACGCGCGTCCGGGTTGGCCGCTGCCAGCGCGAGCGTCTTGCCGCCCGCCCCGGCGCATAGGTCGAGGATGGTTCGATGGCGCGGCGCATCGCACAATGCCGCGACATATTGGCTCGCCGCATCCTGCACCACCGCCCCACCCGCGATGACCGCCGGGTGGGTGGCAAGGTCACTGTCCGGCGGCAAGCGCAGCCCATCAATCGGCGCGCCCAACAGGGCCCCTTCGGGCAGGGCAATATCAGCCAGCCGCGCGCGATAAAGCCTGAGGTCGAGCGGCGCACGTTCGAGCAAGGCAGCCTGTTCAGCGGCATCGATACGTGGGTCAAGATGCGCGTGCAGCCATTGCGGCACCGCCGCGCCGGTCGCCCGCCCCTCGGTCGGGGCAATGCTGGCGGGAGCATGGCTGGCACCGGTAAATTGCGCGGCGAGAGCACTATCCGCATCTGCCATCGTCAGCATGGCGGCACGGCCGTTGGCTGGACGTTCGCCAAATCGACGAATGGCTGCCCATGCAAGGTCGCGAATGGCGCGCCGGTCGGCAGACCCGGCATAGCGGCGCGTTTTGAAAAATCGGCTGGCGATGACATCCGCAGCAGCCCCGCCATCGCGCGCCGCCAATATTATAGCGTCGAGCAGTTCAATGGCGGATTGGACGCGCGCATCAGGACGCATGACGGCCGATCGCCCTTAACGAGTCGGGTAATTGGGGGCTTCGCGCGTGATCGTCACGTCATGCACATGGCTTTCGGACAGTCCGGCATTGGTGATCTGGATGAATTGCGCGCGTTCGCGCAGCAGGGGCAAGGTTGCCGCCCCGCAATAACCCATCGCCGCCTTTACCCCGCCGACCAATTGGTGGACGATGTCACGCACGCTGCCCTTAAAGGGGACGCGGCCCTCTATCCCCTCTGGCACCAATTTCAATTGATCCTTGATGTCTTGCTGGAAATAGCGGTCGGCGCTGCCGCGCGCCATTGCGCCAACGCTGCCCATGCCGCGATATGCTTTATAGGTGCGACCCTGAAACAAAAATGTTTCCCCCGGCGCTTCCTCTGTTCCGGCGAGCAGGCTGCCGACCATCACGCTCGATGCCCCCGCCGCCAAAGCCTTGGCAATGTCGCCCGATGTGCGCAACCCGCCATCGGCGATGACCGGCACACCTGATTTTGCGGCTTCTGCCGCGCAATCCATAACGGCGGTCAATTGCGGCACGCCGACGCCAGCTACGACGCGGGTGGTGCAGATGGAGCCGGGGCCGATTCCGACCTTGACGCAATCAGCGCCTGCATCAATCAGCGCACGGGTGGCCGCGGCGGTTGCGACATTGCCCGCGACGATGGCTACATCCGCCGACATGGCGCGCACCGCGCGCACCGCATCTGCCACCATCGACTGGTGGCCATGGGCGGTATCGATGATGATGCAGTCACATTCGGCATCGAGCAGCGCGCGCGCACGTTCCAACCCCTTGTCACCCGTGGTCGTCGCCGCTGCCACGCGCAGCCGCCCCGTCGCATCCTTGGTGGCGTTGGGATAGGCAATCGCCTTGTCCATATCCTTGACGGTCAGCAGCCCCACGCAGCGATATTCGCCATCCACCACCAGCAATTTTTCAATCCGCCGTTGGTGGAGCAGGCGCCGTGCATCCTCCTGACTGACATCGCTGGTTACGGTGGCGAGGTTGTCGCGCGTCATCAGCGCCGCGACCTGTTCATTGGGGTTTTCGGCAAAACGCACGTCACGATGCGTCAAAATCCCGCACAGGCGGCCATTTTCCTCCACCACCGGAATCCCCGAAATATGGTGATGTTCCATCAGCGAAAGCGCATCGGCCAGTCGCGCATCGGCGGTAATGGTGATGGGGTTGACCACCATGCCGGCGACATAGCGTTTGACGCGGCGCACCGCTTGCGCCTGTTCCTCCACCGTCAAATTGCGGTGAAGCACACCAATGCCGCCCAGTTGCGCCATGGCGATCGCCATTGCTTCTTCGGTCACCGTGTCCATCGCCGACGAAATAAGCGGAATCGACAAGGGAATTTGGCGGGTCAAGCGGCTGGTTACATCAACCGATGAAGGCAGGACATCCGACGCGCCGGGAACCAACAACACATCATCAAAGGTAAGGCCGAGCCGAATTTCCATTTTGCCACTTTCTGTCCGTCAGGGCGCATCCCAATGCGCCAATGCGGCGGGTCGGCCACAACGCCGAATCGCCAAGGTGGCGGCCCATGTAAAGGCATGGCCGCCGATTATCCAGTGCCGCCGCTGCGCCCGACTATTCTGCGCTATTGCTCGCCGGATGGGTCGCCAAATTGGCGAAATGACGGGCAAGGGCAATATGCAGATCGCCATCATCCGCCGCACCGCCCAAGGGGACGGCATCGGTCAATTCGTCATCGGGGGCATGATATGGCCCCTCCAGATAGGTTTCGAGCGGTGCCATATCCGAAAAACTGCCCCCGGCCATGATGGAGGGGACACCCGCCGCGCCCAGAGCCCAGCCGTCCTGCCGCCGAATGAAGGCATTGGCATCCAAATCGCTGTCTACCGCACGGCCAAGCGCGCGGGCGACGCCATCAATCTCCACATCATAGGGGTTAGCGCCGCGCCCAACGATTGCCATCGGCGCGCCACGCTGTGCGATAGCCACCGTGTCGATGTTGAGCGCGATGGTGATTTTGTTGAGCGGCACGGTCGGGTGCGCGGCATAATGATAGGCTCCAAGCAGCCCCTGCTCCTCCGCCGTGGTGGCGATGAGGACAACATCCCGATCCATCGGCGCGCCCTGCCCCAACCGCCGCGCAACCGCGATCATCGTTGCAATACCACTCGCATTATCGACCGCGCCATTGCAGATGCGGTCTTCGGCACCGGCGGGACGACATTCACCCAGATGATCCCAATGGCCGGTAATCAGCACCGCGCCAGCATCCCTATGCCTACCCGGGCGGCGGGCAATAACATTATAGCTGTTGAAATCGCGGCGCAGGCTCGTCACCTGCACGTCCGCGCGGGTCACAAGGTCGACAGCGGCGAAATCTTCCGCCGCCAACTGGCTGAGCAGGCTGGTCGCATTGCGGCCCGACAGACCAAGCAGCCGGTCGAGCGTTGGGCGATCAATCACCCCTTCGACCCGCACTGGCAGGATACGCGCTGCCAATTGCATCCGTCCGCCACGATATTGACGCTGTATGGCCGCAAAGGGAAAACGGGCGGGCGGCACCGACCAAATGCCCACCGCCCCCGCTGCCGCCAGCGCAGCGCGACGTTGGTCGGCGGAAAGCGGATGTTCGCCGGGGCGATCATCGGTGACCATGATGGCGATTTTGCCGCGCACATCGCCGGTCACGCTGCCATCGGCACCGACGCCATGGCCAACGAAAATCAGCGGCACATCGTCCAGTTCGACGCGCCCACCCGCCGGGGCGCGGTTGATGATATGCAGCCCTTCGACCAGCCGCCCCGCGCGGTCGCGTACAAGCGTCAAATCATCGACATAGTTCAGCGTTACCAGCGGCACCGGCTGGTACCAGCCGCCCGATGCATTCGCACCGCCGACAAATCCCGCTGCGGCAAAGGCGCGCGCGATATATTGCGCCGCCAGTGTTTCCCCTGCCGTGCCGGGCAAGCGCCCCAACATCGCATCGTCGGACAATGCGGCGATATCGGCGTGTAGCTCTGCCTCCGTCACCGGGGCATCGGCTATAGCGTTTTGGGCATGAAGGGGGGTGGCGGCGAAGACCGCCGCGGTGAACAGGATGCGGGATGGTATTTTCATTGACGCGCTTCATGCCGATGATTTCATATGCATGCAATATCTACATATGTATGCGGATTGGCCCCACCATATTGCAATTGTCGTTCATCGGACTAGCCTGACGCAAGCTGACATGCGCGAGGGGTAGAGTCATGGCATCTGTATTTTTAGTTTTTGCATTTTTTGCAGTCGTTTTCCTGTTCGCAGCGGTCAAGATGGTGCGACAGGGCTATAATTATACCATTGAACGCTTTGGCCGTTTTACCAAAGTCGCCCACCCCGGCCTCACCATCATCATCCCATTCTTTGAACGCGTCGGGCGCAAAGTGAATATGATGGAACAAGTGCTCGATATTCCGGGACAGGAAATTATCACCCGCGACAATGCGATGGTCGGCGTCGATGCGGTGGTTTTCTTTCAAGTGCTCGACGCTGCCAAGGCAGCCTATGAAGTGAGCGATGTCTATTTTGCCATCATGCAGCTGACGACGACCAATTTGCGCACCGTTATGGGGTCGATGGATTTGGACGAAACCCTGTCCAAACGTGACGAAATCAACGCCCGTTTGCTGTCGGTGGTGGACCATGCCACCCAGCCATGGGGGGTTAAAATCACCCGTGTCGAAATAAAGGATATTCGCCCGCCCGCCGATATTTCCAACGCCATGGCGCGGCAGATGAAGGCGGAGCGCGAAAAGCGCGCGGTCATATTGGAAGCCGAAGGATTGCGCGCTGCCGAAATCCTGCGTGCCGAGGGCGAAAAGCAGAGCCAGATTTTGCAGGCAGAGGGTCGCCGCGAAGCTGCTTTCCGCGATGCCGAAGCGCGCGAGCGGGAGGCGGAGGCAGAGGGCAAGGCAACCGAAATGGTGTCCAAAGCAATTGCCGATTCAGGCGCGCAGGCGATCAACTATTTCGTGGCGCAAAAATATGTGGAGGCTGTCGCCCAATTCGCCAACAGCCCCAATGCCAAAACGATATTATTCCCTGTCGAGGCGACACAGTTGATCGGCACCATCGGCGGCATTGGTGAATTGGCGCGCGAAGCGCTGGAGAAGAAATGATGGGCGATTTTCTGTCCGCGCTGCCCGGCTATGCGATGTGGCTGATCGCCGGATTATTGCTGGTTTCCGCCGAAATGCTGCTGCCCGGCCTCTATCTGCTCTATATCGGGATTGCCGCGCTGCTGACCGGTGCCATCACATGGGCGCTGCCCATTGGTATCGAGTGGCAGTTCGCCAGCTTTGCAGTGTTGGCGATCGCGTCCGTATTCATCGGACGACGCTGGACATCGAGCAACGCCATCGACAGCGATGATCCACTGCTGAACGACCGTATCGGCCGTCTGATCGGCAGCCAGGTAGTGTTGGTCGAAGCGATTGTCGGCGGGCATGGCCGCGCGCGCGTCGGCGACAGCGAATGGAGCGTTACCGGGCCGGATGCACCGAGCGGCACCACCATGCGTATCACCGGCGCGGTGGGCAACAGCCTGCAACTCGAAAATCTCTGAAAACCCATAAAAGGTCGCGACTATGCCCCTCTCCCGCCGCCAATTCC
Source organism: Sphingomonadaceae bacterium (assembly GCA_020850455.1). Taxonomy (GTDB): domain Bacteria; phylum Pseudomonadota; class Alphaproteobacteria; order Sphingomonadales; family Sphingomonadaceae; genus Sphingopyxis. The sequence continues at coordinate 277,268 of JADZEQ010000005.1, read as the reverse complement.
TATCCTCTGGTGCTGTGGCTTGCGGCGCGGCGCTAAGCGGTTGTGCGGCCGGTACGCCGCCAGCGTCACCCTCCGCCGCGCCATCGGGCAGCGCGGGCCAGTTGCTTCACGACGTTGCCGAGCAATTGCTCAGCCTGTCGCCAGAAACCGCCAGCGCGCTGGGGATCGACAATGGCGCGCGCGCCGCGCTCAAGGGGAAATTGGGCGACCGAACGCCTGCGGGCGTTGCTGCTTGGCGCGACATGCTGCGTCACAATATCGCCCAATTGGACGCGCTGCCAGCCAGCGATGATGAATCGATGCGCATCAATATTGACGTGGTGCGCACCGCCTTCGCGCTCGGTCTGACGGGCATGGATTTCCCCTATGGCGACGTTGCGGTCGGCGGCTGGCGCAACACCCCCTATGTTGTTGCGCAAAATGTTGGGGCCTACCTCGACACGCCACGCTTGCTGACCAGCGATCATCGCATCGAAAATGCAGCAGATTGCGACGCCTATCTGTCACGGATGCAAGAATTTGCCCGCGCACTTGATGGCGAGACGGAGCGGCTGCGCATCGCCGCAACCCACGGCGTCATCGCGCCCGATTTCCTGCTCGACAAAAATCTACGCCAAATCCGGCTACAGCGCAGCGGTGATGTTGCCCATTGGGACATTGTGGAAACGATGGTAACGCACGGCGCGCGCTATGGCGAACAGGCCGCCAGCATCGCCCGCGATGCAATTGCCCCGGCACTTGACCGCCAAATTGCCGAGTTGGAGCGGCATCGCGCGCGTGCAGATGACCGGGCAGGCGTGTGGAAGTTCGCCGATGGGGATGCCTATTATCGCTGGGCATTGCAGGCGGGAACCACCACCATCCGCACCCCCGATGAAGTGCACCAGATGGGGCGCGACCAACTGGCGATGCTGCAATCGCGGATGGACCCGATTTTGCGCTCCATCGGCTATACGCAGGGCAGCGTGGGGGAACGGATGACCGCGCTCGGCCATGACCCCGCCTATCAATTTCCCGACAATGACACGGGCCGGGCGCAGATCATCGCGCTGCTCGAAGAAAAAATCGCCGACATGCGCGCCCGCATGCCGCAAGCCTTTGGCCAATTGGTACGCGGCAATGTGGAGGTGCGCCGCCTGCCACCTGCGGAGGAACCGGGCGCGCCGGGGGCCTATGGCGGGCCGGGCAGCATCGATGGCAGTGTGCCGGGCCGCTTGTGGATCAACCTGCGTTCGACCGGTATCTGGACGCGTTATTCGCTGCCCGACCTTGCCTATCACGAAGCCATCCCCGGCCATGCGTGGCAGGGGGAATATAGTTTCGCGCTACCGCTGGTACGCTCTATCCTTGCCTTCAACGCATATTCCGAAGGGTGGGCGCTCTATGCTGAACAAATTGCCGATGAATTGGGCGTATACGATGCCCACCCGGTTGACCGGCTCGGCTATCTGCAAAGCCTTGCATTCCGGGCCTGCCGCTTGGTCGTCGACACCGGCATCCATGCCAAACGCTGGACGCGCGATGCCGCCATCCACTGGTTCGCCACGACCAACGGTTCATCCGTCGATGAAGTGCAGGGCGAAGTGGACCGTTACTGCTCGTGGCCCGGCCAAGCCTGCGGTTACAAGGTCGGGCACAGCGAAATTAATCGACTGCGTGATGCGGCACAGGCGCGCAGCGGCAACGCCTTCGACCGCAAACGGTTCAACGATGTGGTGGTGGGAAATGGCAATGTCCCGCTGACCGTGCTCGGCCGAACGGTCGAACGCCATTTCCCCTAGGCTCAGCGACCGAAGAGCTTGCCCGCAAAGCCCGCGAGATCGTCGAGCGGATTGCCATCGCCATCGCGGTCGATCAGGTTGGCAATTTGCCCCAGCGCATTTTCGCCGCCCAATTGCGCGACGATTGCCTGCAGATTTTCGGCCGAAAGTCCGGTTGCGGCGGACGCCGTCGAAATCGTATCGCCGGGCGCTGCATGCGCTTGTCCCAAGGCGGCGGTCGCGCTGCGCACCTGATCCTCACTCAGCCCCAATTGTCCCGCAATCGCGCCGATATCGATACCTGCGGCGGCGCCGCCGGAAGCACCCGCCAAATTGCCCAAGATACCGTCCAAAAGTCCCATTATCTCGTCCTTTCTTATTGGTTCAGGCGCGACGCCATGCCCATGATATCGTCGAGCGGGTTGCCGTCCCCATCCATGTCGAGGATGTTGGCAAGGCCGCCCAAGCCGCCTGCGGGTGCGGCGGGCGCGGCAGGTGCCGTCGGTGCAGCGGCCCCGCCGCGCAGCACGCTACCCAAAATATCACCGAGCGCGCCGCCAAGTCCGCCCGTCGGCGCAGCGGGCGCGGCAGGCGTCGTCGGGGTGTCCGCGGCCCCGCCCGCTTGTCGCGCGAGATAGCCTGCCACCAGCATCGCAACGATGGGGAGCAGGCGCTGCAAGGTTTCTGAATCGATCCCTGTGACGCGCGATGCCTGATCGGCGACCGTCCGGCTGACATCCTTGTTACCGAATATAGCGGCGAGCACGTTGTTACCCTGCCCCACCGGCGTCGGTTGCGCACCGACCACGGCGTCGAGCAGACCGCCGCCACCCAGTCCGGCAAGCAGGCCACCCAATCCAGAAAGCCCCTCGGGATGCGCAGTTGCCTGCCCCTTAAAGCCCCCCAAAATCGCCGGAAGCAGCGCCGCAGCCCCCGCCGATGCGACGGCAGGTGGGATGCCCAGTTCGTTCGCCGCCGCATTGAGCGCACCCGAACTCGCCAACATTTCGGCAATGTCCATTCACATCCTCCTTCAATCGAAAAAGCATCGCCCCTTGCGGGGCGGATTGGATGCGCCATAATGTGCGCACAGACGGCGCGACGCAACCGTCCGACAGAATTTTGGTAAAAGGAGAAAAAAATGGGTATTTTCAGCAGCATCAGCAACGCCATTTTTGGTGGCGGCGACGAATCGGCACCTGCCGCCGCACCGGCAGCAGCCCCCGCTGCCGCCCCACTCGACAAGAGCGTCGACCCCGTCGCTTCGACCAAAAGCGTCGATGTTCTCAAAGTGCTGGCATCCAAGCCGGGCGCAGACAAGCTCAACTGGCAAACCTCCATCGTCGATCTGATGAAGCTGGTCGGCATTGATTCCAGCCTCGATAACCGCAAGGCATTGGCCCAGGAATTGGGCTATGAAGGGCCGCTGGATGGCAGCGCAGACATGAACATCCGCCTCCACCGTGCGGTGATGAAGGCGATTGCCGTCAACGGCGGTGTTGTGCCGCCGCAGATGCTCGACTGATAATCGCCATAAAGCAAAAAAGGGGGCGTCGGTCATGACCGGCGCCCCCATTTCTATGTCCTCAGGCCTTTAGCCTCAAACTTTTTAGGCACAAACTTTTAGATTGCCGGGCCAGCTTCGCGCACCGCCGCATCGACATGTTCGGCAAATTGGACGAAATTTTCGACAAATTGGCTGGCGAGCTTATGCGCCATTGCATCATAGGCTGCACCGTCCGCCCAAGTGCCCCGCGGGTTCAATATGGCGCTGTCGACGCCCGGCACGGCCACTGGGACGTCAAAACCAAAAGTCGGGTCCGTCCGATATTCTGCGCCGTTCAGGCTGCCGTCGAGCGCAGCGTTGAGCAAGGCGCGCGTCGCCTTAATCGGCATGCGATGACCTGTGCCATAGCTGCCACCCGTCCAGCCGGTATTGACCAGCCAGCATTTCACCCCGCCCTTGGCAATACGTTCTTTCAGCAAATTGCCATAGACGCTGGGGTGGCGCGGCATGAAGGGTGCGCCAAAGCAGGTCGAAAATGTCGCACTGGGTTCGGTCACCCCAATTTCGGTGCCCGCAACGCGCGCGGTATAGCCCGACAGGAAATGATACATCGCCTGTTCGGCGGTCAGCCGCGCAATCGGCGGCAGCACACCATAGGCATCGGCGGTCAGGAAAATGATGTTCTGCGGTACCGGCCCCAGATTATCGGCAGAGGCATTGGGGATGAAATCAATCGGGTAACTACCCCGGCTATTTTCCGCCAAGGTCGCATCATCGAGGTCGATGACCCGCGTGTCACCGTCGATAACGACATTTTCCAAAATCGTGCCGAAACGCTTGGTTGTCGCGTAGATTTCCGGCTCTGCCTCCGCCGACAGACGGATCATCTTGGCATAGCAGCCGCCTTCAAAATTAAAGACGGCGGTATCCGACCAGCCATGTTCATCATCGCCAATCAACGTGCGGCTGGCATCGGCGCTGAGCGTCGTCTTCCCGGTGCCCGACAGGCCGAAAAATACCGCCGTATCGCCCTTGGGGCCGATATTGGCCGAACAATGCATCGGCATGATGCCCTTGGGCGGCAGCAAATAATTGAGCAGGCCAAAAACACTTTTTTTCATTTCACCGGCATAAGCGGTGCCGCCGATCAGGATCAGCTTTTCGGTAAGATTGACCGCGATGACGGTTTCGCTGCGCGTGCCATGGCGCGCCGGGTCAGCGCGAAAGCTCGGCAGGTCAACGATGGCATATTCTGCGGCAAAGTCAGCAAGTTCGGCAGCACTCGGACGGCACAGCATTGTGCGGATGAACAGGCTGTGCCATGCATATTGGGTAATGACCTGCACGTTGACCCGATGTTCGGCCTGCGAACCGCCGAACAGATTTTGCACATAAAGCTTGTCATGATCGTTGAGGGCAGCGAGGAAATCTGCCTTGAGCGCCGCGAAATGTTCAGGGGTCATGGCGACATTGGTTTTTCCCCACCAAATCGTATCTTCGGTGGTCGCGTCGCGCACCATGAACTTGTCATTGGCCGAACGGCCGGTGTGCTTGCCAGTCGCCACGACAAAGGCACCATCGCGCGACAATTGCCCCTCTTGATTGGCAATCGCCTGTTCAATCAGCGGCGCTGTGCCAAGGTCCGTCAACAGCCGCGCCGTCGTGGCTATGGCTTCTCCCGCGACCGTCAGGCCCATGTCGATACTCCTCTAACATACGGAAAAATTGGTCTGCCGCGCATCGCTGCGCGACGACTCATGCGCCCGATAGAGGGGGGGGCGGCCAAGGTCAAATAAGTGGTGCGAAAACTCGGCTAAATCAGCGCAGCTACGCCCCCTTGCCGCACACCATATCGATGCGCTAAATCGCGCAACCACACGGCCCTATGGCCTTTTCCGTCAAGGATACCAATGACTGCCACCATCGCCCTCGTCGATGATGATCGCAACATTCTGACATCGCTGTCGATTGCGCTGCAAGCGGAGGGATTCGCCACCCGGCTCTACACCGACGGCGAAAGCGCGCTCAAGGCATTGACCGCCAGCCCCGCCGACCTTGCCATTTTTGACATTAAAATGCCGCAGATGGACGGGCTGGAACTATTGCGCCGGGTGCGCGAAAAAAGCGCGATGCCGGTCATATTTCTGACCAGCAAGGATGATGAGCTGGATGAAGCCTTGGGCCTCGCCATGGGCGCGGATGATTATGTCGCCAAACCATTTTCGCAACGATTGTTAATCGCGCGCGTCCGCGCGATTTTGCGCCGCGTCGAATATCAGCAGATGCACGGGTTGGTCAGCGAACCGGCAGCAGAGACGGCGGTGCTCGAACGCGGACGGCTCAGCATTGATGCTGCGCGCCATAAAATATTATGGGACGATAAACAGGTTTCGCTGACCGTCACCGAATTTCTGATTTTGGAGGCATTGGCCCAGCGCCCCGGCGTCGTCAAAAGCCGCAACCAGTTGATGGATGTCGCCTATCATGACGATATTTTCGTCGATGATCGTACCATCGATAGCCATATCAAGCGCATCCGCCGCAAATTTCGCGTCGTAGACCCGCAGTTCGACGGCATCGAAACGCTATATGGTGCCGGTTACCGCTTTGGCGAGGAAGGATGAGGGAGGGGGGCACGCACCGCCGTTGGTGGGTGCCGCTGCGCTGGCGGATTTTAGCGGTCAATATTTTTGTCATCGCCTTGCTCGTCGGCGGCTTCCTCTACCTAGATGGCTATCGCCGCCACTTGATCGAAGAACGGCAGGAAAGGCTGACGCAAAGCCTGCTCTTGCTCAATCAAGCATTACTCGACGCACCGGTGAGCCGACACGGCACGATTGTGTGGCGCTACGCATCGGCCACCCGTTCGCGCATCCGCCTTTATGATCGGGCGAGCGGTGCATTGCGGCTCGACAGCTTTGCCATGGGCCCGCCGACCTATGCGCTGCGCGATCCGGCGGCGCAGGGGCTAAACCGCCATGCGGCGCGCGCGCTCGACCGCTTCCTCGACTGGGTGGTGCGCGCCCTGCCGCCCGAACAATATATTGAACCGACAGCGGACATTGCGCGAAGCTGGCCCGAATTGCGCGCCGCCAAGGCAGCGCCCGGCCGCATAACCATGCGCTATCGCTTTGCCCCTGATCGCACGCCAATGCTGTCCGTCGCCATCGCCAGCCCGGGTGGCGACATATTGATGCTGGTCAACGCGCGCGATGTGACGCGCAATGTGCGCGCCGAGCGATTTGAATTGGGGCTGATTTTGGCGGCTGTGACGATATTGTCCACGCTGCTGTCGTTATTTCTGGCCCGTACCATCGTCCAGCCGCTGCAATTGCTGGCCGATGCAGCAACGCGCGTGCGATTGGGCCGCGCGCGCGACGTTACCGTGCCGCGCCTCCCCAGCCGGGGTGATGAAATTGGCCAATTGGCCCGCACCTTGAGCGATATGACCGATGCAATGCACGCACGGATTGACGCGGGCGAAGCCTTTGCAGCCGATGTCGCGCATGAACTGAAAAACCCCCTCGCCTCTTTACGTAGCGCGTTGGAGGGGTTGGAGCGGGTGGATGCGCCCGCGCTGCGCCAGCAATTATTCGCCATCGCGCGCGATGATGTTTGGCGGCTCGACCGGTTGATCAGCGACATTGCGGAGGCGAGCCGGGTCGATGCCGAATTGTCGCGCACCCGCTTTGAACGCGTCGATATGGGCGCGCTCATCGGTGATATTGTCGCAGCGCGCCGGTCGCTCAGACAAGATGGCGCACCCGATTTTGCCTTTGCACGCCCGCGCATTGGCGCCACAATGGTGCTAGGCGAGGCTTTTCGCCTCACGCGTGTCATCGAAAATCTGCTCGACAATGCAATATCCTTTTCGCCGCCCGGCGGCATCGTGCGGATCGACGCGACGTTGGCGCATGGTGATGTCATCGTGCGGGTGGAGGATGAGGGGCCGGGCGTCCCGCCCCAAGCGCGGGAAGATATTTTCCGCCGTTTTCATTCCGTACGCCCCAAGGGGGAGGAATTTGGCCGACATTCCGGCCTTGGCCTTGCCATCGCACGCACGATAATAGAGGCGCACGACGGTTCGATTGTCGCGCTCGACCGACCGGACAATGCGCAGGGTGCCTGTTTCGAACTGCGTCTGCCTGCGGCGGTGGATTGATGGATGGCGGGACGATACAGGCGAGCGCGGTCGCCATTGATGGGCGCGCACTCCTCCTCCTCGGGGCGCCGGGCAGCGGCAAATCGAGCCTTGCGCTGCAATTGATTGACAGGGGGGCGACGTTGATCGCCGATGATCTGGTGCGGATATCCCTGCTGCGTGGCTGGCCGCATGCGCACCCTGCGACGCGTCAGCTTGGCAAGCTGATGCTGCGCGGCTTTGGCCTGATCACACGCCCGCCGACCACCAGCCCCTCCCCCCTGTCGCTCATCGTCCAACTGGCTGGCGAAAGCGACGATGCGATTGGCCGCTTTGGGCCGGTATGCGGGCATATGTTGCCATGTGTCACTTTGGCACCGCATCGCCACGACGCCGCCATCATGATAGAGGTGGCGCTGGGGCAATGGGGGCTGTAGGTTCCACCTATGGCCGCTACACCGCCCGCGCATCCGCCGACACACCCAAAGTTACAGGGACAAATAATGCTCGTCACCGGCCTGTCGGGGGCGGGCAAATCCACGGTGCTGCGCGCGCTGGAGGATTTGGGTTGGGAAACGGTCGATAATCTGCCGCTACGCCTGCTCCGCCCCCTGCTCGCCACCCCCGATGGCACGGGAGAGGGCGACGCGGCGCGCCCACTCGCCATCGGGGTGGACAGCCGGACGCGCGGGTTCAGCGCGGATGCCATTGTCCGCGCGATTAAACAATTGCGCGAAAATGCCGGCATCCCACTCGCCACATTATTTGTCGATTGTGCAGGCAGCGAATTGGAACGCCGTTATTCCGAAACACGCCGCCGCCACCCGCTGGCGGAGGATCGGCCTGCGAGTGATGGCATTGCGCGTGAGCGAGAAATGCTCGACCCACTACGCCGCTGGTCAGATCAGATTATCGACAGCACCGGCTTTTCCACCAATGATTTGCAACAGGAAGTCCGCCGCCGTTTCGGGGATGACGAACGCGCGCAAATGGTGGTGAGCGTGATGAGTTTCGGCTTTGCGCGCGGGCTGCCGCGCAATGCCGATCTGGTGTTCGATGTACGCTTTTTGCGTAACCCCCATTGGGTCACCGAATTGCGCGATGGCACAGGGCTGGATGGTGATGTCGCCGCGCATGTCATGGGCGATACCGCTTATGCACAGGCAATGACGGAGATAGAGGCTTTGCTTACCACCTTGCTGCCGCGCTATGCTGCGGAGGGCAAATCCTATCTGGTAATCGCGGTTGGCTGCACTGGTGGGCGGCATCGTTCGGTACATGTTGCCGAGCGTTTGGCCGCGCATATCCGCGCTCTTGACCATGCCCCGACCGTCATCCACCGTGATTTGACGACTAAAACGCAAGAGAGTCTTGAGGGGCGGCCACCAAACGCCTAAACAGCCCGCCCAAATGACCAAACTTCCCCACCCCCCCATTGGCTTAGTGCTGGTGACCCACGGTCAACTGGCCGTTGAATTTCGTGTCGCGATGGAACATGTCGTCGGCCCGCAACAGGCGATTGCCACCGTCTGCATTGGCCCCAATGACGATATGGAGGCGCGGCGCAGTGAAATCGCCGCTGCCGTAACGTCGGTGGCGGGCAGCGGTGGCTGCATCCTCCTTACCGACCTGTTTGGCGGCACCCCGTCCAACCTTGCCATATCGCTGATGGAACCGGGCGTGGTGGAAGTGATTGCGGGCATCAACCTGCCGATGCTCATCCGCCTCGAATCAGCGCGCCGGACGATGGAAATCAGAGATGCGGTGCGCGCAGCGCGCGATGCGGGGCAAAAATATATCTCCATCGCGTCCGAACTGCTGGGGGCACAGCCATGACGCTCAGTGAAACGGTCACCATCAGCAACCAGCGCGGGCTCCATGCACGGGCAAGCGCCAAATTTGTCAATTTCGTCGCCGCCCTGCCCAAGGACGTCAAGGTTGAGGTGGAAAAGGATGACCAGCGGGTATCCGGCCTTTCCATCATGGGGTTGATGATGCTGGGTGCCGCCAAGGGCGACGACATCACCATCCATACCAGCGGCGAAAATGCGGATGCCGCCCTGCTCAAACTCGTCGGACTGGTTAAAGACGCCTTTGGTGAGGATTAAGCAAAGTGGAGCGGAACACCCGCGGCCACCGCTTGATATCGAGCACGACTAACCCCCTCATCAAGCGCGCCCGATCGCTGCGGGACAAAAAATACCGGCGGCAGGAAGGTGCCTTTTTGGCAGAGGGGTTGCGCATCCTCGCCGAAGCGCGCGATGCCGGTTACCTGCCGCAACAGATTTTTTATGCAGACGGGCAACCGCTCCACCCACTGGCTGAGGATGTTATCGCTGCCGCTGCCGCGCGCGGCGGCGAAATCATCGCCACCAGCCGCGATGTACTCGCCAAATTGTCCGGCAAGGATAATCCGCAAGCCTTGGTCGGCATCTTTGCCGAACATGCGCTGCCGATCAGCGCGCTAACAGCCGCGGATGCGCCGCTATGGCTGGTGGCGCAGGCGATGCGCGATCCCGGCAATCTGGGCACCTTGTTGCGCAGCGGGGACGCGGTGGCAGCGGGCGGTGTCATCTTGATCGATGATTGTGTGGATCCATTTTCGGTCGAATGTGTACGCGCCAGCATGGGGGCCATATTTACCCAGAAAATTGCCGTCTGCCGCTGGGCAGAATTTACCCAATGGCGCGCGCGCCAGCACGCACAATTGGTGGCAATGACGCTGAGCGATGATAGCGTCGATTACCGCGCCGCCGCCTTTACTACCCCGGTGTTGTTGATGGTCGGGAATGAGGCGCAGGGACTGCCCGATGCCTATGCCGATGCCGCCGATATCCGGGTCAAACTGCCGATGTTGGGGCGAGCGGACAGCTTGAATGCGGCGGTGTCTGTCTCTATCCTCGCCTATCATGTGCGCGACCGGTTGGACGCGGCGTCGTTCAACCGCGCTTAAGGCGGCACGGCTTAGGGGACCGGATATGCAGAAAAAATATCTTGCCTTCGCTCTCCCCCTCCTCCTCGTCGGCTGCGTCACGCCGGGCGGGGATTCACCCGCGCAGCCCGGTGGCACCAACGCCTATTTTGCGCTCGGCACCGAACCTTTTTGGAATGTCGAAATCAGCAACCGTTGGATTAATTTTCATGATGCTGACGGCACACGAATGCGTGTCGCCAACCCCGGTGCGCGACCCAGCTTTAACGGCGAACGCTATGTCACCCCGACGATCACCGTCGATGTCACCCACCAACGCTGCGCCGACGGGATGAGCGATCGCCACTATCGTGACACGGTCAATGTCGATGTTGATGGCCGCCATTTGTCAGGCTGCGGCGGGCCGGTGGAGCGGACCCCAGCATTGGAGGGTCAGGGTTGGCGGATTATCGCCATCAACGGACGCGATGTTGTCGCAGGACGCAGCGAACCGGCAGAACTTAATTTTCGCGACGGGCAATTGTCCGGCACCGCCGGGTGCAACCGTCTGTCGGGCAGCTATCAACTAGCGGGGAGCCGGATCAGCTTTGGTCCGATAATGTCCACACGCATGGCATGCCCCGGACCGTTGATGGCGCAGGAAAATGCGCTGCTGGCGTTGCTCAGCGGGCCGCTTGCGGTTGCAAGCGGCGACAATGGCGACGTGGTGCTATCACGTGAGGGTGTGGGCCAAATCCGTCTTGGCGCTTGGCTACGCTAAGTTTCGGTTGAGGGGTCGGGCGCGCTCAACTTATTCTGGCTGCGCACCGCAGTATCGACCACGGGCATTGCATCAATAGATTTGTTGCCAGTGTCGATATCGAGCGCCTCAAACCGCCGTGCCTGCGTCAATACCTGCGATTCGATGCTGCCGACAAAGCCATTATAGGCGCTGACCGCAGTGTCGAGATTCTTGCCCAATTTCGCAATATGCCCGCCCATTACCGACAATCGGGCATATAATTCCTTGCCCAGTGCGGCGATTTCGCCCGCCTGTTTCGACAATTTTTCCTGCCGCCACACCGCCGCGACGGTGCGCGCAATGGCGATCAAATTGGTTGGCGTCGCCAACAGGACGCGCCGTTCAAAGGCATCGTCCCATAAATTGGGGTCCGCCTCTAACGCGGCCGTTAGGAAATGTTCGCCCGGCAGAAATAGAATGACATAATCGGGGGCGCTGTCGATCTGCGCCCAATACGCCTTGCTGCCCAATTGCTGGACATGCGTTTTGACCGAACGGGCATGGTCAGCCAACCCCGCCGCACGCGTGCCATCATCACTTGCCCCCATCGCATCCTGATAGGCGTTGAGCGATACTTTGGCGTCAATGACCAGACTCTGCCCGCCCGGCACGCGGATGATGACGTCCGGGCGCAACCGCCCACCATCGCCATCGGTCATCGACACTTCGGTGGCAAAGTCGGCATATTCGCTAAGCCCGCAATTTTCGAGCACATTGCGCAATTGCTGCTCCCCCCAGCGACCGCGCGCCTTGGGCGCATTGCGCAGGCTGTTGGACAGGCGCGCAGCCTCTTCCTTCACCCCTTCGTTGGTGCGGCGCAAATCATCGAGCAATCCTTTGAGATTGCCAAAGGCGTCCGCCCGCTCCCCCTCCACTTTTTTTACCGCATTTTCATAGGCGGTCAGCCGTTCATTGACCGGCGACAATAGCTTGGCCAATTCCGCGCCCGATTGCGCCTCACTCGCCCGAAACCGGGCCTCCGCCGATTCAAGGAACTGCCCCTGCGCTTCTTTGAGCAGACGCGCTGCAACCTCCTGAAACTGGCCGGCGAGCGCATCCTTCGCCTCGATCAAAGCGGCAATGGTGGCGGCATGGCTGCGGCTTTCGGCCTCCATAGTTGTGCGCAATGTCGCAAGTTCGACGCGATATTCCTCACGTTCCTTGTCTGCTCCCTCAAGATCGATGATGGCCTGACGAAAACGTTCGGCAATATCATCCCGCTCACGCTGCAAGGCGTTCTTGGCCTGGCTGGTGATGAGCCAAGCCACCGCCGCGCCGAACAGCAGCGCGATGACCGTAGAAATTATCAGCATATCCATTGGGCGAACATAGACGGAACAAAGTGCCAGTCAACCGCGCGACCGCCGAAAAATCGGGTGCAGCCTATGCGACGCGCCGCATTTTATGCAGTTTTTTGAGCAACATATCACGCTTTAGCCGCGACAGATGGTCGATGAACAAAATCCCTTCGAGGTGATCATGCTCATGCTGGATGCAGGTTGCCATCAGTCCATCCATCCGTTCGCGATGTGGCTTGCCGTCCAGATCCTGCCAATCAACGGTGATCTGCGCCGGGCGCACCACATCGGCATATTGTTCGGGGACAGAGAGGCACCCTTCGGAATAGATATTGGTTGCAGCCGATGGTTCAGAAAAGACCGGATTGACGAAAATGCGGGGGTTTTTAACGATAGTTTCGCCGCTCTCGTCCGCCGGATCAGGTTCCTGCAAATCGATGACCAGCATACGCAACGGCACCCCGACCTGCACCGCCGCCAAACCTATGCCCGGCGCATCATACATGGTGTCGATCATGTCCGCCGCCAATTGCTTTAACGTCGCGTCAAACGCCGTCACCGGCTTTGAAATCGTACGTAAAATCGGATCGGGGGTTTCCAAAATGGGTAAAATGGCCATGGCCGCCAGATATGGATGGCCGTGCCGCTGGTCAAGGGTGGCGCGCAATCAACCCAAGGGGCGGCGGGCCCGCAATGCCTGCGCCAAAGTTCCCTCATCAAGAAAATCGAGTTCCCCGCCCACCGGCAGGCCATGCGCCAATTGGGTGAGGCGCACCGGCAGCGCCTCCAGCCGGTCGGCGATATAATGGGCGGTCGTCTGCCCCTCCAACGTCGCATTCATCGCCAGCACCACTTCATCGATACCGCCCGCCGCCACGCGTGCAACCAATGCGTCGATGCCCAATTGTTCGGGGCCGATACCATCCAAAGCTGACAATCGCCCGCCCAGCACATGAAAACGGCCGGGAAATAGCCGCGCCCGGTCGAGCGCCCAAAGGTCGGCGACCTCCTCCACCACGCACAGGCTGCGCGCATCGCGGCGCGGATCCGCGCAAATGGCGCAGGGATCGCGCGTATCGACATTGCCGCAGGTCGCACAGGTGATGAGGGTGGCGCGCACCCGTTCCAACGCCGCGATCAGCGGGTCGAGCGCGCCTTCGCGTTTTTTGAGTAGGTGGAGCACCGCGCGCCGCGCACTGCGCGGGCCAAGACCGGGCAGACGGGCAAGCTGTGTCACAAGCGCTTCGATTTCGCTGGATGCCATGGCAGCGGCGATAATCGCCGCACCGGCGATTGGCAATCACCCGCGCCAAGCCTTGCGGCGCGCATGCCCGCGCTTTACAGCCGCGCCATGCGGATCATCTTCATGGGCACCCCCGAATTTGCGCTGCCCGCGCTCCACGCGCTGGCGGCACGGCATGATGTGGTGGCGGTATATAGTCAGCCGCCGCGCCCGGCACAGCGCGGCAAAAAATTGCAAAAGACGCCGGTACATCTGGCGGCGGAGGCGCTGGGCATCCCGGTCGAAACCCCGCGCAGCCTGAAAGCGGCGGACGAACAGGCGCGCTTTGCCGCCCACAACGCCGATGTGGCGGTGGTTGCGGCCTATGGCCTCATCCTACCGCAGGCGATTTTGGATGCCCCGCAACATGGCTGCATCAACATCCACGGGTCAATCCTGCCGCGCTGGCGGGGCGCGGCCCCCGTGCAACGTGCGATTTTGGCGGGCGACCGGCAGAGCGGGGTCGCCATCATGCAAATGGATGCGGGGCTCGACACCGGCGATGTGCGCGCCGAAAAGCGTATCGACATCAGCGGTATGACGGGTGCCGAGTTGATGGCCGATCTGGCGCAAATTGGGGCCGAGTTGCTGATCGACGTGCTCGGCAATCTGCCAGATCACCCGCCGCGTCCGCAAAGCAGCGACGGCGTCACCTATGCTGCCAAGATTGACAAGGGCGAAACACGCATCGACTGGAATCTGTCCGCCGTGCAAATTGAGCGGATGGTGCGCGCCTTTGCCCCCGCGCCCGGCGCATGGTTTGCATATCGCGGCGAAAGATTCCGCATCCTCGCGGCAGACATCGCCAAACCGGACGGCGGCGCGCACGGCGCACGGCCCGGCACCTTGGTCGATGATGCGCTGTCCATCGCCTGCAACCCCGGCATATTGCGCCCAACCATCATCCAGCGTGCAGGGCGCGGCGCGATGCCAGTGGCCGACCTGTTGCGCGGCTTTCCCTTTCCAGCGGGCACGCGGATCGACTGATGGCGCGGTACCGCCTGACACTCGAATGGGATGGTCGGCCCTATATGGGCTGGCAGCGGCAGGCGCATGGGCCGAGTGTGCAGCAGGTGCTGGAGGAAGCGGCCCAATCCATCGTCGGCGAAGCGGTCACCGCGCATGCGGCGGGCCGCACCGATGCGGGGGTACATGCGCGGGCGATGGTTGCCCATTTCGACACCGCGCGCGAACTATCCCCCTATCGCATGGCAGAGGCGCTCAACGCCCGCCTGCGCCCGCACCCTGTCGCCGTGCTGTCGTGCGACATTGTGGATGACGCGTGGCACGCGCGCTTTTCCTGCATCGGCCGCGCCTATGAATATCGCATCTGCAACCGCCGCGCACCGCTGACATTTGCGAAAGGGCTGGCGTGGCAAGTCGCCGTGCCGCTTGATGCAGCCGCAATGACAGATGCCGCCCAATGCCTGATTGGCAGCCATGATTTCACGACTTTCCGTTCGGTCCATTGTCAGGCGCAAAGCCCCATGAAAACGCTGGATCGGCTGGCCGTTGAACGGTGCGGAGAGGAGATTATTGTCCACGCAGCGGCGCGCAGCTTCCTCCACCACCAAGTACGTTCGATGGTCGGCTGTCTCGTGCTGGTTGGGCGCGGGCGTTGGACAAAGGATGATCTTGCCCATGCGCTCGCCGCGCGCAGCCGCGATGCGCTGGGCCACAATGCACCGCCCGACGGCCTATATTTTACCGCCGCCAACTATCCCGAAAATTAGACACCGAATATCCTCTGCAGGCTTTTTTCCAGCATGAAGAACTGCCAGATTTGGCGGCCATGGTCCGCGCGGCCTGACTGGTGCGCCGCGACAAGCCGCGATATCGCCGCCATGTCGAACCAGTCAGTGCGCGCCAGACTGGTCGACGTGCCCAGCCCACGCGCTGCTTCGGCCAATGGCCCACGAAACCAGCGGCTGATCGGCGTCACAAAGCCCATTTTTGGCCGATAGAGGATGTCGCGCGGCAAATATGCCTCCATCGCGCGCTTCATCAGCCATTTGCCGGTGCCCCCACGCACGCGCATATGGGCGGGGAGGCTGGCGGCAAATTCAATCAGATGATGGTCGAGCAACGGTTCGCGCGCCTCCAGACTGACGGCCATGCTCATCCGGTCAACCTTGGTCAAAATGTCGCCGGGTAACGCGATTTTCATGTCGGCATATTGCGCGCGATCGAGCGGCTCACTCGCCGGCGCATCGCGCATCGTGCGCCACCAGCGTTCCTCCGCCACATGCCCGGAAATGGCGCGGCGAAAACTGTCGTTGAACAGACCGGCGCGCATCTGGGGCGTGGTGACACCGATGGCCAGCGCATATGCCTCCTCCCCCGAACGGGCGAGGCCGGTCAGCGTCGCCTTGGCGCGCAGTGGGCGGGGTGCCCAGTCCATCTGCGGCCAAGCGCGCGCCATCGGCCCGAGCAGTCCGCGCCGCAACCCGGCGGGGAGCCAGCCCCGTATACGTTCTTCCTGATGCTGAAAGACAAGGCGGCGGTAACCGGCAAATGCTTCGTCTGCGCCATCACCCGATAGGGCAACCGTCACCTCCTCCCGCGCCAATTGGCTGACCCGATAGGTGGGGAGCGCCGATGCATCGGCAAAGGGTTCATCGCAATGCGCCGCGACAATATCCGCGAGCGCAAAATCATCCGCCGCGACGATGCGCATGCGGTGGTCAGCCGCAAAACGTTCGGCAATTTGTTGGGCATAGCTGCTTTCGTCTAGGCTTTGTTCATCAAAGCCGATCGCACAGCTTTTGACCGCCTGTCGGCTTGCCTCCGCCATCAGTGCAACCACGCTCGATGAATCGACCCCCCCCGATAAAAAGGCGCCCAGCGGCACATCGGACACCATGCGGCTGGTGACGGCGGCGCGCAACAATTGGGTCAGATGTTCGGTCGCCGCATCCTCCCCCACCGTGATGCGGCGGGTAAAATCCAGATCCCAATATTTTTGGGGGCGGGCAGTTGCCACCCCGCGCCGTAGATGGAGGAAATGGCCAGCGGGCAATTTTTCGATGCCGTTGACGATGCAATTATCGTCGGGGACATAACCAAAGGCGAGGAAATCCTCCACCGCCGTCAAATTGGCCGAAACGCGCAGCGTCGGCAGTGTCAGTAGCGCCTTTACTTCGCTGGCAAAGGCGATGCTGGCATCGGGTAGGCGAACATAATGGAGCGGCTTTACCCCCAGCCGGTCGCGCGCCAGAAACAGGGAAGCATCCGCCGCATCATATATAGCAAAGGCGAACATGCCATCGAGCCGCCGCAGGCAATCCGGCCCCCATTGGGCAAAAGCGGCGAGGATAACTTCACTGTCGCCCTGCGTGTGAAATATATGTCCAAGCGCCGCAAGTTCAGCGCGCAATGCCTTGAAATTATATATTTCCCCATTGTAGGTCAGCATATAGCGCCCGTCACCATAGGCCATAGGCTGCGGTGACCCGGCAACGTCGATGATCGACAGGCGCAAATGCCCCAGAACGACGCCCGGCGCTTGCCACACGCCGTCCCCATCGGGCCCGCGATGCCGCATCACGCCCAACATCGCGCCGACCCGTGCGGCATCGAGCGCGCGAGGTTGCTCAGGATGGTAGAGACCGGCGATACCGCACATGCACCCTCCCCTCGCCGCCTAAGGCGCTGCCGTCAAGCGGCGGAATAGCGCATCTGCCCCACCGGCATCCCGCACCAGCGCGGCGATGGCAGCGCGCCCGCCCGTGCCACCGCGCAGCGGCGCAGCGATGATAAGCGCGCTCGCCCGTTCATCCCCACGCAAAAGGCGGGCGCATAATGCATCCAGCTTTACCTGCCGCGCACTGTCGGTGACCGCGCCGGCCCCGACCCGATACAGCGTCAGCACATCGATCGCGGCCCCACGGTTTTTCAGATGATCTATGCCAAATCCATCGATGGGTGGGCGGGCATCACTCCAAGACCAATCACTGTCCGGATCGACCGCACCTTGGGCATAGCCAACCATTTCGGCCCCATCACGCTGGTGCGGAAAGCGGGCAAGGGTGATGATTATTTCTTCGCCGCGCGGCCCCACCAAGGCCCAATCGGCGCGGGCGCGCGCACCATCAAAACGGGCGCGCCAATCGCCATCGGGAAGATTGCTGATACGCCAACCGCTGACATCGTGCGGCTGCGCGGCGGGCAAGGGCGCATCGCGCGCGGCATCGACCCGCAGCCAGCCCATCGGTGCAAGCACCAGCAACCCAGCGGCAAGGGCAACGCCGAACGTGGATGATGCGACCCCTGCCCCGCCAAGCTGTGTTGCATCAATCGGCACGGCATCGGCATCGCGGTCAAACCAGTGCGATGCGCTCCAGCCAATAATCGCCATGATCAACGCAAAGAATATCCAGCCATAAATTAAATGATCCGCGCCGATGGCAAATTGCTGCCCCCAATTTTCAGCCATCCAGATCGTCGAAAAAGCCCGCACCCCATTGGCCAGCACCGCCACACCCAGCGCAAAGCCAATAAAGGCGATACGCCGTCCCCAACGCGCGAAGCATAAGTGGGCAACCAGCACGGCAAGCGCGGCCATCGCGACCAGAAATTTGACCCCCGAACAGGCTTCAGCAACCTTGAAATAGCCGTGGGGGGTAGTGATGAAGATACCGTCGAGATAGGCGGGGATACCCGACAATCTGAGCAGAAACATCGCCATATCGGCGGTGAGATGCTGCATTGGCGGCACCAATTCCTCGCCCGCTGGAACCAGAAAAAAACCAAAAAACAACGGGAATAAAAGCCCCCGCGTCACCTGCCGCCCCAGAAAAATGGGTATCAGCGCCTGCGCCATCAACACCAGACCCAATTGGCGCAGCAATGCAACACTGCCCGCCGCGCCGAACATCCAGACCATGGCACCGCCCGCCAGCCAGATAAGCCCCCCCCACCACGACTGCGGCACCAATTTGGCCAATTCCCCGGCACGCAACCAGACCAGCCAGCCAATCAGCGGCAGGATGAAAAGACAATGGGTGAAGGTGGAACTGGTCCACCACAGGCGCATCAAATGCGCGGTATCGCGCCAGAAAAGCACGAGCAGCAGCACATAAGCGATGGCAAGCAACGCCAAGGGTCGTTGCCACGCAAACGGAATTTTTTGGACTGCGCGCACCGCCTCAGGCCGCGCGCAGCGGCTCTGCTGCCTTGCCCGTCACCGCCGGATTTTTGGCGGCCAGACCCAATAGCTTATCCATCGGGCGCAACGCGGCCTGCCAGCTATAATCGGTGACAACGCGTGCCCGTGCCGCTTTGGCCATATCGGCTGCCAATACCGGATCACCCAACAAACGCTTGACGGCCAGTGCCGTGTCCCGGTTGCTGTCCGCCACCAGCAATTCCTGCGGCGCGCGGGCGGACAGCCCCTCCACCGCTTCGGGGCTGGCGACCACCGGCCGCGCCATTGACATGGCTTCGAGCAATTTATTCTGCACGCCGCGCGCAATTGCCAACGGCGCAACAACGACATCGGCGGCGGCAAGCCAAGGGCGCGTATCCGGCACTTCGCCCGTGACGATGACACCGGGCAGATTGGCCAGCGCGCGCACCGCTTCATTGGGCGAACGTCCGACGATGGCAAAGCGCGCATCGGCAAAATCGGCGCGGACCAAGGGCAAAATTTCCTGCGCGAAACGCCGCACCGCATCCACATTCGGGCGATAATCCATCTGCCCGGTAAAGCATAGCAAGGGTCCGGTGCCACGCGTTGCGGCATCAAGCGGCTGCCAGTCGCCCATGGTGTGGAAATGCGCCATGTCGATGCCATTGCCAATGGCATGAACGCGTCGCGCGGGCAGGCGCGCGCGTGAACGGAACAAATTGGCCTCCGCCTCGCTCACCAACAGCGAAAATTGCGCCCGGTGCGCAACGTCCTCTTCCCACCGGGCGAGCCGCCACGCTTCCCATGCATGGACGGCGCGCATCGGCTGCCACCACGCGTCCTCACGCGCATAGCTTTCAAATTTAGCCGAATCGACATCGACAAAATCCATCAGGAAATTGCCGCCGAAACTGCCCGGTACATATTGTGCCATCTGGCCGGAAAAGGCGACGATATGGCTGATCGGCCGGACATTGAGCAGCCGTTCGACATGCTGCGCCATCGCCGCATCGTGGAACAGGCCGACGGATAAAGGCAGCCGGCGCGGCAGCGCGTAGAGCGCGGCCGCTGCGCGTGATTTTTGCCGGACCCGGATAAAATGGCTGGCGGTGATATTTTCAAGCTTGGGCAGCGCGGCCGCACGGTCCGCTGCGCTATCGGCAAAGGCGGCGACATGCACATGCGCCAGCCGCGCCAGATGCGCCAGCATGTGCCAACTGCGAATGCGGTCCCCCCGGTCGGGTGGCCATGGAGCGCGGTGCGCCAAGAATAAAATCTCACTCACGGCCCCAGTCCCTTACCCCAATTGGCGCGCAATCAGCGGCCCCAGAAAATTGGCCAGTGGCAGCGGCAATCGC
This sequence comes from Sphingomonadaceae bacterium, assembly GCA_020850455.1. GTDB lineage: Bacteria > Pseudomonadota > Alphaproteobacteria > Sphingomonadales > Sphingomonadaceae > Sphingopyxis. Next base: position 257,081 of record JADZEQ010000005.1, on the reverse strand, counting down.
TGCCACATCGTCACCATTGCGCGATATTTGGCGCTATTGGGGTTGATGTCCCGCGACCCGCCATCATTTGACCAATGGCTGTAGCACAGGGGTGTAGCATCAAATCCCCAATTTTTCTTATACGCCGCTGGCCCGCTACCCACTTTCGACCGGCCAAAGTCGAACCGGCTGCATCCGCGCAAACGCGCATGGCGCATCAGCGCGAAATAGAGCAGTTCATTGGCGCGCAGGCCGCGCGCTGCCTGGGTCCCGCCACCCCAGAATGGATAGACGGTATCGCGATCATAGAGCGACAGCACACTCGCCACCGCTGCGCCCTGATGATGGATGGTCAAAATATCGGCATCTTCGCCAAATTGATCGAGCACCGCATGGAATAGTCCACGCGGAAAAACCGGGGTCCCCAGATTGCGGACGCTGGTCGCATAAATATGATAATGTTCGGCGCGCGCCGCCGCATCCCGCCCGGTGCTGACCTGCAAATCATTGGCCAATGCCTTGCGCACTTCGGCCCGATGTTTGCGCGGAATGGCAGCAAGCTGGGCATCATCGTCCGCCAAAATCGGCCCAACGAAGCCGAGATGCGCATCCGCAACGCTCTGCCAGCCATCAGGGGTTGGGCCGCCGCGCAGTTCGACCGCCGGAACAGCCAATTGATGCGCCAGATCGACTGCCGCCGCACCCAGCATAGCCGCCGCAACATCCCCATCAGCCAAAATGCCGCCATCGACGGCAAAACCTGCCGAAACCAGCGCATTGCCGAACAGGCGCGAGCGGACATGGTGCAAAGGCAAAATACCATGCAACGCACCGGCACCGTCCACCACCGCGAGGTTATGTAAGCTGTGCCCTGTCGCCCCCTCTATCGCCCTGCCCCATGCAACGCGATGAAAGGGGGTGGCACCGGCCATGCGTGCGACAAATGCATCGACCGTGGCATCGGCGACGTCGCGCGTGACACGCAGCGCATCTGTTGCAAAGACGTTGCTTTCCATCTTCATGCCGCCGCCCGTTCCGCGGCGAGGCGTGCCGCAATATCGGGCAGTATCGCATCGATCCGCCCCCAGCGAAAATCAGCGATCAACCGTTCCAGCTTGGGCAACATCGCCGCCAGTCGGCTATAGTGGCGCAGGCGCGATTTGATCGGCGCTGCGGTGACGCGCGGTTGATCGACGTCGATTTCCCATGGGTGAAAATAAATCATCGCCGGTTCACCCAGCGCATTGACCTGCGCCACCGCCCAACGGCTAAAAGCATATGGGAGCAGGCGGAAAAAGCCGCCGCCACCCGCCGCCAGCGTCCGCCCGGCAAGGCGTGCTGTCGTTACCGGCAGTTCGATCAGCGGCGCGCCCGGCACCGGACACCATGCAAAGCGCGGGCTGTCGGGCCAGCCATAATGGTCATGCACCACCGGCGCGACGCTGGAGGAATAGGCATAGCCCGCTTCTGCCAATATATGATGCGCCCAGGGCGTTTTTTTATCGATGGAAAAACTGGGCGCGCGATAACCGGAAATTGCGACCCCGCCCGCATCCTCCAACAAGCCCTTGGCGCGCGCCAGATCCGCCGCGAAGTCGGCCGCGTCCATATGGAAAACGCGCGCATGGTCATAGCCATGGCTAGCGAGTTCATGCCCCGCATCGACAATGCGGCGCAGCATGGCGGGGGATTTTTCGGCCACCCAGCCCAGCGTGAAAAATGTCGCCTTTACGCCAGCGGCATCAAAGCTTGCCAATATATGTTCGACATTCGCCTCCACCCGATAGTCGAGGCGGTTCCAGTCACCCTTGTCGATCGTCGCTTCAAATGCGCCGACTTGAAACCAATCCTCCACATCGACCGATAAACCATTGACGACGGGTCGCCGGGCGCAGGTGGATGGGGGCGAAGGCGGCACGTTCGATCAGGCGGCGCGGTTGGCCGCGATAATCGCCGCACTGGCTGGCGCATCGCCATCCTGTTCGACCCATTGGATGAGCAGGCCGAGGATGCGGCGGATGGCGGCATCCTGTTCCACCCCGCGCGCTTCGAGCGCGTCGATACGCGCCTTTAGCGCCGCAACCTGTGCATCGTCGACTGGGCTGGCGGGAACCGCATCCACCAAGGGCAGCGCTTCGGCATCCACCGACGGCGCATCCGTCACGGATTCAGCGGGCGCTTCGGCGGGGGGGGCAGCAGGTGCTTCAGCGATGGGTGCGGCCACCCCTGCGTCAGCCACGTCGGGCGCGAGCTCATTGTGGCTCTGGTCGCTCCACACATGGGCAAGCGCTACCGGCGGTGCGGCGGGTTCCCCCGCAACATCCCCACTAACAATGGTGGGCGCAGCAATGTTCGGTTCGGTAGTATTCGGTTCGGCGGGCGTTTGTGGCTCTTCGGCTACCACTTCGCTGGTTTCAGCCGGCGCGGCGGCAGGCAAATCAGCGCGCAAGGCGTCGGTCGACAGACCCATATCCTCCACCACATTGGCGACATCTTCGCCGACAAGCTGGTGCTTTTCCTCCACCGCACCATAAAGGAGCAGGCGGCTGGCAACACCATTCAACCGGCGCGGCACCCCCGCGCTGGCACGCCACAAAGCGTCAAAGGCATCGGGGGTGAAATGCGGGTCGTTCTGCCAACCGACCAGCCGCAGACGGTGCTGAATATAGGGGCCGATTTCTTCGGGCAGCATCGCTTCCAAATGGTGGGTGGCGATGACGCGCTGGCGCAATTGTTCCAGCTCGGGTGAGGCGAGCGTTTTGCGAAACTCCGGCTGGGCAAGCAGGAAAATCTGCATCAACGGGCTTTCACCCAGTTGGAAATTGGACAGCATGCGCAATTCTTCGAGCGCCGAAAAATCGAGATTTTGCGCTTCATCGACAATCAGCAGGGTGCGCCGACCGGCGCGCGCTTCTTCATGCAGGAAATTTTCAATCGCCGACAGCGCATCCGATTTGGCGGGGCTGGCAATGGCGATGCCAAATGCATCGGCGACCAGACGCAGCAAATCGGCATCCCCCACCTGCGTCGTCACCAATTTGGCGGCGGTCAGCCGTGCCGGATCAATCGATTGCAGGACATGGCCAACCAATGTGGTCTTACCCGATCCCACCTCACCGGTGATGACAATAAACCCCTCACCCTGCGCCAAGCCATAGCCCAGATAGGACATAGCGGTGCGGTGCGTCGCGCTTTCAAACCAGAAACGCGGGTCCGGCGTTAGCTGGAACGGGCGAGCCGAAAGTCCATAAAAACTGTCGTACATGGCGCTATATTATCCTCTAAACTATTGTCGAGCCACCCCTCCATCAGAAGGAATAGCGCAGCCCCAAAAGCGCGGATGCAAAAACGCGCGTATTAAACCCATCCTGATCGATTGCATTGACCGAAACCGCCGCATTCCCCTGCAATCGCGGCAGGAAGCTGTGGCCAAGGTCTAGCCCCGCGCCATAAGAGAGCGCATCAAGCCCGGTGCCGCTGTCAAAGGCGGTGGCATAGCTGTTAAAGCCAAAGGTTGTGCGATCATCCAACGCGCGCGACGCGGCGACATAGGCGTAATAGCTTTCGTCCACCTGCCCGTCGATCGTCGGCAGCGCGCTGAGCCCATTGGCAACATAGTTGCGCCGGTCGTAACCGACAGCAACGCCGACCGTCCAACCACGCCCGCGCGACGACATCGACGCGACGATACCGCGATTGCGAAACGCAAATCCCGACAAATTATTGGTCGTCGGGCCAAGGCAGGTGCCGCCACCATTGCCAAATGCGCAGCCGCCAAGTGCCCCGTCCACCCCGTTACGGAAAGCGGTGAAATCGGTCGGCAGTGCGCTGAGCCCGGCCGACAGCGACCGGCCAATCGTGCTGATGCCGTCATAAAGGCCGATCTGATAGCCGGTGTTCTGCGACGCCACATAGCTAAGGCTGCCGGTATAGGTCATATCGCCATAGCGGCGGCCAACGCGTGCCTCCGCACTCAGGCGACGTGACGGTCGCCACATGACACCGGCATCGTAAATCAGCCCATCGGTTTCAAAGGCGATGGTGCGCGGTGCGGCATTATTGGTAACGAACCGGCCATTGGCATCGACGACCGGCTGGCCCGCGCCATTTGTAAGCGGCGGACGATAGCTGACCTCTATATCCTCATAGCCAACCCCGCCAACCAACGCCAAGGTTGGCGACACCGGCAAGGTGAGGTCGAGACGACCAAACAGCCCCTGATAACGCTGGTCAAGCTGCCCCGAATCATCCCGGTCCCAACCGCCCGACAATTTCCAGCCGAGCGGCAAACGCCCCGGACGCATACCGATGCTGGCAATCGCCGCATGGTTGGTGGATTCATCAAAGCTGCCGAGCGGCTGCGCGCCCGGTGTCAGCACCGGCGCAAATTCGACTTCACTGCGCGAATAGCCAAAGCGATATGCCGCGCCTACGTCCAAATCGCCAAAGCGGCGGCCAAAGGTCGGCCCGGCATAGATGGAGTAAAGGTTGGCGACATTCGACCGATCCCCCACGGTGAAATCGGGGCTGCCGCCACGACCGTCGAGGCTGGCACGGGTAGCCAACGCCCCTGCTTCCAGCGCCAGGCCGGGGGCGGCATCCAGCCGCCCGCGCACCAGCCCGGAAATCACATCATTATCGCCAATCGCATCGTCCCAGCCGATACGCCGTTCGTAACGCAGGCTGGCAGCAAGCGCGACACGGCGGGTCGCAACCACACCATCGACGCCAACCGCCACCGTCGAATAGGTAACCGCGTCATTGCCATTGCTGAGTTCGGCGCTGACCACTTGCCCAACTTCGATATAGGGGGTCACATCAACAACCCGGCGACGTTCGCCGCCATCCCCATCCCCGTCGCGATTCCGGTTGCCGCGATTCGCCGAATTGCCATTGGGCGCGGGCGAAGGATCACCATAGCCCGGCTGTCCAGCAGGCACACCAAAATTGGGCGCATTGGACGGCAGTCCACCGCCATCACCAACGCTTTGCGCTGCTGCGCCATTGGCGAGGCTGAGCGCGAGCAGCGATGTCGCTGCAGTCAAGAGAGGGGCGTATTTGCGGGGCATTTCAGCCTCCTTCACCATAATAGCTGCCAAAGCGTCGCCCTTCGGGGGTGAAGCGCACGCGGTTGAGCAGCAGAGAAATATTGGGATGTTGACCAATCAGGCCAATGGCATCGCGCAGCGCGGCTTCGCGCGTCACGTCGGCACGCACCACGACCAAAACCTGACCGCAGCGTTGTGCCAATACGCCAGCCGATGATGCGGCGAGCAGCGGCATCGAATCAAAAATGATGACGCGGTCGGGCGCGCCAGCTTCTAGTTGCGCCATCAATTCGACCATGCGCGCTGAATTAATCAATTCGGTATCACGCGCGCTCGATGTGCCGGCAGGCAGCACCGCAAGGCCTGCAATATCGGTCGGGATGATGCATTGGGCGAGGTTGATATTGGGGTCAGCCAGCGCATCGAGCAGACCTTTGTCCGGCACCAGTCCCAAACGCGTGGGAATGGTTTGCCGCGCAAAATCGCCATCGACCAAGATGACCGACAGCCCCTGTTCCGCAACCAACGAGAGGGCGAGGTTGATGGCGGTAAAGCTCTTACCCTCCTCAGGTTGCGCCGATGCGACCAATATTTTTTTGCCACCGGGCAACGCAGCGGCGCGCAAAATCTGCCGCTTGATCAGGCGATATTCCTCTGCCAACGGGCCGGTGGCACCATCTGCAGAAATAAAGCCATGTTGTGCCAATAGCGCGCGGCTGACCGGCTGCATCGGCGCTGTGGGTTCCATGCGCGCATAAGCGACATTCTGCGCAGCGGCGGGCGTTATTGCCCGCGTTTCGGTTTCTACAGGCGCAAGCGTGGCCGGCGGTGCGGCGGCGGACACTGGGGCGGGAACTTCGACCGGCGCGGCATCCACCTTACGCCCACGGCGCGGCGCCGGCGTGCGGGGTGCGGCCTTACCCTCTATCACCGGGCCATCGTTCAATGCGCCGGGTTCCAGCTTGCGTAACTGTCCGCCAAAACCGAAACGGTCGTCGGCGCGTTCGAGCAGGCTTCCCTTGCGCTTGATGGGCTTCATGTCCGTCATGTCTTTTTTCTCTCCGGTCATGGGCAAGGGTCAACCAACGCGCATGCGTTGGAAAATTTCCAGGGCGAACAACAGGGTGGTGAGCAGCGCCAGCCCCGCCCCCGCCATGGCAAAGCGTTTAAGGCGTTGGGCGCGCGCATCGCGCAGCGCATCGGTCAATTGTTCGGTGACCGAACCGATCACCGGCAGCCCGCTCGACCGCGCAAGACGTGCCGCGGTGGGGTAAGTCGTCTGAATCTGGCTGATCGAAAATGCAGCAGCCAAGCCTGCACCCAATCCGGCAAAGAGCACCGCCCAAACGAGCAACGGCTTGTTCGGACTGGTGGGCGCGCGTGGGCTGGTCGGCGGGTCGAGCACGTCAATACGCACCGCATCGGCATTGCTTTCGGCGGCACCGCGCAGCCGCACCTGTTCGCGCCGCGCGACCAGACGATCATTCTGATCTTTCAGCACATTATATTCGCGGTTGAGCCGGTCATATTCGGCTGCCACCGCCGGTTCGCGCGTGCGCATTGCGGTGATGTTGGCAACATCGCCCGCCAGTTGCGCGCGCCGTGCCTGCAACGCATTACGTTGCGCGACCAGCCCGGCATAAGCGGGGTTGGACATGGCCCCGCCGCCACCGCTCGGTTCACGGGCGGCCTGCGCCCGCAGCGCGGCGATCTGGCTATTGAGTGCGATAACATCGGGATGGGCGGCGGTCAGCCCGCGCGCACGCATCCCCGCAAGTTCCGCCTGCGCATTGGCCAATTGCTGACGCGCAACGCCAATCCCTGTGCTTGGCAGGCCGGGCATAGTTTGCGGGGTTGCCGCAAGCTGGCTGGTAACCGCGATTAACTGCGTATCGATCTGCGCCATTTCGGCGCGCGCCGATTCCAGCCGCATCGCGGGCGAACCTGCACCCGGCAACAAACCCAGATTGCGCGCCTCAAAACCGGCACGCGCCTGTTCGGCCTCAGACAATTTAGTTTGCGATTCGGTGATTTGCTGATCGAGAAAGCGGATGGTCTGCGCCGCATCTGCGGTGCCACCGCGAATTTGCGCATCACGAAAAACCGACACGACATTTTCCACGACGCGCGTCACCAGTGCCGCGGCTTCGGGGCCGGAACGGCCGCCATCGCCCAAGGAAACCGTCAAGTCGATGATATTGTCTGGCGTGGCAGTGACCTTTGTTGCCTGTTGCAATGCGGCGGCGGCCGAAGCGCGCTCCGCTTCGCTGGCGCTGCGGTCAATCATCCCAGCTGCCACCGCGACTTCGGCAAGATTGCTGGCACTCGACAATTCCTGACGCAGCTGGTCAATTCGCCGCTGATCGTCGAGCGGGTTGGAATTGGCATCCGGGACGACGTCGGTCACTTCCATTTTGATGCGCGTGTGCGATTCATAATAGTTGGGGATCAGCGCGACCACCAGCCAGCCGAGCAGGCAGACTGCCCATGCAACCGCCATCGCCAGCCAGCGCCGCTGCCATATGCCATGCAGCGCAACCTTAAATTCATCGAGCAAACCACTCATTAAAAGGCGCTTTCAGGAATGATGATGACGTCGCCCGGTTGCAGCCGGACATTGGCGCTGGTGTCGCCGCGCCGGATCAGATCATTGATGCGCAGCGCATATTCATTCTGCCGCCCCGTACCGCGATTGGTGCGCACCAGCCGCGCGCGGTTACCGGCCGCATATTCATTGAGCCCGCCAACCGCGATCATCGCGTCGAGCAATGTCATATTGGCCCGAAACGGAATGGCTGCAGGCTGTTCGGTCGCGCCGATAATCCGCACTTGCTGCGAATAGGTGCCCGAAAATTCATTGACGATGACGCTGACAATCGGATCGTTGATATACCGCGACAATTGCAGGCGAATATCCTGCGCCAGCATCGTCGGCGTTTTACCAACGGCAGGCATATCGGCAATCAGGGGGATGGAAATACGCCCGTCCGGGCGCACCTGCACCCGTCCACCCAGATCGGGATTGCGCCAGACAAAAACGGTCAATTGGTCGAGCGGGCCGATGACATATTCCTCACCCGGCCCCTCCAACTGCGGGTTAAAGGATGCTGGCGGCAATTGCTGTCCGCTGCCGACTCCGCCAGCACAGCCAGTCATCACCATCGCGGCCATGCTGACACCCAGCGTCAACGAGCTTCGCAAGCTCTTGATTTTCATCGCAAACATCCTTCTTTTGGCAGGAATGGGCCATGACCGGCCCACCCATGCGCATCCTCTTTGCACCGCGAAGGGTGAATATAGCGTTAGGATTAAATGATATTGGCTGCCGTACGGGCCGCGAAAAACAATGGGCTTATGCGCCCAGCACCAACTCACGCGCCGCCGGATGGCCAAGGAATGCCGCCGGACTGGCGCTCGCACCATAAGCGCCCGCCAGAAATATCGCGACAAGATCCCCTACCGATGCCTCTGGCAGCAGAACCGCATCGCCCAATTTGTCGAGCGGCGTACACAGGCAACCCGCGATATGGACGATATGGCTTGCCGGGGCGCCAAAATGATTGGCGATCGCCAGCGGGTAATTACGCCGCACCACCGTGCCGAAATTGCCCGACGCGGCCAATTGGTGGTGGAGGCCGCCATCGACCATTGCAAATGTTTCGCCATGGCTCTGCTTAATATCGACGATGCGCGTCAGATAGACGCCCGCTTCGGCAACGAGGTAGCGCCCCAATTCCATCGCAAAACGCGTCGTGCCATTCTGCGCCAGCGCAGATTGGCTGAGGCTGCGGCCCAGTTCCTGCCCCACATGCGCGACGTCAACCGGCACGTCGCCCGGAAAATAGGGAACACCCAGCCCGCCACCAATATTGACCAAGGGTGGTACGGCGCCGACGTGCGCCGAAATATCGTCGGCCAGAGCAAGGGTGGCAGCCTGCGTTTCCGCTATCGATGCAGCGTCGAGCGCCTGACTGCCCGCAAAAATATGCAGCCCTTGCCAGTCTGCGCCCGCATCAAGGATGCGACGGATAAGCGCGGGCACCCGATCTGCATCGACGCCAAAAGCCTTTGCCCCGCCGCCCATACGCATGCCCGACCCCTTCAGGTCAAAATCGGGGTTCACCCTGACCGCAAGGCGCGGGCGCACCCCCAATTTTTCGGCGATATTTAGCGCGCGTGCAGCCTCCCCCTCACTTTCAAGGTTGAGCGTGACGCCAGCACGGATGGCGGCGGTCAATTCATCGTCACGCTTGCCCGGCCCTGCAAAGCTGATGGCGTCAGCCGCCATCCCCGCCGCCATGGCCAGCGCCAATTCGCCGCCCGATGCAATATCAAAACCGCCGACCTGCCCCGCCATATATCGTAGCAACGCGGGATGACTGTTTGCCTTTATCGCATAATGGATATCGATTTCGGCAGGCAGCGCGGCGCGCAAATGCGCGATACGCGCACCAATAAGCGCGGTGTCATAGACAAAGAGCGGCGTGTCCCCTGCCCTTTCGACCAAGGCATCGGCGCGTTCGCCGCCGATCAGCAACATGGCGGATGCATCGGCCGCATAGCCCGCCGGGATGGGGCCCATCGGCTTTGCCTTGCGTTCGCCGTTCATGCGCCAAGCTCCACCGACGCCGTCGCAATAATCGCCACCCTGTCGAGTTTACCATTGGCATTGCGGGGCAAATCATCCCACAGCAAAATATATTTAGGTTGCATGAAATTGGGCAGTTCGCGGCGCAATGCTGCGCGCAATTCCCCTTCCAGCGCCAGTTTATCCGTGCCCTGCGCACCCCGCGCCACCAAGGCGATAGTCGCACCAGCGTTCGCATCCTTCACGCCAAAGGCAACCGATTCGGCGACAAGGCCGGTCATCGCCGCCCCCTCCTCCACCTCGGTCGGGCTGACGCGATTGCCGCTGGTTTTGATCATTTCATCATCGCGGCCGACAAAGCTTAAAAAGCCATCGCCATCGCGCACCGCCTTGTCGCCCGACCAGACGGCGGTGCCACCATATTGGCTATGCGCCGGTGCGGGGCGGAAACGCAGCGCCGTGCGTTCGGCATCCTGCCAATATCCCTGCGCGACGAGCGGGCCGCAATGGACAAGCTCGCCTGCTTCCCCCGGCGCGGTTGGGCTGCCATCGTCCCGCACGATCAATATTTCAGCATGGGGGATGGCCTTGCCAATAGATTCGGGCCGCTCGGCGATAAGCTCTGGCGGCAGGAAGGTGGATCGGAACGCCTCCGTCAAACCATACATGGCAAAAATGCGGGCCGCGGGGAATTTTTCGCACAAACCGCGCACCAGCCGTGGGGTGAGCGCGCCGCCGCTGTTGGTGATGCGTTGGATGCGTGCGGCGGTTGCATCGGGCCATGCGCAATCGAGCAATTGTACCCAAAGCGGCGGAACACCGGCAATCGTGGTGATGCCGTAACGATCGACCGCGCGCACCACCTCTGTTGGCGTCAAATAATCCAGCGGCGCGATGCTCGCCCCCGCATACCAGCCGCCCAACAATTGATTTTGGCCATAATCAAAGCTGAAGGGCAAAACGCCGAGCAGTCGGTCATCGGCGCATAGTCCCAGATAATGGGCAACCGCTTGCGCACCGAGCCACAGATTGGCGTGGCTCAACATCACCCCTTTGGGTCGTCCCGTTGAACCCGACGTATATAATATTGCGGCAAGCGTATCGGTCGACGCGGCGCATGCGCCCAGCATATCGCCCGCCACCAGCGCATCAGCGCCGAGCGCCGCATCCTCAACCAATGCACATGACGCTGGCACATCGCCTGCCTCAAAACTCGCGATACGGCCAGCATTGCTGAGCAGCAGAGCAGCGCCGCTATCTGCCAAAATATGCGCAACTTGCGCGCGCTTGAGCAAGGGGTTGATCGGCACATGAATATAACCCGCACGCACAGCGGCGAGCGGCATCAGCGCCGACAACCAACCCTTGCCCAGCCACGTCGCTACGCGCGCACCTGTGCCCAATTGGCGCGCCGCCAATATTGCGGCTAGGCGCGCAACGCGCCGCTCAGCCTCCGCGAAAGGTATCGCCCCTTCGCGCAGGTGCAACGCATCGTCCTGCGGGGCCCCGCGCAGCAGCAAATGGTCAATCGGTTGGGGCGCAATCGGCAATGGCGTCGAATCATGGGGCATGTGCTAAGACAATTTTTATCGTTGCGAGGGCAGTAACCAGCGCGTCATGCCAGTCGAATGTGAATATAGCGATAATCTTGCCGCCTTGGCCAGCGATGCGCCGCAACGATATTTTCTGCGCGCCGACTGGTTCGCTGACATGGCAAAATATTGCATGACCGATGGACGATTATGCATTGCAACCGCGCGCGACAATGCAGGCCGGGTCACGATGCCGCTGATCGCGCGTGATGGTAGATTGCGCAGCCTTGCCAATTGGTACAGCTTTATCTGGCAGCCGGTAATCGATGGGGCGGGTGAGGAATATCTGGCCCATTTGGCGCGCGATTTGCGCCGACATGGGCATAGTTTGCTGCTCGAATCCATCCCTGCGGCTGATGGCATGGCCGAACGGGTGGCAGATGCGTTGCGCATGGGTGGCTGGCGGGTGGCAAGCCACAGCGCCAATCAGAATCACTGGCTCGACACCAAGGGACGCAGCTTTGACGATTGGTGGGCGGCGCGGCCCGGCGCATTACGCTCCACCGTCCAACGCAAGGCAAAAAAGGGATTGGTCGATCTGCGCATCGAAACCCGCTTTGATGATGCGCTGTGGGACGAATATGAAGCGGTCTATCGTGCCAGCTGGAAACCGGCGGAGGGGCAACCATTATTCTTGCGTGCGCGGGCGCGTGCGGATGCTGCGGCGGGTGAATTGCGTCTGGGTATCGCACGGATCGATGGTGTAGCAGTTGCCGCGCAATATTGGACGGTCGCCGACAAAAATGCCTATATCCACAAATTGGCGCATGTATCGGGGCAGGATGCACTATCCCCCGGCACATTGCTGACCCACGCATTGTTCCGGCACGCATTTGACATGGACAAGGTGGCGCGGATTGATTTTGGCACCGGCGATGATGGGTATAAGCGCGACTGGATGGAGGATTGCGCACCGCTCATCACCATCCGCGCATGGGATTTGGCGCAAACCGCCGCTTGGCCGGGTGCAGCACGCGATATGCTTTCCCCGCTTGCGGCGCTGCTGCGGCGCAGCTAGCGAGGCGCAAAGCACAGCCATGACAGGAAAATTCGGGGCCGCACATGACAGATGATCGCAATATGGTGGAAGAAACGGTGCGCAGCACGCTGGTCGATATGCTCGGCCTGTCTGCGGCCCGGGTAGCCGAATTTGACGAAAATACCCCTCTGTTCGGCGCAATCCCCGAGCTCGATTCGATGGCGGTGGCGACGCTGCTCACCGAATTGGAGGATCGTCTGGGCATCACCATCGATGATGATGACGTGGATATCGAAGCATTTGAAAGCTTTGGCGGACTGGTCACCTTTGCGGCGCGCAAGGCGCTTGGCTGAGACGCATGGCAGGGGGAAATTGTCTGCGATTTTCACCGCTTGACGGGGCTGCGCGCGCCCACATCCTCCTCCTCCCGCCGTTTTTTGACGAAGCAAACCGCATGCGTCGCACGCTCGTGCACACGATGCGCACGCTAAGTTTGATGGGCATTGACAGCCATTTACCCGACTTGCCGGGCCAAAACGATGATCTGCTCGCCACATCGGCGGTGACGTTGGATGGTTGGCGCAGCGCGGTCGCGCAATATGCCGCGACGATAGAGCATCCCTTTGTGACCGCCGCGTGGCGCGGCGGCGCGTTGGTCGACGATGCAGCGGCAACTGCCGTCGGGCATTGGCGCATGGCCCCTGTCGGCGGGGCAAGCATCCTCAAAACCATGGTGCGCACCCGCATCGCCAGCGAACGGGAGGCTGGGCGCACGATCAGCGCGGCGGATGTGCGCGCACTGGCCGAACGCAACGGCCATGTCGAGCTTGCCGGTAATCGCCTGTCGCTGGCCATGTTCGACGGGCTGGAACAGGCGCAATGTGCCGACATCCAGCCACTACGGTTGGTGAGCCCAGCCGAAATGGCGGGAAGCGCGCTCTGGCTGCGCGCAGAGCCGGGCGAAGATATGGCGATGGCGGCGACGATGGCGCAGGATTTGGCGGATTGGGCGGTGCAATGCGCAGTTGGCTGAACTTCCCAGTCGCGGGGCAAAACTGCGCTGCGACGCTGGACGATGCAGCGGGACATCACGGCCTACTGCTCATTTCAGGCGGCAATGAAGTGCGCGCCGGTGCGCACCGGTCGCAAAGCTGGTTGGCGGCGGAGGTTGCCGCACGCGGGCACCCGGTGTGGCGCTATGACCGGCGCGGGGTCGGCGATAGCGAGGGGGAGAATGGTGGCTTTTTGACGAGCGCGGCGGACATTACCGCCGCCGCCGCCGCCTTTCGCGCCGCCTGCCCAAGGCTGCAACGCATCACCGCCTTTGGCAATTGCGATGCGGCTGCCGCATTGATGTTGTTCCATGCAGCTGCGGGTATCGATGGTCTGTTGCTTGCCAACCCATGGGTGATTGAGGATGCGGCGGAGGGTGATGGCGAACCCGCCCTGCCCCCCGCAGCGGCAATCCGGGCGCGATATTGGGCAAAATTGCGCCGCCCCGATGAATGGCTGCGCTTATTGCGCGGCGGGGTTGATCTCGGCAAATTATGGCGCGGAATATCCGCCGCACGAGGTGGCAGCGCCGCCCCGCAGAATTTGGATTCACTTTCCGCCCGCATGGCCGCAGCGATGCAGTCGTCGGACATTCCGGCGACTTTATTGCTGGCGCGCGGCGACCGCACCGCCCAGATTTTTATCGAACAATGGCAATCGCCGTTCTGGCAGCCGTTGCACGCGCGCATCCCCACCCATTATGTTGCAAGCGCCAGTCATGGTTTTGCAGATGATGCCGCACGCGATTGGCTACTCGACCAAATATTGACCGCGCTCAGCGCCGATTAACGGTCAAAGCGGAAATCCAAAAAGCCCGGCATCGGGCCATTCCAACCATCATCCGGCCCATCCAAATCATCCTTGGGCGCACGCTTGGCGGGCTTTGTCGCCTTAGGCTCGGACTTAGGGGCAGGCGTTGCAGCAGCCTTGGTCGTCTTGCTTGGGGCGCGGGACGCATCATCGCGTTTCGCCGTACGCTTGTCGCGGGCTGCCGCCGGCTTTTCCGCCTTTTCAGCATGTCGCACGGCATCGCCAATTTGCGCCCAGTCAATCTTTGTGCCGATAAGTTTCTGGACGCTTTCGATCGCCTCGACATCCTTGTCGGTGACAAAAGTATAGGCATCGCCCTTTGCCCCGGCGCGGCCCGTGCGGCCAATACGGTGGACATAATCATCGGGGTGCCAAGGCGTGTCATAATTTATGACATGGCTGACCCCTTTGATGTCCAATCCGCGTGCCGCAACGTCGGATGCGACCAAGATGTTGATATCGCCCGCCTTGAACCGTTCCAATTCTTTAAGGCGGCTGGGTTGGTCCATATCACCATGGATTTCGCTCACGGCGAAACCCGCGCGCTGCAATTGTTTGGCGAGGTCACGGACCATCGTCTTGCGGTTGCAGAAAATAATCGCCGTCGGGTCGGCAAATCCATGCAGCATATCAACGAGCAGGTCGCGCTTTCCGCGCTCAGTGACTTTGACCAAGCGCTGGGTGATATTGATATTAGCCGATGCGGGGCGCGCCACCTCCACCGATTTGGGGTTGGAGAGGAATTTGTCCGCCAGTTTCTTGATCGGCGGCGGCATGGTCGCTGAAAAAAGCAATGTCTGCCGGTTCGTTGGCAATTTGGTGCAGATGGTTTCGATATCAGGGATGAAGCCCATGTCGAGCATGCGGTCGGCTTCATCGATGACCAACATGGTGCAGCCGGTCAGCAATATTTTGCCGCGTTCAAACAAATCCATCAGGCGGCCGGGGGTGGCGATAAGAACATCGACGCCTTTTTCCAGTGCCTTGACCTGATCCCCCATCTGGACACCGCCAATCAGCAGCGCCATCGAAAGCTTGTGATATTTGCCGTATTTCTCAAAATTTTCCGCAACCTGTGCGGCCAATTCCCGCGTCGGTTCGAGGATGAGCGTGCGCGGCATGCGCGCACGCGCGCGGCCATGCGCCAAAATGTCGATCATTGGCAGCACGAAACTGGCCGTCTTGCCCGTGCCGGTTTGCGCGATGGCGATAAGGTCGCGCATCATCTGCACCTGCGGAATGGCGGCAGCTTGAATCGGCGTTGGTTCGCTATAGCCCGCCTCGGTCACGGCGCGCAGCAATTCATCTGAAAGGCCGAGGTCGGCAAAATGCATCAATTTTTTCCGGAAAATTGCGAATGGGCGGCGTCACTTTATCCCACATGGCGTCCGCGCTGCGCGCGCCTATGGCCGCCAAGCGCCGAAAGTCAAGGAAAATGCTGCACGCACCATGCAATAAGGCTATGCCAGCGCCATGGTTGACCGGACCCTCCTCTCCCAACTCGCCAAACTCTTGGGGCCAAAGGCTTTTACCCATGACGCCACAGAAATGGCACCTTGGCTCAGCGACTGGCGCGGACGGGTACATGGCAATGCTGCAGCGATGTTATCGCCTGCGACAACGGCAGAGGTGCGGGCGATTGTCCGCCTGTGCGCCGATGCGCGGCAGCCGCTGACCATGCAAGGCGGCAACAGCGGACAATGTGCAGGTGCGACGCCCGATGAAACGGGCGACATGCTCCTCCTCTCCCTGCGCCGTATGCACCGCATCCGGCGACTGGATGTGGACGGGCAACTGCTCTTTGCCGATGCCGGGGTGATATTGGCGCATGCGCATGATGCCGCAGCGGCGCAAGGGTTGCGTTTTCCTTTGACCTTGGGCGGCAAGGGTTCGGCCACGCTCGGCGGGCTGGTTGCAACCAATGCTGGCGGTACACAGGTGCTGCGCCACGGCAGCATGCGTGCGCTGACCCGTGGGCTGGAGGTTGTGTTGCCCGACGGCAGCCTGCTCGACCAGATGATCCCGCTGCCCAAGGATAATCAGGGGCCCGACCCCAAACAAATTTTCATCGGCAGCGAAGGGGTGTTGGGCATCGTAACCGGTGTCACACTGCAACTTTGCCCCGCCGTTCACGAACGTGGCGTCGGCTGGATGAGCGTTATGACGGCAGATGCTGCACGGACCTGCCTGCACCGCATGCGCCGCGAATTGGGTGATATGCTGGAGGGGTTTGAGATTTTGCCAGAGGCGGCGCTGACCCATGTGTTGGCGCATATCCCCGGCACCCGCCGCCCGGTCGCCACCGCTGGCCCATGGCATATCTTGGTCGAAGCCGTGGGCGATGGCGCGGACGCAGCGCTGGAAGCCGCCCTTTCCGCCTGCATGACAGAGGGGATCGCCAGCGATGCGACCATCGCCGTCAGCGAAGCACAAGCAGTTGATTTCTGGCGCATCCGCGATTCCATTTCGGAGGCGGAGCGCGCAATCGGCCCTGCCATGCAGCATGATATATCGGTGCCTGTCGATGCCATGCCCGATCTATTGACCAGCCTTCCCGCCGAACTCATCCGCATGTTTGCCGATGTCTCCTGCCTTGCATTTGGCCATTTGGGCGATGGCAATGTGCATTTCCATGTACGCCCCCCGCAGGGCAGCGATGCAAATGCATGGATAGCGGCGCACGGCAGCGACGTGGGGCGGGCCGTTTATGCGGCAGCCATCGCCCGTGGCGGGTCGCTCAGCGCCGAACATGGCATTGGGCGCAGCAAGCGGGCAATATTTGGCGAATTGGGCGACCCGACACGCATCGCCATTTTACGCGGTCTAAAGGCGGCGCTCGACCCCAAAGGACTGTTCAACCCCGGCGTGCTCGTGCCCGATTAGCCGCGCCACTTGCAGAAGGCGGCAAGTGCCAATAAAGGCGGCGCTTCGTGCGCGCCAGTGACGGCGGGTGCTACAAATTTTTCTGCCGGAGAATATATATGGCGACCGCCGCTAATTTGCCGCTGTTTTTTAATGATCTGGTGCCGCTTTCGACCAGCCAGCACGCCAATTTGAAGCTGCAAAGCCAGGACAGCGCGCCCTTTTTAATTCAGGCCCATGCAGTGCCGGTGACGATCGATGAATTCATCATCGCTGGCCGCTTTTTCCCGATTGTCTTTTCGGCAGGCTCCCCCTCAGTCCCCATTGCGCTGATGGGCATGAACGAAGGTATCAACCTGTTCGTCGACAAGGAAGGCAAGCTGACCAAGCAGGTTTATGTTCCCGCCTATGTTCGGCGTTACCCCTTCCTCCTCGCCAAATTGCGCGATGACAGCGATGAATTGTCGCTTTGTTTTGACCCCACCGCACCCGGCCTTAGCGAAGATGGTGATGGCGCGCCGCTGTTCGACGGCGATCAGCCGAGCAAGGCGACCAGCGACATCCTCGAATTTTGTAAGAATTTCGAAGAAGCTGGTGCGCGCACACAGGCGTTCATGGCCGAACTAGAAAAGCTGGACATATTGATGGACGGTGAAATGTCGATCCAGGCCGAGGGGCAGGAACAACCTTATGTCTATCGCGGTTTCCGCATGATTGACGAAAATAAGCTGCGTGACCTGCGTGGCGACGCGCTGCGCCGCATCAACCAGAATGGCATGCTGCCGCTCATCTATGCGCACCTGTTTTCGATGGGCATCATGCGCGACCTGTTTGCCGAACAATTGAACAGCGGGCTGGTGCCGCCGCCCAATCTGCAAGCGGTGCCAACCGCTTAAGGGTTGCGACTAGCTTTCTGCGAACCAAAATCAAAAAGCCGTCGCCGGGCACTTGAAACCGGCGGCGGCTTTTCCTATTTTAGCAAAGTCATCGGCGCTGGTTCCCCCCCTTTTTCCGGCGCGATGATGACACCGCATGCGGTGTCTCCTCCCTGGACCCTGACCGCCCCGTGGGAAACTGCGGGGCGGTTTTTTATCCTCATTCGGCTGCTTGTGCCAATCCTTGCCCCGCAGCGCTTGCATATTGGCACGCCGTTTCGACGCACCGCGCCAATATGGCGGCGATACGCGCGCACCCACCCGCGTCGGGAGTTCCATCGGGGGTCAGGTAAAGCGCCCGGTCGATTTCAATCTGCACCGCCTCTATGCCCTGAACCGGGCGGCCATGCGCCTCCACACCATATCCCCCGGCATAGGGGTGGTTGCGCGCCGCGATCAGCCCCGCCCCCTCCCCCACCGCGATGAGTTGATCGGCCAGCTCACCCGACGCGCTACGCCCGTGGCGGTCACCAATCACCCATTGCGGCCGCCCCAATGGTTGGCTCGGCATCGAATGGAGGTCAATCAATATGGCCGTGGCAAAGCGTGCGCGTGCCGCAATCAACGCATCGGCAATCGCCGCATGCCATGGCCGATGGTAGGTATCGATCAGCTTGCGCAGCGCCTCTATATCCATCCGACGGCGCCACAAATCCCCCACGCCATGGATTTGCCGGGGGATAAGGCCGAGCCCGTTCAACACCCGGCGGCTGGGCGGCACGCGCGGCTCTGCACCCGCGACATCGCGCGCGTCCCATTCCTGTGCTGCGCGGTTCAAATCCAGCGCCGCGCGCGCCATATCAGCCACCAGCACGCACGGCCCCTGCGCACGCAGCGCGTCGGCGAAAATATCGACATAGGGGTCAGCCAGCCGGTCAAGCGCCGCACGGTCAACCCGCGCGCGGGCCAGCACATCGGGCGGGTAATATCGCCCGGCATGGGGCACGGCGATGACAATCGGGCTTTGCCCCACTTCGCCCAACATATGGAACGGTGCGCGCGTCATCGCCTGCGTCATGGTAAAGACCATGGCCTTTATGGCCAAAAAGCGCAATCATGCGCACGGAATATTAAGGGCATTGTCCTATTTGGCAGCCTTGGTATGTTTTTGCATTGGGATGGCTGATGATCCGCATTTTGCTGGCAGAAGATGATGATGCAATGCGCGGCTACCTCAGCCGTGCGCTCGAACGCAATGGCTATCACGTCACCACCGCCGCCAGCGGGACGGAGGCGTTGAGCTTTGTCGAATCAGGAACATTTGACCTGTTACTGACCGACATCGTCATGCCCGAAATGGACGGCATCGCGCTGGCGCAGCGCGCGCAAGCGGTCGATCCGGCGCCCAAGGTCATGTTCATCACTGGCTTTGCCGCCGTCGCACTCCAGGCCAATGACGCGATGCCCGATGCGCGTTTGCTCTCCAAACCCTTTCACTTGAAGGATTTGGTGGCACAGGTGGATATGATTTTTGGTCGCCATGGCCAAATGGGCAGCGCTTAAACTGGGGTCTCAACTGGGGCCGCAATTGGGGCTTGCCATTCCCCGGCAGCTTGCCTAGAGCGACCGCCGACCCGAAACGAGTGGGCGTGTAGCTCAGTGGTAGAGCACTGTGTTGACATCGCAGGGGTCGCAAGTTCAATCCTTGCCACGCCCACCATTTCCTTACCAAATTTGATGATGTCAGCACGCGCTGCGCCCGCCCGTGCCAGCCATTTCCCGCAATTATTTGAAAAATGGTGCTGCTGGAGAGAATTGAACTCTCGGCCTCTCCCTTACCAAGGGAGTGCTCTACCTCTGAGCTACAGCAGCATCCATGGGCCGCCTGCGGGGCGAAGGCCCCGCCGTGGACAGGCGCGGCCTATGGCCGCCACGCCCCGCCCTGTCAAGCACCGTCAAGCACCGCGCTTGCACCACCCGCCACTTATCGTTTAGCGTGGGCATATGACCCAACCACCAGCGAAGAATGACGACCGCGCGGCGCGACTGGCCGAACAATTGCGCGCCAATTTGCGGCGGCGCAAGGCGCAAGCACGGCAAATCGCGGCTGGCACGGAGGATGAGGAAAAACCGTCCCCCTAACCCGCCGCCGGCACGCGCCGCACCGGCACGGCAATGTTGCAAATATCGGCGCCACCAGCCGGGCGAATGAAAAAGGGATCACGCCGGTTCATCCGCGCATCCATATAGCGGGCAAAGCTGGCGCTGTTGGTGCCAAGATATTGGAAATGCGGCTGCTGTGCGGCGGGCAGGCTGCTCGCCAGCCGGATGGAGGAGATCGTCGTACGTTCGGCGGGGTTTTCATAAAATCCGAGCGGCCCTGTCCCGCGCGGGAGGGAGGATAGATGTTCCATCCCCTCCACCACCCGCCCGATCACCGCAATATTGCGGTCGAGGTGGCGCGGCGCATGGCCGTTCACCGCATATAGTTCCGCGCCGGTCCCCGCATCGGGCGACATGCCGCGCCCCACACCGACAGCACCATAACAATGGACACCCCACAGGCTGGTCGCATCGCCCGCAACCGGAAAGCCCCCGACATAGCCCACCCGCTCTGCATAGGCGTCGCGCACCGGCGCAGCGGTAAAGCCAAGCCCCGGCGCGGCTGTCACATATTCTGCCTCTGTCGTTGGGTGTAGCCCTGTGGGCAGCGGGCGTGCCTTTGCCGCATCCTCGCCATCCGGGTCGCCCCATTGCGCGACATAATTATCCTGCGAGCGCACAATGGCTAGCCCATCCCACCAGGATGCGCGCGCCAGCGTGCGGACATTGTGTGTCCATGCGCTGGCAAAGGGCGCGGGCATCAACTGGATGATGATGCGTCGCGCATGGCCCGCAGCATCGGGTGCCAGCGTCATGATCAAAATATCATCGGGGCTGATCGCCAACCAGTCGCTCGTCGGGGCCGCCGCAACAATTTCCGACGGGGCAGGCGGCGGCGTCTGCTGCGCCAATGCGGGCGAAAGGCCAAGTGCCAAAGCGCTGAGGGTTAGCGATAGGGTGATGGTGGTGCGGCCAGCGTAGCGGTGGTTCATGGCGCGGCAAACTGCCAAGAAAGCCGCACTTGTGAAAGGGGGATTTTCGCGCCAATGCGCTAACAGCAATTTTCGCCAAGAAAGGCCCCGCCATGATGGATGATGACCGGCCGCTCGCCCGCCGCAACAGTCGCGCCACGCTCGACCGGTTGCTCGGCGAGATTATCGAAAACCCTGACCGGGCGGAGGCGATAAGCACCGATATTCAGGCGATATTCGGTGAAACGCGCGCCATCCTCATCCTCGATATGAGCGGCTTTACGCGCACTACCCAGCAGCGCGGCATCATCGCCTTTTTGCTGCGCATCCACAAAATGCGGCGCATCTGCACCCCGGCGGTGGCAGAGGCAGGCGGCCTCATCATCAAGGTGGAAGCGGACAATCTATACGCGCTGTTCGACGATGCGCCCGCCGCGCTTGCCGCTGCACGCGATATGCTCGGCAGGCTCGACGCCGCCAACAGCTTGGCGGCGGAGGATGCGCAGCTCTATGCCGCCATCGGCATCGGCTATGGCAGCCTGCTCAATATCGATGATGCCGATGTTTATGGGGATGAGATGAACCTCGCCTGCAAATTGGGCGAAGATATCGCCGAACGCGGACAGATTTTACTCACCCCTGCTGCCCGCGCACGTCCCGGTATGGAAAGCACGATGGTGCGCGAAGAAGCGGTCAATATCTCCGGCCTCACCCTCCCCTATTTTGTGGTTGAACGCGGGTAAATTTAGCGTCGACACGCATGTGCATGAAGCTTGCACATGGCGCGCGCTTTCCCTAGGGCAGCCGCTTCCAGCGCATGCGGAGCGGTGGCCGAGTGGTCGAAGGCGCTCGCCTGGAAAGTGAGTATACGGCAAAACCGTATCGAGGGTTCGAATCCCTCCCGCTCCGCCACACACCCCCAGCACCCGTCTCCGTCTGACGCCTGCCCCACTGGGGCCGCAGGGCGGCGCTTCTCGTCCCTTCATACCAAACAGGGGGTTCGTCGCTGCCCGGCCCGTGCACCCCGCCTTCGCGGGGGCAGGCCACCCTGCTGGCGAGAGTGGCGCCGCCAATATAATGTTGCTCCGCAACGCCTTCGGCTCCCGCAACGACATTGATCCCGCCCACAGGAACCGTGTCGGAGCCAACGGCATTGGGCTGGCTGCAGGACAGACGGCCAAGCGCTTCATCGCGTTCTAAGATAGGCGCGAGATAAGTGCACTATCACCGTAATTCTTATCTATATCATCCCGCACTAGGCGTCATGATAGAATGCAGTTCATGATCTCAATCTTACATCCCTACCTTGTTGCAAACAATTGAAACAAGATCCTTCACGGAGTACTTTTTAAATGCATTTAGAAGCTTGAAAATTAAATGAAAATTAATACCGCTATCGCCGGGTCCAAAGTCATTTAAATTTAACTCATACAGGTATATTAAAAAATGACGCTCTGTCTTTCCTATCATTTCGCATAGCTCTTCGCCATATATTTTTAATTCGTAGTATATTTGAGAATCCAGTGACACATTGGTGCCATTGTAAATATGCTCGCGGACTATCGAGAGAATGATACGTTCACAGTCAAATTTGGTCATTGCCAGCACCAAAAGTCCTCTGGAGTAAGAGAAAGTAACTCATTCACTCGTAGCCCCATACCGACAACTACCAAACCACGCGATGCCAACCTACCTGCAGCTGTGCCCAACGAGCCTGTATTGAACGCACGTGACCGGCCGCCACCGAGTGCTCCGTGCGGATTGTTAGTGCATTGACGCCTCCATCGCCAGTGTTGACCGCAGGTGGAGCGAAGCGGAACCGGAGGGCGGCACTGGCGATTGAACGGCCTCCGGCGCCGGTACTCGATGATGCCCCGCACCCGGCCCGGTGACCTCTGGGTATTGGGCCCGCACCGCATAGGCTGCGGGGACAGTCGCGACCCGGCTTTTTTGGCGCGCGCGATCGGCAAGGGTCGCCAGGTTGATGCAGCCTTTCTTGACCCACCCTATAATGTAAAGATCAACGGCCACTTTGCGATGGCCTCGGCGAGATGACCACCGACCAGTTCCGTGCGTTTCTCACCGAAACCATCGGCGCGGCGGTCAATGTGTCGCGCAATGGCGCTGTCCACTTTATCTGCATGGACTGGCGGCACCTTGATGATGTGTCAGCGGCCTGTGGCCCGCTTTTCGGCGAGTTGCTCAACCTGTGCGTCTGGAACAAGAGCAACGCCGGCATGGGGTCGCTTTATCGTTCGAAGCATGAACTGGTATTTGTTTATCGCGTTGGCGATGCGCCGCATCACAATGCCGTAGAGCTGGGACGCCATGGACGCAATCGAACCAATGTCTGGGACTATCCCTCGGTCAACTCATTCATCGGCAACCGGCGCGATGACCTTGCTCTCCACCCGACGGTCAAACCGACCGCTCTGGTCGCGGATGCCATTCAGGATGTGACGCGGCGCGGCGAGCTTATCCTCGACACCTTCCTCGGGTCGGGGACGACACTGCTGGCGGCTGAGCGGACCGGGCGGGTCTTTTGCGGCGTTGATATCGACCCGGCCTATGTCGATGTTGCAATCGACCGCTGGGTGGCAATGACGGGCGGCACACCCATCCTCGAGCCGGGATCCGAAGGACCGTGAGCCGCTTCGTCAAAGGCATGTCGGGCAACCCCAGGGGCCGGCCGCGCAAGGCCAAACCTGTCCAAGCGTCGGCGTTCGATATCATCTTCGACCGCAGGATCACCGTGGTGCAAAATGGCGCGCCGCGCGACCTCAGCATTGAAGAGGGGCTGCAGCTCAAAACCTACCAGTCGGCGCTCGCCGGCAACAAGCCGGCACGACGCGCGGTGTTGAAGATGATTGCCAAGCGTGAGCAGTGGCTTGCGTCGCGGCGGGCATCGCACGCCAAAGTGACGATGCGCCGTGAGCATGCTATGCGCAATGCGGACAAGGCGCTGTTGATCCTGGGCATCATCACACCCGACGAGCGTTTCTGGTCCAAAAATGGCAATGAGCGCTATGTCATGGAAAAATGGGCGGTAGAAGCCGCCATCAAGCGCATGCGCCCGCGCTCCATGGCCCGCCGCTACCTCGACAGTTGCGGCATGTTCACGCGCGATGCTGCCACCATCGCATGGCCGGACGCGAGCGATTGAGCGGCAGGTTTAGAAAGCCGCCGATGGAGCACCGCTTCACCAAGGGCCGGTCCGGCAACCCCAAAGGCCGTCCGCGCGGAAAACGCAATCAGGCGCCTTATGATGCCGTCCTTGGCCAAAAGGTCACGGTGCGAGAGGATGGCCGCGAGCGCCAGCTATCCGCATCCGAGGCATTCTTGCTGCACGTCACGCGCAAAGGGCTCGAAGGCGACGGTCAGGCAGCCGCGTCGCCATGGCGGCGATAGATGATGCCAGAGCACTGCATAGTCGCTCTGGTCAGACCGGAATCCGTGAAATCGTCTGGGTTCCAAAATCGGTAGGGACACTGGCGTGCGAACTGGCTGCCCTCAAAATGGCCCGCAAGGTCGACCGGTTCCGGCCCAGCGCCAAGCTCAAGATCGAGCCGTGGCTTGTCGAGGTGGCGCTCCAACGCCTTGGCCAGCGGCAGTTAACTATCGAAGAACAGAGGGAGGTTTATGCCGCAACCCGGACGCCATGGAAGGTCAACTGGCCGAAATGGTGGGTGGTGCGGTCGTGAGTATCTGCATGTCTGATTTGGAGACATTCGTGACATTAACCGGCTGAAGGCGTTTGCTCCGAACGCGACATTCCGGATGGCGAATGTTGGGCCGATTGAAGTCCGGCAGGTTTGGGCTTCGGATCTGGAGAAGCTACCGTTCCAGTGAGCGCTATACCTGACAGATTCAACTTCAGTTATCATGCCTTTTTCAACAGATGGGACTCAATAGATCGTATGATGCTAGAGAATCCCTTCCCTTGCGAATAGAGCAATGTTCGGCTGCCGCGATGCTCACGAATGAAATCCGTAGCTGCGTGCTTTGCCGATGACCAGGTTATCACGAAGAGATCGGAATTCTCCGCAAGCGCGCGCAGCCGGGGGCTCCCGCCGTGATCGGCATTTGTATCGACTACGACGGACGGCGAGATCTCCTCCAGCACAGCCTTGGCTTGACGGTTTGAGGAATCGGTCATCGAATAGATGGCGATGCGCAAACCATCCAGGCGGCTAGCCAACCCATCATCCACGGGTTCGACATCGGTTGCTGGTGTTACCGGCGGCGACCAGCCGAGTTCGCTCGACAACAATCTGACCGCGATCCGCTGAATGCTGGTAAGTCGGCCATAGATTGGAACGATGCGCGCAAGAATGCGATGGAGGAACGTCTCGCGGGCACTCGCATCCGGCGTGGCGGCGTTCATAAAACTTTCGACGAGTTCTAGAACCCAATAGATCATATCGACGCCAAAGCCGTCACCGGCGATCTCGTCGATGTCGGCGATCAGGTCACGATAGGTCCTTTGGTCTAGGCCCGAGGCCAGAAGCCCTTCAACCAACACTTGGCTCGACTCGTAAATAGTTGATCCGCGACCACTTCCGAGCGCAAAGAGGGTCAATAACCCACCATAGATCGGCGACAGAGCAGCCCTTGGGAACTCGTCGTCCCTCTGTAGCCAGCCGACCAGATAGGGCAAAGCCTGGGTAGTGCGATCAGCGGCAAGATCATCGCCTTGGACCTTTTCGAGTGCCGCGACGACCCTACTGATCCTTGAAGGCGCAGAGTGGGGTCTCGCCAAAGGTATCTTCGATCAGGTTGCGGATGTCATCGATCAATGCGCCCGCCATTGCCAAGTGCTTCTGATCGAGCCGCACAATCGCCTTGATCGAATTCGCATGAGGGAGAGGGAATGGGTGCAATATGAAATCGAGATGGAGCCGCTGCGCCGAGATCAGCATAGGCAACCAGCCGCACTTCGACTTTGCTGACGTCCGCTACGCACTGTTCGACCGTGCACCGGGCAGCTGCCTGCTGCGACACCCTTGGAACCAAGCCTCGACGCGGTCGCAGCTCTTGAAGGTCGAGAGCGTCTCCCAATACACACGGTTGCTCTGCTCGCTTGGCCTGGCCACTACATTCAACTCCGCTTCTTGGAGAGTGATTTCGGCGTCGAGGGGACGCCGCGTGCGAGCAGGTCGGCAGTCTGGAGTTCGTCAGTCAGGTAGCGTGCGGCACGTTCGATGTCCGGGAAGAGCGTGCGTTCGTTGATCGACACGCCATCCAGTTGCCTGCGGATGTCAACCTTGCTCGCCGCGTTGACCGCCAACGTTGCGACCTCGAATATCGGACTCCCGGTCTTCGGCACCATTGAAGTGAGCCCGAAAGCCAAGAAGGCACCCTCCTGAGCTAGTATGCGCCTAATGCTGAGCTTTGGCTTGACCAAATAGATGTCGTTAAGGTGCTCGGGCTCGATTTCCGCCTCGAATGCTGGCTTCTCCGAGCGTACAAAGTGCAAGAGACGCCTGACCGTTTTATGAAGGTTGAAGGCCTTCAACTCAGCATCCGTTGTCGGGTTTGCGGCCACGAGCGCCTTCAAATCCTCCTTCTGCTCGTACGTGCACCGTGCCAGATTAGCTATTAGGCTGATGCGATCGCTGTCGAAGAAGCGGACGTGATGATCATCGAGCAGCAATCGGACAACCTGCCCAACGGTCTGGACGGTCCGGGTTTCCTGCTTGCCCGACTTGGTCGTCTTCCCTGTTTCGACGACCTTTCTATGCGTTTCCGTGGCGAACCAAAGCGCGGCGAGCGGATTCCAGGTCACGTCCAGAAGCCGGGTGGGCAGCGAATAGTGCTGCATCCGGGCAAGCGTCTCCAGCGCCGTCTCGTCACCGGTGAACTCCGCAGGATGCGCGGCGATGAGTTCTCTCAGCAATAAGTGCTCGCGGCGGGCGCGCACATCGTCACCGCCGGCGTTTTTGCGGAAGACGGATGGTCGGAGGTCAAAGGCTTTGTCAGCCAGGCCTCGGTATACCGCGATTTTCCCGGCGGGGACGGGATTTTTCTCAAGCCAGCCGATGAAGCCTGATAAGCTGGTAACTGGATCTGTGATCATGCCTTCCTACTATCGCCGCGATGTTAATCAGCGAAGAACCGATGGCGAATCTCAATGAATGTCTAATTAGGGCCCTGTCAGAGCAAATGCACCACCTTTGGGTAGTGTCTCAGTTTGAATTTTCAGCCCCGCGCTTTTTGTAAGGGCCGCGTTTCGCGGGCGGCGGTGCCACCTCGTCGATCGATCGACAGGCCTATAAGCTCCACCGCTCAGCCACTCTGGCTGAGTGGCAATCGCTCGCTGCCTGAAGATCGCGTTCCCCTGCCCTCGCCCTGCCGAACGGAGAAAAGTTGCGATTGGTCTGACAGCACCGCCATTATCTTCGTGCGACATATGCGCCTAACGTGGTCAATCCGTATGGGACAGCG
The DNA here is from genome assembly GCA_020850455.1 of Sphingomonadaceae bacterium. Taxonomy (GTDB): domain Bacteria; phylum Pseudomonadota; class Alphaproteobacteria; order Sphingomonadales; family Sphingomonadaceae; genus Sphingopyxis. Next base: position 229,777 of record JADZEQ010000005.1, on the reverse strand, counting down.
GTGAAGCCACCACCTGTTCGATTAGCCCGCGCATCGCCGCGAAGACCTGTGGCAGCGCTGCGGGATAAGCGCAGCGCATATCATCCTCTGCCAGATGGTGAAAATGATGCGCGCCAAAAATGCCCGCCACTCTGGGGTATCCCGCCGCCACCAATTCGTGCAGTTCGCCCGCCACGCGCGCATCAGCGATAATGGGGGTGTCCAGCCCCGGCTGTCCGACAAATAATCGGCGCGCTTCGGGCAACAGCGTTTCGCCGACTGCGAGGGTGCGAAGCGGATCAACCGCATCAAGCGGCTGCAACGGCGTGGTGCCATCGCGCCAATCGCGCGCGGCGACATTCGCCCCCAGATGGATCCACAGGCGCGTTTCCGCAGGGGATGGTGCATCGGTCTGCAAAAGATGTTGCATCCCTGCATTGCCATATTCATGCCCGCTGTTCGCAAAGAAGCGGAAATCCCGCGCCCAACCCTCCGCCGCCGCCCAACGGGCAAGCGCCAGCCACAGCGCGATGCCGCCGCCGCGTTCGCCAACACAGTCGAACCACCCAGATTTTGGCGTTGAAATGGCGATGGCTCCGCCGCTGGCGCGGGCATCACGGTGGCGCGCCGACAGGCTATAGGCGGGGCGCGTGCCCCCCTCCCCCGTCAACGTCAGCGTGGCAGGGAAATGCCGTTCTGCCGCGAGCAGGAAGGGCGCGGCATCGCGCGGTGCGAGGACGGCGACGGGCCGGCGAAGATTCTGCTCTCCCACATCGGCGTTGAGCGCAATCGCGCCGCCCGTCGGCCCATTGGTGATGAGGATCAACGCCAGTGCGCCCTGCGCAGCCAAATGCCGCAAAATCGCATGCAGCGGCGCAATGCTTGACCAACGCGCGGCGGGCAGGTCAACCAGCACCAGCGCCCCCGCGACATTGGCCGCCGCATAATTTTGCCTGTCGACGCGTATCAGTGGCGCCGTGATGCCTGCTTCCGCTGTGGTTGTTACAACGGCTTGCGGTAATAGCGCCGCCACATCACCTGCGCAGCGCAGGCTGGCTTGCCGCGTAGTGAAAAAGGGCACGTCGATGCTGTGCCAACCGACCTGATAGCCCGCCGCTTGCAGTTCACGCTCCAGCCAATGATCAACCGCACGATCACCCGGCCCGCCCGCTGCCTTAATGCCTGCGCCCGCGTAGGTTTCGATATCGGCACGAAATTGCGCCACATCATTTGCTCCTGCTGCATTGCCGCTGTCATTGGCGCGCGGCGATAATCGCATCCCGGGCGCACAGCCGCACAGCCCCGCCGCCATAGCATGCAGGAACAGACTGCGGCGGTTATACTGCATCCATTTCGCCTAAACGAAATGGCGCAGTTCGGGGAAGCTGTATCGCCCGGTCAGCAGCGGCTTTTTCGGCAGATAAGCGCGCATCGACAGCGCAAAGGGCTTGTCCGCTGGTGCGGGGAGCCAATTTGCACTGCGCGCGCCACCCGGGTCGTTACGGCTGATCCATATGTCGAGCGATCCATCCGCCCCGCGCCGCAGCCCGCGCGTGCGGTTGCCAATTGCATAGCGGTCGATGCTGTTTGCGGCAAAGAAGAACTGGCCATCAGGCCGCGCTTCATAGCATGTCATTGACCAGAATCCGTCAACCGGCGGCATTTGGTCGGCGGCAAAACGCATATGAAAATTGTCGCCATGGAACAGCCCATCGGAGCGATCGCCCACCGATCGGGTGTAAAACGCCTCCTCCAACGGCAGGGCGAACAGGCCGCTCACCGCAATCTGTGCACGAAAGCCATAATCTTGTTCAAACCGACCCAAATTCCATGGCGGGTAAGCCCAACCATCGACAATGCGCTGACCAAGCTGCGTTTGGCCGACATAGTGGCGGGCGGCTGCAATACCCCCCTCTACCTCAGCAATCTGGGCGGCAGACAGGTTGGGAGCCGCAAAGCCATCACGTCGCAAGCCAACAGCCGCGATGCGCGCAAACAATGCGTTGTCGGTGGCCGGCGGTGGGCTGTCGCGTAGCAGGCCGCCAACCGCGCCAAAAAAACTCTGCCAGTCATCGTTGCGGGTTGGCACCGCCAGGTTGAACGGCCCACCAGACGCGCCCTCAATCGCCAAACCGTCCTGCACGGCGTTGGCCGCTGCCAGATCATCCGGCCCGTCGACCAAGGTACGCGCGAGAATAAATAGCCAATTGCTCGGCGCGCGAATGGCATCATCCGGCGCGGTTGTGTTGCGGCCGGCAATGGTGAAGCGTCCGCCGTCACCACCAGTGGTGCGTGTGCCGAGCACCGCGACATTGTTCGAATACATGTCGACCAGCTGCACCGAGAAATAGCGTGTACCCGTCGGCGGCAGGATGATCGTTACCGGCCCATGACGCAGGTCAAGTGCCGCGCGCGAATAGAGCGTGTCATTATTGGGGGATGTGACGCGCTGGGTTTCGACATTGGTGAGGTGGCGGTTATGCACCCATTGGTTCGCTGGCCCGCGCGCCAGAATCCGGCGACGAACATCGCATACTTCGACCAGGGGCACAGCATAAAGCCACGCTTCGCGCGCCACACGCGCAAGCGGCGACAGCGCCGATCCATCCACATCAGACGCTGCGCCGTTCAATGGCGCTGGCCGGTCGGTTGCCCCCAGTGCGCCCAGCGCCTGCTGCGACCAAATGGCGCCAGTCATTGCCGCACCCCCCACCAACATATGTCTGCGGTTCATCACGCCGGTTTCCTCCTTCGCATGCCCGGATTGAGACTGCCCAAGCGAATGATAATCGTCAAACAATTTTTCAGAATATGGCAACGTATCTGCATTTCTGACATAGGATGCGCCATTACCGTCACGCTGCCCACTATGGCGTGGCCGGCCAGTGTCCCGCGCGTCATACGCCCATTTATCGCCTATATGCGGCCAGAAACGGCGCAATCCAAATATCGCCCTTACCGGCAGCGCACGGATAGCAGCATCCATCATCACTCGCATCCATCGATATATTGTTTGACAATATGGGCGAATCTCCGCAATTTGGCCGGAAAGCGACAGGGAGAGTCGGGAAATGGCAAAATATGTTCGGAACAGTGTCAGCCTCATCGCGTGCACGCTGGTGCTTGGCTATGCCTCGGCGGCATCTGCGCACGACAGTGTCGACGCAGCAGCGGAACAGGATGGCGCGCCACAGGCAAGCAGCAGCGCCAGCGATGCGCAGCAGGACAGTGACCCCGAAGATGGTGAAATTGTCGTCACTGCCCGCCGCGTCAACGAAGGCGTTCAGTCGGTTCCGGCGTCGATTACCGCTTTCAGCGGCGATGATCTTGCCAACCGACTGGTCGATGACACGCAAAGCCTGTTGGAACAGGTTGCAGGTGCCACATTGGTCACCAGCGGCCCATCCTATATCGCTGATATTTCAATGCGCGGTCAGGGCGGTGGGCGCGTCAGCTCATCTGAAAGCGCCACCGGCATATATCGCGACGGTCATTATGCTGCAGGCGGTGGCTTTGGCGGGCGCTCACTCAGTCGGCTCGACCTGTTCGACTTGGCGCGGGTGGAGGTTTTGCGCGGGCCGCAAGGCGCGCTTTATGGCCGTAATGCTGTCGGCGGTTCGGTCAATGCCATCGCGCGCAAACCCAATCTCTATAATTTCGGTGGCTGGATGCGCGTTGGCTATGACAGTTTTGATACGCTTGATTTGGAAGGAGCGGTTGACCTTCCAATCATTGACGGCGTGCTCGGCGCACGTGTTGCCGCCTATTCGCATGATCAGGATGGCGGCTATATCCGCAACTTGGCGACCGGCAACATCGTCAACCAGAACCGCAGCACCGGCGTCCGCGCAGCATTGCAATGGCAGCCAGCCGATGACATCGAAGTCCGCCTGACTTTCGAGAATTATTTTAATCAAACACCCGGGTTCGGCAGCAACGGATATAGGGCGCTGCTATTCAATGGCACGGTCGGCGACCCAAGCATCTTTGAACGCATATTGTCGACCGAGGCTTATGCCAACATAAAGCAACAGAATGTGTATCTCGATACCAGTATCGGCACCGGTATCGGCGATCTGCATGTCAATCTGGATTATCGCCATCGGAACGCGGCCCGACTGAATGAGGATTTGTCGCATTTTCTGGGCTTTGAAGGCGTGGTCATCGGCGGGGTTCCGGTTGCCTTGCGCAACAGCGACAGCGAAGAATTTGAAAGTGGCGGGTGGCAAATTTACCTGACCTCGCCGCAAAATGGCGGAAAGCTGACATGGATTGTCGGCGCGGACGGGCTCATAAATAGTGCGGATGAACTGGTCAGCACGGTTGGAACCGCGACACCAGCGGGGTTACGCAGCCAGTTGCGTTTCGATGATAGCCACGAAAATCTGCACAGCTATTCGGCATATGGCGTACTCGGCTATGACATTACGCCACGTTTGAACCTCAGCCTCGAACTGCGTGTACAAAGCGACCGCAAATCCTTTTCCTTTGATCGATCGCGATCAACCGCCAACTCCACTGCCATTCCATTCTTTGTCGAATTGTCACGGACTTGGACACGCGCATTGCCAACCGCGACGCTGCGATATCGGCTGAACGACGAACAGAATATCTATGCCCGCTTTGCAACCGGTTATCGACCGGGCGGGTTTAATCTGGGCGTGCCGTCCGACGTGCCCAATGCAGACCAGCTCATCCCCTATGCGCCCGAATATGTATATGGCGGCGAATTGGGGTGGAAGGCAGCGTGGGGCGGCGGCGCCTATGTGCTTAATATAGCGGCCTATTACACGCATACGCAGGATGTGCAGGTGGTCACCGCTGCCAGTGCCACCAACCCGCAGTTCATTCTGCAAAATGCCGGTGACAACCATATTTATGGCATCGAGGTGGAAAGCCGCGCGCGGATCAACCTCGGCTTTGGTCGCCTCCACCTCAGCGCCGCTATCGCTGCCAATAATGGCAGTTTTGAAAAGGGCACGATGGTGCTGAGCAACACCGGGACGCTGACTGACATCAGTGGCTTCCGGGTCAATCGCACACGCGATATCGACATGAATCTGGGTGCCGACCTGCGCATCCCCATCAGCAATTCCGCGACGTTCAACATTGGCGCCAATTTGCAGCATTCGGCTGGCGGTTATGAAAATGCCACCAACAGCAATAAATTGGCCGACTATACGATTATCGACCTTACCGCGGGGATAGACATCGGAAATTGGACGATTGCTGCATTTTATCGCAACATTGGCAATGATATTTATTTGCAGCAGACCATTAGCAACAACGGCTTTTATTCGTCGCCGCGCAAATATGGCGCGAGTATTCGCGTCAGATTTTAGATCGTACGGCTTGATGCAGTTTGTCATATATGGCGTCAGCCAAATTTTTGGGATGAAGGTTGACGCCATGACAGACGATTTGTTGCTAGCATGAGCCAGAATCGCACGACAGAATTGTGGCTGGGCGAAGCGTTAATCCGCGAAATAATCATCCAGCAGTTACCGCCGGGTTTGCCGCTACGCGAACAGGATATCGCCGATCGATATAAGGTCAGCCGCCCTTCCGCGCGTGAGGGGTTGCGGCTTGCGGCCCAGGCAGGCTTTGTCGAAATTCTGCCATGGCGGGGCGCGCGCGTCGCCAACATCGACATGGATGAATTCCTCGACCTGCTCGGTTTGCTGGAGGATATGTACGCCCGCGTCGCCGCTTTGGCAGCCGAACGTATGGCGGTGGCCGCGATCGACGAACTAGAATTAATGCTGCCCAAAGATGCGTCACAATTGCCGGAAACGTCAAACAAGGGCAAAATCTATCGCATATCCTTCACAATCGGCGCCTTCATCGGCCAACATTGCGGCAGCCCGGTTACTCGGCGATTGTTTGAACATGTTGGACGATTGGTATTGTGGCAGCAACGGCTGCACCGCCCCGGCACCCCGGAAACCGAATTGGAATCACTCCATGCCCACCGCCTGATGGTGGCGGCGATAAAATCGCGGCAGTGCGATGTGGCAGCTGGCGCAGCGCGTGCAATCATCCTTATCACGCGGCGAACGCTGCACCCAGAACCGATAAGAGAATCGGATCATACTGTCTTTGCCAATCCCAAACCGCAGCGCGTGCGACGCGTTGCGGCGGGCGACGGCGGAACATCTTTGGAGAATTAGCATGTCGGACCAGCGCCCCTTGCCCCGCCGCCTGATCAAGCCGATTTGGTCGCGCCTGACGCTGGCGGCGATGCTGGCAATGGCACCGGTGGCTGCCGTCGCGCCAAGCGCCGCACAGGCGCGCGGAGCAACCACGAATGTTCAGTCCGCCCGCAATCACATGCGCCCCAATATCATCGTCATCCTTGCCGATGATATGGGTTATGGCGATGTCGGCGCCTATGGCAGCGCCATTCGCACACCTAATATCGACGCTTTGGCGCGCAACGGCATTCGTTACACCACCGCTTATGCCACCGCGCCGATATGTTCCCCATCGCGCGCTGGATTATTGTCGGGCCGATCACAGCAACGCTTTGGCTTTCACTTCAACATTACCGGGCGTGGTGCTGACGTCGGTATGCCGGGGAGCGAAACAACCTTTGCCGAGGTGGCGCGCAGCGCTGGCTATATAACGGCCGCAGTCGGCAAATGGCACGTCGGCAATGGCAATGATCGCTTTCCGACCGAACAGGGTTTCGACAGCTTTTACGGCTTTGTCGACGGGGCGACGCGATATTTCGCGGATGAGGACAATGATTTTGTCAGTACCGATACCGGTCAGGATGGCCTGATTACCCGACAGAGATTTCCCATCCTCGACGGGCGCAATATCGTACAACCACGCGGCAATATCACCGACATATTTACCGACCGGGCAGTGCAATTTGTCGGGCAAAATCGCGACCGGCCGTTCCTGCTCTACCTCGCCTATAACGCGCCGCACACACCGCTGCAGGCCTCTGCGGAGGATGTCCTGCCCTTTGCCAACCTGCCTTCCCCATATGAACGCATCTATCGTGCGATGGTCACGCGAATGGATGCCGGAATTGGCCGGGTGATGGCGGCGGTCCGCGAAGCAGGCCTGTCTGAGCAGACGATTGTCATTTTTGCCAGCGACAATGGCTGCCCCAATTATGATATGGGGGCATGCTCCAATGATCCATTCGCTGGCTATAAGGCATTCCCACTCGAAGGGGGCATCCGCGTCCCGCTTATTATACATGCGCCGGGCATGATCCGCGCACGGCGGGTCGAACGGCGCCCTGTTTCCACGCTCGACATACTGCCGACCATCGCTCATGCGGTCGGCGCAGCGACACCGCCTGCTGCCGAGGGCCGCGACCTTCTGTCGAGCAACAGCCTGACCCGCGACCGCGCGCTGTTTTGGCGCATGGGCCCCAATCATTGGGTGCGGCAGGGTCGCTGGAAGCTGGTGGTTATGAACCGGTCATCCACGCTACAGCAGCTACACGATGTTATGGGGCGCGCGATGCGCCAGGATGTTGATTTGCGCATACCAGAGATTGGCCAATGGATTGCCCTGTTTGATTTGCAGCGCGACCCGCGCGAAACGCGCAATGTTGCCGCACGCCACCCACGCGAAGTAGCGCGCCTGCAGCGTCTGTTCGCCGAATGGGACCGCAATAATCAGGATCCAGCCTTTGGCAGCCGACGTGAGTTTCGCACCGAAATAGATGGCGAACGGGTACAATTAATCTTTTGAAGCGTGACCAGCCATCCGATCTGGCCATATCGCTTCGCTGCTACCCTTGCTGTGTAGCTGGTTTATGAACGAACGTCGGCGATCCGCCGAATCATCATGGACTGTCCAACATGGCCTTGGCATCGCCCCCCATCATCATCGCCATCGGCGGACAGGGCAGCCGCATCGGCGGCGACAAGGCGGAACGCCTGCTGGGTGGGGAGCGGCTGATCGACCATATGCTGCGCTGGGCGCGGGGACAGAGCGATCTTATCGCGCTCGCCGTGCGGGCGTCATGTGCCGACGCTGACATGGGCACCGGCCTTCCCACCGTCGCTGATGCGGCGGCGAATCTGGGGCCGATATCCGCGCTCGACAGCGCGATGCGCTTTGCATCACAGCATGGCCGGAACCATGTGCTGCTGGTCAGTTGCGACATGCCATTTTTGCCCGATGATTTGCTGGCACGCCTGTCGCACGTCATTGGAGAGGCTGGGGCGGCGCTGCCCGATGTTGCGGGGCGTGTCCAGCCGCTCGCGGCGCTGTGGCGCGTCGATTGCGCCGCGCTCCACACCTATATTGCGGGTGGCGGGCAATCCTTGTGGCGCTATGCCGAACAGCAGGGGATGGAACGCCTCCCCGGCCGGGCAGCAGATTTTGCGAACATCAATACGCCCGAAGAATTAGCAGCAGCCGAGCAGCGGTTCAAAAGGGGAGCGCGCTGACCATTTCCCCGGCCGTCTGCGCCGCCTGTCCGGCAGGACAGCGGATCAGCCAGTCCGCCTGCGCCAGCGCCGCCTGCGCCCCACTGTCCTGCATCGAAATCGGTGCCAGTCCATCCGGTTGCCAACTGGCGCGGACAAAGGTTTCGCGATTGCCCGTTGCCCCGATCGGCGCGGCAAGCGGCAGGCGCATCCAGCGATGAAATTGCTGTGCCGATGCCCCCTGCATGCGCGCCAACAATGCGCGCAGAACCAGATGCCCGGTCACCATCGCCGAAGTCGGGTTGCCCGGCAGGCCAAGCACATATCGGCCTGCTGCCACCCCCAGCCAAACGGGCTTTCCCGGCTTGATCGCGATTTTTTCCCACAATAATTCCAGCCCATGCGCCGCAAACATCGGCTTGGCGAAATCCCGGTCGCCAACCGATGCGCCGCCGGTCACCACCACCAGATCGGCCGCCGCCAAGGCATCGCCCGCCGCCGCCGTCAGCCGCGCCAGATCATCGCCGCACGCACCGCGCCACGCCACTTTGCCCCCCATAGCCGCAAGCTGTGCGGCAACACCAAAGCTGACGCTTTCGGGGATGCGATGGGGGTGCAAATATGCGCTACCCGGCGCGGCCAATTCATCCCCGGTGGCGAGGATGGCGACATGCGGCGTGCTGGCTACGGCAAGCTGCGCAACATCAGCCGCCGCCGCAATGCACATTGCGCGGGGGGAGAGGCGCTGCCCCGCCGCCAGCAATATATCGCCAGCACGAAAATCGCTGCCCGCCGCACGGACATGGCGTGCGGGGCCGAACCCACCTGCAAAGCGCACCACATCGCCCGCCACATCGGCATATTCCTGCATGATGACACCATCCGCCCCCTCGGGGAGCGGTGCGCCGGTAAAGATGCGCGCCGCCTGCCCCGGGCCTAGGCACAGCGATGCGTCGCCACCCGCCGTCGATGTGCCAATGATGCGCAGTGCATCGCCCGCGCGCACGCTGGCATAATCTACTGCATAGCCATCCATCGCCGAAATTGCATGGCGCGGCGCATCGCTACGCGCGATGAGCGGCTCGCTCAGATAACGCCCCGCCGCATCGCCCAGCGCCACTTGTTCGCTGCCGAGCGGCGCAACGCGCGCATCGACAATCGCCAACGCTTCATCAAAGCTGATCATATCGGTTGGTTTTGAAAGCGTGCGATGTGCGGCACCAGCGAACAGGGGCGGTGGCGACTGTCGAGTTCCAGCGCCAAAATATTGTCCCAAGCATCGCGGCAAGCGCCGGTTGACCCGGGCACGCAAAAGATGAAGGTGCCGCGCGCTTCACCCGCCAGCGCGCGCGATTGCAATGTGGAGACGCCGACCGTCCCCATGCTCACCTGATGAAAAAGCACCGAAAAACCGTCCATTTCGCGTTCAAAATATGGTCGCACCGCTTCTGGCGTCACATCGCGCGGCGAAAAGCCGGTCCCACCCGTCGTCAGCACCACATCCACGGCGGCATCGGCAATCCATGCGGCAATCTGTGCCGCAATCTTGGGCACATCGTCGGTCAAAATCGCCCGCGCCGCCAACCGATGTCCCGCACGCGTCAGCCGTTCGACGAGCAGCGCGCCCGACGTATCGGTCGTCAAGTCGCGCGTGTCGGAAACGGTCAATACCGCAATGTTGAGCGGGTGAAATTCGCGGCTTTCGTCAATTCCGGCCATTATTGTCATGCTCCTCCTGGCCAATGTTCCAGCGGGCAAGGTCGGCGGCATCGCCATCGCTCGGTTCAATCCAGCGGCGGCCAAAATCCCCCATCTCCGCTTTCCAGAAAACCGCCTCACTCTTTAGCCGGTCCATCGCATAATCAACCGCTTGCAAAGCATTGCGGCGGTGCGACGCCGCGACAGCGACCAGCACCACCGGTTCCCCCGGCACCATCCGCCCGACCCTGTGGAGGAGAAGTAGGTGCGTCAAGCCAAATCGGGTGGCGGCCGCTGCTGCAATATCCTCCATCGAACGCAGCGTGAGCGAGCGATAGGAAGTTAACTCCATCGCGCTGATCGCCGCGCCATCCGCACTGGTCGCGCGGGTTTGCCCGACGAAGCTCGCTATCGCGCCAATGTCACCACCCGCATCGCGCGCAAATTGGGCAAGCAGCGCATAGGGGTCAAAGGGCGCATCCGACAGGGTGACGCGAACGGTCATCCGCCCGACACCGGCGGCAGTAGCGCGATGGTTTGATGCGCATATGCCTGTGCATCATCGGCCACAATTTCCGCATCAATACAGCCGCGTACCCGTTCCCAATGCACCCCCTGCCCCGGTGCGATTGCGCGGGCCGCATCGCGCAACGCGGCGATGCTGATCGGCTCCTCTGCCAATTCCAGCCGCAGTTCCTGCCCCGCCGCATCGGCGAGCCGTCCGCACATATCGATAATATACACCGCCATCGAAGTCTTATTCCGTCTTTCCTATCCAAAAATGCGCGCCGCCCCGCTATAGCATGGCTATGACGCAAACATCCCCTGCCATCCACTGTTTCACCACCGGCGGCACCATCGATAAAATATATTTCGATGCGCTGAGCGAATTTCAGGTGGGTGATACCGCGCTCCACCCCATTTTGCGCGAAGCCAACGTCACGCAACAGGTCGAGGTAACCGCCCTGATGCGCAAGGACAGTCTGGAACTGACCGATGATGACCGTGCCGCCATCCGCACCGCCGTCATCGCCAGTCCGGCCCGACACATACTCATCACCCACGGCACCGATACGATGGCGGTAACCGCGCGGTCATTGACCGACATCAAGGGCAAGGTGATTGTGCTGACCGGCGCAATGCAACCTGCGTCGCTGCGCAGCAGCGATTCGGTGTTCAACGTCGGCTTTGCCTTTGCCGCGGTGCAATTGCTGTCCGACGGGGTTTTTGTCGCCATGAACGGGCGTGTTTTTGACGCTGCGCATGTCACCAAAGACCGTGCCGCCGGCCGTTTTGTGGAGGATTAGGGCGCGACACCCCGCCGCCCACGCAAAATCCGCCGCTTGCCCCAGATATAGAGCCCGCTCAGGCTCAAAAACGTCAGCGCAATGCCGCTCAGGAAGCTGAGCCATTGCCAGATGGGACCGCCGATCGTTGCGGCATGCACGTCGGTCATCGCGGCTTCCCACCGGCTGGCACGGGTGGCGCCATCGGCCGCGACTTCAATCGCAACCGGCCCCGTGTCGGGGATGCGTAGTGTCGCGGGTCCACGTGCGCCGTTCACCCCCACCTCCCACGCGCCGCCCGCAGATTTCGGTACGGCGATCGATGTCGGGCGGCCGGGATAGGCCGCCTGCGCCTGTGCCAATACATCAACCCATTTCTGATCGGCGATGGTTGGCGGTGGCGACGGCGGCCGCGGATTGCCGGGACTGCGCGGGCCGCGCGCTTCGCCGCCATGCCCGCCCGCTACATGCGCCGCGCCCGGATCGACGATCATCGCGAAAAAGCCGGGGAAGGAAATCCACAGGCCGCTGATTGCTTCCACAATCAGTACCAACGACAATAAAACGCCCGACTGGCGGTGAATGTTGAGCAACTTCCCCTCGCGCCGTCTCCAGCGAAGCGCCGACAATATCCTACCACGTCCCGGCCACCAGATGACAATCCCTGTGATGGCGGAAAGGAGGAGGAATATGCCCATCACCCCAACCACCGGCCGCCCCACGCCGCGCAATAACAAATGCCCGTGGATGGCGTGCATATACCAGATGAAGTCGCCGGTGCTGCGCTTGGTATCGATCAATTGCCCCGACAAAGGGTCAACATAAGTGGTCATGCGCGTCGGCGGGCCGAGGCCCATGTGCGGCGGGGCAACGGGTGCAGTGCCGAGCATTAGCGGAAAGCCGGGCTCCCCAATTAATGCTGCGGTCACCGGCCCATAAGTGGCCAACCCCGCGCGCGCCGTGGCAATATGTCGCGCTTCTATCCGTGCAGGGTCAGCATGCGCCGCCACCGCGCGCTGCGGGTTCAGCAATAGCTCTGTCTTATCCGGCCACACCAAGGCTGAGCCCGTAACGCCGAGCATGGCCATGGGCACCAGCAGCGCCAGCCCCAGCCAGCGATGCACAAACAACCACCAAAAACGCACCCGCGCCTTGGGCGACATATAGGGTTTGTTACCGGCCACCGCTGGAACTACGGCTATCAAAAGCGCAGCGCAGCGGTAATTTTGAAGTTACGCCCCGGCTCCACATCATTGAGGATGAGCGGTCCAAACACCGGGTGAAAGGTTGAGCCAGTGCGCGATGCATGGCTGGTATAGGTGACATCGAACAGATTATCGATGCCTGCCGTCAGCGACAGTCCGGCAATCCCCGCCACATCATCCCACCGGCCCGACAGGTTGACGACGGTATAGGCGGGCTTCAAATCGCCGCTGGCTGTCGGCTTGGCAAAAACATGCTGCACATCTGCGCCAATGCGCAGCAGGCGATCGTCGCTGTGCCATGCAACATCGGCGGTCAACTTGTCGCCAATCTCCCGCAAACTCTCGGTAAGGTCGGCCCCCGTCAGTCGCGACGCGTCGAGCACGGCCGAAGAGAAACCGGCGAGCAAGTCAAAATTGCCAGCACGCAAATTGGCCGCCAATTCAAAGCCTTCGATGTTGGCGGTGCCGATATTGGCATCCCAAACCACACCCGGCCCGGTTCCCGATGGCACTTCACCGATATAATTGGTGATGTGGGTGCGAAAATAACGTGCGGTCAAACCCGTCTCTACCGGCCCTAATTCGCCCTGCCAGCGCGCGCCAAATTCAAAATTGCTGCCGCGTTCGGGTTCCAAATTGGGGTTGATTATCTTGACCCCGGCATTGCCGCCAAACGGCTCAGCCGGTTCCGGCCCGCGAAACAGCGTTGTGTAGCTGGCAAATAGTCGAAGCCCGCCGCCTGCGTTAAGGTCACCGGCCAGCCCCCATGTCACCGCATCCCACGACCCACCGGTACCGGTGGTGCGCAGATCGAGCGCATAATGATTATAGCGCAGCCCGGGCCGGATTTGAAGCAGCCCGTCACCAAAGCTCAGCGCATCCTCGACAAACAGCGCAAGGCTTTCGGATGTCTGTATCTGCGATGGCGCATTCCCTTTTACGTCAGGGACATAATCGAGCCGTTGGTCGAAATATTCGCCGCCCCAAGTGAATGTCTGGCCAACATCGCCCATGTCCCATTGCGACTGGGCGAGCAAATTCACGCCCCAATTATCGGCATCCACCCGGCGATCGGTGCGAATGCCGCGCGGAATGGCAGGGTTGGATTCATCGCGATAGAGCCGCATGTCATTGGTATAGACGGTCAGCGACAGGTCGAGCGCATCGCCAAAATTACCGCGATAGCCGGCATTGATGCTTTCGCGCCGATATTCCGTCGGTATCAGGATATTGCCGGTAATCGCTGTGTTGGTCAGCACCCCCATATCCGGACGCTGCGTATAGTCCCCCGCATCCCAATATCGGTCATAGGACAGGCGCAGGCTGTGCCCGCTCGCGATCGCAAATTCGCCCTTGAGCAGCAGATTTTGCGTGATGCCATCACTGCCGATCGTCTGACGACCGCTGCCATCTTCAAAATTGCCGCGATCGACGCGGTTGTAATAAGCGAGGAGGTCAAGATCGCCGCTTTGCCCATAGAGGGTGAGCGAACCGGACGCCAAAGCATTGCTGTTCCAGCCACCCGCTATGCGCCCGCCAATATGCCGACCGGGCAACAACAGGTCCGCCGCATCCTTGGTTTCAAAGCGAATGGCGCCGCCCAATCCGCCATGGGTGACGCTGTTGGTACCAAGCTGGATGTCCGCCGATTCCAATATATCCGGATTTATCAGCAGATTGCCGATATGGTGATAGAGGTAGTTGGTCTGCAACGCCCCATCGATAAAGACATTGAGGTCGCGGTCATCGAGCCCGCGAAAATTGATCCGCGTGTTGAGCGAATGGGTGCCACCAACATCGACGCCGGGAATCTGTCGCAACAGATCGGACAGATGGTCGGCTTGACGGATTGCCATGTCGCTTTCTTCGAGCAGCAGATTATCTGCCTCCACCCGCGTGCCCCAGACAGTGATGATGCCATCATCCTCCGCGCTCGCCGCGGGTTCAGCAGATTGTGCCCACGCCCCGGCAGGCGACAGCGCCGACAAGGCAATGACCGATGCGACAGTTGAAAAACGAAGCGATAACAGCGACATGATACCCCCAGAAATGCAGCAGCAATTTGCTGGTCGGGCATTTATTGCTAGTAGTTCGCAATTGCAATGATCTGAATCAAATTTGTCGCGGAGCGCCTATCCGCCGGGTTTCAGCTGGTAGATTCCATCCCATATCCGCGCAAATGCGTCACTTTGCGGATATTTTGTGGACACAATATCGCCGCAACAGCCCCCAGCGCGGCATCCAGATCATGCCGCGCGCCGCACAGGAAAATATCGATCGCCGCATATTGATGTTCGGGCCAGCTATGTATCGAAATATGCGATTCGGCGAGGATGGCGACACCCGTCACCCCCTGCCCCGGGCCGAAATGATGGAGCGTGATTTTAAGAAGGCTCGCGCCGGCAGCATCGACCCCGGCACGCAACGCCGCCTCCACCAACGCCAGATCATCGAGCGGTGCGGCACAGCCATCCAAATCGGCGATCAAATGGCGACCATCATAGGGGGGAGCGGACGGCGTTGTCATAACATGCTTTCAAACTCATGGCCGATGTGGCGCATTGCGGCCTCTGCCGCTTCGGTGCCGCGATAATGCGCTTCTTCAAACAGCGACAGCCCCGAAAGGTCGCTATGCGCCAGAAACAGCGGCGCGTGGACAGCGGCGCGTGCAGCGGGCGCAATAGCATGGATGAAACCCGGCGTCGGGCGGATCATCGCATGTCCCCAGCGCCACAGCGCCACATGGGTAATCGCGCCAGTCAAATCGGGGTTGGATCGCAGCAGATCGGCAACGACCATATCGCGCCACGCCGCCCCGTCGCGTTCGAGCAGTAATCGCCGCGCGGCTGCCGGTTCCATGCGGGATAGCGGCATATACCAGGTGACGACGCTGGCCAGCGGGCCGAGCGCACGCGTCTGGTGATTGGCAACGACATAGCCCAGCGATTCGCCGACAAAGGCGACATTGTCCCACGCCAACCGGCTGCCCGGTCCGGCGGGGGGGCGGGTCAGGCTGACATTGGCGATGATCCACGGCGCATAGCTGAACCCGGTTGCTTGCGGCACCAGATCACCGGCGATGCGCACCGACAGAAAATGCGGTGTGGCAAGAATGACCGCCCGGGCTCGGGTGCGAACGCTCACCCCGCGCGCGACATCGAAACTGTCGACGACGACACCGGTGCCATCGCGCGCTACACGCCAAACGATGCGCCCGCGCGCGATATTGTCGGCAAAGCGCGCCGCCATCATGCGGGCCAGCCGGGCATTCCCCTCCGGCCAAGTCAACAGCCCGTCACCCGCACCATCCGCCGCCCAGCCGCGTCGACCGGCAAAATAATGAATGCCCGCCCAAGCGGAAACATGCTCCGGCTCGCAGCCATAATCATCGCGGCAAGCATAACGTATATGCCCCCAGAGGATGGGGGACGACCAACCCTGTTGCCGCAGCCAGCTTGCGAAATCGACGCGGTCGAGCGCGCGATAAGCATCATCGGTCGAACTATAGGCAATCGGCAGGGCAAAGGCGGGACGGCCATCTGCACCAACCGCCGCCTGAAATCGCGTCATCGCGGCATTGAAGGCTGTAAGGTCCGCGACGTCACCGTCGGCGAGGCCGGTCGATGGCACCAGCCCCTCATGCCATTTGCCCTGCCATAAAACCCGTTCGTCGAGGTCGGCACATAATTGCAGCGGGTCATATATTGGGCGGCCTGCCTCATCACGCCCCGTCACCATGCCCAATTTTTCGAGCAGATGGATTATCGCACGCGATTCCCGGTTCTGGACGGGCAGATAATGCGCACCCAACGGATAAGCGGAAATAGCGTTGCGCCCGCCGCGTGCATTACCGCCGACATCATCCTCTAGCTCCAGCAACGCAAAGTCGCTGACCCCGGCCTCTGCCAATTGCCAGCCAGCCGCCAGTCCAGCGATACCGCCACCCGCGATGACGATATCGCGCCGCTCCGTCACCGATGGTTCGGGGAAACCGCCGTCGCGCAGCCTATGACCGCGCGCAAAATCTGCACCGCCCAATTCGCTGGAGATGGCGGGCGCGCCCCCCCAACTCCAACCGATAGCGCCAAGGCCCAATGCACCCGCGCCGAGCGCCCCTGCGCCCAGCGCCGCACGGCGGCTAATTTTCATAAACCGACCATTCGCGCGCAAACAAACGCACCAAAATCTGGTTGTCGAGCCGGTTCACCGCCACCGGACGGCGCGCCATATCGGGGGGGAAGTCGAATAAATTGGGTTCTTCTGCCGCTGTGACGAAACGATTGCCCGCGATGATCCGCGCATGTTGCGGGATGGGGCCCAAAGCCGCCAACGTATAGCCCCATTCGCCAAAGCTCGGCACATAGGCGTGGTAGCTGCGGGTGGTGAAGCCTGCCGCTTCCATCGTCGTCGCCACCGTCCAAAAGGCACCGGGTGCGACCAGCGGCGATGTGCTCTGCACGCTCACCATCCCGCCCGGCGCGACCAAATGGGCCAAGGCGCGATAAAAGCTGTCGGTATAGAGCTTGCCGATGGCAAAGTCGGTCGGGTCGGGAAAATCCACGATAATCACATCATATTGGCGCCTTGCGGCGCGCACCCAGCCAAAAGCGTCGGCGTTGATGACATGGACACGCGGGTCATTGAGCGAGCCATGGTTGAGTCGGGTCAACATCTCACTGCGGCCAAAAATCCGCGTCATTTCGGGGTCAAGATCCACCAAAGTTACATCGCGGACGCCGGGGTGGCGCAATATTTCGCGCGCCGCCAACCCATCGCCGCCGCCCAGGATCAATATATGGCGCGGGTTGGCAACCCGACCCATGGCCGGGTGCACCAACGCCTCATGATAACGATATTCATCGCGCGAAGAAAATTGCAGATTGCCGTTGAGGTATAGCCGCAAATCCCCGCCGCCGCGCGTGATTGCCAGCCGTTGATAGGGGGTGGAAACCGCATAAATGACATTCTCACCATAGCCGGCATTTTCCGACCAGCGCTGCAGTTTTTCCGAATATATCATGCCGGCGAGGAGCAGCGCCGCAATCAGGACAGATGCGATTTTGTCCCCACGCATCGCCCGCCGGTCGGGCAATACCCACAGCAGCAACATGGCAACGCCAACATTCATCAGCCCGAACAGAAAGCCGGTGCGCACCAGCCCGATCATTGGCACCAGCACCAGGGGGAATAACAAGGATGCCGCCAGCGCCCCGACATAGTCAAAGGTCAGGACGTTGGATACGGTATCGCTGAACGAATAACGCCCGCGCAAAATGCGCATCAACAGCGGGATTTCGAGCCCGACAAAGGCACCGATCGCAAAGACCAGCGCATAAAGGAGAATGCGGAAACTTTCGACAAAGGGAAAGGCGATGAACAATGCCGCCGCCGAACAGCCGCCGAGCAGCGCGATCAGCAACTCGACCCGGACAAACAGCGCCAGTTCATCCTTTGTCACCCAGCGGGAGGCATAGCTGCCCATCCCCATGGCAAAGAGGTAGGTGCCGATTACCGTCGAAAATTGGGTAACGCTGTCGCCCAGCAAATAGCTGGCAATCGTGCTCGCCAGCAGTTCATAGACCAAACCGCAGGTGGCGACCGCAAAAACCGATGCCAATAGCGCGATGACCAGCGGCGAGCGATGCGGCGGCTCGCCCGCTGGTGGTTCATCCATGGATGGCGGCAGCGACGATTATGGCAAGCCCCAGCGCAAATAATCCCGCAAATTGCGCGACCGCCAGATTCTGCTTGTCCTTGATTTCTTCCCACAATTTGCCGGGCGTCAGCGCGTCAAAAACGATGAAACCTACTGCCAGCACGCCGATGCCGACGAGGGCATAGATCAGGCTGGGAATGAGTTGGGGTAAGTTGGCCATAATATTCCCTCCTTTAAATTATTTGTGCGTCGGGCCGTAAATACCCGCGCCGCGTGATGTTTGTGATGTGGTGGCAAAGGGTGATGTGCCGACTATGGCGGCGTAGAGGAACCAGCCACTGATGCCGGTCGCCCACAATGCATAGAGAATTGTGCCCAGACGCATCATTTCCCTCCCTTAAAGCCGCGCCAAATCAGGAAAACTGGCGGAATCATGAGCAAAAATAGCGCAAGGATGAAGTTTGAGAAAAATATCCCGCCGCTACTAATCCCGGTTTCAACCATTATGGTTTGGCCGCCCCAGCCATTGGGAGCGGGCCAGCTATGCGCCGACGCATCGACCACCAGATCATATTCGCCCGCGGGCACGCTCGCCAACTTGACCGATCCGCTGTCGCTCCCTTCGGTCCATGGCCCGTCGCTATCGCTACCCGAATAATGTTCCACCACGCCATAAGCCGCAATCGTGCGCTGGCTGCTACGCTCGACCAAGGTCACATCGGTATCGATCCACGCATTGTCGAGCCCGGGTGCCTCGGTACGGATAACCACCCGCTGCGACGAAGAATCAAAGCGTAGCGGCCCGAAACGCACCGTTTTTTCCGGCCCGTCGAGCTGCAATTGATATGGAAATTTCTGTTCGGACATGCCGCGCCCAGCGAGCGCAATCATGATGAGGATCATCAGCCCCGCCGCGATGCCCCCGATTTTGACGAGTGTCCACGCGCGGGCAAAGGGGCCGGGCAGATCGCCGGTCATCCAGCCCGATTTTGCAGGAGCCGCCCCGTCCGCAAAGGCCGATGTGCCGGTGGCTTCAGCCATGGCGGCATCCGCCGCCGGGTCTTGCGACAAGCCCAATTGCCCGCCGGGCGCATCGCTGCGCGCAAAACCGCGCATCTCGCCCCGCCCGATTGGCTCAGAGACGGTCCAGTTGACTTCCCCCGCCGACTCTTCACAACTCAGGCTATAATCGCCGCTGTAAAAATTGGTCAGCCGCGCAACATCACCGCGCTGCACGCGCCAGTAAAATTCGCCGACCACCCGCGAAACACTGGCATCCCAGCTTTCGCCATCCTCATTATAAAATTGCATCGCCGCATATTGGGCAGATGCGCCCGATGTTTGCGGCAGACTGGTCAGCATCGTGCCGAACGACCAACCCTCGCTATCGCGAACCAACCAGCGATAGCCATAATAGGGGTTGAACAGCAAAAATTCGTCCCAACTTTCATCCTCGGTCGCGCGTTCGACATAGCCGACGATCTGATATTCATGCCCCTTTACCCAACCGCGTGAACCCAGCGGCAGCGGCAAATCGCCCACTTGCTCATTATAACGTTCGATGAGCGCCACTTCGGGTGTCGCCACGTCGAGGATGGAACCGCAATATTGGCAAGCGACGCTGACCGAATATCCCGCCGCACGCATTTCGACGCTACCGCCGCAATTGGGGCAATTGACCGCCTTGGTGGCCGCGCTCGCTTGCGGAGCCGCTGCGGGCGGCGGCGGATCAGCAGCCTCGGCCGCCGCGTCCCATGGGCCATTTGCTGGTGGAATTTCTGCCCCCCCGCTCATCATCATGCCGCCTGAAAACTGGGGGGTGTCCACCCCTCTATGCTGCGCAGATTCCAAGCCTTTAGGTCGGCGAGCGACACGACATCGCCGATATAGAGGCTCGCGCCATCATCATCGCGCTGAAAGGATGCAATTTTCCGCGCGGTTGAACGGAAATCCGCGCTCATGATCGACCAGTCATTGCCGCAACGAAAGGGTAATTCCCCCTCGCTTGCCAATATCTGGGCGGTTTTTATGTCCGTGGCGGTATATCTGGTGCCATCAAGGTCGAAAACATCGCCAACATTGGGGGTCTGCCCACCGACATAGGCGGTGATTTGCGGCAGATTCAGCCCATCCAAGGCGCGTTCGCGGGTCAGCATATAATCGCCCATCGCCTCGCCCAACCAGGCGTTGGAACCATCATCGAACAGCAATAGCCATTCATTCCAGCTACCGTCGGTCCAACCCCAGCGGATCCGCCCGATCACCGAAAAATGCACCCCATCGTGCGAACCTTGCGTCCCCAATTGGATGGGGGACACATCAAAGGGTAAAATTGCCGCCTGCCCCAAATTTTCGAGCGCCCCGTCGCGGCGCACCACGGTCGACCGGCATGATGCGCAGACTTTTACCGGCAGCGCGGGTGATGACCAGTTGAGCGGGGCACCGCAATTGGGACAGGCAGCAGATTCCATCGTCCAGCCTATTTGACGCGCGACAAAATATCAGCCTTTTTGGCGTCAAATTCCTCTTGGCTGATGGCGCCGATGGTCAGCAATTTGTGCAATTTTTCGATGAGCGCAAAGGGGTCTTCCTCTGCCGCTGGCGCCGCCGCTGGTGCGGCGGCAGCGGGCGCAGCTTGCGGTGCGGCTTGCGGAGCCATGGCGCTGGCCATAGCGCTCGCCATCGCAGCGCCGGTTGCGGCACCTGCACCCAGTCCGGCAAGCCCACCCTCCTGATTGGCGGCATCGCGGATCGCCTCTGCCGTTTGGAATTTGGTATATTGGTTGAGGTCGCCGACCACCCGCATCGACGATGCACGGTCGAGATATTCCTGCACATTTTCGGGCAGCGAGACGCTTTCGATGAAAAAGCTCTGCACCTTCAGGCCCCATTGCGCCAATTGCTTGGTGACTTCTGCCTTGAGCACATCCGACATTAATTGCTGGTTCGCCGCAAGGTCGAGGAACGCGTGCTGCGAACCACCAAGTGCCGTCGCAATCCCGGTTGCAATCGCCGAACGCAGTTGTGGTTCGACATTTTCGACGCGCGTCTTTTCGGTGGTGCCCACAATCGTCGCCATGAAGGATGCGACATCCTCCACCCGGAAACTATAGCCGCCAAAGGCGCGCAGGCGGATCGCGCCAAATTCCTTGTCGCGCACCGTTACCGGCTGCGGCGTCCCCCATTTCAGGTTGATCTGTTCTTTCTGGCTGAAGAAGACGACATCGGACTTGAAGGGGGATTTGAACCCCTTGTCCCAGTTCATCAGCGCGGTCAGCAAGGGCAATGTCTGCGTGTTGAGCGTGTACATGCCGGGCGTGAAAATATCGGCAATCCGGCCTTCGTTGAAAAAGGCAGCCACTTGCCCTTCACGTACCGTCAATTGCGCGCCGTTCTGGATTTCGCGATCCTGCATGGGAAAACGATAGGCGAGGTCACCCGCCGTTTCGGTCCAGTCGATGATGTCGATGAACTGTTTGGTCAGAAAATCGAGAATAGCCACGGGTCAATCTCCTTTGGACAAGTGAGGTATGAAATGGCCCCGCTTTGTCCAGCGTCAAGTATCTGCTGTGTTATTTTTTTAATACAGGCGCGACCCGTTGCAACCGCTTTTGCCCTATCGTCGTCGCGCGGGCAAGATACCCATTGTTTTTGCGATGATGCCCAACATCACCTCATCCGCGCCGCCGCCGATCGAACCCAGCCGCCCGTCGCGGTAGGCGCGCGAAATGCGGCTTTCATCCATAAAGCCCATCCCGCCCCAATATTGCAGGCAACTGTCCGCCACTTCGCGCTGCAAGCGCCCACCCTTGAGCTTGGCCATCGATGCAAGGCGTGTCACATCCTCCCCCGCGACATGCGCCGCAACACATTGCCATGTCAGCGCGCGCAGCGCCGCCACCTCGGTCGCAAGCTCCGCCAAGCGAAAATGCACCACCTGATTGTCGAGCAGGCTCTGCCCGAAAACCTTGCGATCGCGCGTATAGGCGATGGTATCGTCGATAATCCGTTCGCACCCGACGACCGAGGAAACGGCGGCATAGAGCCTTTCCTCCTGAAACTGGAGCATTTGATAGGTAAAGCCCGCCCCCTCCTCACCAATGCGATTGGCGACGGGGACGCGCACATCATCAAAGAAAATTTCCGCCGTGTCGGATGAATGCATCCCCATTTTCTTGAGCTTGCGCGCAATGGTAACCCCCTTTGCCCGCTGTCCATTTTCCTTGAGGGGCACGCAGATCAGCGATTTATTGGCATGGATACCCGCCGAAGCGTCCCCCGTATTGGCGAGCATGCACATCCAGTCGGCCTGCGTGCCGTTGGTAATCCACATTTTGGAACCGTTGATGACATAATCATCGCCGTCGCGCCGCGCATGGGTGCGGATTGCCGCGACATCCGAGCCGGCATGGGGTTCGCTGACCCCGATGCAGGCGACGAATTCGCCCGAAATGGATGGGCTGAGGAAATTGCGCCGCACCTCATCCGAACCAAAGCGCGCCAAAGCAGGCGTTGCCATGTCGGTGTGTGCGCCAATGGCCATGCGCACCCCGCCAGCATGGATGCTGCCAAATGCCTCGTTGGCAACGCTGGCAAAGCTGTAATCCAGCCCCATGCCGCCAAATTCCACCGGCTTGGAAATACCCAGCAGCCCCAGCGCACCCAATTGCCCAAAGACTTGGTGGGCAGGGAAAATCCCCTCCTCCTCCCACGCGTCGACAAAGGGGTTGATATATTCGGCGACCGCGCGTTCGACCGTGTCGCGCAGGGCTTCATGTTCGGCGGTCAATTGCATGGGGCGAATAATCCATCGGTTAATGTGGAACCATAAAGGCGGATGGCGTCGCGGCGCGGCATATCCCCCGCCCAACGGCGCAATTCGGTCGCCGAATTGATGCTGGCCATCAACATCTGGCTGGCAATCAGCGGGTCAACGGCATGGATGCTCCCCTCGCTAATCCCGTCGATCATCGTCCCGGCAAAGCGGCGCGCCATGCGGTTGCTGGCATTGATGACATCGGCCCGAAATTTTTGCGGCAGCGCGGCGAGCGCCGATGTACGCAATAATGGTCCGTGGTCGGAAAACTGGGTGGCCAGCAGCCGCAAAAAAGAAGAGGCGAGGTGATCCCACTGGCTGACGCCATCACGGTCGCTCGCCTGCTGAATTTCCGAAACCAAGGCAAAGCTGCGCGCGAAACAGGCCATCACCAACTCATCCTTGGCATCAAGATGATGGTAGAAACTGCCTTTGGTGACGTTGAGTTCGCTGGCAATGCGGTCGACCGAAGCTCCGCGATAACCACGATCGTTGATCAAGCGGGTGGCCGCCAACAGGAACCTATCCTGCGCCGTCATCGGCGCGGGCGATTCGATCAGTCGATTGCCGCCGACCCCCTGTGTCCAGTCTTCAGAACTTCCCGCCGTCCGCAGTCCGCGGGTGAACACCTCCATCATCCGGGCGTGGACGCGGTCATAATCCTCAACCTCATAGCGACCGATCCACGCGGGCAACCAATATAGATTTTCGATCAGAACATGGGTGCGCGCCACGCCGACCGCTTTGGGCACATTAGTCCCCGCATCGTCGGTGAAAAAGCTGCGTACGCGGCGCAAAATCGCCCGATAGCGTTCGGCAAGCGCGACGCGAACCGGGTCATCCATCGACCGAATGTCGGACAGGACGGTAATCGGCCGCGCTTCACCCATGTGGATACGCCGCTGCCGTTCGATGTGGATGGCGGTCAGCGCCGAAACGCGTGCGCGGGCATCCCCCGCCGATGCCGCTGCATCAACCATCGCCTCTATTTCAGCGAGCGCGCGGTGGTAACAGGCGAGCGCCAGATCATCACGCCGCCGGAAATAATAGGTAATACTCGCGGTGTTTAATCCGACCCTTTCGGCAACCGCGCTCAGCGTCATGCCAGCAGCGCCCACTTCATTGATCAGCGCCGATGCCGCATCTAAAATCTGTTCCTGCCGTTCCTTGAAGCGCCGTGTTTCGCGCACGGCATTGTCACTGGCAGCGGCAGATTTGGCGTTGGGCTGGTTCACGCAAACAGGGCCTTTAACTCACGTTTCAAAATCTTGCCATTGGCGTTGCGCGGCAGCGTTTCGGCACAGAAATGGACGCGCACCGGCACTTTGAACGCGGCAAGATGCTGGCGGACATGGTCCTGCAGCTCCCCCTCGCTCACCGACATGCCGGGGCTCAAATGGACGACCGCCGCCGGTTCCTCACCCAATATGCGGTGCGGCAGGCCGATAAGCGCGGCATCGCTCACCGCCGGGTGGGCGTACAATATATTTTCGACTTCTGACGAATAGATATTCTCACCCCCCCGGATAATCACGTCTTTGGCACGGTCGGCGATGTAACAAAAGCCCTCTTCATCCAATCGCGCCAAATCACCGGTACGTACCCAACCATCAACAAATGTTTCGGCGGTTGCATCCGGCCGGTTCCAATATTCGATGACGATTTGCGGGCCACGCGCCCATAATTCGCCAACTTCGCCGACCGGCAATTCTTGCTCCCCCGCCGCATCCATTATTTTCAGGTCGCTGACCGGCACCGCGGGGCCACAGCTTTCGGGGCGGTGGAGATAATCCTCCCCACTGTGGCTGGTGACGGTCGCCATGGTTTCGGTCATCCCCCAGCCGTTGCCGGGCATCGCACCAAGATCGCTTTGAATACGCCGTACCAGTTCGGGCGCAGATGGCGCGCCGCCATAGCTGATCGATTCGAGGCTGGAGAGGTCGTATTTGTCGCGATCGGGATGCTCCAAAATCTGCCAGGCGATGGTCGGCACCCCGCCGGTTACCGACACTTTTTCCCGCTCAATCAGTTTCAGCGCCGCCGTCGCATCCCATTTGCGCATGAATATGAGCTTGGAACCAGAAGCCAGCGTTCCCATCAGAGTCGCCGAGCAAGCGGTGACATGGAAAAGCGGAATGACCGTCAGCATGGTGCGCGGCGTCGGTTCCGGCACCGCCTCCCCCCGACGCAAAAAGCCGCGCGCACCCGCATAACCGCCTGACAAAATATTGGTGGTGAGATTGCGGTGACTGCCGAGCGCACCCTTGGGTGTGCCGGTCGTCCCCGATGTATAAAAAATGGTCGCCGGATCATCACTGGCGATATCGACCGGCGGCAATGGGTCATCGGGCAGCGTGCCCCATGCGGACGGCGCGCCAAGCACCCCCTCCAGCGGTTCGGCAATCGCGCTGTCCCCTGCCCCGCCGCGCGCGACAAGCACCCGTTCGATCGCACCCAATGCATCACGGTGCGGCGCGATGCGTGCCAGCCGTTCACCATCAACGAACAGCCATTTGCTGCCCGAATCAACTATGCCGAACTGCAACTCACCACCGGTCCACCACCCGTTGAGCGGCACCACAATCGCGCCCAGCGCAACGCTCGCAAAAAATATCACCGGCCATTCGGGCAGATTGCGCATGACGAGCGCGATACGATCCCCTTTGGACACGCCATTTTGCGCCATATATTGCGCCAGACACGCCACCGCCCGGTAAAAGCCGGCATAGGTGACCCGATCATCCTCCAGCACGCAAAATTCGCGATCACCAAAGCTGCGCGCATGTTCGAGCAAGGCGACAAGATGCGGCGGCGCATTTTTCCACACCCGCGTCGGCACGCCGCGAATGACCACCTCTTCCATCTCAAAGGGCATGCCGGGCGCACACAGCCTGCGTTCCACCTCCTGCAAGGACATGGCTGGCCATTTTGCCCGCTGCACCGCTTCACCCATTGCACACCCTCTCCCGCTCTCGCCCCATGGCTATACCGAAGCCACGCCCAAATCGAGCAAATTTTTAAAATGGGTATGGTGCAGCGCATCATGCTACGATAGGGGGAGGCGCATCAGCCATCCACGAGAAGAATATGTCGGACAGCCCAAACAGCCCTGCCCCCACCATCGAAGGCCGCGTTGCACAATTATTGCAATTGCTCGACGTGCAGCAGACCGCGCCATTAACCTATATCGGCGCGCGTCAGCCGGGTGGAAAGGGCCGCGTATTTGGCGGACAGGTAATCGCGCAGGGGCTGATGGCCGCCTTGCGCGAGGTGGAGGGTGACCGGCTGCTCCATTCCATGCATTGTTACTTCATGCGCGCGGGCGATGAGCGCGAAGAAATCCGCTATGAAGTCCATCGTGATTTTGACGGCGGCAGTTTTTCGACCCGGCGCATTGTCGCCATCCAGTCCGACCGCCCAATATTGACGATGACCGCATCCTTCCATCGGCTGGAGGCAGGGTTTACCCATAGCGAACCCATGCCCAATGTGCCGGAGCCCGAAGCCTTGCTGGGCGAAGGCGAGTTGATTGAGGCGGAAACGGACCCCGAAACCGCCGCCATGCTGTCGCGATTTCGCATGATGCGCCCGATTGAAATTCGCCCGGTCGAACGCCGATCGCTGATTAACCCCAGCCCGCGCCCGGCGATCAGCCATTGCTGGGTGAAATTGGGTGCGCCGATCGGCGATGACATGGCGCTGCACCGCGCCATCCTCGCCTATGCCAGCGACATGATGTTGCTATCCACCTGCACCTTGCCCCATGCTGTCAACTGGCGGACGCCGGGGATGATGAGCGCCAGTCTGGACCATGCGGTGTGGTTTCATGCCGATGCGCGGGTCGACGACTGGCTGCTCTATGCAATGGACAGCCCGTGGGCCGGTGACGGCCGGGGTTTCAATCGCGGCCGTTTCTTTACCCGCGATGGACAATTGGTCGCCAGCGTCGCGCAGGAGGGGCTGATCCGCCTGCGCCGTCCGCCAAACAAGGCTTAGCCCGAAATCGTCGAACCGCCGTCAACGACAATGGTCTGCCCATTGATATAGGTGCCCGCACCCGAACCGAGCAGCAAGGCGGCCCCGGCAATCTCATCGGGCATGCCGATCCGCCGCATCGGGTGCATGGCATTATATCGCGCCTCCACCTCCGGGTTGTCCCACAGTGCCTTGGCAAAATCGGTGCGGATAAGCCCCGGCGCGATGCAGTTGGTGCGGATACCAAATTGGCCATATTCAACCGCATAATTGCGCGCGAGTTGCATGTCCGCCGCCTTGGACACGCAATAGGCACCGATGGTCGACGAACCCTTTAGCCCGCCGATGGAGGAGATGATGATGATTGCCCCGTCCCGCTTTTCCAGCATGTCGGGCAAGCAGAGCTGCGCCAGCCAATGGTTGGACAATATATTATTGTCGAGGATTTTGCGGAACGCCGCATCCTCCATATCGCCCATCGGCCCATAATAGGGGTTGGATGCCGCATTGGCGACGAGCACATCGACGCTGCCAAAATGGCGGCGCGCATCGGCCACCATCTGCGCCAGCCCGTCCTTGTCCGATATATTGGCGGCAATCGGCAACGCCTTGCCGCCACCGGCTGCGTTGATTTCCGCCGCCACAGCTTCACATGCATCCAGCTTGCGACTGGAGATGACGACATTGGCCCCATGCGCCGCATAATGGATGGCTATTGCCCGGCCGATGCCGCGCGAACCGCCGGTGATGATCGCGGTCTTTCCGCGCATATCAAATAGAAACATTTTACCAGAAACCCCCATCAAATACTTGGATTAAGAAGATATTTCTTGCCCGTCGCCTTGGCAGCAATCGCCTGCGCCAAATCTGGCCGCACCATATCGGCTAGGCTGATGTCCGCGCTATAATGGCTGGCGAAAATATCGTTGCGATGCGCGATGACAAAGGCGCGCATTTCGCCCACTTCCTGCGGTGTCAGCGACATCAGATAGGGGGTGAGCAGGAAGCCCGATATCCCCCATTGCAGGCCAAAGCTGCGGGAAAATGTCGTCGGCCCCATGTCGAGCGCGCCATAGATATTGACCTGTTTATGGACGTTGGTGCCATAGATGGAAAAGGGCGCACCCTTTTTGACCTGCGCCGCCTCCATCGCGGTCAAAATCTGTCCGGCGAGCGCGCCACCGCCAATCGCATCAAAGGCAAGCGTCGCCCCGGTTTCAGCCAGCGCGTCGGTGAGTGCGGCCATAAAATCGGCCTGGCTGCTGTCCACAACATGCTGCGCGCCGATACCGCGCAACAATGCCGCCTGTTCAGCCGAGCGCACGATATTGACCAGCGGCACCCCCTCTGCGGCGCACAGCTTGACCAGCATTTGTCCCAGATTCGACGCCGCCGCCGTATGGCATAGCGCGCTATAGCCGCCACGGCGCAGCGTCCCCACCATTGCCATTGCGGTCAGTGGATTGACGGTCAGCGATGCGCCTTCGCGCGCGCTCGCCCCATCGGGCAGCACCAAACAATCCACGGCGCGTGCGGTGCGGTGGCTGCGATACATTGCCCCGCCAAAAGTGGCGACAATTTTGCCCAGCAGCGCCTGCGCTTCGTCCGATGCCCCCGCCGCGATGACGGTGCCCGCCCCCTCATTGCCAACGGGCAGCGCCTGCCCCAGTCGCCCGGCAACCGCGCGCGACAAGGCGGGCGGCACGTCCATCACCATAGTGGGGTGCGCCGCCGGCGCATCCACCCGCGCACTCGCAACATCGGCGACGCCATAGAGCAGCCCCATATCCGACGGGTTTACCGGTGCCGCTTCTACCCGGATCAGCACCTCATCCGCTGCCAGAGGGGCGATGTCGCGCGGCTCGATGCTGATGGCGATGGCCCCATCATCCCGCGCGGTTGAAAACAGCGCCTGCGCCACGCTGCCCACATCATTGCTTGCCATATCCACTCTCCTCAATCCCCCAGCGATACCAGAGTAGGGCGTCAGGCAAAGCGTTTTTTGAAATTTGGTATGGAATATCCTGCCAATCAGGACGCGTGCAGCGCGGCGCGCAATTCGGCAATCAATACGCCGCTTTGGCCGAGCCGTTCCGCTTCCTCCGTCAATATTGCATCGAGCGCGGCATCGCGCAGCTTGGCGATATGCGCCGCATCCATCGGGCGACCCCGCACCGCGCTGCTGGCGATAATGTCAAACAGCCGTTCAGCGGCATGGAGCCGCCCCCAGAGATAGTCGTTTTCGCGGAAAGCGCGGCTGAAAAAGGCCCCAAAGGCGTTGAACTGTATCCCCTTCAATGTCGCCGCCGCTCCGCCAGAGCGCAGCCGGTGCGCATCCTCCGGCGAAATGCGGTCGATCTTGATCGGATCAAACTCACCGTCCCCTTCCCCCTGCAACAGCGGCAGGGTGGCCGCATCGTAAAATGGAAAGCCCAGATAGGCGGTGATCATCGCGCGGCGCGGCGCCACCGGCAGCGCATTAAACGCATCGGCCAGCAATATATCCGCCTCTGCATCCATCGCGGCCAGCGCACGATGCCCTGCCACGCGTGCCACCCAATGCGCCGGGTCGTGCAACACATCACCCGCAGAGCCATCGGGCGGCAAATCGGCATAATGGTCGCGACCATCGCGGTCGAGGTAGAGGCCGAGCACCCGATAAATGGCATCACGCGCGCGTTCGGCGGCATCCGCCGGCACCGCGCTGTCCGCCCCCGCCACCGCGTCGAGCCGTCGCGCCAGCAAGCGCATGCGCCGAACGCGATAGCCAATGTCATGGTCGCGGAAAAAGGCGACCATTGCCGGGTTCTCACCGCGTCCCGCGCGCATCTGGTCAACCCCCGCGCCGCGCACCCAGTTCCAGATGGCCGCGCGATAGGGTTGGCGCTGCATCATATCGTGCACATCTGCCAAATCGGCGGCGAGGCTCGCCAAATCTTCCACCACCAGCGACAATTTTACATGGCCATAAGCGGCAAAGGCATATCCCCCCTCCCCCGCCGCGCGCGCCTGCGCCTTGGCGCGCCATGCGGCGAGGCGCGCGGGGGTTGGCCGGTCGAGAAAGAAGTTGCGCCCAACCGCAGCGGCGACACGTTCATCGACATCATTGCCCAGCGATTCCAAAATATGCCGCATCCGGCGGATACGCGCCGACAGATTCTCAATAGCCTCCACATTGTCGCGGATCGGCTGTTCGCGCGGAATGTCGGACATGGCGCGCAATATGGTGCCGAAAAATCCGGGCATGGCACCCGCGCCGTCCGTACCCTTTTTGCTATCGCCAAAGCTAAAGGCGCGGCGTCCCGGCTTGGGGTCGATATAGACAAAGCGACGATCCACCTCACGCCGGGCGGGGCGTTGGCGCAGCGCAGAAATCGCCGGTTTGAACGGCGCATTGGCGAGCACCGACCCATCGATCAGCACACGTTCGTTCACCGAACAAATGTCACCCTTACATAATTGCGCCGCCAAAAAGGCGTTGCGCTGCGGCCAACTATGGGGCTGTTCCGTCCCGCGCGCGGCCAATGCCCTGTCCATCTCTGCTGCCGAGAAGGGCGGGAAAGCGCCCGGAAAGCTCGCCGTCGCGCGCGCCGCAAAGGCGAGCGCCACCCCATCATCCAACCCCCGCTCACCGCGCGGCGATTGGCGGAAATGGAGCAACAGGCGATGTTCATTCTCCTCCACCACCGGCGGGGAATTGAGCCGCATCTGGTGCGCATAACCGGCAAAATCGGTCGCCGTTACCATCAAATCAATCGGCTGATCGGCGGGGAGCAAGGCCGGCCCCTTTGGCCCCGCCTCCATCGCGGCAATCGCATCAAGCAGCAGGTTGCAGAATAATTCCCCTCCAAAGGGGGGCGCAAACCAGCGCGCACGCACGAACTGCGACAATTTGGCGCGCACCTCCGCCCGCTGGCCGCGCTCCACCGTCGTGTCGATGATGTTGCGCGGCGCACGCGACAATATCCAGGCAATCGGCACCGCCCAAAATTTGGTCAGGCGCGATAATGGCCGAGCATCGGGGTCGAGCAGCACGGTGACATCGGCACGTTCCAACCACAATTGGGTCAGCGGCTCCAATGATTCGCCGCTGGCCAGCGCGCGCGCGAGGAAAATCCCGTTAATGCCCCCCGCGCTCGCGCCTGCGACAATATCGGCAAATACGCGCAGCTTTATCCCCGCCGTATCGGCCAGATATTGCAGCAGCGCCCGATATGTCTGCGCCACTCCATCGAGCGGCGGCGCATCATCCAGTTGCGCACGACTTGCACGGGCAACATGCCAGATTTCCTTGGTAATCCCGTGCATATAGATGGCGAGGCTGATGCCGCCATAACAAACAAGGGCAAGGCGCAGTTCCTTTTCGCGCATGACCGCCAGCATAAGCAAATGACGCCGCCGGGCAATGCTTCATCTCGCCAAGCGGGGGAGGACGGATTATGGCGGGGGGGCATGTCGCGCGTCCCCGTCCTCATCGCCAGCCATATATTGGGTATCCTCGACTATCGGGTGCCCTATGGCATGACGCTGCAGCCGGGTGATTTTGTGGAAGTGCCGCTCGGCCCGCGCCGCATATTGGGCTGCGTCTGGGATGCTGCAAGCGACAGTGCAGCGATGCAGCGCGATTACGTCGGCGACAATCGGCTGCGTGAAGTGCTGCAGCGCCATGATGTGCCGCCGCTGCCCGCTGACTTACGCCGCCTTATCGAATGGACGGCTGATTATTATTTCAGCGCACCGGGCAGCGTGATGCGCATGACCATCCCCGCCATTGCGCTGCGCGATGCGGGACGCCCAATCATCGAGTATCGGCCAAGCGGCAATTTGCCGCCACGCATGACCCCGCAGCGGCAAGCCGCGCTCAACCAAATCGGTGATGCGACGGGTTCTATCGCCGATCTGACAGCGCTGAGCGGCGCGAGCGAGGCCGTCATCCGCGGGCTGGTAAAGGCGGGCGCATTGGTGGTCGATGGGCTACGCGCGCCCAGCCTGCCCCCCGCGCCCGACCCTGATTTTGCGCCGCCCCCGCTCAGCGATGCACAGCGCGCCGCCGCCGATGCGCTATGTGCCAGCATCGATGCGGGGTTTCAGCCCTTTGTCCTCGACGGGGTGACCGGTTCTGGCAAGACAGAGGTATATTTTGAAGCGGTGGCCCATGCGCTGCGCGCGGGCAAACAAATCCTCCTCCTCCAGCCCGAAATCGCGCTGACGCAGCCGATGGTGCAGCGATTTGCCGCGCGCTTTGGTGCCGAACCGCTCGTCTGGCATTCGGCGCTGCGTCAGTCCGACCGGCGC
Source organism: Sphingomonadaceae bacterium (assembly GCA_020850455.1). Classification (GTDB taxonomy): domain Bacteria; phylum Pseudomonadota; class Alphaproteobacteria; order Sphingomonadales; family Sphingomonadaceae; genus Sphingopyxis. The sequence continues at coordinate 197,468 of JADZEQ010000005.1, read as the reverse complement.
GCCGCGTGGCATGCCATTGCGGATGGCAGCGCACGGGTCGTCATCGGTGCGCGGTCCGCCCTATTCCTCCCCTATGGCAATCTGGGGCTGATCATCGTTGATGAGGCGCATGAAGGCAGCTTCAAACAGGAAGATGGTGTCCATTATCATGCGCGCGATGTTGCGGTGATGCGCGCGCAATTTGCGCAAATCCCGATCGTGCTGGCCAGCGCGACCCCCGCCATCGAAAGCCGCGCGCAGGTGGATGCCGGGCGATATCGCGCCCTGCATCTGCCCGACCGCTTTGGCGGGGCCAGCCTGCCCACCATGCATGCGGTTGATCTGCGCCGCACACCGCCCGACCGGGGGCAGTGGATTGCCCCGCCGCTCGCCGCAGCCATCGACACGCGGTTACAACGCGGCGAACAATCCTTGCTCTATCTCAACCGACGCGGCTTTGCCCCGCTCACCCTCTGCCGCCATTGCGGCCACCGGATTAAATGCCCGCATTGCAGCGCGTGGATGGTCGAACATCGGCTGCACCGTCGCCTTGCCTGCCACCATTGTGGGGAGAGCATGGTCCCGCCCGCGCGCTGCCCCGAATGTCAGGAGGAAGATAGCCTCGTCCCCTGTGGCCCCGGCGTCGAACGCATCGCCGATGAAGTGGCCGCGCGTTGGCCCACCGCGCGCACCGCCATCGTCACGTCCGACACTTTGTGGAATGCCGAACGGGCTGAAGAATTTATCGAAAATATGGCAGGCGGCCTCATCGACATTGTCATTGGCACCCAATTGGTGACCAAGGGTTATCACTTCCCCAATCTGACATTGGTCGGGGTGGTCGATGCCGATCTGGGGCTGGAGGGTGGCGACTTGCGCGCCAATGAGCGCTGTTTTCAGCAAATTGCCCAAGTGGCGGGGCGCGCCGGACGCGGCGAAAAGCCGGGCGAGGTGTTCGTTCAGACCCGCCAACCGCAGGCCCCGGTGCTCGCGGCGCTGATTGCAGGCGATGGGGAGGGATTTTATGCCGCCGAATCCGCCGCGCGCAAGGCAGCGGGCATGCCCCCCTATGGCCGCCTCGCCGCGATAATCATTGCATCCAAGGATGCGCGCGCCGCCGCAGAGACCGCCAAAGCCATCGGCGATGCCGCCCCCGCTGCACGCGGGGTGGAGGTGTGGGGGCCAGCACCCGCGCCGCTCGCCATGCTGCGGTCGCGCCACCGCCACCGCCTGTTGGTGCAAGCACCGCGCAATTTCCCGCTCCAAGCGATGCTGCGCCAGTGGCTGGGCAATGTTGATTGGCCACAGCGGGTTGACGTGCGCGTCGACATCGACCCCTATAGTTTTGTTTGAACAAAGCTTTTTCATAAGCGGCGCGAACACACGCCAAAATGGCCGCAAATCTGGGCTTGCAGCGCCTTGACATCGCTCGCACGACCCATAAGCCTTCCCACACAGGGGCAGGCATGGGGGTGCCATGATGGGCAATTTCAGCTTCAAAATAGTGGCGACGCGACGCACCATTACCATGGTGCTGGGTTTGCTCGCTTGGGGCATCACTATGCCCGCGCATGCCGAATGGCGCGAGGCGACAAGCGAGCATTTCATCGTCGAATCGGACGGGTCAGAGGCGCAATTGGTGCGCACCGCACAGCGGCTGGAGGCGGTGCACTGGATGTTGACCCAATTGACCGGCGTCAATCCGGGCAATGATGCGCAGCGCGTACGCATCGTCTTGGTGAGCAATATCGCGCAGGTGCACGGCGCTATGCGCGTTGGCAACGAAGGCGTCGGGGCCAATAATCGAGCTGCCGGATTTTATCGCCCCGCTATCGACGGGGCAGTGGCGGTCGTGCCGCGCAGTGAGGGCGATTTTTCGACCGTCATCCTCTACCATGAATATGCCCATCATTTCATGCTGCAATATCTGCAACGCGTCTATCCGCCCTGGTTGGTGGAGGGTTTTGCAGAGTTTGTGTCCACCGCATCCTTTGAAACCACCGGCCAAATTTCGATCGGCCGGCCGGCGCAGCACCGCGCCGCCGAATTGGACTATGACGAATGGGTGCCAATTGACCGCATGCTCGAACGGCCTTCGGCCAGCGACCGGCGGGCGGGGGTTGCCAGCTATGGCCAATATTGGCTGACCGCCCATTATTTCATCATGGATGCCGGGCGCCGGCGGCAGCTCAATGATTTCCTCAACGCATGGTCGAGCGGCACCGATTATAACCAAGCCTTGGCGCGACTAACTGCAGGAGAGGGGAGTATCGACGGCAGGTTACGCGCCTATTTGCGCAACCGGCGTTTTGCCTATACGCGTCTGCCGCTGCCTGAGCATATTGCCGCACCGCCGGTTGTACGGGTGATGACGCCGGGCGAAGCCGCCGTCGTCCCAATTTCGCTGCTACGTCGTGGCGGTTTGGATACGGCGGAACAGGCCGACTATCTTGCCCAACTCGCACCCATATATGCGCGCTTCCCCAATGACGCCGAGGTGAATCTGCTACGCGCGCAAGCCTATTTCGATTTCGAAAAATGGCCCGAAGCGATCGCCGCTGCGGATCAAGTGTTGGCCGTCGTGCCCAACCACCAGCGCGCCATAATATTACGCGCACGCGCCGCCATTCATGCGCGCAGCGACGAAAGTCGCGACATCTCCGCCGCCGAAGCATCGGCATTGCGCCGCCCGATCATCAATGCCAATCGCGCCAACCCGAACGATCCGGCCGCGCTGCTGGGTTTTGCCGAAAGCTTTGACTTACTGCACCAACCGACGGTGCTGTCCGCGGTGCAGGCGTGGGTACGTGCATCCGAACTTGTACCGCAAATCGGCAGCCTGCGCATGACGGCGGTGCGCAATCTTTTGTCGAGCGATGCGGTACCGCGTGAAGAAAGACTGGCGATAGCCCAGCGATTATTGGTCCCGCTTGCCTATGCGCCGCACCAATCCGACCTGCAGGCTTATGCTTTGACCTTGATGCAATGGGTGGAATCAGGGGCAGAGGGCGATCCGCCGACATTCATCCCCATGCCACGCATAGAGGGGGTAGTCGGCGATTAAGCGACCCGCAAAAAAGGGCTGGCTTATCCCAAAATCGCCATCGCCGCCCGCGCATCTGCGGCCAATTGATCCATCGCGCGCGCCCATGGGCCATGGCCGTGGCTGATCCTCGCCACACCCAGTCGGGCGAGTTCGGCAATCCCCGGCGCAGCAGGGTTTACCAATATATTGACCGGTAATGGCGAAGCAGCACAGATTTCCCCAATCATATCGCCGTCAAAGACAAAGGGGACAAACAGGCTGTTCGCGCCCGCAGCGGCATAGGCATGGGCGCGCTCAATCACTGCGGCGACGGTGGCGGCCCCTTGTTCCTCACGCGGGGTGACAATGAACTGGTCGCAGCGCGCGTTGATCCATATGCCCGACGCAGCGGCGGCGGATATGCGTGCCGCAGCCTCCGCAATATCGAACATCACCCGCGTTTTGGGGTCTTTATCCTCCAAATTAATGCCGACGACACCGGTTTCGGCGACGCGCGCAACCTGTTTGCCGACCTGCACCGCGTCTGCGCCATAGCCCGCTTCAAAATCGAGCGTGACGGGTAAGTCCGTGACGCTTTGAATTTCCTTCAAATTGCTGAAAACCAAATCGAGCGACAGATTTTCGCCGTCGACAGACCCGCGCGCGCGGGCGACGCCAAAGCTGCCCGTCGCGATCGCCTTTGCCCCCGCGTCCGCCACCGCCTTGGCACTTCCCGCATCCCAAATATTATAAAGTATCAGCGGATTACCGGGCTGATGGAGGGCGCCAAAGGCTTGGACGGCAGCATGCATAGTCAATCCCTTTTCCTTGATTCTCGGGCGAGGAGTTCGGCTTTTATATCCAAGCCATAGGCATAGCCACCCAGGCTGCCGTCGCTGCGCACCACCCGGTGGCAGGGGATGAGCACGGCGACATTATTCGCGCCATTGGCGCTGCCCGCCGCGCGCACCGCCGCCGGTTTGCCGATGGCGGCGGCAATATCGCTGTAACTGCGCGTTTCCCCTGCTGGTATTTTGCGCAATTCGCGCCACACCGCTTCTTGAAAGGCGGTGCCCTTCACATCGATGGGGATATGGTCAAACCCCATCGCGGGTGTTTCCACGGCCCGCACCACATCCCCCAATAATTTGGTAAAATCATCGCCGCCCGCGATTAATGTCGCGTGGGGAAAGCGTTGTTCCAACGCCTCCACCCCCTCCGCAAAGCTGAGGCGGCACACCCCCTTGTCGGTTGCGGCAACCAGCATCTGGCCAAGGCTGGTCGGCACCACCGCCCAATGGATGGTCACCCCCGCCCCGCCCGAAACCCATGCAGATGGTGCCATGCCCATCCGCCCGTCGAGCGCCGCATAAAAGCGCGATGGTGCGGAATAGCCCGCATCATAAATAGCATCGGTCACCCGGCCACCCGCGCTCATCGCGTGGCGCGCCCGTTCGGTGCGCAGCGCACGGGCATATGCGGCGGGCGACAGGCCGGTGTGGCGGGTGAATATGCGCTGGAAATGGCTGGGCGAATAGCCGGTGCGCCGCGCCAAATCGGCCAGCGCCAACGGCTCCTCACTCTCCTTGATCGCGGCAATGGCGGCGAGTACTGCGCCATCGTCGCGCGCGACATCATCGGGCAAGCAGCGCTTGCACGCACGCAACCCCGCCGCACGCGCCGCCGCGCCATCGACAAAGAAGCTAATGTTGCTGCGGTGCGGGTGGCGCGCCGCACAGCTTGGCCGACAATATATGCCGGTGGTGTGGACGCCCGTCACAAAGCGTCCGTCGAGCGCCTTGTCCCGCCGCAGCACCGCCGCCCAGCGGGCATCATCATCGAGTATATCGCCATCGCACATCATCATCTTGTCCTCCAATGTGATGCGCTGGGCAATAGGGCGCGCAGTGCCATCCGGCATCCCAAGCCTTGCGTTCAAACCTAACGACGTTAGTCAGGGGCCATGCGACCGATTTTTGCCATGTTTGCAGTCATTTTGGCACCGATGCTGCTTGCCAGCGCCGGGGCCGCCCCGATGGCAGGAAAATCGGCGGTCAGCCCCGCCAGCGCAGCCAATCGCGCGCCGATGCCCCAGGCAGCACCGCCACCCACGCCTGTCGAACGTATTGATGATGTCGCGGCCACCGAACGGTCGGTCGTACGCGTTGTCACCATCGCTGTGGTCAATGGACAAGTTGTTGGCTTTGGCCATGGCAGCGGTTTTGCCATCGCCCCCAACCGCGTCGTCACCAACGCGCATGTTGTCGAAAATGCTCAGGAATATCCCCAAAATGTCATCATCGGCATCATCCCGAGTGAAGGCACGCGGGGGTATCGCGGGCGGTTGGTGGCGATGGACCGGCAACGCGACCTCGCGCTGATTGAACTGACCGACGGCGGCCGCCTGCCCCCCGCGACATTATATAGCGGCCCGGTGCAACAACGATCCTTGGTTTATGCGCTTGGCTATCCCGGCAACGTCGATCTGGCGACCGCGCGCAACATGGAAGATTTCATCCGCCCGCGTAGCCCGGTGGCATCAGACGGGATTGTTTCGACCAGCGATACGATCAACGGGGTCGATGCGCTGGTGCATGACGCAGATATTGCGCGCGGCAATTCAGGCGGGCCGCTGGTCGATGCCTGCGGGCGCGTTTTGGGGGTCAACAGCTTTATCAGCCGCGCCGATGATGGCGATTCGCCCTTCAGCTTTGCGGTGTCGGTGCGCGAAATCAGCGCATTTTTGCGCGCAGCCGGGCAGAGTTTTACCGCCATCGCCCAGGGCTGCATCACTGCAGAACAGGCCGCCGCGCGCGATGCGGCGAGCGCCAGCGATGCCGCACGGCAACGCAGCGCTGCCGAAGCGGCGGCGGCTGCGCAGCGGCAGGCGTCCGCCGAACGGTTGCAGCAATTGCGCCATGCGGCTGAACGCAGCCGTGACAATGTCATGGCACTGGCGATAGCATTATTCGGCGCGGCCATTTTGGCGGGCGCGATGGCGATATTATATCAGTCGCAGCAACGCCCCCGCCAACAGCGCATCGCGATGATTGCCGCAGGCGGTCTCGCGCTGGTTTCGCTCATTGCCTTTTTACTGCGACCTGACCCATGGGCGGTGCGGCTGGAACCCAGCCCTGCCGATGCGGCGATTGCCCCTGCGACACCCGTGCCACCCCGGTTTGGCAGCCTATCCTGCCGGGTGCGTGCAGACGCCGGACGGATTACTGTGTCGAGTAATGAGGATCTGACGATGACCATCACGCCAGCGGGCTGCGTCAATGGTCGCACCCAATATGTCGCGGCGGGCGGAAATTTATGGAGCCGGACGCTGGTACCCGAAATGGACGCGACGGTGACGCAAATCCAATATGATGCAGGCAATGGCCGCTATGTCGCGCGCCGTTTCCTGTTACCGCTGGAAACGATGGAGGCGGTGCGCCGACAGCGTCAGGCCGTCGCCACCCCGGCCTGCACCAACGACCCGGCGGCACTCGAAGCTTTGTCGCGCCGCGAAACCGCAATTGCCCAATTGCTGCCGCGCCAACCCAATGAGGAGATTGTGCGCGATTGTGTCGCCGCGCCGGCACCCGCTGCACCATTGCCACGCGAATGATTCAGCGGTCAAAGACCCCAAAAAGACCCAATGTTCGTTCCCACGCCAGATCAGCGCTCGGTTCATGATAATCCTTGCGCCGGTCGCTGTTGAAACCATGGCCGGCTTCATAAACGAAAATCTGCGCGGTGGGGTGCTGGCGCGCGACCAGCGCCTCCACCCCCTCCATCGCTATTCCGGCATCAAAGCGGCCAAAATGGGCGATGGCTGCACATTGGGGGGGCGAATCAGCAAAAATGGTCGGCACCATCGACCCATAATAGGATGACGCCGCCGACAACCGCGCATCCAGTTGCGCCATCCGCCAAGCGACCGACCCGCCATAGCAATATCCAGCGATGAAAATCGGCGTATCGCCTGCTTCGGCGACGAATTGGTCAATGCAACAGCCTGCATCGGCAAGGCTTTGTTCAAAGGGGTGGATCTTGCGGGCCAATTCAACCGCCCTTTCAAATTCGGGGCCGGTATAGTCGCATTCGAAACCCGGATGCTCCCGGTCGAACAGCGCTGGCGCGAGCACGGCATATCCCTCTGCCGCAAAGGCGTCTGCCATTTCGCGGATATGGTCGGTCACCCCGAAAATCTCTTGGATGAGGACGAGGGAGCCGCGCCGTCGCCCCACAGCCTCGGCCCGATAGACCGCAATATCCGCCCCATCCGCCATCGCCATTTTTATCATTTCGCCCATTGGCTTCCCCTCTCTCTCGACATCGCTTTGCCCGCTACCTTGCATTGCAGCAATAGCGATGCTAGGCGCGCGGCGAAATCGCCCACAAGCGCTGCAACAATGCGCATTTCGGCGGCGAATCAATATTCCCTGCGGGAAGTGGTAAAAGGATGGACGGGCGCGTGGAGCACTCGGGCGGAATGCAAGCAAGTTTGGCAGGGCGCTATGCCCGCGCGCTGTTCGACCTTGCGCAAGAAGCAGGCAAGCTGGCCGAAGTGGAAAAATCCATGGCCGCGCTGGGCACTGCGCTTGGCGAAAGCAGCGCTTTGCGCGCACTTGTCGCCAGCCCGGTTGTCCGCCGCGATGATGCGGCAAAGGCGATGGCTGCGCTCACCACCACGCTCAAGCTCGACAAATTGACCCAGAAATTCCTCGGCGTGCTCGCGCAGAACCGCCGCTTGGCTGAACTCGCGAATATGGCGCGCGCCTTTGCAACGCTCGCCGCGCAGCATCGCGGTGAAACCAGCGCCGATGTCACCAGCGCCCATGCGCTCAGCGATACGCAGGTCAAAGCGATCAAGGCCAAGCTCAAGGATCGTCTGGGCCGCGACGTTGCGGTCAACCTTCACGTCGACCCGTCCATTTTGGGCGGATTGGTGGTGCAAGTTGGCAGCCGTTTGATCGATTCCTCCATCCGCACCCGTCTCAACACCCTCGCCGTGGCGATGAAGGGCTGAACGCCCCCGCCCCCAAAATGATTTCGATGAAAGGCTAGTCATGGATATCCGCGCCGCAGAAATTTCCCGCGTTATCAAGGATCAGATCGCCAATTTTGGTGATGAAACCACGGTGAGCGAAATCGGTCAGGTGCTGTCGGTCGGTGACGGCATCGCCCGCGTCCACGGGCTGGACAATGTTCAGGCCGGTGAAATGGTCGAATTCGCCAATGGCGTAAAGGGCATGGCGCTCAACCTTGAAGCCGATAATGTCGGTGTGGTTATCTTTGGTTCGGACAGCGAAATCCGCGAAGGTGATACGGTCAAGCGCACCGGCACCATTGTCGACGTGCCGGTTGGCAAGGGTCTGCTCGGCCGCGTGGTGGACGCACTCGGCAACCCGATCGACGGCAAAGGCCCGATCAAGGCCGACAAGCGTATGCGCGTCGAAGTCAAAGCGCCCGGCATCATCCCGCGTAAATCGGTGCACGAACCGGTGCAAACCGGCCTCAAGGCGCTCGACGCGCTGGTGCCGGTGGGCCGTGGGCAACGCGAACTCATCATCGGTGACCGCCAAACGGGTAAGACCGCGGTCGCGCTCGACACCTTCATCAACCAAAAGGGCGTCAACGCCGGGAATGATGAATCGAAAAAGCTGTACTGCATCTATGTTGCGGTTGGCCAAAAGCGTTCGACCGTCGCGCAGATCGTCCGCGCGCTCGAAGAAAATGGCGCGATGGAATATTCGATCGTCGTCGCCGCAACCGCTTCGGAACCGGCTCCGCTGCAATTCCTTGCACCCTATACCGGCTGCACCATGGGCGAATTTTTCCGCGACAATGGCATGCACGCGGTGATCGTTTATGACGATCTGTCCAAGCAAGCGGTCGCCTATCGCCAAATGTCGCTGTTGCTGCGTCGTCCGCCGGGCCGCGAAGCATATCCCGGTGACGTTTTCTACCTGCACAGCCGCCTGCTCGAACGTGCGGCCAAGATGAATGACGACAATGGCAATGGTTCGCTGACCGCGCTGCCCGTCATCGAAACGCAGGCAGGTGACGTTTCGGCCTATATTCCGACCAACGTGATTTCGATTACCGATGGTCAGATTTTCCTTGAAACCAACCTTTTCTATCAGGGTATCCGCCCGGCAATTAACGTCGGCCTGTCGGTCAGCCGCGTCGGCTCATCAGCCCAGACCAAGGCGATGAAAAAGGTTTCGGGTTCGATCAAGCTCGAGCTCGCCCAATATCGCGAAATGGAAGCTTTCGCCCAGTTCGGCTCCGACCTCGACGCGGCGACGCAAAAATTGCTCAATCGCGGTGCGCGCCTGACGCAGTTGCTGAAGCAACCGCAGTTCAAGCCGATGCCGTTTGAGGAACAGACCGCATCCATTTATGCGGGCACCAACGGCTTCCTCGACAATGTGCCGGTTGGCGATGTCGCCCGCTATGAGGATGAGATGCTCGGCTATTTGCGTGCCGAACATGGTGCCATCCTTTCGGACATTCGCGAAAGCCGCGACTTCAGCGACGATGCCAAGAAAAAGCTGCACGCCGCGCTCGAAAAATTCGCCCCGCAGTTCGCCTAAGCCATCAACCCGTCCGCCCGGTGCGGGCGGGATTGACGAAGGAAAGTCAGAGCCGAAATGGCAACGCTAAAGGAACTTAAAGGCCGCATCTCCTCGGTCAAATCGACCCAGAAGATTACCAAGGCCAAGAAAATGGTCGCATCGGCCAAGCTGCGCAAAGCACAGGCCGCGGCGGAAGGCGCACGCCCCTATGCCGCGCGCATCGAAGCCGTGGTTGCCAGCCTTGCCGCCAAAGTTGGCAAATCGCCGAGCGCGCCCAAATTGCTGGGCGGCACCGGGAAAGAGGATGTGCACCTGCTGCTCGTCCTCAACAGCGACCGTGGCCTCGCCGGTGCGTTCAACGCCAATATCGTCAAGGCCGCCCGCGACAAAGCGAATGAGCTGCGTGCTGCGGGTAAAGAGGTCAAATTCTTTCTGGTGGGGCGCAAGGGTCGCCCGGTCATCAACCGGCTTTTCCCCAAAATGACCACCGCCCAATATGACACCACGGGCTTTCGTGAGCTGGCCTTTGCCAATGCAGAGGAAATCGCCCAGCAATTGCTCGACATGTATCAAGCGGGCGAATTTGACGTCGCGCACCTGTTCTTCTCCAAATTTCGTTCGGCATTGCTGCAAGAAGCGACGGGGCAGCAAATTATTCCGGTCGCCATTGGTGCCGACACCCCCGTCAGCACCGGTGCCGCAACCGAATATGAACCCGACGAAGAAGCCATTTTGGCCGATTTGTTACCGCGCAATGTGACGGTGCAGATTTTCAAGGGATTGCTTGAAAATGCGGCCTCCGAACAGGGCGCTTCGATGACCGCGATGGACAATGCAACGCGCAATGCGGGCGACCTTATCAACCGCCTCACCATCCAGTATAACCGCAGCCGTCAGGCCGCGATTACCACCGAATTGGTTGAAATTATCGCAGGTGCAGAGGCGCTCTAGCACCAAGGGAAATTGGTGCGAAAGCACCGCAAATGGATAGAATAGGCAAGGATTGTACGATGGCTACCGCCCCCAAAAAGACTGAAGCCAAAGCAGCTGCGCCCAAAAAGGCTGCTGCCCCCAAGAAAGCGGCAACGCCCAAGGCTGCGGCCATGACCGGTGCAACCGGCCGTATTGCACAGGTGATCGGCGCGGTCGTCGACGTCGCCTTTGACAAGGATGTGCCCAAGATTTTGTCGGCGCTCGAAACCGAGAATGCGGGCAATCGCCTCGTCCTCGAAGTGGCGCAGCATTTGGGCGAAAATGTCGTACGCACCATCGCGATGGACTCGACCGATGGTCTGACCCGTGGCCAGCCGGTGCGCGACACTGGCAGCCAGATCCGCGTGCCGGTTGGCCCGCAAACGCTGGGCCGCATCCTCAACGTCGTGGGCGACCCGATCGACGAAATGGGCCCGGTTGCGACCGACCTGTCGGCCCCGATCCACGCCGAAGCCCCCCTGTTCGTTGACCAATCGACCGAAACCGAAATTCTGGTCACCGGCATCAAGGTCATCGACCTGCTCGCCCCCTATGCCAAGGGCGGCAAGATCGGCCTGTTCGGCGGTGCGGGCGTCGGCAAGACCGTGCTTATTCAGGAATTGATCAACAATATCGCCAAGGGCCATGGCGGCACGTCGGTCTTTGCGGGCGTCGGCGAACGCACCCGCGAAGGTAATGACCTGTATCACGAATTCCTCGATGCCGGGGTTATCGCCAAGGATGCCGATGGCAAGCCGACCCCCGATGGGTCCAAGGTGGCCCTGGTATTCGGCCAGATGAACGAACCGCCGGGCGCACGTGCGCGCGTGGCGCTCTCCGGCCTCACCATCGCGGAATATTTCCGCGATCAGGAGGGGCAGGACGTGCTCTTCTTCGTCGATAATATCTTCCGCTTCACCCAGGCGGGTTCGGAAGTGTCGGCGCTCTTGGGCCGTATCCCGTCCGCCGTGGGGTATCAGCCGACGCTGTCGACCGACATGGGCGCGCTGCAGGAACGCATCACCTCCACCAACAAGGGGTCGATCACCTCGGTGCAGGCGATTTACGTGCCGGCGGACGATTTGACCGACCCGGCCCCGGCGACGAGCTTTGCCCACTTGGACGCGACCACCGTTTTGTCGCGCGCCATTTCGGAACTGGGCATTTACCCGGCGGTTGACCCGCTCGATTCTACCAGCCGCGTGCTGACCGCAGCGGTCGTCGGCGATGAACATTATGCAACCGCCCGCCGGGTGCAGGAAACGCTGCAAAAATATAAGTCGCTGCAGGACATCATCGCCATTTTGGGCATGGATGAACTGAGCGAAGAAGATAAATTGACCGTGGCCCGCGCGCGCAAGATCCAGCGCTTCCTGTCGCAGCCCTTCCACGTCGCCGAAGTCTTCACCAACATCCCGGGCAAATTCGTCCAGATCGAAGACACGGTGAAGAGCTTTAAGGCGGTGGTTGATGGCGAATATGACCATCTGCCCGAACAGGCATTTTACATGGTCGGCGGCATCGACGAAGCGGTGGAAAAGGCCAAGAAGCTGGCGGCTGACGCCTAATATTCCCCCTGCCCCCACAAGGGGGCGGGGTAAGGGACAAAGACATGGCATTGCATTTTGAACTGGTAACCCCGGCCGCGCTGATCCGCAGCGAAGACGTTTATATGGTCAGCGTGCCGGGCAGTGAGGGTGATTTTGGCGTGCTCGAAGGGCATGCCCCCTTTATGTCGAGCGTGCGCGCCGGCGAATTGCTGATTCAAAAAAGCGCAGGCGCGGAAATGGAACGCATCGCCATCGCGGGCGGCTTTGCCGAGGTTAATGAGGGTGGGCTGACCATCCTTGCCGAACATATCGGTTGATATGGCGGCGGGATGCCCGCGCAATCATTGGCGATAATATCGCCAGCGCATGACCCTGCTGCCGTCGGCCATGCTGATTTCACCGATCAACGCACCATCGGTCGCCAGTGCATAGCGCACATGCTGCGGATAGTCGTGCGCCGGGTTTCCGAACAACAACCACGGTCGGCCATCCTCCACCCCTGAATCGATCAGCGCGAAATGTGTTGGTGACGCTCCGCCCGGCTGAGCGACAAAGGCAAGTTCTGCACCGCGCTGCTCTATCCGCATATGTTCAAAACTGTGCGTAGTGTCAGCGACGAAACTATGCGAACTGCCGAGCATCACTTGCCCGCGCGCCAATGTCCAACACTCCTCCGTCCGTGGCGCATCAGCGCTGGCTTCGCGCGTAATCCAGCATCCCGCCATCCATCCGGGTAGCGCGGCGGTCGGCGCAGCGGCAACCGCCTGCGCCCATATTAACACAGCAGCGAATAACATCACGTCCCCTCCCCATTCCGGTGATCAGGGCATGATGCGCGCCTTTGGAACGATCCTCAAGCCGCAGGTTGGGCGACACGCACCGGCGCGCTGAGTAGCAATATCCCCGCCGCAATGATCAGCAGTCCGCCCGACAATGCGGTGATGTCGGGGTAGTTGCCGAACAATATGGCATCGAGCGTCAGCGCGACGGGCAATTGCGCATAGGTGGCGGGCGCAACCGCCGCTGCGCTGGCCCGTGCGGTGCCCATAAAAATCAACCAGTGACAGCTTGTCGCGGTAAAAGCGGCAAAGGCGCAGCGCGCGATTATCGTCCAATCGGGCCAGCCGACCACCAGCCCCGGCGCACCGCTGAAATGCCCCACCAGCGCAACCCCAATCAAAATCGGTGTTGCGAACAGCGCCAAGCTCCATTGCAGCACCGCAGATGGCGCGCGCCCTGCCATATGGCGATTGAGCAAGAATAAGCAGGACATGCAAAATGCCGCAGCCAGCGGCACGAGCGCGAGCGCGCCCAAGGCGGCCAAATTGGGCCTGAGGACGATGAGCACCCCCGTCATACCGCACAAAACCGCGAGCCAACCGCGCGGGTGCAACGGCTCTTTCAGCAAAATGGCCGACAAAATGGCGGTTATCACGGGTTGGGCAAAGGCGATGGAGGTTGCGGCCGCCAGCGGCATTAATGTCAGGCTATAGAAAAACAGCGCCGACGCAGCGGCAATCGCCGTCGCGCGCGCCACATGCCACCAAGTCCCGGTCAGTTGCGGGATGCGCAGCGGTTGCCCCGGCCCCCGATACGCCACAATCGCCGTCAAAAAGGGGACAGCGATGGCAAAGCGCAGCGCCGCAACCGCTGGAATTGGCCATTCACCCGCCATCGTCTTGATGACGGCATCACCACAACTCAGCATGGCAAAGCCGATGATGGCGAACAAAACGCCACGACGGTGTATTTTGGCAGCCGGCATTTTTGCCCCACAGCATTGGCGCATCGGGAGAGACGCTCTGGTTTCGTGCGCCATGCGCCGCCATCGCGGCCAAATCATGGCAGCAACCGGCAAAGGCCGACATAGTTTAAATTCTGCGGCGCATTAAATGCTTGTCAAAACTTTCACCTTAATTGTCCGTCATCGCGTCACCATAGTTCGGGCATGATCCTTTCGGGTTTTGCCGCAGGAGGCATATAGTAAATGAGCGCTTTTGGTCGTCGTCCGGGGGCACAACCCGCCCGCCCCGCCTTTGGCGTGGCCCGCCCGATGCAGGGTGGCGGCGCGCCTGCGCCCCGCGAAGAACAGGGCGGCAAGCAATTTCCGCCGATTGACCCCAGCGCGCTGCCTGCTGCCGGGGGCGATGCGCCGCCGATGCCGAATCTGACCGCGGCCCCGCCGACCGACGATGCGATGAGCCGCCTCAATTCGCGCATGGTCGCCGACCATAGCGATTTGCAGCCGGTCGCCGGATTTGAACAAAGCGTCCACAAGATTAAGGAACAGGTGCTCCCCCGCCTGCTCGAACGTGTTGACCCCGAAGCTGCGGCATCGCTGTCCAAGGATGAATTGACCGAAGAATTCCGGCCGATCATTTTGGAAGTTCTGGCCGAACTCAAAATCACGCTCAACCGGCGCGAACAATTTGCGCTGGAAAAAGTGCTCGTCGACGAATTGCTCGGTTTTGGGCCGCTCGAAGAATTATTGGGCGATGCCGACATCAGCGACATCATGGTCAATGGCCCCGACCAAACCTATGTCGAACGCAAGGGTAAGCTCGAAATTTCGGGCGTGGTTTTCCGTGACGAGGAACATTTGTTCCAAATCGCCCAGCGCATCGTCAACCAGGTCGGTCGCCGCGTTGACCAGACGACACCGCTGGCCGATGCCCGCTTAAAGGACGGCAGCCGCGTCAACGTCATCGTGCCGCCACTGTCGCTGCGCGGCACCGCCATTTCCATTCGTAAATTTTCGGCCAAGCCCATCACGCTCGACAATTTGCGCGACTGGAATGCCATGTCGAACAAAATGTGCACCGCGCTCAAAATTGCGGGGGCATGCCGGTTCAACATCGTCATTTCGGGCGGCACCGGTTCGGGTAAAACGACGATGCTCAACGCCCTATCGAAGATGATCGATCCGGGCGAACGCGTGCTGACCATCGAAGATGCCGCCGAATTACGCTTGCAACAGCCGCACTGGCTGCCGCTGGAAACGCGCCCGCCCAATTTGGAAGGTCAAGGCGCAATTACCATCGGTGACCTCGTCAAAAACGCGCTGCGTATGCGCCCTGACCGGATTATCCTGGGCGAAATTCGTGGCGCGGAATGTTTCGATTTGCTCGCCGCGATGAACACCGGCCACGATGGTTCCATGTGTACGCTCCACGCCAATAGTCCGCGTGAGTGCCTGGGCCGTATGGAAAATATGATCCTCATGGGCGACATCAAAATCCCCAAGGAAGCCATTTCACGCCAGATCGCCGATTCGGTCGATCTGATCGTGCAGATCAAACGTCTGCGCGATGGTTCACGCCGCGTCACATCGGTCACCGAAGTGATCGGGATGGAAGGCGACGTCATCGTCACGCAGGAATTGTTCAAATTCGAATATATGGATGAGGACAAGGACGGCAAAATCATGGGCGAATATCGCGCCATGGGCCTGCGCCCCTATACGCTCGAAAAGGCGCGGCAATATGGCTTTGACCAACCGTTTCTGGAATCATGCCTGTAAAGGGCTAAACCGCATCCTCCAGCGGCACATCCATAATCGGGTAATGCTGCCAGTCGTGCCAGTCAAAATGCCACCATTCATTGGCAAGCGGCAGAAACCCCTCTGCCACCATCCATGATTCCAGCCGCGCGCGGTTGGCGTTCTGCTCTGCCGTGCCGCCCATATAGCTGCGATAGGCGGCGGGGGTGAAATCATCATAAGGGCTGGGCATCGACACCGCCTGCCCGCCCTGATGCAGCGTCAGATCGATCGCGCAGCCCCGATTATGGCGCGAACCCGTGCGCGGGTCGGCGACAAATTCGCGCTGCGCCGGGGGCGTTTCGTCCCACATCATTTTGGTGATCCGCCACGGGCGGTACGCATCATGGATGAGCAGGCCATATCCCGCCGCCTCGGCCCGCGTCTGTACGCGGGACAATGCCGTCGCCGCCGGGCGCTGCGCCAGCGCGCGCGCCACAGGGTATAGCACGCGGTGCATGAAATTATTGGCCGTTGCATAATGAATGTCGAGGCGGAGGCGCGGGTCAAATTGTGCCAGATCGACCAAATCAGCCATCGCGTCCGCCCCCTCCACCACCGGCATGCGGATCGCATCATCCGCAGCGCAGCCCGCCAACAACATCCCGCCCACGAACCACAAGGCGTCACGGCGGCTGACGGCGATGTTCATAAAATCTCTTTCAATCCAAAGGCAAAGGCGAATAATGCGACAAAGGTCGCGATCACCATAATCGCCTGCAACGGCAAAATGCCAACATTTTCCAAATTGCGCCGCCGCCGCCGTCGATACTCGCCGATATTGGCAAGAATGACGATCAACGTCGCAATAATGCCAATACCCCAAAATTGACCTTGCACTTTTGCGCCCTCCGCCACACCATCCGCGCGCCGGGGGGCACGGATTTCCACTCATTTGCATGTAGGAGCATTTATGCGTTTGAAAACCACCTCGCGCTATTTGGCGCTGGCGGGCATTGGCATTGCCTTGGCCACTGGCGCTGGCGTTATCGCCATGCAGGCCGGTCATGGCGCGCATGGCGCGCATGGCACAATGCTCAGCGCAGAGCAGGACCAACATCTCCAAAACGCCATAGCCAACCCGGCACGCAGCATTGCCAACCGCGCCCGCGATGCCCACCGCCATCCCTATGAAACGCTGAAATTTTTCGGCGTACGCCCCACCGATACGGTGGTGGAATTATTCCCCGGCGGCGGCTGGTATAGCGAAATCCTAGGTCCCTATGTTGCGACGCGCGGCACCTATGTCGTGGCGGCACCATTTGAAAACGGCCTGCGTGGTTTCCGCCGCCTGCAAGCTGCACAGCCCGACCCCTATCGCCATGCGGTGCTCGCCGAATTCCCGGCGGTCGCCGGTTCGTCCAACCCCATGGTCACCGCAGGCAGCGCCGATTTTGTTCTGACCTTTCGCAATGTCCATAATTGGCGCTTTGGTGCCGCCAATAATGCACAAGAAGCATTCCGCCAGATCGCCGCCATGTTGAAACCGGGCGGTCATTTGGGGTTGGTCGAACATCGCCTGCCGGAAAATATGGACAGCGCGCGTGAACAAAGCTCGGGCTATATGAAGACATCCTCCGTCATCGCCTTTGCAGAGGCGGCGGGGTTGCGGCTGGTCGCGCAGAGCGAAATCAACGCCAACCCGCGCGACACGCATGACTACCCGGGCGGCGTATGGACGCTGCCGCCAACCTATGCCGATGTCACCGATGATGCCGACCGTGCACGGCGAACCGCGATTGGTGAAAGCGACCGCATGACGTTGCTGTTCGTCAAACCGGCAGGGTGAGCGCGGCCGCGCCACCCCACCAGCGTCCGATTACAGCGGCCCTGCTGCGCCTCGGCGCAGCAGCGGCGCTGTCGCTGATGTTCGCCATCGTCAAACTGGCGGCAGCGCGCGGGGTCAATCTGGTCGAATCCCTATTCTGGCGGCAGGGCTTTGCCCTGCTGCCGGTTGGCATATGGATATTATTCGGCCCGGGTATCAGAACGCTCCAGACCCACCGCCCCGCCGGCCATTTTGTCCGCATGTTGATGGGCCTAAGCGCCATGGGGCTCAATTTTCTGGCGATGATGCTGATGCCGATGGCCGAGGCTACGGTCATCAGCTTTTCGGTGCCGCTGTTCGCAACGCTCGCCGCCGTGCTATTTCTGGGGGAAAGGCCGGGGCGCTGGCGGTGGAGCGCGCTCGCCATCGGGTTTCTTGGCGTGCTTATCGTCATGCAGCCGACCACAGCGATGCTGCATAATAGCGCGACGCTAATCGCGCTCACCGGCGCAGCAATGACCGCCGCCGTCGCCATCCAGATCCGCAACCTGTCGATGACCGAGCCACCCGCGACCGTCGTCTTTTGGTTCAGTGCGACATCCTTATTACCGCTGGGCATCGCCATGTTCTGGTTTGCCGCGCCGCACGACTTGACCACTTGGGTTCTGCTGCTGGCGATGGGGCTGGTTGGCGGCTTCGCGCAAATATTATTGACATCGGCCCTGCGGCTTGGTCCGGTCGCATTGGTTTTGCCGATGGATTATAGCAGCCTTATTTGGGCCGTTCTGCTGGGATGGCAGGTTTTTGGCAATATTCCCGGCCCCATGACTTGGCTTGGCGCACCCATCATCATAATATCCGGATTGATTATATTGTGGCGCGAACAAATTTATAGTAAAAGATCAACTTCGTCGGCTGACACATTGTAAATTTCCACGGAAGGATTGGTTATGCGCCCCAAATTTCCGCGACTCACCCGCCATGCCTTTGGTGCCGTTGCCCTCGCCGTGGTCGCCGTGCCCGCAGCACTTGCCGCACAGCAGAATGATGATGGGCGCGACATCATCGTCACCGCACAGTCGGCGGATGATACGCGGCGGGCGCTGGACGAATGCCTCGCGCGCCATTGCCCCCCGGATGAGGATATGCGCCTGACGCTGGCACATGCGGAAAATCAATTTGTAGCGGGCGATTATCGCCACGCGCGCGGCACGATGCTGGCGTCACTGGGGCGCAACCGCCGCTTTGGCGAGCAATTCCCGGTGGAGGTTTCGGATCTGATGCGTGCCAACGCCCGGGTCGCGGCGCATCTGGGTGAGGCGGAGGCATATATGTATTCGCTCAGCGACATGCGCCGCACGCTGGAAAATGCCTTTGGCTCGGATGACGCGCGCGTGCTCGCCGCGCAGATTGAGGTGGCAGATGCACGCGCCCGACTGGGCCATGCCGCCGAAGCGCGTGCGAAATATCAATCCATTGCTGCGGACGCCACGCGACTAAACCTGCCCCGCATCGCCGCCTTTGCCCAAATTCGTGATGCGCTGAGCGATCTGGGTGGCGAACCGGCCCAACGCAACCGTTCGCGGGTGCGGGCAGCATCCGCCGTCTTGGCACATATCGCTGGCAATGGCGCGGCGGTCGGCAGCGATTTGGCGCTGGTCGCCGATGTCATTCTGGCGCGGGTGGAACGTGAAGCGGGCGACATGACGCGCACCAACGCGCTGATCACGCGCTTTGCCGCCGGTCAGGGTGCGACGCGCCCGCTGTTGATTTCGGGCGATCCGATTGCCCTGCCCGACCGCACCAACATTGCAGAGGATTTGATCGGCATGAATGCCGCGCTGCAACGCCTGGGCCCCAATGTCGATAACCGCTGGGTCGATGTCGGATATTGGATCAACGCCGATGGCCGGGTCGGCGATGTGGAGGTACTGCGCAGCCAAGGCGGTGGCCATTGGGTGCAATTGGTCGAAAATTCGATCAAGTCGCGCCAATATACGCCGCTGCGCCGTGAAGCATCGCTCGGCAGCCCGGGCTTTTATATGGTCGAACGCTATACGTTGACCGCCCATTATCGCCGGGATTGCACCGGCAGCATGTTGCGTTGCCGCGACCCGCAGCTAACCATCGAACGGATGGATTTGACGCCAGAGGAAAGCGCGCGCGCCGCGAGTTAAAGCGCCCGCAACGCCGCTTACCCCCGCGCCGCCCGCCGCGCGGCGGGTTCGCGCGCAATCAACCACAATAACAGGCCCAATGGCCCGAACATGAAGGTCAGAAAGAGGAAGGGGACTTGCCAGATGCGGCCCACCCCCTTGCCATCGGCATCGCGCGCAATCCACAGCCCGACGAACATATCAAAGCAAAGATAATGGATCCAGCCGAGCACTGTCCAACCCTTGGTCGCGAACATCGCCATCACGCCCGAAAGGCTTGCGAAATCCACCTGCTCCACCGCGCCGCCGGGGTCCATCCGCCCGCTCCACAAATTGGCGAGCAACAAGACATAGCTCAGCGCCAATACAGCAATGCCGCCGTACATGATGCCCGACAGGGCCAATGGTTTGCGCGGAAAAAAGGCCAGAACAACCCAAAATGCCATCGCCCAATAGTTGGCGATACGAAATGCGAAGTCCCAATCCATTACATTCCCCCACAAAAATACAGCAGGGCTGATAATTTATTATTTATCGCCCTGCCAAGCGAGTATCGGTTTACGCGCTGCCAATGTTTCGTCAAGTCGACCGCGCGGTGCGAAATGGGGCGCGGTCTTGAGGCTCGGTTCGCCCTGCTTCGCCCGCGCGGCAAGCGAACGTAGCGCGCCGATAAATTGGTCGAGCGTAGCCTTCCCCTCCGTCTCGGTCGGTTCGATCAGCATGGCGCCATGGACAACCAACGGGAAATAGACGGTCATGGGGTGAAACCCCTCATCAATCAGCCCCTTGGCGACATCGATCGTCGTAAAACCGTCGGCAAAGCCTGCATCGGAAAATAATGCTTCGTGCATGCACGGCCCCGATGCCCCAAAGGGCGCGTCGAGCACATCGTCGAGGCTGCGCAGCACATAATTGGCGTTGAGCACCGCATCTTCCGCCACCTGCTTCAGCCCATCGGCCCCATGGCTCATGATATAGGATAGCGCGCGGGTGAACATGCCCATCTGCCCGTGAAAGGCGCACATGCGGCCAAAGCTTTGGCCATGACCCTCATCGATATTTTCTTCCTCCACCAGATGCAGGCTGCCATCCGCCCCATGGGTGACAAAGGGTATGGGGGCAAAGGGCGCGAGTGCGGCGGACAGCACCACCGGCCCCGAACCCGGGCCGCCGCCGCCGTGCGGGGTCGAAAATGTCTTGTGCAAATTGATGTGCATCGCATCGACGCCCAAGTCACCGGGACGCACCCGCCCGACAATCGCGTTAAAATTCGCGCCGTCACAATAAACATAGCCGCCCGCCGCATGCACCGCATCCGAAATGGCGCGCATATCGCGTTCAAACAGGCCGCAAGTATTGGGGTTGGTAATCATCACCCCCGCCACATCGGGGCCAAGCCGCGCGGTGAGCGCCGCCAGATCGACGCGCCCTTCGCTGGTCGCCGGTATATTCTCGACCTTGAATCCAGCAAAAGCGGCGGTTGCCGGGTTGGTGCCATGCGCACTTTCGGGAACAAGGATGACCGGGCGATTTTCACCGCGCGCGTCGAGCGCCGCCTTGATGCACAAAATGCCGCACAGTTCGCCATGCGCGCCGGCCTTGGGCGTCATCGCCACGCTGTGCATCGCGGTTAGTTTGAGCAGCCAGTCGGCGAGTTCGTCGATAACCCGCAACGCGCCCTGTACGCTTTGTTGCGGTTGCAGCGGGTGCACATCGGCAAAGCCCTTCATCCGCGCGACTTTTTCATTGAGCCGCGGGTTATGCTTCATCGTGCAACTGCCGAGCGGAAAGAGCCCCAGATCAATCGCATAATTTTGACGGCTAAGGCGGGTATAATGGCGCACCGCCTCCCCCTCCGCCAAGCCGGGCAAGCCGATGGCGCTGGTGCGGGCAAAGCTGGCGCTGTCATAAGCGACCGCTTCCATCCATGATTCAACCGGCCCGCCGATGTGGCGCCCGGTCAACATTGGTTCGCCCGCATCAAAATCAACGCCGCTGCGGTCAAAGCTGCCGATTTCAAAGAGCAATGCTTCTTCGAGCATCAAGGCACGATTGCCGGTGTGGGTTGCAGTGTCGCCTTCTGCGCCCGCTGTGGTCATTTGCGGCCGCCAGCCGCCGGGATTGATTGCGCCGCTCATGCCAGCACCTCCTGCAATGCAGCGCCCAGCGCCGCGACGTCCGCGTTGGTGGTAATTTCGGTGGTGGCAATGAGCAGACCATTGGCGAGTTCTGGCCGATCGGGGAATAATCGTCCCAATGGCACCCCGCCCAATATGCCCTTTGTCGCCAGCTCCCGCGCCACATCGCGCGCGTCGCGCGGCAACCACGCGACAAATTCGTTGAAAATCGGCCGCCATTTGACCGAGATACCGGGAATGGCGGACAGATAATCGGCGGTCGCCAGCGCGCGTTCATGACTGATGCGCGCCATTTCGCGCAGACCCTTTTCACCGAGCAGGCTCATATGGATGGAAAATGCGAGCGCACACAGCCCCGAATTGGTGCAAATATTGGACGTCGCCTTTTCCCGGCGAATATGTTGTTCGCGCGTCGACAAGGTCAGCACAAAGCCACGCTTGCCATTGGCATCGACGGTCTCACCGCACAAACGCCCCGGCATCTGGCGCACATATTTCTGCTTGGTGGCAAAGAGGCCGAGGTACGGCCCGCCAAATTGCAGGCCGACACCGATAGCCTGCCCTTCACCCACCACAATGTCCGCGCCCATGGCACCCGGCGCTTCGATCATGCCCAATGCGACCGGTTCGGTGACCACCGCGATGAGCAACGCGCCGCGTGCCGCCGCCAGTTCGGCAATCGGCCGCAAATCGCGAATTTCGCCAAAAACATCGGGATATTGGACGATGATAGATCCAACGCCATCGTCGACCAAAGTTTCCAGTCGGGCGAGCCCGTTGGCGCTGGTTTGCGCGGGGGTTTCACCATGATCGAGCGTGACGACATCGATGCTGTCGCCGGTAAAGGCGGCCATGGTGTGCATGACCGACAGATAATGGGGGTGCAGCCCGTCAACGACGATGTGCCGCTTGCGCCCGGTAATCCGCCCGGCCATGGCGACAGCCTCCCACGCGGCGGTCGAACCATCATACATGGACGCATTGGCGACATCGCAGCCATAAAGCCGCGCCACCTGCGTCTGAAATTCAAACAACATCTGCAGCGTGCCCTGCGCGATTTCGGGCTGATAGGGGGTGTAGCTGGTCAAAAATTCGCCGCGCTGGATGAGGTGATCGACGCTGGCCGGTATATGGTGGCGATAGGCCCCTGCCCCCAGAAAAAACGGGTGATGCGCCGCCGACATATTGCTGCGCGCCAGCGCTGAAAAATGCGCCTCGACTGCCAGTTCGCTCTTGTGCAGCGGCAGATCCGCAATCGGCCCGGTCAGCCGCGCCGCCTCTGGCACGTCGACAAACAGGGCATCAATGGTCGGCGCGCCGATCACCTCGAGCATCTGGCTGCGATCCCTGTCACTCAGCGGCAAATAACGCATGGGGTAATTCTCCTAAGGGGGTTCAGCCCTGCAATTGGGTAAGGTCGGCTAATTTGGCAGCAAAGGTGGCGGGGCCGCTTTGCGCGGTCGCCACCCATGGCGCGAGGAAGATGGCAA
Organism: Sphingomonadaceae bacterium; assembly: GCA_020850455.1. GTDB lineage: Bacteria > Pseudomonadota > Alphaproteobacteria > Sphingomonadales > Sphingomonadaceae > Sphingopyxis. The sequence continues at coordinate 174,283 of JADZEQ010000005.1, read as the reverse complement.
ATCCGGCATCGCGCGCGCGGCGGCAAAAGCTATAATCGCACGCCTCCAGCAACCGCGTGTCGGGATCGATGGCGGGCTGAAACAGGCCGCACACTTCCTCCGCCAGCCCATATGCGGCGCGTTCTTCATCATTGGTGCGATAGGCAAGCGCACCGTGATGTTCGACCAGCAGGTCGATGACATCGCGGCGGATCAGCATCAATCCGGTGCCCAATTTTTCCAGTTCAACCAGTTCGTTGAGCCGAAATTGCGCCTTGGGGTCGGCAAAGCGCAGGGCAAAGCTGCCACCATATTTTGCCAAATCGGCCGGATTGTCCCTTGCCAAACCCTGTGTCACCGCGCGCGCCACCTGCCCCCAGGCGATGGTCCGACGTGGCACCGCTGCACCCAATATCGCACAATCCGGCCGTTCCGCCATCGCCGCCAGCATCGACAAAATATCATCGGCGGCAAAATCAACATCATCATCGATGAACAGCAGATGGGTAAAGTCGCTGCGCCAGAATATATGCGTCAGATTATTACGCGCACGCGCAATGTCAGGCTGGTAACGGGTGAAGGCGAAATCGATCGTCAGGCCAATGTCCCTCGCCCGCATCGCCAACGCCAGCACGGCGCGGACATAGCCGGGGGCCGCCCCATCATAAATGGGGCTGGCCACCAGCAGGCGGGTGGCGGCGATGGTCGCCGGGTTGAGGGTCAACGCCTGTGCCAAGATGCGTCAGAGCGTGTCGCAATAAGCGCGATACGCCGCCGCATCCATCAACCCGTCCAATTCCCCGCTGTCCGACAGGGTCATGCGGAAAAACCAACCCTCCCCCTCTGGGTCAGAATTGGCGAGCGCCGGGTCCGCTTCCAGATCAGCGTTTGATTCGACGATTTTGCCCGAAACCGGGGCGTAAACATCGCTCGCGGCCTTGACCGATTCGACGACCGCAGCGTCGTCACCCTTGGTCAGCGATTTACCTGCGGCGGGCAGTTCGATGAACACGACATCGCCCAATTGCCCCTGCGCATAATCGGTAATGCCGACCGTCGCGACATCGCCATTAAACGCGATCCATTCATGGTCTTGCGTGAAATAAATGGTCATCCCCTCATCCTCCCTTTCGCACATATTTGTGCGCAACAAATGGCATGGCGGCAACGGTGATTGCGATGCGCTTGCCGCGCACCTCCGCCGTCAGCGCCGTCCCAACCTCGCTATGCGCGGCGGCGACATAGCCCATGGCGATCGGCGCACCGACGCTCGGTGCAAAGCCGCCCGATGTTATGCGCCCCACCGCTACCTCGCCTGCAAAAATGGTCGCCCCCTCGCGCACCGGCAAGCGCCCTTCAACGCTAAAGCCGACCAATTTGCGCGCCGGGCCGGATGCAATTTCTGCGAGGATTTTATCTGCTCCGAAAAAGCCGCCTTGTTCGCGCCGACGTTTGTTGATGCCAAACAGCAGGCCCGCCGCAACCGGCGTATCGTCGGGCGATAAATCATGGCCATAGAGCGGCAAGCCCGCCTCCAGCCGCAAGCTGTCACGCGCGCCAAGGCCGATGGGCCGCACTTCCGGCTCACCGCACAGTAAATCGGCGATTTTTTCTGCCGCCGAAGCGGGGAGCGAAATTTCAAAGCCATCTTCACCCGTATAACCAGCGCGGGCGATGGTCACATCCTCCCCTGCTAGTTGAAACTGGCCAAAGCGCATGAAAACCAGCGCCGATAGCGGGTGTGCGCCCGTCGCATGTCGTTCGAGCGCCGCGAACGCCTTTGGCCCCTGCAAGGCCAGCAATGCGCGCTCTTCCATATGGTTCAGCGTCACCGCATCGGGCAGATGTTCGCGCAAAAAGGCAATGTCATCCCATTTGGTTGCGCCATTGGCGACGATGTAAATGGCCTCTGGCCAGCGCGACACCATCAGATCATCGAGCACGCCGCCATTTTCGTCGAGCAGTAGCGAATATCGCTGCATCCCCAATTTCAGCGTCGAAAGGTCGATGGGCAGCAAGGATTCCACCGCCGCATCCAACCCGTCGCCCGCCAGCGTCAACTGCCCCATATGGCTGACGTCGAACAGACCGGCATTTTCGCGCGTCCAAATATGTTCGGCCATGATGCCTTCATATTGAATCGGCATATGATAGCCGGCAAATTCGACCATGCGCGCGCCCTTTGCGCGGTGCCATGCGTCGAGCGGCAGCGTCAAAACCGGCGGGGCTTGTGCGCCGTCTGTTGCGTCATCCAGAAATTCGTCGCCCATCCATTTTCTCCACGCAGGTTCGGCAACCGCCCCTATGGGCAGTCAAAATCCGAACCCCCTCTGTCGCGGAGACCTGAGAGCTTGACGTGGGCGCACATGCCACCCGCGCTTACCCCTTCGGTGGTGGTCATGCTGCCATGACCACGCTTTCCAGAGCATCGCTATCGACCCATACGGTCCCTTGTGCCTGAGAGATTCCGGGGCGGTTGCTCCTTCGGCGCCGGGGCGAATCCCCCAGCCTCTCCCGCACGGGTCAGCGATTGGGCAGCCCATGCCCTTGGCCGCCGCACTAGTCAATGCGCGCGTGGCTATCCCGCATGGCGCAGCGCGGCTGGCACCGCACCGTCCCCATATATTTCGGCGTAGCGGTCAATGGCGAAACGGTCGGTCATGCCGGCAATATAATCCGCGATATGGCGGTGCCGCGCGGTCGCACCATCGGGTAAACGCGCCGCCCAGTCGCCGCCCATCAATTGCGGCTGGTCGGCATAAGCGGTGAATAGCGCGACCACCACATCGCGTGCCGCATCTGCCGCTGCCAATTGCGCCCGATGGTGATAGAGGGTGCGGTACATAAAGCGTTTGAAGCGCCGTTCCTCATCCGCCAGATTGTCCGAAAAGCCAACGAAATTTGTGCCCGCTGCACGAACATCCGCCGCGCTGCCAAGGCCGATTGCACCCGCACGCGCCACGCTGTGGCTGATCACATCATTGACCATCACGCCGATCTGGCTGCGCACCAATTCGCGCGCCAACCGGTCGGGCGGCGCATTGGGAAAGGCCGTGCACACCCGCTGCCAATTGCCCGCCACCCATGGCTCTGCCAGCAATTGGTCGAGGTCGAGCAGCCCGGCGCGCAACCCGTCATCAATGTCATGATTGTCATAGGCAATGTCGTCGGCAATGGCCGCCACCTGCGCCTCAGCCCCCGCATGGCTGGCGAGATCGAGCGGGAACATCGCATCGCACGCCGCCATCGCCCATGTCGGCGCATGAATGGGGCCATTATGCTTGGCCAGCCCCTCCAGCATCTCCCACGTCAGGTTCAGCCCGTCAAAATCGGGATAGGGGGTTTCGAGCAGCATCAATGTGCGCACACTGTGCGCATTATGGTCAAACCCGCCAAAGGGGGTCAGACAGGCTTCGAGCGCATCCTCCCCCGCATGGCCAAAGGGCGGGTGGCCAATGTCATGCGCAAGGCACAAAGCCTCCGTCAAATCTTCATTGAGGCCCAGCGCGCGGGCGATGGTGCGGCCAATCTGCGCAACTTCCAGACTATGGGTCAGGCGAACGCGATAATGGTCGCCATCGGGCGCGATAAATACCTGTGTCTTGTGGCGCAGGCGGCGAAAGGCAATCGAATGGATAATCCGGTCACGGTCGCGCTGAAATGCATCGCGCGGCCCGCGCCGGTCATCCCCCGCCTGTTGATATAGACGTCCGCGACTATCCTCTGGCCGTGTGGCAAGATGGCTCAGCAGCGCCATGGTCAGCGACGTGCGCCAACCGCGGTCACTTCCTCGCCCGCATCACTATTCCAGACAAAGGCTCCATCCCCGCCTGCACCGCTGTAACTCGCCAACCACGCACGCGCGGCTGCGGCATTGCGAAACGGCCCGACCAGCAGCCGGTGCGTGCGGTTCCAAGCGGCAATCGAACAACTGCGCGAACCAAAGGCGGCGGCATATTGCCGTGCCAGTCGACGGCAATCATACCCCAGCGCCGACACATTGGCGCCGGTCGCCACCTGCACCCAGATGCGCGCCGGGTTGGCACGTGCGCGTTCGCGTTCCTCGCGTGCTTCGGCTGCCTCGGCGGCGCGCGCACGCTCTGCCTCTGCCGCGCGGCGTTCGCGTTCGGCGGCGGCGCGCGTGCGCGCCTCCTCCTCCGCGCGGGCTTGGGCGGCGATATTATCCGCCATGACATCGGCAAGTTGGTCCGCCGACAAGCCTGCGGCAGCGGCGCGGCGCTCCGCCTCTGGCACCGCAATGTCCGCGACCATATCCGCCATCGACCATCCGGCAAGAACTTGTCCTGTTGGCGCGGTTTCAGTCACCACCGGCGGTGCAGGAACGGGAATTGGGCGGGTGTCGTTGCGGGCAAGCTCAGGGTCGCTAGGCCCGGCAACCGCCGCAACGCGGGCCGGTGCGGGTGCCGGTGTAGGCGTGGCCACCGGTGCAGGCGTTGGTGCGGGCGTTGGCGCAGGAACGGTCAGGATCACCGGCGCAGGCGCTGGGGTTGGGCGCGGCGCCGGTGCCGGCGCTGGCGGGGGTGGTGGCGGCGGGGCGCGGCCCAAATCGGCCACCGCTACCGACGCGGGTGCCGGTGGCGGCGCGGGCGTCGGTGCGGGCGTCGGTGCGGGCGTCGGTGCGGGCACCGGGGTGCGCGTGATGATGCGCGGCTCTGGCCCGGGGACGCGCGTTTCGCTGGGCCGCCGGTTGCCGCGCGCGCGCCCATCCTGCCGGTTGCTATTTTGGCGACGAGCATTGCCGCCCGTCGGAACGACCGGCGGGGTGGCAGTTGCCACCACCACCGGCGCATGGCGCGCGGGTTGCGCGGCCAAAGTCGAATATTCGGGGAATCGGCCAAAATGCGACGCGGCAGCCAATTGCGCCGGGGTCAGATGATCCATCAGCGCAAAATATGGCTCCAGCCCCTCGGCCAATTGGCGCGGCATGGTGGCGCGCGCAATCTGCCGCGCCTCATCAGCACGGTTGTTCATCGCCAAGATCATTGCCCGTGCGCGCCATGCCGCGCGATCCTGCGCGCGCAGCAAGGGGCCGAGCAGTTGCACCGCCCGGTCAGCTTCGCCCGATATGCCGATGGAAATTGCCTGCCGCCGCAGCGCCTCCGCACTCGGCCTTTCGCGCATCACCACCGCATAATCGGCCTGTGCGCGCCGTTGGTCACCCATCAGGTCAAAGGCGAGCGCGCGGTCGGCCATATAGGCGCGGTCAAGCCCACCTGCAGCAATCGCCGCGTCAAAATAGCGCATCGCCTGTTCGGGGTCTTCCATCCGGACGAGCGCTGCGCCGAGCGCTGCCTTGATAATCGGATTTTGCGGCATCGCCGCCTCTGCCCGGCTTAGGAAGCTGAGCGCAGCACGCCCATCCCCCATGGTGAGCGCGGCTTGCCCCGCTTGCAACAGCGCCGGGCCGTCGCTCGCATTGGCGGCGACCAGCGCCAATGCAGCGGTCAAATTGCGTTGCGCCGCCTGCCGTTCGGCCACTTCGGCATCGAGCAGGGCATTGCCGGTACTGCTGACGGGTGCGGCTTCGGTGGTGGGGGCGGGAATGGCGGCATTTTGCGCAAAGCCAATTGTCGGCAGCATCGCCGCGCCACCCAATAAGGCGAGCGACACAGCACGCAGGCCGATATTTTTCCGGTTCATCATGGCGCAAGCCCTAGAGCCAATCGCCCGTCATGGGAACCCGAACGGCCTGAATTACGAGCAAACGCCCTTCCCCCGCGACCATATGCCGTCGCGGGGGGAGGGGCGGTGCGCCATCAGTTGGATTGGCGGCCCAAAAAGCGCGGAATATTGGGAAAGCGCGATTCGCCACCGCCATTGGGGTCATCATCCCCCTCGGCGCTGCCCTCATCCTCCAGCCCGGCGCGCCCTTCCATCCGCGAAAGTGCCTTCATCTTTTCAAACAAGGTTGGGGCGGGTTCGGCGCTGGGTGGAGCAGCGGGTTCAGCCGGTTCGGGGGGAGGCGGCGCATAATTTTGCCCCAGAATGGGCGGAAAATCATCCTCCGCATCCACGGGCGCGCCTTGTGGCGCGTCATAATCCGCATCCTCGGCGGCCTGTTCAGCGCCAAGCACCAGCGCATCATCGACATAGCGCGGGGTTGGCAACTCGGGCTCAGGCGCAGGTTCAGGCGCAGGCTCATATGCTTGGGGGATCGGCGCTTCCTCAACGCTGGGCTCCGCTGGCGGCGGCACCATTGCCGATAATGATGACGCGGGCGCAGCCAGCGGCGCAGGCGCGGCCAAGGGAGCGGCCGGTGCGCTTGAGGCGGCGGGTGCAAGCGCGGGCGACGGGCGGCCAAAATTCAACCCCTGCCGCTGCACGCCAGCTGCCGCCGGGTCGAGCCCGGTTGCCACCACCGACACCCGTATCTTGCCCGACAATTCGGGGTTAAAGGCCGAACCCCAGATAATATTCGCCTCTGTATCAACGAGTTCGCGGATGTGATCGCCCGCCTCTTGCAATTCATAGAGGCCCAAATCTTCGCCGCCGGAGATGGAGATGATGACCCCACGTGCACCGGCCATCGAAACGCCGTCGAGCAGCGGGTTGGCGATCGCTTGTTGCGCGGCGGATAGCGCGCGCCCTTCGCCCTCGGCTTCGCCGGTGCCCATCATCGCCTTGCCCGCGTCGCGCATCACCGAACGCACGTCGGCAAAGTCGAGGTTGACGAGGCCGGGGCGCACCATCAGGTCGGTGATGCCGCGCACCCCCTGTTGCAACACTTCATCGGCCATGCGGAACGCTTCGATAAAGGTTGTCTTTGCCTCTGCCACCATGAACAGATTTTGGTTGGGGATGACGATCAACGTATCGACATGCTTTTGCAGTTCTTCAATCCCTGCATCGGCCGAACGCATGCGCCGCGTCCCTTCAAAGCTGAAAGGCTTGGTTACGACGCCGACCGTCAAAATCCCCTTGTCGCGCGCCGCGCGGGCGATGACAGGCGCCGCACCCGTGCCGGTGCCGCCGCCCATGCCGGCAGCGATGAACACCATATGCAAACCGTCCAGTGCCGATTCCAAATCGACGATCGATTCTTCGGCCGCCGCACGCCCCACTTCGGGCATCGAACCGGCGCCCAGTCCTTGCGTAATCTGGGCACCCAGTTGCAGCCGTCGTTCGGCTGGTGAGGCGTTGAGCGCCTGTGCATCGGTATTGGCGACGAGAAACTCTACCCCCTCCACATGAGAGGCGATCATATTGGCAATCGCGTTACCGCCCGCACCGCCAACACCGATAACGGCAATTTTCGGTTTCAAACCATCCAGTTGCGGCGGTCCAATGTTGATGCTCATAACCAAACTCCCCCCAATAATCGGGTCATACCGGTAATATTCGGGCCGCAATTGGCCGCTTCGCAGGAATCTTTACACATTTTCCAGCCCGCGTGAATCGTATTTTTAACCATGATGCATCCGGCGCTCATTTTCCGCGCCGCCACATCGCCGCCAGCCGCTGCCACCAGCGCCCCTCCCCCTCTGCCTTTACTTGTCCATTACCCGTTGGGCGGATGTCGAGCGGCGGGGCAGCCGCATGGAGGATGAGGCCGAGCATCGTCGAATATCCCGCACCACTATGCGCTGGGGTCAGCCCCTCCATCACCAACGGCGGGGCCATACGCACGCTGCCACCCAGCACCGATTGGACATAATCGGCCATGCCGCGCAGTTCGGATGCCGCGCCGGTCAACACCAATTGGCGGCGGGTCGGCCCACCATCCTGCAGCGTTTCGAGCATCTGGCCGATGCGCGGGACAAAATGGTCGAGCCTTTTGCCAATGACCGCGTTTAACTGTGCACGGGTGATTTTGGCCGGGCTGTCCCCCTCCGCCATTTCAAGGTCGAGTTGTTCCTGATGGTCGCGGGGGGAAGATATCGCCGAACCATAGCGGCTTTTCATCCGCCGCGCCGCGCGCCGTTTAATGGCAAAGGCGGATGCGATATCATCGGTGATATCATCGCCGCCCGCCGCCAGCGTCGCAATGCCGATGAGCGCACCGCCAGCGAACAGGCCAACTTTGGTAAGGTGCGCGCCAATATCAACAAGGACGGTGCCAATATCGCGCTGTTCCGCAGTCAAACAGGCATGGCCGCTTGCCAGCACCGATGCGACAACGTCACGAATATCAACATTGGCCGCGCGCACTGCCGTCACCAAATTGGATACCGGGCCACGGTCCGCCTCCACAACCAGGACGGTTGCGCCCAGATGGTCGGCATATAGCCCCTCTGGGTTGGCGACACCCTGCATCCCGTCAACGGTATAAAATATTGGCCGGGCGTGGAGCACCGCCTTGCCGCTGTCGGCCAGATTTTCGGCGATACGGGCGAGCAGTTCGTCGACATCCTCCGCCTCCACCTGTCCGCGACTGAAGGGATTGCCATGTTCAACCGTGCGGCTGCTGATCGATGCGCCACCAAAGCTGATCCACGCCTGCTGCACCTCCACCCCGGCCATCGCCTCGGCTTGTTCGAGCGCATCGCGCACGACCTGATCAACCGCTTGCACGTCGACCACCACGCCGCGTTTGATGCCGTTGCTTTCGCGTACGCCCGTGCCCAGCGCGCGCAATTTACCATCGCTCTGCTGGCCGGCAATCAGCACCGCCACCTTGGACGATCCGACGTCGATGGCGGTGAATAGTCGCTCGATACGGGGGGCGGCCATGGGTCTGCGTTGCCTCTGCTTATATTTCCTGACCCGACGCAGGTTCGACAACGACATTCCCGCCGCTAAACTGGTCGAGGTTGGACACTTCGCCGCGCCGTCCGGGGCGCAGTACCAGCCGGTCGGGCAAGCGCATGTCAAAGCGGCGGATATTGCGCCCGAGCAAGCGGTTGATGCCATCCAGTCGCGCAAATTCGGCAAAGGCTTCGCGCGCGCGTTCGCGGTCTTCCGGCAGCAGCAATATTTCGCCCGTCCGGAAATACAGGTCCCAGCGCCGGTTGCCGAGCCAGCGCGCCCCCGCCAATTGCGGTTTCAGCGCGGGCGCAGCGTCCATTAATTCGTCCAGTCGTTCCATCTGTTGGCGGGCATTTTGCCCGACGATAATCGGCAAATTGGGGACGCTCGCGGGGTCAACCCCGGGCAGACGCGTGCCATGTTTGTCAATCAATACATAATGCTCCCCCTCCTGCCAGACGGCGACGGGGGTGCGTTCGACAAGGTCGATGACCAAAGTGTCGGGCAAGCGGCGCGACACGCGCGCTTCGCCAACCCAGCCATTGCTTTCGAGATCGCGGCGCACTTCATCGAGGTTGAAGGCCGCCATCGAACGATCTTTTTGGCGCAGCGCAATGTCATAAACGCGCAGCCGGTCGATGCGGTTGGCGCCGACCACCTCTATACGTTGCACAGAAAAACCAGCATCAGCGACGGCATGGGCAAATTGTTCATCGGCCCAGGCATTGACCCCGGTCAGCCGCCCGACCTGAAATGTGCCGAACGCCACAGCCGCCAACATCATGCAGACCAACCCACGCCTTAGGGTTGCGGGCGCAAAGGGCTGCCGCTCCAGCAAACCACCCCATATTTTCCGCAGCCATGACGGTTGCGAACGTGCACGCGGGGCACGGCGGGGGTGCGCCGCCTTACCGCGCTTTACACGCTGCGCTGTGGGGTTTTTCTTGCTCATAACGCTTCCTCCACGATGCGTTCGACCAGTTCGGCATAGACCATGCCGCGATAGCGCGCCTGTTCAGGGACGAGGCTGAGCGGCGTCATGCCCGGTTGGGTGTTGACTTCCAGCAGGAAAATCCCCGCATCCCCCCGCGCATCATCCCAGCGGAAATCCGAACGCGACGCCCCCTTACAGCCCAGCAATTTATGCGCCTCGACCGCGATGGCGCACATACGCTCGGCAATGTCGCCGGGAATCTGGGCGGGGCAAATATGCTGCGTCAGCCCAGCCGTATATTTGGCGGTATAATCATAAAAGCCGGTTGCGACGACCAATTCGGTCACCGCCAGCGCCTCTCCGCCCAGCACCGCAACGGTCAATTCGCGCCCCCGGACAAAGGGTTCGGCAAGCAATTGGTCAAAATCCTGCCACGGGCCGACCGCGTCGCGCGCAATGGGGTTGCCGTAATTGCTGTCGTCACGGACGATGGCAACGCCGACCGAGCTACCCTCATTCACCGGTTTCAGCACATAGGGGCGGGGCAGCGGGTCGCGTTCATGGATGGCATCGCGCGAGACGATATGCCCGCCGGGCATCGGAATGCCGTGCGGCAACAGCGCCTGTTTGGTCAATATTTTGTCGATGGCAATGACGGATGTTGCAAGGCCGCTGTGCGTATAGCGCATACCCAAAAGGTCGAGCATCCCCTGCACCGTTCCATCTTCCCCCGGAACACCGTGCAGCGCGTTGAATACTACGTCGGGATTGGCGGCGACCAGTCGCGCCGCAACATCGCGCCCCATGTCGATGCGCGTTACCCGATGGCCGCGTTCCTCCAACGCGTCCGCCACCCCATTGCCACTCATCAACGAAACTTCGCGTTCCGCCGACCAGCCACCCATCAGGACGGCAACATGCCACGGCCCCCGGCTCATATCGGCTTACCCACTTTGTTATTCTCTGGCGCTCCGGCAAAAATGCCGACGCTTCCCTCTGGCACTCCGGCAAACATGCCTACGCTTCCCTCTGGCGCTCCGGCAAAAATGCCGACGCGCTGAATCTCCCACTGCAATTCCACGCCGCTATGTTCCTTTACCCGGCGGCGAACCTCCTCGCCCAAAGCCTCTATATCCGCGCTCGTCGCATCACCTGTGTTGATAAGGAAATTGGTGTGTTTTTCGCTGACCTGCGCGCCGCCGATGGCAAGGCCGCGACAACCCGCCGCATCGACCAATGCCCACGCCTTATGCCCGTCCGGGTTTTTGAAAGTGGAGCCGCCGGTTTTGGAACGCAGCGGCTGTGATGCTTCGCGGCTGGCGGCAATCCGGTCCATTTCCGCCTGAATCGCCTCGGGTGCTTCGCCATGCCCGCGAAAGGTCGCGCCGACGACCACCGCACCATCGGGCAGTTCGCTATGGCGATAGCTATAGCCCAGTTCATCGCGCGCCAGTGTTTTGCGCTGACCCGACCGCAGAACGACGTCGCAATCGACCAAAATATCCTTGACCTCTCGCCCATAGGCCCCGCCGTTCATACGGACAAAGCCGCCAACCGTGCCGGGGATGGAGCGCAAGAATTCGAGCCCGCCAATCCCGGCATCGCGCGCGGTGGACGAAACAAGGATGCCCGATGCACCGCCGCCACAGCGCAATGTCGTCCCGTCCAGCACGGCAAGCTTTGCAAACGCCTTACCCAGTCGCACCACCACGCCCGGAAAACCGCCGTCACGAACGATCAGGTTGGAACCAAGCCCCAGCGCCATGACCGGCACATCGGCGGGCAGTTCGGCCAAAAACACGCTGAGATCATCGACGTCTTTTGGTTCAAACAGCCATTGCGCCGCACCGCCCGACTTGAACCACACAAGCGGGGCGAGCGGTGCATTGGCGGTCAATTTGCCGCGCACAGCGGGTAAAGTCGCGGCGTTCATGCCAAAGGCCCCAATGCGCCAGCAAGGCTCGCCGCCAATTTGGTAATATCCCCTGCCCCCATGCACAGGATGATGTCACCCGCCGTAATGCCGCCTTCGGCCAGCATGTCGGCCAGCGCCTGCTTCAGCGCATCGCCGCCGTCCAGACTGCGCGCATCACGGTGGCCACGCCCCTTTATCTCGGCAACCAATGCATCGCTGTGCACACCGTCAATCGGCGCCTCACCCGCCGTATAAACGGGCAGGGCCAGCACCACATCGGCATCGTTAAAGGCGGCGGCAAAATCTGCCATATGGTCACGCAGCCGGGTGAAACGGTGCGGTTGCACCACCGCGACCACGCGCCCGGTACCGACATTTTCGCGCGCGGCCGACAATACCGAACGGATTTCGACCGGGTGGTGGGCATAATCATCGATGATCGCCGCATGGCCGCCGGCCACCGCCACCTCTCCCACCCGGGTAAAGCGCCGCTTCACCCCCTTGAACCCTGCAAATCCGTCGCGGATCTTGTCGTCGGCAACACCCATATGTTGCGCAACGGCAATGGCGGCGAGCGCATTTTGCACATTATGTCGCCCCGACATTGGCAAATGGACGCCATCGATGGTGCGGGTCGCACCATCGCGGTCGCGGATGACGACATCAAAGCTGTTGCCGCCAGCGTCGGCAACTATGCTGGTGCCACGCACATCGGCCTGCGCCGAAAAACCATAGGTGATGATGCGCCGGTCACGGATACGCGGGATGATTGCCTGCACTTCATCATGGTCGATGCACAGCACCGCCGCGCCATAAAATGGCGTATTTTCAATGAAATCGACAAAGGCGCTCTTTACCGCATCGAAACTGCCATAATGGTCGAGATGTTCGGGGTCGATGTTGGTGACCACCGCAATCGTGCCATCAAGCCGCAGAAAACTGCCATCGCTCTCGTCCGCCTCCACCACCATCCAGTCCGACGCACCGAGCCGGGCGTTGGAACCATAATGGTTGATGATGCCGCCGTTGATAACCGTCGGGTCAACCCCACCGGCATCGAGCAGCGCGGCCACCAGACTGGTCGTCGTCGTTTTACCATGCGTCCCGGCCACCGCGACGGTCGATTTCAGCCGCATCAGTTCGGCCAGCATTTCGGCGCGGCGCACCACCGGGATGCGCGCGGCATATGCTGCCTCCACCTCCGGGTTGGTTTTGCGGCTGACTGCGGTGGATGTCACCACCACCGCAACCCCGGTGACATTGGCGGCATCATGGCCGATCATCACCTTGATCCCGCGCGCGCGCAAACCATCGACGACATAGCCATCGGCAATGTCGCTGCCCTGCACCTGATAGCCCAGATTGTGCATCACCTCTGCAATGCCCGACATGCCGATGCCGCCGATACCGACGAAATGGATGATGCCAATGTCTGTGGCGACGCCCTTCATGATGCTGCCCCCGCGAGCCGCGCGCGCGGCGCGCCTTTTGCACCCGTCCGCAGCGCGTCGGTGATCGGGGCCGCGCCGCCCTGTTCCACCAGATCGGCGAGGTCGCGGGTCGCATCGGGCCGCCCGACACTGCGCGCACGCGCCGCCGCGCTCAACAAAGCTTCGGGTTCCATCGCCAATCTTTGCATTTGTTTGGCAAGTTCGACGGGGGTGAATTTGTCCTGCGCAATCGCGCGTGCGCCCCCCGCTTCGACCATTTCGCGCACATTATGGCTTTGGTGATTGTCCATCGCGCTAGGCAAAGGCACCAAGATGGCGGGGCGACCGACGCAGGTCAGTTCGGCAATCGTCGATGCGCCGGCGCGCGCTATGACGAGGTGGGACCAATGGAGTTTTTCGGCCATATCCTGAATAAAGGTCGAAATATCCGCCGGGATGCCAAAGCTTTGATATTGCGCGCGCACCCGTTCGACATCCTCCGCCCGACATTGTTGCGTCACCTGCAAGCGCTGCCGAAAATGGAGGGGGAGGAGGGATAGCGCCTCTGGCACGACATCGGCAAAAACACTCGCCGCCTGACTGCCGCCGGTAATGAGCAGGCGAAAAATCCCTTCGCCATCGACGCTGGGAAATGGTTCCCCGCGCAGCGCCAAAATCTCCTCGCGCACCGGATTGCCAACCAGCGCGACGCGCGATGCGGCAGCGGCGGGAATGCGCGCAACATTCTTGTAGGCGGTGGCAATTGCCGCCACCTGACGCGCAACCAACCGATTGACCCGCCCCAGCACCGCATTTTGTTCGTGGACCAGCGCAGTTATGCCCAAATTGCGCGCGGCGAGCAATGCGGGAAGCGCGGGGTAGCCGCCAAAGCCGATGACCGCGCTCGGCTGAAAACTCCGTGCCAATTCAATCGCTTGTGCCCGCCCGCGCCAAATGCCGCGCGCCGCGCGCGCATAACCCACTATGCCGCCACCCGGCCGCCCGGCGGGCAGAATATGGACATCCAGCCCGTCGGGCGCGGTGCCAAAGCGGACACCGCGATCATCGGTAATCAGCGCCACGCGATGGCCGCGCCCGATCAACTCCCCCGCCAGCGCATAAGCGGGCATCATATGCCCACCCGTACCACCTGCAGCGAGCAGATAATGGCGTGTAACCCCGCCCGGCTGGTGCCTTGCCCCCGTCATTTTTCCCACCATCCTGCTATTTCTTGCGGACGCGCGCGATAGGGGTTTCGCCGCGTCAATGCCAGCAACATTCCCATCGAAATGCACAAGGCCCAAAGCGACGACCCGCCATAGGAAATAAAGGGCAAGGTCATCCCCTTGGAGGGGAGGAGGTGGAGGTTGACCGATATATTGATCAGAAATTGGCCGGCAAATTGCAACACCAGCCCCGAACCTGCGAGAATGACGAACTGGTCCTGTTCTTCGCGCAGGCGGCGCAACACCCGCACCACCAGCGCGACATAGAGCAAGAGTATGCCCGCACAGGCGAACAGGCCAAATTCTTCGCCGATGACCGAATAAATATAATCGGTATGCGCCTCTGGCAGGCGGAATTTGGCGGTGCCGGTAAAGGGGCCAGAACCAATCAACCCCGAGTTGGAGAGCGTATCAATGCCCCTGTCAACCTGCTCGCCATCACCCGTGCCGAATAAAAAGGCGTCGATGCGGTGCCGCGCATTGGCATAGAGAAAATAGGTGCCGACCAACCCGGCGCTGGCCAATCCGCCGATCCACCATAGTTTGCGCAAATCCAAGCCAGCGATAAAGGCCATCGCCAACCAAGTGCCGCAAATCAGCACGGTTTGACCAAAATCGGGCTGGCTCATCAACAAGATGCTGATCAACAATGTGACCGCGAAACTAAGCCCCATGGCCGGGATTTTTTCATCCTCACTGCCGCAGGCGAGCAGCCAGCCCATGGAAACCGCAAACAAAGGCTTCAAAAATTCGGACGGCTGCAAACGGAACATACCGCTGCCAATCCAGCGGGTCGAACCATTAACCTCGTGCCCGAAAATGATGACGGCAAAAAGCGCGAGCACGCCGACCACCGTCCCAAGCACCGCATATCGGCGGATGTCCAACTTGGAACGCAGCCCCACCACCAGCATCAGCAAGATGCCGGAGCATACCCAGAATATCTGCCGCCAAAGATAGTAAAGTTCCCCCATCGCAACGCCGCGCCGCGCCGCGACCCGCGCGCCGACCGGACTGGCCACCGCCACCGCCAACAGCCCGATCGCCATCAGCCCAATGATCATCAGCAAAAGCCCGCGGTCCACCTCTGCATACCAGCGCGACAGGTTGCTCGCATCGGCGCGCGACAAGGGTTGGGGTCGCCGCCGATGTTGCAAATTACTGGGGATGATTGGCGCATTTTCATCGCTACGACTGGCCATCTTGTCCCCCTATTTCCTTAACCAGCGCGCGAAATGCATCGCCGCGCGCCTCAAAATCCCGAAATTGGTCAAAACTTGCCGCAGCGGGGGAGAGGAGGATGATATCCCCTGCCCGTGCCAGTGCGCGCGCCCCGGCAAGCGCGCGCGCCAAATCGCCCGCATGGCTATGCGGTGCGCCATCCCCGATGGCGCGGGCAAAATCGCCCGCCGCCTCCCCAATCAGCCAAGCATGGGCGACATGGCCCAGCCAGTCGGCGCAGGGGCCAATATCCTTGCCCTTGGCGCGCCCCCCCAAAATCCAGTGGATGCGCGGTTTGCCCCCCACCGGCGGCCATGCGGCGAGCGCGGGGGCGCTGCTATCGGGGTTGGTTGCCTTGCTGTCGTTATAGTAACGCACGCCTGCCACTTCGCCGACCAATTCCATCCGGTGCGGCAGTCCGGGGTAGGATGCGAGGCCCGCCATAATCGCCGCTTCATCCAGGCCCAGCGCGCGCAACGCGGCGATGGCAACGGCGGCGTTTTGCGCATTGTGCGGCCCCTGTAGCGCGGGCCAATGGCGTTGGTCGTCAAGGCGGATATCGCCCGCCGACACGCGGATCAGCCGGTGGTTGATGCGGCTGGCGATCTGGCGGCAGGGGTCATCATCGCAGGCGATAACCGCAACCGCGTCGCTGTGCTGCATAGTGAACAGCCGTTCCTTGGACGCGGCATAGGCATGAAAATCGCCGCCATAACGATCGAGGTGATCGGGGGTGATATTGGTCAACACCGCAACATCTGCGGCAAAACTGTGCGTCAAATCAATCTGGTAGCTCGACAGTTCGAGCACATAGACCCCACCCGCAGCCAATGGTGCGCGCGACAATATCGGCAGGCCAATATTGCCGCCCAATTGCGCTTCGATCCCTGCTGTCATCAATATATGATGGATCAGCGCGGTGGTCGTCGATTTTCCGTTGGTGCCGGTGATGGCCACCACCCGATGCGCGGGCAGATGTGCGCGGGCGAGCGCGAATAATTCGATATCGCCGATGATGCGCTTGCCCATCGTGCGCGCCATTTGCGCGACGGGATGCTGGTCGAGCGGCACACCGGGGGACAGCAGCAGCGCATCACATTCGGCGAGCAGCGCAGCATCAATCGGCGCGATGCTGGCCCCAGCTGCCGCTGCCGCATCGCGCGCATCGCCCCTGTCATCCCAGCCGGTAATTTTTGCCCCAGCCGCGACCAGCGCCACAACGCTGGCAATCCCGGTCCGCGCAAGGCCGAGCATGGCAAAATGCCGCCCGGCAACACCGGGGCCCAAGGGAAAGATATCGCCCCTCGCGCTCACCGGATTTTGAGCGTGGCGAGCCCCGCCAGCGCCAGCACGATCGACACAATCCAGAAACGCACAACCACGGTCGATTCGCTCCACCCCAATTGTTCAAAATGGTGGTGGATCGGGGCCATGCGGAACACGCGTTTGCCCGTGCGCTTGTAAAAGCCGACCTGGATGATGACCGACAAGGCTTCGACCACGAACAGGCCGCCAACCACCGCGAGGACAATTTCATGCTGCGCGGTCACCGCAATCGCCCCCAGGGCACCGCCCAAGGCCAAGGAACCCGTGTCGCCCATGAAGATGGCGGCGGGCGGCGCATTAAACCATAAAAAGGCGAGGCCAGCGCCAATGATCGCAGCACAAAATATCGCCAAATCCCCCGCGCCCACGACATGGGGGATGCCCAGATAGGCAGCAAATTTGGCATTGCCGGTCAGATAGGCGATGACCAGAAAGGTCAGGCTGGCGATAATCACCGGAAAGGTTGCCAGCCCATCCAGCCCATCGGTCAGATTGACGGCATTGCCCGCGCCAACGATGACCAGCATCGCGAAGACATAATAAAAATAGCTAAGTTCAACATATTGCCCCGAAACAAAGGGCATATAGAGCCCGGTGCCCGTCCGCTGGAGGATGAGCACACAGGCTATCCCCGCCACCGCAAATTCGGCGAGCAGGCGGACTTTGCCCGACACACCTTTGTGGCTGCGCTTGGTTACCTTGTCATAATCATCGAGGAAACCGATGCAGCCAAAACCCAGCGTCACGAACAAACAGGCCCAGACAAGGCTGTTCGACAAATCCATCCACAACAAGGATGATATGGTGAGCGAGATGAGGATCATCAGCCCGCCCATCGTCGGCGTGCCCCGTTTGGCGAGGTGGCTTTGTGGCCCATCCTCCCGAATGGGTTGCCCTTTGCCCTGTTTGACGCGCAGCATCATGATGAATTTTGGCGCGATGATCATGCCGATCAGCATGGCCGTGGCAATCGCCGCACCCGACCGAAAGCTGAGATAGCGGATGAGGTTGAGCGGGCCGGGAAAACCCAAATGTTCCGCGAGCAGATATAACATTATGCACCCCCGCCCGTCAGCGCGGTAACAACGCGCGACAGGCCGACCGAATTGGACCCTTTGACCAACAGCCGATCACCGTCGCGCAACGCGCGCGCGATATCGTCTGCCAGACCTTCTATATTGTCGCCATGCGCGAATGCGATGCGTCCTTCAAGTGCATGCGTGAGCGTGGCCATTTCCGCCCCCACCAGCCAGGCAAATTCGACCTGCGCCGCCAATAAATCATCGGCCAAGACGGCATGATAATGGTCTGATTCTGCGCCTAATTCCTTCATCGCGCCGAGCAGCACCAACGCACGGCCCTTGCCCACCGCTTCGCGCCCCAATTGGGCGATGGTCGCGCGCATCGACGCCGGGTTCGCATTATAGCTTTCATCGATCAGCACCGCTTGCCCGCCCGATGCCAGCGCCAGCGCATGCCGCGCCCCGCGCCCGGCCAGTCCGGGCAAGTCCGCCAGCGCCAGCCCCGCCGCCGCCAGATCGCCACCCACCGCATCGACCGCCGCCAACACGGCCATGGCGTTGGCGACCCAATGTTCGCCAGGCGGGGCGAGTTGAAAGCATAATGTGCGCCCCGCCCATTCGGCGGTAACCAACGACCCGCCGGTCAGGCTGTCGCCCACCCAGTCGCGCGCGCGCGGCATCGCCCCTTCGCCGATGCCAAAGCGGGTGATGTGCGCGGCCCCGGCCGCCGCAGCCGCCGCAGCCAGCCGGTCGGCAAAGGGGCTGTCGTGCGGAATAATCGCATGCCCCCCTGCCTCCAGCCCGCCAAATATCTCCGCCTTGGCATCGGCAATTTGTTCGACGCCGGTAAAATGGCCGACGTGCGCGGGCGCGATGGTGGTGATGATGGCAACGTGCGGGCGCACCAATGCGGTCAGTTCGGCCAGTTCGCCGACATGGTTCATTCCCATTTCGAGGACGGCATAGCGGCTATCGCGCGGCATCCGCGCGAGGCTGAGCGGCACGCCGGTATGATTATTATAGCTTTTGACCGATTTGTGGACGCGGCCGGGTGTATGCCGGTTCAGGGCTGCGGCCAGCGCTTCCTTGGTGCCGGTCTTCCCCGCCGACCCGGTGACACCGATAATCTGTCCGGCGCAGCGTGCACGCGCCGCACGGGCCAATGCCTGCAACGCGGCAAAGGAATCTGTCACCCGCACATGCGGCGCATCAATCGCCTGTTCGCAGATGATGCCAGCAGCACCGGCTGCCAGCGCCTTATCGATATAGGCATGGCCATCCGCCTGTTCGCCGCGCATCGCGATGAACAAATGGCCCGCTTCTACTTCGCGGCTGTCAAAGCTGACGCCGGTCACGACAAATTCTTCGGACAGGCTGCCGCCGGTCGCCGCAGCGATTTCGTTGCCGCTCCACAAGGGGGCAAGGCGCACCGCCATATTCACCGCGCCGCTTCTTCCCGCGCGACGCTCGCATCATCAAAGGGCAGGATACGTTCATCCGTCCCGCGCCCGATAATCTGCCCCTGTTCATGCCCCTTTCCGGCAATCAGGATGATGTCCCCTTCGCCCGCTTCGCCAACCGCCATGGCGATCGCGTCGCGTCGGCCCGCGACATTGCGCGCATCGGGGCACCCCGCACAAACCGCCGCGCGGATCGCCGCCGCATCTTCGCCGCGCGGATTATCATCGGTAACGATGACAAGATCGGCCCCGGCGCGCGCAGCGCCGCCCATTTCGGGGCGCTTGCCAGCATCACGGTCACCGCCCGCACCAAAGACGATAATCAGCCGCCCGGTCGTGTGCGGACGCAGCGCGTCGAGCGCGGCGCCGATCGCATCGGGCGTGTGGGCGTAATCAATATATATGGGCGCACCGTGGCGCGTCAGCCCCGCGCGTTCGAGCCGCCCGCGCACCGGCTGCACCCGCGCGAGCGCGGATAATGTGGCGCGGGCATCGCCGCCCGTCGCCATCACCAGCGCAGCGGCGACCAGCGCATTGGCTGCCTGATAGGCACCGATCAGCGGCAGATTGACCGAAACTTCGCCCAATCCCGCCACATGGAGGGTGAGCATTTGCCCCAATGGGCCGGGGGTGCGCGACAGGAGGCGGATGGCATCACCATTTTTGCCAACGCTCCAAATCTTTAACCCGCGCGTCGATGCGTGCGCAGCCACCTCTGCCGAACGGGGGTCATCGGCCCAGATAATCGCATCGCCACCCGCCACCACAACATCGTCGAACAGGCGCATTTTGGCGGCAAAATAGCTGTCCATATCCCCATGATAGTCGAGGTGATCGCGCGACAAATTGGTGAAAGCGGCAGCAGCGACGCCCGGCCCCTCACAACGATATTGGTCGAGACCATGACTCGATGCTTCATAGGCAAGGTGGCTCACCCCCTCGCGCGCCAACCCCGCCAGATTGGCCAGAAAAGTGACGATATCGGGGGTCGTAAGCCCGGTTTTGACCTGATCATCGGCGGTCGTCACCCCCAATGTACCGATGGAGGCAGCAACACGCCCCGCCATGCGCCATAATTGGCGGGTCAGTTCGACGGTGGAGGTTTTGCCATTGGTGCCCGTGACAGCAACCAGATGCGCGGGCGCCGCATCAAACCAGCGCGCAGCGGCATGGGCAAAGGCGCGGCGCGGTTGGGCATCGGCGATATGGACAGCGCCGGTGACCTGCGCCTCTGCCCGCGCGACCACCGCAACCGCGCCCGATTGCACGGCGGCATCGATGACGCTTTCGCCATCAAAACGGGCACCCTGAAAGGCACCAAATAGACAATGGGGCACAATCTGCCGATGGTCGATGGCGACCCCGGCTATATCCACGGCAGCGGCGGCGGCATCCAGCCCATCCACCAATGCGCCCAATTTCCTCACCGCTCACTCCTCGGTTTCCAGAGCAAGGGTTCCAGATCGGAAATATCGACATCATGCGTCATGTCGGGATAGACGCCAAGCATCGGGCCAACCCGCTGCACCAATTTTCGGACAACGGGTGCGGCGGTATAAGCAGCGGTGCGTTGCCCCAAAGAATAGGCATTTCCCGGCGGGCGATCTATCATTATAAGCACAACATAACGCGGGCGATCCATCGGGAATACCGCGGCAAAGGTCGCCACAATACTATTACCGACATAGCTGCCACCTATGGCGCGCTCGGCAGTTCCGGTCTTACCTCCAATACGATAACCCGGCGCGTCGGCGCTACGTCCTGTGCCGCTTTTGACGATCATCCGTAATAGTTGGCGCATACGCGCGCTGGTTGCCTCGGTAAAAACGCGGCGGCCGGTGGCGGGGGCCTGCCCCGGTTCGACGCGCCTAATGGTGGCGGGGCGGTAAATGCCGCCATTGACCAAGGTCGCATAAGCGCTGGCGAGGTGTAATGGGGTCACCTGCACCGAATGGCCGAAACCTGCGGTCATCGTCGTCGTCCGCCCCCATGGCCGTGCCCAGCGCGGCAGCCCGCGTTCGCGCAACTCAATGGGGGGGCGACGGTCAAAATCGAGCGCGCGGAATGTCGCCTGCAACCGTTCCTTGCCGAGCGCATCGGCAATTTGCGCCGCGACAATATTCGATGAATGCACCAACATTTCGGGCACATTCATCCAGCGCCGAATGGCGTGGGTGTCGTCGATCGTCTGCCCGCCAATGTGCAGCGCATGGGTTGCATCATAACGGCGGGCCATATCGGTCACGACCCCTGCATCCATCGCCGAGGCGACGGTGATTGGCTTGAAGGTCGAACCCAATTCATAAGTCGTGTAGCTGACACTGTTCCACTGCGCTTCGGGGGTGGCAAAGCGGACATTATTGGGGTCAAAATTGGGAACCGACGACATAGCGAGCACTTCGCCGCTATCGACATCGAGGATCAGGCCTGACCCGCCCTTTGCCTCCAGCGCGGTAACCGCACTCGACAGTTCCAAGTCGAGCGCCGCTTGCACCCGTGCATCAATCGACAGGGCAATTGGCGCACCATTGGTGCCATTATGACGGATTTCGGCATCAAATTGCCGCTCCACGCCCATCGCCCCGCCGCGCCCCGGCTGGATGTAGCCCAGCAAATGTGCGCCGACCCGCCCTTGGGGGTAGAGCCGTTCGGCAACTTCGGGATATTCAAAGCCGATATCGGCCAATTCATTGACCGCGTTTAATTGCGCCGGGGTCGCACGGTGGCGCAGCACACAGCCATTTTGGCAATGGAGCCGGCGATAGAAGGTTGCGGCATCAGTGTCGGGAAAAATCTGCGCCAATTGCTGGGCGAGCCATTGCCGGTCGTGCATCAGCCGCGATGGCACGACGCGGATCGAATGGACGGGGATGGTGCGCGCCAATGGCACCCCATTGCGATCGACAATATCCGCCCGGTTCATCACCGAACCGATCGACACCGGCGGCGGTTCAAAAAAACCGCTGATGAACAATTGCCCGATACGCAGCAACAAAATGGCGGTGATGCCCACCAGCGCCATCAGGACAATGCCTATGCGCCGGTCGGCCAGCAGTGCAAATCGTTGGCGGCTTTCCGCACGGCGCATCGGTTGGGGCTGTGAAACACCCTGCGCAATCGAATGCGACACCGCTTGCGGTATCCAATGGCCCTGTTGCCCGGACGACGGAACAAAGACGGATGCCATCGCCGCCCCCTCCTAGCGGCGCAGCGCGGGAACGGTCGGGCTGGCAAGCGCCACGGTGCGGCGCATATCGCCAACCACCGTGGCGGTCACCGCGACCTGTTCGGCGCGCGGTGCTGGCGGCGCATCTTCCCCGGAATCGGCACTATCTGTCGCACGCGCCGCTGTATCGAGGGTGTCATTCGCTGCAACGATGATCGGCGCTTGCGGCTGCACCCCGCTGGGCACTTGCAGGCGGTCAAGATTGGCGAGCGCGCGTTCCGACCGCAGATATTGGTCTGGCCCCGGCGGGGCATAGCCGAATAAATCGCCATTCCAATGTTCCAGCTGATCGGCGGTGGACAAGACGGCAATGTCCCCTTCGATCATGCGATTTTCCTCCCGCAGTTGCGCCACCTCTGCCCGCACCCGCTGCAATTCGCTGCGCGTCGATGAAACCGGCAGGCTGATCGAATAGGTGAAAAGCGCTGCTATGGTCAGCATCACGATCAGGCCCAGACCCTGCAATTTGCGCGCTGCGAACATCATCGACTCACCCTCCCCAAGCGTTCAAAACCCCCATCAACCGCACCCGTCCATGCGGGCGCATCGGTCCGCACCGCCGCACGCAGCACCGCCGAACGCGCGCGCGGGTTGGCCGCCAATTCGGCATCCCCTGCGCGCACCGCGCGGGCGACATTCCGGAAACTGGGCGACGGGCCCGACTGGCGGACCGGCAAATGGCGTGACGATTGCGCCGCACCGCCGCTGCGCACGCGCAGGAAATTTTTGACGATGCGGTCTTCCAGACTGTGAAAGGCAACGACGGCCAGCCGCCCGCCGGGGCGCAGCACGCGCTCTGCCGCCGCCAGCCCGCGCTCCAATTCGCCCAGTTCGTCATTCACATGGATGCGGATGGCCTGAAAGCTACGCGTTGCCGGGTCTTTGGGCGCACCGGGTCGATGGCCGAGCGCGCGGCGCACAATTGCTGCCAGTTCGCCGGTGCGGGTAAGCGGACGTGCCGCCACAATCGCGCGGGCAACACGGCGCGACTGGCGTTCCTCCCCATAATGGAACAGGACGTCGGCAATATCGCCTTCATCGGCGCTGTTGATCCAGTCGGCGGCATTGGCACCGCCCTTTTCCATCGCCATCGACAAGGGGCCGTCGGCGCCAAAGGAAAAGCCGCGCTCCGCCCGGTCGAGCTGCATGGAGGAAACACCGATGTCGAGCGTGACCCCGTCCACCTTGTCCGCGCCCGCCGCCGCAGAAATGCTATCCAGCGTCGAATAACGCCCTTCGACCAAGGTCAGGCGGCCAGCGTGCGCGGCGACCATCGCCTGCCCCTCGGCAATGGCATCGCCATCGCGGTCAATGGCGATAACCGATGCACCGCGCGCCAAAATTGCGCTGCTATAGCCGCCCGCGCCAAATGTGCCGTCGATATGGGTTTCACCCGCAGCCGGGGCGAGCGCGGCAATCACTTCGCTGAGGAGGACGGGGATGTGCGGGACGGCAACGCTCACTTCGCATCCTCCCGCGCCTTGACGCGGCGCGCGGCGCGCAAATAGGCTTTGGCATGGTCAAAGGCGGGGTCGCTCAATGCCTCCAGCCGGGCAGGGTCCCACATTTCGAAAAATTCGCCGACCCCCAGGAAAAAGACGTCGCCGGCAAATTCGGCGACTTCGCTGAGCGTTTCGGAGAGTGTAAAACGGCCGCTCTTGTCCATCGGGCAGGATTCACCCGGGCCATAGAGGCGGCGGCTGAGGGCAAAGCGGTCAAATGGTTCGCGCCGTTCGGCGGCCAATTGTTCCGCACGGTCGAGCCGTTGGCCAATGCGCTCGATGCGGTCGACGCCCGACCCAACCATACAATGGGCATTTTCGTGGGTGGTTATAAATATGGCGCGGCTGGCAGGGTCGCCGGGGACCGAATTGCGCAAAACGGCAGGCAGGGTAAAGCGCCCCAATTTGTCGGGGCTGACGAGGCGCGCGCCAGTAAAGACCCCCAATTGCGCCATTTTCTTTGCCAACCCCTCCCCAAATTGGTGCGTTGGCCGTGGGCAATGACGTCCCGTTGCCGCAAGCGCGCCCGTCGCGCGCCGCAGCCTGTTTTTTGAATCGTCAAAGCTTCAGTCCAGCCTCCGCCAGCCCCTGCATAGCATGGCAAATGCGGGTGAAAAGGGGATTTTGCGGATTTTTACGGATATTCGTGTTTTGTTCCGCCAATTTTGCGCATTTCGCTGCCCATTTTCCTGTCCATTTTGCTTTTGCCGCACGGCAAGCCGCATCACCCGCGCCACGGTCAATGGGGCGGCGGTGCGCGCGCCAACAACAAGATTATGAAATATCACAGAAATAAGGATTTTTTGGCTGGCGCGACTCGATAGTCTGATTCAGCGACGCCAAATGGGCCAAGCGAGCGCACGGGGCGGGCGGACGCCACCCAATGCCGCCAGTCGCGCCGCCAGCCAGCGCGCATTGCCGCTGCGCGCCGCCATCGCCCCCTCTCCCGGCGCTGCATGCCACAGCGCCGCATCGACCATATCGGCATCGCTGATCAGCAGTGCGCGCCCTGCCCCGATGCGACAATCGGCGATATAGGATTGGGCAAGGAGGCGGCACGCCCCATCCGCAGATATTGTGCGAAAGCGCCCCGGGCTGAACAATTGCAATTTTTCGCCGTCGATATGCACCACCGCCGCACGCTCTGTCAGGCCGTCGGGCGCGTCCAGTTCCAGCCCCCAATGGCTGAGCAAGGGGGTGAGCAGGCTGGTCACCGGCGCAGCATTTGCCCTGCCGTCCGCTCCGTGCGCCAATGCCCCCGAATATAGCCCGTCGGCGAGGATGATCGCACGCCCACCACCACGCACAAATGCGTCCAAGGCGACCAAATCTGCGGGCGCCAGCGCGGGCGGCTGGATGAGGAGGAGGGTAATATCCCGCGGCACGGCCGCCACATTGGCCGGGGTGCGCAGCGCAAAATCGCGCGCCAACGCGCTATACATCGGACTGGGCGCCATTGGCATGCCGAGCCGTCCATCCGCGCCAAAACCCGCGATCGTACCGCCAAGCGGCAGCGCGCTGATCAGCGCAACGTGCGGCCTGACCGACGGCGGGGCGGTCACATAGGCATAAGGCAAGGCCCGCCCCATCGCCTGCACCCAGATGATTGCGGCCATTACCCCCAGCAACAGGCGCAGCCACCGCGCCGCGCCGCGCCGCATCAACCATGCCGCCGCCATCACCCAAGCGCACAGCAGCGCCCAACTTCCCAAAAATAATATGCCCCACGCGCCCCATGGCATCGCCGTCCCCGGCACGGCCAGCCAGAGGATGCTCAGCGCGGACACAAGGGTCAGCGCTGCCGCCCAGCCCAGCGCCTCCCTCCCATCCCCACGATGCACGCTGGTCGCCGCAAAAACGGCCCAGCCCAGCCCCGGCAGCATAAAAAGCGGGTCAAGCCGCCCCAGCGCCAGCCAACCGCCGCCCAGCGCCGCCAATGTCACCGTGATGAGGAGGAACAATAGCAGCGCGGCAAGGCGCGCTGTCCGGCCCTTCACCCCCCGACCCTAGCGTTTGGGGGTGTCGATGGCCGGGTCGGGCTGCAAGTCGGGCACCCGCACCTGACCATCCTGCACCCGTGGCTGCGGGGGGGTGGCGCTCGGCACCGCACTGGTGGACGGCGCATCGCTGTTGACGCTGGGCGTTACCCCCAGATCGGCGAGCGGCCCACCCTCTGCCCCGCTGCTGCTTTGTCCGCCGGGGTTGGTCACCCCGGCCGCTGCAGCCTGTGCCTTGGCGAGCGCGGCTTCGCGCCGCGCCGCATTGGTCAATATGCTCGCCAGCGTGACGAGCAACAGCATCAGTGCCAGCCCCGAGATGCCGATAATCAGTCGCCGCCGCACGTCGCGCCGCGCGCTTTCTGCGGCCAATGCCTGTCGTTCGCTAAGAACGCTCATGCCGCTCTGTCCGCGTTTGCGACGCGCAGCGGGGCAAAACCCTTGGCCGCACGCCATTCTTCGTTGAAGAGCGAGGAGAGATAGCGAAAACCGGTATCTGCCAAAATTGTGACGATGCGGCTGCCCTTGCCCAATTGCTGCGCCAGCGCCACGGCACCTGCAACATTTATGCCCGACGACAGGCCGAGGCACAGCCCCTCCTCATCGAGCAGGCGGCGCACCCAATAATCGCCATCGGCATCGGAAATGCGAAATTGCGTGTCGATCGGCGCGCCATCCAGATTGGCGGTTATCCTGCTTTGCCCGATCCCTTCGGCAACGCTCGACCCCTCCGCGCGCAATTCGCCATGGGCATAATGGTTATACAGCGCCGCGCCATGCGGGTCGGTGAGCGCGATGGTGACGTTGGCGTCGCGTTCCTTCAACCCCATGCCCACACCGGCAATGGTGCCGCCAGTGCCCGCCGCACAGGTAAAACCGTCGATCCGCCCGCCCATCTGATCCCATATTTCGGCGGCGGTGGTGCAGACATGGGCACGACGGT
This sequence comes from Sphingomonadaceae bacterium, assembly GCA_020850455.1. GTDB lineage: Bacteria > Pseudomonadota > Alphaproteobacteria > Sphingomonadales > Sphingomonadaceae > Sphingopyxis. The sequence continues at coordinate 147,396 of JADZEQ010000005.1, read as the reverse complement.
TGGCAATATTGTCAAACTGGTTGGCCCAGACCGCGCCCGCCGTTTCCTCTGCAATCCGGCGCGATGTGTGGACAAAATGGCCGGGGTTGGCAAAGGGCGCGGGCGGCACCAACACCAGCTCTGCCCCCAAAGCGCGCAGCGTATCCATTTTCTCGCGGCTCTGCGTGTCGGGCATGACGATGATCGTCTTGTAACCCAGCGCATTGCCGACCAGCGCCAGCCCGATGCCGGTGTTGCCCGCCGTCCCCTCGACAATCGTGCCGCCGGGGTGAAGCAGCCCCCGCTCCTCAGCATCGCGCACAATATACAGCGCCGCCCGATCCTTTATCGACGCGCCGGGGTTGGTATATTCACATTTGCCGAAAATCTCCGCCCCCGCAGCGGCGCTCGGCCCAGATAGGCGGACTAGCGGCGTATTGCCGATAAGGTCGATGCTGTTGGCACAAAATATCGTCACGCCGCCAAGCTTAGCCATGGCGCACCCGTGCGGCAAGTGCGCGCGCCATCGACCAACGGCGACAATTGTCGATGAACGGCCTGTTCGCTGCGATGAAGTGCCGATATCGCCATTGCCGATGTTACAACATATCCTTATCAGCCAGCGCAATCCCTCCCCCCACAAAGGTGCCCATATGCGCCATTTGCGCCGCAACCTCCCGCTCCTCCTCCTCACAATCAGCCTGCCGACCATCGCTGCGGCGCAAGCCAGCGCACCGGCCAGCGCCGACACCGCGCAGGATGATGATCTCCACACCCCCGATGCCGATCTGGTGGTGACCGCGCCGATCGACGCATCGCGCCACAGCCTGGGCAGCGTCGCGGTGGTGGAGGGGGATGCACTCGCCCGCACGCTGCGTGCGCAAATCGGCGATGCGCTCACCAGCCTGCCGGGTGTTTCAGCAAGCAGCTTTAGCCCCGGCGCCTCCCGCCCCTTATTGCGCGGCTTTGGCGGCGACCGCGCGCCGATATTGACCGACGGCATTGGTTCGATTGACGCATCGGGCACCAGCGCCGACCATGCGGTGGCCATCGACACCCTCGGTGCGGAACGGGTGGAAATCATCCGTGGGGCAGCGAGCCTCCTCTATGGTGCCAACCCGGTCGCGGGTGCGGTGAATGTCATCGACCGGCGCATCCCGCTGCGCGTGCCCCAAGCGCATGTCCATCTCGACGCGCTGCTGCATGGCGGCACCGCCGCCGACAGCCGCAGCGCGGCGATCGCGCTCGACACCGCGCTCACCCCCCATTTGGTCGCGCATATTGATGGCAGTTGGTCCGCAAATGATGATGTCCATGTCGGCGGCTATGTTGCCGCCCCCGGCCTGCGGCGCGACTTGTTCGCCGCTGCGGCCGATGCCTATGGCACGGGTGATGACGCGCGCGGCGACATGCTGACCGGCGCAGCCAATTTGCGCGGCCACCTGCCCAACAGCGCCGGCGAAAGTTACGCGCTGACCGCCAGCCTTGCCTGGATAGACGATGGCGGCAATTTGGGCGTGTCCATTGGCCGCCTGCACAATATATATGGCATCCCGCCGCGCCCCGGTGACGATGAAGCCGCGCAAATCCGCCTCCACCAATGGCGCGCCGACTTGCGCGCCGCAGTCCATGTCGGTGGCCCGTTCGTCGACCAAATAACGCTGCGCGCAGGCTTTGCCGATTATGCGCATGGCGAATTTGACGATGCTGTGCTCGGCACGCAATTTTTGACCAAGGGGGTGGAGGGGCGGCTGACCATGGTACAGGCGGCGCGCGGCGATTGGCGGGGGACGAGCGGGCTCAGCCTGTCGCTGCGCGACCTGAATGTCATCGGCGATGAAGCCTTTTTGCCCGCATCGACCAGCCAGAATATCGCCTTTTTTACGCAGCAGCGGCTCACCACAAATTGGGGCCGGCTTGCCCTCTCGGCGCGGCTGGCGCAAAGCCGCGTTGCCACCGACAGCGGGGCGATTTCGCGGCGTTTTACGCTTTTTTCGGCCGCGCTCGGCTGGGAAATGGATTTGGGCGATACTGGCTCCACGCTGGGCTTTACCTTGTCACGCACGCGCCGCGCCCCCAATGCCGAAGAATTGCTGTCAAACGGGCCGCATACCGCAACGCAAAGCTATGAATTGGGCAATCCTGATTTTCGTGCGGAGGATAGCTGGGGGGCGGAGGGGGACATACATCTTCACCTCGGTAATGATGTGCACGCGAAATTTTCCGCTTTTGGTGCATGGTTCGACAATTTCATTGCACCATTTGACAGCGGCACGCGCATCGATGACCTGCCGGTCTTTCAATATCGCCAGCAGAATGCGCATTATTGGGGCGGCGAAGCGCAAATCGAAGGGCCGATTGCAGATGTCGGCTCAGCCCAGTTGCGCGGCGATTTGGCCGCCGATTATGTCCGCGCGCGGCTCAGCAACGGCGGCAACATCCCCCAAATCCCGCCGCTGCGGCTGCGTGGCGGGCTAAGCTGGGGCAATGATGGCTGGAACATCAGGGGTGAAGGCGAATGGACCGCCGCACAGCAGGCGCTCGCCACCCATGAAACGCCAACGCGCGCGCAGATTTTGGTCAATTTGTCCGCCCAGTGGAAACCCTTGCCCGAAAATCGCGCGCTCACCCTCATCCTCTCCGCCGACAATATTTTTGACGTCGATGCCCGCCGCCACACCAGCCTGACCAAGGATTATGTGCCGCTGGCCGGGCGCGACATCCGCCTCACGGCGCGACTGTCGCTCTAAGCCGCTTTCTTGCGCCGCCGTGTCAGCCAGATTGCGGCGAGCGATCCTTCAAACAACAGGCATAGCGGGATGGCGAGCAATAATTGGCTGACCGCGTCGGGGGGCGTAAAAACCGCGCCGATGGCAAAGGCCGCGACGATCATATAGCGGCGTGCGCCCTTTAATTGTTCGTAGGTGACGATGCCGCTGCGTTCGAGGAGCATGAGGAGAATGGGCATCTGAAAGGCGATGCCAAAGGCGAGGATGAACTGCATCACAAAATCGAGGTAACTGCCCACCGCCGGCAAGGCTTCGCGCGCAACCCCGCCGACATCCCCCTGAAAACCCAACAGAAATTTAAGCGCAATCGGTATCGCAAAGAAATAGGACAGGCTGGCACCGAGGATGAACAGCACCGGCGATGCAATGAGGAAGGGCAGAAATGCCTTTTTCTCCCGCCCATAGAGGCCGGGCGCAACAAATCGCCAGATTTGCGTGGCGATGACCGGAAAGGCGATCATCACGGCGGCGAATAACGCCACCTTCATCTGGACGAAAAAAGCCTCGAACATCTGGGTGTAGATCACCCTGTCCTGCCCCGCGCGCAGCAGCGGCTTTACCAGCACCGCGAAAATCTGATCGGCATAATAAAGCCCGACGAAAAATGCGACGGTGAGCGCCGCCATCGCCCAGAGCAAGCGACGCCGCAGTTCGATAAGATGGTCGAGCAATGGCGCGCGCGTCGCCTCTATCGCCGCTGCATCGGCAGCTTTGGCCGAATCTTGCGCCGATGCGGCATCAACGCCAACCTGTTCGGTCGCGTTCATGGTTTTTCCGGCCCGATGGGTGCCGGTTCGGGCGGCCCGGCGCTTTCGCCCGCCGCGAGCGGCCCAGCAACTGGCCCGGCGGCCCCGTCGAGCGGCAGCATTGCGGCACGATCGCCCCCCGGCCCCAGCGCATTGGGCGGCAGGACGGGCGCGTTCAAATCGGGAAAGCTGCGCATAATTTCCGCATTATGCGCGCGCCATTTTTTTTCCATATCCTCCAGTTCCGCCTCGCGCATCATCGCATCGATGCCCGTGCGGAAATGGCGCGCCATGCCGCGCGCACGCCCCACCCATTTGCCGACAAAGCGCAGCGCCTTGGGCAAATCCTTGGGGCCGATGACCACCAAAGCGACCATCGCCAACAGCAATAATTCCGTCGGCGCAACATCAAACATGGCGCATTCCCGCGTCGGCTGCGTTGGTTATCGCGGTTCGCTTTCGCGGCTCTCGCTGGCAATCGGCGCATCGCTCGCCGCGCGGCCTTCGATACGGGTCGGCGGCGGACTAGCCGGGGCATCTTCGTCGGACATGCCCTTTTTAAATTCCTTAATGCCCTTGGCGACATCGCCCATCATATTTGAAAAGCGACCGCCACCGAACAACAGCAACACCACCACACCGAGCAGCAAAATGTGCCAGACGCTCAATCCCATCATGGTTCAAAACCTCCATCCATCTGCCGCCCATGTAGGCGCGATGGGGCCATAATTCCAGCGGTCAAACAGATTTCATCCACCTGCTGCGTCATCGCCGCCATCAACGCCATCATCAAAGCGGAAACCATCCATCGCGACATCGACCGGGTCGAGCAATCCGGCAGCGCGCAGATCGTCAATCCCGGGCAAATCCTTGCGGCTTTCCAGCCCGAAATGGGTCAGAAAATCCGCCGTGCTCTTGTACAATAAGGGCCGCCCCGGCACCTCACGCCGTCCGGCGGGGCGCACCCAACCCGCCTCCATCAACACATCGAGCGTGCCCTTGGCGGTTTGCACCCCGCGAATCGCCTCTATTTCCGCGCGGCTGACGGGTTCGTGATAGGCGATGATGGCCAGCGTTTCGATCGCCGCGCGCGACAATTTGCGCGGCTCCTCCCGCTCCCGCCGCAATAAATGGGCAAGGTCGCTCGCCGTCTGGAAATGCCAGCGGCCGCCCCGCTCGACGAGGTGGATGCCACCGGGTGCATGGCGCGCCGCTATGGCGCGGAGCGCGCCCGCAACATCGCCGTCACCGACGAATTGCGCAATTTCGGCGGGCGTCAGCGGCGCGGCGCTCGCAAATACCGCCGCCTCCACCGCGCGTTCATAGTCGGGGATGGGGTCGCCCGTCATGCTTTGGCCTTCAGATAAAGTGGGGCAAAGGCAGCTTCCTGCTGCAATTCGCACTGGCCGGTACGCGCCAGTTCGAGCGCCGCCACAAAGGAGGAGGCGAGCGCGGAGCGCCGCAAATCCCCCGAAACCTCGGGCGGCAGAAAGGAAATAAGGTCGCGCCAGTCGATCGCCAGCCCCAGCATCGTCGACAGGCGCTGGAGCGCGGTATCAAGGCTCATCACCCGCCGTGCGGCAACGACATGCAGCGCGGGGGCAGTGCGCGCGCGCACCTGCCCATAGGCCGCGATCAGTTCATAAAGGTCGGCATCCCACAGGCGGCGGCGAATGGTGCGCACCCCCTCCGGCGACGGACGCGCGAACACATCGCGGCCCAGCCGGTCGCGCCCCAGCAACCGTGCGCCAGCATCGCGCATCGCGGCGAGCCGTTGCAGCCGCAATTGCAGCCGCAGCGCCATTTCCTCCGGACTGGGGTCTTGCTCTATCTCCTTTGGCAGCAGCATCGCCGATTTGAGCAGTGCCAGCCACGCCGCCATCACCAGATAATCGGCGGCGAGTTCGATGTTCGCGCCGCGCGCCTGTTCCACGAAGGCCAGATATTGTTCAACCAGTTCCAATATTGAAATGGCTTTTAAATCAACGCGCTGGTTCCGCGCTAGGGTGAGCAGCAGGTCGAGCGGCCCTTCCCACCCGGCAATGTCGATTTGCAGACGTTCGGCGGCAACATTGCTGCCCATTTGCCAATCGTCAAAGACCGCCGCACCGTCCATCAGCCAATGCCCAACAGCGCATCGCGGCGCGCGGCCAGCGCCACCATGTCGCCATCACAAGCGGCATGGCCAGCCGTCACCCTGTTCAGGCGCGCGATCAGCGTCGAATCCGTCCCCATTGGTATGGCGTCGCAGATATCGCGCATTTGCGCAATGTCGCCGGTGCAGTGGAGCGCGACATCGCACCCGGCGGTGATGACCGCGCGCGCACGCGCCGCCATATCCCCCAACCCTGCCAGCCCCGCCATTTCAATCGCATCACTCATCAGCAGGCCATCAAAGCCGATTTCGCCGCGAATCACCTGCGAAATCACAGCGGCGGAGGCAGAGGCAGGCTGCGCGCCGTCCCACGCCGGATAGACGATATGCGCGACCATCGCCGCCGGTGCGCCGCCCGCCAGCGCGGCAAAGGGCGCAATATCGCGCGCCAATGCGCCGGCATCCACATCGACAATCGGCAGCGCCACATGGCTGTCGTGCACCGCGCGCCCCTGCCCCGGCAGATGTTTCAGAATTGCGGCAACGCCATATTCGGCCATCCCCTGCATCAGCGCCCGGCCGAGCGCGGCGACCGCCGTCGGCGCATCGCCCAGACATCGGCTGGCGAGCACGGCATGCGTTGCGGGGTAACAAAGGTCGAGCACCGGCGCGGCATTGGCGTTCAGCCCCAGCGCTGACAATGTTGCCCCCAGCAACTGCCCATTGGCGCGCGCGGCGGCAATCGCGCTTAGCGGTGCCCGGGTGTAAAGGGCGGCAAAGTCGCTCGCCGGGGGAAAGGCCGGAAATGCAGGCGGTTTCAGCCGCGCGACCGCCCCCCCTTCCTGATCGATCAGGATGATTGGGCGGTGTGCGCCGAGCGTCTGTAATTCGGCGGTCAGCGCGCCGACCTGCGCCGCATCGATGATATTACGGCCAAATAAAATATAGCCAGCGGGGCGAACAGCGGCGAACAGCGCGCGTTCGTCCCCGCGCAATTCAGGCCCGGCAAGCCCAAAAATAACCGGGGTGACGGGCGCGCCTTTGCCCGCCCCTATCGTGCGACCAGGCAATCTTCGCCCGCCGCGCTCAACCGTGCGCACAGGCTGCGCGCCGCGCTGTTCGACCCTGCGGCCGCTTGCAGGCGGTACACGGTACGCCCGCCCACCTCCGCGCGTGCGACATTGCTGTTATAGGGGGCGAGCCATGCAAGGCGGCGCTTCAAACTGGCCCATGCTGCATTGGCGGCGCTTTCGCTGGCAAAGCTGCCCAATTGCACCATGCCGCTGCCACCTGCGGCAGGCGCCCCAGTGGTGGCGGCTGGCGTGCCGGGGCGCGCGGGCGCGGCGGCGGGCCGCCCCTCGACGCTGCGATTGGCTGCGGCGGGTGGGGTTGCCGCGCGTCGCGCCGGGGCATTGACACCGGTTGGTGGCGTTGCGGCGGCAGGACGGTTGCCCGCTGGCGCGGCGGATGCCTGCGGCGCGGTGGATGCCTGCGGCGCGACGGGTGCCTGCGGCGCGGCACTGGTGTCAATCTGACCGGCGCTGCGCACCCCCTCCGTCGCGGCGACGGCGGCATCGCCATCGCCATCAAAGCGGCCAGCCTCCGCACGTGGCGGCACACGATAATCCCCCTCAGGCGCGGGGATAAGTTCCGCGCGCGGGCGGCCGCCGACATTTTGCCACCACCATAGCCCGCCAACGACAAGACCAATGGCCACCAAACCGGCGAGCACCAGACCGATCAGCCGACCCATGGACACGCCACTGTCCTCCGCATCTTCGATCGGCTCCAACCAGGGGAGGCGTTCTTCCTCCTCAAAGCCAAGGGCCGATGTTTCGTTGCTATTATCGTTCATGGCGCACCCCCATTTTGACCAACACGCCGTGGCGGTCAGCGCATCTCTTCGACCGGCTCGACACCCATCAGGTGCAAGCCATTGCGCAATATCTGCCCGATTGCGCTGGTTAAGAAAAGCTTTGCCATCGTCTGTTCGGCATTTTCTGCCTGCACCACCCGGCGACTTGGGTCGTCATTGCCCAAATTATACCAGCCGTGGAATGCCGCTGCCAAGTCATTCAAATAAAAGGCAATACGGTGCGGTTCACGCGCCGCAGCCGCCGATTCAACCATGCGCGGAAAAGTGGCGGCGATCCGCGCCAGCCCCAAATCGACTGTATCCAAATGGGACAGGTCAATTGCACCATGGTCGGCGGCGGCATAATCCACCCCCGCTTCTGCTGCGCGGCGCGCCATCGATGCGGCACGGGCATGGGCGTAATTGACATAGAAAACCGGATTATCCTTGGTCGCTTCGACCACCCGGGCAAAGTCAAAATCCATCTGCGCGTCGGCCTTGCGCGTCAGCATGGTGAAACGCACGACATCCTTGCCCACTTCGCGCACGACATCAGCCAAGGTCACAAAATTGCCCGATCGTTTGGACATTTTAACCGGTTCACCGTCGCGCAACAGCCGCACCATCTGCACCAATTTCACGTCAAAACGGGTTTTACCGCCGGTCAGCGCCGCGACGGCGGCCTTGATGCGTTTCACCGTTCCCGCATGGTCGGCACCCCAAATGTCGATCAGCGCATCGGCGCGCTTGGCCTTTTCATGGTGATAGGCAAGGTCGGCGCCGAAATATGTCCAGCTGCCGTCGCTTTTCTTGATCGGCCTGTCCTGATCATCGCCAAATTGGCTGGAACGGAACAGCGGCAGTTCGACCGGCTCCCAATCCTCGCTCACCTCCCCCTTGGGTGCATCGAGCATGCCGTCATAGACAAGGTCATGCGCGCGCAGCCAGCTTTCGGCGGCGGCGGGCAGCCCCTCTGCCTGCAACGCCGCTTCGGAGGAGAATAGGTCATGGTGGATACCCAATAGGGCGAGGTCGCAGCGGATCAGGTCGAGCATGGCCGCCACCGCACGGGTGCGGAACAGCGCCAGCCACGCATCCTCCCCCGCACCAACGAAACGATCCCCAAATTCCTCTGCCAGCGCCTGCCCCACCGGCACCAGATAATCGCCGGGGTAGAGGCCTTCGGGTATCTCACCCACATCCGCGCCCAAGGCTTCGCGATAGCGCAGATAGACTGACCGGGCGAGGACATCGACCTGCCCACCCGCATCATTGACATAATATTCGCGCACCACGCGGTGCCCACTATATTCGAGCATCTGGGCCAGCGCGTCGCCGACCACCGCACCGCGACAATGGCCCATGTGCATCGGCCCGGTTGGGTTGGCCGACACATATTCGACGTTGACCATCATCCCGCCGCCCAAATTGCTGCGGCCATAATCATCGCCCAGCGCATGGATTTGGCGCAGTTCGCCGCGCCACGCATCTTCGGTGAGGCTGAGGTTGATAAAGCCCGGCCCGGCAATATCCACCCGGGCGACCGCATCACATGCCGATAATATGGCGGCCAGCGCCTCTGCCAAAACGCGCGGGGGCTTGCCCGCCCCCTTGGTCAACACCATCGCGGCGTTGGTTGCCATATCGCCATGGCTGGCATCGCGCGGCGGTTCGAGCGTGATCGGCGCACGGTCCAAACCGGCGGGCAGAACCCCGTCGCTTTCCAATGCGTCAAGCGCCGCGTTCAGATGCGCGGCCATTTCGGCGTAAATCGTCATGGGCTTTCCCTGCCGCGCCGCGTGGCGCGGGTGCGCGGCTTTAGCGCGTCACATTATATTGCAATTGTTCCTGGGTGAGCTGAAATCCGATCAGCAATTCATATGTCGCGCGGGTCACCGCCGCGCGCACGTCGGTTTCCGCCATCGGGTCAACCGCGGCATCGGCATCGCCCGCACGGCGGCGTCGGGTAATACGTTCCCGAATGTCCTGGGGCAGTTCGAGCGCGCTGCGATCGACATAGGCACCGGCGGTGCCGGTGGTGCTGGCGCGCGTCTGGCCAGCGGCAAAATTGATGCGAACGACGTTCACATCCTTGGCAACAACCGCGCTGCCACCCTGCAAAATCGTGGAGAAATAGGGGATTTCGACGGTGCGCGCTTGGCTGGCGTCGCGCCGCGAAGCCTCCACATCAAAGGTTGCGCCGACATAGACGCGTTCCTGCTGATCATTGCACTGGGTGCGCACATTGGTGATGTTGGCGACAACGTCGATGGCAGCGGCATCGCGGCTCGTCGCCGGATCGAAAATCGTCACATCGCCGGTGTAAGTGGGGATGCCGACAGCGGGGCACAGGCTGCGGCTGGCGGTGATGCCCACTCCGTTAGACACATCAATTTCATTGTCGCCTGCACAACCGCTGAGCAACAGCGCGGCAGCAAGCGAAAGCGTGGCGGGGGCAATCATCGACGTGCGGGGGCGTGTCATGCAAAAATCCTGAATCCGGCCCCGATGCGGGGCATGGCTTCCCTGCCCGCAAGCGCCATAAATTGCAAGCAAAGCTGCTTGCGCGCGGGGGGGCATGGGCATAGGGGCATGGCGATGGACAAAATGATGGAAAATGCCAAGCCCCCGCTCACCCTGTTGGTCGCTGCGCCGCGCGGTTTTTGCGCTGGCGTCGACCGGGCAGTGCGCATCGTCGAACTGGCGATCGAGCATTATGGCGCGCCCGTCTATGTCCGCCACGAAATCGTCCACAATCGCTTTGTTGTCGACAACCTCAAGGCGCGCGGCGCGATTTTTGTCGAGCATCTGCGCGAAGTCCCCGACGGTGTGCCGGTGGTATTTTCCGCCCACGGCGTGCCCAAGGCGGTGCCCGCAAAGGCAGAGGCGCGCGGCCTATTCTACCTCGACGCCACCTGTCCCTTGGTCAGCAAAGTCCACCGACAGGCCGAACGCGCCCATGGCAATGGCCGCCACATCATCTTCATCGGCCATGCCGGCCACCCCGAAGTTATCGGCACATTGGGCCAATTGCCCGACGGGGCGATGACGCTGATCGAAACGGTGGCGGATGTGGCACGGCTCAGCCCGCCCGACCCCGATGCGCTGACGTTTTTGACGCAGACCACGCTGTCGGTGGAGGATACAGCCGCAGTGGTCGATGCACTGCGCGCGCGTTTCCCGGCGATTGAGGGGCCAAAGGGCGAAGATATTTGCTACGCCACCTCCAACCGGCAGGCGGCGGTCAAGGCGATTGCCCCGCGCGTGCAATTGATGCTGGTCATCGGCGCACCCAATAGTTCGAACAGCCTGCGTCTGGCAGAAGTGGCGGAACGGCTGGGCACGCGCGCGCACCTCATCCAGCGGGCGGCGGAGATAGAGCTGGGCTGGCTCGACGGGGTGACGACGCTCGGCCTCACCGCCGGGGCATCGGCACCTGAATCGCTGGTGCGCGAAGTTACCGACCTTCTGTCCGCGCATTACACGCTCCACGTCGAAGAAGAAGTGACGGCGGAGGAAAATATGATCTTCAAACTGCCGCGCGGGCTCGACGTGGCGCGCGCATAATGGCGGTCTTCACCCACGTCGGGGCGGAAGATATCGCCCGCTTCCTCGAAAATTACGGCATCGGGCCGCTGACCAGCGCCAAGGGCATTGCCGAGGGGGTGGAGAATAGCAATTATCTGATCGAAGCGGGCGGCACCCGTTACATATTGACCCTCTATGAAAAGCGGGTCGACGCCGACGATTTGCCCTTTTTCGTGTCGCTTATCAACCATTTGGCCGATGCAGAAAACCCCGTCCCGCGCATATTGCCCGACGCCAATGGCAGCCATGTCCAGCGGTTGATGGGGCGTCCGGCCTGCCTTATCCAATATTTGCCGGGGATCAGCCTGTCGCGTCCCAATGGTCGCCAAGCCTATGCGGCGGGCGCGGCGCTCGCGCATCTGCACCACAGCGCGGCGGATTTTGTCGGCGGCCCAGCCAACCCACAAGGCCCGGCGGGGTGGCGCACGCTCTGCGACCTATTGGGCGAACGGCTTGATGCAATTTTGCCCGGCCTCCACGCCAGCGTCGCGCAGGAATGCGATGCGCTCACCACACTCTGGCCGCAGCATCTACCCACCGGCATCATCCATGCCGACCTTTTTCCCGACAATGTGCTGGTTTTGGGTGACGATGTGTCGGGCATTATCGATTTTTACTTCGCCTGCCGCGACATCACCGCTTATGATTTTGCGGTCACCCATTCGGCATGGTGTTTTTCCGCCGACGGCTCCACCCCGCTCCCCGCGCTCGCCGCCAGCCTTGCCAAGGGTTATCAATCGGTGCGTGCGTTCAGCGATGCCGAAATCGCCGCCATGCCGATATTGGCGCGCGGCGCGGCGCTGCGTTTCCTGCTGACCCGCGCGCACGACTGGCTCGACACGCCGGAAAATGCGCTGGTGGTCAAAAAAGATCCGCTGGCCTATCTGCGCCGCCTCGACGCCTATCGTGCCGATCCGGCGGGCGCGCTCTTTGCCTTTGCCCTATGAACGGGGCGTCGCCGCAGGTTGAAATTTTCACCGATGGCGCGTGCAAGGGCAACCCCGGCCCGGGCGGTTGGGGGGTGCTGCTGCGTATGGGTAAAAATAGCCGCACATTGTCAGGCGGCGAGGCGCTGACCACCAACAACCGCATGGAAATAATGGCCGCAATCATGGGGTTGGAGGCGCTGAAACGCCCCTGCCACGTCATATTGACCACCGACAGCGTCTATGTCCGCGACGGCATCACCAAATGGATTCACGGCTGGCAGCGCAACGGTTGGCGCACGGCAGACAAAAAGCCGGTCAAAAATGCGGATCTGTGGCAAAGGTTGCAGGCCGCCGCCCAACCGCACGAGATCGAGTGGCGCTGGGTAAAGGGGCACAGCGGCCATGCCGAAAATGAACTGGTCGATCAATTGGCGAGCGATGCGGCAATCACCGCCGCATCGACGCCCTGAACCCTATTTTGTCGGCGCGCCGGGGCCGTTTTTCTTGATCGATTCGATGGCGTTTTCGGCATTCTTCTTGGAACTATAGCCTTCGGTCCAGAAGATCACTTCGCTGTTATATTTGAACTTGGCGACATATTCGCCCGCCTTATTTTGCTCAATCACGAAATGATGCGCCATGTTACGACTCCCAAGCTATGACCCGTCAATTTTAGGGCGTGCCCGCCCGCCGTCAATGTTGAAATCGCGTCGGGGCATATAGCATGGGGTCAATGTCTGCGACAAAATCGGCGGGGCTTTGGCCAAGGAGCAACGCCGCCGCCATGGCCGATGCGGCAGGCGCGGTCTGGATGCCAAAGCCGCCCTGCCCCGCGCACCAGAAAAAGCCCGCAACCTCTGGCGCAAAGCCATAAACCGGCAAGCGGTCTGGCGCAAAGCTGCGCAGTCCCGCCCAGCGCCGTTCGAGCGCGGCCACCCGCCAATCAACCACCTGTTCAAACCGGTCGATGGCAATCGCCACGTCCAATTCCTCTGGCGCGACATCCCCCGCCGCAACCGGGGTTTCATCGTGCGGCGACAGCCATAATTTCCCCTGCGCTTCCGGCTTGAAATAAAAGCTACCGGCAAAATCCGACACATGGGGGATGCCCGCTGGCGCCGCCGGGTCGGTGCGTAATTGCACCACCGTACGCTGATAGGGGGTAATGCCAAGCGGCTTTGCCCCTGCCAGCACCGCTATATCATCCGCCCATGCGCCCGCCGCATTGACCAATATGCCGCAAGCAAAATCACCCGCGCTGGTGGCAAGCTGCCAATGGCCATCGGCGCGCACCGCGCTGGTCAACCGCGCACGACAATGCAGCGCCGCCCCCGCCCGCCTGGCGCGGGCCAGCGCATCGCCATGCACGCCGCCGACATCAATCGCGGCAGAGGTCGGTTCATAAAGGCCGATCACCCAGTCATCGCGCAATCCGGGGAGCAGGCTGTGCGGGTCCACCGCATGCATGGCAACACCCGATGCGGCATAGCGCGCGCAATATGCATCGCGCAGCGCAGCATCCCCGGCCCGCCCGACCTGCAACGCGCCCAAAGTTTCGAGCCAGCCCCCGGCATCCAACGCCGCCTTGGACGCGGTGCTGAGCGGCTGGATCGCCGCCCCGCCATAGGTTTCGCTAAAATAGGCGGCCGAACGCCCGGTCGCGTGATAACCGGGCATATCCTCCATCTCCAGCATGACGACGCTGGCATGGGGGGCGATTTCCGCCGCAAGCCCCGCGCCGGCAATCCCTGCGCCGATAATGCCGATGTCAAAGCGGCTCATGCCCCGCTAACCCCCTGTCATAAATGTCGCAATGCGCGCCATGACATCATCACGCACGCCATCCGCCTCGCGCAATAATTCATGCGCTGCCTCGCGCCCATAGACATGGATTTGCCCGTGCGGCAAGCGCGCGAGTAACGCGCGGGCACGCCGCGCCGACACCAACAGGTCGGCCCCGGCAACCAGCCCCAGCACCGGACAGGCGATGCGATCCACCCCGCCTGATTTCGCCAAATGGAGGAAGCTGGCATAGGCAGCCGCCACCCACTGCCAACTCGCCGGCCCGATGGCGATGTCGGGGTGCGCGGTGCGCCAATATTGTTCATCGGCATAACGCGCGGCATCATGCGTCAGCAGCCCCTGCCGCGCTGCGGGGGGCGAGCCGGGCTTTTCGCTCAATTTCCAGGCGCGGCGGTCCGGCTCGGTCAAGCGCACCATCAATTGCGCAATCCAAAAGCCCAGACGGTCGGGGTAGGGCGCGGTAAAGCCCAGCATCGGCGCGCTCAGCACCGCGCCATCGGGTACAATCGCCCCATCGGCGAGCGCACGCAGCAATAAATGCCCGCCCATCGAATGGCCGATCAGGAAATGCGGCGCAGGGGTGCGCGCACGCCATGCAGTAAAATATTGGTCGAGGTCGTCGATCCAGACACGAAAATCATCGGCATGGCCGACCACCGGGTCGCTGCCCATCCGCCCCGAACCACCCTGCCCGCGCCAGTCGAAACTTTCGACGCACCAGCCCGCATTGGTCCATTGCGCAAAGCTTTCGAGATATTTTTCAAAATGGTCGCCGCGCCCCCCCATGAAGAGGATGGAGCCACGCGCCGCTGCGGGCAGCGGAAAGCGCAATGTCCGCAATGGCCAGCCGTCGCGCGCCGACCAACTGCCAATCACGCTGCCATCGGGAAAGGCGCGGCGGCACGCCTGCGGGTCGAGCAGGGTCGGGGCGGTCACGGAGTCTTTGGGCGGCATGGGTCATGGTTACGGTTTGGCAACCTTGTTCGTCTAGGGATTTCCAACATTTCAGGGGGATTTGATGTCGGCCGCACCCGCTTTGCTTGCCAGCCTTATCGGCTTGCTGTTGCTTTATGCTGCATGGGGTGATTTGCGTCGCCGCGAAATTCCAAATTATTTGAATGGCTTGATTGCGCTTTGTGCGCCCGTAGCTTGGTATATCCTGCAACTGGATGCCGCCCAAATCGGCTGGCAAATCGCCCTCGCCTTCGCCATTTTTCTTCCCTTTGCCCTGCTATTCTTTGTCGGCGGCATCGGCGGGGGCGATGTCAAAATGCTCGGCGCGATGGCGCTGTGGATCCGCCCGTCGCTGATCCTGCCCTTTTTATTGCTGATGGCACTGGTTGGCGGCGGCATCGCAGCGGTGATGATATTGCGCCGCCGGATGGGGCGCGGCCCCGAAAAACCGGAGCTGCCCTATGGCGTTGCCATATCGGCGGCGGGCTTTTGGGTCATCTACCAACAGTTTGTTAACCATTTTCCGCTTAATCCCGTCAACTGAATGGAAGGTCGACCCATTTTGGTGGTCGAGGAGGCAGAGCCGTCATGGATGTAAGGAAGATTGCCCTGATCGTCGTTGCGATGATCGTCGCCCTGGGCGCCGCTTTTGGCGTCAATATGTTGATGCGCGACAGCACGACGCCGCAGGCGCGCGCCGCCGCAGCGCCGGAAATCAACGGGCCCAAGGTGTTGGTCGCCACACGCGCCCTGCCGGTTGGCACGATTTTGACCGCCGATGCGCTGCGTTATCAGCCATGGCCCGAAGGTCTGGTCAAACCCGACCAATATTATCTGGAAGAAGGCTCCAACGTCCAGTCGCTGGTCGGGTCGGTCGTGCGTATCGCGGTGACCGCAGGTGCGCCGGTTACCAAGGGCAGTCTGGTCAACCCGCGCGATCGTGGCTTCCTCGCCGCCGCGCTTGGCCCCGGCATGCGCGCGGTGACCGTGCCCTTGTCGCCGGACCAGGGGGTTGCCGGTTTCGTCTTTCCGGGTGACCGTGTCGATGTCCTCCTCACCCTCGATCTGGAGGATGAACAAAACACATCGGCCAAGCTGCACACATCCGAAACCATCGTGCGCAACCTGCGCGTCTTGGCGGTCGACCAGCGCAGCGCGCCCGACCCCAGCAGCACCGAATCCACGCCGCAGGTTTATGCGACCGTCACCCTCGAAGTGACGCCGCAAATCGCCGAAGCGGTGGCGGTTGCCCGCACCACCGGCACCATCAGCCTCGCGCTGCGGTCCATCGCCGATAGCGCGGGTGAGCTCGAAGCATCGATCGCCGATGGTACCGTCTCGGTTCCGCGGGACGGTGACAGCACCGCCGAACAGCGCATGATGCGCGGCATGTCGTCGCGCCCGTCGATGGCGCGTGGTGGGGCAACCACCGGCGGTGATGTCTCCCGTTATCTGCGCCGTGGCTTTTCGGGTGTCCGCGCCCCCACTGCCCCGATGGCGGGCGGCGAAAACAACCCTGGCAATGGCGCGCCCGCTCTCGCCCCTGCTGTTCCCCAAGGCCCGGTCGTGCGCGTGACGCGCGGCGATCAGGTCACCATCGTCCCGGTCGGGAGGTAAGAAGATGCACGCCCAGAAAAAGAACCGCAGCCGCATGCACGCCGGTCGCATCGCCATGGCTATCGCGCTCAGCGCCTGCGTGGCCACCCCCGCCGTGCTCTATGCGACGCCGGGCGAACAGGTGGAAAATAGCGAACTGAACCTGTCGGTCGGTCGTGGCCGCCTGATCAACCTGCCCGCCCCTGTCAGCGATGTTTTTGTCGCCAATCAGGAAGTGGCCGATGTTCAGGTGCGTTCCGCCACCCAGATTTATGTCTTCGGCAAGGCACCGGGCGAAACCAGCGTTTATGCAACCAGCGGCGCAGGCCGGGTTGTTTATTCGGCGGTGGCCCGGGTTGGCAATAATATCGAAACCATCGATCAGATGCTGGCCCTCGCCATGCCCGAAGCGCATATCACCGCAACGACGATGAATGGCTTTGTCCTGTTGACCGGCACCGTCGCCGCACCCGAAGACGCGGCAGAGGCTGACCGGCTGGTCACCGCCTTTGTCGGCGAAGGGACGCGCGTCATTTCGCGTCTGCAAACCGCAACCCCGCTGCAGGTCAATCTGCAGGTCCGCATTGCAGAGGTGAACCGTTCGCTGGTGCGCCAGATGGGCGGCAATCTGGTCAGCCGTGACCCGACGTCGGGTTTTCAATTCGGTGCATTCCGTGGCCGTGGCGTGGGCACAATTACCCCGCAAACATTGCCGACCCGCACCCTGCCGGATGGCACCCAGCAATTTTACAACCCCTATACCGGGGCGACGGTGACCAATCCGGCGGATGTGCCGCTCAACTTCACCGTCAACCCGCTGGCCAATGCCACGACCTTGGCAGGCATTGGCCGCCTGTTCGGTGTCGATGTGCTGGGCGCGCTGGACCTTGGCGAACGCACCGGCATGGTATCGACGCTCGCCCAGCCCAATCTGACCGCCGTATCGGGCGAAACCGCCGACTTCTTGGCGGGCGGTGAATATCCCATCCCCGTTCCCGATCCGCAGTCGGGCACGATCACCATCCAGTATCGCCGCTATGGTGTCAGCCTGGCCTATACGCCAACGGTTTTGTCAAACGGCCGCATTTCGCTGCGCGTGCGCCCCGAAGTGTCCGAACTGACGACCGAAGGGGCGATTTCGATCAATGGTTTCAACATCCCGGCGCTCAGCGTCCGGCGCACCGAAACCACGGTCGAACTGGGGTCGGGTGAAAGCTTTATGATCGCCGGCTTGATGAGCAATCGTTCAGCCGGGTCGATTGAGGGGACACCGGGCCTGTCCGATCTGCCGATTTTGGGCACTTTGTTCAAATCCGACGATTTCCGTCGCGGCGACACCGAATTGGTCATTGTCATCACGCCATATTTGGTGCGGCCGGTTTCGGCAGATCAGATTGTGCTGCCGACCGATGGTTTTCGCTCACCGACCGATTTGCAGCGATTGATGACCAACGGCATCGCCGATGGCGAATCGGGCGCGCGCCGCCCGATGCCGAGCCTCGAGAATGCGCCCGCCGGCCCGCCGAGCGATGCGCCGGCCCCCGGGCCAAGCGCCATGGTCGCGCCGCCGGCAGCTGCCGTCGCTGCTGATCGTCCGCGCCGCAACAGCGCGCGCAATGAACAGGCCGAAGCCGCCCCCGGCTTTGGTCCCAACAATTGAACCGCAGGCTAGGAAAGGCCCATGAAAATGCGCAAATTAGCAACAATCGCCACCTTGGCCGGCGCGCTGGCGCTGGGTGCCTGCATGAACACGGGGGAGGTGAACCGCAGCCTTGAATCGGTGCACCAACCGGTGGTTCGCATTTCCAACTATGCTCTGGATGCCGACGCATCGAACGGCATTTTGTCGCCCAGCGAGGCGCGCCGCGTTTCCGATTGGCTCGACGCGATGGAGGTGCGCTATGGCGACCAGATCGCCATTGACGCATCCGCTGCATCGTCGGTGCGCGGGGCGCGTGATACGGTCGCCATGATGCTCGCCCGCAAGGGATTATTGCTCGCCGAACATGCGCCGCTAACCGAAGGGGTGATTGCGCCGGGCAATATCCGCATCGTCATTTCGCGCGCATCGGCGCGGGTGCCGGGCTGCCCCGATTGGGGAACGCGCAGCGCCACCGAACATCGCTCGATCACCACATCCAACTATGGTTGCGCCACCAACAGCAATTTGGCTGCGATGGTCGCCAACCCCAATGATCTTATCGCTGGGCAAAGCGCCACCAGCAATGATCCCGCGACAGCCAGCCGCGCGATCGAAGCCTATCGCGCCGCCACCCCGACGGGTGCGGGCGGACTTAGCAATGCCAGCAGCGCGGCGGGCGGAGGGTCCGGCGGCGCAGGTGGTGGTAGTTCAGGAGGTGGCCAGTGAACGCGCCTTTCCGTGGCGGGCAACAGACCCGCGAAAGCTTTGCAGCCTATTTGTGCGACGATGATACGGTCGAACAGATCAAGCCCGTCGTCAACGACATGGGTTGGGATGTTGCCAAGGTGCACAAGGGTGGGCTGCGCAATGCCGTCCAGTCGCTGTCCATCACCGCCAGCCCGTCGATCCTGCTTGTCGACCTGTCGGAATCGAGCGACCCTATCAACGATATCAACGGTTTGGCAGAGGTTTGCGAACCCGGCACGGTGGTGATTGCCATCGGCCAGGTCAATGATGTTCGCCTGTTTCGCGACTTGGTGTCGAGCGGCATCCACGATTATCTGCTGAAACCGATTTTTGCAGAACAGGTGCGCGACGTTTTCATGAACGCGCAGGCGATGCTCAACGCCCCGCGCATGACCGAAGCGGTCGACCATGTCCGCCACACGGTAACCGCCGTAGTCGGGACGCGCGGCGGGGTCGGCGCATCGACCATCGCCACATCGCTCGCATGGTTGTTTGGGCAACAGGGCAAACGGCGCACCGCGCTGCTCGACCTCGACGTCCATTTCGGCACCGGCGCGCTGACACTCGATCTCGAACCGGGGCGCGGGCTGATCGACGCGATCGACAACCCGTCACGCATCGATGGGCTGTTCATTGAACGTGCGCTGGTGCGCGCCAATGACAATCTGGCCATCCTGTCGGCCGAAGCGCCCATCAACCAACCGTTGATGAGCGATGGCGGCACCTTCTTCCACTTGCGGGAGGAGATAAAGGCCGCCTTTGAATCGACGGTGATCGACCTGCCGCGCGCAATGATGATCAGCTATCCGCACCTGCTCAATGATCTGAATGCAGTTGTGCTGGTTACCGAATTGACGCTGGCCGGTGCGCGCGATGCCATTCGCCTGCTGTCGGCGTTCAAGACCGCCTGCCCCGATGCACGCGTGTTTCTGGTCGCCAACAAGGTCGCGCCGACCGGTACAGAGGTCAGCCGCAAGGATTTTGAAACCAGCATCGAACGCGAAATTGACCTTGTGCTGCCACTCGACGCCAAATTGGCGGTCAAAGCGGCGAAACTGGGCCAAAGCCTCGCCGAAACGACGCGCGGCACGCGGCTGGGCACCAGCATCGGCAAATTGGCAACGATGATCCTCAGCGCCGGGGACGAAGCCCCTGATGGGGACAATGTCGCCGATGCCAAGGATGCCAAAAAGCAAAGCCTGCTGAGCAAGCTGAGCGTTTCGGGGTTGATGAAGGGCAAGGCCAAGGGGTGATTGGGGTGCGGCGGACAATATATAGCGCCGCCCCACATTCCCATCGGTTCTGCCATAGCGAAAAGAGTTAAGGTTCATGGACAGCAATTTCTTTATGATCGCCGGCGCCTTTGTCGTCGTGGTCGCGCTATTGCTGTTCCTCTTTGGCGGCCCCAACCCCGAAAAGGCGATCAAGCGGCGGATGACCGCGATGCGCGACCGCATCGTGCCATCCAACGAAGCCGCGCTCGCCGCGCAGATGCGCCGCACCATCGCCGCGCGTTTGCCCAGTCAGGAACTGGGCCTGGGCCGCATGTTGCCCAACCCCGAACGCATGGCGCAACGCCTGCGGCGCACCGGCAAGAAATGGACGCTGGGTCGTTATTTGTGGGTCTGCATCGGCATCGCCACCTTCATATTCCTGGCGATGCTCGTCCAGGGCGCGCCAATATTGTTTTCCATATTATTGGCGGTCGGCGTCGGTCTTGGCATTCCGCATATGGTGGTCGGCAAGCTGATCACCAAGCGGGTCAGCAATTTCACCGCGCGCTTCCCCGACGCCATCGACCTTTTGGTGCGCGGCCTGCGTTCGGGCCTGCCGATCGCGGAAACACTGAATGCGGTCAGCACCGAAATTCCCGGGCCCGTCGGCGTCGAATTCAAACAAGTTATCGAACGTATCCGTATCGGTAAATCGATGGAGGCGGCGCTACAGGAAAGCGCCGATGCGCTGGGCACGCCCGAGTTTCAATTTTTCTGCATCACACTCGCCATCCAGCGCGAAACGGGGGGCAATTTGGCCGAAACGCTCGCCAACCTGTCCGAAGTGTTGCGCAAACGCGCGCAGATGAAACTCAAGATCAAGGCGATGTCCTCCGAAGCAAAGGCTTCGGCATGGATCGTCGGGGCTTTGCCCTTCCTCGTCTTTGCGTTGGTTTATGTGATGAACCCCGATTACCTCGCCGCATTCTTCCCCTGGTCGGGGGAATTATATGACCCGCGCGTCATGTACACCGGCATCGGCGGGTTGGTCTGGATGAGCATGGGTGTCGGCATCATGGCCAAAATGGTCAATTTCGAAATTTAAGGGAGGGAGGAAAGCATCATGTCCGTCGCACCTGTCACCCCCCCCGCCACCTTTCTGGGCATCGACGTCGTCTGGGCGGCGACCATGCTGGCCGCGATAGGCGTCGCCGCCGTGCTCTTTGCCATCTACAATGCCGCCACGGTGCGCGACCCGATGGTCAAGCGGGTCAAATCACTGAACGAACGGCGCGAACAATTAAAGGCGGGGATTACCGCGTCGAGTGGCAAACGCCGTGCCAAATTGGTGAAAAAAAATGTCACCACCAACCGCATGCGCAGCCTTTTGTCCTCGCTCAAAGTCTTGCAGGATGAACAATTGCGCGATGTGCAGCAACGGCTGGCACAGGCGGGCATCCGTTCCAAGGATCTGGCGGTCAGCATTATTTTCGCGCGCATGGTGTTGCCGATCGTCATTGGCCTCACCGCTGCGGCAATGATCTATGTCGTTGATATTGTGCCCGATTGGACACCGCTCAAGAAATTTGGCGGTTTCGCGGTGCCGCTCATCCTCGCCTATAAGGCGCCCGATCTGTTCATCAACAACCGCAAGGCCAAACGCACCGACGCCATCCGCAAGGGGTTGCCCGATGCACTCGACCTGCTCGTCATTTGCGCCGAGGCCGGGTTGACCGTCGATGCGGCCTTTGCCCGCGTGGCCAAGGAATTGGGCAAGGCCTATCCCGATTTGGGCGAAGAATTTGCGCTGACATCGATCGAGCTATCCTTTTTGACCGAACGGCGCATGGCGCTCGAAAACCTCGCCTATCGCGTGGATCTGGATTCGGTGCGCGGGGTGGTCACGACGCTGATCCAGACCGAAAAATATGGTACGCCGCTCGCCTCCGCACTGCGTGTGCTGTCCGCCGAATTCCGTAACGAGCGGATGATGCGTGCGGAGGAAAAGGCCGCACGCCTGCCCGCGATCATGACCGTGCCGCTCATCCTGTTCATATTGCCGGTGCTGTTCATCGTCATCCTCGGCCCCGCAGCTTGCGACATCAAGGATGCGATGGTGAAATAAGGTGCGCCCCCGCCCAATGGGTGGGGGCACCCGGTTCAGGCCGCCGCCACTTGCTGTTCGATGGCACCAAAGATGCTGTGGTGCCGGTCATCATCCATCCAGATGCGCACCACATCGCCTGCTACCATAAAGGGTGTCGTCGGCTTGCCATGCAATATGGTTTCAATCGTCCGCACCTCGGCTAGGCAGCTGTAGCCCAGGCCACCATCCGCCACCGGCTTGCCCGGCCCGCCATCCGCATCCCGATTGGACACGGTGCCCGAACCGATGATGGTGCCCGCGCCCAAGTTGCGCGTCTTGGCCGCGTGGGCGATGAGCTCGCCAAAATCAAAGGTCATATCGACCCCGGCATCCGCACGGCCAAGCGGCGCACCGTTCAAATCGACGCACAGCGCACCGTGCAATTTGCCGCCGTCCCAACGCGCACCGAGCGCATCGGGGGTGACAAATACGGGGGAAAATGCGCTCGCCGGTTTGGACTGGAAAAACCCGAACCCCTTGGCCAGTTCGCCGGGAATCAGCCCCCGCAGCGACACATCATTGGTGAGGCCGACAAGCCGGATATAGCTGCGCGCATCCTGCGCGCTGACCCCCATCGGCACATCGCCGGTGACAACCACCACTTCGGCTTCCATGTCGCAGCCCCAGCCATTGTCCGCCAAGGGGATGCCATCGCGCGGCCCCAAAAATCCGTCGCTACCCCCCTGATACATCAAGGGGTCGTGCCAGAAACTGTCGGGCATTTCGGCCCCGCGCGCCTGGCGCACCAACGCGACATGGTTCACATAGGCGCTGCCATCCGCCCATTGGTAGGCACGCGGCAGCGGCGCCGCACAATCATGTTCGTGGAATCGTTCGCGCGGGATGGCACCATGGTTGAGGTCGCTCGCCAGCGCGATGAGGCGCGGGGCAAGATTATCCCAATCGTCGAGCGCGGCCTGCAGGTTCGGCGCAATCGCCGCCGCATCGGCATAATAGGCCAAATCGTCCGACACGACGACCAAATGGCCATCGCGGCCCGACTTCAAACTCGCCAATTTCATCTGATTCCTCCGCCGACCCGGAATGAGCCGCAAATATTTGGTTATTCGCTGAGGCTGCCGGGTTCAACATGCAACCATTTGGCGCTGTCGGGCGCGCGTTTGGTACGGCTCCATTCCTCCAGCATCGGGCCTGCCAGCGCCTGCAATTCGGCATATTGATCCGCCGTACCGATGTTGCAGGCCAGTTCGAGCCGATGACCATTGGGGTCAAAGAAATAGATGGAACGGAAAATGCCGTGCCATGTCGGGCCAAGCACTTCGACCCCCTCTGCTTCCAGATGCGCTTTGGCGGCGAGCAGGGTTTCAAAATCATCCACCTCAAAGGCCAAATGCTGCACCCATGCCGGCGTATTGGGGTCACGCGCCATCGCGGGCTGTTCGGGCAGCTCAAAAAAGGCAAGCACATTGCCCCCCCCGCAATCGAGGAAAATATGCATATAGGGGTCGTGCGCGCCAGTCGAAGGCACCGTGTCTTCGGCAAAGGCGTTGGTATAGGCAAAGCCGAGCATGCGGGCATACCAGTCCACCGTTTCCTTGGCGTCATGGCAGCGATAGGCGACGTGGTGAATGCGGCGCACTTGCGGCACAGCGGCGACAATGTCGCGATCAGCCACTTTGGTCAGTACCGGCATCAGCCCTCTCCCGCTGTTTCGAGCGCGCCGCGCCGCAACTGGTCCGCCTCCATCGATTTGAAGAGCGCGGTGAAATTCCCCTCCCCAAAGCCTTCATCCTTTTTGCGCTGGATGAATTCGAAAAATACCGGGCCGATTTGCGGCTGCGCAAATATCTGGAGGAGGAGGCGCGGGTCGCCCGCCTCGGTCGACCCGTCGAGCAAAATGCCGCGCGCCTGCAATGCGCTGACCGGTTCGCCATGGCCGGGCAAACGATCTTCCAACATTTCATAATAGGTTGCGGGCGGGGCAGCCATCAACGGCACACCCGCCGCCTTTAACCGGTCGATACAGCCGATCAGATCATCGCAAATGAGGGCGATATGCTGAATCCCCTCACCATTATAGGCACGCAGATATTCCTCAATCTGGCCGCCGCCAGCCTTGCCCTCTTCATTCAGCGGAATGCGGATTTTGCCATCCGGTGCGGTCATCGCCTTGGACGTCAGGCCGGTATATTCCCCCTTGATGTCAAAATAGCGAATTTCCCGGAAATTGAAGATACGCTCATAATATTCGGCCCAATAGGCCATGCGCCCGGCATAAACATTATGCGTCAGATGGTCGATGCGGCTGAACCCTGCGCCGACGGGGTAACGTTCGGCACCGGGCAGATATTCGAAATCAATGTCGTAAATCGACAGCGCATCGGGGTTGTCGAGGCTGGCATAACGGTCGATCAAATAGATGAAGGCCCCGCCAATCCCCTTGATCGCGGGGATGCGCAATTCCATCATCCCGGTGCTGTTCGCCACCGGTTCTGCCCCACGCCGCAGCGCCTCGGCATAGGCTTCGGCGCTATTTTTGACACGAAAGCCCATGCCGCAGGCCGACGGACCGTGCTCTGCGGCAAAGAAGGCGGCGGGGCTGCGCGGTTCATAATTGGCGATGAGGTTGATTTCCCCCTGCCGCCACAAATCAACATCCTTGGAACGGTGGCGCGCGATGCGGGTAAAGCCCATGGCGGCAAAGACGGGTTCCAGCACACCCTTTTCAGGGGCCGAAAACTCCACAAATTCAAAACCATCCAGCCCCAAAGGGTTCAGATGTTCGCCCGTTTCCACCATGTCAGCTACCTCATCCAATGCGCGGGTCATCCAGAATCGCCCGCACTCATTTAGTTTCATACGATACTATATCGGCGAAATAGCGGGCTGGCAAGCGCAGCCTAACCATCCCCCTCGGCCAAATCATCCGCCGCATCGCGCAGCCGCAACAACATATTGCCAAGCTGCGCGCGTTCCTTGGCCGAAAACCCCGCCAAAATCGCTTGCTCATGGCGCAGCGCGACGGCGGCAATGTCGGCATAGAGGCTCCACCCCGCCTTGGTCAGCGCCAGATGGTGCGAACGCCCGTCGCGCACGCTCGCCACCCGCGACACCAGCCCGCGTTCGGCCAGCGCCATCGCCGCACGGCTGACCGTCACCTTATCCATCCGCGTCACCCGCCCCAATTCGCGCTGGGTTTGCGGCGACCCTTCACCCAAGACCGCCATCAACCGCCATTCGGGGACTTTCAGGCCAAAGCGCTGGTGGTAATCCCCGGCGATACGCTCTGACACGGCATAGGATGCTATCGACAAGCGATAGGGTAAAAAGGCTTCGAGGTTGAGTTTGCCGGTCATAAGCCTTCGGGTTTTACCATATCGGGCGCTGCGGCGGCAAAGGGCGGCAGTGCGCGGGCGGCCGCATCGGCGGCAACCAGTCGGGGATAGGGGGTCAAATCCACCTCAAAGCGGCGGGCATTGTACATTTGCGGGACGAGGAAGACATCGGCAATCCCCGGCGCATCCCCCGCCAAAAAGGGTGCGGCCACGTCCTCCCGATCCACCATCGCCTCCAAGGCGTTGAACCCCTCGACAATCCAGTGCCGATACCAATTGTCGCGCGTCACTTCGCGCAGGCCCAGGTCATTGCCCAGATATTTCAGAATGCGCAGATTGTTGATCGGGTGAATATCCGCCGCAATCATCATCGTCAGCGCCAATGCCCGCGCGCGTTCCAGCGGTTCGGCGGGGATGAGGCGCGGTTCAGCATATTGATGGTCGAGCCAGTCGATGATGGCGAGGCTTTGGGTCAGCACCACCCCATCGACAACCAGCGCCGGGACAAAGCCCTGCGGGTTGATCGCGCGATAGCTGTCGCTTTTTTGGTCGCCCGCCAACAGGCTGGTTGGCACTGCCTGATACGCAACAGATTTTAGATTGAGCGCGATGCGCACACGATAACAAGCGGACGAGCGGAAATAATCATAGAGGAGAGGCTGGGACATATCGGCTCCGTCAGCGCATTTTATTGGCGGCGCATCATTGCCCGGCCCGTGGCGCTTCACCCCTGTGCATGGCCCCAATCCAGTCGCGTATCAAGCGAACCCCTTCCTCATGCACGATGTTGCGCCCCAATTCGGGCATTTCCACCCCCGGTTCGCGGCTCGCCAAACGATAGAGAAGAAAGCTTTGGTCGGGCAGGCCGGGGTCGATGGCATATTCCATCCCCCCGCTGCCCCGTCCGGCGGCGGTTGGCCGTTTCCACAGCCCGGTGGCAAAGCCCATCGGCCGGTCATATTCGAGGAAAAGCCCGCTGTTCGATGCGCTGCCCGCCGGGTTGTGACAATGGGCGCAATTCCCGTCGAGATAGGCGCGTGCCCGCATGTCAATGGGCGCGGCTTCATCATCCCACCGCGCCATCGCCCGCGTCCGGCGCAGCAAGTCCGCACCGCTGATGGCATTGGCGAGGCGCGCGTCGGGCACCAAATTTATCCATTTGGGGCCGATCGGCTCCAACACTTCATTGCGCTGGTGGCAGGTGCGGCATTGGTTGCGGTTGGGGACGGCATAGCTCACCTGCCGCGCTTGGCCCTGATGGACGAAATCGACGGTAAAGCGCCCACCAGCCAGCCGCAAATCAGCATCCGTGCCATCGGCCCGCCAGATATAGGGGAGCGCAACCCACCCCCCCGCCTGATGGATGAGCAGACGGGTTTCCACGGTGCGTTCGTGGCCATCCGCCATACGAAAGCTGAAATTTTTGATGATCACGCTGCCGACCGGAAAGCGCAACATGCCCTCGCCATCCGCGGTCAGATGCGTACCGGCGGGCAAATAGATAAAGCGGCTTTTGTCCGCATAATCCGAAAATAGCGGGGTTTCCAAATTATAGGGGATGAGCGCGGCCACCGGCCGGTCGGCGCGCCCGGCAAAAAAACCATAGGCCGACAGCAAGGCGGGTGGTTGCGCGGCCATAATCGCCGCATCATCGATGCGCGGCGCATCGCGCGCGCCGCCAAGCAGCGCCATCGCCGCGAGCGCCAACAGGCTCACGCGCAGCGGATGCCACCATCTTGCCATCATGGCTGGTTTGCCGCCGCCTCCATCGCGGCAGGCAAGGTGATGGTGGGGAGGCGCGGCCAAGGCGCATCGCCGGTTAAATCAACCATCGTCGGGCTGGCCCCCTCACGCGATTGGCTGAGGTCGGGCAGGCCGAGGCTGGCAACATGCACCGTGTCGCTGACGCGAATTTCGCTGCCCGAACCATCCCAGATAATCGGCGGCAGACTGCCCCCCATGGCGGCGGCCATTTGCGCACCGCCGGGGAATTGCGGGCCCGGCGCAAAGCCCGACCGGCCATGGATATTGGCCAGAATGCGCACGCGTTGCGGCGCGGGCGTATAGCCCGCCGGGGCCGCACCATATCGATAGCCCGAAATCAGCACATCGGCGGTGCCATTGCCGTCAAAAATATTGTCGAACACCTCCACATCGCGGTTGGCCATGATGATGACGCCGGTGCCGGTCGGGACCGATGCGACAATATTGCCCGCCGGCGCGAAATTGGCGGTCATATTATTGATGATGACATTGTCGAAGACGCGGACATTATGCCCGCCCTGTTGCGGCAGGCCGGGCAAATCGAAAACCAATATGCCGCCTGTATTACCGGTGGCGACATTGTCATGCACATCGGCATTATAGCTGTTTTCAATCTCTATCCCGGCGACATTTTGTACGGCGACACTGTCGCGCACGATGATGTTGCGCGACTGGCCAACATATATCCCCGCGTCCGAAGCGCCGCGCACGAACACACCATCGACCAGCACATTTTCGCTTTCGACCGGATAGACGCCATAGGCACCGTTGCTTGCCTTTGGCTCACCCGACCAATCAACCCGAAGGTTGAGATAGACGATATTATGGGCCTGCTTGGATTTTATCCCGTCGCCGCGCGTATCGCGCACCGTGAAATCGCGCAGCACCACATGGTCGCCGGTGACCAACAGCCCCTCACCCGCGCCCAATTGCCCGGCAAAATTCAATATGGTGCGTTCCGCCCCCGCGCCGCGCACGGTGACGCCATCGGCATCGAGGTTGAGCCCATCGGTCAGGTCAAATGTCCCCGCGCCAATTTCGACGACATCGCCCGAAGTCGCCTCTATCAGCGCAAGTTGCAGGCGGGTTTGCGCATCCGGCCCGGCGGCGACGCTGATCGTCCGCGCCATCGCCCCGTCGGTCAGACCTGTCGCCAGCAACAAGGCCGCACCCGCCATTACCCAATTACGCATCATCCCCTCCCTCTCTCTCTGCTTGGCGGGCATAGTGACAATCACCATGCCAATTGCCAAGCCCTGAATGGGGGTGGATGTTCAATTAGGGCGCAGAAGCCGGCGGCGCTTCTTGCAGCCGAATTTCCTCGACTGTCACGGGTCGACCGGCGAAAAAGTCGCAGATAATCCCCAGATTTCGCGGATCGGCTTCAAACAGATCATGCCCACCATTGACGATGCGGATGCGTTGCAATCGGCTGAAACCCGCCACCGCACGTTCCTGTTCGGCCAATGGCGTGCGCACATCGAACACCCCTTCATATAATAATGTGGGGACGTTGGTGCGGACTTCGCGGCGAAACTGGTCGCCCAAATCCAACCCCACAACAGCGTGCGCCAATTGCGGCATGGGAAAATTCAGCGCGCTGCCCGTCAGGCTGTGCCGCGCCTGCTGCCTTGCCGCCGCCAACCGCGCATCGCTGACACCAGAGGCGATATCCATCAGTTCCGACATGCCCAATTGCAACGGCGCATCATAGAAATATTGCCACAACATCGGCGCGATCGCTTGTTGCTGCCCACCCTCCAAAGCCGCATATAATTGGTTGAGGTCAGCATAGCCGTCCGGGTTTTTGGCCAATGCGCCAGCCAGCATCCGGATCACGAAGCTGTCGGCGCGAAATTGATGCGCCACCCCATCTTGGCCGGTAAAGGCGAAATCCATGGGATGCGCATCCATCGCCGCATGCACCCGCCGCATCCGGGCGACAAAATTGCCCCCCACCGCCTGTCCGATCCGTTCAAAGGCGGCATCGACATCGGCGGGCATTTTCACCGTTTGCTCCAGCCCTTCCGCTGACGACAGCACGACCCGTTCGACCGATTGCGGATATTGGCGCAATATGGCGAAGGCCAAATGGGTGCCGTAACTTATGCCCCATAAATTGATACGGGGTACGCCCAATGCGCGGCGCAAATCCTCCACATCATCGGCGCTCTGCACCGTCGTATAGCCGTTGATGCTGGCACCAGCGGCGCGCCATTGCCCCACACATTGGGTGAGCGTCTGGCGATAATAGGCGGTCAGGCTGGCTTCGCCCAGCACCGGCGCGGTGGGCATGGCGGCAGGCGCGCGGCAACGCGGCAATTGGTTGGACCAGCCGACCCCACGTTGGTCGAGCGCGATAACATCGGCCACCGCCCGCAGCGCCAGAAATATCGGCTGACGAGGTCCGCGCGCGGTGCCGATGCCCGACCCGCCCGGCCCGCCCGCAAGATAGATTATCGGCGCGCCGGGGTTGGGGTTGGTCGACCGGAAACGAACAAAGCCAATGGATATCAGCCGCGAATTGGGGTCATTGCGATCCTCCGGCACCAGAAAGCTGCCACGTTCTGCCGCAAGGTTGCTGCCATCGGCCAAACGAAAATCATATGGTTCCACATGCAATGTTGCCGACAGCGCGCGCGCATCTGGATCGGCGGTTTGTGCACCGGCGCTACCAATCGGCATGGCAAATAAGCCAAATAAAGTGGCGGCAATGCGGGTGCGGGCGTTGGTGGCTTTCGGCATCATCTTTCCTTTCGATCAGCATCGCCAAGCCCTTGGCGCGCGCACCGGCGCCTGTCGCCCGCCATTCGGCCAGTGGCAGTTCCGTTCGGCGAAGCGCGCGGTCGTTCGGCGAACGACCGCAGCTGTCGGTGAACGACCGCGGCGCGACGCGACAATTGCATGGCAACAGTTTATCGTCGGGGCATGTTCCGCCGCCTGCCCATGCTTTTCTATTTTCTGATCTTGCTGTTCCCGGCACCGGCAGGGGCGACCTGTTACCAACCCGCCGCACCCTGTGACCTGATCGACACGGCCGACAATGTTGCGCCCGGCCAGATTTTGACCATTGAACGGTCAATCATCGTCCCGCCCGATGCGCTGCCGCTCGACTGGCCACTCAGCCTCCATATTGCGGCATTGGCGAGCAGCGAAATTATTTGGAACGGCCAGCATATCGGCAGCAATGGCCGCCTGCCCGATGCAACCCATGCGGAGGTTGCGGGGCGATATTTCGCCAGCTTCAATGTACCGCGCGGCGCGGTACGCGCGGGCGAAAACCATCTGCGCATCCGCTTCAGCGCCGACCATTTATGGACGCCCTTGGTGCAGCCGATCCACCTCCTCCAAATCGGACCATATGAAACCCCCGCATTGCCCAGCCGTACCCATTATCTGCCGACCTTGGTCGCGCTCGGCCTGCTGGCGGTCTGCTTTGCCTATTTTCTGGTCGCCGCATGGCTCCAACCGCGCGGCGCACGCCCCGCCATATTGCCCGCGCTGATCGCCTTATTATCTATGGTGCAGGCGCTGGCAGAGGTGGCGCGCAGTTTTGTCGATTACCCCTATCCATGGCATTTGGTTCGGGTGAGCGGCATCGCACTGCTCGCCACATTGACCACGCTCACCCTCTGTTTCGGGGCGGCAAAAAGATTCTGGCCCGACAGGCGATACGCGATAACCGGCATCGCCGCCTGCACCGCTGTGGCCATGCTGCTGTGGATAGCCGGCTTTGATTATAAAAGTTTGGCAGTGGTGGCCGTGGGGCAGATGGTCATGTTGGTTACCGCTCTACGCGCGCTCTGGCACACAGCCATTGCCCGCAACAAGGCGGCAGCGATTGCGCTGGTGATCGGCACGGCGGCGCTCCTGACCATGACATGGGAAGGGGGCGAATTCCTCGACCGCAGCTATTATTTTGTCATCGCAATTTTGCTGATCGCATGCATCCTCGAACAATTGGGGATGCTGCGTGCTGAACGCATGGCGCAACAACGCATTTCGGAATTGGAGGAAAGGCTGCGCCATGCAGAGGCGGCGGGCGACCCGATCCTCACACTCAAAAACGGGTCGCGCCAATATAGGCTGGCGGTTGATGACATAGTCATATTGCGCGCGGCCGATGATTATGTGGAGGTGCAGACTGCCGACGGGCGCAACTTGCTGGTCACCATGGGGCTGACCCGGCTATTGCGCGAACTTCCCGCCGATTTTCTGCGTATCCACAAAAGCTATGCCATAGCGCGTCGGGCCATAGCATCGGTCGAAGTGCGGGCGGGCGGCGGGCGGCAGGTGCGGCTCCACGACGGCACAACCATCCCTGTTGGCCGCCGTTTTGCCGGATCGTTGCGGGAATTGGATGGTTGACCTGCCGACCTATGGGGCAATCAAGGCATATCGCCCAGCATCCACGCCACGCCGTCGAGTGCGTGGAGGCGGGTTGAATCATATATCGGCAGGATATTTGCGTCGGTATCGACCAGCAGCGACAATTCGGTGGAGGCGAGCGCAACCGCATCCACCCCACGCTGGTCAAAACTGGTAATCAGGCTGCGCAATTCACGCTCACTCGCCTTGTTGATTACGCCCTGCATCAACTCATCATAAATGATGCGATCGACCATATCGACAACGCCATCGTCAGCCGGAAACAAGGACACACCATGGCTGACAAGCCGCTGGCGGTACCAGCGTTCGGCCATGACATTGCGCGTCCCCAAAATGGCGGCCGTTTCGACGCCCGCTGCGCGCATCGCCCGACCGACGGGGTCAACAATGTTAAGCAACGGCACCGAAATCGCCGCCTGCACCGCGTCGGCCACCTTGTACATTGAATTGGCGCAGATCATGATGGCGCTCGCCCCCGCCCCCTCCAGCCTTTGCGCGCTGGCGACCAATATCTCGGTCGCGCTCCCCCACTGCGCATCGCTCGACAAGCGCTTGAGGTCGCAATAGTTGAGGCTGTCCATGACCAAGGGCGCGCTGCACCCCGCCCCGGCGCGGCGTTGCAATTCCAGATTGAGGATGCGGTAATATTGCTCGCTCGCGGCCCAACTTATCCCGCCAATCAGACCCAGCTTGCGCATCAATGCGCCATCGCCTTGACGATTTCCTCACACATTTTCTTGGCATCGGCGAGGAGCATCATCGTCTGGTCCATGTAAAAGACGTCATTATCAACCCCGGCATAGCCGACCCCGCCCATGGAGCGTTTGACGAAAAAGACGGTCTTTGCCTTGTCCACGTCGAACACCGGCATGCCGTAAATGGGGGAAGATTTGTCGGTCTTTGCCGCGGGGTTGACGACGTCATTCGCCCCGATAATGAAGGCGACGTCTGCCTGTGCAAATTCGGCGTTGATATCCTCCAGCTCGAACACTTCGTCATAGGGGACGTTGGCTTCGGCGAGCAGCACATTCATATGCCCCGGCATCCGCCCCGCAACGGGGTGGATCGCATATTTGACCGACACACCCTCTTTCTTGAGCATATCCGCCATTTCGCGCAGCGCATGCTGCGCCTGCGCGACCGCCATGCCATATCCCGGCACGATGATGACGCTTTCGGCCTGTTGCATCAGGAACGCCGCATCCTCCGCACTGCCGCGCTTCCACGGGCGTTGTTCGCGCGCTTCGCCGCCGCCCGCGCTTGCATCCGCACCGAAACCACCCGCGATGACCGAGATAAAGCTGCGGTTCATTGCCCGGCACATGATGTAGGAGAGGATGGCACCCGATGAGCCGACCAAGGCCCCGGTGATGATCATCGCGCTATTGTGCAGCGTGAAACCCATCGCCGCCGCCGCCCAGCCCGAATAGCTGTTGAGCATCGAAACGACGACCGGCATGTCCGCCCCGCCGATGGGGATGATGAGGAGGAAGCCGATGACAAAGGCGAGGATGGTGATGGTCCAGAACACCCACGGCGCCTGATCCTGCGTGAAATATCCAACCAGCCCCAATATCGCGGCGAGCGTGCCAAGGTTGATGAAATGGCGCAGCGGCAGCAAAATCGGCGCGCCCGACATTTTGCCCGCCAGTTTCAAAAAGGCGATGACCGATCCTGAAAAAGTAATCGCCCCAATCGCGCTGCCCAGCCCCATTTCAACGCGGCTGACCGGCAAAATATGCCCGTCCGCGCCGACGATGCCAAAGGCCGCGGGGCTGAGAAAGGCCGCAGCCGCCACCAGCACAGCGGCGAGGCCGACGAGGCTGTGGAACGCCGCCACCAATTGCGGCATGTCGGTCATCGCAATCCGCCGCGCGGTAAACAGGCCGATGATTGCGCCGACGCTGATCGCCGCGACAATCTGCCCCAGCGTCACCAGATCATCCGCCGTCGGGCTCGGCAAAAATTGCCCCGGCGCAACCGGCGCCTTGAGTAGCATCGTCGTCGCCACCGCGATCAACATGCCGATCATCCCGGCGCGATTGCCCCGGCGCGAGGATGCAGGCGAGCTCAGCCCACGCAGCGCCAAAATAAACAATATACCCGCGATGAGGTAAGCGAGCAGCGCCCACGCCGGGGGCATCATATGCTGTGCCCCTGCAGCCGAAAGGATAAGGTTCGCCACGGTCACTTATCCTTTTTCTTATACATGGCGAGCATGCGTTCGGTGACGGCAAAGCCGCCGAAAATATTGATACTGGCGAGCACGACCGCAATCAGCCCCAACCAGCGCGCCGCCGAAATATGGCTGGCCATGCCGGTCGTCGCGGCGACCAGCGCGCCGACGATAATCACGCTCGAAATCGCGTTGGTGACCGCCATCAGCGGCGTGTGCAGCGCGGGCGTCACCGACCAGACGACATAATAGCCGACAAAACAGGCCAGCACGAAGATGGATAGGATAGAGATAAAGTCCATGGCTCAGCCCCCTGCCAACCGTTCATGCACAATTTTGCCGCCCTGTGTCAGGCGGATGGCGTTGCCGATTTCATCGTCGAGCACCGGCGCACCCTTTTCCTTGTCCCAGAAAGCCGACAGGAAATTATACAGGTTGCGCGCGAATAATGCGGAGGCGTCGGCGGCCATCAAAGAGGTGATATTTTTCACGCCGATGATGGTAACGCCATGTTTTACAACGCGTTCACCGGCCACTACCCCTTCGACATTGCCGCCGCTTTCCGCCGCCAGATCGACGATGACGCTGCCTGCGCGCATCGTTGCCAATTGCGCATCGGAAATGAGGCGCGGCGCGGGCCGCCCCGGTATCAGCGCGGTGGTGATGACGATGTCCTGCTTGGCAATATGGCCAGAGACGAGTTCGGCCTGCGCCGCCTGATATTCGGCGGACATTTCGCTGGCGTAACCACCCGCGCCCTCCCCCTCTATGCCCGCGACGCTTTCGACAAAAACCGGCTTGGCACCCAGCGACATAATCTGTTCGCGGGTCGCCGAACGGACATCGGTTGCCGAAACCTGCGCGCCCAGCCGCCGCGCGGTGGCAATCGCCTGCAAACCGGCAACGCCCACCCCCATGACAAAGGCCTTGGCCGCGGTAATCGTGCCCGCCGCCGTCATCATCATGGGAAAGGCGCGGCCATAGGCGTCTGCCGCCATCAACACCGCCTTGTAACCCGCCAGATTCGACTGGCTCGACAATATATCCATCGACTGCGCGCGGGTGATGCGCGGCATCCATTCCATCGCCAGCGCTTCCAGCCCGGCCTTGGCATAATCGGCAATCGTGTCGCGCGCGCCAAAGGGGTTGAGCGCGCCGACCAGCCATGCCCCTTCGCCCGCACCCTTTATCGATTTCGCCTCAGGCGGTGCGACGCACAGGATGATGGCCGCGCCTTTCAGCACATCGGCGCGCTTGCCAACGCTCGCCCCCGCCGCCGTATAATCGGCATCGGCAACGCCTGCGCGCACCCCTGCACCGCTTTCCACCGCAACCTCGGCACCCAGCGCGATATATTTCTTGACCGTTTCGGGGCTAATCGCGACGCGATTTTCCCCGGCCGCGCTTTCAGCCAGCGCTGCGATGCGTGTCGCCATCTTGGCTTAGCTGATCAAAAAGATGACGAGCAAAGCTGCCAAAGCAGCAACGATCACCGCGACACGCCCCTTGGACACAAAGCCCGCATAGGTTGCCGCCGCCGCTTCAAAATCCTTATTCTCGGCCATCGCCCCTACCCTTTTGTTAATCCGATCGCATGGGGCCATAGACCAGATTTCGCGCCGCGCACAAGCAACTAATGGTGGAAAAACACCCGCCCGTCACCCGCCATCCCGCTGCCTTCGTCCGCGCTTTACTGCATCGCAAAAGCTGGAATCGCCGCCCCCGCACGGCTGACCAGCGCATAACCCACCCCCTTGCAGGTGCGCAGCATGACGTGCGGGCTGGGGCGGTTGGCAAAGGGCGCGTCAATCCGCTGGCGCAGCCGCGCTACATGGACATCGACGCGGTTGGTGCCGGGGTCGAAAGTGATCCGCCATACGGTTTTAAGGAGGTCGGCCCGCGCCACCGGCTGGTCCGGCGTGCGCGCCAGCCGGGCGAGCAGGTCAAATTCGCGCGGCGGCATGGGGATGCGGTGGTCGGCGCGGCGCACCGCACGGGCGACCAGATCGATGTGGAGGTCATCGCAAGCAAGCATATGCGCGCGTCCACCCGCCCGGCGCAGCAATGCCGCCGTCCGCGCCACCAGTTCGCCGCCCGCGCCCTTTAGGGCAGATCCGCGCGGCGGTGTGGCGATGACATCATCCGCCCCGGCGTTGAGCGCGCAGACCCGCGCGGCCATGCTGTCACGGCGGAGCAGGCAGAGCAGCACCCGCCCGCCCGCGACGGCGCGCCAGCCACGCACCCGTGCATCCAGCCCCGCCTGTCGTCCGGCATATTCGGCGATAATCGCGTCATAATGATCATCGATCCGTACGGGGCAAGCGGGCATCAGCTTGGTCAAATGTCCCGCCATCGTCAGCGCCGCCGCCAGTTCGCGCCCCTGCACCAGATCCGCCATGCACAATGCGATCATCGCCGTTTCCTAAACTATTGCCGCATCCTCTATGCACCGCAACATCGCCCCGGCCGCACCGCGCACCAGCGCGGATGCATCCCCACTCGCCCGTTCAAACAGCGCGATACGATCGGCCCCCTCAGTCGCCGCGCCCAGCGCGCGCCACGCCTGCCAACGCATACGGTGCGATGGGTGGTGGCGGGCAAATTCATGCGCCAGATCGCGCCCATCCTCCCCCAAAATTGCCGCCATGCGCAAGGCGATTTCACCTTGGGTGATCGTCGGCAGCGCGGCGATGCGTTCCGCCCCCAGATCAAAAAAATATTGGTCGCGCCACGGGGTCGCCGCATCCTCCGCCACTATATTGATGCTGACCGACAGCGCGTCGGGGGGCAATTGTTCATGGACATCGACGCTGCGCCGATAGTGGAGGATGCGCCCCGGGGTCAGTCCCCCTTCTTCACTCGGGTTGAGCGCCACATCCTCCCCCGCATAGCCCGCCACCGCGCCATTTTCATAAGTGAACCAGCGACTGCGATAGCCCGGCCCATGATAGCCGAGCGTGACAAAGCTGAAATTATGGTCATGCGGTTCGTGATAGGCATAATGGCTCGCCCCGCTGGCCAGCAGCACCGGGTCATCGGCGGCGGGCCAGAAATTGACGCGCATGAAATAACGCCCCGCCTGCCGATGGAGCATCAGCACCTGCGCGCCATAACCATTGCGGGCCGCCTCTGCCGCCCCCCTGTCTTTTAGAATGTTGAGGATATGCGCAAAGAGAAAATCCTGATTGCCATATAGCTTGCCCAGCCAATGACCGGCAAAATCCGCCCCTTCCCCGGTCCCCAGATCACCCGAATAATGGTCGATGGCGTCGACAACTTCGGCAAGATCGGCAGTGTCCGCCACATCGGCATGGCCCAGTTCGCGCGCCACGTCAGGCCGCCTGCCGCGCCGATAATGCGGCATCGATCAGCGGCAAGGTCGCCGTCGCCGCACGGCGCACCGCATCATCCCCATCGCCAGCCGCCATATCGGCAATCGCCCCGCGCATGGCGGATGGATCATGCGCAATGGCGATCCGCGCCGCCGCCCAACGCAATTGCGGTTCGGCATCGCCCATATATTGCCGCAACAGCAACATCGCCGCATCGTCGATGACCGCACGCCGCGCGCCCAGATATTGCAGCAGGATGAGCAGCCGCGAAGCCGCACCATCACCGCATAGCTGCGCCACGCACGCGCCATCGGACAATCGGTGGGCGAAATGGCGGCTGCCCGGTGCCGGCGTCCCCATCGAAATGCGCAGCATCAAGGCATCGCATGCCGCGCCGATGATGCTGATCGCATCGCGCGCACCGTCCATGGCGATTATATCGCCCGCAAAGAACAGCAACGGCGGGCTGACTTTGGCGTTGCAACAATCTGCGCCATCACCCGCACCAAGTTGGGCACGGCGATAGGATATTGCCCCACCCGCAAGATGGACGATGGCGCTCAACCCCCCGTCAAACACCAGATTGGCATCCTCCATTGCCTCGGCAGACGCGGTCAGCGCCATCGCATCGACAAGATGCAAGGTCATCGTGACGCCCGCATGGCTGAGGAGGAGGAGGCCCGGCAGCAACGGCCCCGGCAAAATGGTGCAGGGCAACGCGTTGAGCGGGTCGGCGCGCAACAGGTCAACCGCCGATGCCAGCAGCGCATCGACCCAGCCCCGATCATATATATGCGGGGCCAGCGCGGCTTGTAGCGCGGCGGGGTCTTGGGGCGGGCACTGTGCCCAGCGGGCCAGCAATGCGTCGATGGTGCGCACATCATCGCGCGCGCGCCACGCGCCCATGGCCATGGCTGCCGCCGCCGCGCGCGCATCATCCCCGCCGCGATCGGCGAAATATTGCGCCAGCGACGGCGGAATGATCATCCGCTTCAGCTACCCGGATGGTTGAGGACGACGATGGTGACCACCACGTCGAAAATCGTATTCCCACCCGCTTGCGTCTGGCTATAATGCGCGCCATGCGCCGCCACCGCGCCGATTTGCGGCACATCATCGAGCGCCAGTGCACCACCAAATTGCGATTTTTCCAACGTCGCCTCCCACGAAAAACGCCCGCAATCACGCGGACGCCGGGGACGCTAAGCCCGCGCCATCCCGCACCCAAATGAACTTTTGGTAATGTGCCATTTGGCCAACCCCCGCGCCGCCAGCGGCATGGGCAATTGGACGTGCGCGCGGGCGAATGCCCCGCTAAGCAGTTGCAACCCATCGGGCAAAGGGGGGACTATATTGCTGCAACCACAGGATATCGCGATTGTCGGCTGCGGGCCGGGCGGCATGGCCGCCGCGCTATTTTTGGCGCGCGCAGGGCACAGGGTCACGATTTTTGAACAATTTGACGCGCCGCGCCCGGTGGGTTCGGGGCTGCTGATCCAGCCGACGGGCCAACGGGTCTTGGCAAAGCTTGGCCTGCTCGAAGCAATCGTCCCGCTTGCCACCCCCGTTTCCCGGCTGATTGGCTGGAACGTCGCCAATGGGCTGCGCGCGCTCGACATGGAATATGCCGGCTTGGGGGCGGGCAAATATGCGCTCGGCATCCACCGCAGCAGCCTGTTCGATGTCCTGTTCGCGGCGGTGCACAGTGCAGCCATCCCCATATTATGCGATAAAATATTGTGCGATGCGACGGTGGATGGCGATGCGGCCCGGCCATGCTTTGCCGATGGCACGACGGGCGGGCGATTTGATCTGCTGATCGACGCGAGCGGGGCCAATGGCCCGCTGACGCGCGGGAAGAACCATATTCTCCCTTATGGTGCCTATTGGACCAGTGTCGATGTGCCCGACGGTTCGACAATTTTGCCCGACGCGCTGGAACAACGCTATTTTGCTGGCCATAAAATGGCGGGTATCCTGCCGATCGGGCGCAATCCGGCAACCGGCAATCCCGGCGCAGCCTTGTTCTGGAGCGTGCGGATAAAGGATGCCGCCGCAACAAGGGCAGCCAGCATTGCACCATGGCGCGCGGCCTTTTGCGAACTCTGGCCCGATGCCGCGCCCTTTGTCGACCAAGTGGCCGATTTTGATGCACTGACGCTCGCCACCTATCGGCATCGTACCGGCAAAGCAGCAACCCACCGACGCATCATCCATCTGGGTGATGCATGGCATGCGACCAGTCCACAATTGGGTCAGGGCGCCAACATGGCGTTGATGGATGCGTTGGCGCTGGCACGCGCGGTTGATACGGCGGATGCGGTGGGCGACATTGTCCGCCTCTACCAATATTGGCGGCAAGACCATGTCCGCCTCTATCAGGCACTCAGCCGCATTTTGACGCCAATGTATCAATCCGACGGGGCGATTTTGCCCTTTTTGCGCGACCGCGCCATCCACCATGGCGCACGCTTGACCGGGGTCCGCCGCCTGATCGCCCGGCTGGTATCGGGCGAATTGGGCAGCGTTGGCTGAATGAGGTCTATTTTATAAAATAAATATATTTCAAATAGTTACATCATATTCACAGCGGATATGGCGGCTATGCATTGGGGTATTTTAAGCCCCCGGCACCTGTAACAGGCGCGCCTCCGCCCGCAGCCTTTGCTCGGCCGCCGGATTCGCGGCAATCGCCCGGCGCAGCGCATCCCCCGCCTTTTGGCTCTCCCCCAGCGTCATCCGCGATCGCATCAGCATGATCCAGCGATCGACCTGCTGCGGGTTGGCGACCAGCCTTTGTTCCAGACCATCGACCATCCCCTGTATCATCATGTCCTGCTGTCCCTTGGGCAGCGCCGATGCGTCCTGCATCTGCTGGCGGCTCGGCCCGGGGATGGCGCGCGCAGCGACCGGCAATTCTTCGGGTGTCAGCGCCCGTTGTCGTACGGCGGCTAGGCGCGATGCGACGTCGATATTGTTCCGCTCTGCCACCTGTTCGATGGTGCGGCGCACGTCGGTTTCCCATGGCGCGCCCTGCGGCGTATCAGCCAACAGCGCCAGCCATGCGGTAATCGCCCCCGCATGGTCGCCGTCAATATCCCGCTTGGCCGCCAGAAAATAGCGCGCGCGCGGGTCCTTTGCATCTAGCGCGATGGCGCGGTTAAACGCGGCCAAGGCTTCGGGCGGGATGGGATCACGCGTCGATGCGAGTACCAAGGATTCACCCAGCACCGACCAATTGGCTGCAACCGCCGGGGCCAATTCTGTCACCCGACGATAGGCGATAACCGCCCCGCCATAATCACGCGCATCGAACCGCGCGTCACCCAATTGCTGCCATGCCCTAAGGTCATCCGGGTTGCTGCGAGTCGCCGCTTCTAGCGCTGCCAAATCACCGCTGGGGGCGCTGCTTGTGGTGGCGCTGTCACCCGCCATCCAGCCGCTGCGCCACAAGGCAAAGCCAAGCGCACCAACCAGCATCAGCGCCGCGAGAATCAGCAGCGCCCAGCGCGCGATCGGCGATGGCGTTGTTGCCGCAGGGCCCACGATATCCGCCGCTTCATCATCCGCCATGGTCCAGTCTTCCCCCACATAAACTAGCGCCTGTTAGCATTTTGTCGTCGCCACGCCAGCGCAACCGTGCGCCCCGTCACATCCCCCTGCAAAAAATTGCTGCAATTTTTGCGCGGGATTTTGCCGCAGGGGGGCTTTTATCGCTGATATTTATCCATTAGACACTATCCACTGCATGAAGCACCCTGCATCAAGACTGGGGCCGTGCATTTGGGGTCGCGCCAAAGCCGGGGGGCTGACCCCATGGCAAATATGGGGGAAGGCGCATGGCCATCGAAGATCATGTCGATCTTAATCGCTTTATGGAGGGGGTGGCCAAGCGCAACCCCGGACAGAGCGAATTTATCCAAGCCGTACACGAAGTTGCGGAGGATATTTTCGACTTCATCGCTGATAAAGAAGATTATCACCGCGAACAGATTTTGCGGCGCATCGCCGAACCCGATCGCGTGGTTTCCTTTCGCGTGTGTTGGGAGGATGACAAGGGCAATATCCGCGTGCAGCGCGGCTGGCGGGTGCAAAACAACAATGCGATCGGCCCCTATAAGGGTGGGATTCGCTTCCACCCCAGCGTCAATGAATCTATCCTGAAATTCCTCGCCTTTGAGCAGACGTTCAAAAATTCGCTGACAGGCCTTCCCATGGGTGGTGGCAAGGGCGGTTCCAATTTCAACCCCAAGGGCAAAAGTGTGCGGGAGATTATGCGCTTCTGCCAAAGCTTTATGAACGAACTATATCGCCATATCGGCCCCGATGTGGATGTCCCGGCGGGCGACATTGGTGTTGGCGCGCGCGAAGTTGGTTTCATGTTCGGTCAATATAAACGCCTGACCAATCACTGGAACGGTGTCTTAACCGGTAAGGGGCTGGAATATGGCGGTTCGCTGATCCGGCCCGAAGCCACCGGTTATGGCGCGGTCTATTTCCTTGCCGCTATGTTGCGGACCAAGGGTCAGGATCTCAAAGGCAAGAGCGCGGTTATTTCGGGTTCGGGCAATGTCGCCACCCATGCAGCCGAAAAAGTGACGCAGTTGGGCGGCAAAGTGCTCACCCTTTCGGACAGCGGCGGCTTCATTCATGATCCTGACGGGATAAATCAGGAAAAGATCAACTGGGTAAAGGAACATAAGACCCACCGTCGTGGGCGGATCGAGGAATATGTCGCGGCCTTTCCCGGCTCCAGTTTCCATGCAGGCAAAACGCCATGGGGTGTCAAATGCGATGTCGCTTTGCCCTGCGCCACGCAAAATGAGTTGCTGGGCGATGATGCCCGCACGCTCGTCGCCAATGGTTGTGTTGCTGTCAGCGAAGGGGCCAATATGCCCACCAATTTGGAGGGCGCGCATATTTTCCGCGACGCCAAAATCCTCTTCGCCCCCGGTAAAGCCGCCAATGCGGGAGGGGTTGCCGTTTCCGGCTTGGAAATGAGTCAGAACAGCGAGCGGCGCAGCTGGAAAGAGGCTGAATTGCAACAGATGCTGCTCGACATCATGGAGGGGATTCATGATCGCTGCGTCACCTATGGCACGCAATCTGGCGGCCATGTCGACTATGTCAAAGGCGCCAATATCGCGGGCTTCAAGAAAGTGGCCGATGCGATGCTCGCCTTTGGGGTGGTATAGGCCACGGTAAGGCACAGCTAAGCCAAGAGGGGGTCAAGGGCCAATGCAGGTTGCAAGTTTGGGCAACAAATGGCGCAGATCAGCGGGGCAATGGCTCGCCATGACCGGCGCTGCCGCTTTTTTGCTCGCCATGGTGCTGGTTACAGCGCCTAGCGCTCGGTCGAACGCTGCTGAAACCGGCCCCAGCCTTGGCGTTGCATCCTGCGCTGGGTCAACCTGTCATGGCCGGATGACCGGTGATGGCGTCCCCGTCCGGCAGGATGAAATCGCCAAATGGCAGGAACCCTCCAGCCTTGGCGGCGCACATAGCCGTGCCTATGCTGTCCTTTCCAATACGCGCAGCCAAACCATTGCCCGCAATCTAGGTATCGGTGATGCCAGCTCTGCACCGATGTGTCTTGGCTGCCATTCGAGCAGGGCAGAGGCCAGTGGGGGCGCCTTTCGCTATCAATTGACCGACGGGGTTAATTGTGAATCCTGCCATGGTGCAGCGAGTGGTTGGATTTCCAGCCATTATGCAGGCACACTACCCGAAGCGCAGCAGCATGCCGACAATATCCGGCGTGGTATGCGACAGCTCGAAAACCCGGCGGTGCGCGCAGCTGTCTGCCTCGACTGCCATTTCGGCAGCGAGGGCGAGGGGCAATTTGTCACCCACCGCATCATGGCGGCGGGCCACCCGCGCATATCCTTTGAACTCGACCTATTTTCGACGCTGCAAGCCCACCATAATGAGGATAGCGACTATATCGAACGCAAGGGGCGGCCCGACCATGTGCGTATGTGGGCGGTCGGTCAGGCAATGGCGATCGAACGGGCGCTGTCGCTCTTTACCTCCGCGCGCGGGACAGAGGGGGTGTTCCCCGAATTTTATTTCTACGACTGTCACAGTTGTCATCGCCGCATCGTCGATAGCGATAACGCAAATGTCACCGCCGTGCGTAACCCGGGCCGCCCCATTCCACAGGGCATGCCCCCCTTTAATGATGAGAATATGATCATGCTTTCTGCCGCCGCGCGGGTTGCAGCACCTGCCCTCGTCAGCCGGTTCGACGAAAAAGCACGTGCCTTTCACGCCGCGATGGGCAGCAACAGGGCAAGCGCCACTGCCGCTGCGCGCGAATTGCTGGCCGTTACGGCGGAGGTGCGCGGCGCGCTTGCCGCG
Organism: Sphingomonadaceae bacterium; assembly: GCA_020850455.1. Taxonomy (GTDB): domain Bacteria; phylum Pseudomonadota; class Alphaproteobacteria; order Sphingomonadales; family Sphingomonadaceae; genus Sphingopyxis. The sequence continues at coordinate 103,996 of JADZEQ010000005.1, read as the reverse complement.
CAAAGCTTTGGTCCTAATGAAACGCGCGCGCTCGCCAATGCAATTGCTGGCGAAGCGATCCGCCCGCGCTATACCGATTATGAAGGCTCGGTGCAGGCCGTCATGGGCATCGACACCTTGCTCAACGCAATGGTTTCCGGCGGGCAAATAACAGTTGGGGCGGCGGCGGCAGTCCGCGCTGACATCAACCGCGCTTATGCGGCGGTGCGTGACCCCAACACCTATCGCCCGCGTGATTTCCAAACATCTTTGTCGAGCGCGGTGCGCGCCATTTCGGCGGTGCGCTGATGCGGGGCGTGGTTATGAAGCAGGCGATTGGTTGGGTAAGCGCGTCGGCGCTGATGCTGGCCGGCTGCGGCGGCGGTGGTGGCGGCGGTGGCGGCGGTGGCGGCGGTGCGCCCGCCCCTGCACCCACGCCAACCCCCACGCCGACCGGCGCGGCATTCACCCTGCCCGCTGCACAATCGCTGAGCGCGGCGGATGTTGAACGGGTCATCGCCCAGGCGGTTGCTGAATCGCAGGCGCGTTCCATCAAATCTGTCATCGCAGTGGTTGACCGGTCGGGCAATGTACTCGGCGTTTTCCGCATGACCGGGGCCAGCGCGACCGCTATCGTCCGCGCGGCGGCCAATGGCGATAATCGCGATGCGCAAAATCAGGCGGTACCCGCGACGGCTGCAGCGATCGCCAAGGCGATTACCGGTGCCTATTTGTCGAGCGGCGGCAACGCCTTTTCCAGCCGCACGGCCAGCATGATTGTGCAGGAACATTTCCCGCCGTCATCGCTGACACCGGGGCTAGAATCCGGCCCGCTTTATGGCGTGCAATTCAGCCAATTGCCCTGTTCCGACCTCGCCGCACGTTATGTTGACGGCAATGTCGGGGCTGGCGCGCTGATCGGCCCCAAACGATCCCCGCTTGGCCTGTCGGCGGATGCCGGGGGCTTTCCGCTGTACAAAGGCGGCGTGCTCGTCGGCGGGGTCGGCGTAATGGCCGATGGCGACTATGGATTTGACCCGGAAGTCACCGACATTGACAATGATGCGGAGGAATTTGCCGCACTCGCCGGAACGCGTGGATTTGAAGCGCCAGATGAAATTCGCGCCGAACGCATCCCCGTGGATGGCACACTCCTGCGCTATAGCGATGCCAGCTATGGCGGGCTGATGACAAGCAGCGCGCCCAGCTTTGCCAGCCTCAACGGCAGTGCGGGCAATTTGGTGCAGGTGCGCGGATATTATGGATTCCCGACGCCAACCATTTTGGCAGGCAGCACTTATGGCACCGAAGCATCGGGTTTGCGGCTGGTTCAGGCGGGGGAATTTGCCCGCAGCGACGCAATGGTGTTGTCCAACGGGGCGGGCGCCAACCGCTACCCCATAGTTGCGGGCAGCGACGGCGGCAGCGTCAGCGCAATCACCCAAGCCGAAGCGCGCACCATTTTGGAAGAAGCCTTCACGATCATGGCGCGCGCACGCGCGCAGATTCGCCGGCCATTGGGCAGTCAAGCGCAGGTGACCATATCGCTTGTCGATACAAATGGTCGCGCCCTCGGCCTCGTCCGTTCGCCCGATGCACCGATTTTCGGTATCGATGTCAGTTTGCAAAAGGCGCGCACGGCGGCCTTTTTCTCCGGCGCAACAGCTGGTGCGCAGTTGTTGGCGGATCCTGACCCTACCGTCGCATCTTATGTCAGCGCGGTTCGGACATTTTTGAATGACCCCAACGCCCTCACTGGTACCCATGCCTTTACCGACCGCGCCAATGGCAATTTGCATCGACCGTTTTTTCCTGACGGCGAAGTCGCGCAGCCGAATGGTCCTTTTTCTCGCACGGCGGGCGGTTTCAATCCGCTGTCGACCGGCCTGCAATCAGCGCTGATTTTCCCCGACATTTTGTCGCACCTGCTGTTCGTGCTGGGCGTCAATGCGACCGACGTCAAACAGGTTTGCACCAATGTTCCACAAAGCCTGCCCGGCACCAACCGCATAGCCAATGGGGTGCAAATCTTCCCTGGGTCGGTGCCGGTATATCGCGGCAACCAGTTGATTGGGGGGTTGGGCGTTTCGGGCGACGGCATCGATCAGGATGATATGATCAGCTTTCTGGGCCTCGCCAACGCCAACGGCCGATTGGGCAGCGGTGCGCCAAATAACGCGCCGGTGGACAAACGCGCCGACCAGATTGTCGTGCAATTGGCGGGCGGGCGAAATGCGCGGCTGATTTATATCAACTGCCCCTTCACGCCCTTTCTCGATACTGACCGACAAAACGTCTGTCAGGGGCTATAATTCATGTCTGGTGCCTCCCTCCTCCTGCCGCTTGTCGCCGCGATTGGCGCGACGGGTGGTGTGACGGGCGATGGCACGGGCGGCAATCCGCCCGATGCTGCGGAAGCACCGCCCCCCATCAGTTCAGCGCCGCCACCCCCTGTAGATAATTTACCGCCCCCAGCCACGCCGGGGGAACCGGCGATTGATCCAAACGGCACCCCACCGCCACCGCCGCTCAACTGGGAACGACGTGTTGACCCCAGCCTGCTCGACCAGATATTGGAGGGGCGGCGGCGTCCCGGATACCAGCCCGGCCTCCCCGAAGCGGTCACACAGGACAATCCCGGTGCCATCCGCGCCCTGCCGCCGCAAGCCTTTCCTACAGATACATTGCCCATCCCCGACCGTTGGCGTCTGATCACTGCATTTTGCCCGGTGGAGCAGGTCTTTGTCGCGGTGCAGGATGTATGTCGCTCGCGCCTTGACCCCTATCGCCAGAATTTCTTGAAGGGCGACCGGCCGATCAATGTGGACAGTCTGCCCAGTTTCATTCCGCTGCACGGCGATGACTGGTTTTTCACGCTCAGCGCGACGTCGGACACGGTGGTTGAACCACGCACCTTTCCTCTGCCCGTCGGCGTGCAAACCACCGAACGCCCGCAGAGCACCGATGTATTTGGTCGCCCGGCAAGCGTCGTTTTTTCACAGAGCCTCATTTTTGGCGTTGCGCTGACCAAGGGGATGACGGCCTTCAAACCGCCCGACATCGAATATCGACTGACCCTCGCCTATAATGCTTCCTTTGTTGATGTCCCCGAACGGCGCATCTTGTCGGTACAACCGTCTGCGCCCTCGCACCGCTTTGACCATTTTATCGGGGTGCAAGAATTATTCATCGACAAGCATCTGGGCAATGACGGCAGTCGGTATGATTTTCATTCCATCCGTGTCGGCATACAACCATTTCAGTCGGACTTTCGCGGCTTCTTGTTCAATGACAACCAACTGGGCATCCGCCTGTTCGGCAACCGCGACGGCAATCGTTTCCAGTATAATCTGGCCGCCTTCTGGCGACTAGAAAAGGATACGAACAGCGGCCTCAATGATCTGGGGCAGACGCCACGCGACGATTTCCTTTTTATCGCCAATCTCTATCGGCAAGATTTGCCCATCCCGGGCTTAACCAGTCAGATCAGCCTGATTTACAATCGCAATCGCGAGGGCGATGAACAAAAGGCTGACCATAACGGCTTTCCTACCCGTCCATCGCTGATCGGCACGCTGCGCGGGCATGATTATGACGTCTATTATGTAGGCTATAATGCCGACGGTCGCGTCGGTCGCATCAATCTAACTGCATCGATTTATGGCGCATTTGGGCAAGATCGTGCTAATCCTATTACGGATCGCAATGCCCGCATCTCCGCAGTTTTTGGCGCATTTGAGGCGAGCTATGATCATAACTGGATGCGCTTTCGCCTTTCGGGGCTTTACGCATCAGGCGACGGCGACCCATATGATGATGTCGAAACCGGCTTCGATGCAATTTTTGAAAACCCGCAATTTGCCGGCGCAGATACAAGCTATTGGATCCGCCAGTCCATCCCCTTCATCGGCGGTGGACGCGCGGTCAGCATCAATGGGCGTAACGGCATTTTGAACAGTCTGCGCTCATCAAAAGAGCAGGGACAGTCCAATTTCATCAACCCCGGCACGATATTGCTGGGAGCTGGCGGTGATTTCGACCTGACGCCTGAACTACGGTTGTCCACCAATTTCAATCATCTATGGTTTGAAAATACAGCAATTTTGGGCGCGCTGCGCAATCAGACCAATATTGGCCGTGACATTGGCTGGGACACGTCGGTATCCGCCATTTGGCGGCCCCATGCCAATCAGAATATCATCATGCGGCTGTCGGCCGCGGCGTTGATTCCTGGTGAAGGTTTCAAGGATCTTTTCACCAATCAGCCGCGTTATGATGCTTATTATTCCATTCTCGCCAACGTCATTTTTTCCTTTTGATGAGCTTGATGATGCCCAGCGACGCGCCCTTGACCACCAAATTGATTTTGCGTTTTGCGCGCGGGCGCGCTGCCGTGATGCTCGCCGCGCTGATCATGCTCACCTGCGCTTTATTTGCTGCAGCGCCGCAAGCCATCGCCAGCGGGGATGAACGCCCGGTTGAACGACATTATGTCACTGCACCACCCGCACCTCGCAACCAGCCCGGCACGACTTTCGAAGAACAACGTGCCGCCGTCATGGCAAAATCGGAGGGCTGTTTTTCCTGCCACACGCGCACCGATGAAACATCCATGCATGCCAGCCCCGCGGTACAATTAGGCTGTGTCGATTGCCATGGCGGCGATGCACGCGTGCGCGGCGATCCTGCCATTGGCTATGATGCGCCCGCCAATATGGCGGCGATGGAACGCGCGCATGTCCTGCCACGTTATCCACAAAGCTGGAATTGGCCATCGTCGGCAAACCCCCAACGCAGTTATGCTCTGCTCAACCGTGAAGCCCCCGAATTCGTCCGCTTTGTCAATCCGGCCGACTATCGCGTGGCGCGCGAAGCATGCGGCAGCTGCCACCTCGAAATCATCGAGAATGCGGAACGTTCGCTCATGTCAACCGCGGCGATGTTCTTTGGTGGCGCATCCTATAATAATGGCATCGTTCCGTTCAAAAATTACCTTTTGGGCGAAGCATATACGCGCGATGGCGATGCCGCGTGCATAACCAGCCCATCCTCCATCCTGCCGCCCGACCAATGGGCCCGCGCCTGCGAAGTAACGACGAGCGCGGATGAAATTTTGACGCCGGAGGAACAGGCACGCGGCGCGCTCGCTCGACTATACCCGCTACCCAATTGGACAGTGACGCCACCCGGTGATATTTTCCGTGTTTTTGAACGCGGCGGTCGTGTCATAAACCCGATCTTTCCCGAAATCGGCCTACCCAATGTAACCGGCCAAATTCAACGGCTCGACGAACCGGGACGCCCCGATTTGCGCCAATCCAATCGTGGGCCGGGCACCGGCTTGCGCGTGGCCATTCCTGTACTCAACCTCCATAAAACCCGCCTAAACGACCCCTATATGTGGTTCATGGGCACCAATGATCAGCCGGGCGATTATCGTTCATCGGGCTGTTCGGGTTGCCATGTCATCTATGCCAATGACCGCGAACCCCGACATTCGAGCGTGTGGGCACGCTATGGTCGCGATGGGCAAACGGCAACGGTCGATCCCACCATTGCCAATTTGCAGCAACGCACCCCGCACGGCGAAGCATCGGGCGGACATGGTGGCGAACATGGCGCGCTGATCCCCGCCGGAGCGCCTGAGGCACGCGAAAGCGGGCACCCAATTCGCCACGCTTTTACCCGCGCGATTCCCACCGCACAGTGCATGAATTGCCACATGCACCAGCCCAATATCTTTCTGAACAGCTATCTGGGCTACACCATGTGGGATTATGAATCCGACGCGCCAGCTATGTGGCCCGGGCCGGAGAACACCACCCCGCGCCCTGCCGGCATGAGCGAGGAGGAGTATCAGCGCACCTATCGTCAGCAACGTCACCCCACCGCATCCGAAATCCGGCAGGTAAATGATCGCAATCCTGAAGGGGCTGCCCCGCGCGGTCTGTGGGCCGACCTCCAGTTTCTGCGCAATGTTTATGATCTAAACCCCGGCCTTAATGATACACAATTTGCGGATTACCACGGCCATGGCTGGAATTTCCGTGCGGTGTTCCGCCGCGACCGCGAAGGCAATTTGCTGGATGCGGAGGGAAATATTGTCCCGCATGATGACCCGCAGCGCTGGCGGCGCGAAGGTGAAGGTCAATTCACGCCGATTGGTACCAACCCGGGGCGCACTGTCCACCTTATGGATATTCACGCCGAAAAGGGGCTGCAATGCGCCGATTGCCACTTTGCGCAAGACAGTCATGGCAACGGCTTCATCTATGGCGAAGTTGCCAATGCGATTGAGATTGGATGCAAGGATTGCCACGGCACTGCCGATGCCTATCCCACGCTGCTAACCTCTGGCCCAGCGGCACCGCCGGGCGGCACCAACCTGTCGTTGCTGCGCAACCCGGACGGTCAGCGCCGCTTTGAATGGGTGGAGCGCGATGGTCGCCGCACCCTCCTCCAACGTTCCATCACCGACCCTCAGTTGACTTGGGAGGTGAGTTTGGTGCGCGACACGGTAACCCGCGGCAACCCCCGATTTAATGCGCGCGCGGCGCGCGCCAAGCTGATGGGCCGTGTGGGTGAAGATGGGCAGATGCGCTGGGGCGAAGGCATTGCGCCGGAAAATCGCGCGCATGGCGATGACAAAATGACTTGCTTCACCTGCCATCTGTCCTGGACAACCAGCTGCGGCGGCTGTCACCTGCCGATTGAGGCAAATTGGCGCACCAATAGTCACCGCTTTGAGGGGGAGGAAACGCGCAACTTCGCTACCTATAACCCACAGGTGGCGCGCGACGAGATGTTCCAACTCGGTGTCCATCAGACCACCAAGGGCAATATCATTGCACCGGTACGCTCATCCTCCGCACTAGTTCTCTCCTCTACCAATTTGAATCGAGAGAGGATCTACGTGCAGCAACCGCCGATCAGCGCGATCGGTTTTTCCTCGCAAGCCTTTGCGCCGCACTTCCCGCACACCGTACGTACGACGGAGACAAAGGGCTGTTCGGACTGCCACTTGTCGGCGAATGAGGATAATAATGCCATTATGGCGCAGTTGCTGCTGCTCGGCACCAATTACGTCAATTTCGTCGGACTCAATAATTTCTCGGGGCTGGAGGGGGGCTTTCAGGCTACCCGTGTCACCGAATGGGACGAGCCGCAGGCAGTAATCGGCAGCTATTTGCAGCGCTATGCCTACCCCGATTTTTATCGCCAGCATGTGGAGGATAACCACCGGGAGCTGCGCAACTGGGTGCGCGGCCGCGCCATCAACAGCCGCTTGTCGGGTGAAGCCGAAGGAACCGAAGAGTTTCAAAACGTCGTTCAGGGGACGCGCGACCGGGTTGGCTGTTTGCAGATGCGCGGTGAATATATGTTCGTTGCCGAAGGGCGCGGCGGCTTTGCGGTCTATGACATCGCATCTATCGCCAACAAGGGCTTCTCTGAACGGATTATCACGGCCCCCTTCTCACCGCTCGGCCACGACCAGCGGGTCGGTAGCCGCAACGCCACCTGCATGGCCATCCCCACCAATCAGGCGATTAACCCGCTGCGCAATACAGAGGTGATGCGGGAAATTAATCAGGAACAACCGTTCCACCCCATCTATAATTATGCGGTGGTGACCGATGCAGAGGAGGGGCTAATCCTCGTCAATGTCGATACATTTGCTGACGGGGAATTGCGTAACAATAATATCAGCCGCGCGTTGACTTGGAACCCGGACAATGTGCTGCGCGGTGCACGGCACATCACGCTGGCGGGGCATATCGCTTATATCACCACCGATTATGGGCTGGCAGTGGTCGACCTTGATAACCCGCTCGAACCGCGCCTGACCGCCAATATTCCGCTGGCCGGGGCAAAGGCAAGCACCCTCCAGTTCCGCTATCTGTGGGTCAGCGATGCGACGGGCATCCGACTGTTCGATACGACCGATATGTTGCACCCCGTGGCGATTCCCGAAGGCGACATCTCCCTGCCCTCCGCCGAACGCATGTACATCGCTCGAACCTACCTTTATGTCGCGGCGCGTGATCAAGGTTTGGTCATCTATAATGTGACGCGGCCGCGCGCGCCGGTTGAATATCAGCGCTATACAGCCGGGGGTACGATCAACGATGCGCGCGATGTCATCGTCGCCTCCACCAACGCCAGCCTGTTCGCCTATGTTGCGGATGGAGCAAACGGCATCAAGGTGCTGCAATTGACCAGTCCGGCGAGTCAGCCCAATTTCTATGGCTTTTCGCCGCGCCCGATGCCCGAACTTATCGCATGGGCGCGCACGCCCAGCCCCGCCATTGCCATGTCCAAGGGATTGGACCGTGACCGCGCGGTCGATGAAACAGGCGGGCAAATCGCCATATTCGGGCGACTGGGTTCACGTCCCTTCACTCGGCCAGAGATGGAACGCATGTTCCGCACACCGGGCGGCATGCTTTATCGCGTGCGGGATGATGTGGATATCGCCAATTGGGTTGGCCCGCTGGCCAATCCGGCGGCGGACGCGCACTAGATCAGCATTTAAGTTTAGCTGGCGGCGTGGCCGTGCCCCGGTCGCTCGTCGATCAAATGGCGCACCAGCCCTTGCATCCCCAGATCATAGCTGGCTAGCACCGGCGCATCACTCGCGCGTTCAAAAAAGCTGACCAGCCCCTCCCCATTCCAATGGTGGAGCGCATAGCCGGGATCTTCGGCAACAATCATCGCTCGGTCGTCCGGTTGGTCGGCGTCAATCGGCCTAAGGTCGAGTGCAACTTGTGGCGCGCTCGACGCACACACCGCTACTGTCAGACCGCGCCAAGGCGTGACCAATGCACGGTGCAAATGACCGCAGAAGATACCGCGCAAACCCGGTGCGTCCGAAATGGCATCTATAAAGCGCGCCACCCATGGTTCGGCGGCATCGGTGGTCATCCATTCCAGCCCTGAATCAAAGGGCGGATGGTGCATGACGATCCATGTCGGTTTGTTCGGGGCTTCGGCGAGCTGTGCGCGCAACCACAGGGCCCGCGCCTTACAAAATGCACCGCCATGCCGCCCTTCATCCAACGTATCGATGACGATCAGGCGAAACGGCCCACAATCATGGACATATTGCACAAAGCCATTTTGGTCGGTCAGTTCCGGAAAGACGGCGTGAAAATTGACCCGCCGGTCATGATTGCCGACGCAAGGCAGTATGGGAAACGGTGTCCCGGCAATCGCCTCGGCAAAAATCTGGTAGGATGACAGAGCTCCATTGTCGGCAATGTCCCCGGTCGCCAGCAACAGGTCGGGCATATTGGGGCCGCTGGCCAACGTGGCCAAAACCTGGTCCAGCCGCACACGGTTGAATTCGGTCGGGTTGCCGACATCAAAGCCGATGTGCACATCGGTTATCTGGGCAATCAGCATGCCATCGACTCGTTGCCCCCGTTTGCCATCACCCTGCGTAAAGTCGCCGCAAAATCGCATCTGTGATGCTGGTCACTCCCTGCCGCCGACGATCATTATCGCGCTGATGGCGTTCATCGCTCGGCTGCCATGGCGCGCCGGCGCGTGGGCCTTGGTGATATTCGTGGCAAGATGCGCAGGGACTTTCGACCGCCTTGCCCGAATTTTCGCCGCCATGGCAGCGTCGGCAAGATGCGATGTCAGGTAGCATCAACTGGCTGGCCGTCGTTGAACGGTCCGCATTGTGACATGACAGGCAGGCTGGGCTGCCGGTGCGGCTGGCCTGTCCTGGCACCGCCATGCGCAAATGGTCGGCGTGGTCGAACCAGCCGTGGAGCATATAGCGGCTGGTTTGATGCACCTTTTGCACCCGCCAGCGATTGCTACCCGCACCGGGGGCGTAAATGGTATGGCAGTCGTAACAGGCACCCCCGCGGGAGAAAACGGCACGCACAGCATCTTCTGCCCGCGACGGACGCCGTGCAGTTTCGCGGAAATAAATATTATATATCTGGCCCTCGGCAAACTCGCCCGGTCGCCGCCGCGCCATTCCGCCAAGATTCAACGGCCGGTCGGGCGGGGTGGAACGGTAAAAGGCGTAAAGATCGGCCACCACTTGGTCGGGCTGGCCATGGCGCAAGGTGCGGTTGATGCCGCCAACATTTTCAATGCTGAGGCTGTGACAGCTTTGGCAGTCGCGTTCCATATCCACCGGCTCAAATCGCGTCCTATCAGCGGTCGGGCGGTGACAATTGGCGCATTCCATGCCCTGCCCACCACCGATGTTGAGGCGCAGGTTACGCGCCATGCGCGCCACGCCGCCATCTTGTTGCATGTGCAAATTATGCGGAAATTTGAGGCCATTTTGGTCGGTGACATTGCCGGCCATATTGACCCGTTGCATCGATGCGGGATCGCCGGGCCTTGTTTGCACCAGCGGGCGGAATTGCGGATGCGAAGTGCCAAAATCCCCCGCATTGCCAAGTCGCGTATCGGTCAACCGTTGATTCATATCAGCATGGCAATCGCTGCAAAATTGCTGCGCTGTGGCGGGCATCGGCCCCGCCCCTTCATGTTCGGTGTGACAATCAACACAGCGTCCCTGTGCCCTTCCGAACATTTCGCCGATACGGATCAGACTTGCACGCCAAGCCCCCGGGTCGCCGCGCGCCAATAATTGCCGTGCAACCGGCGCATGGTCGTGCACATCTTCATGACAGCTTTTGCAAGCATTGTCGGTCACTGGTTCAAAGGCACGCGTGTGACAGCTTTGGCAATCACCCGACAGGTCGGCATGCGCGCTCGACAAGGGGCCGGATGTCCAACTCATATCTGCGTGGAAACCCTGCGGTCGTTCCTCTACCCCGCGATAGCTGGTATAAGCCCAGATCGGCGCGATAAGAAATGCTGCGAGCACCAGCAATCCAAATGCCCATGCCGAAATGCGCCGTCCGGGCAACAGGCCGCGCATCGAAAATGCGACCGCCTCATCCCGATCGAGCGCACTGTGGCTCAATTCATCGGTGCGCAGCACGGTGAGTGCTATGCGCGGGGCGGCCCCCTCCCCATCCAGCGCTACAGTGATTCGGTGGCCACCAAAGCGCAATTCCGCGCCATCGGCGGCATCGATATTGGCTTCCGAAACGCTCTGACCATTTAGCCCAAAACGCAGACCGCCGCTCGCCCGCACGAGCAAATGCCGACCATCCTTGCTGGTGAGAACCGCATGGTCGGGGTCGAGCGCCAGATCGGGCAGGTGAATATCATTTGCTGCGTCGCGCCCCAGCGTCAGTTGGGCCTTGGCGACGTCTGCGGTGCGCACAATTTCCCGCCCGTCGGCGGTGGTCGATATGCGGCGGATAAGGAAGGTCACTGGCTCGCCCCCCTACCAATAAAAAAAGACAGAAATGATGTGGGCGCTCAGCGCGGCAATCAGCGCAAAGGTCAACGGCACATGGATATAGAGCCAGATTTCCAGCAGCGCCTTTAGCTTCAAATGCCTCCGCAGCCGGCCCAGTGCGGCATTCTTGCGGTTTAGCAAACCGCTCAACTTTTCCATTGCGGCGTCATCCTCGCCATAACGCAATTGGGCCAAAGCCGCCGCCGTCGCGCATTTGGGGTAGCGCCCGCTGAGGCGCGACCAGAGAGAGCCAGCGAACGGATCCTGGTCAAGCGAGGCGATGGCAATCGCCGCCTCCTGCGGGGGGAGCGGCTGCGCCGCCTCATGTATCTGGCGGTCGAGGCTGCGAATATCATCGAGCATCTGCGCCTGCGTGCGTTCATCGCGATTGTTCGACAAAGCGGCAGGCAGCGTCGCATAAACGCTGATCCCCCATATGCCGGATGCGATGACCAGCATCATCAACACCCACGCAAGCGTGTGCACATTCCAGCCAAGCTGAAAACCGGTGTGCAGCGTTGCAATAACGATGAGTGAGAGGCCGAGATAGACATGCGCCGACACCCACGCCTTGAGCGACCAACCACCCGCCGTCATCGCCCGTTTACGGACGCCCAACAACGTCAGCCACAGGATCAGCAGCGCGCCAATTGTGCCCAATGTATAACCATACCAACTGCCGCCATTGTGGCGCGGTGTAATATCGATCAACAAATAAGAAAGGATGGCAATGGCACAAATGACTGCCAATATTTTGAGCCAGCGGAAATTGGCATAGGCGAGGAATCCGGTATGCAACGTGTCGCGCTGCCGTTCATCCTGCGCGGCCTGCCGCCTGCCGATGCGGGGGGAAAGTGCCATTAATCCTCCCCCTCGTGGAGGCGGGCGACCGACAAAAAGGCTTCGGGCGACACGCGGATGGCAGCACCGGTCGGGCATGCGCGTACGCAGGCAGGCCCGCCCGCCAACCCCGAACACATGTCGCACTTAATTGCCTTTTTCGGACGCTCTGCACCTGCTGGCGTATTCTTTTTAACCCATTTTTTGGTGGGTTCGCCCGGCCCTGGCCCACGCCCCAGAAACAGCCAGGACAGGAGGCTCGGCTTTTCTGGGGGCACTGCATCCATACGGATGACGCCATAGGGGCAATAACGCTGACAATTGCCGCAACCGATGCAGGTATCGTCGATATAAACTTCACCATCCGGTCCGCGGTGGATGGCATTGGGCGGGCAATCAGACATGCAATGCGGATGTTCGCAGTGGCGGCACGATGTTGGCACATGGATATGCGCGAAAGTTGCCCCTGCTTCGCGGTCGAGCCGCGACAGTCCTTCATGACTGTCGGCGCAGGCGCGTTCGCAATTGTCACAGCCGACACAGAGTTTTTCGTCGATCAGCAAGACGTCCGTCGCCTCACCAATCCCTTTGTCGATCAGGAAAGTCGCGGTTTTCGAATATAATTCAACCGCGCTCGAAAATCCTTCCTGATGGCCGGACATAAAGGCGTTGAGTTGCTGCCGGTCGGCCATTTCGGCAAGGATACGTTTTTTGAGATCCGGCTTTGCATCAAGCATTTTGCGAAAAGCAGCGCCGGGCAGTTTGACAACTTCGGATTTGATCGCCGCTTTGATTGTCGCATTGCGCGGATCGCCGCTGATGACGCCCATTTCGCCAACATAGCTGCCAGCAGGCAGATAGCGCAGGAAAACGGCTCGCCCGCCGACATTTTTTTCCACGATCATCGACCCTTGGCGAATGATGTAAATATCATCGCCCGTGTCGCCTTCGGTCAAAATTACCTTCCCGGCGGGGATGCTCTCCACCTCCGCGCCGTCCAGCGCCTCGACAAGGTCGGCAGGGGTCAGCCCTGCGCCAAAAATCTGCAACAACTGTCGCTCGAGGCTGATCCGCGTAATCGCGCGATTGGCTCCCGGCGCGGTTTTCATCAGCTTCAGCGCCGCAGCACGTGACATTTCAACCAAAATCGCATCCGACCCGGCGCGGATGGTCGCCCCGCGCCGACGCCCCGAAATCAGGCCAACCTCACCAAAAATCGACCCGGTTTCAATCGGCACGGTACGCGATGGATCTTGGGCATCCACCTCCACCAAAACGCTACCATCGGCGATGGCAAAGAGCGATGATCCCGGCTCATTGCGTTCGAAAATGACATCCCCCGCGCGATAGGCCCGGGTTTCGGAATCGAGCATAAACTCACGCAATTGCAGCGGGGATACATCGGCAAAAATGGCGACGCGGCTGCCCAGAAAATCAAGCCATTCATCGACCGAACGATTGCCAGGCAGGCCAGCAAATTTCTGGCTGAGCAGCTTTTCATCGACGGGTCTCAGGTCGGTATTGCCCGCAATAAATTCGACGACATCATGCCCCTGATTCATGCAATGCTTGATCAGCGGATATCCAGCGAGCGCACCGATGACGAATATGCCCGGCGTCGTGGTTTCAAAGGTCGGCGTCAGTCGGGGGAACGCTTCGCGGTCCGGCCCGGTAAATTCTATGCCACAGCTTTCGACAAATTTGCGCGGCGGCGCAGAACCCAGCCGCGCGATAATCCGGTCACAGCGAATCCGTTCTTCCCCATCGCGGGTGTTGAGCGTAATCCAGCCTTCTTCCACCTTGGAGGGTGAAGTTTCGGTCTTGGGGGTGATGCGACCGCGCCCCGCCAATTCCATCAGCGCGGCAACATTAGGGCCCTTGGCGCGGACGAAACCGGCGTCGCGGTTCAAAATGGTGACGATATTTCCCTGCACCTCATCCTGCGCGAGGCCGAGGGCGTTTTCAATCCCGGCATCCCCGCCACCGACAACAGTGATATGTTCGTCAATATATTCGCCCGGATCGTCCAGCGTATATTGAATGTGCGGCAAATCGGCACCGGGAATGGCCAATCGATTGGGGTTGCCCTGCGTCCCGATGGCGAGGATGACGTGCCGCCCCACCCATGTCCGACCATCTGCCGCTGCAACCGTAAAATTGCCCTTTTCCCCGGTAATTGCGGACACATCCGCCTTATAGGCAAGATTCAGTGCGGCACCCGCCGTATCCCATTCCCCCAATATGGCTTCGCGTTTGCCCGCATCAAAGGCGACATCGCTGCGCAGTTCGAGCTGCACAGGCGTCGCCATAATATGCTTGCCCTTTTGATATTTGAATATCGTGTCAGAGAGGTGATCGGTTTTTTCGAGCAGAATATAACTAAGCCCGCGCGCCGCAGCACGTCCAGCCGCGCTCAGCCCGGCCGGCCCAGAACCGACAATGATGATGTCGAACGGCTCGCTCATCGCCCCCCCATTGCCCCCGCATCCGGCCAAGCCGGTGACGCGGATTTTCGAGCGACCTTATTATTATGACATCAGCTATGGCCCCGATTGCGCCCCGCCGTCAACCGCCGACACACATGATTGCCGCTTTTTTGATTGGCAATTCGTCAAGCGGTGACTGGCGCGCCCGTGCTGGCCAGTTCTGCATCACCCATTTCATGCCAACCATTGGGGCCAAGCCGCTCGATCGGCCGGAAACGTGTCTTATAAGCCATGCGCGCCGACCCATCGATCCAATAGCCCAAATATACATAGGGCAGGCCCGCCCGCGCCGTACGGGTGATATGATCTAGGATGATGAAGGTGCCGAGCCCGCGCCGCCGTTCGCAGTCGGGCTCGAAGAAACTATATACCATCGACAGACCATCCGCCTGCCGGTCGGTCAGGCACACGCCAACCAGACGCCCGGCTTTACCATCCACCGATGGTTCGCGATATTCGACCATGCAGGTTTCAACCGGCGATTGTTCGACCATCGCGGCAAAATCATCCTCACTCATATCGGCCATGCCCCCGTCGGGGTGGCGATGGGTCAGATAACGCGCCAATAAATCATATTGTTCCTGCGTCGCCCATGGCTCGCGCGCTTCGACAATCAAATCGTTATGCGCCTTGAGGCTGCGTTTTTGACTGCTGGTGGGGGCAAAGTCGTTGGTGCGCACGCGGACGGATATACACGCGCTACACCCCTGACAGGATGGACGATAGGCGACATTCTGGCTGCGACGAAAGCCGATACGCCCCAGCGCATCGTTCAGATCCACTGCATTGCCGTCCGCCAGTTCGGTAAAAACCTTACGTTCCTGCCGCCCCGGCAAATAGGGGCATGGCGCAGGGCTCGTCACAAAAAAACGCGGAAAGCGAAATGGTGCTGTCACCTTCTGTCCCAATCCCTCTTGACCGCGCCTGCCCCATGGCGCCGCATTGCTGTGGCACAGGATATGCCAAGCATCGCGATTCGCCAAAAGCCCATTTACCATCCGCAAAACATCGGCCCTGATTCACATCGGGACAGATGATTCAGAATGAAACAGCCAATATCAGGCCAATTCGACCAGATTCACCTGATATCCTGCGACGCGCAGCGCCGCCATCAACGCGTCCAAATGTTCGCGATCGCGGGTTTCACACTCAATTTCGGTGATCAAACCCTTGGCAGGGAGCGTCGTAAAAATGCGTTGATGGTAAATTTCAACGATGTTGACGCGTTGGTCGTTGAACACACGCATCACGTTGAACAATGCGCCCGGCCGGTCCTGCAGCCGGACGCGCAGCCGAGCCAGCCTTCCCGCACGGGCGAGGTCGCGCAGCAGAACATTGGCGAGCAGACGTGGGTCTATATTGCCGCCGGTCAGGACCAACCCGACATTGCGACCGGTGAATTTTTCCGCATGCGCCAGCATCGCAGCCAGCCCCGCAGCGCCCGCGCCCTCGACAACCGTTTTTTCGATTTGCAACAACAGGGAAACCGCGCGTTCAAGGTGGCGTTCGCCGACCAGCAATATCTCATCCGCATGGGCCGCGACAATGCCGCGCGTCATGTCACCGGGCTGTTTAACCGCTATCCCTTCGGCCAGCGTATCCCCCTCACACACCATGTCGACATGGTTGAGTTCGGCATACATCGACGGATAAAGTTCGGCCTGTACCCCGATCAGCCGAATGTCAGGGCGCAGCGCACGCGCCGCGCTCGCCATTCCTGAAAACAGCCCGCCGCCACCGATGGGGATGACCAGCGTGTCAATTTCAGGCGCATCTTCGAGCATTTCGAGCGCCACTGTCCCCTGACCCGCGGCGATGCGGGGGTCGTCAAACGGGTGGACAAAGATGAGGCCACGCTCCCCCTCCAACTGCCGGGCATGGGCATAGGCATCGTCGAATTTTTCACCGTGCAGGATGATTTCGGCGCCATGCGCCTCTGTCTGCTGCACCTTCACCATCGGCGTCGTTTTGGGCATGACGATGGTCACCGGAACACCTAGGCGCGCGCCATGATAGGCAAGCCCCTGGGCATGGTTGCCAGC
Organism: Sphingomonadaceae bacterium; assembly: GCA_020850455.1. GTDB lineage: Bacteria > Pseudomonadota > Alphaproteobacteria > Sphingomonadales > Sphingomonadaceae > Sphingopyxis. The sequence continues at coordinate 87,308 of JADZEQ010000005.1, read as the reverse complement.
ACTCGCCGCTATTACCCCGGCGCGGCGCGATGCTTCGTCGAGTTGCAACAGGCAGTTGAGCGCACCACGTTCCTTATAAGCTGCGGTAAATTGCAGATTCTCAAATTTGAGGAAGATGCGCGTCCCCAGCATTTCCCCCAATGTGCGCGCTTCGCTGGTCGGGGTGCGAATAACCGCCCCGTCGATACGCGCCCGGGCGGCCATAATGTCCGCCATCGACAATTTAGCGACGGCAGGAACGGCGGGGCGAGCATGGGTGCGGGTATCGGTCATATTCCCCGCCCCTATCGGCAAAATCGGTGATAGGCAAACGCAGCGCGCGGCGCTATGCCCCATCCACATGGCAAAAATCGCATTTATCGGGCTGGGTGTCATGGGCGGGGCCATGGCGCGCCACCTGCTGACCGCCGGGCATGAACTCACCATCTTTAACCGCACACAAAGCAAGGCAGAGGCCTTTGCCGCCGAACATGGCGGGCGCGTTGCCGTATCCCCCGCTGTTGCGGCGGAGGGGGTTGAAGCGGTCATCAGCTGCGTTGGCAATGATGATGATTTATCCTCGATTACCATGGGCCGCGATGGTGTGTTCCACAGCATGGCCAAGGGGACGATTTTCATCGACCATACGACCGTCTCCGCCCGCATCGCCCGCCAGTTGCAGGTGGAAGCGGACGGGCGCGGCCTGATGGTTGTCGATGCGCCGGTAACCGGCGGGCAAGCGGGTGCGGAAAATGGCACGCTCACCATCATGTGCGGCGGCAAGGCAGCCGCAATTGCCACTGCCAGCCCGTTGATTTCGGCCTATGCCAACCGCATCGTCCATGTCGGACGGGCGGGTGCAGGGCAAACCGCCAAAATGGCGAACCAGATCGCCTTTGCCGGCACGATCCAAAGCCTGTCGGAGGCTTTACGATTTGCCCAGCATGCAAAGCTCGACCTCGACAAAGTATTTGAAGCAATTTCGGGGGGCGCGGCGGGCAGTTGGCAGATGACCAATCGCTGGCACAGCATGGCGCGCGATGAATTTGATTTTGGCTTTGCAGTGGACTGGATGCGCAAGGATCTGGGCCTCGCGATAGAGGAAGCGCGCGCCAACGGGGCCAGCCTGCCAATTGCCGCGATGATGGACCAATTTTTCGCCGAATTGCAATCCATGGGTGCAGGCAGACAAGACACCAGCGCCATCATCCGCCGCCTGCCCAAATGAGGAAACCGGCCATGCAGCGTATCTGGCAAGCCGCCTGCCTCACCCTGTTGGCTTGCATCACTGCGCCGGCGGCGGCCGATACATTGATCGACAATGTGGATGGCATGACGCTGGATGGCAACGGTCGCCCCATCCATTTCAACGGTCTGGTCATTGATGATGCCGGGCGCATCGCACGCCTGTTGCAACGCGGGGATGCACGCCCAGAACGCCCCGATTTTCGTCAGGACGGACGTGGCGCAGTGCTGATACCCGGGCTGATCGACGCGCATGGCCATGTGATGGAACTGGGCTTCAAGCTGATGCTGCTCGACCTTGCAGCCACGCGCTCGCTGGATGAGGCGCTGGCCGCAATCCGCCAATATGCCGCTGACAACCCTGAAACGCCATGGATCATGGGCAGCGGCTGGAATCAGGAAAGCTGGGGGCTGGGCCGTTTCCCGACCGCCGCTGAACTCGACAGCGCGGTCGGCGACCGCCCGGTCTGGCTAATGCGGGTCGATGGGCATGCGGGTTGGGCAAACAGCCGCGCGATGCAATTGGCTGGCGTAACTGCCGCCACCCGCGCGCCCGACGGCGGACGTATCGAACGGGTTGGCGGCGGCACCAGTGGTGCGCCATCAGGCGTATTTGTGGACAATGCGGTTGCGCTAATCGAAGCGCACAAGCCGCAACCTTTGGCGCGCGACCGTGACCGTGCGCTGGCACTGGCGCAGAACCACCTCCTCTCGCTCGGCATAACCGCGACGTCGGATATGGGAACGACGATAGAGGATTGGCAGACATTTCGCCGTGCGGGCGATGCCGGGCGGCTGAACGTCCGGATCATCAGCTATGGCGCGGGCATCGAAAATATGGCGCTGATTGCGGGGGGTGAACCGACGCCGTGGCTGTATGATGATCATCTGCGGCTGATCGGGGTCAAGCTGTACCTCGACGGGGCGCTGGGATCGCGCGGCGCATGGCTGCTTGAACCCTATAGCGATGCGGCGGGGCAACGCGGGCTACCGCTCACCACAGCTTCGCAATTGCGCAACCGTTTGGTGCGCGCATCAATGGATGGATTTCAGGTGGCCATTCATGCGATTGGCGATGCCGCCAATGCCGAGGCGCTAGCCGCAATAGAGGATGTCTCGGCCAGTTTTACCGGCGACCGGCGCTGGCGCATCGAACATGCGCAGATTGTCCGGCCAGAGGATTTGGCGCGTTTCGGGCGTGACCATATCATCGCATCGATGCAACCGGTGCATCAAACCAGCGATCGCCTGATGGCAGAAGCACGGCTAGGTGAAGCGCGCCTCAGCGGTGCCTATGCGTGGCGGAGCATCCACGAAGGCGGTGCGCGGCTCGCCTTTGGTTCCGATTATCCGGTCGAAAGCCCCGACCCCTTTGCCGGTATTGCCGCCGCCATCAGTCGTACCGACGCCGCGGGTGAACCCTTTGGTGGCTGGCATAGCGAACAGGCGGTGAGCCGGGAGGTGGCAATCGACGGCTTTACCCGCAGCGCTGCCTACGCCGGTTTTGCCGAAGACCGCATCGGCACTTTGATGCCCGGGATGCGCGCCGATTTTCTGTTGGTGGATACCGACCCACTGCTCGCCAGCCCCGGCGATATTCGCAAGACCAGGGTCAGCGAAACATGGGTGGGTGGCCGCGCGGTATGGAGCAGGGCGGCGTCGGCACGCGCGGCGGCGCGTCCGACAGCACCTACCCCGCCCGCTGGCAGCGAACGCTGAAATATCGCCCCGACCCAGCGCTTACCGCCGCGCTGCGCACCGCCGCAGCGTCGGGCAAATTGGCAGTGCATGTGACACCGGGTGCCAGCCGCAACGCCATAGATATGGATGGGGATATGGTCCGCGTGCGGGTTAGTGCGCGCGCGGTTGACGGCGCGGCTAATAGCGCGGTTATCCAATTGGTCGCCGCCGCGATGGACCTGCCACGACGTGCCATCACGCTCCACAATGGCGCCCGTTCCCGGACAAAGATATTGGCCGTCACACCCAAATGTTAGGCGGCAGCGGCGGCGTCCTCCCCACCAGCCGCGCTCCAATCTATGCGACGCGTCGCCCACATTACCGCCGCCAGCGCGACGAACAGCAGGGCCGAACCGATGAGCAGGCTATATGCCTCGAGATTGAGGAGCACATATAGCGCCGCATATAGCGCGGTCAGCAGTCCAGCGATGATCCGCGCACGCTGCCAGCTTTTCAGAACTGCCGCAGAATAGGTGGTGATAAGCGTGATGATCGCGCCAGATGCCGCCAGATAGGCGGGCGTAAAGCCAATCACCTCCGCTAGCGCCAGCAGCAGCACGAAAAATAGTGCTAACGCTGCACCGACAAGCAGATATTCCGCCGCCGCTACCCGTGCCTTTGCAATGATGTCGAACATCAAAAACGCCATGAAGGTAAAGCCGATGAACAAAAATCCATATTTTACGGCGCGATTGACCTGATCATAAAGGTCAACGACCTCGACCATTGCGACCGACGCACTCTGACTCGACGCACCCTCACCCGCTGCTGCGGTTTCAACATAGCGGTCCACGTCCATGGGTGGGCGCGCATCCTGTGTCAGCACAATCGCTTGGCCCAAAGCCAGATTGCTGATCGCATAATCCGCCCTAAACCCATCACCATTGATACGTCGTTGGTTGGGCAGGAAGCTGCCCGAAAAATTGGGGCTGGGCCATGTGGACTGCACTTGCCAGCGGCTGTCTTGCCCGCGCGGGACAAAGGTCAGCCGGTCATTGCCGCGCGCCGAAAATTGATATGTCACGTCCATCGGGGCGCGGTTCGCCCAGTCGACGAAGCTGAAAAAACCCGAACCATTGGTCGCCGCCAGCCCCTTTCCGGGCAGCAACGGCACCAGATTGCCGTTCACTCTGACGCTGGCATTGGCTTGCAATCCGCGCGGATCGGCAAGGCCAAAACGTATCTCTGCCCGTGAAAAGTCAATCGCGCTTATCGGCACGCCGTATCGTTCAAAATCCGGCGGCAACGCAAAATGGGCGCTTCCCTGATTTTCTACCTGATACAGGACGGATTCGTATATGGATTTACGCAATAATTGCGGCACCACGCGGCTGTTCAATTGGTTACGCATGGGGGACAGGAACAAAATATCATCGACCCTGACGACGCGCGATTCGCTGCGCCCATTCACCTCCACATTTTGTTGTTCTTCACGGACATAGGGCAGTGCGAGAACCGGCCCCACCATCATCTGCGGTCCGCCCCAGCCCGCCGCGATATTCGCCCGCGCGGTTTCGGATTGTGATTGGCGATCATATACCAGCGCATATACCGTGAGCAGCGGCACCGACAGCGCCAGCCCGATCAATATAACGAACAATAATTTTATACCGGGGGAGGATTGACGCGCCATCGGATACCCCTGCTCATAGCTTGGTGCCGCCATGCTGCGTAATTTATCAACTATTGTCCAGCCGACTTCCCGCGAACGCCCCCGATCAGACTATGGGGAAGGCGCGGTAAAGTCTCGTACGCGCCAACCCGGATGCTGCCAATAACAGCGCCATCCGGGGGCGCACCCTGTTCTCAATATACGCGCGCCTTGGGCTTGATATAGCTCACTTCGTCAGAGAGCGTATATTCATGCACCGGCCGGTAATCGATTGTTACCTTGCCACCGTTGCCGCCCCAGCCATCAAACCAGCTGACCGTGTGTTTCATCCATTTCTTGTCATCGCGATCGGGGAAATCCTCATGCGCATGCGCGCCGCGCGATTCCTGCCGATTATTGGCGCTCGCCATCGTGCACACGGCCTGCGCCATCAAATTGTCGAGCTCGAGCGTTTCGACAAGGTCGGTGTTCCAGATCATCGACCGGTCGGTAATGGCAACATCGGCAAGCCGCTTATTTGCCGCTGCCATCAACTCCACCCCTTCGGCGAGCAAGGCCGTATCGCGGAACACGGCACAATGTTTCTGCATCGTCCGCTGCATTTCCAGACGCACCTCTGCGGTGGGCGAACCACCCTTGGCAAAGCGGAAGTGGTCCACCCGCGACAGGGCGAGGTCCGCTGCATCGGCAGGCAGCGGGCGATGCGGGGCATTGGGGCGCAGATTTTCCTTGAGGTGCAGGCCGGTTGCCCGCCCGAATACCACAAGGTCGATCAGGCTGTTTGACCCCAAACGATTGGCACCATGGACCGAAACACATGCTGCTTCGCCCACCGCATATAGGCCGGGGACGACGACTTCGGGGTCCTTGCCCTTCTTGGTCACCACTTGGCCGTGATAATTACAGGGGATGCCGCCCATATTATAATGGACGGTCGGACACACCGGCAAAGGCTGGCGGGTCAAATCGACACCTGCAAAAATCTTGCCGCTTTCGGTAATGCCGGGCAGTCGTTCGGCAAGCACCTTGGCATCAATATGGTCGAGGTGGAGGTAGATATGGTCCTTGTGCGGCCCAACCCCGCGCCCTTCGCGCATTTCCAACGCCATCGAACGGGAAACCACGTCGCGGCTCGCCAAATCCTTGGCCGAGGGTGCATAGCGTTCCATAAAACGCTCCCCCTCACTATTGGTGAGGTAGCCGCCCTCACCCCGCGCCCCTTCGGTAATGAGGACGCCCGCGCCATAAATGCCCGTCGGGTGGAATTGGACAAATTCCAGATCCTGCAGCGGCAAGCCGGCGCGCAGTACCATCCCCCCACCGTCACCGGTGCAGCTATGCGCGCTGGTCGCGGTATAATAAGCGCGGCCATAGCCGCCGGTCGCCAATACCACTGCATGGCTGCGGAACCGGTGGATCGACCCATCCGCGAGGCACAGCGCCATCACCCCGCGACATTCGGGGCCAGATGGCCCATCCTCCATAATCAAATCGAGCGCGAAATATTCGATAAAGAATTCCGCGTCATATTTGAGGCTTTGTTGGTAAAGCGCATGAAGCATCGCATGGCCGGTCCGGTCCGCTGCCGCGCATGTGCGCTGCACCGGCGGTCCTTCGCCCATATTCTGCATATGCCCGCCAAAGGGCCGCTGATAAATGGTGCCATCGGCGTTGCGGCTGAACGGCACGCCCGCATGTTCCAATTCATAAACGGCAGCAGGGGCCTCGCGGACCATATATTCAATGGCGTCCTGATCGCCCAGCCAGTCCGAACCCTTGACCGTGTCATACATATGCCAGGTCCAATGGTCTGGCGTATTATTGCCAAGGCTCGCCGCAATGCCGCCCTGCGCCGCGACCGTGTGGCTGCGGGTCGGGAATAGCTTGGTGATACAGGCAGTCTTTAACCCTGCCTCTGCCGCGCCCATCGTTGCGCGCAGCCCGCTACCGCCCGCGCCGACGACGACAACATCAAAGCTATGGTCGATGATGGGATAGGCGGCACCCGCCTTTTGCTCCGCCGATTTAGCCGCCATGACCACCCCCCAAAGCGATACGTGCAATTGCAAACAGCGCGAAAATCATCCCGCCCCAGCTATAAAATGTCAGCGCAGTCAGGCTGATGAGTTTGAGCGCATCATCATGCACATAATCTTCGATCAAAACCGTCAGGCCGAGCCGCAGGTGCGTAAAAACGCTGATCGCCAGCAGCGCCAGCGGCACCGCCGCAAAGGGGGTTTCCAGCCAGCGATGCACCGCGTCCAATCGCGTCACATCATTGGTCAAAAAGCTGGTGAGCAGCCAGACCAACAAGGCGAGATTGGCGATCGCGCTGGTGCGCTGCGTCAGCCAATGGTGGGTGCCCGATTTGGCCGAACCCAGCCCGCGCACCCTGCCCAAATGCGTGCCATTACCCATGGTTCAGACCCCCCGATAGAAAATATAGAGCCACAATGCGGCTGTCAGCAATGCTGGGACGCTGGCCACAATCAATGACCAGAAACGATTGGCCTTCAGCTCATAGCCCGCACCCGTGTCGAGCAGCAGGTGCCGCAACCCCGATGCGGCATGTTGAAAAAAGGCCCAGCTAAGGCCGACCAGCAGCGCACGCCCCAACCAATTATACCAATGCATCGGCTCCCCTGCCGTGCCCCAGATATAGCCGATGAATTTAGCGTAGCTCGCCTCTCCACCCGCTGCAGCGCCTAACCAGCACAGGAAGAGCAGGCTGCCCACGATCGCGAGACCGTCGCCAGTCGCCCGGTGCAATATGGAAACCAGCATATGCGGCCCCCATCGATAGACTTGCAGATGCGGTGAAAGGATTTTGTCGCCTTTGGCGGCCATCGCTTTTTCCCCCAATATCAGCGCGGCACGGGCCATTCCCGCTATCACGCCCTATGTTCATGAATCTGAAACGTCGCTTAAGCCGTTGAACGGGGTGATGCAACCGGCTGGCAATGGGTGGAGACAGATTCCTTTGGCCGATGCCACGCGCCATATTGCGGCGGTGCGAAACAATCCGACCGACGCACGTAATTTATTAACCCAGACGACGTAAGTCGACGACGGGCCAGCATTGACCAAAGGCAAATTCGGGATCGCGCATGCACTTGGCACGCAAAAACTTGCTCCAAGCATTGACCGTTCGGCGACTGGTTGCCGATCAGCGCGGGGCAACCGCGATGGAATATGCTTTGCTCATCGCGCTTATCGCCATCGCCGCTGCGGGCAGCCTGCAGATGGTCGGCCAGCACGAACGCGCGTCCTTTGCCAATGCGGCGGCGGCCATGCCCAGCGGCACGTCAATCAGCGTTGATGATGGCGTGCCCTAGGGCAGCCTAACGGATCATTCGTCCTTATCGCCGCCATTATCGCGACGCGCGTAGATAAGCGCGGCAATTACCGCCGCCGACCCCAGCCCCGCCGCAGCAGCGGTTTTCCAGTCAATACGCCGTTTATGTGCGGCATGTTTTTCATCTGCCGCAGCGGCGCGTTCGCGCGCCTCCTTGGCTTCGCGGGCAGCGCGCAGGACTTCGTTTTCCTCCGCGCCATCATCTTCATTGCTGCTCATGCCAGCAACCATCGGTCGGGGCGCGCCCGCTGTCAAGCCAGCGCGGCAGCCACCGGCACATATTCAAGGCCCAACGCCTCTGCCACCGGCTGGCAGGTCACTTTGCCGTTCCAGACATTCAGTCCTTCGGCCAGATGCGGGTCGGCGCTAAGCGCGCCCTTCCAGCCCATATCCGCGATTCGGAGCGCGTGGGGCAGCGTCACATTATTGAGCGCATAGGTGGAGGTGCGGGCAACCGCGCCGGGCATATTGGCCACCGCATAATGGACGATGCCATCGACAACATAGGTGGGTTCGCTGTGCGTCGTCGCATGGCTAGTTTCAAAACAACCACCTTGATCAATCGCTACGTCGACCAAAACGCTGCCCGCCATCATGGTGGAGAGCATCGCCCGGGTGACGAGGTGCGGGGCCGCTGCACCGGGGATCAGCACCGCGCCGATGACCAGATCCGCCCCCGCTACGCATTCGGCGATATTCGCCTTGTTCGAAAAACGCGTTTTTGCCCGCGATTCAAAATGAATGCCCAGCCGTTCGAGCACTTCGGGATCACGGTCGAGGATGGTGACGTCTGCGCCCAGCCCCACCGCCATTTGTGCCGCATTAAAGCCAACGACGCCGCCGCCAATCACCGCAACCTTGGCAGGGGCAACGCCGGGCACACCGCCCAATAATACGCCGCGCCCACCATTGGCCTTTTCCAGCGCGGTCGCGCCAGCCTGAATCGACATGCGCCCCGCAACTTGGCTCATCGGCTTGAGCAGCGGCAAGCCACCTTGACGGCCAGTGACCGTTTCATAGGCAATGCCAACCACGCCGGATTTAATCAGGTCATGTGTCTGTTCGGGGTCAGGCGCGAGGTGGAGGTAGGTGTATAAAATCTGCCCTTCGCGCAGCATCGCCCGTTCGACCGCTTGGGGCTCCTTTACCTTGACCACCATTTCCGCCTCGGCAAAAATCGTCGCGGCATCGTCCACTATTTTGGCCCCTGCCGCGCGATAGGCGTCATCGCCCGCACCAATGCCAAGGCCCGCACCCGTCTCGACCAACACCGCATGCCCGTGCGCCACCAGTTCGTGCGCGCTTTCGGGCGTCAGGCCGACGCGATATTCGTGATTCTTGATTTCCTTGGGGCAGCCGATCCGCATCGTCATTTCCTTTTGCGTGGGCGCAACATCGCAGGTGCGCGTCGGCGCCCCCGTAATAATGTTTCAAGAAAAGATACAGGTGACGCGAACGTCAACCAGACACTTATTCTATCCATCCGTTTATTCACGGTTTTTAGAGGCTGTTAACCATGTGTGGTTATGGCTGGGCAACGAACGCCCATGGGGCCAATAGGGGAATAGATATTTCATGGCTGAAGCTGCTAGTAAACGCATCGCCTTTGGCGACGTCCCCAACATCGCGATCAAGGCAAAGCTGCGCTATTTTGACCCGTCGGGGACATTGGCTGACCGTTGCGCCAAGGTGTTGGCCATGTTGCGCGGCCATGAACGTTCGATCATCGAGCGTTATTGGCAATCGCATGCGCAAATGATGCCCAATGCGCCCAAGATTGATGCGGCAACGCAGGATAAATTGGTAACAGAGGGTGTCCAATATATTCAGGACATGTTTGGCCGACCGACCGATCAGGCATGGGCCGATATGGCGTGCAAATATGCGTGGAGCGCGCTCGCCATGGGCGAGAATCTCAGCGTTGCACTCGCCACACTCTCCATCCGCAATGCGCGCTATTACGAAGTGTTGATGGTGTCGGGCTGCGAAGACCCGGTTGAGCTTGCCGAAATGATGGCAACGGTCGGCCATATGACGCAGTTTGAGGCGGATATCGTCACCAGCTATAAACAACAGCTGGACGATTTTCGTATGCATAGCGAACGGCGCGAACTGGCCGACAAATTTGAAACCACCGTGTCGCGCGACATGCTGAGCGCGCAGGCCGTGGGAGCGCAATTGGGCGGGCAGACCAGCAATGTTGCCACATCTGCGCGTTCGATGCTCAATAAGGCTAGCGAAGTTGCCGCCGCCGCCGAACAATCAGCGCTGGCGATGCGCGAAGCCGCCCGCACAGCCGCAGGGTTGATCCGCGCGATTGATACCACCCGGCAGGAAGTCGATAATGCGGTGACCATCGCCGACCGCGCCGGAGAACAGGCGAGCGAAGCGCTGAATATTTCTACCGCATTGTCCGATCAGGCCGAAACCATCGAATCGATTTTGGGGTTGATCCGCGATGTTGCGGGACAGACAAATTTGCTGGCGCTCAACGCCACAATCGAAGCCGCACGCGCGGGAGATGCCGGGCGCGGCTTTGCCGTCGTGGCGCAAGAGGTCAAAAGCCTCGCCAACCAGACCGCCCGCGCGACCGATGATATTGCGAGCAAAATTGCGGTCATTCAGTCGGCAACCCGCACCACGGTGGAGGCTAATGGTTCGATCCGTGAAACGGTGGAAGAAGTGAAAGCATTTGCTGCACGCGTGCGTGAGGCGATGGAGGCACAGGCACGCACCGTCACCACCATTACCGCAGCAGTGGATGAAACCGCGCTTGCCGCCGATTCCATGTCGGGCACGATTGCCGCAATCCGCGAAGATACCGACCGGGTAGTGAGTGAAATTGTCATGCTGGAATCGGGCTTTGGATCCATCAACGACAGCTTTGCCGAATTTGCCAAATCGGCCAGCGAGTTCAGCGCCAAAGTGGCATAATCGTCACAGCAACCGATGATTATATTGGGGGCGTTGCCTAAACGGGCCAGCGCCCCCTTTTTCTTGGGCGCTTGCTTCATTAGGCTTTGGGGATGGCCAATATCCTCCTGACCGGCGCCAGCCGGGGTATCGGCGCGGCGATTGCCGACGCCCTTACCCACCACAAGCTTGTGACGCTGTCGAGCAAGGATGGCGACCTTGGCGACCCACTGGTTCCGGCGCAAACATGGACGCGCGCGCGCGACGCGCTGGATGGCCATGTCGATGTGCTCATCAATAATGCGGGCATATTCGAAGCCAATCCCATCGATGGCAGCGATGATGACTGGCTGGCATCATGGCAGCGAACAATGGCCATAAACCTGACCGCCAGCGCCGATTTATGCCGCCGCTTTGTCCTGCATTGTCAGGCTGGCGGGCATGGCGGGCGGATCATCAATATCGCCAGCCGCGCCGCGCATCGCGGCGACAGCCCGGCGCATTGGCATTATGCCGCATCCAAGGGCGGGATGGTGGCGATGACAAAGAGCATCGCGCGCGCCTATGCCGCTGCGGACATATTGGCCTTTGCCGTATGTCCCGGCTTTACCATGACCGGCATGGCAGAGGATTATTTGGCGAGCCGGGGCGGCGACAAATTATTGGCCGATATCCCGCTCGGTCGGGTTGCCGAACCCGCCGAAGTAGCGCGGCTCGTCCGTTTTCTGGCCGAAGATGCCCCGCCATCCATGACCGGCGGGGTGATAGATATTAATGGAGCAAGCTATGTTCGCTAGGGCAATGCTATTGTCTTTTGTAGGCAGCCTGGCCGCCTGCACCCCGACCCAGCCGCTGAGCGGGCCGCCGCGCGCTGAACAATATCAGGACGCGTCGAGCGCCAATCCCCGTGGGGAGGGGCAGCGGCTTGTCACCGCCTGTGCCGGACGAAATGGCTGGGGCGATGCGGCACCCCCTGCGCGGATTTTCGGTAACAGCTATTATGTCGGCACCTGCGGCATCAGCGTCATTCTCATCACATCGGATGAGGGGCATATCCTAATCGATGGTGCGGTGGAATCGGCCGCCCCTGCGATATTAGCCAACATCCGCGCGCTGGGTTTTAACCCCCGCGACATTCGCATCATCGTCGGCAGCCACGAACATGCCGACCATATGGGCGGTTTTGCCGCGCTCAAAGCCGCAACCGGTGCGCAAATTTGGGTGCGGGAGGTAGCGCGCCCCGTGCTCGAAACCGGGCAGACCGCTGCCGATGACCCGCAAGTTGGCACCCTCCCCCACATGACGCCGGTCGCCGTCCATGCCATCGTCCAAGATGGCGTGCCGGTGCGGATCGGCGAAAATGCCATCACCCTTACCCCGCATGCAACGCCGGGGCACACCAGCGGCGGCACCAGTTGGACGTGGCAAAGCTGCGAGGGGCCCAATTGTGCCCAATTGGCCTATATCGACAGCCTGACCGCGCCGTCGCGCGATGGATATCGCTTTACCGACCACCCCGAACGTGTCGCCCCCTATCGCGCAACATTCACCGCGCTGCGCACCGTGCCCTGTGACATTTTGTTGACCCCGCACCCGGAAGTTTCCAACCTTTTTGCGCGGTTGGCGGGTGATGCACCCTTGATTGATCGGGATGCGTGCCGTGCGCTCGTCGAACGATCGCGCAGTGCGCTCGAAGCACGTCTGGCGCGTGAGGCCGCGCCATGAGTGCTTGGCAAGCAGAGTTTCGTACCCACCGTGCCGCTGCCGAAGCAATTACCGATACGGATTTATTTGGCGATATTGCCGATGCCCCCATCCTCGTCGCGCATGAGGTGGATGAGGCACAGGATGATTGGCGTATCACCGCCTATTTCAACACAAAACCGCGCGAACCAATGCTGCGCCGCATCGCGCGCGCGCTGGGGCGCGGCGGCAGCAAGTCGCCCAAGGTGCACGCGGTGGCAGATGAAGATTGGGTGGCCAAAAGCCAATCTGGCTTTCCACCCGTAGAGGCGGGCCGCTTTTTCATCCACACCCGCGCCGATCCCCCCTCCGACCAGCCCGGCGTAATCAATTTTGAGATTGCGGCCAGCCAAGCCTTTGGCACCGGCCATCATGCGACGACCGAAGGGTGCCTCCACGCGCTCGACCGGTTGCAACGGCGCGGCGCACGTTTCGCCACTGTGGCGGATATCGGCACCGGCACCGGCCTCCTCGCTTTTGCGGCGCAGCGCCTTTGGCCGCGCGCAAAAATCATCGCCAGTGATATTGACCCGGCGAGCGTCGGCGTTGCAGCCGAAAATGCTCGGATAAATGCTATCGCGCTGGGACAAGGGCGCGGAAAAACCCGCCTTGTCGTGGCGGATGGCACCCGCCACGCGGCAATTGCGGGCGGTGCGCCCTATGACCTTATCATCGCCAATATATTGGCAGGACCGCTGATTGCGCTGGCACCCGCGCTCGCCACAATTGCAGCCGGTGGCAGTCGGCTGATTTTGGCGGGATTGATCGAACGCCAACGCGCCGATGTGGCCCAGGCTTATGCCCGCCATGGTTTTCGTGTGGATGTGGTGCAGCACGGCGAATGGCCGGTATTGACGCTGACCATGCGCACGCGACACGGTGCGCGCCGCAAAATCCGCTCCAGCGGCTCGGCTGGTCAACCGCCCGGCGATTTTGGCAGTTGGTAGGGGCCGTCAGGCCCGCGACAACGCATATGCCTGGCTTCCATGGGTGATGACATCATCGCCCGCCAAAATATCCGCAATGGCGATATCGTCGAGCCGTTCCAGATCGCGATAGACGGGGGCAAAATCTGCATCGCGCGTATCTGACAATAATTGTTCAAAACTGTCGATAACGAAATAATTTTGCTGGAAATCATCGATACGATATTGGGTGCGCATCACCCGCATCAGGTCGAAGCCAATGCGGTTAGGGCTTGGGTCATTTAGAGCGAAAACACTCTCCCCATAGCTCGACACAATTCCCGCCCCATAGATGCGCAACGCGCCATTTTCGCGGATCAACCCAAATTCCACCGTATACCAATATAGCCGCGCCAATTTATGCAGCGCACCAAAGCCCAGACTGCGCAGCCCGCCCGCACCATAGGCTTGCATATAATCGGCAAACACCGGGTCGGCGAGCATCGGCACATGGCCAAAGACATCGTGGAAAACATCGGGTTCTTGCAGGTAATCGAGCTGGTCGGCGCGACGGATGAAATTGCCGCTGACAAAGCGCCGATTGGCTAGATGGTCGAAAAACACATCATCGGGCACTAACCCTGGCACCGCCACCACTTGCCAGCCGGTTGCCGCCATCAACCGTTCGTTGAGCGTGCGAAAATCAGGAATGCCGCCTTGCTCTAGCTTGAGCACGTCGACCCCGCGCAAGAAACGTTCCGATGCGCGCCCCGGCAACATCGCCACCTGTCGCGCAAACAAAATATCCCAGACGCCATGCTCCTCGTCGGAAAATTTTTCCCAATTTTGGTCGATCGTCCAATCGGCGCGCACACCGGGCGGCGGCCGGTCAAAAATATGGCTGGTCATCCTCAACAATCCCAAGCGCCTTCAAGGCCGCGTCATGTGGATAGCTATAGGTGCAATAACGGCAAATGACCATGGTGACGCGCGCGACGGCACACCCAAGCGTGACAAGCTTGCCACAATTTTTAACTTGCCCCGCGCGCATAAGGTCGCAAAACTAGGGCAACGACAGAGATGAACAAGCGCCTCGCCAGAGTTAAGCGAGGTTCGGGGAGCGACATTGCATGGCTGCTGGCGCAGCGATTTGGGGTTTATTGTTGGCGGCGGGGCAAATCGCGCCCACCGACATCGCCCAGAGCAGCCTGCCCGCTGGCCCTGACGGCCCGGCCATCGCTGCTGCGGCTCAATTAGATGCCATCATCCAATATTCCCGCTGGCCAGTGGCCACTGGGCCGATCAATATTTGTTTGATCGGCGACAGCGCGCTGCACGACCGCTTCGCCGATCATACGCTGTCCGATGGTCGTTCGCTGATATTTCGTCGCATTTCGGCCGCCCAATTCACCCCAGCGGCATGCGACATTGCGATCATCGGACGGATCAGCCGGGCAGAGGAAAGGCGGATCATCATTGATGTCGGGGACGCCCCGGTGCTGACCATCACCGATGCCGACCCCGGCTGCACGCGCGGTTCGATGATCTGCTGGAACCTCAGCATTGAGGGGCTAGGGTTCGACCTCAATATTGGGGCGGTCGCGCAAAGCAGCATCCGCATTGACCCGCGCGTTCTAACGCTTGGCTGGCACCGGAGGCGCATATGAGCCGCTGGAATGCCATTTTTGCATCCAACCTGCATGGACTTGTTTCGCGCGCCTTTGCATTGGTGGCGATGTTCAGCCTGTTCATCGCGCTGGCGGTGGGCATGGCAGGGGGGCTGTGGCTGCAGGGGCGTTCGCAATCGGCCAATATGGCGCTGGTCGCGCAAAATGCCGCTTATGTTGCCGAAGTGCCCATGGTGTTCAACGACGCAGAGGCCGCAAGGGAAGTTTTGCGTCCTAACCTCGGCGGCAATGATGTGACAGCAATCCGCCTTCTCGATGGCGCAGGCCGGGTTTTTGCAGAGGTGCGCCGCGATAGTCAGAGCGGTTTCGACGCGTTCGCCCCCGCCGCGCTCATCCCCTCACCCGTCCGGCACAATATCAGCAGCGCGGGCGGGGTAATCGGCAGCGTCGAAGTGGTCGGCAGCGGCGATGCGATTGGCGCGTTGATTGCCGTAGCGCTCGTCATCACTCTATTCGGTATATTATTGGTCGCAGCGGGCACATATCTCATCGCCCGCTCCTTGGGACGTAACCTCGTCACACCCCTGCACGCCATCGTCGATGTTGCGCGCGAAGTGCGGCTGGAACGTCGGTTTGATTTGCGTGCCCAACCCCATGGGGTGAGCGAGGTGCGCGAACTGGCGGGCGGCTTCAATGCGTTGCTCGACCAGTTGCAGACATGGCAGGGGCAGAATGACAGCGCGCAGGAAGCATTGCTCTATCGCGCCAGCATCGACCCCCTGTCCGGCTTGCCGAACCGCGCAACCTTTTTGGAAAGATTGCGTGAGACATTGGGCATGGCGCAACGCAGCGGTGACAAATTGGCAGTGCTTTTTCTTGACGGCAATCATTTCAAGGAAACCAACGACCAATATGGCCACGCAGCCGGCGACCGCGTGATTGCCGAAGTTGCGGCCCGAATTTCGCCGATATTGCGGATCGGCGACATGGCCGCGCGTGTGGGTGGGGATGAATTTGCGGTGTTGGTCAACCATCTAGAGGGGACGGGTGATGCCAAATCGGTCGCCCGCCGGATCCGCGAAGCGATGAGTGTTCCCATCGCCATCACCGACGCCGACGTTGCAACCGTCAGCCTGTCGATCGGCAGCGCGATATTCCCTGACGATGGACGCGATGTCGACACGCTGCTGCGTGTCGCCGACGAACGTATGTATGCTGACAAAATATCGGGCCGCGAAGCAGAACATTGGAATAGTCCATGACCAAGATGACAGAGATTTTCACCCGCACGCGCCATGCATTGACGATATTGCTGCTCAGCGCCGCGCTCAGCGCCTGTGCCACAGTGCGCAACACGCATGGCGTCACCACAGCGCAGCGACAGGTTCTTGTCGCCGAAGGTTTCGTCGATACGCCGGACGGTTGGCTGCTATCAATGCAGGATCAGTTGCTTTTCGACGTCGATTCGAGCGACATAAAACCGGATATGCGCAGTCGGATTCAACATTTGTCGGAAAATTTGTTGCGCGTCGGCATCGACCATGCGCGTATTGATGGCCACACCGATGACAGCGGTTCGACGGAGCATAATCTTGCGCTGTCATTGTCGCGAGCACAATCGGTAGCCATGATTATGGCCCAGAGTGGGTTTGCCGACACAAATCTGACCACCGCTGGGCGCGGTGAAGCCAACCCGATTGCCGATAATAGCACCGCCGATGGCAAACAGCGCAACCGGCGAGTCAACATCATAATCTCGAGTATTTAGGGGCAGCGCTAGTCCGAACGTGCAGCGGCGAAAATTGCCGCCCATTCGGCTTCATCCACTACTTCTATGCCCAATTCCTGCGCTTTTTTGAGCTTGCTACCCGCCCCCGGCCCCGCGACCAGCAGGTCGGTGGCAGCGCTGACCGATCCGGCTGCCCGCGCGCCGATCATCTCGGCCTGCGCCTTTGCTTCATCGCGGCTTATACTTTCCAATTTGCCGGTAAAGACGATCGTCTTGCCATTCCATGCACTGGCGCGCACCGCCACAATATAGGGCGGCGGTGTAACCTCCCCCAACAGATCATCCCACAGCGCAACATTATGCGGCTCGTGCAGAAAACTGCCGAGCGCCGCAATCACCGACGGGCCAACCCCATCGATGGCTGTCAGTTGCGCCAGCGCCGCCGCATCGCCGTCATGTGCTGCCGTCGCCACCTGTCGCAGCGTGGACAGCGTCACAAAGCTTTTGAGCAGGTCGCGCGCCGTCACCGCGCCGACATGGCGGATGCCCAAACCGAACAACAGACGCGCGGCATCGGGTGCACGCTTTGCCTCAATCGCCGCCAACAAATTATCGACCGATTTTTGCTGCCACCCTTCACGCCCCAACAATGCGGCGCGATGCTGATGTAGGCGGAAAATATCCGCAGGCGCAGCGAGCCAACCAAGCGCAATAAACTCGGCGATGCTTTTTTCGCCCAACCCCTCGATATCGAGTGCACCGCGCGCGACGAAATGTTTGAGCCGTTCATAACGTTGCGCGACACAGATCAACCCGCCGGTGCAGCGCACATCGACTTCACCGACTTCTGCCACCGCTTCGCTGTGACATGCCGGACAATGATCCGGAAAGGCAAAGGGCGGGCGCGGTGCTGCGCGGGTCAGATTTTCGACAATCTGCGGGATAACATCCCCTGCCCGCTGGATAACCACCCTGTCGCCAACGCGCAGCCCCAGCCGCGCAATTTCATCACGATTGTGCAACGTGACATTGGACACCATTACCCCGCCCACATTGACCGGGCTGAGGCGGCCAACGGGCGTCAATTTGCCCGTGCGCCCAACTTGAATTTCAATTGCCTCCAACGTCGTTTGTGCGCGTTCGGCGGGAAATTTGTGCGCCAATGCCCATCGGGGCGCGCGCGCAACAAAGCCCAATCGTTCCTGCCAATCGAGCCGGTCAACCTTATAAACAACCCCGTCAATGTCATAGGGCAGGTCGGCTCGTTCGCTTTCGATGCTGCGATAATGGCTAAGCGCGGCCTCCACCCCAACGACCCTGCACAGGCGCGGTTCCACCGTAAAGCCCCAACCTGCAATCGCCCGCATCACCCCATATTGCGTATCGGCGGGTAACGCGCACACTTCGCCCCAGCCATGCACCAGAAAATGCAAGGGCCGCGCGGCAGTAACCGCCGCATCCTTTTGCCGAAGTGAACCGGCAGCGGCATTGCGCGGGTTGGCAAAAATTTTCTGCCCCGCCGCTTCTTGCGCCGCATTGAGCGCCGCAAAATCCGCCTTGGCCATATAAATTTCGCCGCGAATTTCAAATATGTCGGGCGCATCATCGGGCAAATTCTGGGGAATATCAGCGATGGTGCGGACGTTTGCTGTCACATCCTCCCCCACCTGACCATCACCGCGCGTCGCTGCCTGCACCAACTTGCGCCCTTCGTAGCGCAGCGAACAGGACAGGCCATCGATCTTGGGTTCAGCAGTAAAGGCGGTCTGGCTCGCGTCGTCCAGTTTCAAAAAGCGTGCGACCCGCTGCGCAAATTCTGCGATATCGTCATCAGTAAAGCCATTGTCGAGGCTGAGCATGGGGCGGGCATGCCTGACTTTGGTCAGCGCACTATTTGCGGGGGCACCGACCAATTTGGACGGACTGTCACTACGTACCAAATGGGGAAAGACCCTCTCCAGTTCGGCATTTTCACGCACCAACGCGTCATATTCCGCGTCGCTGATCACTGGCATATCGGCATCATGATAGGCGCGATTATGCTGTGCAATCTCACGCGCCAAACGCATCAGTCGGTTGGCGGCGTCTGCTTCGGATATCGGGGAATCGCTGGTCATCGGGCGAGTTTAATCGCATGCATCTCGCGCGTCGTCACAAATCCTAGCGCGTGGTATAGCATATTGGCACCCGTATTTTGCGCATAGCTGTGCAGAAATGCCCCTTCGCCGCGCGCCGCCATATTGTGGAGTACGTGGATGATGAGCGCGCGCGCCAATCCCCGTCCGCGAAAATCGGCGTGGGTGGCAACCCCGCTCAATTCCGCCAAGCCGGGCAACAACATGCGCTGCCCGGCCATCGCCGCCAAGCGCCCGTCAATATGGATAGCAAAAAACGGCCCATAATCCTGCGTGCGGTCATGCCAGGGGCCGGGCTGCGCATGTCTGGCGAGCGCAGCCATTTGGGGGACATCCGCCGCACTACAAGGATGGATGGCATATCGATGCGCGATATTCTGTGGCAACTGGCCCAGCCGCATCTGGAGCAGCAACGCCCGATCGATACGCTTGGTTCTGGGGGGATCTTGCCAATCGCGGTCTTCGACCATCCAATATGTTTCATCCGGCAGCATCAACGCCGCCATGTCGTTGCGCGCCACGCGCCCATCATCACGCGCCGCGATAAAGGGACCAAGCGCGATCTATTGTCACGGCATCCCCCCGCCAATGCGCCAGATGTGCTTGCCGGTGGTTCAGGCAGTGCCAAACTGGCCGGTGCAGCGCCGCGTCGGCCGTTTCTACAGCCTCAGACATGTTCCAGCAGTCGCGCCGCTGCCGCGCGCGCTTCATCGGTTATTGCTGCGCCCGACAGCATGCGCGCAATCTCCTCTTGCCGTGCAGGGGCGTCGAGCAAGGACACAGCGGCGCGCGTTTGGTCATCCATGGCCGTTTTTTGGATCAGAAAATGCTGTCCGCCGCGCGCGGCGACTTGCGGCGAATGGGTAACAACCAGTATCTGCCGTTCGCGCGCGAGCAAGGCCAGCCGCTCCCCAATTGCGCTCGCCACTGCGCCGCCAACCCCGCGGTCAATTTCGTCAAAGACAATCGTCTGCGCACCACCAACCCCAGCCAGCGCAACTTTGAGCGCCAGCAAAAAGCGAGATAATTCGCCCCCCGATGCGATTTTGATTAGCGCGCCAAAATCGCTGCCATGGTTGGTGGCAATCCGAAATTCGACTCGTTCTGCCCCCATTGCCCCCCAATCCCCCTCGGCAAGCGGTTCGATCATGGTCTGAAACCGTGCAGCGTCGAGTTTGAGCGGCGGTAATTCCAGCATCACCGCAGCATCCAACGCCAGCGCGGCAGCATGGCGTACCTGCGTCAGCTTGGCGGCTTCTGTGCAATATGCATCGCGCGCGCGCGTCAAAGCCCCCTCCAACGCGCTCAGGCTGTCCGCCCCTGCATCTATGGCCGCGCGTCGCTGTTGCAATTCGGCTTGGAGCACGCCCAGCGCATCCGCCTCCACCCGATGTTTGCGCGCCAAGGCACGAATATCGAATAATCGGGTTTCGATGCGGTCGAGCTCAGTCGGGTCGTGGCGCAGCGCGTCAGCGGCACGTGCCAACGCACCCTCGCCCTCATCACATTCGGCCAGCGCACGGTCAAAAGCGGCCAGCGCTTCAGCAAAATGGGGGTGTTCGCCCGCTAACCGATCGAGTCGACGGGTCGACCCGCGCAATTGGGCGAGCGCCCCGTCACTTCCCATAAGTTGCGCGAGCACGGCGGCCATATCTTCGGCCAGCCGCTCCCCTTTTTGCATCGCTGCGCGGCTTTCAGCGAGCGCCGCCTCTTCCCCCGCCTGCGGGGCAATGGCAGCAAACTCAGCCAACGCATGGTCGAGCCACGCGCTTTCCGAGCTATCGGCGGCAAGCCGGCCTTGCGCCTCAGCCAAACGGGTTGCTGCGCCCTGCCATGCCGCCCAAGCATTCGAAACGGCAGCGGTATCTATGCGGCCAAAAGCGTCGAGCAGTGCGCGGTGGCCGCGTGCGCTCAACAAGCCGCGTTCATCATGCTGGCCGTGTATCTCCACCAACATACTACCCACATCGCGCAGCAAAGCGGCACTGACCGGCTGGTCGGCAATGAAGGCGCGGCTGCCCCCGTCGGCGCGCAGGTCGCGGCGAATGACCAGCGCCTCGTCACGGGCGCCCTCTATGCCCGCATCTTCGAGCATATCCCAAATGGCGTGCCCCGCAGGTGGCGGAGCAAAACTTGCTGCCACTTGGCCACGATCCGCCCCCTTGCGCACCAAATCACTGTCGGCACGCGCGCCGAGCGCCAAGCCCAGCGCATCGAGCAGGATAGATTTGCCCGCACCGGTTTCACCCGTGAGAACGCTGAGGCCGGAACCAAAATCAAGCTCCAGTCGGTCGATAAGGACGATATCGCGGATCGACAGCGCGATCAGCATGTGCCGCGCCGATATATGGACATCAGGGTGCGGCGGGGGCGGGCGCGCTCGTCGTTGGCGCGGCGGCGGGCGCAACCGGCGGGTGTTCGCCCATCAGCCGATAGGCGCGCTCATACCATTCGCTGCCCGCATAATTACGCCCCAATACAGCGGCGGCGCGCGCCGCTTCCTGCCCCATGCCGAGCGAGAGATAGCATTCGACCAGTCGATAAAGCGCCTCGGGTGCGTGGCTGGTCGTCTGATAATTATCCACGACATTGCGGAAACGCACGGTCGCGCCCAACCAGTGCGACGAGCGTTCATAGAAGCGCCCAATTTCCATTTCCTTGCCCGCCAGATGGTCGTTGACCAAGTCAATCTTCAGCCGGGCATCGGCGGCATATTCGCTATTGGGGTAACGACGCACCAATTCATTGAGCGCATCAAGCGCCTGTTGCGAAATGCGCTGGTCGCGCGTCACATCGCTGATCTGTTCATAATAGCATAAGGCGACGAGGTAATAGGCATAGGGCACGTCGCGGCTGCCGGGGTGGATTTGTAAAAAACGCTGCGCAGAGGCAATTGATTCGGTAAATTGCCCGGCAGCATAATTGCTGAACGCGCTCATCAACTGGGCACGGCGCGCCCACGGCGAATAGGGGTGCTGGCGCTCCACCTCATCAAATAGGCCGGCCGCGATCCGATATTGCCCCTGACGCATACGATCAACCGCCGCGTTATAGAGGGTGGAGACATCGCGCGCGACATAGCGGGTGTCGCGCGGGCCGGATCTGCCGCCACCAAAACCGGCACAGCCGCCAAGCAGCGTAGCGGGGAGGAGGATGGCGGCGATGGAGAGGCGAAATTTCTGCATGGGCGGAGGGTATAGCCAGCGTCTTGCTGAACGCCAAGCGAACAAATGCGCGTGCATGCGCAAAAATTGCCTTAGCTGCTCATCCCCACCGTAGCGCAGGCGAGTGCGACCAGCAAACCGGCAAAACGGTTGGAACGAAACCGGTGGAGCGCGTTCGCGCCATCCGCCGCATCAAGCGTTACAACTTGCCAATAAAAATGCGCTGCCACAGGCAATAGTGCGGCCAAGACGAGAGGGTCGGGGCGCACGTACCAAAATGCTGCCGCCCAGAGCAACAGGGCAATAGCATAGCATATCATCACACCTTTACGGATATGGCGGCCCATCGCCCGCGCGCTCGATTTTACGCCAGCGATCGCATCATCCTCCAGATCCTGCAGTGCATAAATACTGTCATAACCGACAACCCAGAAAATACTGCCAGCGTAAAGCAACACGCCCGCAATCCAGCGCGTGCCATCCGCCACGGCCACCCACCCCACGAGCGCGGCCCAGCTAAAGACTATGCCCAGCCAAGCCTGCGGCCACCATGTGATGCGCTTCATAAAGGGATAAGCGAGGACGGGCAGAACGGATGCCAGTGCGATGATTTGCGCAAGGCGCGATAATTGCAGCAATACGATCAAACCGACCCCGCACAGCGCCAGCGCAAAGGCCGCTGCCGCTTGGCGCGACACCTGCCCGCTCGCAATCGGGCGGCTACGCGTGCGCGCCACCCGTCGGTCAATATCCACATCGACCATATCATTATAAACACACCCAGCGCCGCGCATGGCAATTGCACCGATCAGCAGCCAGACTAGCAATGACCAGTGGGACACAAGGCCGCCCGCCAGCGCCACTCCCCAGAAACCCGGCCAAAAGAGAAGCCACCAACCAATAGGCCGATCAAATCGCGCCAATAGCGCATAGGGGCGGGCAAAGCCCGGCAGCCAGCGCAGCCAACCGCGATATTCGCTGTCTGGTACTGTGGATGTATCTGGCCGCATCGTCGTGCCATAGATTGTTGCGCCCGATTGCGCTAGGCGCCGTCCATGCCCGCTACACCCGCCTGGCCGCCAAAATCGACCCCGCGCCTGTTCGTGCCGCCGCCACTCAATATCAATGCGTCGGTGCATTTAACCGGCAATGCCGCCCATTATCTAACCCACGTCATGCGCCGCACCGTCGGCGACCCCGTCAGACTATGCGATGATGTCGGCGGTGAATATCTGGCTGAGCTGACGACAGTCGGTAAGCGCGATTGCATATTGTTGGTGCGCGGGTTTCTACGCGAACGGCAGTTGGTCGATGATTTTTGGCTCTGCGCCAGTCCGATCAAGCGTCAGCGGTGGGATTGGTTGATTGAAAAAGCGACCGAATTGGGGGTCGGCCAAATCTGCCCCATCGGCATGGAGCGCAGCATTGCCGAACGCATCAACATGGAACGTGCGCGCGCAATCGCGCAGGAAGCCGCCGAACAATGCGGTCGTACCGCCCTGCCGCGTATCGACACACTGCAAAAGCTCCAACACATGCTGGCAAATTGGCCTGCCGAACGGCGGCTATATTTTGCCGATGAAAATGGCGGTGAAAATTTGTTGGATGTCGTACAGGCAGACGGGCATGTCCCTGCCGCAGTGCTGATTGGGCCAGAGGGTGGCTTTAGCGACAGTGAACGCGCCGCCATCCGCGCGCTGCCAGCGGCACGCCGTGTAACGCTGGGACCACAGATATTACGTGCAGAAACGGCTGCTTTGGCGGCGAGCACGTTGATACTGGCAGCACGGCAGTCCACGTCCTGCGCGCCCTAAATTTACGTGCCGTTCACCATCTTGCGCTATCGCGGGGATGAGATAGGCAATTGCAGGCACTAGGCGCAAGTTTTGGACCAGATTATACCCCATTCCCGGGCCGTTTGCGGGCATTTTGCGCGAGCGATGCTGCTGGCTCTGTTGATGCTGGCCACACCCGTTTGGGCACAGGTGCACCAATTTACCAATACCACCAGCGGTGTGATCAACAGCAGCACGCCCTGCGGAACGCCGCGCGTAGTCAACTTTACAGTTACCGGCAGTTATAATGTTGGCGACATCGACATTGGCATTTTTGCGACGCACACTTGGCGCGGCGATATTCGGGCGATTCTACAATCGCCAGCCGGAACCCGTGTCCAAATCGTCAACGGCGACACTACCAATATCTCGGGCAATAACTTCAACGTTCTGCTCGATGATGCGGCTGCACAGGTGGTGAATACCGATTCGGCGACGGGAAATCATTCGACCACCGCACCAACCCCCTATGCCAACACATTCCGTCCAAATGCGTTGCTCAGCGCCTTTAATGGTCAAGCTGCGGCGGGGACATGGCGGCTGGAAATTTGCGACCTTTACCCCTCTGCCGACAATGGCACCTTCACCCGCGCCGACCTTTATATAACAGAGGCTGGGCCGATGTCTGACCTGTCGCTCACCAAAACGGTCAGCAATGCAGCGCCTACCTATGGCGCATCGATCAGCTACACGTTGCAGGTAACAAATGCCGGCCCCAATGCTGCGACGGGCGTTGTCGTGCGCGATATCTTGCCAGTCGGGGTCAATTTCGTCAGCGCCAGCGGCTTTGGCAGCTATGATGCGGTGACCGGCAATTGGACAGTCGGATCGATCCCAGTCGGCACGACCCGAACGCTCACCATAAATGTCACGGTCAATGCGTCCGCTGGCGCGACGGTCACCAATACGGCGGAGGTATTTGCGTCCGACCTGACCGATGGCGATTCCACGCCGAACAATGGGTCAACCACGGAGGATGATGACGCATCTATCAACTTCACTGTGTCGGGTTCACGCGTCGCCGGAACGCCGCCAACCCTGGTCTGTCCGGTCGGCACCACCGTTTTTGACTGGGATTCGGCGAGCGTTGTGTGGCCTGCGGGCACAACCAACAATAATTTCACCGTAACCGGCATCGGCACCTATAATTTCAACATTGTTACCGCCGCAACCTGGCTTAACAATGTGACCTATGGTGGGCAAAGTCCGGCAGAACAGACGACGGTAACCGGTGGTTTGCCGCCGGGGCAATCCTCGCTCTTTCTCTACCCGGATTTCGCCAACATTCCCCAAAATGCAGTTTTGACGCTGACCCTGCCGACCCCCGTACCCGGTCTGCAATTCATGATCTTTGACGTGGATTATAATGCGGGGCAATTTGCCGACCGCGTGACCATCAGCGGCACATTCAATGGCGCGCCAGTTTATCCGACGGTTACGAATGGCGTTTCCAACTATGTGATCGGTAACAGCGCTTATGGGGATGGCTTGTCCGCTGATACCAGCGCGAACGGCAACATCACCGTTACCTTTACCAGCCCCGTGGACACCATCATCATCGATTACGGCAACCACAGCCTTGCCCCGGCGGACCCCGGTGGACAGGCAATTGCGTTGCACGACATAAGCTTTTGCCGCCCGACCGCGACCCTTACCATGGCAAAGACCAGCACATTGGTCAGTGACCCAGTCAACGGCGTTACCAACCCCTTTGAAATACCCGGCGCGACCATTCGTTATTGCATCTTGGCGCATAATCCCGACAGCGGAACGGCAGCCAATTTGGCGATCAGCGACACTGTCCCCGCCAATGTCACCTTTGTGAGCGGAAGCCTGCGCACCGGCAATAGCTGTGCTGGGGCAGCCACGGTGGAGGATGATGACGCTAGTGGCGGTGATGAAAGCGACCCTGATGGCGCCGCCTTTAGCGCGGGCGTGGTAACCGCCAGTCGCACGACATTAATCTCCGGCGCGAGTCTGGCTGTGACTTTTGACGTCACCGTCAACTGACCAAATGGAATAATGTTACACACCCCCTAGCAATGGCGCGCGCGCTTGCTACATCAGCGCCATGAGCACCAGACAGGTTTCGAAAAGCAACGATCCGATCGTTGCCAATATCGCCGATCTCATCGCCCCCATGGCAGCGGGCGAAAAGCCGCGTACCCGCTGGCGGATCGGCACGGAGCATGAAAAACTCGTCTATCGAACCGCCGACCATCGCGCGCCGAGCTATGATGAACCGGGCGGCATCCGCGATTTGTTGATGGCGCTCACACGCTATGGTTGGGAACCTATTGTCGAAGGCGACAATGTTATTGCCTTGGCGGGCGACGATGGCACGATCAGCCTCGAACCCGCAGGACAGCTTGAATTGTCGGGTGCACCGGTCTGCAACCTCCACCAAACTTGCGCCGAAACCGGCCGCCATTTGAAACAGGTCAAAGCGGTCGGCGAAGAACTTGGCCTCGGGTTTATGGGGCTTGGCATGTGGCCGGATAAGGCACGTGCCGACCTCCCCATCATGCCCAAGGGGCGATACGCCATCATGCTCGCCCATATGCCGCGCGTCGGCAGCTTGGGACTCGACATGATGCTGCGCACCTGCACCATCCAGACAAACCTCGATTATTGTAGCGAGGCAAATATGGTGCAGAAATTCCGCGTATCGCTCGCGCTCCAACCGCTGGCGACCGCACTATTTGCAAACAGCCCCTTTACCGAGGGGCGGCCCAACGGCTTTCTTTCCTATCGCAGCCATATCTGGACCGATACCGACCCGGCACGCACTGGCATGTTGCCCTTCGTTTTTGATGAGGGGTTCGGCTATGAACGATACGCGCAATATATGCTGAACGTGCCGATGTATTTCGTCTATCGCGACGGCAAATATATCGATGCTGCGGGACAGAATTTTCAGGATTTCATGGCGGGCAAATTACCTGCCCTGCCTGGCGAATTGCCGACATTGAGCGACTGGAACGACCATCTGTCCACCGCCTTTCCCGAGGTGCGGCTCAAAAGCTTTTTGGAAATGCGCGGGGCAGACGGCGGCCCATGGAATCGGATTTGCGCGCTACCCGCTTTTTGGGTCGGCGTCCTTTATGACAATGCGGCGCTTGATGCCGCATGGGACGTGGTCAAAGACTGGAGCATAGAGGGGCAGCAACAGCTGCGCGATGAGGTGCCACGCCTCGCGCTCAATGCGCGTGCACCCGATGGGCGAACCTTGCGCGAGGTTGCGGCGCAAATTCTTGACATCGCCTCAGCCGGATTGGCAGCGCGCGATGAGGTTAATTCGATGGGCGAGAATGAGGTTGGTTTCCTCAACCCCTTGCGCGAAATATTGGCTGATGGCCGCGTCCCTGCCGAACGCTTGCTTGATCGCTTTCACAGCGCATGGGGCGGCGATATTGCGCCCATTTACGGCGAAAAAAGCTTCTAGTCGTTAGTTCACCGACCCAACACGCGAATCAGGTTCCAACCGTATCATTGGGCGCGCCATACCGGACAGGCGACGGAACAGGCGCGGGACAGGCGCATGATCCTGTGCCCATTCCCAATAGGCAGCATAGGCGGGATCGCCGAGCAAATGCCGCTCCTCTGTCTTTGCGCGCCAATAATAAACGCCACTTACCATCGCTAACAAGGTGACGTTGCGGATGGCCTGCACCAAATCGCCGTCCCAAGGTAGCAGCACCAAGCCTGCTAGCCACCAATAAGCATTTTTGGCCAAATAGGCGGGATGGCGCGTCCATGCATAGGGGCCGTGGGTAATGATGCCGCGATGGGTCAGATTGGAAAAACGCAATCCAAATGCAACCGTTGCCCAAGCATAAACAGCGCACAGCACGACGAGCAGGGCCGCCCAGCCCCATGCCAATGCCATCGGCACGTGGAAATACTGCGCCCAGACATACCAGCCGTGCGAAATATCGCCGGTCGCGGCAAAACCGGCAGAATCCTCTCCATAGAATAGCGGGCCACCGGGGTTCATAAGCACAAAGGGTGGGTAACAGACGAGTGCCGCTACCCAGCCCATACCATAAGGATTGGCGGTACGAATATGCGCGTCTAGCGGGCGCATCGTCAAAACATAGCCTACGGTCGCGAAATGCACATCGACAAGATAGGTGAAGGCTACGAGGAAGGCCGCAAATTCCAGCGGATTGGACATTATGACATCAACTGGGCGGAGCAGTATCGGCAAAAAATTGCCCGGCACAATCGACACCATGAACGCGGTGTAAAATCCCTTCACCGCCCACAGGCGCAAATGTCGCCATATTTTATCAACATCATAGTCATCGCCGCCCATCAACCATTCGCCGAAATGCCACGCGCCATCGCGCGGTTCGACCAATCGCCGGTCGAGCCAGAGGACATAGGGGATCGATAGCAGCGCCACCGGCACCATCGCGAAGCCGATCCAGCGCATCGCAAAGGCATATGGTCCGGACCAATAATAGCGGAAAACACAATATAAAAAGCCGATAATCGCCCATGTTGCCCAGAGGCCGGCAATCTTGACCGCGCTGATTTTATGCACTTCGGCCCAATCGCGCCGTAGTGACCAATTAATCCCTGTTGATGGATTGCGATGTACCTTGTCCACCAACAGCGACCATGCGCTCATCACGAGCGCGATGCACACGACGCTGGCGATCGCGCTAAACTCCCCATCCATGTGATAATGGCGCGCAATCAAATACCAGCTAAGCAACGCAGCCATGCCGACAAAACCAACACCGCTCGACACGGCAGAGGTTGGCCGCATCGTGCGTGCAGACGGCACGCCTGACGCCAGCAGTGCATCGGTATGTGCCAAATTTTCGGCGGATTTTCCCGACTTGGTGCGGGAACGACGGGGCTTGGCGCTATCGCTCATGCAGCGGGATTAGCGTAAAATGGTCAACGCCTGCTTAAATATTTTGTGGAGTAAGCGGGCGAGCTTTGTTCGATAACAAAGCTCGCCGCACAAAACTCACCCCGCTTTGGGGTCCGGCCCATATTGATTGGGGCCCGATGTACCTTCCAGGCACATGAAGACAAGCAGCACGATACCAACCACCGGAATAAGTCCGAGCAGCATGAACCAGCCGCTCTTGTCCTGATCATGCAAGCGGCGCACCCCAACCGCAATCGACGGGACAAGTGCTGCCAAGGAAAATAGCCCAGCAAGATAGGGCGCTGTACCCACTATCCCATCAATAATCTGCAAAACGACCGAAACGATCACAACGCCCAGCACGAACATCCAATATTCTTTGCGGCGTGCCCGCCCCGAAAAATCGGCAAATTTATGCCAAGCCATCAACATCCATTCCATGACATCCTCCCTCCCAGAGTCTGGATCCATTTATATTGGGGGACAAAATATATACTGCCCCACGGTCTGTGATGCTGCGGCCTAAATATCTAAATTGCAAGCCATTGTTGCCCCTACGCACAGGCAAACAGAATCGATTCGCGCCGCATATTTGTATCATTTGGCATCAAATTGCCGCTGGGTGCGCGGTTCGTCGCAACCCTGTTTCGATTCATCACGAGTCTGACCAGCGCGATTCGACTCCATTTGCGCCACCCTCTAATTCGCCCTTCTCGGGTTTAACACGGGGGTCGCACCACGTGAATTTACAGTTGCGCGGCGCAGCGCTTTCCCAACGGTGGAAAGCGTTATTCCGCGATTATGAGATTTTTGTCCGCACTGGCGGAGAGGTTCGCTTTTTGCGGATCAGCGCTGCTGTGCAGCGTCGCGCCGCCTATGCGGTGCTCGCGGTGTTGGGCGCGTGGCTGATCTTCACCTGCTATATGGTTGCCGCCCGAAGCTATGATGCTTGGCATAACCGGAACGTTGCTGCGCGGGCGGTTGCCGTCGAAGCCGCAGAAGCACGCGTTGCCCGCACGCGCGAAGCCATCGCCAGCGAAGTTGACCGGCTCAACCGCCGTCAAAACTATATCGAGGAGGTGGTTGACCAGATGGCGGGTGAGGATGGCGATGACGCCCCTGCGCCCGTCGCCCGAGACGCTGGCACAACGCCAATCGATGGACATAACCCAATGGCGCGGGAAGTCAGTGCATTAAGCGCCCTTGCGGCGCGCCAGCGCAACACCATCGCGCAATTGACCCGACAGGCTGAAACGCGCAGCGCACGCGCAGCCGCCGCGCTCGCGGCGGTCGGCATCCGCTTGGGCGAAAATGACGCTATGGGTGGCCCTTTCATCCCCATGGCACGTCCAGGCGGCACCCCGCCGCGCGACGCCATGTTTCAGCGCTTCGCCGCCAGTTTTGAACGGATGGTGGCGCTCGAGGGGATGATATTGTCTATCCCATCCACCCTGCCCGCCGATGGCATGAATTTATCGAGCGGCTTTGGCTATCGCCATGACCCCTTTACCGGGGCGGGCGCCATGCATGCGGGGCTTGATTTCCGCGGTGCATATGGCAGCCCAATTCGCGCTGCTGCTGCTGGGCGCATTGCCTTTGTTGGGCAACGCTCCGGCTATGGCAATGTCGTTGAAATAGACCATGGTCACGGCATCATGACGCGCTACGCCCACTTGTCGGGCTTTGTTGCACGCCAAGGACAGGATGTTCCAGCGGGCACATTGATCGCGCGCATGGGCTCGACCGGGCGCTCGACCGGCACCCATTTACATTTTGAGGTGCGTTTGAGCGGGCAGCCCGTCAACCCGCGCCGTTTTCTGGAGGCGAACAGCGATGTTCTCAAAGTCCAAGCCGATGTCCAACGCAACACCGGTCGCACCGGTTAGGGGAGCGAGCAGTTCGATGGGCAGCACTTTTTCCGTATTCGGTAGCGACATCGTCATCACCGGCAATGTCGCGGCTAGCGTCGACCTCCACCTCGATGGACGGATCGAAGGGGATTTGACCTGCGCCAATCTGGTGCAGGGCGCGGACAGCCAAATAAAGGGGGCGGTCGTCGCCGAAAGCGCGAAGCTCGCTGGCACAATCGAAGGGTCAATCAACGCCCGCGACCTCATCATCCACGCGACCGCGCGGATCACCGGCGACGTTACCTATGAAAATCTGACCATTGAACAAGGTAGCCAAGTCGATGGCCGCTTCACCCATCGACGCGGCGGCGGCACTGCTGCCAAGCCAACCCTGCTTGATTTGGGTGAAAGCAAGAGCGCCTAGGCCGTATCAAATAGTTCGCGCGCCGCAGCATCGCCACGGAGCAGACGGTTATCGCGTCGCTTGACGCGCCAGCCGCCAAATCCTGCATCATCACCGCGCACCAATTGCCACAAATTGGCCGATGCGCGGATGATGTGAAACCCATCCCCTGCCCCATGCAGCACGACAAGGCTATGGCCGCGCGCCGCTGCACAATCGCCATTAAGGCTGAGCGCCAGCGGGCCGAGGATATGCGCGACCCCTGCCGCCAAATATTGCTGATGTACCGCACCCGCAATTAACCCAGCAATGGCGTCCCGCCCCACCGCCTCGGCAAAGCCACCGACCTTATAGACGCCATCCACGGTCCATAAATATGCGACAGCCTGCGCATCGCCCGCGTCGGCCAAGGGGCCATAATGGGCGATGAGGTTACGGATATTTTCAGCATCTTCGAGCGATTGTAGCCGCTGCTCGAGGAAACTACTCACGTCGCTGCCGCCGCATGTCCTGCTCGCCGCCCAAAAAATGTGCAATCGGCGAGGCTCAATCCAGAGCTATAGCCATGCCCCCATGCGGGCAGCCCACTGGTACAGCGCCCCGCAGCGAACAGACCGCTGATCGGCATAGCATCGCCATCGAGCACTTCACCCATGTCCGATGTGTGCAGCCCACCCAGCGTAAAAAAACTGCAATAGCTGCGCGCAAAGTTAAGCTCCAGCGCGACAAACGGCCCCTTATCAAGCGGCGTCAATATCGGGATGCGCTTGTCGAATAACGGGTCTCGGCCTTCACGCGCATGGTGATTGTAAAAATCCATGGTTGCCGACAATGTGCCCGCCACCATTTCCAATTCGCTTTCCACCTCTCTCCAATCCGCACCGGTTGCGGCAATATCCATGCGCGCAAGGTCGAGCGGCTGTGAAAAATGTGCATGGTCGAGCAAGAGATATACGCGTCCGCCCGGCTGATCGATGGCAGTGCGCGTCACGCGACCATGGTAGCAATCTTCATTGATGAAACGTTGCCCAGCGACATTGACGAAAACGCCATAGGCTTGGGACTCAGGCATGGTCCACGGACAGGTGGTGAAAAACTGGTCCATATGAATGGCGCGCCCGCCCGCACCCATGCCAAGTTCAATTCCCAGCCCATCATCCTTGTCGCCAATCGGGTCGGAGAGGGACAGGCTCTGCGGACAATATTGCGCGCGCATCGCATCGTTAAAGGCAAAGCCACCTGTCGCCAGCACAACCCCCTTGTGCGCACGCAAAAAATGGTCACGATTGTCGATGCGCGCGACAACGCCCGCAATTTTTTCACCGTCTGCAATCAATGCGGCTACACGTACATTGCACGCTATGCGCACGCCCAAATCACGCACGCGCTGTTCCAAAATATCAACTAAGGGGCGCCCGCCGCCCCAACCCATATGCTGGATGACATGGCCGCGCGGGGCGGGCTTGGCGATGTCGCAAAAGGGGGCGGCAGCCTCGCTCCCCGACCAAATTAAAGTTGAATCATCCACTGGTTCGATATGTTTGCCCGGTAGATAATTGCCACGATAGGGAACGCCAATGTCTTTCAGCCACTGATAATGGCTAAGCGCACCTGCTGCATAGGCATGGCATTTGTCGGCGTCCGCGCATGGGCCGCCCGCAGCCAGCAGATATTTTTCAAATTCGCCAATATCATCGTCAAATCCAGCGGCACGCTGCGCATCGCTGCCCCCACCCACATATATTTCCCCGCCCGACAGGCCGGACGCACCGCCGCTTCCCGCATTGCGTTCGAGGAGGAGGACATCCGCTCCCGTCTCCGCCGCACCAATTGCTGCGCAGGCTCCCGCCGCGCCAAAACCGACAATGATGACATCCGCTGCCCCGTCCCAAGCGGGCACCGCCTCCATCGGAAAGGGGCGATGACGGGTGATTGTCGGCATTATGCCTGTTCCGCTGCCTTCAGCATGTCGAGTGCGACATCAACGATCATATCTTCCTGTCCACCGACCATCTTGCGTCGTCCCAATTCAACGAGGATGGCGCGCGTATCCAGCCCATAGGTTTCGGCTGCCCTTTCCGCATGGCGCAAAAAGCTGGAATATACACCGGCATAACCCAGCGCGAGTGTTTCCCGGTCGACGCGAACCGGGCGGTCTTGAAGTGGGCGAACCAAATCCTCTGCAGCATCCATCAGCGCCATCACGTCGCAGCCATGGTTCCAACCCTTACGATCCGCAGCGGCGATAAAAACTTCAAGCGGCGCATTGCCCGCGCCGGCACCCATGCCGGCAAGGCTCGCATCAATTCTGACCGCGCCGCATTGTGCGGCAATGATAGAGTTAGCGACGCCGAGGGAGAGATTATGGTGCGCATGCATCCCACGACCCGTTTCGGGCCTGAGCACCCGATCATAGGCCGCAAATCGCGCGCGCACACCATCCATGTCGAGCGCGCCACCGCTGTCCGTGACATAGATGCATTGGGCACCATAGCTTTCCATCAATGCTGCCTGCGCGGCCAGCGCATCAGCTTCGATCATATGGCTCATCATCAAAAAGCCCGCGACATCCATGCCTAGGTCGCGCGCAATGCCGATATGCTGCTTGGAAACATCCGCTTCGGTACAATGGGTGGCAACACGCACCGAACGCACGCCAAGGTCATAGGCGCGGCGCAATTCTTCGACCGTGCCGACACCCGGGAGGATGAGCGTTGTCAGAACCGATTTCTGCAACACATCGGCGACCGCTTCTATCCATTCCCAATCGGTATGCGCGCCAAAGCCGTAGTTGAAACTAGCTCCGGACAGACCGTCGCCATGCGCCACCTCTATCGCATCAACCCCCGCCCGATCGAGCGCGGCGGCTATGCTACGTACATGGTCGATGCCATACATGTGACGGATGGCATGCATTCCATCGCGCAAGGTCACATCTTGGATGTAGAGCTTGTGCCCCGCCTCGACATCGAAGCCGCTCATGCTGCCATCCTCCGCGCGGCGAGCAATTCGCCCGTGGCCTTGGCCGCCGCTGTCATAATGTCGAGATTGCCGGAATAGGGCGGCAAATAATCCCCTGCTCCTTCCACTTCGAGCAGGATCATCGTCTTGACGCCGGTAAATTGCCCCATGCCGGGGATTGTCAGCGGATTATTGTCGCCAAAACGTTCGAACTGCACCGCTTGTTTGAGCCGGTATCCCGGTACATATTTCTGCACTTCGCCGACCATTGCATCAACCGACGCACGCACGACATCCTCCGCCACATCGTCCGATAGCGTGAAGACCGTGTCACGCATGATCATTGGCGGTTCGGCGGGGTTGAGGATGATGATAGCCTTACCCTTGGTAGCGCCGCCCACCGCCTCTATTGCGCGCGCGGTGGTTCGTGTGAATTCGTCAATATTGGCACGCGTACCCGGCCCAGCAGAGCGGGAGGAAACAGAAGCGACGATTTCCGCATAATGCACCTTGGCGACCCGGCTAACTGCCGCCACCATCGGTATCGTCGCCTGCCCGCCACAGGTGACCATATTGACGTTGGGTGCCGAAAGATGCGCCTCCATATTCACAGGCGGCACGGTAAAAGGGCCAATGGCCGCAGGAGTCAAATCAACCACTTGGATGCCGTCAGCGCGCAACAAAGCATCGTGTTCCTTGTGCGCATAGGCACTGGTTGCATCAAAAGCGATGCCGATATCGCCGTAACATGGCAGACGCCTTAGCCCCTCTATCCCCTCATGCGTGGTCGCGAGACCATGTGCACGCGCCATCGCCAATCCTTCGCTCCCCGCGTCGATACCGACCACCGCCACCAATTCCATATTCTGCGGATATTTCAGCATCTTCATCATCAAATCGGTGCCGATATTGCCCGAACCGATGATCACTGCCTTCACGCGAGTCATGTTCATGTCCTCAAATAAAATTCGCGACGCACGCGCCGATTTGCTTGTCGCCATCCCAAAGTTCCATGGCAAATCGGTCGCCGCACGCCGCCGGTTCGAGCGGCACCAGCGAACCCGACAATATGATGTCCCCAGCGTTCAGACTGACGCCATAATTGCCCAGTGTATTGGCAAGCCATGCGACCGCCATAGCCGGGTCGCCCTGCACCGCATGCCCGAAACCTTCGGAAAGCGGCGCGCCATTTTTGCTGACGCTAACGCGCAGGTCGGGCAAGGAAAATAGCCGGGGATCCAGCCGCTCTGCCCCCAGCACGAAAACACCGCAGCTCGCATTATCGGCAATGGTATCGATGATGGAGATTTTCCAGTCGCGTATGCGGCTATCGACGATTTCGAAACAGGGGCAGATGGCAGCCGTCGCCGCAATAACATCCTGTGGCGTGACGCCCGGGCCGTTCAAATCATTGGCGAGGATGAAACCAATCTCCGCCTCCGCGCGCGGGGCAATCAGACGATGCGCGTCGATATCAATATCGCCGGTTATGTGCATTGCGTCGGTAAGAAAGCCGAAATCGGGCTGGTGGACGCCAAGCATGTCTTGCACCGCCTTGGACGTCACGCCGATTTTCTTGCCAATCACGCGTTCGCCAGCCTCCAGCCTGTAGCCGAGAAATGCAAGGCTGATCGCATAAGCGTCATCCATATTCAGCGCGGGTGTTTGTTCAATCGGGGGCGCAATTACCCGCCGATTTTGAAGCGCATCATAGAGCATGCGGCCATAGGCAGCATTATCCCCCATGCGAACCATCCGCCAAAAAGGCACAGACATGCGCGTTGAACTGCGCCGCACGTTCAACCTGCACCCAATGACCGGTGCGACCGAAAGTCATGACGCGAATATCGGCACATTGGTCGAGGAAGAGCCGCGCGCCGCGCACCGAGCAAAATTCATCATTATCGCCCCAAAGGACAAAAATCCGCTGGGTCAGCGCACCCAAATGTGGCCCTAAATTGGGCGTGCGCATCCGCGTCAGCACATCCTTGGGCTGGGTGCGGGCCACTGCAAAACGCTCCGCCACCAATTCATCGGATATTTTGGACGCGAAATCGGGGTGGACAAGGTTGCTGACCAAGCGGCGCTGTTCGTCAAGATTGAAATCCGGTCCGCCAAAGCCCGACACCATTTTGGCGATGCCCGGCATTTTGAAATATTCAGCCTGCTCCTCAATGCAGCCGGGTGCCATCAACACCAATGAATCGGCGAACGCCGGATGGTCGAGTGTCAGCTGGATGGCGACACCGCCACCGAGTGAATTGCCGACCAGATGCGCATGAGTCAGCCCGTGCTGGGTCAATGCATCATGGATTGTGTCGGTAAATAGTTGCAGCGTATAGTCGATACCCTCTGGCATGGAGGAGGCGCCATAGCCGATCATGTCGGGCAAAATCACCCGATACCCGGCGTCGACAAAAGCGTTGATATTATCGCGAAAGTTCGATGCGCCCGACGCGCCCGGGCCGCTGCCGTGCAGAAAGACGACCGGTTCGCCCGTGCCGATTTCCTGCACATGGATGCGATATCCGCCAACGACATCATATGTCTTGCTGTGCATCGGCGCGCTCATAGGAAGTTAAACCCGGGGGCTTCGCCGAGCATCGTGCCGATGACATCGGTCGTGCGGTTATTGGGGTCATTGGCCACATGCGCGCGCGCGGCGTTAAGGTCGAGCCATGGCTGGATGATATCGCTCGTCATATAGACAGCGCGCCCACCCAATAATTGCACCATATCATCCACCAACCGGGCGAGGCGGCGGACGACTGCGCTGCTGTTGTAACCGAAAAGCGCCCGTTTCTCCATCGGGATGGCTTCGCCGCGCGTTGCATAGCCCATCAGATCGTCAAAGCTGGTGCGCAGCGTCAATTCCATTTCCAATATCTGCGCATGGGCAGCGGCAATGGCCGCGTGCAGCATCGGGTCAGCCTTGGATGCCTTGCCCGTGTTGGTCGAAATGCGGCTTTGCATGATTGCCATCGCGGCATCAACCGCCGCGCGTGCACCACCAAAAGCGGAGGTAGAGACCGAGCGAATGAACACCTGCGCCCAGGGGAGCGAGTAAAGCGCCCCGTCATTTTCCTTTTGGCCCGGGTTTTGGCAGAGAAAGCCTTCGTGCGCGCGGTGGGTGCGATATTCGGGCACGAAGACATCATCTACGATGATATCGTGGCTACCCGTCCCCTGCAGGCCAAAGACATGCCATGCATCGCGGTCAATCCGATAGTCGCTACGCGGCACCAAAAAGGTGCGCATGTCGGGTGCGCCACCAGCTTCGGCGGGCGGCACCAATGCGCCGAGCAGCACCCAGTTACAGTGGACGGAGCCGGTAGAGAAGCCCCAATGACCCGACAGTCGGAATCCGCCTTCCACCCGTGTCACCTTGCCCACCGGCTGGTAGGAAGAGGACATGAGGATGCTGTTATCGTCGCCCCAGACATCAACCTGCGCTCGATTGTCGAACAACGCCAGTTCATAAGGGTGGCAGCCCAACACACCAAACATCCAGCCGGTTGACATACAGCCGCGCGCCAGCGTCTTTTGCACCTCAAAAAACACATTGGGGTGCATTTCATAGCCGCCCCATCTTTTAGGCTGGAGGATTTTGAAAAAGCCTGCCGCCTGCATGTCCGCAATGGATTCAGCGGGCACATCGCGTCCGGCGACACAGGCCTTAGCGCGTTCGCGCAGCACAGGCTGGAGCGCCAAGGCACGCGCCACCAACTCTTCGCCGCTTGGTATATCCGTGCCTGCATCCCGCACACTGTCCGCCGCCAGACCTGTCATTATCTTTTCTCCCCACACAGCTTTTGCCGGTTCCGACTCCGGATCGATGGGCGTGATTCGTCACGCCCGGCTATTGCGTAATTTTTTTTGTCCTAAAATACGCAAATCGTCAATTGAAAATCGTTTTGCTTTCCGATAAGTCAGATTTCAGCGCCGTTCATCAACTGAATCATGTGTCAGCGCACATGGGTCATCGACGGGATAGGCGATCAGTGGAGGAGAGGGTTTTGACACAACGCCGCAGCGGAGCGTTGGGCGACAGGGTCGCGGTGGTCACCGGCGGCAGCCGGGGGCTGGGGCGCGCCATTTGCGCTGCGCTGGCGGGGGCGGGTGCGCGCGTTGTTACCTGCGGGCGCAATGCCCCAGCCGACCTGCCCGATGGCGTTGCATTTGCCCAGCTCGACGTGCGCGACGCTGACGCGGTTGATGGTTTCATCACCGATGTTGCTACGCGCTATGGGCGGATCGACATTTTGGTCAATAATGCGGGTGGGTCACCTCCAAGCGCGGCCGCGAGCGCCAGTTCGCGCTTTGCCGATTCGGTCGCCAAGCTAAATTTATTGGCGCCTTATTATTGCGCGCGGGCGGTGCACCCACATTTGGTCGCGGCGGGCGGCGGCGCGATCATCAACATCGCCAGTGTTTCAGGCATCCGTCCGTCCCCCGGCACTGCCATTTATGGCGCGGCCAAGGCTGGACTGCTCAGCCTAACAAGGAGCCTCGCGCAGGAATGGGGAGCGGACAATATCCGCGTCAACGCAATCATCGTCGGCTTGGCGGAGACGGAAGACAGCGCGGCGACCTATGGCGATGCAGAAGCGCAAGCGCGGGTGGCGGCATCGCTGCCACTTGGCCGGATGGCCTCGGGGGCCGATGTGGCGCGCGCAGCCCTCTACCTCGCCAGCGATGCGTCGGACTATGTCTCAGGCGCGTGGCTCAATGTTGATGGCGGGGGCGAACGCCCACTGTTTCTGGATCTCATCAAGGAAGGTTGACGGACGTGGGCAAGGGAGTGGGCGTCGAGGCGCTGGGCTATGTTGTCGTTGAAACAACAGATGCCGAAAAATGGCAGGGATTTCTTTGCGATGTCGCAGGGGTGATGCGCGGTGCGGATGCCCCCGATGGCGCGGCGCAATATCGGATCGACGACCGGCAGTTTCGCTTCCGCATTGAAACAGGGGCACGCGAATGGTTCAAGGCGGCGGGCTATGCAATGGCGGACCATGCCGCGCTCGACGCGCTGGCTGCCGCCGTTACGACAGCAGGTCGGCCGGTCGACTGGTTTGATGCGGCAACGGCAACCTCGCGCTGCGCGGCCGCCGGCTTTGCCACCAGCGATCCGGCAGGCAATGGGTTAGAGTTTTTCGTCGGCAGCGCAGACGAATTTACCGCATCGACCCCATTTACGTCCCCTAAAGGCATATCCCATTTCATCACTGGTGATATGGGCATGGGCCATGCGGTTTTTTCCGCGCCCAATTTTGCCGAAACATTGGCATTTTACCGGGACGTTGTCGGCTTTCGCGAAACCGATATGCCGGTATTTCATCTTTTCGGCCCCGAAGGGCCGCCGATGCATTTCGCATTCCTCCACGCCAACAATGGGCGTCATCACAGCCTCGCCTTTGCAGAGGGGCCGGTGCCGCCATCCGGCGCGGTGCATATTATGCTCGAGTATCCCAGTCTCGATGAAGTCGGCAAAGCGCACGACCGAATGAAGGCGCTGGGTTATGCCGAATCGGCAACCATCGGACGGCACCATAATGACGAAACGGTCGGGTTTTACGTGCAGACTCCCAGCGGGTTCGACCTCGAAATCGGACACGATAGTCTGGTAATCGACCCGGCGCATTGGCAGGTAACCCAGCACAAGGGTATCAGTATTTGGGGCCATGAATGGGCATGGCAGAAGGCTGCAGCGGCGGAGGCTGCGCAATGACCGCGCCAACCCGCCCCGACAAACGCATGGATGCACGCGCCATCGTTGCCAATCTGCGCGACGGGATGACGATTGGCATCGGCGGCTGGGGGCCGCGCCGCAAGCCGATGGCATTGGTGCGCGAAATATTGCGCTCCCCGCTCAAGGATCTGACGATCGTTGCTTATGGTGGCGCGGATGTTGGCATGTTGTGCGCGGCAGGCAAGGTCAAAAAACTGATCTTTGCCTTTGTCTCGCTCGACGCCATTCCGCTTGAGCCCTGGTTCCGCAAAGCGCGCGAAAGTGGCGCGATCGACGTACTCGAACTCGATGAAGGGATGCTCCAATGGGGGCTGAAGGCGGCAGCCTTTGGCTTACCCTTTTTGCCGACACGGGTAGGGCTTGGCACTGATTTGGCAGCGCTTGGGGGGCTGAAAACCGTAACATCCCCCTATGACGACAGCGAAGTGTTGATTGCCATGCCGGCGCTCAAACTTGATGTCGCGCTGCTCCACGTCAACGAGAGCGACTGGCGCGGCAACGTCCAATTATTCGGCGCTGATTTTTACTATGATGAATGGTTCGCCAAAGCAGCCGACCAATGCTTCGTCTCCTGCGAAGAATTGGTCGAGCGGATAGAGGATGGCGTAAGCGGCATCGGTGCCGCACACGCCAATATCATCGAACGCTGCTTCATCAGCGGCGTCGCGCACATTCCCGGCGGGGCGCACCCATCCTCCATGCCGCCGCTCCACGGCCCCGACATGCGAGCGTTCAAGGCCTATGCCGATGCGGCAAAGGATACAGGCGACTGGTCCGCTGTTGCCGATCAATTCGTCGGAACGGACGAAGCAGCCTACCTACAATCTGTTGGCGGAAAGGAAGCGGTGATGAACGTCCCGCTGGCGGTTTACTGATGGCAAGTCTTGTCGAACTCTGCATCGTGGCGTGCAGCGAAGCGTTTCGCGGCAATGGTGAAGTTGTGGCGACGGGCGTCGGCCCTGTCCCGCGCCTCGCCGCCGGTTTGGCCAAGCGGACGCATAGCCCCGAACTATTGATGACCGACGGCGAAGCCTATTTGGTGGAAAATCCGGTACCGCTGGGCCCACGCCCCTATGATGGGCGCACTGCCGCAGGCCACCTGCCCTTTTCGCGTTTTTTTGACAGTGCGGTCTGGACTGGGCGGCGGCACGCAATGGTCACACCCACGCAAATTGACCGTTTTGGCCAGATCAACCTCTCCT
Source organism: Sphingomonadaceae bacterium (assembly GCA_020850455.1). Taxonomy (GTDB): domain Bacteria; phylum Pseudomonadota; class Alphaproteobacteria; order Sphingomonadales; family Sphingomonadaceae; genus Sphingopyxis. Next base: position 46,272 of record JADZEQ010000005.1, on the reverse strand, counting down.
ATTTGGGTGGCAGCCATGCGCAGCCCAAAACGCAGATGCTGGGTGTCCGCGGCTTTCCGGGAAATACAATCTACCATCCCAACAGCTTCTTTTTCCCGGCACATAGTCCACGCACCTTTGTGCCGGGCGAAGTCGATATGGTTTCTGGCGTCGGCTACAATCCCGCCAAACGCATTGCCGGGGGCAATTTCAGCGGCGTCGACCTGCGGCGCATTGTCACCAATTTATGCGTTATGGACTTTGGCGGGCCAGATCATGCGATACAGGTCATATCGCTACACCCCGGCGTCGATTTCGCCGCCGTCGTAGCGGCAACCGGCTTTGATTTGATCGACGCGGTTGGCGGTGAAACGCCAATGCCCGACGATGCACAATTGGCGATCATCGCCGAACTCGACCCGCATAATATTCGCGCCACCATCTTTAGGGACAATCCGCCTGCACGCGCGGCGGCTTAGGAGCAAATATCATGTCCAGCCTTGTGCCCCCAAAAAGCACCGACATCCAATATGAAACCGATGCACCCATCGAATATCGGGTCGAAGACGGTGTCGCTTGGTTGATGATGGACAGGCCAGCGTTCAACAATGCGCAAAATGGACAGATGACCTATGCGCTCGACGATGCGTTCCAACGCGCGGTCAATGACGACGGCGTTGGCGCGATTGTGCTGGGCGGCAATGGTAAGCATTTTTCGGCTGGTCACGACATTGGCACGCCGGGGCGCGACCTGCACCATGAATTTGACAAACGACTGATGTTCGCGCCGCACACCAATAAGCCGGCGGCTGAACTCCTCTATACCCGCGAACAGGAACAATATCTGGGCATGTGCCGCCGCTGGCGCGACATTCCCAAACCGACCATCGCCATGGTGCAGGGTGCGTGCATTGCGGGCGGGTTGATGCTCGCTTGGGTATGTGACCTAATCGTGGCGAGCGACGATGCGTTTTTTCAGGATCCGGTAAACCCGCTAATGGGAATACCGGGCGTGGAATATTTCGCCCACGCCTATGAATTGCCGCCGCGTATCGCCAAGGAATTTCTGTTGCTTGGCGAACGCATGTCTGCCGAACGCGCCGCGCAATTTGGCATGGTCAACCGGGTGGTTGCGCGCGATGCGCTGCGCGAAACGGTGGCGGCAATGGCCGCAAAACTCGCCAAGCAGGATCGGCTCGGCAATTGGCTGACCAAGCAGGCGGTAAATCATGTAGAGGAACTGCGCGGCAAGCGTGCGGCCATGGATGCGGTGTTCCACATGCACCATTTCGCCCATGCGCAGAATGATTTGGTCAAAGGCGACAGCATTGCTGGTGTCAGCGGCAAGAGCGCGGCAGCGGAAAACAAGAAGGCGGGTTGATGGTTGACCTTTCCACCCCGTTGACACAGGCACTCGGCTGTCGCCATCCGATCATCCAGACCGCGATGGGCTGGATTGCAGACGCACATCTGGTTGCGGCGACCAGCAATGCGGGCGGATTTGGCTTTCTTGCGGGCGCGGTGATGACTCCCGCCCAATTGGCCGACGAAATTGCGCGGCTGCGCGACCTCACGCCTGCGCGTTTTGGTGTGAACTTCCACAGTTTTCAGCCCGGTGCGAAGGATATTGTCGCCACTATCCTTGCCAATAAGGATCGCGTTGGCGCGGTAAGTTTCGGGCGCGGCCCAGATGCGCGGATGATCGGGGTATTCAAGGATGCCGGCATCAAATGCATCCCAACCATCGGCGCGCTTAAACATGCTGAAAAAATGGCGGCGCTTGGCTGCGACATGGTGACCGTGCAGGGCGGCGAAGGCGGTGGGCATACCGGCAGCGTCGCCACCACCATATTGCTCCCACAAGTGATCGACGCCCTCGACATTCCGGTTGTGGCGGCAGGCGGCTTTTCCGACGGGCGGGGGCTTGCTGCTGCCCTATCCTATGGTGCCTGCGGTATTGCGATGGGCACGCGTTTTTTGATGACCAGCGACAGTCCGGTGCCCGCCGATATCAAACAGCGCTATGTTCGTGCGGGTGCGGGCGACATTTTGGTCACCACCAAGGTTGATGGTCTACCGCAGCGGATGATTTTGAACCAAGCATTGGCGCGTATTGAGGCATCGGGGAAGATCGCCATGTGGGCACGCGCGATGGAAGCGGGCTTGGCGATGAAGCGCGCAACGGGTGCCTCTTGGGGTGATATGTTGTCCGCCGCACGGTCGATGACAAGCCACGGCGACCTCAGCTTACCGCAAGCGATGCTGGCCGCCGCCGCACCGATGCTCATCCAACGTGCGGTGGTCGACGGCGACGGTGACGGCGGCCTGATGGCGACCGGTCTGGTGAGTGCCCGGCTCAAAGATTTGCCGGACGTTGCCGGTCTGATCGCCGCCATCATGGCCGAAGCTACGGCGCGTATCGACGCGCTTGGCGCACTAAAACTTAAAAAGGAGGGATAATGTCCATCCACTGCACCATCCGCGACCGGATTGCCGAAATCGTCTTTGACGTGCCGCCGGTCAATGCATTCGACAGCGAAACATGGCTATCGATCCCTGATATCATTACCGCAGCGGGCAAGAATCCGGATGTTCATTGCATCCTGATCCGCGCTGAAGGACGCGGTTTCTGCGGCGGTGTCGACATAAAAGAGATGCAGGCTCACCCCGAACGCATTACCATCCTCAACCGGGGCAATTATCTGACCTTCAAGGCGGTACGCGATGCCGAAGTGCCCGTGGTCAGTGCTGTGCATAAGTTCGTCATTGGCGGCGGCATTGGCATTTGTGGGGCGAGCGATGTCATCATTGCCGCCGATGATGCTTATTTCTCCCTCCCCGAAGTGGATCGCGGCGCGATGGGCGGCGCATCCCACCTGTCGCGCATGTTGCCGTTGCACAAGGTTCGCGCCGCCTTCTTCACCGGCGGCAATATCCCGGCGGCGGAGGCTTATCGCCTCGGTGCGGTCGAAAAAATCGTCCCTCCCGATGCGCTGGTCGATGAAGCACGCTCCTTTTGCGCGGTTATGGCGGGCAAGTCACGCAAAGCGCTGGTGATTGCAAAGGAAGCGCTCAACGGTCTTGAGCCGCGCGACGTTGACCGCGGTTATCGCTGGGAGCAGGGCTTCACACTCGAAATGTATATGCACGAAGACAGCCAGAAAAGTCGCGACGCCTTTGTCGAAACCGGCAAGGCAGCGAAATTCTGATGCAGTTCCAATTCACCCCCGAACAAGAGGCTTTCCGCGCCGAAGTCCGCGCATGGATGGCGCGCCATGTGCCCAAGAAACCGCTCGTCACCCTCGAATGTCGGGAAGGTTTCGACCAGCATGTCGTGTGGGAAAAAGCGCTCGCCAGCGGCAATTGGGGGATGGTTACATGGCCCAGGGAATATGGTGGCCGTGCGCTCGACCTTATCCAATGGCTGATATTTGAAGAGGAATATTTTGCGGCTGGCGGTCCCAACCGCGCCAATCAAAATGGCATATTTTTGCTTGGCCCGACCATCATGGAATTTGGCAGCGACGAACAAAAGGCGCGCTTTCTGCCCCCCATGGCCGCGGGCGACGTCATTTGGGCGCAAGCCTGGTCCGAACCCGGTGCAGGCAGCGATATGGCGGCCATTCGGTCGACCGCGATCCGCGACGGCGACCACTATGTCATAAATGGCCAAAAGACATGGAGCAGTCGCGCCGCCTTTGCCGATTGGGGTTTTGGCATTTTTCGCACCGACCCCGCCAGCAGCCGCCACAAGGGGCTAACCTTCATATTGTTTGACCTCAACACACCCGGCATCACCCGCCGACCGATCCGCCAACTCCACGGTGAAACTGGCTTTGCTGAACTATTTTTCGACGATGTACGCGTTCCGGTCGAAAATTGCCTGGCTGGCGAAGGCCAAGGCTGGAATGTTGCGATGGCGACGGCAGGTTTTGAACGCGGGCTGATGCTGCGATCACCCGGCCGCTTTCAGGCGACCGCCAAACGGTTGGTGGAGCTTTACCGCGCCAACGCGGACAAAACGTCTCCTGCCGCACGCGAGGCGGTGGTTAACGCATGGATGCGCGCGCAAGCCTATACCTACAACACATATATGGTGGCCGCCAAAATCATGGCGGGCGGGAAGATCGGCGCAGAAGCCAGTCTCAACAAGATTTTCTGGTCTGAGCTTGACCGCGACATGCACCGCACCGCGATGCAGATTCTGGGTGCCTATGCGGAACTCAAACATTTTGACGATGGCAGCGTCAACCAATGGCTGGAGGGTTATATTTTTGCGCACTCGGGGCCGATATATGCAGGCTCAAACGAAGTGCAGCGCAATATAACCGCCGAACGATTGCTCGGTCTGCCACGAGTAGGAGCGGGCTGATGGACTTTCGCTTTTCCGAAGACAGTCTGCTCCTCGCATCGAGCGTGCGTGAATATTTAACCGATACCCATGGGGTGGATGTTTTGCGCCGACTTGACGCTGAAGGCCCCTATGACACCGCAATCTGGCAGGGGTTGGTCGACATGGGACTGGCCGGCCTGCTCATCCCCGAATGCGATGGCGGGCTGGGCAGGTCTTTGCCCGAAGCGGCCCTGATTGCCGTTGAATGCGGGCGCGCTTGTTTGGCCGAACCCTTGGTGGATGTCGCATTTGTGACTGTTCCGTTCCTCTTGGCCAAAGGCGAAACGGGGCAAATTGCCGATTATGCTGCCGGCAGATTGGCACAGCCGTTGGCGCACCAGATCAACCCCTATGTGGTGCAGAAAGCGGACACACCGATTGCATCGGTTGATCCGCTGCGCCAGCTTGCGGCCGCCGGTGGTGGTGCGTCGGATGACCCCCACCTCCTCAACCTTGGCGCACTGATGGCCGCTGCGCAGCTGGTGGGCATTGCCGAAGCGATGCTCGATCAAGCAGTCGAATATGCCAAAATACGACAGCAGTTTGGCCAACCGATTGGCGCCTTTCAGGCTATCAAGCATCAATTGGCCAATTGCGCGGTTGCGATTGAATTTGCCCGCCCTGTGCTATGGCGCGCGGCAGGCGCGCTTGACGATGGGTTGGCGAGCGCCCCCATTCATGTCAGTCATGCCAAACTGGCTGCAGGTGATGCGGCGATATTGACCGCCGAAACCGCGCACCAGGTCCATGGCGCGATGGGCTATACGTATGAAGTTGACCTCCATTTCTGGATGAAGCGCGCATGGGCGTTGCAGGGATATTGGGGGTCGCGCGCATTTCACTACAACCGGATCGATAGTGCCATTTTGGGGGGCAGCCACCCCATTGGCGCCGATGCCAGCTTTGCCTGAGGATTTATGAATCAAGCCTATATAATCGATGCGGTCCGCACCCCCATAGGGCGCAAAAAGGGCAGCCTTGCCGCGATGCACCCGGCTGATCTGGGCGCGGCCCCCATAAAGGCGCTGATCGAACGTACCGGCATCGATGCGGGCGCGGTCGACGACGTCATCTGGGGTTGTTGCGACACCATCGGTCCGCAGGCGGGCGATATCGGCCGTACCGTATGGCTGGTCGCCGGTTTGCCCCAGCATGTCCCCGGCACGACCATTGACCGACAGTGTGGTTCCAGCCAGCAAGCGGTGCATTTCGCGGCGCAGGCGGTGATGTCGGGGACGCAGCATCTGGTGGTAGCGGGCGGCAGTCAGGCAATGAACGCCATCCCCATTTCTGCCGCCATGTATGCGGGTCAGCCCTATGGCTTTGATGATCCCTTTACCGGCGCGGCAGGCTGGGTTGCCCGCTATGGTGCAGGCCAACTCAACCAGATTAATTCTGCTGAAATGATTGCCGAGAAATGGGGCATCTCTCGCGAAGCGATGGAGGCATTTGCGTTCGCCAGTCACCAACGCGCCGAGGCGGCATGGCAAAATGGCTGGTTCGAGAAAGAGGTGGTGTCTTTAGGCGACTTGTCGCGCGACGAAACCATTCGTGCGACAACCACGCTCGAGGGATTGGCGGCGCTAAAGCCCGTGCAAGATGGTGGACGGATTACCGCCGGTGTTGCCAGCCAGAATTGCGATGGGGCGGCGGCATTACTTATCGCCAGCGAACAAGCAGTGCGCGACCATGGGTTGCAGCCGCGCGCGCGCGTACACCATATTTCGGTGCGTGCCGATGATCCGGTGTGGATGCTGACGGCACCCATCCCCGCCACGCAATATGCGTTGCAAAAGGCGGGGATGCGCATCGAGGATATCGACATTTTCGAATGTAATGAAGCCTTTGCCAGCGTGCCGATGGCATGGATGCGCGAACTCGGCATACCGCATGACAAGGTGAATGTCGCAGGCGGGGCCATTGCACTTGGCCATCCGCTCGGTGCTACCGGCGCGCGGTTAATGACCACCATGCTCCACACGCTCGAACGTACCGGCGGTCGTTATGGCCTGCAGACCATGTGCGAAGGTGGCGGGCAGGCCAATGTGACGATTATTGAGCGCCTGTAACCGCCATGACGACCGACACGCCCAACCCTGCCATCGCGATCCCCAATCTGCTGTATCTTTATGCAGAGGCGATTGATGCTGGCGATTTTGATGGTGCGGCAGCGCTATTTGCGCGCGGCCGGCTCCATTTGGGCGACGTCACGATTACGGACCCTAAGCAGATGACGGCGATGTGGCGGGGCTGGATAAAGCTGCACGATGGCTCGCCGCGCACCCGCCATATCATCAGCAACCCGATTATTGAGGTCGCTGCCGATAGGCGACACGCAGACTGCCGTTCGGTTTGGACAGTCGTCCAAGCCGCACCCGGTTTTGCGCTGCAGACGGTGGCAAGCGGACGTTATCAGGATCAGTTCGCGCTGGAAAATGGGGCGTGGCATTTCACGGATCGGCGCTTTGTTGGGATAGATTTAATGGGGGATGGCAGCGAACATATGCTGCGCCCGGTCAAGGAAATTGAAACATGACAAGGATTTGCGACAATCGCACCGTCATCATTACCGGCGCGGCAAGGGGGTTGGGGCGCGCCTATGCATTGGCTTTTGGCGCCGCCGGGGGGAATGTAGTGGTCAATGACATCGGGGCATCGCTGGCCGGCGAAGGGCGCGACACCAGTGCTGCCGATGCCGTTGTGGCAGAGATTATCGCCGCTGGGGGCAAGGCCATCGCCAATTATGAAGACATAACCGATTGGGATGGCGCAAAACGCATCGTCGATGCGGCAATCGCTGCCTTTGGCGACCTGCATATTGTCGTCAACAATGCCGGCATCGTTCGCGATCGCATGTTTGTGTCGGCAACGCCTGACGAATGGGATGCAACAATGCATGTCCATCTGCGCGGCCATTTCTGCCTGTCGCGCCACGCAGTCGATTATTGGCGCGCCAAGCAAAAGGAAGGACGCGCGCCCGACGCGCGGATCATCAATACGACGAGCGGCGCGGGGTTGCAGGGCAGCATTGCGCAGGCCGCCTATGCGACGGCAAAGGGCGGGATTGCCGCACTGACTTTGGTGCAGGCGGCAGAACTTGGCCGTTATGGCATTACCGCCAACGCGCTCGCTCCAGCGGCGCGAACGCGGATGACCGAACAGGCATTTGCCGACAAGATGGCAACCGAAGGACAAAGTTTTGACGTGATGGATCCCGCCAATATCGCACCTGCCGTTGTGTGGCTGGGTAGCGCGCAAAGCGCGCATGTCACCGGCTGCGTGTTTGAACTGGAAGGCGGCAAAATCATGCTGGAAGATGGTTGGCGTGAAGGCCCCGCGCGCGACAAAGGCGCACGCTGGGACGCCGCAGAGTTGGGCAGTGTCGTCGATATATTGCTCGCGGAGCGGGTCGCGCCGCGCAAGGTTTGGGGGACGGCATAATGGATTTTGCCTTCACCGACGAACAGATGATGATCGCCGAAACGGCGCGCGCATTTTTTGCCGAAAATGCGACGAGCGAACGTACGCGCCGTGCAATGGCCGCCAATGGCATTGACCGCGAATTATGGCGTGGGTTTTGTCAGGATTTGGGTTTTGCGGGGATCGGCATAGCTGAAGAATTTGGCGGTGCGGGGCTTGGCATGGTGGAGTTTGCCTGCATCGCAGAGGCGGCGGGCGCGCAGGTCGCCGCCTTCCCCCTGCTTGGTTTGGCCACCGCCGCGCGTGGCATCGCCGTGGGCGGTACCGATGCACAGCGCGAAAAATGGCTGCCGCGGATTTTATCGGGTGAGGCAATCGCAGCCAATGCGGGCAAATGGCATGTCGAACGGCAGGGCAATTATCTGTCGGGCAGTTTCGACTTCACGCCGCACGGCAATATCGCCGATGTCTTCATTGTTTCGGCAACCGGCGGCAGCTGGCTCATCGAACGCGATGCCGCCGGGCTTAAGATCGAAACGCCGGTGACGATGGATCAGACACGCCCCCTCGCCAGCCTGCACATGGACAAGGTATTGGGCGAACCGATCGCCGACCATTTGGGCGCGGTGCAAGCCATGCACGCGGGCGGCTGGATCTGCCTCGCCGCAGAGGCGTTGGGCGGCGCGCAAGCATGCCTCGACCGAACGGTCGCTTATGCCCAGGAACGCGTCCAGTTCGGGCGGCCGATCGGTTCCTTTCAGGCCTATAAGCATCGGCTTGCCGATATGATGGTCGAAATCGAACAGGCGCGCAGCGCCGTCTATTGGGCAGCCTGTACGGTCGACGAAGGATCAGACGAAGCGCCCTTGGCACTCCACGCTGCAAAAAGCTTTTGTGCCGATGCTTTTTTCAAATGTGCGGGCGACATGATCCAACTGCACGGCGGCATCGGCTTTACATGGGAGCATGACGCGCACCTATATTTCAAACGCGCGCGTTCCATCCAGACATTGCGCGCGCCGGGCAATTGGCATCGCGAGGAAATTGCCAAAATTATATTGGGGGATGCAGCATGAAACTGGGATTTTCCCCAGCCGAAGAGGCGTTCCGCACCGAGGCAGCCGATTGGCTGAATGCACAGATGAGCGGCCCCTTTAAGGATATTAGGGGCATCACCACCCTCACCGAAAAGGCAGAGCGCCGTAAAGAATGGGAACAGCATCTGGGTGCACATGGCTGGGGCTGTATCGGTTGGCCCAAGGCGTGGGGCGGGCGCGATGCTACAATCGCACAGCAAGTAATTTTTGCCGAAGAATATGCGCGGGCCGGGGTTCCGGGCCGGGTAAATCACATCGGCATTGAGCTGGCTGGACCAACCATCCTGACCTTTGGCACAGAGGAACAAAAGGCTCGTTTCCTGCCCGGTATCGCCAAAGGTGAAACCATATTCTGTCAGGGCTTTTCTGAACCGAGTGCGGGCAGCGACTTGGCGAGCGTGCGCACCAAGGGGCGGCTCGAAAATGGCGAATGGGTGGTCAACGGTCAGAAAATTTGGACCAGCCTTGCGCATATCTCGGACTGGATTTTCGTCGTCACCCGCACCGAAGAAGGGTCCAAGGGGCCAAAGGGCCTGTCGTTCCTGATGATGGACATGGCGCAGCCGGGGATTGAAATTCGCCCGATCCAGCAGATCAACGGCGATGCCGAGTTTAATGAGACTTTCTTCACCGATGCGCGCTGCGCCGAAGATTCGATTATCGGGGCGCCGGGCGATGGCTGGAAGATCGCCATGGGGCTTCTGGCCTTTGAACGCGGTGTATCGACGCTGGGCCAGCAGATGGCTTTCCGCAACGAGCTTGATGAAATCATATTGGCGGCCAAGCGCAACGGCAGTGCCGCCGACCCGCTGATCCGCCAACGTATCGCCAAAGCGGAAATCGGGCTGCGACTGATGCGCTATGGCGCGCTGCGCATGCTGTCCAACCGCGATCATAGCCGGATAGATGGTGCTGCGCTCACCTATAAAATCCAATGGGCGAGCTGGCGGCGCAATTTAGGCGAACTGGCGATGGACGTGCTCGGTCAGGCGGGGGAGATTACCGGCGGTGATACATATCGCTGGGGAACGTTACCCAATTTGTTCCTCTATTCGCGGGCCGACACCATTTATGGCGGAACCAACCAGATACAGCGCAACTTGATCGCCGAACGCGGGCTTGGCCTGCCGCGCGAGCCACGGGGGGATGCATGAGAATGCCCGAATATCCGGCCCCGCGCGGGCTATTAACCGGCAAGAAAATCGTTATCACCGCCGCTGCAGGTACCGGCATCGGCTTTGCCGCCGCCAAGCGCGCGGCGGAGGAGGGCGCACACCTCCTCATCAGCGACTTTCACGAACGCCGCCTGGGCGAAGCGGCGGATCGCATTGCAGAGGCAACCGGCGCCCGCCCCGTGACCCATTTATGCGACGTGACCGATCAGACGCAGGTTGATGCACTGTTCACTGCGGCCATCGCATCGCTCGGCCACGTCGATGTGCTTATCAACAATGCCGGGCTCGGCGGTGAAGTTCCCGTCGTCGATATGCGCGATGAACAATGGCATCGCGTGCTGGATGTGACACTGACCAGCGTCTTTCGCATGACGCGCGCATTTTTACCGCACATGCAGGAACGCGGGTCGGGTGCGATGGTCAACAATGCCTCCGTTCTCGGTTGGCGGGCGCAAAAGGGGCAGGCGCATTATGCAGCCGCCAAGGCAGGTGTCATGGCCTTCACCCGCTGCGTAGCGCTTGAGGCGGCCGAGTTTGGCGTGCGGATAAATGCGGTGGCCCCGTCCATCGCCATGCATCCCTTTCTCGCCAAGGTAACGAGCGATGAGCTGCTCCACCAATTATCCGCCGCCGAAGCCTTTGGTCGCCCGGCTGAAGTATGGGAAGTGGCGAATGTTATGCTGTTTTTGGCAAGCGACCTGTCGTCGTACATGACAGGGGAAACATTGTCGGTGTCGAGCCAAAGGGCATGACAGCCGGGCCCAAAATTTTTGCCCGGCCGAGCGCACTGCTAGGCAGTGTTGGCACCCTGCTCGGCCCTAGCGAATGGATCATCATCGATCAGGCCCGGGTGGATGGCTTTGCCGACGTGACGCTCGACCACCAATGGATCCATGTGGATGTCGAACGTGCCAAGGCCGGCCCGTTCGGCGGCACCATCGCGCATGGATATTTGACCATGAGCCTCGTCAACCATTTCCTGCCCCAGCTTATCGATGTGCAGGGCTTTACCCATGCGGTGAATGTCGGCGCGGATCGGCTGCGTTTTCTGTCACCGGTTCTGGTCGGCAGTCGCATCCGGGGGGCGGGCGAAATCGTCGCGGTGGAAGAAATAAAAGGCGCAATCCAGTCGGTGGTGCGCATCACGGTGGAGATTGAGGGAGCAGAAAAGCCCGCCTGCATCGTCGATACGATCAGCCGCTATTATGAAGGAAGTGCCGCATGACCAGCTATGCCGCCGCCAAAGCTGCCGTCGATGGCTATATTGCAGGCTTTGCAGCAGGCGATGTGGATGCAATTGTCGCGCTTTATGCAGATGATGCAACAGTCGAAGACCCGGTGGGGATAGAGATTAAGCAAGGCATAGCCGCCATCCGCGCCTTTTATACCATGTCGATGGCGACCGGGGCCAAACTTGCCCCCTTGGGCCCCATCCGCGTCGCTGGCGAATATGTCGCCTTTCCCTTTGCAGTTAAGTTGGAATGGCAGGGCAAGGCGCAGCGGATAGAGGTGATCGACCTCTTCCGCCTGAACGCCGCTGGAAAAATCACCGAAATGCGCGCCTTTTGGGGGCCGGAAAATATGTTGAGCGACTGAGCCGCGCCCATGCAGAGCATCGACGCTACCGCCCTCCCCCCCACAATTCCACATGCTGCAGCTGCTGCCGCCATGCGCTGGGGTGATGCCATCGCCTTGATAGAGGGCGAACATGTCTGGAGCTTTGCCTACCTGTGGGCAGAGGCACGTGCACTGGCGTCGGCACTGCTTGCACGCGGGGTGGACAGGGGTGATCGTATCGCCATTTGGGCGCCCAACAGTCGCCATTGGGTGGTTGCGGCAATTGCAGCGCAATGCTGCGGGGCAGCGGTGGTGCCGCTCAATACAAGGCTGAAAGGGCGCGAAGCGGGCGACATATTGCGCCGAACGAGCGCCAGCATTTTATTCACCGTCGGCGAATTTCTGGGCAATGACTATCGCGCGATGATACGCGATGAATCGCTGCCCGATTTACAGGAGATATTGCTGCTTGATGTCGATCTGCCGCGCGTTACGGTAGGCGGTTCGGGGGCGGATGACCCGCGCGTCGATGCATCGCTATCGCTCCTCAACGCCGACGATATTTCCGATATATTGTTCACCAGCGGCACCACCGGTAGCCCCAAGGGTGTCCTCATGTCCTATGCCTGTGTCCTGCCGCAATGCATGGTGTGGATCGGCAATACGGGCCTCCATGCCGGCGAACGCTATCTGATCGCCAACCCTTTTTTCCACAGCTTTGGAATGAAAGTGGGCTGGGTCGCCTGCCTCTTGTCCGGCGCGGTCATGGTGCCAATGCCGCAATTTGATGTGGCAGAGGCAATCACCCTCATTGAGCGGGAGCGGATCGGCTTTTTGCCCGGGCCGCCAACAATTTTCCAGATGCTGCTCGATGCCAAGGCGAGCCGCGATTTCGACACAAGCTCGCTACGCGGGGGCACGACCGGCGCGGCAACCGTGCCGCCGATACTCATCGAACGTATCCGCAATGAATTGGGGATGACGGATATTATCACCGCTTATGGCATGACCGAATGCGTCAATATAACATCCTGCCGCCCAGGCGACCCGGCGCAGACCATTGCAGAAACCTGTGGCGCGGCGATACCGGGCAATGAAGTACGCATTGCAGCAGCGGATGGCAGTGAAGCGCCGCGTGGCGAAACGGGGGAGATTTGGGTGCGCGGCATGGGGGTAATGCTGGGCTACCTAGACGATCCAACCGCCACCGCCGAAGCCATAGACGCTGATGGCTGGCTCCACACCGGCGATATCGGGACGATGGATGCGGCAGGCTATGTCCGCATTACTGACCGGATGAAGGACATGTACATTTCGGGCGGTTTTAATGTCTATCCGGCGGAGGTCGAAAAATTATTGAGCCAACACCCCGCCATTTCGATGGTTGCGGTCGTTGGCATGGCCGATGAACGGATGGGTGAGGTTGGTCACGGCTACATTGTGTTGCGCCCGGACGCGCATGTCGATGCCAACGAATTGCGCGATTGGGCGCGCGCCAACATGGCCAATTATAAGGTGCCGCAACGGTTCAGCTTTGTTGCCGACCTGCCGCGCAACGCATCGGGCAAAATACTCAAAACCGAACTGCGCTAAAGCGTTCAGCCGACCATATCGCGCCAGACAATCGGCACATCGCTGCCCGACAGTTCGATGATTCGGCGCAAAACCCGCTTGGTTTCGGCAAGCTCCCCCGGCGTAAAATCCTCAGTCAAATCCGCCTCAAACGCCTTACCATAAGCGAGCGTTTCGACAACGAGCGCCCGTCCCCCATCCGCCAGCACATAGCCCGCGCCGTCGCGAACCACGAAGTGCCGCGCCGCCATATCGACCAGCATCGCATTGTCCGGCGCATGGCCGGTATGCGCCAGGCGTGCAACGATATCAGCCTCTGTCAGCGGCGATTCCATCGCCAAAATCGACAAGGTCAAATATTCTCCCATCGAAACGCCATGTTCGGCCAGGTGGGCGCGCGTTGCCCGCGACGTTTGGAAATGCGCGCGGGATATTAGGTAGAAAAGGAAGTCGTCCGAAAAATCACCATTCTCACCCACCACATCGCGCGCCTTGTCTGCCACGGGGCGCGCACGTCGCTCAACATAGCGTCCACCGTGGAACAGCAACGGCGCAACGTCGCAGGTTTCATGGCGCAAAACTTCGCCAACCATGATGATGTGGTCGCCGCCTTCATATTGGTAACGGGTGCGGCATTCAAAAAGTGCGGCATGTTCATCGAGCACCGGCGAACCCATTTGTCCGGCGCGCCAGCCGACCCCTGCAAATTTGTCCTGCCCCGAACGGGCAAAGCGGTTCGACAAATCCTCCTGACTGGCGGCGAGGACATGGACAGCAAAATGCCCGCTGGTGCAAAATGCCTCGCGCGACAGGCTGTTTTTGGCGAGCGACCAAAGCACCAGCGGCGGGTCGAGGCTGACCGAATTAAAACTACTGGCGGTCACCCCCACCGGATTGCCCGCGCCATCAACCGTAGTGGCGATGGTAACGCCGGTCGCAAAAGCCCCCAAAGCATTGCGAAAGGCGCGCCGTTCCTCGTCAGCTATGCTCATACGCTGAACCGCCCCATCCACATCCTCCAAATAAAATGCCGCCATTGCGGCTAGGCGGATAGCTTAGCAGATGCAGCAAAATTTGCACCCAAAAAGGGCCGCACAGCGCCACTATCTTGCGATTTTGGCGAACCGTGCGGCCATATTTCCTTGGGGGGAATTTGCATGCTAGCGCGCGGGTTGACTCCGCAAATAGGCGATAATCGCCGCCCGCTCTTGCGGATTGGCAACCGTGAAGAACATGCGGCTGCCGCGCACCATACGCTGCGGCCCTTGCAACCATTGATCGAGCGTCTGCGGCGTCCATGTGATATTCGATGCGCGGAGCGCAGGGGAATAAGCATAGCCCGGGACGCTCGCAGCGCGCCGCCCCACAACCCCGCGATGCAAAGGGCCGGTGCGGTTGGCATCAATGGCGTGGCACGAACCGCATCGCATGCGATAGAGCGTAGCCCCATCGGGCATGGCAGCGGTTTGCGCGCGCACGCCGGGCACCAATGCCAGCGCAATTGTGGCCAATGCGCCTACGCTGATCGAAAGGAGGATGGCTCGCATCGACATTACCGGTCGATAATGTCGCGGTGCATCGGTGCGAGCGCCGCGATCAACCGGTTTTGCGCCTGAAAGGGAATGTCCATGGCGTTGAGCGTCCGTTGCAATTCCTCGACCAGTGCAAAAAAGGCGCCCTCATTGACGTTCATGCCGCGATGCACCTCTGCCATCGCACGCCCGGAATAGGTACATGGCCCATGCATGATGACGCAAAATTGTTCGACCAACAGCGCCTTTACCTTGTCGCGGTCGGCGTTTTCGAAAAACGGTCGGGTACGGTCATTGGCCATCCAGCGTTGCATCACATCATCCATGATGCGCACCAGCCCCTCACGTCCACCGAAAGTTTCAAATAGATTCGGATCATCGGTGATGACCGGAAGGGTCGGTGCACGCACCACCACAGTCGGATCGGATACCGTCGGCTCGGTGGCGGCAGCGGGACAGGCTGCCAATATAAGGCCGATTGAAATGCCAAATTTGCGCATGATTATTCCTTTCAATTTTCGGGGTCAAAAACCAATCTGAAGGGAGAGATAGGCACCGCTTTGCCGCCGCAAGGCAATCTGGCCCAGGCGGACATAGGCGAGGGTCAGGGAGACATTGCGGCTAGGCGCATAGGCAACGAAGAAGTCATAGGCATTTTCTTCGCGAAAGCTGGTGCCGCCCAAGGCACCTTCCAAGCGGTTGGATTTGGTACGAAATTCACCGCCCACAGCGAGTTGGCGGGTTATCAGATAAGCCGCCGACCCTTCAAATTGCGGGCGATAATTATCATTTGCCCCGCCAAGGCCGCCAAAACCCAAAATGCCATATTGGTTGGCGCGGGTAAAACGCACTGTCGCGTTGAGCAGCAAATTGACCGGCAGGATGATTTTCGTTGCGGCGATGTAAAAATCAAAATCCTTGCGGTCGAGGCCGAGCGCGCCGCCCACCACCGTCGCGTCATCATTGATCTTATATTGGACGCCCACCGCAATCTGCGGCAGCAAACTATCCTGCTCGAGCACGGCATCGCCAACTAGCCGCACCTTGGCCCCGATGACAGTCTGGCTGATCGTGTAGCGATTGCCCAGCGCCAGCGCATTGCCGACGTTGCGCAGGTTGAAATTCTGACGCGCAACCGACAATTCCACCCGGTTGCGAATGTTGATCGCCCCACCATAGGCCGCTAAGGTAAAGTCACGGGTGTCAACGCCCGTCACAAAAGCGCTAACCCCCAATTCATCGCGCGTGCCATAGCCACCGATTAATGCCCATGGCGCCAACCCGCCGCCACCAGCCCCTTCGATTGTCGAGACGCCGCCGGTCAGCAGCAAACGCCCACCATTGCGCAAAAATCCATCCATGGAGTCATCGCTGTCGCCCGTTGCGGCAGGGGCAGCACCCATATCATCGGTCGACTGCACAGCGGGGAGCGGCGCGGGGGCAGCCCCGCTGTCTGCAGTAATTGCCCCGTCAGCAGCCGGTGTTTCCGCCATCGCCGCCGACATTGGCGCCGCCATCGCGGCAACGGTCAAAGCTGCACGGAAAAGAAATTTTGCAGATTGTGAGGAAAAACACATGGCGTCCCTGCCCTTTTTCTATGCTATGTGCCGGAACGAATTTGGCGACCCGGCTTCACGGGGCTATTACCGACGATGGTCGTTGCGCAGATGCGCGGCGGCCCCGATAAATATTTTTGCATGTCCGCCGCTTCCGGCGCATCCAACATGCCGTGCTGGCGCGTATTGGCGCACGCGCGCTTGGTTGCGCGCGTGCTTTGGGTTGAGGAAAATGCGAAAAGAAACAGGCCCGGTTTTGGAGGCGCTGTTGGTCGATATGGCTAGCGGCAATGAGGCGAGTCTCCGTCGCCTCTATGATGTGCAGGCAGATTGGGTGTTTGCGATTGCCCTGCGAATATTGCGCGATCGGCAGGCAGCGGAGGATGCGGTGCAGGAAACATTCGTCAAATTATGGCGCACCGCCAGCCGCTTTGATGCCAGATTGGGTTCAGCCAAAAGCTGGATCGGCATCATCGCGCGCAACGCCGCGCTCGACCTTGGTCGGCGTCGCCAACCGGTCAGCGAGTGGGACGATGCGGCGGCAGCATCGATGGCGGTTGACCCGGTTGAACCGCCTGATCCCAAATTGGGCAAATGTTTGGAACGGCTGCCCGCCGATCAAGCGCATGCCATCGTCACCATGTATAGTTACGGGCTTAGCCACAGCGAATTGTCCGAACAATTGGCGCTACCGCTCGGCACTGTCAAAAGCTGGATCAGGCGGGGCACACAATCTCTCAAAATATGTATGGAGGAATAGGGTAATAGCGCCGTTATGGCGCAAAAATCTGCATCCGTTCGGGTCGCATCGAACGTATCGCAACCAATGGAAGTTAAAGGTTATCCGACCATGTCGAATGAGGAAAAAGCCACCGCCTTTGTGCTGGGCAGCCTGTCGAATGCCGAACGCGACGAAGTGATGCGCGAACGGCTATATAATCGCGAACTGGATGAGCATATCGCGCTGGCGGAGCGGCTGTACGCCGGGCTGCAACCTACGCAAACCGCCTGTGCGCATAGCGGCGACTTTGCGCGCATCGCTGATGCTTTGGCGCGCGAAGTGGATGCACTGGGCGGCAAGCATGTCGAAGAATGCGCCGATGGCGCGTGGCAGACGCACAATAGCAAGATTGAGTTCAAATCCCTATGGGCGGCGACGGCGGTGCTGATCCGCTGCAATCCCGGCGCGCTCGAAGAAGCGCACAGCCAGCCCGATGATCTGGACGAACATATATTGGTGGTCGCAGGCGATCTCGACATCGCCGGGCGGCGCTTTGCCACGGGCGATTATATCCGCATTCCGGCGGGAACGCGCCACCCGCATATGCAAACGCACGGCGGCTGTTTGCTGTTCACCAATTACCTGAGCCCCGATGGTGCGGCACGCGATTTCAAGCCGCTCGGCGCGGATCAACGCGCCTTTGGTCGCTGAATATGATGATTTTTGGGATGGTTGCGTTGACCTAGGGGGAGCAAATGCTCCCCCTCTTTTTGCCTTGGGAGCATCGCTCCCCCTCTTTTTTGGCCAAACGCCCTTGCAACGGAAAACGCCCCACCGTTTGACGGGTGGGGCGTTCCTTCCGCTTGGTCCGGAAAAATTCGGCGGGGTGACGCTTGGGGGGCAAGTTAAGACACCCCGCCTGCCCCGAACCACTCAGGGCATTAGGACGCTATCGACGACATGAATGACGCCGTTGCTTTGGTTGACATCAGCTTGGGTGATGCGCGACTGGCCGCCATGCGCATCGGTCACCACCAACATATTGCCGCTCTGCGTGACGGTGAGCATGCCGCCCTGCGCGGTGGTGAGCGTGGCGCGGCCACCGCCAGCACGCACTTGCGCCATCAAATTGGCGGCGGATAGGCGGCCCGGCACGACGTGATAGGTCAAAATGCTGGTCAGCGTGCCACGATTTTCGGGACGCAGCAGGGTCGGTACCGTGCCGGCGGGCAGCCGTTCAAAGGCGGCATTGACCGGCGCGAAAACGGTGAAGGGACCGGTGCCCTGCAATGTTTCGACGAGGCCCGCCGCCTGCACCGCCGCGACCAAGGTCGTATGGTCGCGCGAATTGACCGCATTTTCGACAATATTCTTGGTCGGGTACATCGGCGCACCGCCGACCGTCGGCACCGCATCCTCCACCGCGGCATAGACCGGGCTGAGCGCCACTGCGCAGCTAAAGGCCGCGACCGGCGCAGCCAGCAGGGCAAAGCCCAAACGCAATTTGTTCATCACATCCTCCTGAAATCGTTCGACGGCGATAATGGGGGAAATGCCGTCGATGCCGCTATTACGAAGCGGGCAGCCCAAAAGGATGCAGCCGACAGAGGATATGATTTTTACATTATATTACAAATGCTTGCAGCGTGCTAAATCCCGGCATACCAGCCATATTCACCCGCATCCTCCCAATAGCCGCCCCGGCCGCCATAGAGGTTGTCGATCCGGTCACGCGCCTCCACCCGCATGACAAATTTGGCATGCTTATAGCCCAATTGCCGTTCAACCCGCAGGCGCAGCGGCGCGCCATGCGCTTCGCGCAAGGGCGCATCATTCATCATCCAAGCCAAAATTGTCTGTGGGTGCATCGCATCGTCAAGACCGATGGATTCATAATAGGGGGTCGATCCGAAACGGTCCGCACAATGAAAAACAATATAGCGCGCCGCTGGCAATATACCGGCGAGCTGCAAAATCGGGCCCAATTGCGGCCCCTGCCATTTGCCAATCGCGCTCCACCCCTCCACACAATCATGGCGGGTAATCTGCGCACGCTGCGGCATTTGCTGTAGCGCACTGAGCGGCAGGCGCAGCGGGCGGGCGACCAGTCCGTCAACAACCAGCGCCCAATTGGCGAAGCGCTGCGCCGCTGATGCCCGATAGACTGCATTTTCAACGCGCACATTGCCGTTGGCCCGAAACAGGGGGGACATATCCGCAGCACGATACTCACGCGCCAAGCCATCCCCAGCTAACCAACGCTGCGCGCCATCATTCCACCCCTCCGCCGTGCCGAGCGCACCGCGAAAAGCATCGCTGTCGTTGAGCGCATCGCAGCCCGACAATAAAAGGCCGCCGCCCGCAACGGCGAGCGAGCCGAGCAGTCGGCGGCGATGGAGGATGATTTTTCCATTCATGCGTCATGCTCCCCACCCCGGCCGCCACCGATCATCGCGCCAATCTGCTTTATCGGTCCGGACAATAAAACCATCACGATATGGATCAGGAAAAAGCCGCTGAGCGCCATCGCCGCGATGAAATGGAGGGAACGGGCGCTCGCCCGTCCGCCCATCAGGTCGAGCAGCCATGGCCATGCCGCATCGAGCATCGGTGACATGGTCATCCCCGAAAATATGACCAGCGGCAGGAAGAATAGGATGATGCTCAGATAGGCCATTTTCTGCAGGATATTATATGGTTGTGGCCCAACCCGCCAAAATTGCAGCCGCGCATGGGCGACAATATCTGCCCATACATGGCGCGGGGATAATTCAGCAAAACGCGGCCAAAGGTCACGCCACAGATGGCGATTGAAAATGCTGATGATGAGATAGGGGAGGAGCGGCAGCGCCAAAACCCAGGCGAAAAAGAAATGCCACAGACGGGCAGAGGCAAGGTCATAGCGCGACGGGATGGTCAGCCAATGCGGAAAGGCCAGCCGCTGCCACCTGCCATCAACACCCCGACTGGCCCCCAGAAAACCGCTGGTTGCAACCCGTCGCCCCTCCAGCCGAACAAAGCCGGTTGGTGCCTGCCCCGCCGCCTGCTCGGAACCGATTTCCAGCCACGGCAGATCGGCATTGGCACCATATTGCCCCCAATAGAGGCGGGGGTGCGCGTTGAAAATCGTCAGCCCACTCATCAATAATATCGGCAGCGCGACCACCATCGACCAATGCCAAAGCCGGGTGGAAAGCCGGTGGATTGGTGGCCCGCCAGAGCGATTGCTGCGTGCAAAAAATGGCGGAAATCTGCGTAACTTCACACGTAAATCACCTATTTGCAGCGGACGCGACTGACCCCATATCTATGCGCCTTTTTCGCGCCGTAGGACAGGCACAGCTGTCGGAACGGATACGTGCGCCACATCCCCACTGGACGCAAGCGCGCCGCACATTATCCTTAGCCGCGATGACCCAAGCCCCCACCCAATTTCTCGAACGCGCCGGCGGGCCACGCCTCGCCTATCGTCAGCATGTCGGACGGGGGCCAACGATCATATTCCTCCCCGGCTATGCCAGCGATATGGCAGGCGGCAAGGCGAGTGCGGTTTTTGACTGGGCGGTCACCCATGGTCATGGCTGCATCCTGTTCGACTATGCAGGCTGCGGGGCAAGTGGTGGCGATTTTGCCGATCAAACGATCGATAGCTGGCTAGGTGATGTATTGGATATCGTTACCGCGCTGGCGGGCGATGCCCCCATCCTCCCCATCGGGTCATCCATGGGCGGCTGGTTGATGCTGTTGCTGGCGCGCGCCATGCCGGGTCGGGTGGCGGCGCTGGTCGGTATCGCCGCTGCGCCCGATTTCACCCGCTGGGGCTTTGATGCAGAGGAAAAGGCGGTGTTGGCGCGTGATGGCCGCCTGCTCCAACCCAATCCCTATGGCCCCGAACCGACGCTGACCACGCGCAATTTCTGGCAATCGGGCGAAGCGCATTTGCTGCTCGACGCGCCCATTGGCCTCGACATGCCGCTCAGCCTACTCCACGGCATGGCGGACGCAGATGTGCCATGGGAAAATGCGCTGCGGCTCATCCATGCATATGGTTCAGCAAGCGTTAGGCTGCACCTTATCAAAGATGGCGACCACCGCTTGTCGCGCGATACGGATATCGCATTGTTGCTGCGCGAAATTGCTGCCCTTTTGATGGAAGTCAGATGCTGATCCTCCCCCTCCTCCTCCAAATTGCCGCGCCGGAGCATGTGCCACCGCCGCAGACACCGCCCGCGAGCAGCAGCCTCCTCTCCCCCGCCGAAACGCGCGCACTCGCCTGTCAGTCTATGGTGGCAGAGGATCCCGATGCCGCGATTGCCGAGGCGGAAAGCTGGATTGCCGCGAACGGCGGCGCCTTTGCGCTCCAATGTTTGGGCAGCGCGCATTTTGCCAAGGGTGCCTATGCCGATGCCGCGCACGCCTTTGCCGATGCCGCGCGCACTACCGGCGCGCACGACCCCGCAAGCCTGTGGATGCAGGCGGGTAATGCCGCGCTTGCGGCCGGGGATGCAGCGGGCGCGCGCAGCCATTTTGATGCAGCGCTGGCGCTCGGCCAGTTACAGGGGCGCGCGCTTGGCGAAGCGCATTTGGACCGCGCGCGCGCGGCACTGGCGCTGGGCGATCTGGTGGCGGGGCGCGCCGACCTTGACGCAGCCATCGGCCAAACATCGCGCAACGATCCGCTGGTCTGGCTATTGTCGGCAACCTTGGCACGGCGGCAGGGGGATTTGACGCGGGCGGCAAATGACATTGCGCAGGCTGCGGTTCTTTCACCACAAAACCCCGACATCGCGCTCGAAACCGGAAATATTGCGGCGGCCAGCAATGATGTGCCGGCGGCCCTGCGCGCTTGGCGCGATGCATCCAATTGGGGCGGCGCGGGGCATGCGGCGAGCGTTGCGCGCGCGCATATTTTGGAAGCAGAAGCGATTGCGCGCGATGCGGCGGGGGACAGCGCCCCCACCACATCTGCCCCCACAGTTGCCACTACACCAGCCACTGCGCCCCATCAGTTGAGGTAATAGACCACCGTCGTGACGACACGCACACGCTTGTTGGGGGTATCCGCCGCGCCATATTCATCGCCGCCATCGTCGCGGGCGTTCACTTCAAAATAACCCTGCGTTGCGCTGCGGATGCCGCCGACGCTGGTGCCCGAATCCCGCGCAAATTGTTCCGCCACGCGCCGCGCATCGCGCGTTGCCTCTGAAATCATCGGCGGTTTGATCGCGTTCAGGCCGGTGAAGCTATATTGCATCGACGACCCGCCATCGAGCGCGACCCCACGCGCAACAAGGTCGAACTGCCGCGCCACCGCGCGCTGGGCGCGCGCAATGTCGGTCGTGCGAAATTGCAGCCTTTGTTGCACCGTATAGCGGGTCGCCCCGCCATTATCGGTATAGCTCGACACGCTGACGCCGGCGGGATTCAAGCTGTTCGCCGGAAACCCCAAATCGGCGAAATAGGCGCGCACAGCCGCCGTGTCCGAAGCTGCCTGCGCCTGTGCACTGGCAAGGTCCGGCGCCGTTGCCGAATAGTTGAGGCTCCATGTCGCCAGATCCGCCGTCACGTCGCGTTCCGCCAGTCCGCGCACGGTAACCGCGCGGTCAGCATCCTTCATCCGCACCAGCCCCGACCCAGCAAACCAGCCACCCGCCATCACGCCGAGCGCGCCGATGGCCGTCGCCGTCAAAATCACCGCGTGACGATTATTGAGCAACCGCTGCCAGCGGCCGCTTACCCCGGCGCGCGATGCGCCATTTTCTCCCTCTGTTGCATCCATTGTCATTGGACTTTCCTTTGCCCCATCTATTGCGCCAAACTGCAGCCAGCCGCGCGGCGCACATATGCGCCGAGTCGGCTTTCTGTGCGATGAACCGTTCTATTTTGTCGATGAGTTGAATATGACCCATTTTCTCCACGCCATGCTGCGCGTCACGGACCCCGATGCAACCATTGCCTTTTTCGGCCTGCTCGGCCTTCGCGAAGTGCGGCGCTTTGATGTCGAGGCCGGGCGATTTACGCTGATCTTCCTTGCCTGTCCGGGACAAGAGGGGGTGGCGGAGGTGGAACTGACCTATAATTGGCCGGACGCCGGTGCTGCGCCGCAGACATATGATGTTGGGCGCAATTTTGGCCATTTGGCCTTTCGAGTGGAGGATATTTATGCCACCTGTCAGTGCTTGGTTGATGCAGGGCATATCATCCACCGGCCGCCGCGCGACGGGCATATGGCCTTTGTGAAAAGCCCCGATGGCATTTCGATCGAATTATTGCAGGACGGGCATTTACCGCCCGCCGAACCATGGGCATCCATGCCCAATATTGGGAGTTGGTAATGGCCTTGGAAATCATCCGCATCCCCGTCCTCTCCGACAATTATATCTGGCTGGTGCATGATGGAGCGAGTGGGGAGACTTTGGTGGTTGACCCCGCCGTGGCCGAACCGGTGCTGGCAGCAGCGGACGCGCGCGGGTGGCGTATATCGCAGATATGGAATACCCATTGGCACGGCGACCACACCGGCGGCAATGCGGGGATAAAGGCCGCACATGGCGCGGTAATCAGCGGGCCGCTGGGCGATGCCGCGCATATTCCAACACTCGATCATCAATTGACGGGTGGGGATGTCGTGCGCCTCGGCGCGCTCGAAGCGGCAGTGATGGACGTCCCCGCACACACCGCCGGGCACATCGCCTTTCACTTTGCCAGTGAGCGGGTGATTTTCGTTGGTGATACATTATTTGCCATGGGGTGCGGCCGCCTGTTTGAAGGGACAGCCGCGCAAATGTTTGCCAATATGCAAAAACTAGCCGCACTCGACGATGCGACGATGGTCTATTGCGCGCATGAATATACGCTCTCCAACGCCAAATTCGCACTGACCATTGAACCCAACAATACAGCGCTGGTTGAGCGCGCAGCAGCGGTGGCAATGATGCGCGAACGCGGCGAAGCGACGGTGCCGACCAGCATCGGGGCGGAGCGGGCGACCAATATTTTCATGCGTGCGGGCAGTGTGGAGGAATTGGCGGCGCGACGCGCGGCCAAGGATGCGTCCTGATTGGCGCGTGCCAGCGTATATCTGTCAAACCGTTCATGTCCGGTTTTGCCAAATATGCTAGGGTGGCCCCATCAAAGGACTCGCCGACAAAGCGCGGGCCAACCCCTTCGGGATCGCAATTAGCGGAGATTAGCCATGGCGAATAAACTGCTCCTCACCCTCAGTGCGCTCAGCGCGCCGATGTTGCTCACCGGCTGTGCGGCCAGCAGCACCAGCGCCAATGCCGATGCGCTGACCCCGCGCCAACTCGCGCTGCTCGACACGCATCTGGGCGGCAAGGTGGCGGGGGAGCCTGTCGCCTGCATCAATAGCGCGCAGGCCGCCGACACCATCCGCGTCAGCGACAATATTCTGCTCTATCGCGTGTCCGGCAACCTTGTGTACAAAAATGAACTGCGTCAGGGTTGCCCCGGTCTCGCCCGCGACAATGACATCATGGTCAGCAATGTGCACGGCAGCGGGCCGTGTCGCGGCGACATCGTCAATCTGGTGGATCGTTCGACCGGTATCGGCGGGCCAAGCTGCGTCTTGGGTGAATTCACTCCCTATCGCACCCCGCGCGCCAGCCAATAAGGCGGGTCAGCCGTCGCCATAGAGCGCGGCGATTTTGTCGGCATAGACATTTTTGAGCACATGGCGCCGGATCTTCAGGCTCGGCGTCATTTGTTCATTTTCGATGGTGAAGGGTTCGTCGGCAAAGTCGAACCGGCGCACCTTTTCGATAACGCTGAGGCCAGCATTGACCCGGTCCACCGCCGCACGCACCGCGCCGCGAAATGCCTCATGCTCGCGCAGCAATTTCATATCGCTGGGCAAACCCGCCGCCTGTGCCCATTCGGCGGCCCATTCGGCATCGGGGACGATGATGGCAACGACATGCGGCCTTTTGTCGCCATAAATCATCGCCTGCGCAATTTCGGTTTGGAGCGTCAACATACCCTCCACCCGTTGCGGCGCGACATTATCCCCCTTGTCGTTGACGATAATATCTTTTTTGCGATCGGTAATGCAGATGCGCCCGGCGTCATCAAAATGGCCGATGTCGCCGGTATGCAGCCACGGCCCCTTGTCCGGCTCAGCCGGGTCGGGAACAAGGACGCGCGCGCTTTCGGCGCTGTTGCGCCAATAACCGTGCATCACCAATTCGCCGCGCACCAAAATTTCCCCATCCTCGGCGATTTTGACTTCGGTATTTTTGAGCGGCGGGCCAACGCTGTCCATGCGGATGCCCGCTGCGGGCCGGTTGCACGATATGACCGGCCCCGCTTCCGTCTGGCCATAGCCTTGGAGGAGGGTGAGGCCGATGCCATGAAAGAAAATGCCGATGTCCGGGTTGAGCGGCGCGCCGCCCGACACCATCGCCTTTAACCGCCCGCCAAAGCGCCCCCGAATCTTGGGCCGGAATAATTTATTGATGAGCGCGTTGACCGGCCGGTCACGCAGCCGCATCCGCCCATCATAATCGCGCGCGCCGACGCGCAGTGCTTGCGCCAGCATGATATTGGCAAGCTTGCCCTGTTTTTCGACCGCCTTTATCATCCGTGCGCGGATGACTTCAAACAGGCGCGGCACCACCACCATCACCGTCGGGCGCACTTCCTCTATATTGGAGACGAGCTTTTCCAGCCCCTCCGCATAATAAATCTGCGCCGCGACACCCAAGGGAAGGAACTGCCCGCCGCTATGTTCATAGGCATGGCTGAGCGGGAGGAAGGAGAGGAAGATTTCATCATCCAGCCCAAAATCTTCATCCAAAACAGCCGCCGCCCCCTCCACATTATGGAGGATGGCGCCATGGTGCTGGCACACCCCGCGCGGCGCGCCGCCGGTGCCCGACGTGTAGATGATGCAGGCCAGATCGCTACGCTGCATGGTATCGGCGCGGGCGCGCAAGGCGCTGAGCGTCGCCCCCGCATCTGCCGCCATCAGGCAGTCTGCCCAATCGATGATCCGCACATTGCCCTGCTGTTCCACCTTGAAGGCTTCCATCACTATGACAAAGTCGAGGTTGGCGCGCAGCGCCGCCGGCATCAACGCACGGGCCAGCTTGGCGGTGGAAACGATCGCCCCGCGGGCGCCCGAATTATCGATGATATGCTGATGGTCGCGTTCGGTATTGGTCGTATAGGTTGGAACGGTGACACAGCCCGCCCCCATGATCGCCATATCGGCCATCAACCATTCGGGGCGATTTTCGGAAACGAGGACGACGCGGTCACCATCCTCCATCCCCAATTGGCGCAAATAAGCCGCCAGATTGGCCACCTGCTGCCCCGCATCGCGCCACGAAATGCTCTGCCAGCGGCCATCCGCCTTGCGCCACAAAAAGGGTGCATCGCCCCCCGCATCCACCCGCGCGAGGAACATGGCGACCAAATTGGCAAAGCCGTCAATCTGTTGCGGTTTGGGCATGGATGCGTCCCTGTAAAGACTTGGCGTGCCGGACGACGGCCCCGCTTTGCGCGGCATCTTAGCGGGTGATTTGCCCGCGACAAGCATCGACAATTTCTGCTGGCGGTCGTGCCGCAGGGGGGATATGTCGCAGCGCCATGACCCATATGCATGACGCTACGGCAACAGGCGAAACCACCGCCAATACCGCCCCGGATATGACCTATGCGCGCTATCTGGCGCTCGACAGCCTGCTCGGCGCGCAGCACCCGACATCCCAGGAAGATGACGAACTATTATTCATCATCATCCACCAGACCAAAGAATTATGGCTGAAACAGATGATCCGCGAACTGTCGCTGGCCCGCGCACAGGTGGCGGCGGATGCGCTGGTTCCCGCCTATAAGGCGATGGCACGTGTATCACGAATCCAAGCAGTTATGACGCAAAGCTGGGACATATTATCGACGATGACCCCGGCAGATTACAGTCGCTTTCGCGGCGGGTTGGGGACGAGTTCGGGTTTTCAATCTGACCAGTTTCGCACCATCGAATATATGCTCGGCCTCAAAGACGCGGGCTTTCTGAAATATCAGGACGACCGCCCGGCCGCACAAGCCGCCATGCAGGCCGCGCTCGACGCGCCAAGCCTATGGGACGTTGCCATCGCCGCCGCAGCGCGGGCGGGCCTTCCCATCCCCGAAGATGTGCTCAGCCGCGATGTCCGCCAGCCTTATGCGCCGCATCCGGCGGTCGAAGCGGCGTTTTTGACGGTGTATCGCGATACGGCGCGCTATTGGGAATTATATCAGCTGGCAGAAAAACTGGTCGATCTGGATGACGCGATGGCGACATGGCGGCACAAGCATGTGCTGACCGTCGAACGGATCATCGGCGGCAAACGGGGCACGGGCGGGACAGCAGGCGCCGCCTATTTGCAAGCGACCCTCGCCAAACGCGCCTTTCCGGAATTGTGGTCGCTAAGGACGCAGCTTTGAGCCACAAATATTTGTTTGCACGCGCGCTTGCCGCCGCCCCCGGGCGGTTGCATTTCGCCGCCCACAGCCACCATTTTTGGCCCGATGTATCGCGCGATGGGCAATTGGCCGCATGGGATGATGCGGCGCGTGCAGCCGACCTTAAGTGGGACAAGGTGATGGGGCCGGTGTGGGCCGATGCGCAGGGACATATCGCACGTGAGCTCCGCCTGCCCGACCCGGGCAGCATAGCCTTTGCCACCAACACCCATGATTTTCTGGTGCGGATTTTTGCCAGCCTGCCATGCCGCGCCAGCGGCAAAATGGCGCGCGTGCTGGCAAGCGACGGCGAATTTCACAGCTTTAGCCGCCAGATGCGCCGCTGGGTGGAAGCGGGGGAGGCTATGGTCGACACCGCGCCCTTATCCACCATCGCCGAAATGGCCGAAAACGGCGGTTATGACCTGATTTTTGTGAGCCAAGTGCAGTTTAACAGCGGGCTGGTGTTGGCGGACGTGACGCGGCTTGCGGCGCTTGCCAAGCCCGATGGGCCGTGGGTGGTGGTCGATGGCTACCATGGATTTATGGCGCTGGATAATGACTTGTCCGCCGTAGCGGACAAAATATTCTACCTCGGCGGCGGATATAAATATGCGATGGCTGGCGAAGGGGTCTGCTTTCTCCACGCGCCCGATGGCTTTGCACCACGCCCGATCATCACCGGCTGGTTCGCCGCCTTTGACCATCTGGCCGAGAGCGGCGGCGCGTTAAGCTATGCGCCCGGCGGGGCGCGTTTTCTGGGCAGCACCTTTGACCCCAGCGGGCTTTATCGTTTCAACGCGGTGCAGGCGATGCTGGCGGCCGAGGGGCTGACGACCACCCAAATATCGGCGCATGTCGCGGCCCTGCAGACACAATTCATCCACGCCGATGCACTGCCGCATTTTCGTCTGCTCAACCCGCTGGACGGAGGGCCGCACGCCCGTTTCCTCGCCTATCAGGGGGAGGATGCTGCCGCGCTGCACGATGCGCTCGCCGCACGCCAAATCCTCACCGATGTGCGCGGCGATGTGCTGCGCATTGGCTTTGCCATTTATCATGACCCGGCGGATGTGACGGCGCTGATATCGGCCATCGGCGCAATTACCGATTGCACATAAGCCCACCTGCTCAGCTACACCCTGTCGTCGCGCCACAGCTATCACATTTCAGGCAAGTACCATTGCGCACCGCCGCGCCGGTTTACCGGCGGGAAAGGCACAATATAATCCGCTGGTGCGCCTGCCCGCTCAGCTACACCCTGTCGTCGCGCCGCAGCTATCACATTTGAGGCAAGTACCATTGCGCACCAGCGTAAAATTGGCGCATTCGCCGCATGCTTCCCCCACATAGCCCTTCATCGCGGCTTCGGCGCGCCGGGTAACGAGCTGCGCCACCCCGTCGTCGAGCTTGACCGCGGCAGAGCCATGCGCGGCAAATTGTGCCGGTGCCTCTGCACCGCCCGCGATGACGATCAATTCACCCTTGGCACGCACCAGCCCGCGCGAAACAAAAGACGATGCCGCATCCTCCGCCGTCCGGCGACCCTGGTCTGCCCCCTTGCCCAGCGTGCTATGCCCCAGATCATCGGGCGAAACATGCGCCAGATCATGCCGCCCGAGATAGGATACCGCCAATTCGCGAAACACATAGTCGAGGATGGAGGTGGCGTTTTTGATGACATCATTGCCCTGCACCGGCCCGGCTGGTTCAAAACGGGTAAAGGTGAAGGCATCGACATATTCGTCGAGCGGCACGCCATATTGCAGCCCCAAAGATATAGCGATGGCGAAATTATTCATCAGGCTGCGGAATGCCGCCCCTTCCTTGTGCATGTCGATGAAGATTTCACCGAGCCGCCCGTCACCATATTCGCCGGTGCGCAGATAGACTTTATGCCCGCCGACATTGGCCTTTTGCGTATAGCCCTTGCGTCGTTGCGGCAATTTGTCGCGTGCGCGGGTTTCGACCACCCGTTCGACCACCCGTTCGACGATTTTTTCGGCGATAATCGCGGTGCGGGTCGGCATGTCGGCGGCGATGGCGGCATCTTCATCGTCCGCATCATCGAAAAGCTGGCTTTGCAGCGGCTGCGACAATTTGGAGCCATCGCGGTACAGCGCATTGGCCTTTACCCCCAATTTCCACGACAACATATATGCCGCGCTGCATTCGGCCACGCTGGCGTTGGTTGGCATGTTGATCGTCTTGGATATGGCGCCGGAAATAAAGGGCTGCGCTGCCGCCATCATGCGGATGTGCGCCTCCGCCGACAAAAAGCGTGTACCCTTGCGCCCGCACGGCGATGCACAATCGAATATTGGCAGATGTTCAGGGTTCAGCCCGGGCGCGCCCTCCAGCGTCATGGTGCCGCAGATATGGGCATTGGCGGCATCCACCTGCGCCGGGGAAAAGCCCAATTGTGCGAGGAGGTCAAAATCAGGCGCGTCGACCAGCGCGCCGTCCAAGCCCAGCGCATCGCATAAAAATTCGCGGCCCAGCGCATATTTGTTAAAGGCAAAGCGTATGTCAAAGGCGCTGGTGAGCGCCCCGTCGAGCGCATCAAGCTGTGCCTTGCCAAAACCCTTGGCCGCAAGCGCCGCATGGTTGATGTGCGGTGCGTCGGCCATGCTGCCGCTGCCCAGTGCATATTGGCTGATCGCGGCAATCTGATCCGCATCATAGCCCAGCGTCGCCAGCGCACTCGGCACCGCGCGGTTGATGATCTTGAAATAGCCGCCGCCTGCCAATTTCTTATATTTGACCAGCGCAAAATCGGGCTCAATCCCGGTAGTATCGCAATCCATGATGAGGCCGATGGTACCGGTCGGTGCGATGACGCTGACCTGCGCATTGCGAAACCCGTGCTGCGCGCCGAGCCGCGCCGCATCATCCCACGCGGCAATCGCGTGTTGCACCAACCGCGGGTCGGGGCAGGCTGCATGGTCGAGCGGCACCGGCAAGGTCGCCAGCGCGTCATAGCCGTCCGTCGCGCCTTGCGCGGCACGACGATGGTTGGCGATGACGCGCAACATCGCATCATGGTTGGCGGCAAAGCCCGCAAATGCCCCCAATTCCCCCGCCATTTGCGCCGATGTGGCATAGGCGCGGCCGGTCATGATCGCCGAAATGCTGCCGCACATGGCGCGCCCGGCGTCGCTGTCATAGGCGATGCCCGACGCCATGAGCAGGCCACCGATGTTGGCAAATCCCAAACCCGTCGTGCGATATTGATAGGATAGGTTGGCAATTTCGCGGGAGGGGAATTGCGCCATCAGCACCGAAATTTCGAGGCAGATGGTCCATAAACGCACCGCATGTTCAAAGGCGGTGACGTCAAAACGCCCATCGTCTTGCCGCAATGGGAGGAGGTTGATCGACGCCAGATTGCAGGCAGTGTCATCGATAAACATATATTCGCTGCACGGGTTCGATGCGTTGATCGGCCCGGCATGGGGGCATGTATGCCAATCGTTGATGCTGGTGTGAAACTGGATGCCGGGATCGGCGCTCGCCCATGCGGCATAGCCAATTTTGTCCCACAGTGCGCGTGCACGCAGTTTTTTATGCACGCCCCCGTCCGTGCGGCGGGTGAGCGCCCATTCGCCATCCTCTTCGACCGCGCGCAGAAATTCATCGCTGACCCGCACGCTATTGTTCGAATTTTGCCCCGATACGCTGCGATACCCCTCTGCATCCCAGTCGGTCGAATATTCGTCCAGCGCCATTGCAAAAATGCCCTGCCGTGCCAGCATCAGCGCGCGTTGCACCATCTGATCGGGGACGGCGGCGGCACGGGCGGCGCGCATCGCGGATTTCAGCAGGGGGTTTAGCGCCGGGTCGGCCCCCGCATCAGCAGCGGTGGCCAAAATGGCGTCGATGTGGCGCTTAACGATTTTGGAACCGGCAACAAGCGCCGCGACCTTTTGTTCTTCGCGCACTTTCCAGTCGATATATTCCTCTATGTCGGGGTGATCGACATCGACGACCACCATCTTGGCTGCGCGGCGTGTGGTTCCGCCTGACTTTATCGCACCCGCCGCCCTGTCGCCGATTTGCAGGAAGGACATGAGGCCTGAGGATTTCCCACCGCCGGCAAGCGGTTCATTTTCGCCGCGAATATGCGAAAAATTGCTGCCCGTCCCGCTGCCATATTTGAACAAGCGCGCTTCCCGCACCCATAAATCCATGATCCCGCCATCATTCACCAGATCATCGGCGACCGACTGGATGAAGCAGGCGTGGGGTTGGGGGTGTTCATAGGCGCTTGTCGACGCGCAGACCTTGCCATCGCGGTGGTCGACATAAAAATGCCCCTGCCCCGGCCCATCAATGCCATAGGCCCAGAACAGCCCGGTGTTGAACCATTGCGGGCTGTTCGGCGCGGCGATTTGCGCGGCGAGCATATGGCACATTTCGTCATAAAAGGCGCGCGCGTCGCATTCGCGGGTGAAATATCCGCCCTTCCACCCCCAATAGGTCCAGCAGCCGGCGAGGCGGTGAAAAATCTGCTTGGCGCTGGTTTCGCCGCCGAACCGTTCCCCCTCTGGCAATTGGTTGAGCGCCAGCCGGTCGGGCACATGCCGCCACAGGAAACGCGGCACATCCTTTTCCCGCACCGGGCGGGTGCGCGCGGGCACCCCGGCGCGGCGGAAATATTTTTGCGCCAGAACATCGGTCGCTACCTGCGACCAATGGGCCGGCACCTCCACCGTGTCAGCCGAAAATACCAGTGACCCATCGGGGTTGCGGATGCTGGAGGATGTCGTCTGAAAGCCCATGTCACCATAGGGACCGCCATCAACCGTCGTGAAATGCCGCAAAATCCGCATAAACCCCCCTTGCACCTTGCCCAAAGCCGGAATCGCCAAGCTACGCCTATTTGTTGCGCACCGTCAATATATGGTGTCTGAATTAATTATTGATACCATATATATTGCGCAAACGGCCACGTTCGGCGAGAGGGTGGAGGCTGCCAAAGCCGCCCAGCGCCCACATTGACCCAGCGCAAAAAGCCACCAATGCGATGCGTTAGATTGGGCCGAAAATAGATGTTGAGGAGTGTGCACATGGCCAAAACCACCGCGCAGATTTTGCGCGAATATCGCGGCCATCCGCTGTGGAGCTTTGGCTTTCGGTCGTTTTTCCTGTTCGCAGCCATTTTTGCCGCGCTGGCCGTCCCCTTATGGTTGTTGGCATTTTTGGGGTTGGGCGCGGCGCGTGCGACGGAAATTTTTTCGCGCGACTGGCATGTGCATGAAATGCTCTTTGGCTATGCTGCTGCTGTCATCGTTGGCTATATGACCGTCGCGGGCGCCAATTGGACCGGCAAATATCCGGTCGCGGGGCGGCCAATCATCTTTCTGCTGCTGCTCTGGCTGGCCGGGCGGCTTGCCATGTTGGCCCTGCCCTGGATCGGCCCGTTCAGCGCGGCGGTGATGGATGGCGCCTTTCTGTTGCTGTTTGCGCTGGCACTGCTGCGCGAACAATTTGCCGCCAGCAATTGGCGCAGCCTGCCACCTGCCGTCATCGTCTCGGCGCTCGCGCTGGCCAATATTTGCTGGCACGTCGGCAGCTATTACCCTGTGCTCACCCCCTATGTTGAGCGGGCGAGTATCGCGCTGATCAGCTTTTTGATTGCGCTGATGGGCGGGCGATTGGTGCCGAGCTTCACCGCCAACTATTTGATGCTCAACAAAATAACGCCGCCCCCTGCCCCGCCGGGCAGGTTTGACCGGCTGCTGCTGGCGCTGAGCGCGGTTGGCCTTATCGACTGGGTGGCACAGGGTGATGCGCACTGGGCTGGCGTCCCCCTCCTCCTCGCCGGGATTGGCCATATGGTGCGCCTCGTGCGCTGGCGCGGGCATAAAGTCGCGCATGATGCGATGCTCATCGTCCTCCACGCCGGATATTTTTGGGTGGCGCTCGGCCTTGCCCTATTGGGCGCATCCATGCTCTGGCCCGATGGCATCGCGCAAAGCGGGGCGGTGCATGCGCTGACCAGCGGCGGTATCGGCGTCATGACATTGGGGTTGATGACACGCACCAGCCGCAGCCACACCGGTCGGCCACGCCGCGCCGACAAGGCAACCATCGCCATATATGTCGCGGTCAATCTGGCCACGATGCTGCGCGTTGCCGCGCCCTTTGCGATGCAGTTTGGCCCCAGCCATTATGGCCATTTGCTCGGCGCATCGGCAATATTATGGACCATCGGTTTTGGCCTGTTCGTCATCAGCTATGGGCCGATGTTGTGCGGCCCCAAATTGGGATCACGTTTCTGATTTTGCGGGCTTCACCTTTTTGAACAGGCCCAATGCCGACACAATAAGGCCGCCCAGCAGCACGCCAAAAATGCCAGCCAATGCCGCGCCGACAAGCCAAGTGATGACCGCGCCAAATGCAGGCAGCGCATGGCCCGCCGCATCGGCGATGCTGTGGAATATATGCGCCGGTTCCGCAGCGCCCAATGTCTCCATCCCATGGATGAAAATCTGCCCGCCAACCCACAACATGGCGGCAGTGCCAATCTTGGACAGCGCGGACATGACGACCGGCATGCCCAGCACCAGCGCGCGACCAATTGCACGGGTGATCCCCAGCCGCTTTTTGGCGAGTGCCAAACCAACATCATCCATTTTGACGATGCAGGCGACGACACCATAGACGAGCGCGGTCACCGCCACCCCGGCGAGCGCCAGCGCCGCAGCGCGCATGGCGAGCGGCTGGTCGGCAACCGCGGCCAACGCAATTGCCATGATTTCGGCGGACAATATGAAATCGGTGCGGATGGCACCCTTGACCTTTGCCGCCTCTGCTGCAGCGGGTTCGTCAAAGGCGGGCACATCCTCCTCCGCATGGTCGCCCTGCCATGCATGGAGCAATTTTTCGGCCCCCTCATAACATAAATAGGCCCCGCCGATCATGAGGAGCGGCGTCACCGCCCATGGCGCAAAGCTGGAAAGGAGCAGCGCCAGCGGCAGCAAAATGACCAATTTGTTGAACAGCGACCCGCGCGCAATCTTCCAGATGATCGGCAATTCGCGGTCGGGCTGAAAATCGGTGACATAGCGCGGCGTGACGGCTGCATCGTCGATGACGACACCCACCGCTTTTGACCCGGCCTTGCCCGCCGCAGTCCCCAGATCGTCGATGGAGGCGGCAGCAATTTTGGTAATCCCTGCCACATCGTCGAGCAGGGCGATCAAACCGGAAGGCATGGGTCAATATTCTCCGCAAAATATGCGAAGCCCGCTTAGCCTTTGCGCGCATCCCCCTCAAGCGGGGTGTCATCTTCCACCGCATCGTCAATCAAAATGCGCATCGCTGCACCGTCGAGGTCGGAAAACTGGCCACTGCGTAGCGCCCAGTGAAAGGCAGCCAGTCCAAAAAGACCAAGACCAAGCGCCACGGGGATGAGGAAGATGAGGCCCGCCGTCATCGCGCTGCGCGCACCAAACGCAATGAATTGGCTACAACAATGAGCGAGGAGGAAGACATGGCCACCGCCGCCACCAGCGGCGTTACCCAGCCCGCCATGGCGAGCGGCACGGCAATGACATTATAGATTATGGCGAGCAGGAAATTGCCGCGCACGACACGCTGCGTCATCCGCGCCGCGCGCACCGCACGCGGCAGGGCATTCAAACTATCCCCCATGAAGACAAGATCGGCGGCTTGTTGCCCAACGTCGCTGGCGCTGGACGGCGCGATGGAGGCGTGCGCCGCAGCGAGCGCCGGCCCATCATTTAACCCATCCCCCACCATCAACACACGGCGACCCTCGGCGCGCAATGCTTTGATCAGCGCAAATTTGGCATCGGGGTCAGCCGCAGCGGTGGCGGGAAGGTGCAGCATCTGCGCGACTTTTTCGACCGCACCCACGCCATCGCCCGAAATAATCTGCTGCGGCAGGCCAAGCGCGCTGAGCGCGGCAAGCGCTGCCGCCGCGTCGGGGCGCAACACATCCTCCATCGCGATGGTCACCGCCGCGCCATCCCCGACGGCAAGCGACATGGCCATGCCCGCATGTGCGAGCGGAGCACCACGGCCCAGCGTGACGCGCTGCCCCTGCCATTGCCCCGACATGCCAACACCCGGCGTTTCGGCAATTTCGCTGACATCGGCGGGCACCACCCCGGCGTCGTTCAGACTGCGCGCCAGCCCCCGGCTCAACGGATGGCTGCTCGCCTGCGCCAATGCCAGCGCGACACCGCGCGCGGTCCCGTCCAGCCCGTCCAACGATTGCGGCATCGGCCGACCGAGCGTCAACGTGCCCGTCTTGTCGAGCAGGACCATGTCGCATTCGGCCAAGCGTTCGAGTGCGCTGCCATCCTTTACCAAGAGGCCGCTGCGCATCAGCGCGCCCGATGCGACCACCTGCGCCACCGGCACCGCAAGGCCCAGCGCGCAGGGGCAGGTGATAAGCAGCACCGCCACCGCGACCAGCAGGCTTTGGTGCGCACCGGCCTCCGCCACCATCCAGCCCAGAAATCCCAGCGCCGCAAGCGCATGAACCACCGGCGTATAAAATCGCGCTGCCCGATCGGCGATGCGGACATAACGCGATTTTTGCTGCCCGGCATCGCGCATCGCGCGGGCCAGTTCGGCAATCCGCCGGTCATCGCCCACCGCGCGCGCCTCTACCCGGATCGGCGCGTCGAGGTTGAGCATCCCGGCCAGCAGCATCTGCCCCTTGGTAAAGGCGATGCTCGCCGCCTCCCCCGTCAGCATCGATTGGTCGATGCGTGCGTCGCCATCGATCAGCACACCATCGGCGGCGAGCCTGTCGCCCGCCGCGACCAGCATGACATCGCCCGGACGAATGGCCGATGCCGCATGCCAGACCGCCCGCCCGGCTGCATCCACCAGCATCGCACCCGACGCGCTTGCCCCCATCAACGCGCTGGCACCGGCGCGCGCGCGTTCGCGCATCATCGAATCGAGCACCCGCCCACCGAGCAGGAAAAAGAGCAACATCACCGCGCCATCAAACCATGCGTGCGGCCCGCGCGTCGCGGTTTCATATAGCGACATGCCGGTGGTCAGCAGCACCGCGATGGAAATGGGCACGTCCATATTGGTGCGGCCATGGCGCAGCGCCCCCCATGCCGACTGGAAAAAGGGGCGACCCGACCAAATGACCGTCGGCACCGCAATCGCCGCTGACAGCCAGTGAAAAATCGTCCGTCCATCACCTGCCAGACCCGACCAGATGGAAACCGACAGCAGCATGATGTTCATCGATGCAAATGCCGCAACGCCGAGCGCGCTGAGCAGCATCGCATGGTGGCGCGCGGCGGCGACATCCGCACTGTCGGCGGCGGCATCCAGCGTCAAAATCGGGTGGGCGGCAAAGCCATTTTGTTCAAGCGTCCGCACCAGTTGCGGCACGTCGATCAGCGCGGCGTCATGGTCAATCGCCACCGATTTTTCAGAAAAATCAACGCGCGCGCCATATACGCCATCGCTGGCAGACAGCAGCCGTTCCACTTTGGCGATGCAGCCCGCGCAATGCATGCCGGGGATGGAGAGGCGCGCCCGCGTCAACACAGCCGCACCGTCGCCTATCGACGCAGCGCCGGGCAGCGGCGCGTTCATTCAAAGGCCGATGCGGTGCGCCGCACATCCGCGCCATGCCGGATCGTCACGACCGCTTGCCAGCGCCCCGCCGGTAACGGTGCGGTCGAACGATATTGGCCAGCGCCTGTAGCGGCAAACTGCAGTCTTATGTCCCCGTTCCGCCCCAGAACATGGTGGGCGTGCAGGCTGATATTGGCATTGGCGAGCGCCGCGCCGCTGCGGTCGGCCACGCGCACGATGACATGGCGGGTGGCGTCAAGTTCGCTCCCCACCTGCCAGCCCAGCCGCTCCCCCGCCTCCGCCTGCGACAACCATTGGTCATATTGCTGGCTCGCCACATAGCTATTGTCGACCACCGTGCCGCCAAATGTCGAAATGGCAAAGCGCGCCATGACAAGGTTGACGATGATGATCACCGCAAAGAAACTGAAGATCATGATTGCCGCATGGCGGCCGGTAAATGGGCGCGGTTCGGGCGGGTTCATCGCTTCATTCCATCGGGCGGGAGAAGGTAACGGCATGATTATCCCCGCCGCCTTCGCGGTCAAGCGCGCGCAAGGTAAAGTGGAAATCCTCACTATGCCCGTTGCCATAAGGGGCAGCGACAAAGACGGTGAGGCGCGCGACACTGTCGGCTGGCACGGTCACATCCACCGCACGCGCGGGGGCGGCGGCAGTGCTGCTTTCGCCCTGCCACATATGGCCACCAGCCAGCCCCTCCATCGCGATGCGCATCTGGCGCGGGCGGCTTTCCATGTTGGAAATATTGATGCTGTATGCGTTGCGAATATCGCCCGCCGATAATTGGACAAAGCGCGGGTTACGTTCCTGCGCCGCCGAAATATCGACCCGCGTCCGATTGCCGAGCGTGAACAACAGCCCCAGCCCGATTGCTGACCACATCCCCAAATAGATTAAGGTGCGCGCCCGAAATATGGTTTTGAGGAGCGGTGCAGCCTTACCCCCCGCCTGTTCCACCTTGGCATCGGCAAGCGTTGCATAATCAATCAGCCCGCGCGGGCGGCCAACCTGTGCCATCACCGCATCGCAGGCATCGATGCACAAGGCGCAGGTGATGCAACCGACCTGCGCCCCGTCGCGAATGTCGATGCCGGTCGGGCAGACCGCAACGCATTGGTCGCAATCAATACAATCTCCAAATTTATCCGGTTCGGCGCGCGCGGCCTTGACGCTGCCGCGCGGTTCGCCGCGCATATCCTTATAGGTCACGATCAGCGATTTTTCATCGAGCATCGCCGTCTGGATGCGCGGCCATGGGCACATATAAATGCACACTTGTTCGCGCATGAAGCCGCCAAAGGTAAAGGTGGTGAGAGTCAGCACCAAAATCGCGCTATAGGCAACGGGCGCGGCGCTGCCGCTCCACAATTGCTGCGCCAGCATCGGCGCATCGGCAAAATAGAAAACCCATGCACCGCCGGTGGCGAGCGAAATGAGCAGCCAGATCGACCATTTGGCTAGCCGACGGGCAATTTTGCCCGGCCCCCATGGCGCCGCATGCAGCCGGAATTGTGCGTTACGATC
This sequence comes from Sphingomonadaceae bacterium, assembly GCA_020850455.1. Lineage (GTDB taxonomy): Bacteria > Pseudomonadota > Alphaproteobacteria > Sphingomonadales > Sphingomonadaceae > Sphingopyxis. Next base: position 7,676 of record JADZEQ010000005.1, on the reverse strand, counting down.
CCCGTCGACCAACCGGTCAATCAACTGGAATAAATCGGTCCACACCGTCTGCGGACAGGCATAGCCGCACCATGCGCGCCCCACCGCGCTGGTCAGCAGAAACAGGCCAATCCCTGCCATGATCAGCAGGCCCGCGACATAATAAAATTCGTGCGGCCAGATTTCGATCCCGAACATATAGAAACGGCGATGCGCCAAATCGACCAGCACCGCCTGATCGGGCGCATAGGCACCGCGGTCCCAGCGCAACCACGGCGTCACATAATAAATGGTCAGCGTCACCGCCATGATCGCCCATTTCAGGCGTCGAAATTTCCCCGTAACCGCCTTGGGAAAGACCGGTTCGCGCTTGGCGTAAAGCGAAAATCCCTTGGATGGGGCGGGCGCTGTCATTTCCTCCTCCTCTTACGCCTTTATGGCGTATTGGATGGCGCGTTCGTCGCTGGCGCGGCGGCAGGTGCGGCAGGTGCGGGTGCGGCCTCCCCGCCGCCCAGACTATGGACATAAGCGGTCAGCATATTGATGGTCACCGGGTCGAGCCGCCCCCCCCATGCTGGCATTACCGCCCGACGGCTGTTGGCGATGCTGGTGGTCAGCGTTGCGCGATCCCCACCATAGAGCCAGATACGGTCGGTGAGGCGCGGCGCACCAACCGTGCGCATGCCCGCACCCGTCGGGCCATGGCAGACGGCGCAATTTTCGGCGAACAACACCGCGCCGCGTGCCGCAGAGGCGCTGGCGCGTTCCTGCCCTGAAATGACGCGCACATGGCTGACCACATCGTCAATTTGCTGCGCGGTCAAAATACCGTCACGACCAAAAGCAGGCATCAGCGACATGCGCGTCTGCGGATGGTCGGGGTTGCGGATGCCGTTGGTGATGGTGAAGTGGATGGCGTTCATATCCCCGCCCCACAGCCAATCATCGTCGCGCAAATTGGCGTAGCCGGGGGTGCCCGTGGCGCCCGAACCATGGCATTGGACGCAATTGGCGCGAAATGCAGCGGCCCCGCCAGCGACCGCAAATTGCATCAATTCGCGGTTGGCGGGCAGCGCGTTCAGATCGACCGCAGCCAAGGCGCGCACCATGGGCGCGCGGCGGGCAGCTTCTGCATCCATTTCGGCGGCGAGCTGTCCACGGCTGGTCCAGCCCAAAGTCCCGCTGGTCGCGCTGTGCAGCATCGGCCAGGCAGGATAGAGGACGACATATACGACACCCCAGGCAATCGAGATATAAAGCGCCCACAGCCACCAGCGCGGCAGCGGGGTATTTAGTTCCTCTATCCCGTCCCATTCATGACCGACAAAATCGGTGCCGGTCACTTCATCGCGCCGATTGGCCTGTTGCACGCTGCGTTTGCGTGCCGATGCTGCTGGCTTAGCCATCAACCTCATCCTCATCAAAAATGCTCATCGCGGCGCGATGCTGTTTTTCCTGCATCCCCGGCCGGAACAGCCAGCCGATAAAACCGACGAACATGACCAGCATCGCCAGCAGCCCCCAGCTATCGGCAAAATGGCGCAGCGCGTCATAGAGGCTATGGTCGCTCATTGGCTAAGCTCCTCCGCCCGCACGCGGTTGAAATCGACCAAAGTGCCGAGCATCTGGAGATAGGCGACCAGCGCATCCATTTCGGTGGTGCGGTCAGGGTTGCCGTCAAAATCACGCACCTGTGCGCGCGGATAGCGACGTTGCAAATCCGCCGGGTTGCTATTGGGGTCGGCCTGCGCCAGCAAATCTTCATTCGCCTTGTCGATATCGCTTTGGGTATAGGGCACGCCTTCGCGGGTCAGCGCGCGCAAATGTGCCGCCATATCTGGTCCGGCGACATCACGGTCGCGCAAGAAAGCATAGGTCGGCATCACCGATTCCGGCACAACCGAACGCGGATCGACCAGATGCTGGACATGCCATTCATCCGAATAGCGGTTGCCCACCCGCGCCAAATCCGGCCCAGTGCGCTTGCTGCCCCATTGGAACGGATGGTCATACATGGATTCAGCGGCAAGGCTGTAATGGCCATAGCGCTCCACCTCATCCCGAAAGGGGCGGATCATCTGGCTGTGACAGGTATAGCAGCCTTCGCGGATATAAATGTCGCGGCCAGCGAGTTCGAGCGGGGTATATGGGCGCACTCCCTCCACCCGTTCAATCGTCCGGTCGATCCAGAATAAGGGCGCAATTTCCACCGCACCGCCGATCGCCACCGCGATAAAGGCGAGCACGGACAAGAGCCCGATATTCCGTTCAATCCGCCCATGGCTATACCATGCAGCCTTAGTAGCCTGTGCACCCTGTGCGCCATCTGGCCCCTCAGTTTCGCTGGTCATGACGTCATTCTTCCTTAGGCCGAATGGGGCAGCGGGCGGTCCGCTGCGGCATTATGGGGGGTCTCGCTCATCGGGGCTTCAGCGCGCTCCCGGCCTTTGATCGTCATCCAGACATTATAGACGAGGATGAAAAAGCCCGTGAGGTACATGCCCCCGCCTAGCGCGCGCAACACATACATGGGGTGCATGGCGGCAACCGTTTCGGCAAAGCTGTACACGAGGTAACCGTCCGCCCCATATTCGCGCCACATCAGCCCCTGCATGATGCCCGCGACCCACATGGCGGCGGCGTAGAAAACAATGCCCAAGGTCGCCAGCCAGAAATGCCAGTTGACCATCCGCAGCGAATATAGCCGCTGACGTCCCCAGAGGCGCGGGGCGAGATAATATATGGCGGCAAAGCTGATCATCCCGTTCCAGCCAAGCGCACCGGCATGGACATGGCCAATTGTCCAGTCGGTATAGTGCGACAGGCTGTTGACCGCCTTGATCGACAACATCGGCCCTTCAAAAGTCGCCATGCCGTAAAAGGCCATGGCAATCACCATCATGCGGATGATCGGATCGGTGCGGATTTTGTCCCACGCACCGTTTAGCGTCATCAGCCCGTTGATCATCCCGCCCCAGCTGGGCATCCACAAAATGATGGAGAACACCATGCCCAATGTCTGCGCCCAGTCGGGTAGCGCGGTATAATGGAGGTGGTGCGGCCCAGCCCAGATATAGATGAAGATCAGCGACCAGAAATGGATAATCGACAGGCGATAGCTGTACACCGGCCTTTGCGCCTGTTTGGGCACGAAATAATACATCATCGCCAAAAAGGGCGTCGTCAGGAAAAAGGCGACCGCATTATGGCCATACCACCATTGGGTCAGCGCATCCTGCACCCCGGCGAACAAGCTATAGCTTTTCGACCCAAAGATGGAGACGGGGATCGCCAGATTATTGACGATGTGCAGCATGGCAATCGTCAGAATGAAGGATAAATAAAACCAGTTGGCGACATAGATATGCGGTTCGCGCCGACGCATGATCGTGCCGATATATACGGTCAGATAGGCGACCCAGACGATGGTCAGCCAGATATCGACATACCATTCGGGTTCGGCATATTCGCGGCTTTGGGTAATCCCCATCAAATAACCGCTCGCTGCCAGCACCAGAAATAATTGATATCCCCAGAAAACAAAGCGGGCGAGGCTGGGGAATGCCAAGCGCGCACGGCAGGTGCGTTGCACGACATAGAGGCTGGAGGCGATCAATATATTACCGCCAAAGGCAAAGATGACACCCGATGTATGGAGCGGGCGCAAACGGCCAAAGCTGGTATATTCAATGCCAAGATTGAGCACCGGAAAGGCAAGTTGCAACGCAATGAACAGTCCGGCCGCCAACCCTGCGACGCCCCAAATGACCGTCGCCAGCACGCCCCAGCGCACCGGATCATCATCATAAAGCGATGGATCGCTAGTCGGCAAAATCCCCGTGGCGATTCCAGCATAATCGGTGCGGGTCAGCGTCCAAGCCATCGCCAGAGTCGCAGCGGCGGCCACAATCATCATATGGACGGCAAAACCCCAGTCCGTCGCATTCATCGCCGCCAAAACGGCGACCATGGTGGCGACGATGAAGATACCCGCCCGGTTCAAAACCCCGTTCATGCCCGAATTTCCTCAACTCCTGTCCGAAACCAGCGCTTCGGATGTATTACACAAGCCCTGAAGACCTTGCTGCACTGCAACATTGATCCAGATCAAATTGGGTTCTGCCCCTATACCGCCTGGCTAAATTGCCGGGCACTTGTCCTGCGATGCCGGTCGAACAGCACCGCCATGCCGCGCGCATAGGGGGCGCTGTCGCGGGTGGGGGAGAGCACCGCCCCGTCGAGCTGGGCGAGCCCGCGCTCAACAAAGGGATGAAGAGCATCGGCCAGCGCCTGCCATTCGTCAAGCCGGGAAAGGTCGCTGGCGCGCAAACATAGAATATCTTCGATAATTTTGGCGCGAATTGCATCATCTGCGTCGCGTCGCACCCCGCGCGCACTGGCCAATTGGCCGCCGGTTACCCGCATCCGATAGCGTCCGGCATTTTTCTCATTCTGCAGCAAAATATCGGGGAAAATGCTGATGGCACTTGCCCCAACGCCGATCAGCACATCGGCGCTATCATCGGTAAAACCCTGAAAATTGCGTCGCAATTGGCCGCTGGTCGCCGCCTTGGCGAGCGGGTCATGCGGCAGTGCAAAATGGTCAAAGCCAACCGGCACATAACCCGCCGCCAATAAAAAGGCGTTCCCCTCTGCCGCCATTTGGAAACGCAGGGCGGCGTCGGGCAGGTCGCTGGCATCAATCCGGCGCTGGCGGGCAAACATGTCGGGCACATGGGCATAGCCAAACAGGGCGATACGTTCGGGCCGCATTGCGCATGCGCCATCGAGCGTTTCGATAAGGTCGCCCAATGTCTGCCCCGGCAAACCATACATTAGGTCAAAATTTATGGAGGGGATGGCCGCGGCGCGCAGCATCTCCACCCCCTGCGCAATCGTGGCACGCGGCTGCACCCGGCCGATGCGCGCCTGCACATGGTCGGCCAGCGTCTGCACGCCAAAGCTGACCTGCGCGACACCGATGCTGCCGAGCATGCCCGCCCAATGGCTGGTAAATCCGCGCGGGTCGAGTTCGACCGAAATATGCGGCAGGATGCTGCCAAAGGCGGTGACGATCCGGTCGAGCAGCCGCACAAAGGCTAGCGGGGTGATGGCATTGGGGCTGCCGCCGCCAAAGCTGATCCGCGCGAGATCGCGTTGCGCACCCTGTGCGGCCAAACGCGCCGCCACCAATTCCAGTTCGGCGTCGAGTGCGGTCAAATAGGCATTGAGCCGGCTTGTCCGCCCGGCGGCCCCGGTGTTGCAGCCGCAATACCAGCATATTTTCTCGCAATAAGGGATGTGGATATACAGCGATGCGGACGATCGCACCTGCGCCAGCGCATTCGCACCATCGGCATCGCCAAAGCCGTCCTGAAATTCGGCAGCGGTGGGGTAGCTGGTGTAACGCGGTACCGGCACCGCCAAAAGTTCAGGGAAATATGGCCACATGTCCGCCTTTTTGACGAGGCCCCATGCTGGCCGCTTTGCGCTGGATCAAAAGTTGCGGCAAAATTGCGGCAGAAAAACGCCCGTCGTCGCCACGACGGTCAACCCGCGCGATGCCGCAGGATATCACGCTGCAAAATCGTTACCTCGCGGCGCGATGGCAGGTCGATCACCCCATCATTTTTGAGCTTGGTGAGCAAGCGGCTGACCGTTTCGATCGTCAGGCCCAAAATGTCGGCAATCTGCTGGCGACCAAAGGGCAGCGCAAATCGGTCGAGCGGGCCAGCATCGGGCGTGCAGCCATTTTGCACCAGCCGTTCGGACATTTCGAGCAGGAAGCTCGCCATTTTTTCCATCGCCGACTTGCGACCCAACAGCAGCATCCAGTGGCGCGCCCGGTCGAGTTCGGTCAGCGTGCGCTGCAATAATTTATGTTCGAGCGCGGGATGCTCGCGGGCAAATGCATCAAAGTCACCGCGCGCAAAGACACAAACGCGCGCTTCGGTCAGCGCGGTCACCGTTTGCTGCGCGCGCGCGCCAAAGGGACGGCCGATAAAGTCGGCGGGATAGACAATGCCGACGATTTGTTCGCGGCCATCCTCTGTCCCGGTTGATAATTTGAGCACACCGTCGAGGACATTGGCGACGAGCGCCGAATCCTCCCCCTCCCACATCAATGTCTGCCCGGCGCTGATCGTGCGGGTGCGCCCAATGCGGTTGAGCGCCACCAGTTCGTCGGTATCGAGCACCGAACAAATGGCGCGGTTACGCACAACACAAGTGTCACAGGCGATGCTCATGCAAGTTGCTCAAGCATTTTCAGCCGCGTCGGGCAAGCGCAGATGGCGGCGGCGGCGCGATTTTGCTGCCCTTTAACGCCATTAGCGTGCCAATTTCGCTGGCACGCAGCATAAGTGTCAGATCGGCGATAATTTTTGCCGCCAGCCACGGCCCCTCATAAACCATGGCGCTGTACAACTGGGTGAGCGATGCGCCCGCCGCGATCCGCCGCCAAACATGTTCGGCACTGGATATGCCGCCCGCGGCAATCAACGCGATTTGCCCTTGGCTTGCCGCAACAAAGTCGAGCAGCCGCGCGAAGGCCAACCCCTCCAGCGGCGCGCCGGAGAGGCCACCCGTTTCACCCCCATGCGCGGCGGAAAGCTGGGGGCGCGAAACCGTCGTATTGCCGATGATGATGGCGTCCAGTTGGTGGGTGATGGCCGCGGCCACCACGCCGCCGATTTGCGCGCCATCCAGGTCGGGTGCGACCTTCAGGAAAATCGGCACCTGTGCGCCGCTTTGCGTCCGCGCGGCAGCCACCGCGCCCAGTAAATCGTCGAGCGCCGCGCCATCCTGCAGCGCGCGCAAGCCCGGCGTATTGGGGGAGGAGATATTGATGGTCAGCCAATCGGCCAGCATAGCGAAGCGCGCAACCCCGGTGACATAGTCGGCAATACGGTCGGTCGCATCCTTGTTCGCGCCGATGTTAATGCCAAAGGGGATGCGGCGCTGGCGCGCAAAATGGGCGGCGATGCGCGGTGCAGCAGCGGCGTGGCCGCCATTGTTGAAACCCATGCGGTTGATGACCGCAAGATCCTCCGTCAAGCGAAACAAACGCGGGCGCGGGTTGCCCAATTGCGGCAATGGGGTGAGCGTCCCCGCCTCTGCCCCGGCAAAGCCAAAGCGCGCCATCGCGTGGAGCGCGCGGGCATCCTTGTCAAAACCGGCGGCGAGGCAGACGGGGTGGGCAAAATCCAACCCCGCGACCGACATGGCAAGCGCCGGGTCGGTGCGCGGCGGTGCGGCGAGTGGCAGCAGTGATAGCGCATCAATCGTCCGCTTATGGGCAAATTCGGCGTCCATCGCGTGCAAGATCCGGACAAAATGCCGTCCAAACATGTCGTCAATTTTCCGTTCTATGTTGCATAATTACCCGAAATTGCCCCCAGCATGTCGTTTCTGTCCAATACAGGGGTGCTGCACCATGGCATGTAACCCCCGCGACCCGAAGGGCTCCGAGTCTTTATATGGCAAAGGGTCCTTTACCGACTTTAGGACCGACTGGCAGTGCCAGTCGGTCCTTTTTTTGACTTTTCGACGGGGCGCCGCAATTCCACGATATTTTTGTGCGCCAAGTCACTGCACAACATTGCTTTTACGACAAAAGGCGGGCTAGTTTTGACAAAAGCCATGCACAGACATGGCGCGGCTTTCATCCAAAATATTGGGCAAAAGCAAAAGTCGGT
>JADZEQ010000004.1 GCA_020850455.1 Sphingomonadaceae bacterium | reverse complement strand
GCGACAGGGGTCGGGTCTTCATCCCAATCCCAGATGCGGTGGCGCACGCGTTGATAATTATCATCGGGATTATAGAGGGTGACGCCATCTGCCCCTTCGGCGAGGTTGAGGTCACGTGCCTCCCCCCTGCCCATCGCGGCAAGCAGCGTGAAACCCGCGACATAGGCATCGCGGCGTGCGGTCACCAACTGCACCTGTGCGTTCAGATATTCCTGTTCGGCGTTCAAAATGTCGAGGATGGTGCGTGTACCAACGCTGTTTTCGGCGCGCACCCCCTCCAGGCTCAGGCGGTTGGCATCGACCGCAATCGCGCTCGACTGCGCGACGGCTTGCGCCGCCTGCCACGCGGCATAGGCGCTGCGCGTCTGGGCGATGACGCCGCGCTCTGTCTCGACCACATTTTCCAGCGCCTGGGTTTCGCGTGCCTGCGCTTGGCGGACGCGCGCCGCGGGCTGTCCGCCTTGGAAGAGGGGCACGGTAACGCTCACCCCGGCAGAGGCGGTATTGTCCCATTGGCGCGGCGGGGTCGGCCCGGTCGCCGGACGGCTGTTGAGGTAGTCGACATAGCTGGCACTGCTGGTCAGCGCCACGCGCGGCAAGCGCGTGCCGCGTGCGGCGCGGACGTCAAAGCCGCTGGCGCGCGCCGACGCATCGGCGGCCATCAGGTCAGGGTTGTCGGCAAGCGCCGCTTCCTCTGCTTCGGCAACATTGTTCGGCATGCCGGGCAGCAAGGGCGGGGCAACCAGATTTTCGGGCGCATGGCCGACGAGGCGGATGTAATTTTCGCGGCTGCCGATCAGCCGCGATTCGGCGGCTTGCAACTGGCTGCGCGCCAATGCCAGCCGCGCATCGGACTGGGCAACGTCGGTGCGCGTCAGGTCGCCAATGTCGAAACGGTCGCGCGTCGCCTGCAAATTGACCGACAGCACTTCGACATTATTGCGGTTCAAGGCGACGACCGCCGCATCGCGCAGCACATCCATATAGGCCGCGACGACTTGGCTGAAGATGCTCGATTCGGTGCCGCGCAACACATGTTGCCCTGCCTCCACCCGCGTTTGCGCCGCGCGCAAATTATTGCGGACGATCCCGCCCTGATAAATGGGGACGCTCAGTTGCAGGCTGCCGCGCAGGTTGCGGTCGGTGGACAGGAAGGAGGATGATCCCGCCTCCAGCGATTCGGTATAGACGACGCTGCCGTCGAGCGATGGCAGCCCATCCGCCCGCGCAATGGGGACATTTTCGTCGGTTGCGCGCTGTCCCGCGCGCGCGGCGGCGATGGTCGGATTGGCATTATAGGCGGCGGCCAGCGCCTGTTGCAGCGTTTCGGCCCCTGCCATCGCAGGGGTCACGGCCATCGCCGTCGCGGTGAGCCAGCATAAATGGCGGCGCATGCGGGGGGATTGGGGGGGAGGCGTGTGGGGCATATTCCCTCTTTTCTCGTTAAAAAGCAAAGCTCGGTGCGGGGGCAAATCCGGGCAAAGCACTGGCTTCCAGTTCGGCAAAGGCGATGGGGACAATCGGCACGTCCGCGCTTTTTACCGCGTGCGCCAACCGCGTCACCGCACCATCGCGCAGCGCCAGCACGGCGATGCCGCCGGGGCGCAGTTGATCGCCCAATGCATCGGGCAAGCGTTCGATCGCGCCATCGATGACCAGCCGGTCAAATGGTTCGGACTCGGGCGCGCCGTCGCTGAGCGGCCCTTCTATCATTCTGACCCCGTCGCCGAGCGTCCGGGCCGCGCGCGCCGCCAAGGCGCTGTCACATTCGACCATCGTCACCTTGGCACCCATGGCGGTGAGCAGCGCTGCCGTATAGCCGCTCGCCCCGCCGATCAGCAGGACGTGCTGGCCAGCGGCAATATCGGCTGCCTGCAACAGGCGCGCGGTGGTGAGCACCGGGCTCAACGCGCGGCCACCGCCCAGCGGCACATTACGGTCAGCATAAGCGGCGGACAATTGCGCCGCATCGACAAAATCGCCGCGCGGGGTGGCGGCAATCGCGCGGATCAGCGCGGCATCAACCACGCCATTGGTGCGCAATTGCGTGTCGATCATCGCGCGGCACAATGCGGCTTCATCGGTGGCGGTAACGGTGGAGGGGGCTGGGGCGGGATTCATCTATGTTGTTCCTGATATTCGCCAAATCTAATGGAGTCGCATCTGTATTGCAAGACTAATACAGCAGCAGCCTATTGTGCCCTTATCCTGTTATCGCGCGCGTTGCAAAAGCGAACCGATTATTGACGGCTTTTCGCGCGGCGCGCCTTGCCAAATGCATCGCAACCGGTTAGGCGGCGCGCCTTACCACATGGATGGCCCGATGGCGGAGTGGTGACGCAGAGGACTGCAAATCCTTGCACGCCGGTTCGATTCCGGCTCGGGCCTCCACCTTATTCCGATTTTGCTGACCGCCGGGCACCGCCCCCTATTCCGGGGCTTTGGGCTGAAAATCGCGCACATCGGCGATAAAGCTGCCGGGCAGCGGCACCGCCTTGCTATGGTTCGGTTCTACGTATCTGGTGCTAGAGATAGATTGATCATAAGATATCAAGCGCCGACCGGAACAGGGATCAGGCCGTAAGCAGATCGCCTAGAAGGGGTCCGGGGCGATGGGAGTAGATGCCATGATAAGCGCAATCCAAAAGCCAATTTGTTTGGCGTTATTATCATCCATGGCCCCTACGTCCTGTATCAGCAAGTGCATCGATCAAGAGGTTCCCGGCGAGGTAGCCCCCTCAACGGAATCGGGAGTATTTCGTGAATTTCAATATAACAATGAATATGCCAATTTAGTGGAGAGGGCGGAGGGCGGCGATAGGGAAAGCATTTTGCGATTGGCCAATTATTATTGTAATTTTCCAACCACTGATCTGAGAAACCTTGAATACTGGTCCGAAAAGGCGGCGATATTTGAGGGAAGTATAGCATATGCTTGTCTAATATCATCCTTGGCATCGCACGGAGAATGTGACCGTGCATGGGACATATTTGATAGAAACTATCGCAACTATCGTAGGCGCCTAGATCCCATTGTTTATAGATCCAATGGAAGAACGGAAACAATTGATGAAATTTGCCCAAGGCGGCGACAGTGACAACCGTCAGCACCGCGTTTGGGCCAGTTTGACAGCAGCGGCCGATGGGAAGAATTGGTGCCGAGCACGCTATTTCGGTATGGAAAAAACAATAAATCGCGCAGAACGCCAAGCTGCAATAGCAAGAGGCGAACTTCACGGGCGAGGTGTTGAATGATATCCGATCAAGAAAAAGCCGGTTGTTTTATCCACGATTTTGTATTTGAATATCTAATATTGATGCGAGATACATTTAAAGATCGTGATTGTGATGATTTTTCCAACGGCTTTGTATGGGGTCTTTACGAAGGTTATGCAGTTTTATATGAGCAATTGGCGCTATTCGAATTAACGGATAATAATATTTTCAGTAAATTGCCGGAACCAGACGAGTGGCTTCGTGTCGGACCGGCATCAATCGAACCCATAGTTGGAAAACGCCCAAAACAAAGTAAATAATTTTGTTTTTAAGTTTTGAAACAGGAACCCAAAGCGTTTTGGACTGGAATCCCCGCAGCAATGCCGGGGCATGGCGAGCATCAAGCCGGACAATGCTACGGTTCCGGCAGATAAAGTCGCTACAAAAGCTCGCCTCAGACCGCCACCTCGTCGATCGACAAATCTATAGGCTCCACTGCTCTGCCGCCCTAGGTCAGTGACAGTCCTCTGCCGTCTGAACCATGTGCTCGCTGCCCTAGCAGCTTGAAACGGAGACGCGGTGCAATCGGTCTGACAGCACCTCCACCTTATTCCGATTTTGCTGACCGCTGGGCGCCGCCCCCTATTCCGGGGCTTTGGGCTGAAAATCGCGCACATCGGCGATAAAGCTGCCGGGCAGCGGCACCGCCTTGCTATGGTCCAGTTCGACATGGGCATAGGTGAGCGCCATGTCGGTCAGCCGCTCCGCCCCCCGGAAAATTGCCACATGGATGGTGAAACTGGTGCGGCCAAAGCGCGCGATGCGCGCGGCGAGGGTTATCACCTCATCCAACCGGGCGGAGGCGTGATAGTCAACCTCCGCATTTACGACGACAATGTCGGTGCCATATTGGGCGAAAAAGCCGCCCGGTTGGCCATTGCCCATCGCGCGGAAAAATTCGGTCACCGCAATATCGGCATAAATCAGATAATTGCCGTTAAAGACGATGCTTTGCGGGTCCACTTCGTTGAAACGGACGCGGATGTCATGGCTATGCGCAAAATCGGCGCGCGCCACTTGCCACCAGTCGCGGTTCATTGTCCGGTCAAACCCCCGCGCGCAGCGGGCGGCAGGCATCGGCCAGCCAGCCGCGTTCATCGGGCGACAGTGTCGGGCCTAGCCGGTCCATCACATCGGCATGATATTGGTCAACCCAGTGGATTTCGCGTTCGGACAGCATCGCTGTGTCGATGAGGCTGCGGTCGAGCGGCGCAAAGGTGATGGTTTCAAACCCCAGCATCGGCTGTTCGGCCCCGGCGATTTCGACATCGATGACAATCACCAGATTTTCGATGCGGATGCCAAAATGCCCCGGTTTGTAATAGCCCGGTTCGTTGGACAATATCATCCCCGCGCGCAGCGGCTCGTCGGTCCCCGCCTGTCCGCCCGCCGGTTTGGCGATGCGCTGCGGCCCTTCATGCACGGCGAGGAAGTGGCCAACCCCATGGCCGGTGCCATGGCCATAATCGACCCCATCGGCCCACAGGAACATCCGCGCAAAAGCGTCAATCTGGCTGCCGCGCGTGCCGTGCGGAAAGCGTGCGGTGGCGAGCGCGATATGCCCTTGCAGCACTTGGGTGAAACGGCGGCGCATTTCGGCGGTCGGTTGGCCGACCGCAATGGTGCGGGTGATGTCGGTGGTGCCATCACCATATTGGCCCCCCGAATCGCAGAGGTAGAGGTTGCCGCTTTCCAGCCGCCGGTTGGTTTCTTCATTGACCCTATAATGCATCAGCGCACCATTGGGGCCAGCGCCGGTGATGGTGTCAAAGCTGAGGTCGACCAGCGGGTGGCCATCCGCCGCACCGGCTTCGCGGCGCAGATCGAGTAATTTGGCGGCCGCACCCAATTCGTCGAGTTCGCCCTTGGGTGCTTCGGCTTCTACCCAGCGCAAAAAGCGCGTCACCGCCACCCCGTCGCGAACATGCGCAGCCTTCATCCCGGCGATTTCGACCGGATTTTTGACTGCCTTGGCGAGCACGGCTGGGTCGCGTTCGCGCACCAAAATCGCCCCCGCTTTTTCGAGCCGGTCGATGATGGCAAGCACGGTGCGTTCGGGGTCAACCGCCACGCGTTTGCCGGCCAGCGCGTCGAGCGAGGTGACGATGTCGAAACGCGGCGCGGTGCGCACCGCATTGCCCAGATGGGCGCGCACGTCGGGGGTCAATTTGGCATCGTCGATGAATAATTCGGTGGTGCCATCGGCATGGAGCAAGGCAAAGGCGAGCGCGACGGGCGTGCGCGACACATCGCCGCCGCGAATATTAAAGGTCCAGCTGATCGAATCGAGCGCGGTCATCACCGTCGCGTCGAGCCTTTTTTCCTTGAGCCAGTCGATAATCTGGCTGCGCTTTTCCGCCGATGAACGCCCCGCCGCTGCATCCGCCATGACAAAGGCGGGGGCCTCGCTCGGCACCGGTTGGTCGTGCCAGACGGCGTCAATCGGGTTGGGGGTAGTGGCGACCAAAGCTATGTCGCGTTCGGCCAGCAATTTGCCCATCGCCGCCAGCCAGCGTTCGTCGTGGAGCCACGGGTCATAACCGATGCGCGCGCCCGGCGCGGCATTTTCGGCGATCCAGCGGCCAAGACTGTCCTTGGGAATGTCGAGGTAGGTGTATAGCGCGCCCGGCACCTGCGCGCGTACCTGCAATTCATAACGTCCATCGACCGCAATCGCCGCTTTGTCGGCCAGCACAACGCCCGTCCCCGCGCTGCCGTTAAAGCCGGTCAGCCAGTGCAAACGCTGGGCATAGGCGCCGACATATTCGCTCATATGCTCATCGCAAATGGGGACGATGAAACCGTCGATGCCGCGACGGCGCAATTCGCCGCGTAGCCCTTCCAGTTTTTGTTGCGGGATCAGCGATGCAGGTTGGGGCATGTTCATGCGCGCCGCTATAATCGCTAACGCGGCCAACGCCAATCATCTTGCCTATTCCCCCACCGCGCTTTTTGCTTATGGGCAAGCTATGAGCCAAATTGATACGCCCCCCGCCGCCCCCCTCCACCCGCCAATCGCCGAAAAACGGCCCCAAAGCGTCCAGCACCATGGCCGCACGCTCGTCGATGATTATGGCTGGCTGCGCGACGCGGGCTATCCCGAGGTGAAGGATGCCGAAATCCTCAACCATCTGGCGGCGGAAAATGCATGGTTTGAAGCGCAAATGGCGCCGCTCCAGCCCATGGTCGACAGCATTTATGCCGAACTCAAAGGGCGCATCAAGGAAGCGGACAAGAGCGTCCCTGCGCGGGAAGGGCAATATCTTTATTGGCGCGAATTTGCCGCTGGCGCGCAATATCGCACCTGGTGGCGATCGGCGCTCGACGGCGGCGATGTGCAATGCATCCTCGATGAACCCGCGCTCGCCGCCGATGCCGATTATTTTCGCCTGGGCGCGCTGTCGGTCAGCCCCGATGGGCGCTATCTGGCCTATGCCACCGACCGCGATGGTTCCGAACGCTTCACCCTTTATATCCGCGACCTGACGACCGGCACGCTCCTCCCCGATGTCATTCCCGATACTTTGTCATCGATTGCGTGGAGCAGCGATTCGACCGCCATTCTCTATGGGCTGGCCAATGCCCAATGGCGCACCGACCGCGCGATGTGCCACCGGCTTGGCGATGATCCGGCGCAGGCCCGACTTCTCCTCAAAGAGGCGGATGACGGCTTTCGCATCGATGTGTCGACGACGCAGAGCGAAAGCCATTTGCTGCTCGTCACCGGTGACCATGAAACGAGCGAAATTCGCCTGCTCCCCGCCGACAACCCGCTGGCTGAGCCCGTGCTGGTTGCCGCGCGGCGCACCGGGGTCGAATATGATGTGGAGGAGCATGACGGGCGGCTCTTCATCCTCACCAATGATGCGCACCCCAATTTCCGGCTGGTCACCGCCAGCATCGATGCGCCGGGCGACTGGCAGGAATTAATTGCGGGGTCGGACCATCATTATCTGACCGGCGTCACCTGTTTTGCCGATTTTTATGTGGTGGACGGGCGGGAGGATGGGCTCGATTACATCGAAATTCGTTATTATGACGACCCTGACCGCATCGAACGCATCGCCTTTGCAGAGGCGAGCTATGATGTCGCGCTCGGCGAAAATCCCGAATATCAAACCAGTGTCCTGCGCATCGGTTATGAATCGATGGTCACCCCCGGCACCGTCTATGATTATGATGTTGCCCGCCGCGAACTGACATTGCGCAAGGTGCAGGAAGTGCCGTCGGGCTATGATGCCAGCCTTTATGCTACGCAGCGGCTGATGCTCCCCGCGCGCGATGGCACGATGGTGCCGGTGTCTTTGGTCTGGCGCAAGGATCGGCGCGATGTGGCGGCGGGCAATCCGCTCCACCTCTATGGCTATGGCGCTTATGGTATCGCCATCCCGCCGGGATTTTCGACCAACCGCCTATCGATGCTCGACCGTGGCTATGTCTATGCCATTGCGCATATCCGGGGCGGCGATGATCTCGGCCGCCACTGGTATTTGTCGGGCAAGCGCGAACAGCGCATGCACACATTTCATGATTTTATCGACGTGGCAGAGGGGCTGATCGCGGCGGGTTGGACGCGGCCCGGGCGTATTTCGATTTCGGGCGGCAGCGCGGGCGGCGAATTGGTCGGCGCGGTGCTCAACATGGCCTCCGGCCTCTTTGGGGCGGCGGTCGCGCATGTCCCCTTTGTCGATGTGCTGAACACCATGCTCGATGCGTCGCTGCCGCTGACACCGGGCGAATGGGGCGAATGGGGCAACCCGATAGAGGATGTTGCGGCCTATGACCTTATCGCCAGCTACAGCCCCTATGATAATGTCGCCGCGCGCCCCTACCCGCCGCTGTTGGTGACGGCGGGGCTGAATGATCCGCGCGTTACCTATTGGGAACCGGCCAAATGGGTGGCGCGGCTGCGCGCCACGGCGACGGGGGATGCCGCTTTATTGCTCAAGACCAATATGGGGGCGGGCCATGGCGGTAAATCGGGACGCTTTGATTCGCTGACCGAAGATGCAGAGGAAATGGCCTTCCTCTTCCACCATATGGGGGTTTGATGGGCAAAGAAAAAGGCCGCCTTTGCGGGCGGCCCTTATCTATATTCTCGCCTATCCGATGCGAAAGGCGCGAATCGCGGGGGCGCCTTTTGGCACCGCGACGGGCGGTTTAGCCCTGGCGCGCCTTGAAGCGGCGGTTGGTCTTGTTGATGACATAGGTGCGCCCGCGACGGCGGATCACGCGGTTATCGCGATGCCGGTCTTTCAGCGATTTCAGGCTGTTGCGGATCTTCATGGGTCACCCTTTGTCTTGCTTTGGCTCACCCGCCATCGTCCCGGCCCTGTCCCCAGATGGGGCGGTGTGACAAACGGCAAGCGTTGGAAATGAAGGCGCGCCCCTAAGCGGACGCGCGGCTAAAGTCAACTATCGGGCGGGGCATTATCATGGCCATAGCGCCATTTTGCTGTGACGCGCACCATTGCCGCTTTGGCTCGCTTCGCTTACAGAGGCGCTGAGGGGCGGCCAATTAAGCGGAGGCGATGATGCATAGCTATGCAAAAGCATGTGCCGCGGCGGCATGGCTGTTGGTGCTGCCGGGCTTGACGGGCTGCATGGCCCCGATACCGCCGGTCAGTGTGACACGGTTTCACAACCCCAATCTTGCCCCGCCGCATGCGCCGGGCAGCTTTGCCATTTTCGACAGCGCGCCGGGTGCGGCAGCAACGCTCGATGCCAGTTTTTCGGGGGCGGTGGCGCGTGAATTGCAGACGCTGGGCTTTACCCGCGCGGCGGCGGGTGCGACGCCCGATTATGTCGTGCGCGTCGATGTGGCGCGCGCCGAAGCCGCTGCCGATAATCGCGGTGGCGGCGTCAGCGTCGGGGTTGGCGGCGGCACCGGCGGCTATCATTCGGGGGTCGGGGTTGGCGTCGGGCTGGATTTATCGCGCCTGTTGGCGGGCGATACCAGCCGCATTGCTACGCGCATGCGTGTTACCATCGCGGCGGGGGCTGGCGATGATGCGCCCCTTGTTTGGGAAGCACGCGGCGAAACGCTGGCCCGCCGCAACAGCCCGGCGGCGCAGGTGGGGCTGGTGGCTGACAAATTGGCCCGCGCCGTATTTTCTGCCTATCCGGGCAATAATGGGGAAACGATCAGCGTACCATGACCATGTATATTTCCAGCGCCTTTGATTCGGGCAATATCGTCGTCGAACATATGGATGGCACCAACGCGACGCTGACCATCCGTAAGGATCAGGACAGCGATTTTTTCCAATGGTTCCATTTCCGCGTCGACGGGCCAGCGGGGGAAAAGGCGGTGCTGCGCATCACCGGCCTCAACGAAGCGGGTTTTCCCGATGGCTGGCCGGGCTATGCCGCGCGGTGCAGCATCACGCGCGGCGAAGACTGGTACACGACAGAGGCGACCCACTGGGATGACAAGGCCGATGGCGGCACGCTGACCATCGAACAAACCTTGCCCGAAGGGCCGATGTGGTTCGCCTATTTCGCGCCCTTTTCGTGGGAACGGCATCAGGACATGGTCGCCGATTTCGCCGACATCATCGGGGTGGAACATCGCGTGCTCGGCTTTACGCTCGACGGGCGGCCGATGGACTGTTTCGACATGGGTGAGGGCAAGACGCAGGTCTGGCTCTATGCGCGCCAGCACCCCGGCGAATCGATGGCCGAATGGTGGATGGAAGGGGCGCTCGAAATGCTCGCCGACACCGCCGACCCGCACACCAAATTGCTGCTACGCCATGCGCGGCTCCATATCGTTCCCAATATGAACCCCGACGGCAGCGTGCGCGGCCATTTGCGCACCAATGCGGTCGGGGTGAACCTCAACCGCGAATGGCATGCGCCGAGTGCCGAACGCAGCCCGGAAGTGTTGTGCGTTCTGGCGGCGATGGATGAAAGCGGGGTCGATATCGCCATCGACGTCCATGGGGATGAGGCGATCCCCGCCAATTTCGTCGCAGGCTATGAGGGGATCCCGTCATGGACCGACGAACATGGCGCGCGCTTTTATGCTTTCCGCGACCGGCTTGCCCAGCGTTCCCCCGATTTCCAGATGAAATTGGGCTATGTCCTCACCCCGTCGGGGGAGGCCAATTTGTCCCTTTCGACCAACCAGCTTGCCGAACGTTTTGGCGCGATGGCGATGACGCTCGAAATGCCGTTCAAGGATAATATCGACCTGCCCGACCCCGATACGGGGTGGAGCCCGGCGCGATCCAAATTGCTCGCCCGTGCCTGCCTCAAAACCTTGGCCGAATATCTGATCGATAATTGATGCGCATCCTTGCCGATGATCTGGAGGGGGCGGAAATCCGCGCCCTCCTGCACCAGCATATGGCGCATATGCTGGCCAATTCGCCCAAGGATAGCTGCCACTTCCTCGACCTTAGCGGGCTGCGCCAGCCCAATGTCCATTTCTGGTCGATATGGGACCGGGCAGCGCTTGCCGGGATGGGCGCGCTCAAAATCCATGACGCGCATCTGGGCGAAATAAAATCGATGCGCACCGCTGACGGTTTTTTGCGGCGCGGGGTGGCGGCACAGATGCTGGCCCATATCATCGGCTTCGCGCGGGGGGCGGGGTTGTCGCGGCTGGCGCTCGAAACTGGTTCGGGGGCTGCCTTTGATGCAGCGCACGCCCTTTATTTGCGCTTTGGCTTTGCCTATGGCCCGCCCTTCGCCGACTATGTCGATGACCCGTTCAGCCGTTTCATGACCTTGGAGCTTTAGCCCGTGCCGCAACTCGTCCTCATCCGCCATGGCCAGTCACAGTGGAACCTCGAAAATCGATTTACCGGCTGGTGGGATGTCGATGTGACCGAAAAGGGCGCGGAAGAAGCGCGCGCCGCCGGTCGCCTGATGCGCGACAAGGGGCTGGATTTTGACGCCTGCTTTACCTCCCTCCAGACCCGCGCGATCAAGACGCTCCATCTGGCGCTGGAGGAAATGGGGCGGCTGTGGCTGCCGGTGACCAAGGATTGGCGGCTCAACGAACGCCATTATGGCGGGCTGACCGGGCTGGACAAGGCGGAAACGGCGGCGCGCCACGGCGATGCGCAGGTGCATATCTGGCGGCGCAGCTTTGACGTGCCGCCGCCGCCGATGGAAAGCGGCAGCCCCTTCGACCTCAGCAGCGACCGGCGCTATCAGGGCATCGACATTCCCGCGACCGAAAGCCTGAAGGATACGATCGAACGGGTGCTGCCCTATTGGGAAAGCGCCATCGCCCCGCAACTGCGCGGCGGTGCGCGGGTGCTCATCTCTGCGCATGGCAATTCGCTACGCGCCTTGGTCAAACATTTGTCGGGCATCGCCGATGATGCGATTACCGCCCTCGAAATCCCGACGGGCCAACCGATCGTCTATGAACTGGACGATCAACTGCGTAGCGTTGCGCGTTATTATCTTTCGGAGCGTTAAAAACTGCCCGAAATGGTCAAAATGCCGATCAGGTAAATGTTGCGCGTCTGCCGTTCGGTAAAGGCCAATGGCCCGTCGCGCCGGTCCACCGAAACATCGCGGCGAATATCATCATAGGTGTTGATGAGGTTGCGGAGCGACAGCCGCACGGTCAGCCCCATCACATCCTTATGTTCGACATAGATGGTGGTGACCGGCCGGGCCAGTTGCGAGCGGAAATATTGGTCGAGCCGGAAGATCGGGCCACGTATCAATTCGGTAATCTGCCCGCCAAAGGCAATCGGCGTGCCGGGTATGTCATCGCGAAAATCAATCGCCCAATTGCGGATCAAATCATCGCTGATCCGCCGCACCCGCCCGGTCACCGGGTCGGGGACGCGCGAACGGTTAAAATCCCCACGCACATCGACCCGTGCACCGCGCCAGCCGATGGCGTCGAGCAATAATGTCCCCCGGAAATTAAGCCCGTAACGCTGCGCGCGCGGCAGATTGCCGATCGTTTCTTCGGTCGGGCTGACCGGAATCGAATCGACGATATCGCTGATCCATTCATGATAGCCGCCGATGCTGATCGACCCGGCACTGCCCAGGCTGCGCGCCACTTGCCCTTCGACCCGCCAGCTTTGTTCGGGCACCAGATTGGCGTTGGCGGCGGTGCCGGTGCCGTTCATCAGGTCAACCCCGGCGCTGAAATCATCGAGCGCCAATTGCCCGACGCGCCGCCGGATTGCGGCGTTGACGCGCAGGCGCCGGCTGGCATTCCAAGTCAGCGACAGGGACCCCTTTGGCCGGAAATATGTGCGCGTGACGGTGGTTGACCCGCCGCCGCTTGGTGCAAAATTGGTGGCGCGAATGGCGCTATATTCACCGCCCAGCGTTATCTGCGCGCTGAATGTCGGCGATAGCGTCAGATTGCGGGTGGCCAGCGCCTCACCGCGCCATTCATCGACATAAAAATCGGTGCCGCTGATCGGGGTGGACAGGAAATTGCCTGCCGCGTCGAGCACCGCGAAGTCGGCGCTGGTGCGCAGGAAATTATACGCCCCCTCGACGCTCAACAGCCATGCACCCGACCCCCAGCCATATTCGGCGCGCAACACCGATTCGCCTTCGTCATAAACGGGGTTGAAACGGTTGCCGGTTGCCGGATTGCCCGTCGTCCGTTCGGCAAAGCGGGTCGCGGTGAGGATGTTGGTGTGGGCATAGCTTTGCAGTCCGGCAAGTTTCAGCCGCCCGCCACCCAAATCAAATTCAATATCGCCGCCGCCTTCGACCCCCTGTTCGCGGTACCGGCGGACGAATATTTCATCGCGCAGCACATTGCTGGCGATGATGCGCGCCAGCCCGGTCTGGTGGATGGTCGATAATTCGCTCGCCCCCGACAGGTTGAGGTTGAGGATGGTGCCATTACCCCATTCGCGGTTGATCGTGCCGGTCAGCGTCGGATTATCCATATGAAATTCGTCGAGCTGGAAACGGTCGATCAGCAAATTGCCATTGGCATCGCGGACCAATTCGGGGCCTTGCCCGCCGCGCCGCGCACCCGCATCATTGGCGAGGCTGAGTGTGAAATCGGTCGCGCCCAGTCGCCCGCTCGCCGACACGCGGGCATTGGTAATCTGATCTTCTATATTGCGGCGGTTCTGCCCCTCCCACCGATATTGGACGCGCACCTCATTTTGCCGGACGATGACATTGACCACCCGGCCGGTCAGGCCAGGAATCCCCAATTGTGCACCGTCGAGCACCTCCACCCGGACAACCGCGCTCGCCGCAATTTGGCGTAGCGCGCTTTGCGCATCATTATTCTTGCCGGTGATGCGCTGGCCATTGATCAGCAGATTCTGGCTCGCTTCGCCCAGTCCGCGATCATCGCTCGTTTCATCGAGCTGGAAATTGGGCACCTGGTTGACGATGTCGAGCGCGCTGCGCGGCGAAAAACGCGCAAAATATTCGGGGGGATAGGTTTCGCCCGCACTGCTATTTGCACTGGCGTCTGCACTGGCAGCAGAATCGCCACCTGCCGCGCCATTGCTTTGCGCCAAAAGCGGGGTTGTTTGTGTAACTGCCAATAAAAATAAGGAAAAAATCGGCAGTTGATGACAAATTGCTTTTATCTCTCGGGCGCGCATCCCCCCGCTATAAAGGATTAGCCCTCGCCAACAAGTGTAGTTGCGCCTGTCACCACCCGATGGCGCGCCGCTTTTTCTGATTAATTGTCGCGCAGCAGGTCGTTAATCGCGGTCTTGGCGCGGGTTTGTGCATCGACCCGTTTGACGATGACCGCGCAGCCAAGGCTCGGCCCCGGTGTCCCGTCGGGCAGCGGTTTGCCGGGCAGCGCGCCGGGCACCACCACGGCATAGGGCGGCACTTCGCCGACGAAAACCTCCCCGCTTGCGCGGTCGATAATCTTGGTGGTGGAGGATAAAAATACCCCCATCGCCAGCACCGCCCCTTGGCGCACCCTGACCCCTTCGACCACTTCGCTGCGCGCGCCGATAAAGCAATCATCCTCGATCACCACAGGTCCGGCCTGCAACGGTTCGAGCACCCCGCCGATGCCAACCCCGCCCGACAGGTGCACATTGGCCCCGATTTGCGCGCAACTGCCAACCGTGGCCCATGTATCGACCATCGTGCCCGCGCCGACCCGCGCGCCGATGTTGACGAAACTGGGCATCAGCACGACGTCGCGGTCGATGAAGGCACCATGGCGGACGATGGCCCCCGGCACCGCGCGAAAACCCGCCGAGCGAAAGCTGTTTTCACCCCAGTCGGCGAATTTGGACGGCACCTTGTCCCACCAATTGCTGCCGCCCGGCCCCGGCATGATGCAATTATCGTTGAGGCGGAAGGACAATAGCACCGCCTTTTTCAGCCATTGGTTGACCCGCCAGCCGCCTGCGCCATCAGGCTCGGCGACCCGCGCGCCCCCATTGTCGAGCGCATCGAGCGCCGCTGTCACCGCATCGCGCACCGCGCCTTGGCTATGGCTGTTCAAGGATGCGCGATCCTCCCACGCCGCATCGATGGTGGATGCCAAATCTTCATGCGCCATGCGGCATTTCCTTTGCTCTATCGCCGGTCTGGCCGACTGTCCCTGTGGCGCGCATAAGCCAGTCGGCCAGCGCGTCAATATGGCTGGCATCTTCGCTGCGGATATGGTGGCTGACATGCGTGGGATCATGGCCCCGCGCACCCGCCTCTGACCCATTGTCGATCCACAAGGTCGCGATGCCCATCGCATGCGCGGGGGCGAGGTTGCGGCTCATATCATCGACGAACAGCGCGCGCGCCGGGTCGAAACCGCCTATGCGGCTTGCCATGTGGTGATAGGCGGCCTGCTGCGGCTTGGGGACAAGGGCGGTCGCTTCAATATCGACGATGCTATCGAATAAATCGTCGAGGTTGAGCGCGCCGAGCACCCGGCGCGCATAGCGATGGTCAGCATTGGTAAAAATATGGCGCTTGCCCGGTAGTGCGTTGATCGCGGCGCGCAGCCCCGCATCGGGGTGGAGCACCGACAAATCAATATCATGGACAAAATCCAGGAAATAGGTCGGGTCGATCTGGTGGTGCGCCATCAGCCCGGCGAGCGTCGTGCCATGTTCGTGGAAATATTGTTTCTGCACCTGCCGCGCTGCCAGCGCATCCACATGCAGCAATTGCATAATATATTGCCCCATCCGCGCATCAATCTGCCGGAACAAGCCCGATGATGGCGGGTAGAGACTGTTGTCGAGGTCGAATATCCAGCAGTCGATTGCCGCAGCCCCGGGCGCAGCGTTCGGCATGGGTTGGGGCGGCTGCAACATGGCGTCGCTTTGGCAGAGCGCGCCCGCCCTGTCACTATAGCTGTCCCTATGGCTGTCCCTATATCTGGGTCTATTGTGGCGCAGCGCACATGCGCGCCATTGTCGAGAGGGTAAATATCCTGCTTGGCATCCCTCTCACCCAATGGCTAAGCTTGCAGTGGCAATGGTGGGGGAATGGTGGGGCGGAAAGGGTGGTTATGGCGGCTTCGGGCAAAATTGGCCGGATGATGCGGTGGGGCGGTGCATCGGCGCTGCCGCTCCTCCCTTTGTTGCTCGCCGGATGCGGCGGCGCGGGAACGGGGGGCATGACGCCCATTCCCCCCATATCTTCGCCCGCCCCGACGCCAACCCCCACACCGACGCCAACGCCAACGCCAACCCCCACACCGACGCCGACACCCACCCCCGCCAGCTTTGACACCAGCGAATATCGCCGTTCGGACGGCGCACCCTATCATGGGGCGATCACCGCTTGGGTGGCGGGGGCGACCGGGCGCGGGGTGACGCTGGCGGTGATCGATTCAGGGCTCGATGCCCCCTCCCCCGAATTTGCCGGGCGCATCCACGCAGCTTCCGCCGATGTTGCGGGAAGCCGTGACTATATAAATGGCGGCGAGGATGATCATGGCACCAATGTCGCGCAGGTTGCGCTGGGCGGGCGCGATGACACGGGGACGCTCGGCATCGCCTTTGACGCCAGCCTGTTGGTGCTGCGCGCCGACCGGCCGGGCAGTTGCGCGGACATGTCGGGGCCGGAGGATGAGCGGGGCTGCCGCTTTACCGACAGCGCAATAGCACTCGGCATCGACCGGGCGGTCGCCAGTGGCGCACGGGTCATCAACATCTCATTGGGCGGCAGCGCGCCGAGCATCGCGCTCCAACAGGCGGTTGGCCGCGCGGCGGCGGCGGGGGTCATCATCGTCGTGTCGGCGGGCAATGACGGGGAGGGGGATGACCCCGACATCGACCCCAATCTGCCCAATCCCTTTGCGCAAGGACTGTCGGATGCGGGCGGGGCCAATGTTATCATCGCAGGGTCGGTCAGTGATACGGGTGCATTTTCGCCCTTTGCCAACCGGGCGGGTAGCTATCAGGCGCGCTATCTGTCGGCCTTGGGCGAACGTGTGTGCTGTGAATATCGCAACGGGGTGCTGCGCCAAGGCACGGGGTCAGAGGCGGGTTTTGTCTACCTCCTCTCCGGCACCAGTTTTGCCGCCCCGCAGATTTCAGGGGCCGCCGCGCTGCTGGCGCAGGCCTTTCCCAACCTGACCGGCGCGCAGATTGTCGATATTTTGCTGACCAGCGCGATTGATGCGGGCGCTGTGGGCAATGACGGCACCTATGGCCGGGGCATATTGTCGATTGCGCGTGCCTTTGCGCCGCAGGGGCAGACGCGGCTCGCCGGAACCAGCATTGCGGTGCCCTTGGGCGGGGCGGTCGCCCGCCTGTCGGGGGTGATGGGCGATGCTGCGGGGCAAAGCAGCAACGGCGGCGTGGTCATATTGGACCGCTTTGCCCGTGCCTATGCCGTGCAGCTTGGCGATTATTTGGCCCGCACGCCGGGCGACCCTTTGCTGACCGCCGCCTTGCAGGGCGACATGCGCCAGATTGCGGTGGGGAATGACGCGCTGCAATTGTCGATGCAATTGCGCGATGCGCCGATGCTTGCCATCCGTGATGCGCGCATGGCCCCGGTGCCGCGCGCGCTGTCGGCGGCGCTGACCGTGGATCTGGGCCAGGGGCGGCGGATCGGCTTTGCACAAAATCGCGGGGTGGACGCGCTGCTCGGTGGAGATGGCGACAATATGCTGATCGCCAATCGCGCGGGCGATATGCGGCGCATGGGGCTTTATGCCGACAGGGCGACCATGGTGCGCTTGCCGCTGGGCGATGCGCTCACCCTCTCGCTCGCGGCGGAAAGCGGCGATGCGCGGCGGCAAGTGGCGCGGGTGCGGCTAAGCGATGCCAGCACGCTCAGCGCCAGCAATAGTTTTGCGCGGCAGATGCTGCGGCTCGATTATACGGGCGGGCCGCTCACCCTCAGCCTCCATGCCGGGCGACTGGCGGAACGCGGCAGCCTGCTCGGCGCGCGCTTTGCCGATGGGCTGATCGCGGGTGCGCGCAGCGACATTTTGGGCGGCGCGGCGCGACTGCAACTGGGGCAGGACTGGCAAGTTGGCGCGGCGTGGCAGGAAATGCGCAGCCATGCACAGGGCGGGCGCAGCATCGGCGGTGGCGCGGCGCTTGCGGCGCGCGGCTGGTCGTTCGATGTGCGCCGCAGCAATACCATCCTGCCCGGTGATATGGTGATGCTGCGGCTTGCGCAGCCGCTGCGCCTCGCATCCGGGGCGCTCCACCTCAACCTCCCCACCGGCTATGATTATGCAACGGGGCTGGCGGATGAGGGGCAGGTGGCATTGAACCTCGCGCCCGATGGCCGCGAACGGGTGGTGGAGGGGGGGTGGTTCGCCCCCATTGGTTCCACCGCTTCGCTTTCGCTCAACGCATATTGGCGGCGGCAACCCTTTCATGTCGCCAACGCGCCGGATGATTTGGGTGCGGCGGTGCGCCTCAGCTTTGGATTTTGACCGGCACCTGCCGACAGCCCGAATGCTAAGCATTGACCTTGGCCGCAGGTGGCGCTAGGGGCCGCTCGCCCAGTGCCGCGAGGATATGGATTCGCCCGGCGCCAAGCACAGACATAGCCTGAACACTGTTTCAAGCCTGACCGAACGGCCAGAGGGGCTTCCCCTTTTGGCGGTTTTTGTGTTGGCAGCCCTGCCAGCGCCATGTTTGAACAGAGTAACCATTTGAAGGTGAAGACTTCATGCCCACGATTAACCAGCTCGTCCGCAAGGGGCGGGTGGCACAAAAAACCAAGTCCAAAGTGCCTGCGATGGACGCCAACCCGCAAAAGCGCGGCGTTTGCACCCGCGTGTACACCACCACCCCGAAAAAGCCGAACTCGGCTTTGCGCAAGGTTGCCAAGGTGCGCCTGACCAACGCGCGTGAGGTGATTACCTATATCCCCGGCGAAGGCCATAATCTGCAAGAACACTCGGTCGTGCTGATCCGTGGCGGCCGCGTGCGCGACTTGCCCGGCGTGCGTTACCATGTGCTGCGCGGCGTGCTCGACACCCAAGGGGTCAAGGACCGCAAGCAGAGCCGTTCCAAATATGGCGCCAAGCGTCCGAAGTAATCCGGGATACGAGGAGAAATTTTATGGCACGTCGTCGTCGTCCCGAACGCCGGGAAATTTTGCCCGATCCCAAATTTGGGGATCTGGTGCTGTCCAAATTCATGAACAGCGTCATGTATGATGGTAAGAAATCCATCGCCGAAGCCATTGTTTATGGCGCGCTCGACACCGTCGAAGCCAAGGCGAAAAAGGATCCGCTGGCCGTTTTCCATGATGCGCTCGCCAACATCAAACCCAATATCGAGGTGCGTTCGCGCCGCGTGGGTGGTGCAACCTATCAGGTGCCGGTCGAAGTGCGTTATGAACGCGCACAGGCGCTGGCCATCCGCTGGTTGATTTCAGCCGCCCGCAACCGCAGCGAACCGACGATGGCGGGTCGCCTGTCGGGCGAATTGCTCGACGCGTCGAACAATCGCGGCAATGCGGTCAAAAAGCGGGAAGATACGCACCGCATGGCCGAAGCCAACCGCGCCTTCAGCCACTATCGCTGGTAACAGCGCGTCATTAAACGCCGCTGGTAAGCCCGGCGTCTGAACCTTTGGGCTGCTCAACCGGGCAGCCCAGCATTTTCGGAGAAATCCCATGGCCCGCAGCCATCCGCTCGAACATTATCGCAACTTTGGTATTATGGCGCACATCGATGCGGGTAAGACCACGACGACCGAGCGTATTCTTTATTACACCGGCAAATCGTACAAGATCGGCGAAGTCCATGACGGCGCCGCGACGATGGACTGGATGGAACAGGAACAGGAACGCGGGATCACCATCACCTCGGCGGCGACCACCTGCATGTGGCGCGCGGATGAGGGCAAGGGCCCCGAACATCGGCTGAACATCATCGATACGCCGGGCCACGTCGATTTCACCATCGAAGTGGAACGTTCGCTGCGCGTGCTCGACGGTGCGGTTGCCGCCTTTGACGGGGTGGCGGGCGTCGAACCCCAGTCGGAAACCGTGTGGCGGCAGGCCGAAAAATATGGCGTGCCGCGCATGTGCTATATCAACAAGCTCGACCGCACCGGGGCCAATTTCTATTATTGCGTGCAAACGATCATCGATCGTCTGGGCGCGCAGCCGGCCGTCCTTTATCTGCCCATTGGTGCGGAAAGCGATTTCGTCGGCCTCGTCGACCTTGTCAACGAACGCGCGATCATCTGGAAGGATGAGAGCCTGGGCGCTGAATTCTTCTACGAACCCATCCCGGCCGACCTTGCCGACAAGGCGGCGGAATATCGCGAAAAGCTCGTCGAACTTGCCGTGGAGCAGGACGATGACGCGATGGAAGCCTATCTGGAAGGCAATGTCCCCGACGTCGCGACCTTGAAGGCGCTGATCCGCAAGGGCACGCTGAACCAGAGCTTCGTTCCCGTGCTGTGCGGTTCGTCGTTCAAGAACAAGGGTGTGCAGGCGCTGCTCGACGCGGTGGTGGATTATCTGCCCAGCCCGATCGACATTGCCGACGTGCAGGGTATCAACCCCGACACCGACGCGCCGGACAGCCGCCCGACCGCCGATGATGCGCCATTCTCTGGCCTTGCGTTCAAGATCATGAACGACCCCTTCGTCGGTTCGCTCACCTTCCTGCGCGTCTATTCGGGGACGCTGACCAAGGGCGGTTATCTGAACTCGGTCAAGGACAAGAAGGAAAAGATCGGCCGTATGCTCCTCATGCATGCGAACAGCCGCGAAGACATCGACGTTGCCTATGCGGGCGACATTGTCGCGCTGGCCGGGCTCAAGGAAACCACCACCGGGGATACTTTGTGCGCCGAACGTGCGCCGATCATCTTGGAACGGATGGAATTCCCCGAACCGGTGATCGAATTGTCGGTCGAACCCAAGACCAAGGCTGACCAGGAAAAAATGGGCATCGCGCTCAACCGTCTGGCCGCCGAAGATCCGAGCTTTCGTGTCACCACCGACCATGAATCGGGTCAGACGATCATCAAGGGGATGGGCGAACTCCACCTCGACATTCTGGTCGATCGTATGCGCCGCGAATTCAAGGTCGAAGCGAACGTCGGCGCACCGCAGGTCGCCTATCGCGAATCGCTCGCCCGCAGCGTTGACATTGATTACACCCACAAGAAGCAGTCGGGTGGTTCGGGTCAGTTCGGCCGCGTCAAGGTGACGGTTGCACCGGGCGAACGCGGCAGCGGCATCACCTTCATTGACGAGGTGAAGGGCGGCAATATTCCGCGCGAATATATCCCCTCGGTGGAAAAGGGTATGCGCGAATCGGCCGAAAACGGGCATATGATCGGTTTCCCGATCATCGACTTTGAAATCCGCTTGACCGACGGTGCCTATCACGATGTCGACTCATCGGCGCTGGCCTTTGAAATCGCCGGTCGTGCAGCGATGCGCGAAGTGGCGGCCAAGGCAGGCATCAAGCTGCTCGAACCGGTGATGAAGGTCGAAGTGGTGACGCCCGAGGAGTTTATGGGCGATGTCATCGGCGATCTGAACAGCCGTCGTGGCCAGATTCAGGGCACCGACAGCCGGGGCAATGCCCAGGTGGTCGAGGCGATGGTGCCGCTCGCCAACATGTTTGGTTACGTCAACCAGCTGCGCAGCTTCACGCAGGGACGTGCCCAGTTCACGATGCAATTCTCGCATTATGAAGAAGTGCCGCAGAACGTGGCCGATGAAGTGAAGGCGAAGCTTGCCTGAACGGCAAAGAGCGACTAAGGGCGGCGCCTGATTCAGCAGGTGCCTGTTCCCTCTGATCCCAATTTGAATGTTTTTGTAAGGAATATGTAATGGCAAAGGCAAAATTTGAGCGGAACAAGCCGCACCTTAACATCGGCACCATCGGTCACGTCGACCATGGCAAAACCTCGCTGACCGCTGCGATCACCAAGGTTCTGGCTGAAAATATCGCCGGTAACGCTGCGGTTGATTTCGCCAACATCGACAAGGCGCCCGAAGAACGCGAACGCGGCATCACCATTTCGACCGCCCACGTCGAATATGAAACCGAATCGCGCCACTATGCGCACGTCGATTGCCCGGGCCACGCTGACTATGTGAAGAACATGATCACCGGTGCGGCGCAGATGGACGGTGCCATCCTCGTCGTTTCGGCGACCGACGGCCCGATGCCGCAGACCAAGGAACATATCCTGCTCGCCAAGCAGGTTGGCGTGCCGACGATGGTCGTCTTCCTGAACAAGGTCGATCTGGTCGATGACGAAGAAATCCTCGAACTGGTCGAAATGGAAATCCGTGAAGAATTGTCGAAGCGTGATTTCGACGGCGACAATATTCCGATCATCCGTGGTTCGGCGACCTGCGCATTGTCGGGTTCGAACGACACGCTGGGCAAGGACGCCATCCTTGCGCTTATGGCGGCTGTCGACGCGTCGATCCCGCTGCCCGATCGTCCGCTCGACAAGCCGTTCATGATGCCGATCGAAGACGTCTTCTCGATCTCGGGTCGTGGTACCGTGGTCACCGGCCGCGTTGAAACCGGTGTTGTGAACGTTGGCGACGAAGTCGAAATCGTCGGCATCAAGGACACGGTCAAGACGACCTGCACCGGCGTTGAAATGTTCCGCAAGCTGCTCGATCGCGGTGAAGCCGGCGACAATATCGGCGCGCTGCTGCGTGGCACCAAGCGTGAAGATGTGGAGCGTGGTCAGGTTCTGGCGAAGCCCGGTTCGATCAAGCCGCACACCGAATTCGGTGCCGAAGTTTATGTCCTCTCGAAAGACGAAGGCGGTCGCCACACCCCCTTCTTCAAAAACTATCGTCCGCAATTCTACTTCCGTACCACCGACGTCACCGGCGAAGTCATCCTTCCCGACGATGTCGAAATGGTCATGCCGGGCGACAATGTGACGATCGGCGTCAAGCTGATTGCCCCGATCGCCATGGACAGCGGCCAGCGCTTCACCATTCGTGAAGGTGGCCGGACCGTCGGCGCAGGGGTTGTCGGTTCGATCACGAAGTAATATAGGCAGCGCCGCACCGCCCGATTCGCATGATTCGGGCGGTTTGGCATTTGCCGCAATCGCAACAGGGGCGTCGCCCGATCGGGTGACGTCGCTGGGCTTTTGCGGTTCGGCTCTTTCGCATCGGTATATGGGAATATTCGGGTTACACCATGGATACGCAAAACATCCGCATTCGCCTCAAGGCCTTTGACCATCGCGTCCTTGACCAGGCCACCAACGAAATTGCGGAGACCGCACGCCGTACCGGCGCGCTCATCCGTGGTCCCATCCCATTGCCGACGCGCATAGAGCGTTTCACCGTCAACCGTGGTCCGCACGTCGATAAAAAGTCGCGCGAACAGTTTGAGGTGCGCACCCACAAACGGCTGCTCGACATTGTGCAGCCGACGCCGCAGACGGTCGATGCTTTGATGAAGCTTGACCTTGCAGCGGGTGTGAATGTGGAAATCAAGCTGGCGTAAGCTGGCGCAGCCCCGGCACCTGCCGGGGTCTCTATCGGCCAGCCGAGCGGCTGGCACCAACGATAGGGTGGATACCGCCGGTCATGTCCCAAGGGACAATTTGGCCGGGCCGCGTCCCCCGTCTCGTCGTTCCAGCGGGAACGGCACTTCAGCCCGGACGGGGCGATGCCAATTTTCTGGGCTGAGCACGCCCGCAGGGATGGTCTCTGCGGGCCTCTGTTGAGGAGTTTTGGATCATGCGCACTGGCGTGATCGCAAGGAAGATGGGGATGACGCGGCTGTTCCAAGAGGATGGCCGCCATGTTCCTGTTACTGTCCTTGCTTTGGAAGGATGCCAAGTGGTTGGGCAGCGCAGCGAAGAACGCGACGGTTATGTCGCGTTGCAGCTGGGCGCTGGCGCCGCCAAGGCGAAAAATGTCAACAAGCCGCAACGTGTCGCCTTTGGCAAGGCAGAGGTGGAAGCAAAGGCGCATGTCGCCGAATTCCGCGTCGCCGCCGATGCGCTGATC
The DNA here is from genome assembly GCA_020850455.1 of Sphingomonadaceae bacterium. Taxonomy (GTDB): domain Bacteria; phylum Pseudomonadota; class Alphaproteobacteria; order Sphingomonadales; family Sphingomonadaceae; genus Sphingopyxis. The sequence continues at coordinate 104,076 of JADZEQ010000004.1, read as the reverse complement.
GATGTCGGCACCGTCATTTCGGCTGACCATTTCGTCGCCGGGCAAATGGTCGATGTGCAGGGCACCACGCAGGGCAAGGGCTTTGCCGGTGCGATGAAGCGTTGGGGTTTCGGCGGTATGCGCGCGACCCACGGTGTCTCCATCTCCCACCGTGCGCATGGTTCGACCGGTAACCGGCAGGACCCGGGCAAGGTCTTCAAAAACAAGAAGATGGCCGGTCACATGGGTGCCCGCACCCGCACGCAGCAAAATCTCGAAATCGTCCGCACCGATGCGGAGCGCGGCCTCCTCTTTGTCAAGGGTTCGGTGCCCGGGTCAAAGGGTGCATGGCTGATCGTCAAGGATGCGGTGAAGCTCGCCGCCCATGCCGAAGCGCCCTATCCCACTGCGGCCAAGGCAGCAGCAGCGCCCGTCGTCGAACCGGTTGTCGAAACCGTGGCTGACGCCAGCGAAGCGACGGAGGCCTAAGCATCATGAAACTCAAGGTTCAGACGCTCGACGGCAAGGCCGCAAAGGGCGATGTCGAATTGAATGATGCGGTGTTCGGCGTTGCGCCGCGCGCCGACATCCTGCACCGCGTGGTGACGTGGCAGCTCGAAAAGCGCCGCGCCCCGGCACGCGCCACCCGTGAACGCTCCGACGTTGCCCGCACGGGCAAGAAATGGGGCCGGCAAAAAGGTGGCGGTACCGCCCGTCACGGCGACCGTGCAGCCCCGATTTTCATCGGCGGCGGCAAGGCGCATGGCGCCCGCGCCCGCACCTTTGGCCACAGTCTCAACAAGAAAGTCCGCGCGCTCGGCCTCAAAATGGCTTTATCGGCCAAGGCGCAGGGCGGCAGCCTGATTGTCCTCGACAATCTGGATGTTGCAGGTGGCAAGACCGGCCTGCTCGCGGGTCAGCTTGAAAAGCTGGGTCTGAAGCGCGCGCTGTTTATCGACGGCGCGGCGGTCAACGTCAGCTTTGCCCACGCATCGGCCAACCTCATCGGCATCAACACGCTGCCGGCCGTTGGTGCCAATGTTTATGATATTTTGAAGGCTGATACGCTGGTATTGACCCGCGCGGGCCTCGAAGCGCTGGAGGCACGCTGCAATGGCTAAGGCGAAGGCAACGACCGACACGCGCCACTATGATGTGGTGCTATCGCCGGTCATCACCGAAAAATCGACGCTGCTGTCGGAACATAATGCTGTCGTCTTTCGCGTGGCGAAGGATGCGACCAAGCCTGCCATCAAGGCAGCGGTCGAGGCTTTGTTCAACGTCCAGGTGACCAAGGTCAACACGCTGGTCGTCAAGGGCAAAACCAAAAGGTGGAAGGGTCGCCCCTACACCCGCAGCGACGTCAAAAAGGCCGTTGTGACGCTGGCGGAAGGCCAGTCGATCGACGTCACCTCTGGCATTTAAGCGCGGGAAGGCGACAATGGCACTTAAACATTATAATCCGACGAGCCCTGCACGACGCGGCCTCATCCTCGTCGACCGTTCGCACCTCTGGAAGGGTAAGCCCGTCAAGGCGCTGACCGAAGGCAAGAAAAAGACGGGTGGCCGCAACAACCAGGGGCATGTCACCAGCCGCGGGATCGCTGGCGGGCACAAGCAACGCTATCGCATCATCGATTTCAAGCGTCGCAAATGGGACGTCGTGGGCACGGTAACGCGCCTCGAATATGACCCCAACCGCACCGCTTTTATCGCGCTCATCGAATATAGCGACGGCGAACAAGCCTATATTCTGGCGCCGCAACGCCTCGCGGTTGGCGACAATGTCGTCGCGGGCCAGAAAGTGGACGTGAAGCCGGGCAACGCCATGTTGCTCAGCCAGATGCCGGTCGGCACGATCATCCACAATATCGAAATGAAGCCGGGTAAGGGCGGGCAGATCGCCCGTTCGGCTGGCACCTACGCACAATTGGTCGGCCGTGATCGCGGCATGGTCATCGTGCGTCTGGGTTCGGGCGAACAACGCTATGTGCGCGGCGATTGCATGGGCACGGTTGGCGCGGTTTCGAACCCCGACAATGGCAACCAAAATCTTGCCAAGGCTGGCCGTAACCGCTGGCTGGGCAAGCGCCCGCTGACGCGCGGCGTTGCCAAGAACCCGGTCGATCACCCGCACGGCGGCGGCGAAGGCCGCACCTCGGGCGGTCGTCATCCGGTCACCCCCTGGGGTAAGCCGACCAAGGGTGCGCGCACCCGTCACAACAAGGCCACGGATAAGTTCATCATCCGTAGCCGCCACGCCAAGAAGAAGAGGTAAGCCATGGCTCGCTCGGTCTGGAAGGGTCCGTTTGTTGAGCTCAGCCTGCTCAAAAAGGCTGAGGCGGCCGCAGAGTCTGGTGGGCGTGCGCCGATCAAGACTTGGTCGCGTCGTTCGACGATCCTGCCGCAATTCGTTGGCCTGACGTTTAACGTCTATAATGGCCGCAAGCATGTTCCCGTCTCTGTGACGGAGGAAATGGTCGGTATGAAACTGGGGGAATTCGCGCCGACGCGTTTCTTCCCCGGCCATGCTGCCGATAAAAAGGGCAAGCGCAAATGAGCAAGCCATCCGCTCCTCGCCGGGTCGGCGAAAAAGAAGCGCTCGCGGTTGGCACGGCCATCCGTGGCAGCGCGCAAAAGCTCAATCTGGTGGCCGCGCTCATTCGCGGTCGCCGGGTGGGTGATGCGCTCAACGTGCTGAGCTTTTCCAAGCGCGCCATGGCGGTTGACGTCAAAAAGGTGCTGGCCAGCGCCATCGCCAATGCCGAGAATAACCATAATCTCGACGTTGATGCGCTGATCGTCAAGGAAGCCAGCGTCGGCAAGTCGCTGACCATGAAGCGTTTTCACACGCGCGGTCGCGGTAAATCGACCCGCATCATCAAACCGTTTAGCCGCATACGCATTGTCGTCGAGGAAAGGGAAGAGGCGTAATATGGGCCACAAGACCAATCCCGTCGGGCTTCGCCTGCAGGTCAACCGCACCTGGGACAGCCGCTGGTTCGCCGAACGTGGCGACTATGGGCGCATGCTGCTCGAAGACCTCAAGATCCGCAGCTTTGTCACCAAGACATTGCCGCAGGCCGCCATTTCCAAGGTCGTCATCGAACGTCCGGCGAAATTGTGCCGCGTTTCCATCTATGCCGCACGTCCGGGCGTGATCATCGGCAAGAAGGGCGCGGACATCGACAAGCTCAAGAAACAGCTTGGCGCGATGACCGACAGCGAAATCAGCCTGAACATCGTCGAAATCCGCAAGCCGGAAGTGGACTCGCGCCTCGTTGCACAGGGCATTGCCGATCAGCTGGAACGCCGTGTTGCCTTCCGCCGCGCGATGAAGCGTGCGGTGCAGTCGGCGATGCGTCTGGGTGCAGAGGGTATTCGTATCAACTGCGCCGGCCGCTTGGGCGGCGCGGAAATCGCGCGCACCGAATGGTATCGTGAAGGGCGCGTGCCGCTCCACACGCTGCGCGCCAATGTCGATTATGCCGAAGCCGAAGCGCACACCGCTTATGGCGTCTGCGGCATCAAAGTCTGGATCTTCAAGGGCGAAATTTTTGCCCATGATCCGATGGCCACCGACCGACTGATGCTGGAGGCGCAAACCTCTGGCGTGCGTCCGGCGCGCTAAGGGAATAAAATCATGTTGCAACCAAAGCGCACCAAATTCCGCAAGGCGTTCAAGGGCCGCATCCATGGCGATGCCAAGGGTGGCACCGCGCTCAATTTCGGTTCCTATGGCCTCAAGGCCATGGAGCCGGAGCGTATTACCGCCCGCCAGATTGAGGCGGCTCGCCGCGCGATCACCCGCCACATCAAGCGTCAGGGCCGTTTGTGGATCCGCATTTTCCCGGACGTGCCGGTGTCGTCGAAACCCGCCGAAGTCCGTATGGGTAAGGGCAAGGGTTCGCCCGAATTCTGGGCCGCGCGCGTCAAGCCGGGCCGGATTTTGTTTGAACTGGACGGTATCCCCGGCCCGCTCGCTGCCGAAGCGTTCAGCCGCGCGGCGATGAAACTGCCGATCAAGACCAAGGTTGTCGCGCGTCTGGGCGACACCTCGCACCTGGGGGCATAAGCCATGGGTAAGATGACCGACGATCTACGTCAAAAAAGCGATGATCAGCTGACCGAACAAATGGGTGAGCTGAAGCGCGAAGCTTTTAACCTGCGTTTTCAGGCGGCCACCGGCCAATTGGAAGCGCCTGCCCGCGTCAAGGCGGTGCGTCGCACGATTGCCCGCATCAAGACCTTGCAGGCAGAGCGCGCGCAAAGCGCCAAATAAGGACGATATCGATGCCAAAGCGGATTTTGCAGGGCACGGTGGTGTCCGACAAGGGTGACAAGACGGTGGTGGTCAAGGTGGAGCGGCGCGTGAAGCACCCGCTCTATGCCAAGATCATCCGTCTTTCGAAGAAATATCACGCGCATGATGCGGACAATGTCTGCAAGGCGGGTGAAGTCGTGCGGATCGAAGAATGCCGCCCGATTTCCAAGCTCAAGACATGGCGCGTGGTCGAACGGGTGGATACGCACGGCAAGCCCAAGGGTTCTGCCGCGGCTGACGCCTGACAGGTTTTTTTGGAACTGCCGGGGGGTCCCGGTAAGCCGGTTGAGAAGGAAGCGGATCGATGATCCAGATGCAATCCACTCTCGACGTCGCGGATAACAGCGGCGCAAAGCGCGTCCAGTGCATCAAGGTACTGGGTGGCTCCAAGCGTCGCACCGCAGGCGTCGGCGACATCATCGTGGTGTCGGTGAAGGATGCGGCCCCGCGTGGTCGCGTGAAAAAGGGCGACGTCCACCGTGCGGTCATCGTGCGCACGGCCAAGGATATTCGCCGCGCCGATGGTTCGGTCATTCGGTTTGATTCGAATGCCGCTGTCCTGATCAACAAGAATCAGGAACCGATTGGCACGCGTATCTTTGGCCCGGTGGTGCGCGAACTGCGCGCCCGCCAGCATATGAAGATCATCAGCCTTGCGCCGGAGGTGCTGTAACCATGGCAAGCGCCAAGATTAAAAAGGGCGACAATGTCGTCGTGCTCGCCGGTAAGGACAAGGGCAAGTCGGGCGAAGTGACGCAGGTCATGCCGCGCGACGAAAAGGTCATTGTCGCTGGCGTCAACATGATTACGCGCCACCGCAAGCCGAGCCAGACCAACCCGCAGGGTGGGCTGGAACGCCGCGAAGCGCCCTTCGCCATTTCGAACGTTGCACTGGCCGACCCCAAGTCGGGCAAGCCGACGCGCGTGCGTTTTGAAACCCGCGACGGCAAAAAAGTGCGCGTCGCCGTCAAGTCGGGGGAAGTGATCCATGGCTGACAAATATGTGCCCCGCCTGAAGAGCGATTATGAAAATCGCATCGTCAAGGCGATGACCGAACGTTTCGGCTATACCAACCGCATGGCGGTGCCTCGGCTCGAAAAAATCGTCCTCAACATGGGCGTTGGCGAAGCGGTGCAGGACAAGAAAAAGGTCGAAACCGCAGCGGCGGAACTCGAACTTATCGCCGGTCAAAAGCCGGTGATTGCACGTGCGAAAAAATCGATCGCCGGTTTCAAACTGCGCGAAGGCATGCCGATCGGCGTCAAGGTGACGCTGCGCGGTGACCGCATGTATGAATTTCTTGACCGTCTGGTGACCGTGGCCATGCCGCGTATCCGTGACTTTCGCGGCCTCAACCCCAAGAGCTTCGACGGGCGTGGCAATTTCGCGATGGGTGTCAAGGAACAGCTGATTTTCCCGGAAATCAGCTATGACAAGATCGAAAAAATCCGTGGGCTCGACATCATTGTGGCGACATCTGCCAACAGCGATGATGAAGCACGCGAATTGCTCCGTCTGTTCAACTTCCCCTTCCCCAAGGAAGATGCGGAAAAGCAAGCGGCCTAAACCCCATTTTGGCTGGCAAATCCGGCCTTAATTCAAGGAAAAGTGAACTTAAGTCATGGCGAAACTGAGTTCGGTGAACAAGAATGAGCGTCGCAAGAAGCTCGTGAAAAAATATGCGGGCCGCTATGCCCGTTTGAAGGCGATTGCCGCCGACACCTCGCTCGACGATGGTGAACGGATGATTGCGCGCCTGAAAATGGCGGAAGTGCCGCGCAACGGTAACCCGACGCGCATCCGCAACCGTTGTGAGCTGACGGGTCGTCCCCGCGCTTATTATCGCAAATTCCGGCTGTGCCGCGTGCAGCTCCGTGATCTGGCCAACAAGGGCCTGATCCCGGGTGTCGTCAAGTCGAGCTGGTAAGGGTCAAATTATATGGCAATGACCGATCCCCTGGGTGATATGCTCACCCGTATCCGCAACGGCCAGCGCGCCAAGATGGACAGCGTCATCACGCCCGCGTCCAAGCTGCGCGCCGGTGTCCTCGATGTGTTGAAGCGCGAAGGTTATATCCGTGGGTATAGCGAAGTGCTGCTTGGCCGCTTTGAACAGCATAAGGGCCTGCGCATCGAACTGAAATATTTCGAAGGTGAACCCGCCATCCGCCACGTGGCGCGCGTGTCCAAGCCGGGCCGCCGCGTCTATTCGGCATCGCGCGAATTGCCGCGCGTCAAAAATGGCATGGGCATCACCATCGTTTCGACGCCGCGCGGTGTCCTCTCGGACGCCGAAGCCCGTACAGCCAATGTCGGCGGCGAAGTCTTGGCGGAGGTATTCTGACCATGTCGCGTATCGGCAAAAAACCCGTGGCCATTCCGGGGGGCGTCACCGCCACCATCGACAATGGCATTTTGGCGGTCAAGGGCCCGAAGGGGCAGCTTTCGATGCCGCTGGCCAGCGAAGTCAGCTACGCCATCGACGATGGCGGCATTTCGGTGCAGCCCGTTGGTTCGTCCAAGCGTGCGCGCAGCTTTTGGGGCATGCAGCGTACTTTGGTCCAGAACCTTGTCGTCGGGGTGACCGACGGCTTTACCAAGGTGCTGGAAATCACCGGTGTCGGTTATCGCGCCAATGTGCAGGGCAAGATGCTCAAGCTGCAATTGGGCTATAGCCATGATGTCGATTATGCGGTGCCGGAGGGGATTGAGATCAAGACCCCCGACAACACCACCGTCGAAATCAGCGGCATCGACAAGCAAAAAGTCGGTCAGGTGGCGGCGGAAATCCGTCGCTGGCGCAAGCCCGAACCCTATAAGGGCAAGGGTGTCAAATATCGCGGTGAATTTATCTTCCGCAAGGAAGGGAAGAAGAAGTAACCATGGCTCTGAAACGCACCCCTTTCGACAAGCGCCGCCAACGCGTGCGCACCGCCATCCGCAAGCGTGCGGGCGACCGCAAGCGTTTGTCCGTGCATCGTTCGGGTCGGCATATTTATGCGCAGATCATCGACGATGTATCGGGCACCACCATCGCGGCTGCCTCCACCCTCGACAAGGATGTCCGGGGCCAGAGCGGCGCGACCTGCGATGCCGCGAGCGCGGTCGGTCAACGGCTTGCCGCTGCCGCCAAAAAGGCCGGTATCACCCGCGTCGTATTCGACCGTGGCGGTTTCCTCTTTCATGGCCGCGTCAAGGCGCTGGCCGAAGCCGCGCGTGAAGGCGGACTGGAGTTTTAATCATGGCTGACGAAGTGCAGAACGTCGAAAATGCCGAAGCCGGCGCGCCAGAGGCGCAGGCTCGCGCCCCGCGCGGTGGCCGTGGCCGTGGTCGCGATGGCGGTAACCGCCGTGGCGGCGACCGTGACCGTCGCCCGCGCAATGCCGAAGAAGACGGCGGCGAAGAATTCATCGAGAAACTGGTCCACATCAACCGCGTTTCCAAAACCGTAAAGGGCGGCAAGCGCTTTGGTTTTGCCGCGCTGGTCGTCGTCGGCGACGGCAAGGGCCGGGCTGGTTTTGGCCATGGCAAGGCGCGCGAAGTGCCCGAAGCCATTTCCAAGGCGACCGCCGCTGCCAAAAAGGCGATGCTGCGCGTCTCGCTCAAGGAAGGGCGCACGCTGCACCATGATGGCACCGGCCATTTCGGTGCCGGCCTCGTCAATGTGCGTTCGGCTCCGCAAGGGACCGGCATCATCGCCGGTGGTCCGATGCGCGCGGTTTTCGAAGCGCTCGGCGTTGCCGACGTGGTGACGAAATCGAACGGCACATCGAACCCCTATAATATGATCCGCGCCACTTTTGAGGCGCTCAAGGGTCAGTCGAACCCCAAGTCGGTGGCGCAGCGTCGCGGCAAAAAGGTCGCTGACCTGCTCTCGCGCTCGGGTGCGAGCCAGCGCGAAGCAGAAGCCGACGCGGCTTTGACGGAGGGCTAAGGACATGGCTGCCAAGAAGACAATCACCATCAAGCAGGTGGGTTCGCCCATCCGCCGTCCCAAGGCGCAGCGCGCGATTTTGACCGGGCTTGGCCTCGGCAAGATGCACCGCACGGTCGAAATCGAAGACACGCCTTCGACCCGTGGCATGGTGCACGCTGTGCGCCATATGGTTGAAATCGTGGAATAATCTTTAAAATACCCCCATGGCTAACAGGGTCATGGCTTGGGCTATTTTGCGCGACAAAAGCGAAAGCGAGTGCTGAAAAATGAAACTGAACGAAATCCAAGATAATGCCGGTTCGCGTAAGGGCCGGATGCGCGTTGGGCGCGGTATCGGTTCGGGCAAGGGCAAGACTGCCGGCCGCGGGCAAAAGGGTGCCAAGGCGCGTTCGGGCGTTGCGATCAACGGCTTTGAAGGCGGCCAGATGCCGCTCCACATGCGCATTCCAAAGCGTGGCTTTAACAATATTTTCGCCAAGGATTATGCGATCGTCAATCTGGGCATGGTCCAGAAATTGGTCGATGCGGGCAAGCTCGACGCCAAGGCGGTGGTCGATCATGCGGCGCTCAAGGCCGCTGGCGTTGCCCGTGGCGGCAAGGATGGCGTGCGCCTTCTTGCCAAGGGCGAACTCAAGGCAAAGATCCATTTTGTCGTCGCCGGTGCATCGGCAGGTGCGCTTGCTGCGGTCGAAAAATCGGGTGGCAAGGTTGACCTTCCGGCCAAGACCGAAGCGGCAGCCGACTAATTTGGGCTTGGTGCGGCGGGTGACCTTGTTTTTCCGGGGTCGCCGCCGCACATAGGCGTCGGGCAGGGCCGCGTGCGGCCAGTTAATCCAGGACAGCAATATGGCCTCTCGCGCCGATAGTCTCGGTCTCAATCTGAACCTCGCCAAATTTGGGGAGGCGACGGAACTTAAAAACCGCCTGTGGTTCACCTTGGGCGCACTCGTCGTCTTTCGTCTGCTGAGCTTTGTGCCGTTGCCGGGGATTGACCCGGTGATCATGGCGCAGGCATACCAGTCGCGCGCGGCGGGCGGGGTGCTCGACCTTTTCAACACATTTTCCGGCGGCAGTCTGGAACGCGCCTCGATCATCGCCTTGGGTGTCATGCCCTATATTACGGCATCGATCGTCGTTCAGCTCGCCGCTGCCCTGTCACCCGCGCTCGCCGCGCTCAAGAAAGAGGGTGAAAGCGGGCGCAAAAAGCTCAACCAATATACGCGCTATGGCACGGTTATCCTGACGATCGTGCAAGGCTATGTTGTCGCCACCCAGTTGCAAACGCCGGTCGATGCTGGCGCGATCACCCCGGTCATCAACCCCGGCATGTTGTTTGTCGGGACCGCGGTTATCACGCTGGTCGGCGGCACTTTGTTCCTGATGTGGCTGGGTGAACAAATTACCAGCCGCGGTATCGGCAATGGTGTGTCGCTGATCATCATGGCGGGTATCGTTGCCTCTATGCCCCAAACCCTCGCGCAATTGTTCGAAAAGGGCCGCACCGGCGACATGGGGTCGCTGCTCATCGTGGCGCTTTTGGTGGGCGCCTTTGGGGTGATTTGGGCGATCAGCTATATGGAACGGGCGCAGCGCCGCGTGCTGGTGCAATATCCCAAGCGGGCGACGGCGCAGGGCATGGCAGGGCAGGAACGTAGCCATCTGCCGCTCAAGGTGAATACATCGGGCGTTATCCCGCCAATCTTTGCATCCTCGCTTTTGCTGATGCCGCTCACCATCACGCAATTCCTCGGCCAGAATGTGAATGAAGAAACCTTGTGGGGCCGCACCTTGCTGATGCTCAACCAATGGTTCGCCCATGGTCAGCCGCTCTATATGTCGCTATATGGGCTGGGCATTATTTTCTTCGCCTTTTTCTATGTCTCGGTTGTCTTCAACCCCGAAGAAACGGCGGATAATCTAAAGCGTCAGAACGGCTTCATCCCCGGCTATCGCCCGGGTAAGGCGACCGCCGATTACCTCGACTATGTGTTGACGCGTATCACGGTTATCGGCGCATTTTATCTGGCGCTGATCTGCCTTATTCCCGAACAGGTCACGGCCTCTACGGGCGTTGGTTTGGCATTGGGTGGCACCAGTCTGTTGATTCTGGTCAATGTCACCATCGACACCGTGACCCAGATTCAGGGCCATCTGCTCGCCCACCAATATCAGGATCTCATCAAAAAGGCGAAGCTCAAGGGCCGGATGCGTTAGGCATCGGCGCGCAAGAGGCGGAATATCCATGGCGCTCAACATCATCCTTTTGGGCCCGCCGGGCGCGGGCAAGGGGACGCAGGCCGCACATTTGGTGGCGACACATGCGATGGTGCAATTGTCGACCGGCGATATGCTGCGTGCTGCGGTTAAGGCGGGGACCCCCGTCGGCCTCCAGGCCAAGGCGGTGATGGAAGCGGGCGAACTGGTTTCGGACGAGATTGTGTCGGCGCTGATCGACGATAATCTTGCCGCCATGCCCGACAGTGCGGGCGCAATTTTTGATGGTTATCCGCGCACCGCTGCGCAGGCGCATGCGCTTGACGCCATTCTCACCGCACGCGGGCGCAAGCTCGCCTTTGTCATCGAACTCGACGTTGATGAAGATGCATTGGTCGATCGGATCACCGGCCGTTTCACCTGTGCGACGTGCGGTGAAGGCTATCATGACCGGCACAAAATGCCCGCCGTTGCGGACAGCTGCGACAAATGTGGCGGCCATGAATTCAAGCGCCGCCCCGATGATAATGCCGAAACTGTGCGCACGCGGATGGCGGAATATCGCGCGAAGACAGCCCCCATCCTCCCCATTTATGAGGAACGCGGGTTGGTGCGACGGGTCGACGGCATGGCCGACATGGCCGATGTTTCCGCCGCGATAGAGGCTATTCTCCAAAGCGCATGATCGGTTTAGCATGGCACCCAGCCATAGGGGGTGTGCATGCGATTCAGCTTTCCAATCCGCCGAATGATTGTCGCGCTGTTTGCGCTCACTATCGCCACGCCCGCTACGGCTGAGGTCACCGAAAGCAGCAGCAATGGCTTTACCATTGCGCTGTCCGAACCATCGCAACGTAGCGATGCCGAGCTGTGGCAGCGGATGCAGCACCCCGAAAATTGGTGGTCTAGCGCACATAGCTGGAGCGGGGATGCCGCCAATATGTCGGTGGAAATGCGCGCGGGCGGTTGCTGGTGCGAACGCGTGGGTGACGGGGTCGTCGTCCACGGGCGCATATTGCGCATTGATGCCGACCGGGCGATCCTGTTGGATGCGCCACTCGGTCCGCTGAATGATGCCGCAGTGACGACCCGCCTCAGCTGGCGCATCGACAATCAGCGGGTCGTCTGGCGCTACCAAGTATTTGGGGCGCTGCCTATGCCTGCCGCCGAACTCGCCCCTTTGGTGGAAGCGGTGCTCGCCGAACAACTACGGCGACTGACCGGCCCAGATTCCTAACTCCGGCAGTCCTCGATGACGCGGGCGACTTCGGGCCGCGTCGGGACTAGCAGCGGCAATTGGAAGCTGGCTTCCACCAAAAACCGTCCGCGCGAATATATAATCTGATCCCAGAGTGCATCGCTGGCGGGAAGGGTCAAATATAGGCTGCGGCTGGTCATATCATAGCGCGCCGGTAACGCCCGCTCGCCAAAGCTGCTGCGCATCCGGAACTGGATGGCGGCATCCGCTGGAATGATGCCTTGTCGGCTAAGCCTAATCTGCCCCGCCGAACATGCGATGGAGAGTGCGCCGTCGCCAAAAATGGCGCGGCTTTCACCCGTTCGTCCTGCCGTTTGGCGCGCCCATTCGCCCGGGCTAAGGTCCGCGGTGCTCCAGTCCCCGGCGTATCGATCGCTCACCGGTCGGGGCGTGGGGGCGGGCGCCACCGTGGCCGGCGCCGGCGCTGGCGCCGGTTGGGGGGTCGCCTGGGGCGCGACGCAACTGCCGAGCAGTCCCAGCGCGATTACGAGTGTGATGCGTGGCGGTACAGAAGGGGGATTGCGCATAATCGCCCCCTCATGCCGCCTTCATTCGCCGACTGCAACCTCCGCCGCCAATTGCCAGTCAATCGCCGTCCCGCCATTTGCCCGCAAAAAGTCATTGGCCTTCGAAAAATGGCGACATCCGAAGAACCCACTGTGTGCCGACAGCGGGCTGGGGTGCGGCGCCTTGAGCACCAGATGGCGGCCACCGTCGCGCGAATCGCGGATCGCCGCAGCCTTACGCTGCGCATGGCTACCCCACAGCAAAAAGGCGATGGGCCGTTCCTGCGCCGCGAGGAGGGCAACCACCGCATCCGTCAGATATTCCCAGCCCTTGCCCGCATGGCTCGCCGCCTGCCCCGCCTCCACACTCAGCACATTGTTGAGCAGCAGGACGCCTTGACGTGCCCACCCCTCCAGATTCCCATGTTGTGGGCGCACAAAGCCAACATCATCGGCGAGTTCGCGGTATATATTGCGCAGGCTGGGCGGAACAGGCACGCCGGGCAGCACCGAAAAGGCAAGGCCGTGTGCTTGTCCTGCCCCATGATATGGGTCTTGCCCCAATATGACGACGCGCACCATATCCAATGGTGTCAGGTCGAGCGCGCGGAACCACAGGTCAGGCGACGGGTAAATGGTTGCGCCTGCCGCCAAGCGCTGCTTCAAAAACTGGCGTAAATTCTGCATTTGCGGTGCAACAAATATGTCCCGCAACGCGCCCTTCCAACTGGGGTGGAGGCGCAATCTATCATCGTCAGTCATGCGCGGTGCATGCCACAGCCCGCGCCAAGGTCAATGTTCGGCGGCCCATTTGGCCATAGGGTGTATATGCTATATAGTGCAGTCGTTCATAGGCATGCGGGGGATGGCGTGATGAATGGTCCAATCAAATTGCCGTGGCATTTCTGGCTGGTCGGCTTGTTTGCATTGTTGTGGAACGGCTTTGGCTGTGTCGATTATTTCATGACGCGCACCCGTGGTGCCGCATGGATAGAGGCTATGATGCCAGGGGCCGACTCGGGCAAATTCATGGCATATATCGACGGCTTTCCCATTTGGGCGAGCGTGGGGTGGGCGGTTGGCGTATGGGGCGCGCTGCTCGGGGCAATCCTGCTGTTGCTGCGTCGTCGGCATGCGGTGCATGCCTTTGCTGCGTCGCTGGTCGGTGCGCTGGTCGGTATGGGTTATCAGCTTGTCCATCCGCTCGACTTGCCAGAGGTGAGTGAGGGCGCGGCGGCTGCCATGCCCTATATCGTCCTGTTGATTGCCGCGGCGCTGCTTTATTATGCGTGGCGTCAGGGGAGGGCCGGGCGCCTCAGCTAATAGAGCAGGAAATTCTGCCGCCGGGCGACATAATGCCGCAGCGCGTCCTGCCACCCCGCGATGATGTCATCGACGTCGCGCTGGCGCTGTATGTCGCGACGCAGGTGATGCACGCCAGCTAGCAGATCAAAAAATGGCGGATCGCCCGGCAGAAATTGCACCGCATCGGGCCATAGGGTGCGCATCGTCGTCAGGAAATGCAGCGCGGTTGTTACCGGCTGGAAACGGCGCGCGTCATCGATGTGCAGGTCAACGCCGCCACAGCCTCGCTGCGCATATTTGGAGGATGTGGGTGTAAAATTGCAGGGGGTGAAATGCGCGCCGGTCATGCCCCGCGCCTGCAACGCCCCCGCCAAGCGCTCGCCGTCAACAAAGGGCGCGCCGAACCGCTGAAAGGGGCGCATGGTACCACGCCCCTCCGAAATATTCGTCCCTTCGACAAGGACAAAGCCGGCATAGGCCAGCATGGCATCGATGGTCGGCAAATTGGGTGATGGCGGGATGAGCGGCAGGCCATCCATGGCAAAGGCCGTGCCTGCCATGTCGCGCCGCCAGCCCGACATGCGCAAAATGCCAAGGTCGCAATGCAAGTCAGCCTCCACATTCAGCATCGTCGCATATTCGCCCAGCGTCATGCCATGACGCAGGGACACCGGGTGCACCCCGACAAAGGATGTGAGTTCGGGTGTCAGCACCGGCCCTTCCACCGCCATGCCGCCAATCGGATTGGGTCGGTCGTTAAGCAGCACCCGGCGACCACCCGCTGCGGCCAAGACCCCGCGCACGCTCGCGGCATAGGTATAGGGCCTGACGCCAACGTCCTGCAGGTCGATGAAGATGGTATCAATGTCGCGCAGCATATCTGCATCGGGTGCGCGGCGTGCGCCATATAGGCTGTGGATGGGGAGCGTGGTTACCGCGTCAATATCATCCGCAACCGCCGCCCCGGCGGCTGCCCGCGCGGCAAAGCCATGTTCGGGGGACCAAATTGCTTGCAGCGTCACCCCGGGCAAGGCGGCCAATATATCGACGCTGCGTTGGCGCTGGCGGTTGACGCCCGCCACATGGGTCAGGATTGCAACGCGCTGACCCGCCAATTGGTGCTGCAATATATCCGGGGCGTCGATGGCGGTGGTAAGCGCGATCCCATTATCCCCCAAGACGGGCAGTGCGGCGGTGATCGGTAACCCCGCCCCCCATTGTAGCAGGGATCGCCGCGTCACCGACCCCATTTGCGCTGCGTCTTGCCGTAACGCATTTTGCGCGTCCCCGGCTTGCCCTCGTTACTGCGGCCAATGCGTGGCGCGGTGCTCGGCGCATCGCCGATGCCCAGTTCGCCCGCCTCCAACCGGCGGATTTCATCACGCAGTTTGGCGGCTTCCTCAAATTCCAGATCGCCCGCCGCTTTGCGCATCCGCCCCTCCAACTCGGTGATATAGCTGCGCAAATTATGCCCGACGAGGTTGTTGGCCCCATCGTCCAAATCGAGTTCGACCTGCACACTATCCCCCTGACTGACATGGGCGATGATGTTGGCAATCCCCTTTTTCACTGTCGCGGGCGTGATACCATGTTCGGCATTATAGGCTTGTTGCTTGGCGCGTCGGCGGTCGGTTTCGGCGATGGCGCGTTCCATGCTGCCGGTCATCCGGTCGGCATAGAGGATGACCCGCCCGTCGATATTGCGCGCGGCACGGCCGATGGTTTGGACAAGGCTGGTTTCGCTGCGCAAAAACCCTTCCTTGTCGGCGTCCAATATGGCGACCAACCCGCATTCGGGAATGTCCAACCCCTCCCGCAACAAGTTGATGCCGACCAGCACATCATAGACGCCAAGCCTGAGGTCGCGGATCAACTCAATACGTTCGAGCGTTTCGACATCGCTGTGCATGTAGCGAACTTTAAGGCCCGCTTCATGGAGATATTCGGTCAAATCCTCCGCCATGCGTTTGGTGAGTGTCGTCACCAGCGTGCGATAGCCTTGGGCGGCGGTCGCCCGCGCTTCGGCGATCAGATCATCGACCTGTTCTTCTACCGGGCGGATAGTGACCGGCGGGTCGATGAGGCCGGTCGGACGGATCACCTGTTCGGCAAAAACACCGGCGGTGCGTTCCATCTCCCACCCGCCGGGGGTGGCGGATACAAAGACGCTTTGCGGGCGCATCGCTTCCCATTCGTTAAAGCGCAGCGGACGGTTGTCGATGCAGCTTGGCAGGCGAAAGCCATATTCGGCGAGGGTGATTTTACGTCGGTGGTCGCCGCGCGCCATCGCGCCGATCTGCGGCACCGTCTGGTGGCTTTCATCAACGAACAACAGGGCATTTTCGGGCAGATATTCAAATAATGTCGGCGGCGGCTCGCCGGGCAGACGACCGGTCAAAAAGCGACTGTAATTTTCAATCCCTGCGCAAGATCCGGTTGCAGCCATCATTTCCAGGTCGAAATGCGTGCGTTGTTCCAGCCGCTGCGCCTCCAGCAAGCGGCCGGACCCGACCAATTCCTTCAGACGTTCGGCAAGTTCCAGCTTTATCGCCTCACGCGCCTGCATCAAAGTCGGCCCCGGTGTCACATAGTGCGAATTAGCATAGATACGGATGGATTTCAGGCTGGCCGCTTTGCGCCCGGTCAGCGGGTCAAATTCGTCGATCGATTCCACCTCATCCCCAAAAAAGCTGATCCGCCATGCTTGATCTTCGAGGTGGGAGGGGAATATCTCGAGCGAATCGCCGCGCAGGCGAAAATTGCCGCGCTGAAAGGCGGCATCATTGCGTTTATATTGCAGCGCCACCAGCTTGCGGGTCAGTTCCTGCCGGTCGATGGCCGCGCCGCTATGCACATCGATGATCATCGCCGAATAGGTTTCAACCGACCCGATACCATATAGGCAGGAGACAGAGGCGACGATCAACACATCATCACGTTCGAGCAGCGCCCGGGTCGCCGAATGGCGCATGCGGTCGATCGCTTCGTTTACGCTCGATTCCTTTTCGATATAGGTGTCGGTGCGCGGCACATAGGCTTCGGGCTGATAATAATCATAGTAGCTGACAAAATATTCGACCGCATTGTCGGGGAAAAAGCTTTTAAATTCGCCATATAATTGTGCCGCGAGGATTTTATTGGGTGCCAGCACCAATGCCGGGCGCTGCAGCGTTTCGACCACTTTGGCCATGGTAAAGGTCTTGCCCGACCCGGTGACGCCCAGCAGCACTTGGTCGCGTTCGCCCATCTGTGCGGCTGCGACCAGTTCGGCAATCGCGCCGGGCTGATCGCCCGCCGGTTCATATTCCGATTGGATTTTGAATGGTCGTCCCTCCCCCATCTTGGCGGGTCGCGCGGGGCGGTGCGGCACAAAGGCAGGCCCGGTTTCCGGTTCGTCGAGCGAGGTGCGAATTTGGATGGACATGTTCCCTGTATGGCCTCATTCTACGCGCACGGCAATTGCGGGAGGGTGGTATGCGCAGGGCGATTTTAATGGTGACGGTGGCGGGCGCGATGACGCTTGGCGGGTGCAATATGTTCAGCAGCGATGGCGACAGTTCGGGCAAGGCGGTGGACCCGGCCAAGGCGATGGCGGATGCGCCAGAGGTGGAACCCGGCCAATATGAAGCGTCGATGGAAATCGTGAAGCTCGAAATTCCGGGAATGCCAGCCGAAATGCAGACCAAGATGCGCGAACAAATGGCTGGCGTCACGGGTGTCCAGCATCGCTATTGCGTCACGGCGGAACAGGCGCGGCGCGGGCGCGAAGACATGGCGCGCCAGATGGCCAATGCGCCGGGCGGGTGCCGTTTTACGACCTTTGATGTCAGCGGTGAAAATGTGAATGCAGCGATGCAATGTGATGCGTTGCCGAGTGGCGGGCGGATGACGATGACGATGACCGGCACCATGGGTGCCAATGCATCCGACATGACGGTCAAGCAAAATGCGTCGGTGCCCAATACGCCGGTGGGCAATATGGAAACCGAAATGCGCATTCGCACCCGGCGGATTGGCGATTGTCCGGCGGGTGAGGCGACAGCAACGCCATAGTCAGACATTCTTCATTCGCGCGCGGGGGGCGAGCAGGGGGAAAAATGACCCTATATTTTTGGGATCGGCGCTGGCCGCCCTTTGCGCTTGCGCTTATTCTGGGCGGCGGCGCGATTTGTGCTGGATGGGTGGTTGGGTCGTCCGCGGCTGAACAGGCGATGCTCGCCGCGCGCTGGACGGCGCGGGCGGCGCTGCCGCTTTTCCTCATCACCTATGTCGCTTTGTCGCTGCGGCGGCTCTGGCCGGGGGATGTGACGCGCGCGCTCGTGCAGCGGCGGCGGCAATGGGGGCTGGGCTTCGCGCTGGCGCACAGCATCCATCTGGGCGCGCTTTTATATAATATCCTGAATTTCGATTCCCGACCACTGCCGACCTTGCTCGGCGGCGGGCTCGCCTATGTGCTCATCTATATCATGGCGGCGACCAGCAATGATGCATCGATGCGCATGCTCGGCAAATGGTGGAAACGGCTCCACAGGCTGGGCATCCATTATATCTGGCTGATCTTTACCCTCAGCTATTTGGGGCGCTTCAGCGATGGCAATGGCGATCATTTTATGACGGCGGTTACGCTATTTCCCTTGATGATCGCCGCCTTGGCCGTGCGGCTTTACGCGCGCTTTCGCCGTTAGGGCAGGGCTTGCACCGCCGGATCATTGGCGCAGGCGGCGATACGCGCATCGCTAATGGTCGGACTGGCGGCGACCGGCGGGACTAGGCGCGCTGGCCCGATGGGCCAAGCGGCAAAACGTGCGGCACTGTCGCCCGCGCCGGCACAGCGCAATACTGCGGCAAGCATGCGCGGCGGGGTCCAATAGCCCTCATTCGACAGGCGAAAGGTTCCCCAATGCATGGGAATGGTCGTGGGGCGACCCATGCTGTTCCATATGCGTGCTGCTTCGACCGGTCCCATATGGCTGTCGACATGCATCTGGCCGGGGCGGAAACGGAAGGCGCCGATCGGCAATATGGCGAGCCGAACGGGCACGCCGTCCGCGACCGCTTCGGCCGCCCAATGTCCATCGCCAAAGCCCGTATCGCCCGCAAAAAATATTCGCCCCGCATCGGTGTCGATGACAAATGCTGACCATAGAGCACGGCTGCGGTCGCTGCCCCAGCGGCTCGACCAATGGTGGTTACGCACCACGCGCACATTGGCCCCGCCGCCGGTAACACTGTCGGTGACGCGCCGGCTTTGCCCCCAATCGAGCGCGATGGCGGGGATGCCGCGCGCGGCCAAAATCTTTTCATTGCCCAATGCAACGATGATGGTCGGCCGGTCACGCCGCCAGATTTTTTCCAGACTGTCCAAATCCATATGGTCATAATGGTTGTGGCTGATGACGATCAGCCCGATTTTGGGCAGATCATCGATGGCGACCCCCGACCGGGCGATGCGGCTGGGGCCAATGCCAAAGGGGCCGACCGTGTTGGAAAAGACAGGGTCCGTCAAAATCGCCAATCCGCGAACCTGCACCAAGGTTGAGGCATGGCCAATCCAATTGGCCGACATCATGTCGGCAGGGGGTGGTGTGCGCGCGCAATTGGCCCAATTTTCAACCCGCGCCCCGCCGCTGAGCGTCGGGCATGGGGTGAGCGCGGGCCATGGCAGGCCGCGCGGTACATTGACGTGGGTCGGCCATGCTGCCCGCGCGCTCCTGCCGGTCAGGACGCGCCACGCAAAGCCCAATCGACTGCCTGCAGCGGGGGATACGACATCCTGATTGCCATCGGGGTTAAAGAAACGTGCCCCGTCATAATGGCTGCTTTCGGGGCCGGTGTAGTAAATATGGTCGAGGAAGGCGGGCACAAGCGCCAGCGCCAAGAGCAACAGGATGCACAACCATAATATCGCCGCCGCGCCATAACCCAGTATTTTGCGCACCATATAGACAGCATCCCACATTGCACCTGCGAACAACCCGCATATGACGGCAATTTGTGCGGCTTACAATTGTCGATGACCGCTCTATGCTAGGGGGATGTTGCGGTTGAAAATATTGCCAGCTCTGGCGCTATTATTGGCGTGCTCCTTCGCCCCCTGTGCTGGCGCATATGCGCAGCAAGCGACGCCTGTTACAGGCCCTGACCCCGCCCCAAATGCGGCCGTGCTCATCGCCTTTGACCGTACCGGCGCACAGCAGACACGGGTCTTGCGCGGACTTGCCGACCGGCAGAGCGGGCGTATGTTGGGCGTGGATGATCCGGTGCGCGTTGCCTCCATCTCCAAAATGGTGGTGGCGCTGGCGGTGATGCGGCTGGTCGATCAGCGTGTCCTTGACCTTGACGCCGATGTATCAACCTATTTGGGCTGGCGTTTGCGTCACCCGCGCTATCCCGACCGTCCGATCACGCTCGCCATGTTGCTCGGCCATCGGTCGGGGTTGGCGGATGGTATGGATTATGCGTTGCCGCTGGATGTCGACTTGGAACAGGCGGTGCAAAACCCCGCTGCATGGGACGCCAGCCGACGACCCGGTGGTGCCTTTGCTTATGCCAATATCAATTTTCCGCTGGTTGCCGCGGTGATGGAGGGGGCAACCGGCGAACGCTTTGACCGGTTGATGCAACGGCTGATATTCGCACCGTTGCGGATCGATGCCTGTTTCAACTGGTCGGGCTGCTCAGATGCCGCGCTGGCGCGCGCGGTCGTCCTCTATCGTCCCAATGGGGATGTGGCGCGTGATAATTTGCACGGCGCGCCACCTGCCTGTCTGGTCGTGCCCGCCCGCGATGGCAGTTGCGATATGACCCGCTATCGCCTGACGCACAGCAGCGCTGGTTTTTCGCCCCAAGGCGGCTTGCGTATTTCGGCGCGCGGGATGGCGCGGATTGGTGAATTGCTGCTGCGCGAAGGGGAACGGCTGATTTCGCGCAATAGTTGGCGACGCTTTGTCCAGATGCGTCGTGTCGATGCTTTGCCCGCGACTAGCGTGGGGGAGGGTGGGGAAGGCAGTTTCTTCTGTCGTTATGGATTGGCGATCCATCAATTGGCGACGCGTCAGGCGGGGTGCCGCGATGATCCGGTGGGGGACGGTGCGCAACGCATCGGCCATTCCGGCGATGCATATTCGTTGCGTTCGGGGCTGTTCATTGACCCCGAAAGCGGCACCGGCCTTGCCTGGTTCGTCACTGGCCTTGCCGAAACGGGGGAACCGCGCGGCACCCGATCGGCCTTTACCGCTGCTGAGGAGGCTTTGCTCGACGCGGGGCAGGCGCGATTGCGTCCGGTTCGGCGGCGCTAAGCTGCGATTATTGCGGCGGCGGCCCCTTTATCCATGCGATGGTCGCGGCGTTGAGTGCCGTATATACGCCATAGAGCATCAGCGCGGGAAACCAGCGGGTCTGCGCCCACCACAACATGCCCAGCAATATCCCAAACTCCATAACATAGGTTGCCTGTCGGCCAAGCATACGGCGGATACCGCCGGTTGCTTGTTCGACCATGGGGTGGCGGCTTTCCAGCATCCAGCGATGCATGGCGAAATTGCCGACGCCCGCCAGCAGGATGAAACAGGTGGCGATCAACATCGCTTGTCAGCCATGGTCATACGCTGGTCAGCAAGGCTTCGTCGGCGATTTTTTTCTGCCATTGGCGCGGGGCGAGTTCATGGACATTGGCCCCGCTCGCATCAACCGCGACGGTGACCGGGAAATCCGCCACTTCAAATTCGTAGATGGCTTCCATGCCAAGGTCGGCAAAGCCGACGACCTTGGACCCTTTGATCGCCCGCGCGACGAGGTAGGCTGCGCCGCCCACTGCCATCAGATAGGCTGATTGGTGGTCGCGGATGGCATCGACCGCGGCTGGCCCACGTTCGGCCTTGCCGACCATGGCGAGCAGGCCTTGTTCGAGCATCATGCGCGTGAACTTGTCCATCCGCGTCGCGGTCGTCGGGCCAGCAGGGCCGACAACCTCTTCGCCCACCGGGTCGACGGGGCCGACATAATAAATGACGCGTCCGGCAAATTCGACCGGCAATTGCTCCCCCTTGTCGAGCATGTCCTTGATCCGCTTGTGCGCGGCGTCGCGCCCGGTCAGCATCTTGCCATTGAGCAACAGGCGGTCGCCCTGTTTCCAGCTTTGTACCTCTGCGGCGGTCAGCGTGTCGAGGTTGACGCGCCGTGCCGCGCTGTCGGGCTGCCAATGGACATCGGGCCATTCGTCGAGCTTGGGTGCTTCTAGATAGGATGGGCCCGACCCGTCGAGCGTGAAATGCGCATGGCGGGTGGCCGCGCAATTGGGGATCATCGCGACGGGCTTGGATGCGGCATGGGTCGGATAATCGAGGATTTTGACGTCCAATATCGTCGATAGCCCGCCAAGGCCCTGCGCGCCGATGCCCAGCGCATTGACCTTGTCGAAAATCTCGATGCGCAGCGCCTCTATATCATTTTGCGCGCCGCGCGCCTTGAGCGATGCCATGTCGATCGCCCCCATCAGACTTTCCTTGGCAAGGCCCATCGCCTTTTCCGCCGTGCCGCCGATACCGATGCCCAACATGCCCGGTGGGCACCAGCCTGCACCCATTTGTGGCACCATTTCCAAAACCCAATCGACAATCGAATCGCTGGGGTTCAGCATTTTGAACTTGGATTTATTCTCGCTCCCGCCCCCCTTGGCAGCAACGTCGATATGCACCTTGTCGCCGGGCACCATTTCCAAGTGGATGACGCTCGGTGTATTGTCGCGGGTGTTGACCCGGGTGAAGGCCGGGTCGGCAAGGATGGAGGCACGCAGCTTATTTTCTGGGTGGAGGTAGGCGCGCCGCACCCCTTCATCGACCACCGCCTGCAAGCTCTTGTCCGATTGCAACAGGCATTGCTGCCCCCATTTGATGATGACGGTGACAATGCCGGTGTCCTGACAAATGGGGCGGTGCCCCTCTGCACACATGCGGCTGTTGGTCAAAATCTGGGCAATGGCATCCTTGGCCGCCGGGGATTTTTCATGGATATAGGCATCACCGAGCGCGCGGATATAATCCATCGGGTGGAAATAGCTGATGAATTGCAACGCATCGGCGATGCTTTCGATCAGGTCGCCTTCGCGGATGATGGTGGTCATGGCCGGTTTCTCCCCCAAAAGTCCTGATTGGCCATAGGACGGACGCAGGCAGGGTCAATAGGGGCGCGCCTGTAACCGCTTGCACGTGTCGCGATAAGGCGCGAGGATGATGGGCCATGACGTCCGCTGCCCCCGAAATGTCGCAACCCGCCGATCCCGCGCTCGCCGAATTTCTGGCGCGCGATCTGGGGTTTGATCTTGCCGATGGGTCGCCCGGCGAATGGCAGTTTTGTGCGCCCTTGTGGCGGTGGAGCGGCGGCGAAAGCGCGACAAGCTGGTTCTTCGTCACCGTCGATGCTGGTTTGGCGGCGCAGATTCGCGCGGCGAGCAGGGGTCGAGCAGGGGCTTGGGGCATGGTCAAAGTGCAGGCGCAGGTCGGGCGAACGCGTTGGGCCACCTCGCTCTTTTTCAGCAAGGATGTCGGCAGTTACCTCCTCCCCATGAAGGCCAGCGTCCGCAAGGCGGAACGACTGGCGGAGGGGGGTGATGTGACGGTGCAATTGATGCTTTGCTGATGCGACTTGGTGTTGGGGCAATTTGCCCCAGCGTCAGGATTTTTTTGCACCCCCTGTTCGTTCCCTTGCCAAGCGGCAAAAGCATGGAATGTCGGCGCGTCGCTGCACCGCAGCACAAATGGCGTGTCGATGAAATGAGGCTGACGGACGATGAGTTGATGGGTTGATGCTGCATTAAACATGTTGCGTCGATTTTCGACTGTGGCACTATGTATGGTGGGTCAGCCGGTGAGGGCACCCTACAGATTGTGTTTGAAGCAGCGGCGCAGGCTTGCTTGTCGCCGACGGAAGGGTGGTTTTTACCGCTTTTTCCGGCAGATGAAGGCGTGCCGCTCACCAAATGATCTGCGGGGCTAAATTGCCCTTTGTATCTGGGGGAATCGGGGGGGACTCGATTCGAACATGATAAGAACATTGGGGCTGGCGAATCATCGCCAGAACCGGCAAAATGACGGGTGCGCACATGGTCGTCGCACCCAAAACGGGGGCAGGCATGGAATTTCGGGATTCGCGCGCTGAAGATTTGGCAAAGGTGGCAGCGCCCATGGATGTAGCGGTTGAAGATAGGGTGGAAAGTTCGGCAAAGGGCGACAGTAGCTCCATCGCGCCGCGCCGTTTTGCGGTCGAAACAGATGCATCGCGCGATGTCCTGCTGACCGAATTCGGCAAGGATACGCTGAAGGACCGTTATTTGCTGCCCGGCGAATCCTATCAGGATTTGTTTGCGCGTGTCGCGGCGGCCTATGCCGATGATGCCGAACATGCCCAGCGCGTTTATGATTATATCAGCCGCCTGTGGTTCATGCCCGCCACCCCGGTATTGTCCAACGGCGGAACCGGGCGCGGCCTGCCGATCAGCTGCTATTTGAACAGCGTTGATGACAGTCTGGAAGGCATCGTCAATACATGGAATGAAAATGTCTGGCTGGCCAGCCGGGGTGGCGGCATCGGCACCTATTGGGGCAATGTGCGCGGCATTGGTGAACCCGTCGGCCTGAATGGCAAGACGAGCGGCATCATCCCCTTTGTTCGCGTCATGGATTCGCTCACCCTCGCCATTTCGCAGGGGTCGTTGCGGCGCGGGTCGGCGGCATGTTACCTCGACATCAACCACCCGGAGATAGAGGAGTTCCTCGAAATCCGTAAGCCGTCGGGGGATTTCAACCGCAAGGCATTGAACCTGCACCATGGCGTGCTGGTCACCGACGAATTTATGGAGGCGGTGCGCGACGGCGCAGAATTTACGTTGCGCAGCCCGCGCGATGGTTCCGAACGCGGCAGCGTCGATGCGCGGTCCTTGTTCCAGAAACTGGTCGAAACGCGGCTGGCGACGGGTGAGCCCTACATTATCTTCATCGATCAGGTGAACCGGATGATGCCGCGCCATCACCGCGAATTGGGCTTGAAGGTAACGACGTCGAACCTGTGTTCGGAAATCACTCTGCCGACCGGGGTGGACCATCTGGGTAATGACCGCACGGCGGTGTGCTGCCTCTCCTCGCTCAACCTTGAAACTTGGGATGAATGGCAGGGGGACAAGCGCTTTGTGGAGGATGTGATGCGCTTCCTCGACAATGTCCTGCAAGATTATATCGACCGGGCGCCCGATGAGATGGCGCGCGCCAAATATTCCGCCAGCCGCGAACGGTCGGTTGGGCTTGGTGTCATGGGCTTCCACAGCTTTTTGCAGTCGCGCGGCCTGCCCTTTGAAGGGGCGATGGCCAAGACGTGGAACCTTAAAATCTTTCGCCATATCCGCGAACAGGTCGATCAGGCATCGATGCTGCTCGCCAGCGAACGCGGCGCTTGCCCCGATGCGGAGGAGCGCGGGGTGATGGAACGGTTCAGTTGCAAGATGGCGATTGCGCCGACCGCGTCGATTTCGATCATCTGTGGCGGGACGTCAGCCTGTATCGAACCGATTCCGGCCAATATTTATACGCACAAGACCCTGTCGGGCAGCTTTGCGGTCAAAAACCCCTATCTCGAACGGCTGCTGACGCAAAAGGCGAAAAATGCCGACAGCGTGTGGAACAGCATTTTGGAAAAGGGCGGCAGCGTCGCCCACCTCGATTTCCTGAGTGCCGAGGAAAAGGATGTTTTCAAAACCAGCTTTGAGATTGATCAACGCTGGCTGCTCGAACTCAGCGCTGACCGCACCCCCTATATCGACCAAGCGCAGTCGCTGAACCTGTTCATCCCGGCCGATGTCGAAAAATGGGATTTGATGATGCTGCATTTCCGCGCATGGGAATTGGGCATTAAATCACTCTATTATCTGCGGTCAAAATCAATCCAGCGCGCCGGTTTTGCCGGCGGGGTGGAGGCGGATAATACGCCTGATCTGCGGGAAATTCAGGTCGAAACCACCGATTATGACGAATGCCTGGCGTGCCAGTAACCGCGCCCGCCCAGCCCATATTTTAGGATATTCCCATGCCCCTTTTGCAAGCCCGCAAATCTTACAAGCCCTTTGAATATCCTTGGGCCTATGAATATTGGAAGCGCCAACAACAGGTGCATTGGCTGCCTGAGGAAATCCCGTTGGGGGAGGATTGCCGCGATTGGGCGCAGAAAATCAGCGAACATGAACGCAATTTGCTGACCCAGATTTTCCGCTTTTTCACGCAGGCGGATGTCGAGGTGCAGGATTGTTACCATGAAAAATACGGGCGGGTGTTCAAGCCGACCGAAATCAAGATGATGCTGACCGCGTTCAGCAACATGGAAACCGTCCATATCGCCGCCTACAGCCATTTGCTCGACACGGTGGGTATGCCCGAAAGCGAATATTCGGCCTTCCTCGATTATCAGGAAATGGCGGATAAGTGCGATTATATGCACGCTTTCGGCGTCGATAATGACGAAGATATTGCCCGCACGCTCGCCATGTTCGGCGGCTTTACAGAGGGGGTGCAGCTCTTCGCCAGCTTTGCCATGCTGATGAACTTCCCGCGTTTCAACAAGATGAAGGGCATGGGGCAGATTATTTCGTGGAGCGTGCGTGATGAGAGCCTGCACTGCGAAGGGATCACCCGCCTGTTTCATGCCTTTGTCAAGGAGCGCGGCTGCCTGACCAAGGCGGTCAAGGATGATATTATCGATTGCTGCCAAAAAGTCGTCCGGCTGGAGGATGCGTTCATCGACCTCGCCTTTGAAATGGGGCCGGTGCCGGGGATGACGCCCAAGGAAATCAAACGCTATATCCGCTACATTGCCGACTGGCGCTTGGGGCAATTGGGTTTCCAGCCCATTTATATGATCGACGATCACCCGCTGCCGTGGCTCGCGCCACTGCTCAATGGTGTCGAGCACGCCAACTTCTTTGAAACACGCGCCACCGAATATGCGAAGGGCGCGACGCGCGGCAATTGGAACGATGTCTGGGGCAGTTTCGACGCGCGTCAGCGTGCGCGGACGGGCGATGCGCCGCTCCCCGTCAATGATGGGGAAGAGGATATGTTCAAACAGGCCGGCATCGCCGCGGAGTAGTGCCGTTGGGGGGTGGATCGTCATATAGGTTCCGTTCCACCCGCCTGGGCCTCGCCAGTGCGCGCGAGCGGGGCGGATCGTCAGTCGGACATAGGCTCCACCCCACGGCACGCGACCTGTTTGAAGAGGCGAAACTCGAATATGAACAATGCCGCAGAGGCATTGAGAAATACGACGATCATTTATTCCGCATACGCCAATGGAACATTAGTCTTTCGGCGGTGGCCATCGCTGCGATCGTGGGTTTTGTCCAGACTGAGGTGTCAGTGGCAGGTTCGGCGGCTGCCACGTCACGGTTTAGCCCTTCGCTAGCGCTATTTGTTTATACTTTAGTCGCACTTAACTTTTGGTTATTAGACAGTTTAAATAAATCCTTGCAAGCCGTCCACGTGCACAACTGTAGAGATATTGAAAAATATCTTCGAGGCACAGAAGGTTTTTACATTGGTCCAACGATATCTCTGCGGTTTCAACGAAAGCATAATAGGCACTATCTTGGAACTATAAAAAACCTAACCGACACATCAATTGTGTATTTCTATATTATGCCAATCATTGTTTTTTGGATGGCGGTATGCATAAAATTTTGGCCTATAGATAATTTTTATAGTATAAATCATATAAATATATCTTCTAGTAGAATTGCTGCATTAAGCGCTATGGCGCTTATAATAGTATTGATTCTTAAATCTCTAGCATGGAAATATCTAGGAAGAAGAAGAACTTTATTCGGATGGCGTTGGCGATTTATTTTGCGCCCTTATGCGCACCACCGGCGAACCGTATTTGAGGATATATTCGAAAAATTAAATGACAGGAAGATATGTGATTGCGATGATAAAAGAAAATTGTGCAAATGTAATTTCAAATATAATATAAAGACTCTAAGACCTTTTAAGGCTGATCTTTATTGCGAGCAGAACAATACACTTATTTTCATAGATAGACTGAAATTGTTTAGATCTCCATTTTATATAGAAGAAAGAGATAGATATCTATCAGAGGTTCGTGAAGAACGATTTAACATAATAAACGTAAAATGGGAACGAACTGGGTCAGTTATATGGGGTAGAAGATGGCGTATGAATTATGATATAGAAGAACTGCGAGCCGCTCTATCCTCTAAATGAATTTAGCCGAATTCCGCCAATTTGACGCAAGATCGACCCGTCGCCATGGATGTGTAGCTGGCAATCTTCTAGGGCAGGAAATGTAGAGGTCGCCACGACTGGTCTCCTGTATTGGAGTTCAAACTGCTCCTTGACCACCCAGTTGTTCGACTTATGTTCTGTTTTGAAGTGTGGGAGACGGGAAGTATGCCTGACGGCGGATGTCATTGCGGCGCGGTGCGCTATCAGATTTCGGGGCAGGCGCTGCATCATGCGCTGTGCCATTGCGTTGATTGTCGTGGCAATGCGGGCGCGCCGGTCGTTGGATGGATCGCCTTTGCCGATGGCGATGTTACCATCCATGGCGCGACCACCACCTATGCCAGCAGCGAACATGGCCGCCGCGAATTTTGCCCCCAATGCGGCACGGGCTTATTTTACCGCAATGCGCAGGTGTTGCCCGGAATCATCGACATTCAATCGGCAACGCTCGATAATATTGCCGATATGTCGCCCGGTGCGCAGATTCAAATGGCGGAACGCTTGCCCTGGTTCGCGGATATCGACAGGCTGCCCAAATTTGACCGCTATCCCTCGATGGGAGGGGAATGAGCTAAACCAAAAATGGGGGGAGCGACCATCTGGCCGTCCCCCCGTTGCAAATAGCGCAAGCGTTTAGATCAGCCAACTGCCCGGGTTGGGCATGGGCTGCTGTTTTTGGGCGTTGATCAGGCTCATCACCGAACGCGTGATCACCAGCGCCACCCCGGCAAACATGATCAAAAAGCCGATCAAAATGATCGCCAATATGAAGCCGACAATGAAGCTGGCCAGACCGATCCAGAATGTGTTGATCAGATATTGGTAATGGCTTGCTTCCCAATCCGCATGCGCTTCGCCCTTCCAGACAAAGGCGAGCACGACGCCGACCAGACTGGTAACACCCAAGACAAGCGAAGAGATATAGAGCAGGCTGATAATGGTCGGCCGGTTCATATCGAAACTGCCGCCGCCGCTCGGAACAGGTTGATTCATAAATCCAAACTCCCTGTATTATTGCCCTCAGTCACTACATGACATGCCTTGCGGGCAAGAGCAACCATCGATCCGCAGCGGCATTTTACCCCATTTTGTCATTTTGATCCCGGTCAAGGAAGGTGGCGGCAAAGGCGCGCAATTACCCATCAAGGAAGAGGGAGAGTAGATAGGCGGCCGACAGGTCGCGCCGCAGACAGATTTACGCGAAAAGGGGGCGCCACCGCTTTGATGGTCACCCCCCCGAATATTCGCCAGCCCCAAGTTGCAAAAGCAATCCCCGGGCCACGCTCTCCTCCAACTGCCCGGCCGCCCCAAAAGCGGTCGGGTATTTTTTACCGATATTGCGCCGGTAGCCGAGAGAAATAATAGGCACAAGCCGCCAAAAGCACAACCGACACCGCTTCTGCCAGCATCGATGTTTGCGTCAGCGGGCCCATGACATCCCCCAACATCAGCCCGACGACCCGGCCGCTAAAGGCAAGGCCGAACAGGCCAATCGGCACCAGCAGCCAGATGAACATGCCGGGGCGCAGCGCGCTCCACCCCGCACATAAGGCGGACAAAATGAAAAAGGATGACAGGTCGGCGCGCAGCGTATTGGTGCCCTCGCCACCCAAAATTATGCCGAGCACCGGCACATAGCTGTCGGGCGCAATCAGCCCCTGCAGCCCCGTCCAGCCGAAAAACAGCGCCCAAAGGCCCAATATTCCCCTGACAATCCAATGCATATTCCGCACGCTCCCCCAAATATTTTACCTTGCTTGCCTGAGCTTTACGTCCGGTTCAAGCCGTTTGGATGAGAGGGGGGGGGGCGCGGGGGGTTAAGCCCGCGCCAATAGTGTCCGCGCCTGCCCCGCCAATTGTGCCAGCATGGCAGGTGACGGTGCGGGGTTGGTGCGCGCACGTTCGACAAAGGCGTGGAATTGGCTGATGCGCGCGGCATTGCGCGTTAGCCAGTCTGCGACCGCCGTCTCCGCATCACCGCCAAGCCGCGCGATCATATCGAGCCGGGTTTGCTGGAAATCGCGCGCAAGGCCAGCGACCAACAGGCGTTCCCACGGGTCGGTCGGGCTCATCGCGCTAGCGGCACCCTGCGCCCAGTCGAGGCCGGTTGCACTGCCCAGCAGGATGAAGGCGCGGGTAATCGCCGCAGGATCGGATTTTTGATCGCGCGCCAGCGCAACAATGCCGACCACCCCGTCCATTTCACCCAGATGGGCGATGCGTTTGGCCAATCCCTTGTCCACGCCCTCTGCCTCCAACGAGGCGATGGCCGCTGCCGCCTGCCCCCGGCTTTGGTCGGCGAGCAACTTGTCGGTCAACCGGTTGAGCGCCGTAACGCCCGGCGACAGGTCGGCAACACATTGCGCCAATGTGCGCGTTGCCACCCCATTGCGGATCAGGTCTGCCATATGCGCGCGTAGTCGCTTGGACACTTCGCCATAAAGGTTGAGCCGCGCCGTTTCGCTGATCTTGGCGGTGTCGATGTCGGCCCAAAGCTGTGGCAAATCGAACAAATTCTCTGCCACAACAAAGGTTTCGGCGATATCGGCCATCCCGACGCCTTCTTCCTCCGCCAGTTCAAACGGGTGGATCAGCCCCATGCGGTTGATGATGCGGTTGGCGACCTTTGTCGCGACAATTTCATTGCGCAATTGGTGGTTCAAAATGACATCACCATGCGCTTTGACCATCGCATCGGGAAAGGCGGCGAGCAGTTCGCCATCCATCAAACCGTCCTTGCCAAGGCCGCTTGCTTCACAATCCGATTGGATGCCCAGCTTTGCGGTCGACAGGACGACTGCCAGTTCGGGACGGGTCAGCCCCTTGCCATCCTGTACGCGGCGCAACAATTCCTCATTGCTGGCGATCCCCTCCACCTTGCGGTCGAGCCGCCCCTCGGCCTCAAATTGTTCGATGATGCGCAATAGCGATGGGACAGCCGTGCTGCCGCCCGCTTGCGCGATGGATAGGGCGAGCGCCTGCATGCTGTTATCCGCCAGCACGAGGTCGGATACATTGTCGGTCATCGCCTCCAGCAAATGGTTGCGTGCTGCCTCACCCAATTTGCCGCTGCGCACCGCGCTGGCGAGGCCGATTTTAATATTCACCTCATTATCCGAGCAATCGACGCCCGCCGAATTGTCGATGAAGTCGGCGTTGATACGTCCACCGCCCAGCGCAAAGGCGATGCGCGCGGCCTGTGTCACGCCCAGGTTCGCCCCTTCACCCACTACCTTGGCCCGCATCGCTTCGGCATCGACGCGGATCCGGTCATTCGCCGGGTCACCCACATCGCTGTTCGCCTGCGCTGCGGCCTTGATATAGGTGCCGATGCCGCCAAACCAGACGAGGTCAACCGCGCTGGTCAAAATCGCGCTCATCAACGCATTGGGTTCAATTTCCGCCTGATCAATGCCGAGCGCCGCGCGCGCTTCGTTCGACAATTGGATGGTCTTGGCGCTGCGCGGATAAACCCCGCCGCCCTTGGAAATCAGGCTGGCATCATAATCGGCCCAGCTCGAACGCGGCAGGTTGAACATCCGCTGCCGTTCGGCAAAGCTTTTGGCGGCGTCGGGATTGGGGTCTATAAAGATATGCCGATGGTCAAAGGCCGCGATCAGCTTGATCGCCTTGGATAGTAGCATGCCGTTGCCGAACACGTCGCCCGACATGTCGCCAACGCCGACCACGCGTGTCGCATCCTTTTGAACATCCACACCCATTTCAAGGAAATGGCGCCGCACCGACAGCCACGCCCCCTTGGCGGTGATCCCCATCGCCTTATGGTCATAGCCATGCGAACCGCCGCTCGCAAAGGCATCGCCCAGCCAAAAGCCGCGTTCCTCTGCTATCGCATTGGCAACGTCAGAAAAGGTCGCCGTTCCCTTGTCCGCCGCGACGACGAAATAGGGGTCTTCGCCATCGGTGATGACAACGTCCGCCGGATGCACCACTTTGCCATCGACCAGATTGTCGGTGATGGTGAGCATGGTGCGGATGAAGATGCGGTAACATTCCTTACCCTCCGCCGCCCAGGCGTCGCGGTCCTTGGCTGGGTCGGGCAATTGTTTGGGGTAGAAACCACCCTTGGCACCTGTCGGCACGATGACCGCATTTTTGACCCGCTGCGCCTTCATCAGGCCCAATATTTCGGTGCGATAGTCATCGCGCCGGTCGGACCAACGCAGCCCGCCGCGCGCGACGGGGCCAGCGCGCAGATGGATGCCCTCTACCCGTGGGGAATAGACGAAAATTTCGCGCCAAGGCAGCGGTTTGGGCAGGCCGGGGACTTTGGCGCTGTCAAATTTGAACGCCAACGCATCGGCGCTGGATGGTGCAAAGGCGTTGGTGCGCAAACAGGCTTCAACAACCCCCCACATGCTGCGCAACACGCGATCCTCATCAATCGCGGCCACCGCGTCCAGCCCGTTGGTTATGGCCGTGCGCGCTGCCTCCGCCGCTTTGGCATTGGCGGCTTTTGGCTCATGCTGTGCCCGGAATAATGCGATCAACGCTTCTGTCACCGCGCCGGAACCGCGCAACGCGGCAACAAAGGTCGCCATGCCAAAGGGGGAACCGCCCTGACGCAGATATCGGAACCAAGCGCGCAACCAGCCAACGGCACGCGGCAACAGGCTGGTCTGGATAACCAGCGCGTTAAAGGCGTCATTTTCCGCCGAACCGTCAAAAACGGCGGCGATCGCCCCTTCGATGATTGTGGTGCGTGCCGCATCGCCATGCAACAACGCCGTATCGATGCCCGCCAGCGTCAGGTCGTGGATATGGCCGCCTTCTCCCCCGTCGAGCGACGTCTGCAATTCTTCCAGCACGCGAAAGCCGAAATTTTCGAGCGCAGGAACCAGTTGCGATAAGGATAGGGCGACATCACGCGAATATACTTTGAGGCGGATGGCCCCTGCATGGTCGGCGGGCGCTTCGGGGCAAATTCGCACCGAAATCGGACGTTCGGCATCCAGCGCGGCGATCCGCACAATATCGCGCGCGGCTTCATCGGCGCTATGGGTCAGTCGATAGGCTGCGGGGAACAACCCGGCATAGCGCGACGCGAGGATATTGGCCCGCCCTTCGCCCCGTTCGGAAAGTGCCGCTTCTACCCCCGGCCCCCAGCCACGCACCATCGCCTCCACTTCGGCATCGAGCGCGGCTTCGTCGGGCACGCTGGCCCCTTCGCGCAGGTCGATGGTGTAGCGCAGCAATGCTGCCCCCCCTTCTTCCATTGCGATATTCCAGCTCATCAACTTGCCGCCGGTGCGTGCCAGCAACAATTGTTCAATTGCAACCCGGCGTCCGGTCGAAACTTCGTCCCGCGGCAACCAGACAAAGACGAACAAATGGCGCTGCAAGGGTGCGGTCAACAGGTGCAGCTTGGGGCGCGGCCGGTCGACGATTGACATGGCGGTCAGCGCCAATGCCTCTATCTGCGCGCTGTCCGCCGCCACCGTCAGGTCATGGGGCAGCGCGGTCAGCACATGCGTCAATGCTTTGCCGGCGTGGCCCGATGAATCAAATTCAAACTTGGCGAGCAGCCCCGCCAAAATCGTGCGCAGCACGGGCACTTTTTCCGGCGGCGCAGAAAGGGCGGCGCTGGTCCACAAACCGGCATGGATCGACAGCGCGCTGATGCCGTCCTTGTCATGGACGGGCAGGATGATGAGGTCGATGGGCACCTGTCGGTGCACCCGCGACAATTGGTTGGATTTGATGAGCAGGGGGGTCCGCCCGCCGCGTTCAAACCAATGGAACACCGCTTCCACCGTCGCGGGGGCGAGCAATATATTGTCAACATTGCGACAAATGCCCAGTGCATCGGCTTTCTTGCCGTCACGGCGTCGTTCAACATGGCCGAGCAGGGTGAAATTGCGGTCGAGGAACCAGCGCATCAGCGCCGCCGCCTCCAGATCCGACAATCGATCGGCATCATCCTGCATCACTGCCTGCATTTTCAGCCAATCGGCAACCGCCGCGCGCACGTCGGCAAGGACGTCGGCGATGTCGCTGCGCAGGCTCTGCCGCGCGCGCGCATCGGCCCGGTCCAATTCCATGAAAATCAGCGATTCGCGGCGTTCCCCGCTGACATCCTTGTCGAGCAGGGCGAGCAAATTGCCATCAGCATCGCGGCGCACCGCGACGACCGGGTGCACGATGCGATGGATGGAAAGCCCCGCTGCGCTGACGGCGCCCGCCACCGAATCGACCAAAAAGGGCATATCGTCGTTGACAATGGCAAGACGCATGCGCCGATCGCTGCCGTCACTGCGCGATTCCAACAGGATGGCGGGGTTGGTCACGTCGCGCTTGGCCGCTGCCCGTGCCAAAAATTCAGCGGCATCGGCCCAGCTATCACCCTCGGCCGCTTCATCGTCGGGCAGGGCGCTATCGGCAAGCCGCGTGGCGAGGTCTTTCAAAATTTGCGGGGAAAGGGTCGACGAACCGGCAATATTCTCATTGCCCTTGGGTGCTTTGGACATGATGCTCTCTATTTTAGGCGTGCATCCACCGCCAGATCGGACGGGCCAGATCGGACGGGGCTACCGCGCCGCATTGCATCGATGCCCTATGCGCCCCTTATTGGCACGGCTCAACCCCTAGCAGGGTCTGCGCGACAAAGATTGCCGCTTGCCGTAGCGTATCTATGGCTAGCGCTTTAGCCGCGTGTCTTTGGCAGCGCCTTTGCCGCTTGGCGGAGCGTGGCGGCCTGTGCCTTATCCTCACCATCGATCAACGCGACGACATCATGGCGACCACTGGAGGTGCGCCGGGCGACGAGGATGACAAATTCGCCATCGCTTTCCACCCACGGCAGGTCGACATTGGCGAGCGGTACGGCGCGGCGCAATTTGGCGCGTACACCCTCCATCCGGTCGGGCGGCGGCGGGGCATCAGCGCGTTTGGCGGCGCGAATCTGTTTGACCAGACCTTTCAGGCCCCCTTCGGCCTTGCCCAGATAGTCGGCAAGCGCATCGGGTGCGATATTTTCGCTTTCGGCATGGCTGAGGATAGCAGCATATTCGGCGAGGCGCGTTTTGTCATATTGCGCGCCGAACACCAATTTGACGACCGGCGTCATCGGCGCGCGTTCCGACGCGGTGATGCCTGTTTCTGCCAGCAACTCGGCATAATCTTCGGGTTCTTGCGCGGCGGCGCGGCCAAAGCCCCAAGCATGGGCGATCGCTTCATAGAGCGCGCGGTGGCCGCGGACATGCGCTTGTTCCGCCATGTCGGCGCGTGCGCGTGCCTCCGCCAACCAGTCCGCCATGGAGGCAGAGGTGCCGTCGAAACTGCTTAGTTCATAGGCCGCATCGCCATCTTCCGACGCGGCATAAGCGGTGGGTTCATCCATCGCGTGCAGCGGCGTGTCGAGCATATAAGTGTCTGCATCCTCCGGACTGTCGGGGCCGTCCGCCCAGATCGGCACCGTCGGGCGCAGGGAGGGTGCGGCCGCTGCTGCGGCAGCCATTTCTTCGTTGAGCGCTTCGGCCAACGCGGGTTCGGCGGCCTGTTTCCAGTTGATGACACCTAGGATGAAATCAATCGTATCATCGTCGGAGGAGAAGGGCAGCAACACGCCGCGATAAAGGATGGTCACACCGCGCGCGTTGACGAATTCTGCTTCAAAACCGATCGGCGCACGGTTGGCGATAATCTGGAGATAATGGTCGGTCAGGCGGGACAATAAAGAACCGCGTGGGACATCGGCGATATATTGGACATTTTCGTCGAGCTCGCATTCATATGCCAGCGCCTCCCCCACAAAGCCGATCGCCGGATTGTCGATCCCCGATGTAAAATCGAGCAGCACCGAATTGGGGCCAAAATCCCCCAGATTGTCGAGGTCGAGCGCATCAATAGCCGGAAAGCAGCGCCCATCGAGCAACATCGCCCAATGGTTATAGGCGCGCACATGCATGCGCCGCTCATCCTGCCCGATCAAAGCGGGGGCTTCGATGCCCGGTGCCTCATCCGAAGCGCCATCGCCGGTCCTGCGCATAGTGTCCATTAGGTGCAACATCCCATTAGCTTGGGCGCTTTACTGCCACCAAAATGGTAAATAGTCGGTAAACCATGCTTGTCGCCGCCGCCATTTTTCCACCGCTTGCAGCCATGCGGCTTATCGGTGATGGTGGGGGAAATGGAACTAAGGGAAGATTATTCATGCGGCGGGCATATTATTTGACAGCATTGGCAGCGCTGATCGCGCAACCCATCAGCGCACAGCAGGCACCCTATCAGGTCGAGGCGCGGGCCATGCTGGGGGAACTGGTCGCCTTTCGCAGCGCGCAAGGGCAGGGGCAGTTGCACGCCACCGCCGATTATATCGTCAACCATGCGCGCGCGGCCGGGCTGGCGGCGGACGATATTGCGCGGGTTCCTGCTGGCGAAAGCGAAGGGGTGATATTGCGCCTTGCCGGACGCAACAGCGCTTTGCCGCCGATAATCTTCCTTGCCCATTATGATGTTGTCGATGCGCGACCGGAGGATTGGGACCATGACCCGTTTCAGGTGCGGGAGGAGGGGGGCTTCCTCATCGGGCGCGGGGTTTCGGACAATAAGACGGGGGTAACCGCGCTGCTTTCGGCGTTGGTGCGCTTGCAACGCGAAGGGTTCCGCCCGGAACGGACTATATTATTCACCTTTGTTGGCGACGAAGAAACCGCCCAAGCGACGACCGATGCACTGGTCACCCACCCGTGGCTGCGCGGCGCGGCCTTTGCCATCAACAGCGATGCCGGTGGCGGACTGATGGATGCGGCGGGGACACCGCGCCTCTATTTCATCCAGACCGCCGAAAAAACCTATGCCAGCTATCGGCTGACGGTGCGCAACCGCGGGGGGCACAGCAGCGCGCCGCGCGCTGACAATGCCATTTATGATTTGGCGCGCGGGCTATTGGCAATCGAACAATATGATTTTCCGGTGATGGCCAATGCATTGACCCGCGAATATCTGGGGGCGGCGGGGCGGATCGAACCGGGCGCGGTCGGCGTGGCACTGCGCCGCTTTGCCGAAAATCCCGATGATGCCGATGCTTTGGCGGTGTTGCGCGCCGACCCCGAATGGGGCAATAAAATCGCCACCACCTGCGTTGCCACCATGCTCGATGCCGGCCATGCGGAAAATGCGCTGCCACAAAGGGCGAGCGCGACCATCAATTGCCGCATCTTTCCCGGCGCATCGGTCGCCGATATTCAGGCACAATTGCGCCAGATTGTCGGCAATCCCGACATTGCGGTGGATATTATCGACCATCCGCGCGCGACCCCGGCATCCGAGCTGACAGCGGAGGTGCGCGATGCCATCACCCGGGCGGTTGCGGCGCGCTATCCCGGCGTAACCGTCGCCCCGTCGCTGATCGCCGGGGCAACCGATGGCTATATTTTGCGCGGCGCGGGCATTCCCACCTTTGGTTCGGCAGGCTTTTTCGAACAACCGGGGGAGGGGAATGAACATGGCCTCAACGAACGGATAAGGGTCAGCAGCTTTTATGCGGCGATCGACCATTATTATGCGCTCGCCCATATTTTGGGGCAATGATGGGTCGGCGCTATGACGCGTTAATCATTGGCGGCGGGCACAATGGCCTCGTCTGTGCATTTTATCTGGCGCGGGCCGGGCTGAAGGTTCGCATCCTCGAAGCGCGTTCGATCGTCGGCGGCGCGGCGGTGACGGAGGTGTTTCATCCCGGTTTTCGCAATTCGACCGCCAGCTACACCGTCAGCCTGCTCCAGCCCAAGATTATCCGCGACATGCGGCTATATGAACGTGGCTGGCGGGTGGTCGAACGGCCAATTTCCAATTTTTTTCCACATGATGGCGGTTATCTGAAACTGGGTGGCGGCACCGCTGCTACCCGCCGGGAGTTTGCGCGTTTCAGCGCGCGCGATGCCGACGCGCTGCCGCAATATGAAGCCGCGCTCGAGCAAGTGGCGGATGTGCTGCGCCGCATGGCTTTGCAGGCCCCACCCAATTTGGGCGGCGGGTGGCGCGCGCTATTGCCCGCCTTGCAACAGGGGCGTGCGCTTGCCCAATTGCCGCTCCCCGTGCAGCGCGACATGCTCGACCTTTTTGCGAAGTCGGCGCGGGATTTTCTGCAAGGCTGGTTTGAAAACCCCTATATCCAAGCCGCCTTTGGCTTTGATGCGGTGGTCGGCAATTATGCCAGCCCCGACACGCCGGGGTCGGCCTATGTCCTGCTCCACCATGTTTTTGGGGAGGTGAATGGCAAAAAGGGCGCTTGGGGCCATTCGATCGGCGGCATGGGGGCGATCACCCAATATATGGCCGATGCCGCGACAGAGGCGGGGGTGGAAATTTCGCTCGCCGCGCCGGTTGAAAAATTGCTGGTCGATGGCGGGCGGGCGGTTGGTGTGCGGATTGCCGACGGGACGGAGCATTTTGCCCCGATCATCGCCGCCAATGTCGGCCCGGCCTTGCTCTACCGTCAATTGGTCGAACGCAGCGACCTGCCCGCCGACTTCGCCCGGCGGATGGATGGGTATAAGGCGGGGTCGGGCACTTTCCGGATGAATGTGGCGCTCAGCGAACTGCCCGATTTTTCGGTGCTGCCGGGCCGTCAAGCCACCGACCATCATCGCGCCGGCATCATCATCGCGCCGACGCTCGATTATATGGACCGTGCCTTTGGCGATGCGCGCGCCCATGGTTGGTCGCGCGAACCGATTGTCGAAATGACCTTGCCGAGCACGGTTGATGACAGCCTTGCCCCGCCCGGTGCGCATGTCGCGGCGCTATTTTGTCAGCAGTTCGCGCCACAATTGCCCGATGGTCAGAGCTGGGATGATGCGCGCGATGCGGCGGCTGCAACGATCATCGATACCGTCACGCGCCATGCGCCCAATTTTCGCCGGTCGATTATTGCAACGCAAATTCATTCGCCGCTCGACCTCGAACGCAAGTTCGGCCTGATCGGTGGCGACATCATGCATGGGGCGATGTCGATCGACCAACTATGGGCAGCGCGACCGATTTTGGGGCATGGCGATTATCGCGCCCCGATCAAAGGATTATATATGTGCGGGGCGGGAACCCACCCCGGCGGCGGGGTCACCGGCGCACCCGGCCATAATGCCGCGCAGGCGATATTATCTGACCGTGGCTTGCTGCGTCGCCTGCTGCGCTGAGCGATCATGCCGATCGTTTCTATAAAATTTGGCGGGCAGCTGCTGGAACGGCATCGGGATATTTGTTAGCGGTACCGATATTTAGGATAAGGGGACTGGGTCGTGCAATTGTCGCTAAGCCATATATTGTTGGTCGCTAGTCTGGGCGCGC
The DNA here is from genome assembly GCA_020850455.1 of Sphingomonadaceae bacterium. GTDB lineage: Bacteria > Pseudomonadota > Alphaproteobacteria > Sphingomonadales > Sphingomonadaceae > Sphingopyxis. Next base: position 64,963 of record JADZEQ010000004.1, on the reverse strand, counting down.
TGGCCGCTTGCGGCCCCAAACCAGCCGACGGCGGGCAGGGCGCGACCCCCACGGCGTCGGCGACGCCTGCAGCCCCCACTGCCCCCGCCGCGCCCGCTGCACCGGCTGGCGATTTTGTGGTGGCCGGACTGCATGGTGATGCGACGCGCGGGGCGACGATCTTCAACCAATGTCGCGCCTGCCACGCGCTCAACCCGGGGCAAAATGGTATCGGCCCGACCCTCCACGCCGTCGTCGGGCGTAGCGCGGGTACGGTTGCTGGTTATAGTTACTCGACGGCGAACAAGACATCGCACCGGGTCTGGGACAAGGATACGCTTTTTGCCTATCTTGAATCGCCGATGATGATGATTCCCGGTACCAAAATGACCTTTCGCCTCGCCGATGCACAGGCGCGCGCCGATGTCATCGCCTATCTGGCGACCCAGAATTGACCGACCAAGCAGGCTTTACCGCGGCGCTTGAAACGCTGCTCCGGCAGATATTGGCTGCGCCGGACGGCAGGCTAGCAGCCTGCCAGCGCCTGTCAGGCGGGGCCAATCTGGAAAGCTGGTTGCTCGGTTGGCAATCGGCGACCGGCCAGTCCCGTTTTGTCCTGCGCCGCAGTCCATCGGCGGCGTGGAGCGCATCACGCGCTTTGTCCCTAGCGGATGAGGCAGCGTTGGTTGGCGCCATGCATGCGGCGGGGGTTTGCGCGCCCCAACCCATATATGTCCTGACCGCGGAAGACGCGCTGGGGGATGGCTATATCATGGCGCATGTGACGGGCAGCGCCGACCCGGGACAGATATTGACCGCGCCGCACCAAGCACTGCTCAGCGATGTGGCGCGCGAACTAGCCGCCATCCACGCGGTTCCCGTCAGCGAGATTCCGGTGCGCTTGCCGGTCATGGACGTCGCCAGCGCCATCGACCAGTTGCGCGCCAGCTTTGAAGCCTTTGGGGCCGACCGGCCGGTCATCGCGCTCGCCCTCAAATGGTGCATCGACCATGCGCCGCCCCCCTTGGCTGCGGGTGAATGGGCAATTGTTCATGGCGATTATCGTCTGGGCAATTTGCTGGTCGATGACGGGCGGCTCAGTGCGGTGCTCGACTGGGAATTGGCGCATCTGGGCGATTATCACGAAGATCTTGCCTATGGCTGCATGACGGTATGGCGTTTTAGCGCGGTGGATCGTCCGGCCTTTGGCTTGGGGGATTTGCAAGATTTTTTTGCCGCTTATCGTGCGGCGGGCGGCCGCGTGGTGGACCCGGCGCGCTTTCGCTATTGGTTGATTTATCGCACCTTATGGTGGGCAATCGGCTGTCTGCAGATGGGCGGCCATTGGCGCAGCGGGGCGGACAGCAGCATCGAACGCGCTGTCATTTCGCGCCGCACCGCCGAACAGGAACTCGACCTCTTATTATTGTTGGAGGAGGATCTACCCAAAGAATTGCGCGATGCGGCCCGCATCGCGGTGACCGACGGCGGCGCACCGACACCTAAGGGTGAAGTGACGGGGGATGAATTGCTCGGCGCGGTCAGTGACTGGCTGATTGCCAATGTCCGCGCCAAGGCCGAAGGGCGCGACAAATTCATGGCGGCGGTGGCGGTCAATGCGCTGGCCATTGCGCGCCGTGAAGCAGCGATGCGCGCCACATGGGCCGATGCGCCGCTCGCGGCCGACCTGTTGGCCGGACGTTGTGACCTGCACAGCGACAAATTGCTGGCGCGCTTGCGGCAAAGGACGTTCGACAAATGTCGGCAGGATATGCCCAAATATCCCGGATTGACGTTGGCGCGGACCCGCTGGGGTCGATGAGTTTGGGCCAGCCGTGAAGCTGGTGCTGAGCCGCAAGGGGTTTGACAGCGGGTCGGGTGGCGGCCCATCGCCGATAGTCGATGGTCGGCCGATCAGCCTGCCGATCCCCGCCAAACAACATAATGACAACAGCAGCACGCGATATGGCGACCTTGGGCTGGGCCAGTTTGTGCGCGACGGCCGGGCGCTATGCCACCATGATCCCCATTTTGCCGATGGGCGCGTTGCCTTTGGGCAGCAAGGGGCAGCATCGGCGCATCTTGCCAACCAAGGGGTTGGGGTGGGTGACGTCTTCCTGTTCTTTGGGCTGTTTGCAGGCGATGGCCATGCCGCGCACCACCGCATATTCGGCTATATGCGGGTCGAACAAATGCTCGATGTGGCGGCGGGCGATGCGCCGCCCGATTTCGCCCCGCACCACCCCCATTTCCTCAACCCCGGCTGGCGCAATAATATCGTTTTTGTCGGCGATGGCGGGCGCGCCCGCCATGCATCGCCCGATTTGCGGCTGTCGGTGCCCGATGGGCCGGTCAGCCTGTGGCAGGTGCCCGATTGGCTGCATCGGCGGCGCGCGCTTAGCTTTCATGGTGATGCGCGGCGTTGGTTGCCGGGCAACCGGCTGCAAAGTGTCGGACGCGGGCAGGAATTTGTCGTCGATATTGGCGCGGACATGGCGGCGCAAAATTGGTTACGCCGCATCATCAAATCTATCGAAAGTCATTGATTTGGGGGGCATTTAACGGCAGCCTTGGCATCGAACTTATGGGGAGTGTGGCATGGATTTTTCCTTTGGCGATGACCTTAATGCCTATCTGGCGGAACTGGACGCCTTCATCGAGGCAGAGATCCGCCCGCTCGAGCAAGCGGACGATAATATCCGCTTTTTTGACCATCGCCGCGAATGGGCGCGCACCGATTTTGAAGCGGGCGGGCTGCCCCGGCATGAATGGGAAAATTTGTTACGCACCGCCACACGCCGCGCCGATGCGGCAGGGCATTGGCGTTTTTCCGCGCCATCGCGCTATGGCGGCAAGGACGGCAGCAATTTGTGGATGGCGGTGATCCGCGAACATCTGGCGCGCCGGGGGCTTGGCCTCCACAATGATTTGCAAAATGAACATTCGATTGTCGGCAATTTTCCCTTCGTCGCCATGTTCGACCAATGGGGGACGGACGCGCAAAAGGAAGAATTTATTCTGGGCGGTTTTGCCGGGCAGCGGCGGGTCGCCTTTGGCCTCACCGAACCGCACCATGGTTCGGACGCAACCCATATGGAAACGCGCGCGGTGCGGGAAGTGCGCGATGGCGTCGCTGGTTGGCGCATCGATGGCGAAAAAATGTGGATCACCGGCATGCATGTGGCGAGCCATTGCGCGACCTTTGCCCGCACAGATGGCAAAGCAGGGGATGCGCGCGGTATCAGTTGCTTTTTGGTGCCCAACCCCAGCGATGGGCTGCAAATAGAGGAATATCTGTGGACCTTTAATATGCCGACCGATCACCCGCGGCTCAGCTTTACCAACGTCTGGGTGCCCGACAGCGCCTTATTGGGGGAGGAGGGGCGCGGCCTCGCCCTCGCGCAGAGCTTTGTGCATCAGAACCGCATCCGGCAGGCGGCATCGTCGCTCGGCGCCGCGCAATATTGCGTCGATGAAAGTGTTGCCTATGCGCGCAGCCGCAAACCATTTGGGGAGGAATTGGCGCGTAATCAGGGGATACAATTTCCGCTGGTCGAACTCGCCACCCAATGTGAAATGCTCCGCCTGCTCATCCATAAAACGGCGTGGGAAATGGATAATGTCCCCCATGCACAATGGGAACATCAACTGTCCGACCATATTTCCATGTGCAATTATTGGGCGAACCGCTTGGTTTGCGAGGCGGCGGACCGCGCCATGCAGGTGCACGGCGGCATCGGCTATTCGCGGCACAAGCCCTTTGAGCATATTTATCGCCATCATCGGCGCTATCGGATAACAGAGGGGGCGGAGGAAATTCAGATGCGCAAAGTGGCAGCCTATCTCTTTGGCTATATGGGCCCCAAAAAGGGCCAGTTGGGGGGATGACGACGCTCCCGCCCCTGCTCAATGGCTTGGATCAGGCGGCGCTGGAACGGCTGGGTATTTTTGAAAGCCGTTTTGCGGTGCCGAACGGGGATTATCTGTTCCGACAAGGGCAGCCGACGAGCGGCGTCTATGTCATCGAAAGCGGGCGGATCGCGCTGGTCGGGCGAACCCCGGGCGACGGTGAAGTGGTAATTGGTGAGCTGGGGGCGGGCGAAAGCGTCGGCGAATTGTCGCTGCTCGACCAAGGGGTGCGTTCGGCGAGCGCGCGTGTGCTCGACGATTGTTGCGGTTGGCGGCTGAGCCTCGACCGCTTTCATCCGCTGGCGCAAAGCGGCGATGTGGGCGCGCATATTCTGCTCGACCGCATGCGGTTGGAGGTGGCGGAACGGACAAGATCGACCCTGATCGATATTGGCCCGCTGCTCGATCAGGGGGCGGGTGCGCCACGGGCAATTGGTGATCTTCCGCCGCCGACAGCCGGTGCGCCCGGTGATATGGCGGCGCTGCTTCACAGCTTTCCGGGCTTTGACGCTTTTGATGCAGCCGATTGGGCGGACCTGGGTGCTTGCGTTGCGCGGGTTGATGTGCCGCGCGGGACTTTGCTGGCGCGCGCGGGGGAAGCGGCAACAGCGCTGATGCTGGTGGCGCGCGGCGCGATACGTGCCTCCCTCCCCAATTTGCACGGCGCGGAACAGATATTTCTTTATGGCCCGGGCAGCTTTGCGGGATTGGCCCCGATGCTCGATGGTGCACCGCGCCTCCTCCACCTCGACATGCGCGAAGATGGCGTGGTTTTCCTGATTGGTGGCGATGCGTTGCAACAATTGCGGCGCGGCGAAAGCCCCTTCGCGCGGATGGTGATGCGCCAGGCGGGGTTGCAGATGGTGCGCGACTTGCGCCGCCTGTCGCGCATTGTCGGACGCCTGCAGCGCGTGGCGGGGAGGATGGGCTGATGTGCCGCATGCTGGCCTATGTCGGGGAAAGCGTCCGGCTCGACGATCTGCTGATCAAACCGGATTCGAGCCTGATCCACCAAGTCGTCGATGCGCAAATGCTCTCCATGCTCAATCTGGCGGGCTATGGGCTGGCCGCATGGGATGACGCGATGGCCGATGCCCATCTGCCCTTGCTCTTTCGTTCGACCGATGTCGCGATTTTTGACCCCAATTTGCGCAGCATCGCCGCCAAGCTGCGGGTGCGCGCGCTGATCGCCCACCTGCGCGGTATTCCCTATGACGGGCATGTCGCGGTCAACCGGCAGAGCCTCCACCCATTTTCCTCGCCCGGCTCGCCGCTGGTCATGGCGCATAATGGCGACCTCGCGCGCTTTGGCGAAATGCGTTATGATCTGGCCGCGCATATCCGGCCCGACATTTTGCCGCACATCGCGGCAATGACCGACAGCGCGTGGCTTTATGCCTTAATCCTGTCGTGCATCGATGGCGATTTAACCGGGCCGTTTGACCCCGCTCAGTTGCTGGCGGCAACCGAGCGTGCGCTCTCCATCATACGGGACGTGCGCGCGCGGCGCGGCATCCACGCTTCCTCCTCGGTCAATTTATTGCTGGGCGATGGCCGCAGCCTGATTGCGGTGCGTTTCACCTTTGACTTTGGCCGGTTTGAACGACCCCCATTTCAAGGCGGGGTCAATTTCCTCAGCCTTTGGTACACGATGGGTGCGGCCTATCAATTTGCCGATGGCGAATGGAAAATGACCGGTGGGTCGGCGGGTGCATCGACATTGGTGGCCAGCGAACCGGCGACCCGCGATGTTGCGACTTGGGTCGAAGTGCCCGAATATGCGGCGCTGATCGTCGATGGCGCGGCGGATGGCAGCGCGGCATCACCGCGCCGCCGCATCGCGGCGCTTGATATATGATTCAGCGCGGTTTGCGAAAGCGCAGGGTGAATTGATCGGTCTGGCCGCGAATGGCCGGGTTGAAGACATTGTGCGTGCGCGCGTCGGTGCTGCGCGCGTAAAGATTGCTTTCGCCATCGAGGATGAAGCCCGCGCCGGTCAGCGCGGCGATGACGGCGGCCCGGTCAATCCGGTGGAGCCCGTCGGCATCGCGCGTACCGCTGCCATCGGCGGCGCTATGGTCGACCACTACCAAAATACCGCCGGGCTTTAGCGCGGCAAAAAGGGCGCGGCTGGCCCGTGCGCCGCTGTCAGCCGGAAAGGCGTTGAGGTAGAGGTCGTGGAAATTTTGTACCGTGATGATCGCATCGAGCGGCACGGGAAAGGGTGGCGCGGCAATTGGCCCGCCGACCGCATCGACATTGGCATAAGCGGCGTCGACTTGGCGCTGATCCTCCCCATATTGGGCGCGAAAGGCGATGAACTCGGCCGGTTGAAAGGCATAGACATGGCCTGTGGGGCCGACCGCGCCGCTCAAAATCCGGGTCAGATAGCCGCCACCCATGATATAATCGCCGACGATCATGCCGGGGCGAATGCCCGCAAAGGCAAGCAATTCGGCGGGCAAGCGCGCGCCATCGCGCGCACGTTCCGCTGCGGGGCGTGCCGGATCGGCCAGCGCAGCGGCATAATCTGCGCTGCTTGGCGCGCTTTGCCCCATCGTCGTGCAGGCCGAAACACTGAGCAAAGCGGTGGCCGCCAAAAGGCCCAATATGGGTAAGCGCATGATTCCTAATCCCTATCTTTCATGGCATTATATGTGCCAATAGGTTGCACACTGCTACGCGTCGTGGCACCATAACCGCGATGGAGAGCTTGGCAAGGGATGGGTGCAATGCATGATCTGGTGATTCGTGGCGGGACGATTGTTGATGGCAGCGGTGCCCCGGCTTTTGTCGGCGACATTGCAATCGATGGTCGGTTGATCAGTGCGGTCGGCACGAATTTGCCCGGTGGGCGCGAAGAAATTGACGCGACGGGCATGGTTGTCACCCCCGGCTTTGTCGATGTGCATACCCATTATGACGGGCAGGCGACGTGGGACAGCGAAATGGCCCCGTCGAGCTGGCATGGCGTCACCACGCTGATCATGGGCAATTGCGGGGTTGGCTTTGCGCCAGCGCGCCCCGACCGCCATGATTGGCTGATCGGCCTGATGGAAGGGGTGGAGGATATTCCCGGCACCGCGCTTGCCGAAGGGATGCGCTGGAATTGGGAGAGTTTCCCCGAATATCTCGACGCGCTCGAACAATTGCCGCGCACGGTGGATGTCGGCACCCATGTGCCGCATGGCGCGGTGCGCGCCTATGTACTGGGCGACCGCGAATGTCCGGGCGCGGTGCCCACCGCAGAGGATATCGCCGCCATGGCGGATATTGTCGAAGATGGCGTGCGCGCGGGCGCGCTCGGCTTTTCGACCAGCCGCACCGTCCTCCATAAATCGGTGGATGGCGAATTGGTGCCCGGCACCACCGCCACGGCGGAGGAGTTGGTCGAAATTGGCCGCGCGATGGGCCGGGTCGGCCATGGCGTCTTTGAAATGGCGAGCGACTTGCGCCGTGAATGGAATGAATTTGCATGGATGGGGCAACTCAGCCGCGAAACCGGCCTGCCGGTGACCTTTGCCGCGCTGCAATCGATTGCCAAGGAATTGCCGCTCAGCGAACAAATTGCGACGATGCGCGCTGAAAATGCCAAGGGGGCTAATATCGTCGCGCAGATTGCCCTGCGCGGCAATGGCGTCATCATGGCATGGCGCGGGACCGTCCACCCATTCCGCTTTCGCCCCGCTTGGGCCGAAATTGCCGCCCTGCCGTGGGACGCGCAAAAGGCCAAATTGCTCGACCCGGCGTTCAAGGCGCGCTTGTTGGCGCAGGAGAATGATTTTTCTGCAGCCCCGCAGGACATATTGGGCTTTATCATGGCGGTGTCGTGCGGCTGGAACATGCAATATGAAATGGACGCCGATTTCGACTATGAACCCGATGAAGCGGCCAGTGTCGCGGCGCGCGCCGCAGCGGCGGGCAAAGACCCGGCCGAATATGCCTATGACATGTTGTGCGCCGACGATGGCACGGGTTTTATCTATCTGCCCATCCTCAACTATGCAGACGGCAACCTCGACTTTTTGGAAGAATTGCAAAATGCCGATGACACGGTGAACAGCCTGTCGGATGGCGGCGCGCATTGCGGCACCATCTGCGATGCGGCCAGCCCGACCTTCATGCTCGAACATTGGGTGAAAAACCGTCGCCGGGGCGGGCGCTTGTCGCTCGAGCATGCGATCAAGCGCCAGTGCCGTGATACGGCCCTGCTCTATGGGTTGGAAGATCGCGGCATCATCGCTGCCAATATGCTTGCCGACCTCAACATCATTGACATGGACGCGATAAAATTGGGCAAGCCATGGCTCGCCTTTGATTTGCCCGCAGGCGGCAAGCGTCTGCTGCAAAAGGCGGATGGCTATGTCGCGACAATCAAATCGGGGCAGGTGACATTCCGTAACGGCGACATGGTTGGTGCCTTGCCCGGTCGGGTCATTCGTGGGCCGCAGGCTGCGCCCTTGGCAATGGCGGCGGAATAACCGGCGCAACAGGCTTGCCATTGCCGCTGTGCCCCGTCATGCAAGGGCGATGGCAGCAGGGGCGCGGATAGGAAATATGATGCAGATGGCGCGGGCCGCGCCCTTTGCGCTTGCATTCTTGCTTGCCGCTTTGGTTTCTGCGCCGCTCGCGGCGCAGCCAAACGCGTCTAAAGCCAATACCGACGCTATTGATGCCGCCATCCGGCAGATTCAGGGCGACCGCAGCTATCAATTGCAATTTGCCCCCGCCCCGCCGCCGCCAAGCATGCCAACGTCCGACAATTGGCTCATCCGCTTCTTTCGCTGGCTTGGGGGTGATGGCGACTGGTTGGTACGCGGCATTGCCTTTGCGTTGATATTGGTCGCGGTGGCCGCCGTCGCCTATATGTTGATACCGGCGGTGCGCGATTTTGTTGATCGGCTGCGCTTTGGCCGTGATCGGTCTGTGGCACAGGCGACGGAGGAACATGGCTGGCAGCCAGATGCAACAGGCGCGCGTAATCTATTGCAAGCGGCGGACGCGCTCGCCGCCGATGGCCGCTTTGCAGAGGCGGTGCACCTGCTGCTCGAACATAGTGTGGCGGATATTGGCAATCGTCGCCCCGGCCTTGTCCAGCCCGCCTTTACCGCGCGTTCCATCGCGCGCCTCTCAGAACTGCCGGAGGCGGCGCGGCAGGCCTTTGCGCAAATCTGCGCCATTGTCGAACGCGGTATCTGGGCGCAACGGGCGATTAGCGCTGGCGATTGGATGGCGGCGCGTGCGCAATATGAAAGCTTTGCCTTTGGCGCGCACTGGCGGCAGCGCGCATGACGGGCACTGCCACATCGGGTGAGGGTGCTTTCAACCCACGGCTGATTTTCGGGCTGATTGCGGCGGGCGTATTTGGTTTTATCGGCTTTTGGGTGCTCACCGCCTTTGCGCCTGAATTGTCGGCCGGGCGGGATGGCGGCGGCCATGCCCTGTCGCGCGCGGCCAACGGCTATGCCGGGATTGCGCAACTATTGCGGGTGGGCGGGCATGGCGTCACTATTTTGCGCGATGCAGAGGCGGCAGCACCGGGCTTTGCAGGCGGCGATGGCCTGACCATTTTGACACCCAGTCCGGCAACAAGCACCGAAGCATTGCGCGAAAGGTTGCGCAGCATTCGGACACCTGTGCTGGTCATATTGCCCAAATATCAGGTCGCGCCCACGATGGAACGGGACAAAGTGCGTCGTGTGGGTGATGCACCGAATGGCGCGGCCCTCGCCGCCGCGCTGGTGCCAGCGCGGGTAACAACCAACGTGCACGCGACGTCGCCCCGACATTCGGTGCAAGTCAATTTTTGGGATGGTTCGGCGCTGCCGGTGCGTATGGGGGGCAGCATTCAGTCGATTGAATCGCCCTATTTTTCCTCGATGGTGACGGCGGATGGCCGCGCCGTGATGGTGGAGGTGCAGGACAGGTTTGCAACCACCATCCTTGCCGAACCGGATTTCGTCAATAATCTGGCGATGGCCGACAATAGCCGCGCCCGCGCCGGTCTGGCCATGATCAGCAAGCTCGCTGGGCCGGGCGCGCCGATCGCCTTTGATGTGACGCTGAACGGGTTGGGCGCGCGCCAACATAATTTGCTGCGACAGGCTTTTGTGCCACCCTTCCTCGGCCTCACCCTGTGCGTCATCGTCGCCACACTTTTTTTGCTGTGGCAGGGCTTTGTGCGCTTTGGCCCGCCGCTGTTGCCAATCCGGGTGCGCGCGGCGGGCAAGGCAGGATTGGTACAAACCAGCGCGCGGTTGATCGTTCAGGCAGGCGCAAGCGGGCGCTTTGCGCCGCGTTATGCGCAAATGGTGCGCGAAATTGCCGCACGAAGGCTGCATGCGCCGCCGGGGCTGGATGATACGGCACTTGGCGCGTGGCTCGACCGCTTTCGTGACCGGCGCGGACGAAAATTCTCTGAACTGGCGGGGGCGCTCGACCAAGGTGGTTCAACATTGGCCGCGGTCGATGCCGCGCAGAAATTGGCCGAATGGCGAAAGGATGTGGTGCGTGACATTGGATGAATTGCAGGCGCTGACCGGCGCGATCAAGGCAGAGGTGGCCAAGGCGGTGGTCGGCATGGACGCCATCGTCGAACGCTTGCTGGTGACGGTGCTGGCGGGCGGGCATGCCCTGCTCGAAGGGCCGCCGGGCACCGCCAAGACGCTGCTGGTGCAAAGCCTTGCGCGGGCCATTGGCCTCGACTTCGGGCGGATTCAATTCACCCCCGACTTGATGCCCGGCGACATATTGGGCAGCAATTTGTTCAATTTCCAAACGTCGAGCTTTACCCTGACGCGTGGGCCGATTTTCACCGAATTGCTGCTTGCCGATGAATTGAACCGCACCCCGCCCAAGACGCAGGCCGCGCTGCTGGAGGCGATGCAGGAACGCCGCGTGACGCTCGATGGGGAAAGCCACTTATTGTCGGATCGGTTTACGGTGATCGCGACACAAAACCCGATTGAAAGTCAGGGCGTTTACCCCTTGCCAGAGGCGCAGCTTGACCGTTTCCTGTTCAAATTGTCGGTGCCTTACCCCGATGCGGCGGCGGAATTACGGATCGTCAGCGGACATGGTGTGCGCTTCACCCGCATCGACCCCGACAGTCTGGGGGTGGCCAAGGTGGCGGATGCCGGGCGCTTGGCGGCGGCGATAGAGGTAGCGGCAGGGGTTAAAATGGCCGACCCCATTGCCCAATATATTGTGACGCTGATCCGTTCGACGCGCGAAAGTCCGGACTTGGCGGTGGGGGCGAGCCCGCGTGCGGCGGCATTGATGGCGCGGGCAGCGGCGGCGACGGCGGCGCTGGCAGGGCGTGATTATGTGATCCCCGATGATGTGCAGGCCATCGCCTTTGATCTGCTGCGGCACCGCCTGCTCTTGTCGCCCAGCGCTGAAATCGACGGGCGCAGCGTCGACAATATCGTCCGCGACCTTATCGAAGCGGTCGAAGCCCCGCGCTGATGGCCCCGACGCCGCGCGCCATTTTGCTGATTGCGCTGGGTGCGCCGATGGCGCTGGCCGCAGCGATTTTGCGCGCCGATTTGTGGGTGCTCGCGGCGATGTGGGTCGGCCTTATCATCGCATTGATGGTGTTTGATCTGTTTCGCGCACCGGCAATTGCGCGCGCGACATTGTCGCTCGACGCGCCGCAGGCGGTGGGGGTGGGCGACCCATGTTTGATGACCGCGCGCGTGACAACGGGCGGGTGGGGCCGTCCGCGCGATGCGCGTCTGGCGCTGGCGCTCGATGCAAATTTGGTAAGCGGTGGGCGGATTGACCAGCGACTCAGCCTGGCGGCGGATGGTGGTCTGGCCGCGCATATCGCGATCAGCGCGCTCCGGCGCGGGATGGCGCAGGTCCATGACGCATGGCTGGGCTGGCAGGGGCCGATGGGGCTTGTCCGGATGCAGCGGCGGGTGCCGATCGGCATTGCGGTGTCGGTGGTGCCGTCGATCCGCGCGGTCGAACAATTTGCCATTCCGCTCTTCACGCGCGAGGCGCAGGTGGGCCAGCGGCTGACGGCGCGCATGGGTGAAGGGAGCGAGTTCGACACTTTGGTCCGCTTTCAGCCGGGGTTTGACCGCCGCGCAATCGATTGGAAACAATCGGCGCGACATAATGATATTTATGCCAAGCAGTTTGAAAGCGAACGCGACAACCGGATTTTGCTGGTCATCGACCGTGGCCGGATGATGAGCGGGCCTGTCGCCACCCCCGATGGTGCGCACGAAGCGCGGCTCGACCGTGCGGTGTCGGCGGCGCTGGCGCTTGGCTATGTTGCGCTCAGGATGGAGGATCGCGTTTCCATCGCGACCATCGCGGGACGGCCATGGGTTGGTAGCCGCGAATATGCCCGGGTGGGCGATTTTGCCGCCTTGCGCCGCGCAGTCGCGGATATTGACTATGCGGCGGAGGAAACCAATTTCACGCTGGGGCTGGCGGCAATTTCGGCCAAATTAAAGCGTCGCGCGATGCTGGTCATCTTTACCGAATTTGCCGATGCGGCGAGCGCGGAATTGATGCTGCGTGCGGCTGAACGGCTGACCCGCCGTCACCTCCTCCTCTTTGTCCTTGCGGCAGACAGCGAGTTGGAGGGGATCGCCGCTGCCCCGGTGGGTGATGCCGATGCCCTCACCCAAGCGATTGTCGCCGCCGATTTGCTGCGCGACCGGCGATTGGTCGCGGCGCGTCTGCGCCAAATGGGCGCATTGGTCATCGAAGCACCATTTCACCAATTGAGCGGTGCGCTGCTCGACACTTATATCCGTGCCAAGCGCAAGGGGATGGTGTGATGGCGGACGTCATATATTCGACCGCTGCCTTTCGCCACGAACATGAAGGGGAATGGCAAGCATTTGAGGCTTTGTGCAACCGGCTCGAAGGATGGGCATTCCGCCGGATTAGCGATGAAGAATTATTGGCGCTGCCCCGCCTCTACCGCGCGACCCTGTCCTCCTTGTCGATTGCGCGCGCAACCAGCCTCGACGCGGCGCTGATCGACTATCTCGAAGGGTTGGCAACGCGCGGATATTTCCTGATTTATGGTGTGCGTGAATCACGCCGCGCGCGGCTCGCCGCCTTTTTCCGTTATGATTGGCCAGCGGCGGTCAAGGGGTTGTGGCGCGAAACTTTGATTGTCTTTGCGGTGCTGGCGCTGGGTATCGCGCTCAGTTGGTGGCTCGTTGCGTCGGATGCCAATTGGTATCATGCGCTGATGCCAGAGGGGATGGTGCAGGGGCGCGGGCCGGATGCCAGCGTGGCGGAATTGCGCGCGACCATTTTTGGCACCGCGCCGGAGGATCGCGCCGGGCTTCATTTTTTTGCGACCTTCCTTTTCACCAATAATGCCAGCGTGGCGATCAACGCCTTTGCGCTGGGCTTTGCCTTTGGCGTGCCGACATTATTGCTGATTTTCTATCAGGGTCTTTCGACCGGCCCGATGCTTTTCGTCTTTGCCAAGGCGGGGCTGCTCACCGACTTTGTCGGCTGGCTGTCGATCCACGGCACGACCGAGATTTTTGCGATAATCATTGCAGGCGCGGCGGGCCTGCGCATCGGTACGGGATTTGCCTTTCCGGGTGCGCGCAGCCGGATGGAAGCGGCGGCACAGGCTGGGCGGGATAGCGGCGCAGCGATGATCGGCGTCCTGCTGATGCTGGCATTGGCCGGACTACTCGAAGGGTTCGCCCGCCAATTGGTCCAACAAACCGCGCTCAGATATGCGATTGGCGGGGCGTTGCTGCTATTCTGGTGCAGCTATTTCTATCTGCCGCGCCGCCGCTCGGGCGTCGGGGTTGGCACCAAATGACCAGCGCAATGGCCGCCTATGCGCGTCGGCGCGATTCAATGGTGCGTCAGGTTGTAACGCCAGAGGGGGTGGATCTGCGCCTCGAAATCGGTTCGGCGGGTGCGCGGCTTGCGGCCTTGGCGATCGATTTTTTCCTGCAAGCGTTGGTCATCATCACCTTTGTCATCATTTTTGGTCTTGCCGGTCTGAATGGCGGCGGCGCGGTGCGCGATATTGCCGGTATAGGCATCATGCTGGGCATATTCCTCCTCACCAATTTCTGGTTCATCGGCTTTGAATTGGGGCCGCGTGCCGCGACGCCGGGCAAACGCCTGCTCGGCTTGCGGGTCGTCGCGCGCGATGGCGGGCAATTGTCGGTCGCATCGGTGGTGTCGCGTAACTTTGTCCGCCAACTCGAAATATTGCTGCCGGTGCAATTTATGATGAGCGGTATGGGCGATGTGCTGGGCGCGGCGACCGCGCTTCTGGGCCTCGTCTGGACATTGGGGCTGGGGTGTTTCTTGCTGTTCAACCGGGACAGGATGCGGCTCGGCGATTTAATTGCCGGCACCTGGGTGGTGCAGGCAAGGCGTCACCGGATCGCGCGCGAAATCACCGAAGATGTGTTGGAGGAGCCGAGCGACGGGCCCGTTTTCACCCATGCCGAGCTGGCGGTTTATGGGGTTTTTGAATTGCAGGAATTGGAACGGGTCATCCGCACCGGCGATTTGCAGCGCAAGATACTTGTCGCCGATACCATCCGCGCAAAATTGGGTCGCCCGCTGGTGGAGGATGACATGCTTTTCCTTGTCAGCTTCTATCGACAGCTTAAGGCAAAACAGGAACGTGATCTGTTGTTCGGCAAGCGCCGAGCAGATAAAAATTCGGAACTGCAATGACTTATACTGAAAACGCCACCCCTTCCGCCCCCGGCTCTGACCCTGCCTTTGCCCCGGCCTTGACTGTGACAGCGGCCATGGCATCCCGCCGGTCGATCCGCGCCTTTCAAGATACGCCGGTGGATGCTGCAGTGCTGCGCGAGATATTGGAAAAGGCACAGCGCGCCCCATCGGGCGGCAATGTCCAGCCTTGGCATGTCGCCATGGTGACCGGCGATGCGCTACGCAACCTTATCACCGCTGTGCAACAGGCGATGATGGCCGGTGGCGGCATCGCGGATGGCGAATATGTCATCTATCCGCCCGATCTGCCCGACCCCTATATGGCGCGGCGTTATGGTGTGGCGCATGCCATGTATGATGCGATGGGTATTGAACGCAGCGACAAAATGGCGCGCAATATGGCGATGGCACAGAATTTCACCGGTTTTGGCGCACCGGTTGTCGCCTTTGTCCATTGCCCGCGCTTCATGGGGCCGCCGCAATGGGCGGACATGGGCATTTATCTGCAAAGCCTGATGCTGTTGCTGCGCGAAGCGGGGCTGGACAGCTGCCCACAGGAAGCATGGTCAATTTATGGGCAGCAGGTGCGCGATGTGCTGACCATTGGGGATGACCATATCCTCTATGCCGGGCTGGCGATTGGCTGGCGCGACACTGACGCCCCGGTCAATAATTTCCCGGTGGCGCGCGCCCCGCTCGATGAATTGGTCTGCTGGCACGGCTTTTGAAGCCGGCGCGGTCAGGGCATGATTTCGACCACCAATTTGCCCGCCGCTTTGCGATCACCCAGCGCGGCAATCGCCTCCCCCCCGCGTTCGAGCGGATAGGTGGCGGTGATGCGCGGTTGGATTTTGCCCGCCGCCCACCAGTCGAACAGCGTGGCGATATGCGCGCGGTTCGCCTCTGGATCGCGCGCGGCAAATGCACCCCAGAAAACACCGCAGACGTCGCAGCTTTTTAGGAGGGTGAGGTTGAGCGGCAATTTGGGGATGCCGGCGGGAAAGCCGACGACCAGAAAACGCCCTTCCCACGCGATCGAACGCAGCGCCGGTTCGGCATAGTCACCGCCCACCGCGTCATAAATAACGTCCGCCCCCTTGGGGCCGACCGCTGCCTTAAACTGTTCGGCGAGCGCCTTGGATGCTTCTTTGTCAAAGGGCTGCTGGGGATAGATGATGCAATCATCGGCCCCTGCCGCGCGGACCAGATCCGCCTTTTCCGCGCTCGACACCGCGCCGATGACGCGCGCACCCATCGCCTTGCCGATTTCGACCGCGGCGAGGCCAACCCCACCCGCCGCGCCAAGCACCAGCAAGGTTTCACCCGCCTTTAGCCGCCCCCTGTCCTTCAGCGCGTGGATGGAGGTGCCATAGGTCATGAGCAGGCTCGCCCCCTCGGCAAAGCTGCGTGATGCGGGCAGGGGATAGGCATTGGCCGCGCGCACCGCCGCGCGTTCGGCAAGCCCGCCATTGCCGCAAGCGGCGATCACCCGGTCACCCACCGCAAAGCCCGAAACACCCGCACCGACCGCGCGCACAATGCCCGCGACTTCGCCGCCGGGGGCAAAGGGACGTTCGGGGCGGAACTGATATTTATCGACGATGATCAGCGTGTCGGGAAAATTGATCGAACAGGCATGGACATCGACGACTATTTGCCCGTCGCCCGCCTGTGGTTCGGGCAATTCACCCAATATCAGGCTTTCCGGTCCGCCACATGCCGTGCTGATCAGTGCCTTCATAACCGCATTCTCCCCCAATGTCGCAACTATGCCATTGTCCCTGCTGCAATGAATCGGCAGGCTATGGCGATAATTCTAAAGAGCGGTATGGAAAGCGCAAGCGTCAGCGACAATTGTTCGGCAATTGTCGCTGGCAATTAAATTTGGGACGGCACCAGCCATGGCGCATCATGGGTCTGACGCGCCTCATGCGCAGATATGGCGGTCTCCTCGGCCAGCGTCAGCGCAATTTCATCCAACCCCTGCATCAGACACATTTTGCGAAACGGGTCGATGGCAAAGGCAAAACGGTCCTGCCGGTCGCTGGTGACGACTTGATTTTCGAGGTCGATGGTAATCGTCGCGCCGTCACCCGCCACCGCCATCAAACGGGCGATTTGCGCTTCGTCGAGCGTGACGGCGAGCACGCCATTTTTGAAGGCATTGCCCGAAAAAATGTCCGAAAAACTGGGCGCTATGACCGCTTGCAACCCCATGTCGAGCATCGCCCAAGCGGCATGTTCCCGGCTCGACCCGCAGCCGAAATTGTCGCCCGCCAGCAAGATCGGCGCGCCCTGATTTTCGGCTGCGTCGAATATATTGCCCGGCACGGCGCGCACGCTTTCAAAGGCACCCTTGCCCAGCCCGTCGCGGCTGACGGTTTTCAGCCATTTGGCCGGGATGATGATGTCGGTATCGATATTCTTGGCGCCCCAGGGGATGGCGCGGCCTGAAATCATGCGTGTGGCTTGCATGTTATTTCCTTATTGCGCCGCAGCGGGAAAGGCGGGCAATTTGCCGACATCACCTGCTTCATGCTGGATGATGACCATCGCCCCCAAATTACGCGCCAACGCCTTGAATCGGTCGAAAGAGGCGAGCGTGTCCGCCCGGTCGGCATTGAAAATCGGCACGCCGTTTTGGTCATAATTTTCCTGAAAATGGGCAAGGTCGCCGGTTAGCAGCACCGGCCCCATCCCCGCGAGCCGAACGAGCAGGCTGTGGTGCCCAGCCGTATGGCCGGGCATATTGAGCATCACCACACTGCCATCGCCAAATATGTCGCGGTCGCCCGAAACCGGGTCCGCATTGCCGCCGCCTGTCAACCAATGGGCAAAGGGGGCGTTGGCGTCGGTTGCGCCTTCGGATTGAATGGCGGTCCAATCCCCCGCACCGATCAACAAACGGGCGTTCGGAAAATCCGCCAATTGGCCGATATGGTCAAAGTGCCGATGGCTGATCGCAATGATCGAAATCTGGTCGGTGCGCACGCCAAGCTGCGTCAATTGGTCGGTGATACGGGTGGTCATTGCGGGCACCATCGCGCCGCCTTGTTCGCGCACCACGCCGATCAGGCTGGCGGGCAGGCCGGTGTCCCACAGCATATAGGTGTCGCCGTGACGGATCAGATAACAGCTACTGACCAACTGCCGCCGCGCGCCGGGATAGGCCTGTGTGTCCGAAAATAGATTGAGGTTGTTGACCATGATGCTGCCGCAGTCGAGCCGGGTCATTGTCACCATGGCCGGTGTCGCGGCGGGCCCGGATTGCGCCGTTGCGGTGCCAGCGGCGAGACCAAACACCAGCGCCGATATGGCGACGAAGCAACGCGTGATTATGTGCATGATTTCCACTCCCTTCGCCCCCGCTTACAGCAATTCGCGTACATCGGTCAGCTTGCCGGTCACCGCCGCTGCCGCCGCCATCGCGGGGGAGAGGAGGTGGGTTCGACTGCCCGGCCCCTGCCGCCCCACGAAATTGCGGTTGGAGGTGGAGGCACAGCGTTCACCCGCCGGCACTTTATCGGGGTTCATCCCCAAACAGGCCGAACAGCCCGGTTCGCGCCATTCAAACCCCGCCTCGATGAAAATACGGTCTAGCCCCTCCGCCTCCGCCGCTGCTTTGACGAGGCCGGATCCCGGCACGACAATCGCCCATCGGACATTGGCCGCCTTGTGCCGCCCGCGCAAAATGGCGGCGGCGGCGCGCAAATCCTCTATCCGGCTGTTGGTGCAGCTGCCGATGAAGATATTCTCGATTGCAATATCCTGCATCGCGGTGCCGGGGTTTAACCCCATATAGGCTAGGCTGGCGCGCGCCGCATCCTGCTTGGCGGGGTCGGCAAAGCTTTCGGGCGCGGGCACATGGCCGGTGATCGGCACCACATCTTCGGGGCTGGTGCCCCAAGTGACGCTCGGCGCAATATCGGCAGCAGCGATATCCACCCTTTTGTCAAAAACCGCATCGGCATCGCTCGGCAAGCTTTGCCAATGGCGGACCGCCGCGTCCCATGCTGCGCCCTTGGGGGCCATTGGCCGCCCGCGCAAATAGGCAAAGGTGACATCATCGGGCGCGATCAGCCCGGCGCGCGCGCCCCCCTCTATCGCCATATTGGAAATGGTCAGCCGTTCCTCCATCCCCATATTGCGGATGGTCGAACCCATAAATTCGATAACATGGCCGGTGCCACCCGCTGTGCCGATCCGCCCAATGATGTGAAGGATGACGTCCTTGGCGGTAACCCCTGCTGCCAATTGCCCATCCACCACCACCGCCATGGTTTTGGCGGGGGCCAGCCATAATGTCTGGGTGGCGAGCACATGTTCGACCTCGCTCGTCCCGATACCAAAGGCGAGCGCACCCAATGCCCCATGCGCGGCGGTATGCGAATCGCCGCAAACCAGCGTGGTGCCGGGCAGGGTAAAGCCCTGTTCCGGGCCGACGACATGGACGATGCCCTGTCGCACATCATGCGCGCCGATATAGGGGACGCCAAAGGCCTGTGTATTGGCTTCGAGCGCGGCGAGTTGCGCGGCGCTTTCTGCATCCTTTATGGGGATGGGATGGCCCGCTGCATCGACACGTGGTGTTGTGGGCAAATTATGGTCGGGCACGGCGAGCGTCAGGTCGGGGCGGCGCACCCGGCGGCCATTGGCGGCAAGCCCGGCAAAGGCCTGTGGGCTGGTGACTTCATGGACAAGATGACGGTCGATGAATATCAGGCAGGTACCATCATCGCGGCGCGCGACGACATGCGCGTCCCAGATTTTTTCATATAATGTGCGGGGTTTGGACATGATGGTCAGCGCCTATAAAGGCGCGGCGGCGATGACAAGGGCAGGGGCTTAGTTTTTTACCCTCAGCATCTTTATCCTCAGCACCATGGATCGCGCGGGCCGCCGGAATATTGCCGCGCCAGCCCTTCGCGCACCAAAATCATGCCAAGGCTTTGGCCATCGCGGGCCAATATGGCCAGCCGCCGCCCATAACGGTCGTGGCTGCGCCCATTGGCGGCGGGGGCAAGTTCAACCGGCCCTGCATTGAGCAAGCTTTGCAGCCGCGCACTCGCCCGGTCGCCAAGCTGTTGTTCAGAGGCGCAGCGCGCCTGATGGGTTTCGGGTGTATCGATGTCGGCGACGCGGATTTTTTCGCCGTTCATCCAGATGGTATCGCCATCGACGACGCAATTGCGCCCGCCGCCCGTATGACAGCGCGAAAAATATTGCCGCTGCGC
Organism: Sphingomonadaceae bacterium; assembly: GCA_020850455.1. Taxonomy (GTDB): domain Bacteria; phylum Pseudomonadota; class Alphaproteobacteria; order Sphingomonadales; family Sphingomonadaceae; genus Sphingopyxis. The sequence goes on along the minus strand of JADZEQ010000004.1, from coordinate 45,146 downwards.
GCCATTCCCACTTGGTTCAATCGCGGTTGGCCCATTTTGCGCCGCAGGGTCGGCGGGCCGCATCGCAGCGACCCGTTGCGGCTGGCGGGTCGGCGCCAGGGCATCGCGCCCCCAAAAATAGCCCACTGCCAGACCGATGATGACCGCGAGCAGCAGGGCCAGCAATATGTTTCGCCCCTTATCCATTGTCGATGACGTCGAACAGGGCAGCGATGGCGCCCCGTTCTGCCGCGCTGAGCGCGGGGTGCCAAATATCGAATATCAGGACAATGCGTTCGCTTGGCGCATGGTTCCATGCGGCATGTTCGATCGAATCGTCGAAAATCAGCAATTCGCCAAAGCGCCATTCGCGTGTCTGATTGCCAACGCGCAGCGCGCCGTCGCCCGGCACGATCAATGGCAGGTGGCAGATCAGCCGACCATTAATCATGCCATGATGCGCGGGGATTTGCGCGCCGGGGGCAAGCCGCGAAAACATGATGACCGGTGCACGGCTGGATATCCGGCATAGCGGCAGCGCATCCATCGCCGCCAGCGTCGCGGGGAAGCGCGCGGCAAGTTCGGCAATTGGTTGGCCATTGTCGGTGAGGTGGAGCGCGCTCCAATCCGCATTGCCCGCCATGCCGTGAAAATCATGGGTGGGCCGATCGCTCGCCGCCTGCAGATAGGGGGTAAAAATATCACCCATGGCCAATGCCGCATGCAGTTCATCGCGGATGGCCGCAGCGGCACCCTCTACCCCCGCCACCCACGCAAATTCGCTGCGTTCGTAAAAGGCGCGCTGCGGCAGGCCGGGGAAATAATAAGCGCTTGGTCGCTGCAACTGGATTTGTGCCTTACCGGCCAATAGCTTGAGCGATTCGGTAAAGGCGGGGGATATGCTGCCAATACCGCGCGCCGACAGCCCGGCATGCAGGCTTTCGTCAAACGCCTGTTCCAATTGCGCCAGTGCCTGTTTTTGGCGCTCCACCTCTTGCATCAAAGCATCGGGCAAATTGTCAAAGCCCGCCGCCTGACGCAGCCCGTCGCGGTACCAGCTTGCCGCCGCGCGCTTGTCCCCGGCGGCGCGGCGGGCATCCCCCTTCCACCCCCAGGCGCGGATAGCGCGCGGTTCGCGCGCGATCAGATGGTCGGCGGCGGCTTCCAACCCCATCATGTCGCCCGCAACGCGGCAAGCCTCTGCCAAGAGCATCCACAATTGTGCGTGGTCGGCATGCATTTGCGCAATCGGGCGCACCAAATCGCGCGCGCGCGCGCCGTCCCCTGCCTGTAACGCCTCGGCTGCGGCACTAACCTGTTGCTGGATCGCCGCTTTATCCACTTTAGGCGATGTAATGCGCGCTGGTTTTCGCCGCGACATCGGCAGCGCTGACCCCGTCGGCCAGTTCGATCAGCTTGAACGGGCTTTGGTGGTCGGCGCGGTGAAACACCGCCAGATCGGTGATAATCATATCGACGACATTTTTGCCGGTCAGCGGCAGCGTGCAACTGGGGATGAATTTGGGGCTACCATCCTTGGCGCAATGTTCCATCACGACGATGATTTTTTTGACGCCCGCGACCAGATCCATCGCGCCGCCCATGCCCTTGATCATCTTGCCCGGCACCATCCAATTGGCGATGTCGCCATTTTCGGCCACTTCCATCGCGCCGAGGACGGTGAGGTCGATGTGCCCGCCACGGATCATCGCAAAGCTCGCCGCGCTGTCGAAATAGGCGCTTTGCGGCAATTCGCTGATCGTCTGTTTACCCGCATTGATAAGGTCTGCGTCCACCGCATCCTCAAAGGGAAAGGGGCCAATGCCCAGCATGCCGTTTTCGCTTTGCAGCGTCACCTCCACCCCCGGCGGGATATGGTTGGCGACCAATGTCGGGATGCCGATGCCCAGATTGACATAATAGCCATCTTGCAATTCCTTGGCGGCGCGGGCGGCCATTTGGTCACGGGTCCAGGGCATGATTATCCTCTTTATTACTGAAAGGGGGAAAGGTCGGGCAGGGGCAGGAGAAACCAGCCATTGCCCCAATTGCTATCGATGGCGAGCGGGCTGTCGGGGTCGCGCAAATAGGCATAGGCTTCGTCGGCATCGGCGCGCGTGTCGCCAACCACCGCCAGCACGCAATGGCTTTCGGCAATCGCATGGCGGAGCAATTGTTTGCGCTCAAAGCCGGGACGGGTGGCGACGATGCTGTCGACATGGGCAGGGTCAATATCCGCCGCTGCCAACGCATCGGCGATCATCGCGGTTGCCGATGCCGGGCGGTCGCTGACCCAGAAAATTGCTATGTTCGCGGCGCGTATTTCCGCCGTCAATTGGCGCAGCGCCCCAACATCGCCCGCAACCGCGCTCCCCCTGTCCGCATCGAAAATAACGGCGGCGGGGCGTGCACCGCATGGCGCATAGGCGGGTTCGGCGAGCGTTAGCGGGTCCGCAAGGATGAGGCTGAGGACGGGCGCACCCTCCGCCACCAAGGCGGCGCGCACGCGGACATGCGCGATGATTGCGGCGCTGTCGCTGTCGACCATCGCGGTGGTTGCCTGTGCCACAGCGGGGGTTGGGGCGATTTCAGCATGTGGCGGTGTTTCGGGTGCGGGCACGGGAGCGGGTGGCGCAGGCTCGGCCTCAGTGATTGCCGGCGGGCTTGGGACGCTGGTGTTCGCCGCTTCGCCAGTATCGCCTGCCACCCCTTGCCGCGCGATGGTGCCTGCCGCCATAACCGGCAGTACGGCCGCGACGCACCCCGTCAGCAGCGGTGTCAGGCAGAGGGAAAGGGCGAGCCGCCGACGCATCAGGCCGCTTCGCGCGCCCGCACCGTGCGAAACTCTATTTTCTTGTCATATGGTGCGCCGATGATCATCCGCTGCACATAAATGCCGGGCAGGTGGATGCTATCGGGGTCGAGGGTGCCGACCGGCACCACTTCCTCCACCTCCACCACGCAGATTTTGCCGCAGGTCGCGGCGGGCAGGTTGAAATTGCGCGCCGTCTTGCGGAAAACCAGATTGCCGCTGGCATCCGCCTTCCATGCTTTGACGATCGACAGGTCGGCAAATATTCCTTGCTCCAATATATAATCCTGCCCGTGGAAGTTTTTGACTTCCTTGCCCTTGGCAACTTCGGTGCCAACCCCGGTACGGGTATAAAAACCGGGGATGCCCGCGCCACCCGCGCGCATCCGTTCAGCGAGCGTCCCTTGCGGACAAAACTCCACCTCCAGCTCACCCGCCAGATATTGGCGTTCAAATTCTTTATTTTCCCCGACGTAGGAGGAGATCATTTTTTTAATCTGGCGGCTGCGCAGCAATTTGCCCAACCCCTCATTGTCGATGCCGGCATTGTTCGACGCAACGGTCAGCCCCTTGACCCCACTTGCCACCAACGCATCGATCAGACGTTCGGGGATGCCACACAGGCCAAATCCGCCTGCTGCCACCAGCATGTCATCGCGGATTATGCCGTCGAGCGCGGCGGCGGCATCGGGGAAGAGCTTTTTCATCTAATCGTCCTTTTGCGCAAAACTGGTTTAGCCTTTAGGCCGAGTGCCGAGCAATTTCCACAGCGCTTCGCGTGCGGTGTCGCCGTCGGTTACCTTGATGGCCGCCATGCCAAGCTGCGTGGCACCTTTGCAATTCACCCCCAGATCATCGAGGTAGATGCACTGCGCAGGTGCGACGTGGAGCGCGTCTGCGGCCATCTGGTAAATGCGCGTGTCGGGCTTGCGAATACCAAGCTTGCTCGATTCCAGCAGCACATCAAATCGCGCCATGATCGCCGCGATTTGGGCGGCTTTGGCCGCATCGCGCGCCATGCCCGCGCCCGTGCCCACCGGGACATTATTGGTTATGCAGCCGATGGCATAGCCTGCCTGCTTCAACCAATCGAGCGCATCGACCATCTGCGGGCGTATATCACCCGACAGGCAGGCGATGACCGATGCGCCGTCGATTTCCCAGCCCAATGCGCGCGCTTCGGCGGCAAAGGCCGTGTCAAAGGCGGCGGCATCGATTTCCGCCCGTTCAAAGCGCGCCCAGGCATTATCGTCCGGGTTGGTCGCATTGATGCGGCGGATGCTGTCGCGGGGCAGGCCGCGTTCCTGTTCCAAGCGGTTGAACGCCTCAAAGGGGGAAGAGGTGATGACCCCACCAAAATCCCACAGCACCGCGCGATAGCGAAAGGGTTCAACCATATTGCAGTTTTAACCCCGGTCGCGGCCAGTCGATCGCCGCCAATCGCCCCGTCCCCGACAGGGTGACATAGGCGGTGCGCATGTCCGGCCCGCCCCAACAGATGTTGGTGGTGAAAATATCGTCGGTGGCGACAAATTCGACCAATTCACCCGTCGGGGAAATGACGCTGATCCCGCATTCGCCGATGGTGGCGACGCAGATATTGCCGCAGGCTTCAACCCCCAAGGAATCGAAAAATTTATAGCCCGCCGGGCGATATATGGGGATGCCCGGCCCACCCGGTCCGGCGCTGTCGTCGACCTTGCCCGGGGCGATGACGTTAAAGGCGGTCAGGCGGCAGGTATAGGTTTCGGCGGCATAAAGGCGGCTGCCATCGGGCGACAGGCCGACCCCATTGGGGTTATAGCTGGGGAAGATGACTTCCTCCATAAAGCTGCCGTCCGCCTTGGCATAAAAAATGCCGACGATGTCGTGGCAGCGCTTGGCATAATCGACCTTGCCATGGTCGGTGAACCAGAAACCGCCATGCGCGTCGAAAACAATGTCATTGGGCCCGCGCAATGTGCAGCCAAAATCCCCCGATTTATAAAGTATTTCGACGGCGCCGGTGGTCAGATCTATCCGTTCGATCCGCCCGCCCGAATAATCATCGGCAATGCCGTGCGGGGCCAGCATGCCGTTGTTTTCGACATATTTGAAACCGCCATTGTTGCAGCAATATAGCTTGCCATCGGGGCCAATCGCCAGTCCATTGGGCCCGCCGCCGGGGGTTGCGATGACAATTTTTTGCCCGTCGGGGGTGACGCGGGTGATGCGCCCGGCCTCAATCTCGGTCAGGATGACGCTGCCATCCGCCATCGCCACCGGCCCTTCGGGAAAACGTAATCCATCGGCCAATATGCGCATTTCCACCATTTCACCCTCCGCTGTTTTGCCTCTACCTCGCTTTGGGCTTAAGAGGATGGTCAACGCGGAGCAAGCGTCGAACCGCGAAAAAGAAAGCAGAAAGAAAACAAAGTCATGCAGGATTATTCGGCTGATCTGAAACTGTTCATTGATGGCGCATGGCACGGCGCGGAGGGGCGCGATTGCCTGCATGTCCATAACCCCGCCACCGCCGAGACCATCGCCGCGCTGCCCAAGGCGACCGGAGCGGACATCGACCTTGCGCTTGCCGCCGCTCAGCGCGGCTTTGCTGCATGGCGCGCAACCCCGGTCGATACACGGGCCGATATTTTGCGCCGCACGGCCAGCCTGCTGCGCGAACGGGTCGAACCCATCGCCACCATGCTGACCATCGAACAGGGGAAACCGATTGCCGAAGCCAAGGGGGAAGTGGTCGGCGCGGCGCAATTATTTGATTGGTGTGCGGAGGATGCGCGCCGCCAATATGGCCGCACCTTGGTCCGCCCGACCGGGCAACGATCGATGGTGCTCCAGCAGCCGGTGGGGCCGGTGGCGATTTTCACGCCGTGGAATTTCCCTCTTTATCTGATGGCCAAGAAAATGTCGGCGGCGCTGGCGGTTGGCTGTTCGGTGATTGCCAAACCGGCGGAGGAAACCCCGGGCTGCACCGCCGCGCTCATGCAATGTCTGGTCGATGCGGGGCTGCCCGGTGATGTCGCGCAATTGCTTTACGGCGATCCGGCGATGATTTCGGCCCGGCTCATTGCGTCGCCCACCATCCGCAAGATCAGCTTTACCGGCTCGACCGCGGTGGGGGCGCATTTGATGCGCCTGTGCGCCGACAGCGTCACCCCATCGACGATGGAATTGGGCGGCCATGCGCCGGTGCTGGTCTTTGCCGACTGCGATTTGGACCGCGTGCTCGACATGGCGGTGCCGCAAAAATTCCGCAATGCGGGGCAGGTTTGTGTGTCGCCAACCCGCTTTTTTGTCGAAGAATCAATCCATGATGCCTTTGCCGCCGGTTTTGCCCAGCGGATGGCCAAATTGCGCGTCGGCAACGGGCTGGACAGCGCGACCAGCATGGGGCCGCTCGCCAATCCACGCCGCCCGCAGGCGGTGGCCGCGCTCGTAGCCGATGCACTGGCAAAGGGTGCGCGACTGGTCGCTGGGGGCGAAGCGCGCGAAGGGGCGGGCAATTATTTCGAACCCAGCCTGATCGCGCATGTGCCCGATGATGCTGATGTGATGCAGGTCGAACCCTTTGGCCCGCTGGCGCTGACCCGACCCTTTGCCTATATGGACGAAGCCATCACGCTCGCCAATGCAACGCCCTTTGGCCTTGCCGCCTTTGCATTTACCGAAAATGGCCGCCGCGCCAATTTGGTTGCCGATGCGCTCGAAGCCGGGATGGTCGGCATCAACAGCTTCACCATTTCGGGGGCCGACACCCCCTTTGGCGGGGTCAAACATTCGGGCTTTGGTGCCGAAGGCGGCCCAGAAGGGCTGGCCAATTATTGCGTGACCAAGGCGGTGCACATCGCCTGATGCGCCTGTCGGCCCGCCCTTTGTGGAATGCGGCGGGGATTGTCGCTGTGGCGCTGGGAACGGTCGGCATTGCGCTGCCCCTGCTGCCTACCGTTCCCTTTTACATTTTGGCAGCCTTTTGTTTCGCACGCGGCAATCGCGTGTGGGAGGAAAAATTGCTGGGCCATCCGCGCTTTGGCCCGCCGATCCGCGCGTGGCGGGAAAAGGGTGCGATTGCGCGGCGCGGCAAATGGGCTGCCACCATCGCCTTTGCCGTGTCGATTGCTATCGGGGTGTGGACGTTGTCCATGCCATGGGTGTTGGCGCCGCCCGCTGCCGCATGCCTGTCGCTTTGCTGGTTGTGGACGCGGCCAGAGTCATAGGGGCCTGTCCTACGCCGCGCCCGCGCTATAGGGTGCGGGCCATGGACAACCGCTGTCACATGGGCCCGCGCACCTACGCGCATTTATTGGAAATTGGGTGTGAAGTTACGCAGTTTTCTGCCGTTTTTTCGCCGCGCCGCGCGGCGCAATCATGGCGCAGATTGTGGCAGCGACAAGCATCGGCTAGGGCGGAAAAATGACCAACTATCCACAGCGCACCGGGGCGCAAATCCTCGTCGATCAACTATTGCTGCAGGGCTGCGACCGTATTTTCACCGTACCGGGTGAAAGCTTTTTGTCGGTGCTCGACGTGCTGCATGACACACCGCAAATCGACACGATTGTCTGCCGTCAGGAAGGCGGCGTCGGTTTCATGGCAGCGGCGGACGGCAATATGACTGGGCGACCGGGGGTGGCCTTTGTGACGCGCGGGCCGGGGGCGACCAATGCCAGCATCGGCGTGCATGTCGCGATGCAGGACAGCCTGCCGATGATATTGTTCATCGGCGATGTCGACCGCGATATGCGCGACCGCGAAGGTTTTCAGGAGGTCGATTTTCAGGCAATGTTCGCGCCGCTTGCCAAATGGGCGGCACGCATCGACAATGCGGCGCGCATCCCCGAATATGTTGCGCGCGCCTATGCAACCGCGATGGCGGGGCGGCCGGGGCCGGTGGTGATCGCGCTGCCAGAGGATATGTTGCGCGATCTGGCATCGGTTGCTGATCGCCCGCGCGTCGATGCCCCCGAACAAGACCCCGACGCCGCCGCGATGGGCGTTTTCATGGAATTGCTCGCCAATGCATCGGCCCCGGTGGCGATAATCGGCGGGGCGGGCTGGAATGGCGGGGCGGCACATTATTGGGCCGAATTTGCAACCCGGGTCGGGCTGCCGACCGCCGCTGCGTTTCGGCGGCAGGATGCGATCGACAATCAATGCCCCGTCTATGCCGGTAATTTGGGCTATGGACCCAACCCCAAATTGCTCGACCGTATTCGCGCAGCGGATTTAATTGTCGCGGTCGGCGCGCGTTTGGGCGAAGCGACGACCGATGGCTATAGCCTTATCACCCCCGACCATCCGGGGCAGATTTTGGTTCATGTCCACCCCGACCCCAATGAGCTTAATCGCGTTTATCGGACCGATTTGCCCATCTGCGCTTACCCGCATGAATTTGCCGAAATGGCCGCGCTTTGGGACAGCGACATCATCGCCTTTGACGCGGGCGCGGCGGCGCATGCCGAATGGCGCGAATGGAACAAGGTTGTGCCTTTTGATACCGCGCTCGACCTTGGCCAATGCGTGGGTGCGATGCGCGAAAAACTGCCCGCAGATACGATCATCTGCAATGGTGCGGGCAATTTTTCGGGCTGGTGGCACCGCCACTGGGCCTATGCGCCGATGGTCAGCCAGCTTGCCCCGACGGCGGGTGCAATGGGCTATGGCGTCCCCGCGGCGGTCGCGGCGGCGCGGCGCAACCCCGACAAGATGGTCGTCGCCTTGGCTGGCGACGGCGATTTTCTGATGAACGGGCAGGAATTGGCGACCGCGGTCCAATATGGGCTAAATATGCTAGTGCTGGTCATCGACAATGGGGCTTATGGCACCATCCGCATGCATCAGGAACGCGAATATCCGGCGCGACCGTCGGCTACGGCGTTGCACAACCCCGATTTTGCGGCGCTCGCCCGTGCCTATGGCGGCTGGGCGACCAGCGTCGATGCGACGGCGGATTTTGCCCCGGCGCTTGATGCCGCGATGGGGCAAAGGGGATTGCGCCTCATCCACCTGAAGACGGATGTTGAGCGCATCAGCGCGGGAACGACGCTCAGCGCGCTGCGTGACCGCGCGCGCTGAGTGGTTCAGGCGGCGGCTTCGTCGCTGCTTTCGACTTTTTTGACGGTGCGGCGGCGCTTTGGCGCGGGCGCGATGTCGGCAACATTATCGGCGGCGCCGTCACCATTGTCGGCACCGATGGCAGGCGGCAACACCGCTGCATCGATGCTGAGTAGCGCATCCCCGTCTGCATCATGACGCACGTCATGGGTGCTGGCGCCGCGCGGGCGACGTTCGCTGCGTTCAAAGTCGCGACCATTGCCCCGGTCGCGGTAATCCCCGCGCGCGTCGGCTTCGTCGGTATCGCCTTCGCGTGGGGCACGATTGCCATCGCGGCGATCTGCGCGATCACTGCCCGCCCGATCACTACCCGTACGGTCACTACGCGGTGCCCGATTGTCACGGTTGGGTTCGCGCGGGCTGCGCCCGTCGCGATTGCGCGGCGCGCGCCCGATCATGTCGATGGGGTCAAGGTCGGCTTCCTCCCCACCGTCGCCGTCGATATCGATGTTGTCGCCGCCATCGTCGCGCTCATCCCGGTCATCGCGTTCTTCCCAACGGGCGCGCTGTTCCTCCTGTCGCGCGCGCGCGTCGGACAGGACGCGGAAATAATGGTCGGCAAATTGCAGATAATATTCGGTCATCACCCGATCGCCCGACAATTGCGCATCGCGCGCCATATTGCGGTATTTTTCGAGCAATTGAGTCGCGTTGCCACGCGCCCGGTTGTCGATACGATTGCCACTGTCATGATTGCCGCCGCGCGAAGGCTGACGCTGATTATTACGGCCACGACGGCGACCGTTCTGACGGTTGTTCATCGACACATTTTTTCCTTAAAAAATTCGCGTGGAAACATCGTCCTTTACGCAACATTTAGCGCAGCCCGTGCGGCGCTCCATTTGCCGAGCGGCCAGAAAATCCGGCCCAAGCTTCTTCATCCGCAATGGGGTGCAGCTGACCCGCGAAAGCCCCAGAAACTGTGGGGCGGCGCGTGGGGAGCCGCTGCGCCGCCCCCTCTAAGGTGCTTTTGTCCGAAAGCAAGCGAAATCGTGCAGCTTATGGCAATATCGGTGTCAGTATTAGCGCGCGGTCACGCCCGGCGAGATCGGGCCATTTTTCCACGGCCAGACCATGCGCGCGCGCCAGCGCCGCGACGCTCTGACCCTGTTGCCAGCCGATTTCGATTATCGCCGCGCCACCCGCGTGGATGCGTTCGGCGAGCGTCGGCAATAGCGCGCGATAGGCATCGAGCCCATCCACCCCGGCATAGAGGGCGAGCGCGGGTTCAAAATCGGCAACCGATTTGTCGAGGGGTTCTGAGGTGCCGATATAGGGTGGATTGGCGAGGATGAGGTCGGCTGTCCCGCCATCACCCCAATCCCCCAGCAGCCATTGTGTACGTGCATCAAGGCGGAGGCGCGCCGCATTGGCGTGCGCATAGTTTAGCGCAACATCGCTCGCATCGACCCCGATTCCCGTTGCGGTTGGCCACAAATGGAGCGCGGCGAGCAACAATGTCCCCGGTCCGGTGCCAAGGTCGAGGATGGTGGCAGGCGGGCTTTTGGCAAAATGACGATGCGCGGCGTCGATCAAAACCTCACTATCCGCGCGCGGAATAAGGACGCCCGGTCCGACGTGCAGCATGAGTGCGCCAAAGGGTGCTTCGCCCAGAATATAGGCGAGTGGTTCGCCGCCTGCGCGCCGTTCGACCATGGCAAAAAATGCGGGATTGGGGGCAATGTCGTGCAACGACAGCAAAAGGCGGCTGTGCGGTACATCCAGCGCATGGGCGAGCAACCATTGCGCTTCGGCCATCGGGTTTTCGGCGATGGTGCGCAATTGCGCTGCCGCCTTGGTCAGCGCGGCACGTGCGCTCGTCACACGCTGTCCATTGCGGCGAGCCGCTGCGCCTCATCCTCCGCCATCAGCGCCGCGACCATTTCACCCAAATCTCCCTCCAATATTGCGGGGAGGCGGTGCAAAGTCAGGTTGATGCGGTGGTCGGTGACGCGCCCCTGCGGGAAATTATAGGTGCGGATGCGTTCCGAACGGTCGCCCGACCCGACCATGGATTTGCGCGTCCCTGCCCGTTCGGCGTGGAGTTTTTCGCGTTCAAAATCATAGAGGCGGGTGCGCAAAACCTGCATCGCCTTGGCGCGGTTCTTGTGCTGGCTACGCTCATCCTGCTGGGTGACGACGATGCCGGTCGGCAAATGGGTGATGCGTACCGCGCTGTCGGTGGTGTTGACATGCTGCCCGCCCGCGCCGGAGGATCGGTAGATATCGACCTTTAAATCCTTGTCGGCAATTTCGACATCAACCTCGCTCGCTTCGGGCAAGACGGCGACGGTTGCCGCGCTAGTGTGGATGCGCCCACCCGCTTCGGTAACCGGCACGCGCTGGACGCGGTGCACACCGCTTTCATATTTCAGCCGGGCAAAAACGCCGGCACCTGCGATGCTGACCACCACTTCCTTATAGCCGCCGACATCGGCTGCGGCCGCGGAAACGATTTCGGCACGCCAACCCAGATTTTCGGCATAGCGGCTGTACATACGCAGCAAATCACCGGCGAACAGCGCGCTTTCATCGCCGCCGACCCCGGCACGTATTTCCAGCATGGCGGAACGTTCGTCGGCAACATCGCGCGGCAAGAGGGCGATGGCCAGCGCATGTTCGGCATCAGGCAAAAGACCCTCAGCACGTGCCAAATCCTCCGCTGCCATTGCGCGCAATTCGGCATCGTCAAGCATTGTTTGCAACTCGGCAATTTCGGCGCGCAATTTTTGCACCGCCATCGCCGCCGTCGCCACCGGCTCCACCTCCGCATATTCCTTGGAGGCTGCAACAAAGGCCGCGCCTTCCAGCGTCCCCGCCGCCATGCGTGCCGCCAATTCGTCACGTCGCGCGATAATCTGCGCAATATGTTCGTCGGAAATACCGGCCATTATTGCGCCGTCCGGGCGACAGCTTCGATGGCCACGGCGCGTTCGCCCCCGTCATGGCGCGCATTTAATTGTTTGGTGCCGTCGCGCGTCGCAAGGCTGAGCAGCACGAGCGCGCCCGATTTCGCCGCTTTATCAAAACGTTTGCGCGGTGACCCGCTAGCGATGCATTCGGCGTTATAGCCCGCATCGCGCAGACGGCGAAGCAGCGCCAGCGCATCGGTGCGCAAAGCATCATCTTCGAGCGCGATGGTGACATCGAGCTGGCTCGGCGGTGGTGCATCGAGCAGCATGGCCAGCCGCTCGATCCCCGCTGCCCAGCCAACCGCCGGGGTCGGTGGGCCACCCAGATTTTCGATCAGACCATCATATCGCCCGCCGCCGAGGACAGTGCCCTGCGCACCCAACCGGTCGGTGACAAATTCAAAGGCGGTGTGGCGGTAATAATCGAGCCCGCGGACCAATCGGCTATTGCGCTGCCAGCGCACCCCGGCCGCATCCAATCCTGCGGTTACCGCCGCAAAAAAATCCTGCGCCTCTGTGGTCAGAAACTGGTCGATATCGGGTGCCGCATCCGCAATCGGGCGGTCTGCTGCTTCCTTGCTGTCCAGAATGCGCAGCGGATTTTTGTCGAGCCGGGCGCGGCTATCCTCACTCAGCGCGGCGCGATGACTGGCAAAATGTTCGACCAAGGCCGCGCGCCATGCGTCACGACTAGCGCTGTCGCCCAATGTGTTGAGTTGCAGCGTGACGCCATCGGCAATGCCCAAATCGCGCAGCAAATGATCGGCAAAGCAGAGCAATTCGACGTCAGAAAGCGGGCTGTCGCTGCCCAGCAATTCGGCGTCGAGTTGGTGAAATTGGCGATAGCGCCCCTTTTGTGGGCGTTCATAGCGAAAAAGTGGCCCATGGGTGGCTAGCTTGATCGGCGCAAATTGTTGCCACCCATTGCTGAGGTAGGCGCGCGCAATCCCGGCGGTAAATTCGGGACGCAGGGTGATCGAATCGCCATTGCGATCATCAAAACTGTACATTTCCTTGGAAACGACATCGGTGGTTTCGCCCAAGGAGCGCGCAAAGACCGCAGTCGGTTCAATCACCGGCACTTCGACCCGCTGAAAGCCGAACAGGCGGCGCACCGCATCAAAACGGTCAACCACATGCGCGAAACGATCTGCGGTTTCGCCCAACATATCCTGTGTGCCGCGAACCGGCTGGGGGGGTGCAATCTTTGCCATGACGTCGGTGCGCTTAGGGGAAGCGCTGCGCCGGTGCAATCGTGGCGGAATGGTCGCTTGAACCGCGCGGGAAATTGCGCATAGATGTCAACAAAAGTAGACGGCTCCGACGGGGCCGCGCGAATATGCAACAAGGGGTCTAATCCATGCGTCTTATTCCAATGCTTGCCGCGTCAACGGCGCTTGCCATCTGTGCGCCCGCTGCGCTGCAGGCGCAAAATGCGCGTGGGACGGTCGAACAATCGATGCCGCCGCTCCCCGCCAATCTGAACCCCGGACAATATCCCGGCACTATGCGCATCCTCGTCGATGCCAGCGATGTCGCGCATGCGATCATGACGGTTGAACAACATATTCCGGTGGCAAATGCGGGCGGTCTGACGCTGCGCTTTCCCGAATGGCTACCGGGCAAACATGCGCCGCGCGGGGCCATTGGCGACATGGCAGGTCTTGTTTTCAGCGCCAACGGCCAGACGCTGAACTGGCGCCGCGATGTGGAGGATGTTCACAGCTTTCATGTTGATGTGCCGCGCGGCGCGCGCGAAATCACCGTTCGCTTTCAATTTCTTGCCCCGACGCGGGAGAGTGAGGGGCGGGTCAATATGACCCCGGCGATGCTCAACCTGCAGTTTGAACAAGTATCCCTCTACCCTGCTGGCTATGCAACGCGGAACATTCGCGTGCAGCCCAGTGTCATCCTGCCCACCGGCTGGCAGGCAGCAACCGCGCTCGACGGCGCTACGAATGTGCCGGGTGCGCAAAATCGCATCAACTATGGGCCGACCGATTATGAAACATTGATCGATTCGCCGATGTTCGCTGGCGCGCATTTTCGGCGGTGGGACTTGGGCCATGCCGTGCATCTGAACGTCGTGGCGGATGAGCCGCAATATCTCGAAGCGCGCGATGAACATATTGCCGCGCACCGGGCCTTGGTGGCGGAGGCGGTGGCGCTGTTTGGCACGCGCCATTTTGATCATTATGAATTTTTGCTCGCTCTGACCGACGAAATGGGCGGCATCGGCCTCGAACATCATCGCTCATCCGAAAATGCGCGCGAAACCGATTATTTCACCGAATGGGACAGCAATGGTTCCGAACGCGGATTGTTGCCGCACGAACTGACCCATAGCTGGAACGGCAAATATCGCCGTCCCGGCCATTTGTGGACGCCCGATTATGCGCAAACCATGGATGGCCGCTTGCTCTGGGTTTATGAGGGGCAGACCGCCTTTTGGGATTTGGTGCTCGCCGCACGTTCGGGCATGCAGACATCGCAGATGGTGATTGATGAATGGGCGCGCAACGCCGCCTTTTATGCGGCGCAGCCCGGGCGGGCATGGCGCAGTGTGGAGGATACGACGCTCGATCCGGTAATGGCGGCGCGGCGGCCCCGCCCCTTTCCAACCGCCACCCGGACGGAGGATTATTATAATGAAGCCTCGCTAATGTGGCTGGAAGCGGACCAGATTATGCGCCGCCTGTCGGGCGGTGCGCGCGGGATGGATGATTTTGCCCGCAATTTCTTTGGCGGGCGGGATGGTGACTGGGGCACGCTCACCTATGAATTTGAAGATGTTGTCGCGGCGCTGCAGGCGGTGCAGCCATATGATTGGGAAGGATTTTTGAACAATCACATGCGCGGTGTGGGGCAGCCCGCGCCGATCGCGGGGCTGGAAGCTGCTGGCTATCGACTGGTCTGGCGCGATACGCCGAGCGCCTATGACAGCGAACGGATGAAGGAGGGCGGTTACCTCGACCTCTATTTCTCGCTCGGGATTAATATCAACCGCTCGGGTGAGGTTTCGGCCATCCAATATGACAGCCCGATGTTTAACCAGGGGGTGACCAACGGCACGCGTATTTTGGCGGTCAATGGTCTTGGCTATAATCAGGACAGGATGCGCGCCGCCATTCGCGCGGCGAGCGATGGGACGACCCCCATCACCCTGCTGGTGGAAAAGGGTGGGCGGTACCGCACTATAAGCCCGCAATGGACGGGCGGGCTACGCTATCCGCATGCCGAACGTGTGTCGAGCGCTCCCAATGGCATGGATGCGTTGCTGACGGCGCGCCGCCCGCAATGAACCGCAGCCTTGCGCTTGGCGGTGACAGGGGTTAGGGCGCGCCCCTCTCCCCCAATCGTCAAGCAAGGTGACGCATGCGTATCGACCTCATCCCCGCAGGGGATAATGTGCCCGACAATATCAATGTGCTGATTGAAGTGCCGATTGGCGGTGAACCGGTCAAATATGAATTTGACAAGGCGTCAGGCGCCTTGTTCGTCGATCGCATCTTACATACGCCGATGCGTTATCCCGCCAATTACGGCTTTATCCCGCACACGCTGGGCGATGACGGCGACCCGCTCGACGTGCTCGTTGTTACCCGATCCCCCATCATGCCCGGCGCGGTGATAAAGGCGCGTCCGGTCGGCGTTCTTTTGATGGAAGATGACAAGGGCGGGGATGAAAAAATCGTCGCCGTGCCGGTTGATACCACCTTTCCTTATTATGCCGAAGTCGGCGGGCATGACGATCTGCCGCCGATTGTGACGCAACAGATCGAACATTTTTTCCAGCATTATAAGGATCTGGAACCGGGCAAATGGGCCAAGCTCAAAGGGTGGGGCAATGCTGATGATGCGCGCCGCATCATCAACGAATGTATCGCGCGTGCGAAGCGTTAGGGGTCAATGACATCCGGTTTCGGGTTGAGCATCGTGACATCATAGCGCGGAAAGGGGAAATCGATGCCGTTCTGACGGAAATCGTCCCAAATGCGCAGATATAATTCACCCTGCACATTGCCCAGCCCCCCTTCGGGGTCGTTAATCCAAACGCGCAATTCATGGTCGATGGCGCGGTCGCCAAAACGGGTGATCCAGACGGCAGGCGGCGGGTCAGCCAGCACGCGGGGGTGGTCTTCTGCCGCTTTGCGCAGCAGCGCCTGCGCCATGTGCAGGTCGGCGGCATAAGAAATGGGTATATGTAACCGTACCCGCACATCGCGCCCGGCATAGGACCAGTTTTCCACTGCCTGTGTCATCAATAATTCATTGGGTATCAAATGTTTCCGTCCGTCGCGCGTCACCACGGTCACCGCGCGCACGCCAATGCGCGTCACCTGCCCGACATTGGCGATATTGCCATTCTGCGAGGAGGATATTGGCGCCCCACCGACGACAATCACATCGCCCGGTTGGATGGACCGGTCCATCAATAATATGACCCCGGCGATCAGATTGCCGACGGTTTTTTGGAGGCCAAAGCCCGCCGCCAAGCCCAAGGCACCCGAAAAAACGGTCAGCGCGGTGAGGTCGATGCCCAAAAGGTCAATGCCCGCCAGCACCGCAACGGTGATGAGGATGATGGCGATCAATTTTTCGACAAGAATCCGCCGCCCTTCATCCATCGTTGGGTTGCGGCGCAAGGCCCAGCGGATGGTCCGCAGCGCAAAACGGACAAAGATAAACAGGCCGATGGCGATGATGATCGCCGACAAAAAGGAAAAGAGCGACAGGCGATAGGCACCAATGTCGATGCCGATGGCGCGCGCGCCATCGGTCAATTTGGTCAACATTTCGGGCAGATGGTTGGTCTCAGCGCGCATTAAACCTCCGCCGCGGCAAAGGCTGCATCAAGATCGGCTATTAAATCCGCAACATCTTCCAACCCAATGGAGAGGCGGATGAGTGCGTCGCCGCCTGTCCATGGCACCGCGCTGCGCGGTGGATCGGCAGGAACGACGAGGCTTTCAAAACCACCCCAGCTAAACCCGATGCCAAATAATGTCAGCGCGTCGATAAAGCGGGCGCGTTTGGCCTTGTCCGCGCCCTTCAGCGTGAAAGCAAAAAGGCCGCTCGCGCCGCCAAAATCGCGCATGAAAAATGCATGACCCGGGCAGTCGGCCATCGCGGGGTGGCGCACTTCCCCGACATCATCGCGTGCGGCGAGCCAGTTTGCGATGGCAAGCGCGCTCTTGCCCTGTCGTTCGAGCCGCACGTCGAGCGTGCGCAGCCCGCGCAACATCAGCGCGGCATCGTCTGCTGAAACCGCTTGCCCCAGCAGATAGCAATTTTGCCGCAGTTTGGGCCAGAGCGCGGCATTGACGGTCAGGCTACCCATCATCGCATCGCTATGCCCACCGACATATTTGGACAGGCTCATCATCGAAATGTCGATGCCCATTGCCATGGCGGGAAAGAGCAGCGGGCTTGCCCAACTATTGTCGAGGATGGTGGCAATAGCGTGCGCCTTGGCCACAGCGACGATGGCGGGAATATCCTGCACCTCAAAGGTCAGGCTGCCGGGTGCTTCGGTGAAAATAGCCTTTGTGTTGGGGCGCAGCAGTGCGGCGATTTCCGCACCGATCATCGGGTCATAGTAAGTTGTTGCAATGCCCATCCGCGCCAAGAAATTGTCACAAAAACTGCGCGTTGGTTCATAGGCGCTATCAACCATCAATAAATGATCGCCCGGGCTGAGCAACGCCAGCAACGCAGCGGCGATGGCAGCCACCCCGCTGGGAAAGAGCAAGGTGCCAGCCGCCCCATCGTCCATCACGGTCAGCGCATCCGCCAATGCCCAAACGGTCGGTGTACCGCGCCGCCCATAATATAGCTTGTCGTGTGTATCTTTGCTGCGGGCGTCCAGATCGGCGATATTGTCATAAATTATGGTCGATGCCCGCCATATCGGCGGGTTGACGATTCCGCCGCCAAGGCGCGGATCACCCGTCCATTCCGGCCGGCGACCGGCGGTAACAAGTTGGGTGTTATGTCCGCGCTTGCGGGCACCATCGTCCGATTTCGCCATATTATGCGGGGCCTGTCGCTTTGGGTGTGGCGGGGTCGGCGCCCCATTCAGCCCAACTGCCGTCATAGACCGCGACATCGGTCTTGCACAGCAAGTGCGCGCCAAAGGCGATGATGCAGGCGGTCATTCCCGAACCGCAGGTGGCAACCAACGGGCGTGACAAATCCACCCCCGCATCGGCAAAAGCGGCTTCGAGCGCTTCGCCTTGTTTCCAGCTGCCGTCGGGGTTGAAAAATATGCCAAAGGGCATGTTGCGCGAACCTGGAATATGCCCCGCGGCCAGTTGCGGACGCAGCCCGGGCGCGTCGCCAGCGAAAATGTCGGCACCGCGTGCGTCGACCAGCACCTCTGCGGCCGATGCGATATTGGCGTGAACCGCCGCCTTGTCGCGCACCAATTTTTCGTCGCGCCAGACGGTGAAATGGCGGTGACGCAGGGTGACATTGCCGCTTTCGACCGGGCGGTCTTCGGCCAGCCATTTGGCAAAGCCGCCGTCCAAAATAGCAACATTATGCGCGCCAAATAATGTTAGCAGCCACCAAGCGCGCGCCGCGCTCTTGTGCGGGCTATTGTCATACAGGACGATACGGCTGCCATCACCCAAGCCCAAGGATTGCATGCGTGATGCAAATTTTTCTGCTGATGGCGCCATATTTTCAACAGGATTATTGCCATCGACCAGTTCGGCCAAATCCATGAACACCGCGCCGGGGATATGGCTGGCCAGATAATCGGCGCGCGCATCACGTTCGGGTGCGGCAACATATTTGGTCGCATCGACGATGCGCAGGTCGCTCGCCCCCATTTCCTTGGCCAGCCAGCTTGTTGAAACCAAGGGTTCCACGGCCCAATATTCCCCTGACGATATGGTTTGATACGCTTTGTCTAATGCAGGCGTAGACTATGGCGCGATCTGCCACATGGCAAGCCTTGCCACCGTCAACGGCGCTTGGAAATGCCAGTGTCGCGCACGCCCAAGGGGGTAAAATTGCTCGGCCCCCGATCGATCGGCAGCGGGGCAAGCCGCGCGTCCGGTTCGCCGGGCGCTTCGGCATTTTCACAACCTAGTACAAAGGCTTTGGCGGTGGCGGCGTCGATGGGCGATGTACCCGGCGCATGGCCGTAACGACAATCGATGGCCAAAATGGGGATGGCACCCTGTCTGTTACCCTGTCGAAAGGTGCCGATGGCGCCAATGGGTGCGGCCAGTTCACCCTCCACCCGTGTTGTTTCGCCAGCGGGCAGCGCCGCGATGATATGGTGGATTTCCTGTCCATCAAGCTCAAACCAATGGCCGATGCTGGATGCATTGGTCTGATTGCCTGCGAACAAGCCAATCCGTGCGCGCAGGTCGGCTGCATCCAACTCGCCATCATTGCGGATGTCGATGGCGTAACGCAGGCGAAAATTGATGAGCGTCGTGCTGGCGTGGAGCGGGACGATGGCGACGTCGATTTTGGCGCGCTTGCCGCCATATGCCGGGCGCGGCGCGGGCGGCGCTGTTGGCGTGCCGGCCAAATTTTCAGCCCTTGTCTTTGTCTTGGCAGCGGGCGGTGGCGATGATGCGGGCGCTACTGCGACGTCTTCTTCTGCCGCAGCAGCCTTGCGTCGGCGCAGCCACCAGACAATGCCGCTGAGCAGCAATATCGCACCCACTGCGACCGGACCGTAGGATGACCAACCACCGGTTGCCCCGCTTTCAGAAGTGGCCGCGGACGGAGCGGTATCAACGGTTGTGGCGCTGGGGTCGACCGTGTCGGCTGGCGTTTCTGGGACTGTGGTATCTGAGGCCGGGATTTCGGGATCCGCCATTTCGGGGATCTGCGGCTGGCTGACGCCCGCAGCGTTTGCGGGTACCGCTGGTCGCTCGCTTGTCGCTGGCCGATTGGCTGTCGGGGTGGCGCGCGGCGCGTTGCGTGTCGGCGCCCCTGCTTGCGGACCATTGGTGTTGGACGCGGGCGGATTGGCAGGTGTTGCAACCGGCGGCGCAGGCTGCGGGAATATTGGCCGATTGTCCGGCGGGCGGATTCTCGCGGGCGGCGGGGCTATCAATCCGTCGGGCGGCCCTTGCACACGGGATGGGGCGGGCGTTGGCGCTGGCGTGGCCGCGGGTGGCGTGGCGGTATCTTGCGCCCATGCGATCGCAGGCGCGAATGTCAGCACTGCCGCTGCGGCGATGGCGTGCATATGTGGGTGGCGATTTAACGGCAAAGATCGGCTTTCGCTGCGGGGCATTTGGCCCCCGTGACATCGCCATCGCCTGCGACTAAAAGCACGCGATGGTCAACCCCCCCCAACCCCGCTTCCTCGGCAAAGCGAGTGAACTTCCCGCCAACCCGGACGCGGCGATGCTCGACTATGTCCCCAACCCACGTGCTGGGGAGCTATATCTGGTCCGCTTTGCCGCGCCTGAATTCACATCGCTCTGTCCGGTAACCAGCCAGCCTGATTTTGCGCATCTGGTGATTGATTATGCGCCCGCTGCCACCATCGTCGAATCGAAATCGTTGAAACTTTTCCTCGGCAGTTTTCGTAACCACGCCGCTTTTCATGAGGATTGCACGGTCGGCATCGGCAAAAGATTATTCGACGAAATGCAACCCAAATGGCTACGCATCGGCGGATATTGGTATCCGCGTGGCGGCATACCCATCGACGTTTTCTGGCAATCAGGCGCACCGCCTGCTGATTTGTGGCTGCCCGATCAAGGGGTCGCCGCCTATCGCGGGCGGGGCTAGATGTCGCAGCCTAAATCTTCACCCGCCCTTTAACCCAGATATAGAGCGCGGCGATCGAGCCTGCGAAAACTATCGCCCCGGCGGGCACCGCCCATGGATTTTCGGCAATCAGCGCCAAAACCTCCGCGCTGTTGGTTGACCCAGCTTTTTCGGCGCTTGCCACGATCGCCGCAAAAGCGACGCCCATCAGGCTTTCGCCAACGATGAGGCCGGTTGCCATCAACGTGCCGATGCGTTCGGCAAAATCGGGATTATCCTGTCGTGCCGCCCAGCAGTTGTAGGCATAGCCCGCCAAGGCACCCATGGGGATGAGCAGGGTCAGCTCCATCGGCAAATACATGCCCAGACCGACAGCCAGCGCGGGCAGGCTATATTTGCGCGTTGTGTGGCGCAGCAGTTCATCGATGATGATGACGCCGATGCCGATTCCTACCCCGGTGCTAATCAACCCCCAGTCGAGGCTGCCACCCAATACCCCCTGCGCAATCGTCGAAATAAGCGCGGCTTGCGGGGCGGACAAAGCGCCCTCGCGCGCGCCCGGTGCGCCTTCAAAGGTGAATGCGGTGTTGAGGAGGTCGAGAATTGGCGGAATGACCAGCGCGCCAAACACCACGCCCAGCACCAGCGCGACCTGCTGCCGCCATGGTGTCGCGCCGACCAATTGCCCCGTCTTCAAATCCTGCAAATTATCGTTGGCAATCGTCGCAATGCCGAAAATTACAGCGGTGACGAGCAGGGCAAAGGCGATCAGCGCCTTGGTTGCCGCGGGGTCCACCTTGCCATGCAGCGCGACCAAGATCAGCGAAATACCCAGCACTGCCAAAATGCCGACGCCCGAAACCGGTGAGTTGGATGCGCCGATCAGCCCCGCCATATATCCGGTCACCGCTGCGATGATGAGGCCGATGGCCAGAATATATGCCACCGACATCAGGATGCTTGGCCATGGATTGGCAGCAATCGGTCCGCTGCCAGCAAAATCATAGAGCAACAGGCCGATGGGCACCATCAGCGCCAAAATCGTCCCTGCAACGATGGAGATGGGGAGGTCGCGTTCGGTGATATCGAGTGTTGCACCCGCACCGCGGGCCTTCGACGCTTTTATGGCGGCGGTGATTCCCGAAATAATCGGACCGATTATTTTTAATAGGGTCCAAACCGCGGCAATGCCGATGGTGCCCGCACCAATAATCCGCGCCTTTTGGCGAAATGCGCTGCCGACCAGATCATCCAAATTGCCTGCTGCGGCGGTGATCAGCGTGGGGTCCTGCACCCAATGCGGGACGATCCATAGCCAGCTGATCAGCATCCCAACGATCATCGCGATGCCGACGGCCATACCCACCAGATGGCCAACGCCGATCAACGCCATTGAAAAATTGCCGGATAATGCGCTTGCCCCATTGCCCAATCGAAACGCGTGGGAAAATGTTTCGGCAACAAGTTTGAACTTGGCGAACAGGAAATATAGCGCGGAGACGAATGAGGATATGACGATGGCGATCAACCCGCGCCGATTTTCTTCTGCGCCGCCGACGCCCGCACCCACCTTTAGCACCTCGGCCGCCGCCACCCCCTCGGGATAGGGGAGGTCAGATCCGGTGACCAAGGCGCGGCGCAATGGCACCGAATACATCACCCCCAAAATGCCGCCGATGCCGATGATGGCCACGGACAACCAATAAGGGAAGCCCGTCCACCAGCCGATCATGATGAGGCCGGGGAGGACAAAGATAATCGCCGACAATGTCCCCGCACTGCTGGCGATGGTCTGGACGATATTATTTTCCTGGATCGTCGAATCGCGGAAAAATTTGAGCACCGCCATCGAAATGACCGCTGCCGGGATGGACGTGGCAAAGGTTATACCAAGTTTTAGCCCCAGATAGACGTTGGCGGCGGTGAAAAGCACGGTCAGTACCGCGCCCAAAATCACCCCACGGATCGTCAATTCGCGCATAATTGCCCCTTCCTCACCCGATTATCGGGTGGGAGGATAACGATCAGCGTGCGCGAATGAAAGCGCGAACGTCGCGGGTCAGCGCGGTACGATCCTCATCGCGGACATACATCATATGTCCTGCGTCATAATAATGGAACTGGATGCGATCACGCGGGAAATCTGCCCGGTTGAGCGAATATTCCGCCGCAAAAAAGGGCGTAGCGAAATCATAATAGCCTTGGCCCACAAAAATGCGCAGGCCGCTATTTTCCCGCAGCGCGCTCGAAATATAGGGGGCGACATTCAAATAGCTGTCGCGACCATTACCCAGTCGCCAATCCCAGCCGCGCACGCCACCGATGGTGACATAGTTGCGATTGGGTCGGTAATTCAGCGTTTCGCGCGCATATTGGTTCATCGCCGCAGTATAGCCACCATCGATGCCGTAAAAGCTGGGGTCATTGTCCGGCTGTTCGCCCGCGCGGTCAAAATCGACCCCGGTATAGCGTGAATCGAGTCGCCCGACAGTCAACCCACGGTCACGCAGCAATTCCTTGTAGAAACGGCCCGGCGTGACACGCAGGTCGGCGCGTTCCAGATATTCCTCGCTAAGCCCGGTATAGTGCGACAATTGCGCACGCACCTGCGCGCGCGTTGCCGCGTCGAGCGCATTGCCCTGCAGCAGTGCGGGCAGATAGGTTTGCATCGCCCAAGTCCGCGCTTCAGCCGCTAGATCGGCGGTGCCCGCCGGATGGCTGATCTTGTTATGATACATGGCGGTCACCGCCATGGACGGGATGTTGAGCGCAAAGCTCAATTCATTACCCGGCGTTTCATCGCTCGCGCCAAAATCTAATATGGTGGAAATCAGGATAACGCCGTTCAGCGCGACATCATTATAGCTCGATTCCAGTTCATGGAGCACGGCCGCCGAACGGGTAGTGCCATAGCTCTCGCCGCCGATAAATTTGGGCGCGTTCCAACGATTATGCTCATCCAGCCACTGGCGAATAAATTGCGCAATCGAACGTGCGTCCTGCGCCACGCCCCAATAGTCGCTGGCGTTGACCCCGGGCATGGCATAGCTGAAGCCGGTGCCGACGGGGTCGATGAACACAATATCGGTCACGTCGAGCAGGCTGTCGGGGTTGGCAACAATGGGATAGGGCGGCGCACCGTCATCACGCGCATCGCTGGGGATGGCGACACGCACCGGGCCGAACGCGCCCATGTGCAGCCATAAACTGCCCGAACCGGGACCACCATTATATAGGAAGGTCACCGGGCGATTGGGGTCATTACCATCCTTGATGTAGGATGTGGAATAGATGGAGGCGCGCGGGCGGCCATCCTCCCCATTTAGGAAGGTTTCGCCGGCAATCGCCGTATAGTTGACGGTTACGCCGCCAAAAGTGCCGCTATGGCGGGTGGTGGAACGCTGCGGCGTCGGCGGGGCAGGCGGGGTGGCACGTTCGGCACCGGCGCTGTTTGCGGCATTCGCGCCGCCACCAGCATTGGCACGGTTTTCCTGCGCGGCGGTCGGCGCCAATGGCATGGCGGCGAGCGCAACCAAAGCGGCAAGGCTGGCCGCACGGCGGGTGATATGATGCATGTTCCTGCTCCCTGACGACTATATTTGTTTACGACGCACCTAGGCGAGAATTTGCGCCGCTGCAATATGGGGGGAAGGGTGCATCAATCTTAGCGAAACAGGCTGCCCAATATACCGCGCATCAGGCTGGCGCCGGCGCGTCCGGCAATTTGCCGACCGATGGAACTCGCTGCCGAACGGGCGGCGGATTGCACCAGCTTTTCGGTCATGCTCGGCTTGGCCGCTTCGCGCGCTGCGGCACGCTCGGCGCGTTCCTGTTCGCGCGCGGCGGCGGCTTCGGTGCGCAATCTTTCGCGTTCGGCCTGCGCCTGCGCACGCGCGTCCGCCTTGGCTTGGGCGGCCGCTGCTTTGGCCGCGTCATCAGCGGCGGATGCTTCGGCGGCGGCGGCGCTGGCGGCATTTGCTTTGGCGGTGAGCAATTCTTCTGCTGATTCGCGGTCAATCGCGGTGTCATATTTATCGCCGATAACATCGGTGGTCAGCATGACGCCGCGTTCTTGCGGGGTAATCGGGCCGACCCGGCTTGCCGGTGCCTTTATCAAGGTGCGCTGGACGATAGAGGGGGAACCATCGGCTTGTAACAGCGACACCAACGCTTCGCCAATTTTCAGCTCGGTAATTGCGCTCGCCACATCAATATCGGGGTTGGGGCGGAATGTATCCGCCGCTGCCTTTACCGCTGCCTGATCGCGCGGGGTGAAGGCGTTTAATTTATGCTGGATGCGGTTGTTGAGCTGTGCCGCAACCGTGTCGGGAATATCAATCGGGTTTTGGGTGATAAAATATACACCCACCCCCTTGGAACGGATGAGGCGGACCACTTGTTCAATTTTTTCGATGAGTGCGCCCGGTGCATCGGTGAACAGCAAATGCGCTTCGTCAAAAAAGAAAACCAGCTTGGGCTTGTCGGGGTCGCCGATTTCGGGGAGCTGTTCGAACAGTTCGGACAGCAACCATAATAGAAAAGTCGAATATAGCTTGGGGCTGGCCATTAATTTGTCGGCGGACAATATGTTGACGATACCCCGACTCGCGTCGTCGAGCTTGATAAAGTCATTGAGGTCGAGCGCCGGTTCGCCAAAGAAATGCTCACCACCCTGCGTACGCAATTGCAGCAGCGCGCGCTGGATCGAACCAACCGATTGTTTGGACACATTGCCATAGGTGACGGTCAGTTCGTCGGCGCGCGTGGCAATATCGACCAGCATCGCCTGTAAGTCGTCGAGGTCGAGCAGCAGCATCGATTCCTTGTCGGCAAGGTGAAAGGCGATGGTCAAAACCCCTTCCTGCACCTCGTTCAAATCCATCAGCCGCGCGAGCAACAGCGGGCCCATTTCCGAAACGGTGGTCCGGATGGGGTGCCCCTGTTCGCCAAATAAATCCCAAAAAGTGACGGGATTATCCTTATAGGCCCAATCACTCTGGCCGATTTCGGCGGCGCGCGCGGCAAAAATTTCGTGCAATTTGCCGGTCGGCGAACCCGCCATGGCCATCCCCGACAAATCGCCCTTTACGTCAGCGACAAAGACGGGGACGCCATTGGCTGAAAAGCCTTCCACCAATCCTTGCAGTGTAACGGTTTTACCGGTGCCGGTGGCGCCGGCGATCAGCCCATGACGGTTGGCGCGGCGCAGGTTGAGCGCTTGCGGCAGTTCCCCTGCCTTACCTACAAAAATTTCGCCATCGCTCATCTGTCACGCTCCATCACCGCAAAAATATGGGGCGAGCCACATAGCTGCGGCCCGCCCCCATTCCCTATCGCCCGGCCCGTTCAAATCAAGCCGTCCGGCAGCCAAATTACTGCCCAAATACCAAGGGCACATATTGCGGGCGCAACCCGCGCCGCAGCACTTGCACCAAAATGGCCGAGCGCCCCTGGCGCTTGGCGTCGGTAATCGCTGCAGCCAGATCTGCATTATTGGCAACCGCGCGCCCATTGGCATTCAAAATGACATCGCCGCGCCGCAATTGCTTTTGTGCGGCATCCGAAGATGGCGAAACAGCAGCAATAACGACGCCGACGGTATCGCTATCGACGCCAATTTGACGGGCGATATCAGCGGTCAGATTCTGCGTGATCAGACCCAATTCGGTTCGAATAGTCTGGTCGGGCCCATTGGCTGGCGCGGCCGGCTGATCGCCAAATTGTTGTTGCGCCTCTGGATCAAACTGTTGTTCGGTCAATTGTTCGGCAGATGGGCGGGTGGCGAGCGTCACCGTCACCTGCATCCGCCGCCCTTCGCGCAGCAATTCGACCGGAACACGCGCACCCGGTGCCAGATTGGCGATGATATAAGATAGATTATTGTCCGGCGTCACATCCTGCCCATTGACGCGCAGTATGACATCGCCCGCCTTTATGCCCGCGCGCGCGGCGGCACCATCGGGCACGACGCGGTTGATAAACTCACCATGGTTGCGGTCGATACCCAGCGAGCTGGCCAAATCATCATCAAGCGGGCGGCGCTCAATGCCGAAATAGCCGCGCTGGATGGTTTGTCCGGCCACCAATTGGCGGACAATCGGTTCGGCAACTTCGGCGGGAATGGCAAAGCCAAGCCCGATATTACCCCCATTGGGGGAGATAATCGCCGAGTTAATGCCGATAACCCGGCCCGACATATCAAACATCGGTCCGCCGCTATTGCCCTGGTTGATCGCGGCATCGGTCTGGATATAGCGGTCGAACGCCCCGCCGGTGCCTGCCCCGCCGGGGCCGACATTGCGATATAGGGCGGAGATTATCCCCGAAGTCACCGTGCCGCCAAAGCCCAGCGGGTTGCCGATGGCAATTACCCAGTCACCGACCCGTGCGCGCGTCGAATCGCCAAAGGCGACGTGCGGCAGGTTGCGCCCATCGATTTTCAGGACGGCAAGGTCGCTATCTGCATCGCGCCCAACCAATGTCGCCACATATTCGGTGCGGTCGGGCATAGTGACGGTGATTTGTTCGACCACCGCATTGGGGGCGCCGGGCGACACCACATGATTATTGGTGACGATATAACCGTCGGCGGAAATGATGAAGCCGGAACCGAGCGATTGCCCGCGCCGTGTTTGCGGCTGGGCATCGCCGCGCTGCCCGAACAAGCCTTCAAAGGGTGTTCCGGCAAAGGGATTGGCTGAAACCTGCACGCGCTGCCGGGTGGAGATATTGACCACCGCGGGCTGCAATTGGGCAGTCAGGTCGGCAAAGCTTTCGGGTGCCCCCGCGCGCGGCACGATGGGGGTGGCGCTGGCCGGTGCGCTTGTCGCCGCATCATCGCGTACCTGCGCTGTGGCTGGGCCTTGCGAGACAAAGGTGAGCGCCGTGCCGCCGAGCAGCAATGCGGGAATAAGGGCCTTGGATTGTAACACCGGCGAAATTCCTTTGTTGTAACACGTCAAACTTGGCGCGTGGGGTTAAGCAGCTTGGGCGGCTTAGGCAAGCGCCGTCGCTTCAGCCCTCCATAGCATCGACTACATGAATAGACGACAACAATGTCGGTGGCGAATTGGCGCATCCTTATGCGGTGCTAACGCGCGGAACGATTGCCAAATTCGGACAAATACCCCTCTCCCGGCCGCAGGACAAAGGTCGACTGGCCAGCGCCCTGCGATTGAAAGGTTACCCGATAGGACTGCATCGCCCGCCAAAAGGCATAAAATTCGGGGTCTTTGCCAAAGCTGTTGGCATAAATTTGTGCAGCCTCTGCCTGCGCATCGGCGCGCACGATTTGCGCCTGCTTTTGCCCCTCTGCCAAGATCGCCGCAGCCTCCTGCGCGCGGGCGGTGCGCATCCGTTCAAAGGCCGAATCGCGCGGTGCTCCTTCGGGCAACTCGGCGCGACTGATGCGCACATCGATAACTTCGACGCCATACCGCCGCGAATCGCGCGCCATAGTGTTGCGGATGCCCGCCATCACCTGCGCCCGTTCGGGGCTGAGCAGCGCCGAAAATGGTCGCCGCCCCAATTCATTGCGCAACGCAGAGGACAGGAGGTTGCGCAACTGCCCCTCCAGCGCGTCTTGGTTGCGGATGCTGGCATACATGCGCGCGGGGTCGGTAATGCGATAACGGGCATAGGCATCGACCTGCATACGCAATTGGTCGGTGGACAGCACTGGTTGTCCATCAATCTCGACACCCAGCACGCGTTTGTCGATCAACTGTATTTGTTCAACAAAGGGGATACGAAAGCTGAGGCCCGCCCCCGTCGCGCCAAAGCTTTGGTTGGGACGATAGGGGTTGATGATGCGTTCGATCTGCCCATAGCGCAGGATGATTGCCTGTTGCGTTTCGCTCACCACGCTGAGGCTCATCATCGCGATGATGAGGAGGCCGAGCGCGCCAAAGGCTGCCTGCATCGGGTGGCGCAGGATATAGGGCATCGGGTTCATTGGCCGCCTCCTGCAACGGTTGCGGTGGCACTGGGGCTGGCCGCCGGTTCCGCCGTCCGCCGCGCTTCGGGTAGCGGCAGATAGGGCACGAGGTTGTTCGAATCGATAATTGTCTTTTCTGAAGGGCGCAGCACCTGTTCCATCGTTTCATAATATAGGCGGCGGCGCGTCACCTGCGGCGCTAGACGATATTGTTCATAAATGCGGTCAAATTCGGCAGCATCACCTTGGGCTGCGCTTACCACCTGTGCGGCAAAGCCCCGCGCACCGTTGATCGCGGCTTCGCTATTCTGGCGGGCGACGTTCACATTGTTAAACGCTTCCTCCACCTCATTGGGCGGGGCGGATACGCGGATCGACACATCCTCCACCCGCACGCCCGAACGATAATAATCGAGCATTGCCTGCAATCTTTGTTCGACGTCGCGGCTGATTTCGGTCTGCCCCGAACCAATGGCTTGGGCTAGATTGAAATTGGCGACCGTTGAACGCATCGCGCTTTCGGCGGCGCTGCGGATCGCGGTTTCGGGATTATTCAGTTGAAAGGCGAAGAGCCGCGGCTGCTTGACCGACCAGCGCACCGTATAGGCAAGGTTGATGATGTTGGCATCGCCTGTCAGCACCAGATTTTGCGCGTCGCTGCCCGGAATGTCGATGGTCTGGATGCGGCGTGCCGGGACCTTTATCATTGTTTCAAAGGGGGCGGGCAGGGTCAGGCTGATACCCGGGCCAACCGTGCGGCTATAACTGCCCAGCCGCGTGACAACCCCTTCTTCTTCTGCTTCCAACCGGTGCACCGATGTGCCGACAATCCATAGCGCCGCCAACAAGATGCCGCCCCATTTCCACCAATTTATCCCCTGTGCCATTGGCGGCAGGTTGCCGCCAAATCCGCGCCCTTTCCACAAGGCATCAAAGCCACCGCCAGAGCGGCTGGGGCCATTTTCATCAGGCAGCCAAGGGGAGGTTTTGCGCGGCGGACGGCCTCTTTCGCCCGGTGTCTTCCCGGTGTCTTCGCCGCTGCCATCATCGCCCCAAGGGCCGCCGACCATCGAAAGCGTCGGGCGGATGGTGCGCAGGCGCGTGCGAAATCGGGAAGAAATTTTGTCGATCATGCGCCATTTATAGGAAGGGTTTCGCCGAAAAACAGTGCCAAAGCCAAAAATGGACGATAACAGCGCGGCAACGAAGCTTTTGACGAAAGGAATGGGGCGGTGCCGGACGCATTGGCGGGGCAAGGTGCGGGACAGGGGTCCGAGCAAGCGGCCGGGCAGGCGGAGGCTTTGGTAAGGGCGGTGCTGGGGGATCGATTATCCTCCTTGCGGCTCCAAAGCGGCACGGCAACGCTGATCGTCGATGCATCGGGACTCGATGTGGATGCGCGCGGCGCGCTGGAAAGCTCCGCGCGCGCGGCTTTGGCTGGGCTTGCAGGCATTGATAGCGTGCGCGTGGCGATGACGGCGGCGCGCAGCAAGCCGCGCCTCATCGCCATTGGTAGCGGCAAGGGCGGGGTCGGTAAATCGACACTGACCACCAATATTGCGCTGGCGCTGGCTGCGGCGGGGCGCAAGGTCGGGATTGTTGACGCTGATATTCACGGGCCATCGCAAACCAAACTCTTGGGGCAAGAGGGGGGGCAGCCCACCACCGATGGCGAAAAATTAAACCCGGTGCCGTCGCGCTATGGCGTCAATTTCCTATCGATGGGGCAGTTGGCTAGGCCGGGGCAGGCGGTGGCGTGGCGCGGGCCGATGGCCGGGCGCGCGCTCGAACAATTGATCGACGCCAATTGGGGGGCGTGCGACCTCCTCCTCCTCGATTTGCCGCCGGGCACCGGGGATGTGCAATTATCGATCATTCAGAAACATAAGCCAGCGGGTGCGATCATCGTTTCAACGCCCCAAGACCTCGCGCTTATCGATGCGGCGCGCGCCATTGACCTGTTTCGTCAGGCCAATGTGCCGATCATAGGCATGGTCGAAAATATGTCGGGCTATGCCTGCCCCCATTGTGGCGAAGTGTCGGACCCCTTTGGCCAAGGCGGCGCAGAAAAAGAAGCTGCCCAAATGGGCATGGATTTTATGGGCCGCGTCCCGCTTGACCGTTCAATCCGCCTTGCCAGTGATGCAGGTGTGCCGCCGGTGGCACAGGGCGGCGATATTGCCCAACCCTTTTGCGACATTGCTGCCGTGCTTGGTCGCTGGCTTGATGCAAACCCGGGATGAGCCGGCGCGCATTTCTGCGCCCCAATCGGCGGCAATTGCTGACGGGCGGCGGCGCGGCTCTGGGGCTTGCGGTTGGTTGGTCTTTGTGGCCGCGCCATTATGCGGCCCCCATCCTCCTCGCGCGGGGGGAGGAGGATTTTGGGCCCTTCCTCAAAATCGGGCACGACGGGCATATCGCGGTCATTGTCCCCGCCTGCGAAACGGGGCAGGGGCAATCGACCTTTTATGCGCAAATCATCGCCGATGAATTGGGTGCGGACTGGCGCACCGTGTCGGTCGAACCGGCCATCGCATCGCCCGCTTATGCCAACCATGCCCCCATTGAACGCGATGCGATGTTGGCAACGCCGCGCATGGTGGTGCCCGATGCGTTAGCCCAATGGGGGGGCTGGCGGCACTGGTCGCTGGGTGATGATAGCGCGGCGATGCTCAGCGATGATTCGCTCTTTTTGGGGGATGTCGAACAGGCGTTGCGCACCGCCGCTGCCTTTGCTCGCGCATTGCTTGCCAAGGCAGCGGCGGCGCGCTGGGACGCGGATTGGGAGGGGTTGGACTGCGTTGATGGCTTTGTCGTCCATGGCGCGCGCCGCTTGCGCTTTGGCGAATTGGCGGCGGAGGCGGCAGCACTGTCGCCGCCGTCCTACCCCCCCCTGCGGGCGCCGGGGGCGGGAAAATTATGGGGTGTGGACGTACCCCGGCTCGACCTTCCGGCCAAGGTCGACGGGTCGATGGCCTTTGCAGGCGATGTGCGCTTGCCCGATATGTTGTTTGCCGCAATCCGGCAGGGGCCTTTTGGTGACACGCGACTCAAAAATTATAATCGGCGTGCCGCAGATCGCGTGATGGGCTTTGTCGCGGCGGTGCGCCACGAACGCTGGCTGGCTGCGGTGGCCAATAATGGCTGGGCGGCGCAGCGCGCACTCGACGCGATGGCACCGCGTTTCCTTACCGAAGGGGTGCTGGCTGAAAGCAGCGTCATAGACCGGCGGCTAAAGGCGGCGCTGGCATCGGGCGATGGCGCGCGTATATTCGCAAAGGGCAGCATTGCAGACGCCTTTGACGGGCGGCCGGTATTGGGCGCGGATTATGCCATTGCGCCGCAATTACACGCCACGCTCGAAACCCGTAGCGCAACCGCGATGGTCGATGGCGATGTCGTGCGCATTTGGGCAGCGGCGGAAGCACCGGGCGCGATGCGCGTCGCCATTGCCGATGCGTTGGGGGTAGCGGCGTCGGCGGTCAGCCTGTTCGTCATGCCCGGCGGCGGCAGTTTGGGCGCGGCGATGGAGGTAGAGGTGGCGGTGCAAGCCGCGCTCATCGCACGCGCCATGCGCCGCCCGGTGCAATTGTGCTGGAGCCGGACCGAAGAGGTGTTGCGCGACTTGCCGCGCGCGCCGCAAAGGGTGCGGTTGCAGGCCAGCCTGTCATCCGGCGCGACCATCGATGCGCTGCGTTGCAGCCTTGCCGCGCCGGCGGCACGGCATGAATGGCGCGCCCGGTTGGCGGGGGACAAGGCCGACGCCGCGCAGCGCAATGCAGCGGGCGTAGTGGACGCTGCAGCGTTGGAGGGGGCGATGCCCCCCTATCAAATACCCAATTTGGCGCTCGACCATCTGCCGGTTGATATCCATATGCCTGCGGGGCGCTGGCGCGGGCGCGCGGCGATGGGCAATATTTTTGCGCTCGAATGTTTCATCGATGAATTGGCGCGCGCTGCCGATAGTGACCCGTTCGGCTTTCGCATGGCAATGTTGGGCGAAACACCCGAGCTGGCAGAGGTGCTGCAGGCAGCGACCGCCGCTGCATCTTGGGACGGCGGGGCCGCCGGGTCGGGCATGGGGCTGGCGCTCGCCGCGCTCGACGGCAGCTATATAGCGGTATGTGCGCGGGCTAGGCCGAGCGCAGGGGGTATCCGTGTCTCCCACCTATATGTCCGGGCGCATGTCGGGCGCGTTTTGAACCCGCGCCTCACCCTGCAACAGTTGGAATCCGGGGTTATGTTGGGGCTTGCGCAAGCGGTCGGGGGCACCAGTCGCTATCACCGCGGCCTTGCGCGCGCGCGGCACTGGCGCGACCTGAATATCCCCTCGCTCGCCCAAATGCCCGAAGTGGATATAGATATATTGCCATCGGATCAGGAAAGCGCGGGCATTGGCGCAATTGGCATGTTGGCGGTGGCCCCCGCCATCGCCAATGCGCTCTATACGATTTCCGGCCAGCGCATCCGTCGCCTGCCGCTCAGCAGTAAACCGCTGGCATGACGCATGCGGCGCAAACGGTGGGCGACATGGCCGCCACGGCGGATCGGGTCGGCCTTTTACTGGTCAATCTGGGCACGCCCGATGCGCCAACCCAGTCGGCACTCAGGCGCTATCTGGTCGAATTTCTATCCGATCCGCGTGTTGTGCCACTGCCCAAATATCTCTGGCGTCCATTGCTGCGCATGGTCATCGCGCCATTGCGCGCGCGCAAAAGCGCCGAACTTTATCGTGCCATTTGGACCGAAGATGGCTCCCCCTTGGCGGTTAACAGCGCCGCTTTGGCGCAGGCACTGCAACAGGTGATGGGCGATGGGGTGATCGTGCGGCATGCCATGCGTTATGGCGCGCCCCAAATCGCCCATGCGCTACAAGAGCTCCAAGCGGCGGGGGCGTCCACCATCCGCATTTTGCCGCTATACCCCCAGCAATGTATCGCCACCACCATCAGCGCGACCGATGCAATTGACGATGCGCTGCGCGAAATGGCGTATCCGCCCAAGGTGGATGTGGTCACCAGCTATGCAACCCACCCTGCCTATATCGGGGCGTTGGCGCGCAGTGTTACGCATTATCTTGCCCATGCGGTTGATCCGCCACAGCGCATCCTTGCCAGTTTTCACGGCATGCCCGAACGCAGCCGTGCGGCGGGCGATCCATATTATGACCAATGTCAGGCCAGCGTTGCCGCGCTGTCTGCTGCGGTGGGAAGGCCCATCGACATTGGATTTCAATCGCGTTTTGGCCGGGCGCGTTGGCTCGAACCGGCGAGTGAGGCCTTGCTAAGCCACTGGGCGCAATCGGGGGTGGCGCATGTGGCGGTGCTGGCACCGGGCTTTGCCGCCGACTGCCTCGAAACACTGGAAGAATTGGCGATCCGCGCGCGCGAAACATTCATGCATGCGGGCGGCAAAAGCTTTGGCTATATCCCCTGCCTCAACGCCTCGGATGATGCGGTGGCGTTGGTGCGGGCGCTGGTTAAGGCTTAACCGTTCACCGCGCGATTGATCGGTGCGGCAGCCGCTGCCAGCCAGCTAAGGTCAATCGACTGGTCAAAGGCAAGGCCGCAGCGCCGCTCTGACCACCAGACCACGCGGACGGGCAGGCTCGGCCCATCCTGAATGTCGATCTGTGCCGTGGCTCCGGCGGGGACATATACTGGCATTTCGATCATCGTGCCGGTTTCGGAAATATTGCGCAGCCGGACGTCATAATGGTCGGAACCGAAATATATCCGTCCCCGGCGCAAAATGGCCCTGCGCAGCGACCGAGCCACCTTGTGTCCGACCGCGCTTACCCCATGGCCGTCCATCCCCAATTTGGCTGCCAATTCTTCCTGTTCGAGCGGCGGGCCATAATAATAGCCCTGAATGTGCGAACAGCCCAATTTGCGGATCAGTTCGATTTCATCGAGCGTTTCGGCACCCTCTGCCGTGGTTTCCATGTTGAGCGCTTCGGCCAGCGTCACAATCGCGCGAATAATCGCTGCATTCTGGTTGTCACCCAGAGTCGCGCCCTGCACAAAGCTGCGGTCAACCTTGATCTTGTTGAGCGGGGCGCGCTGGAGATAGCCGAGCGAGCTATAGCCCGTGCCAAAGTCATCGAGCGCGAGGCGCACGCCAATGCGCTTTAGCGTTTCAAACTGCCGTTCGGCGTTGCCACCTTCGGACAGGAAAACGCCTTCGGTGATTTCCAACTCCAGCCGCTGTGGCGGCAGGCTGGTTTGCGCCAGTACCTGCGCGACAAGCGTTGGAAAGGCGGGGTTGGCAAATTGCACCGGCGATACGTTGACCGCGATACGGGCGGGAACATTCCAGCGCGCCGCCTCTTCACAGGCGCGGCGCAGCACCCATTCACCGACCTTTTCAATCAGGCTCGATTCCTCGGCAATTGGTATGAATTCAGCCGGTGAAATTGGGCCATGTATGGGGTGCGACCAGCGCAACAGCGCCTCAAAGCCGGTAACGCGTTCGCCCTTACATGACACGACCGGCTGGTAAACCACACGTAGCGCGTCGCGTTTCAGCGCCTCTGTCAAATCTTGTTCGAGCATATGGCGACGGTCGGCGGCGGCGTGCATCGCCGGTTCGTAAAAGCGCAGTACCCCGCGCCCCGCAGCCTTCGCCGCATAGAGCGCAAGGTCGGCATTGCGGGTCAGGTCATCATCGGTGCGCCCATCGTCGGGCGATGCCGCAATACCGATCGATGCCCCAATCGACACCTGATTGCTTTCGATAAAATATGGCCGGGAAACCGATTCGATAATCGCAGCGGCAAGCTGATTAAGCTGGTTGCGACTGGTCTTGCCCGGCACCACCACCTTGAATTCGTCACCGCCGAGGCGTCCGACGTGGCCCAGCGGTCCGACAACATTGCTCAGCCGTTGCGCAACTTGTTTCAACAGCGCGTCCCCCGCCGGGTGGCCCAGCGTGTCGTTGACGTTTTTGAAGCGGTCGAGGTCGATAAGAAACAGGGCAGCGGGTTTGACGCTATTCGCTTCGCCGCGCAGCGCTTGGCGCAGTTTTTCGCCAATTTCCATGCGGTTGGCGAGGCCGGTGAGCGCATCAAAACGTGCGAGGCGGGATTTTTCAGCCGCATCCTTGCGCTTGTCGGTCAAATCGGTGCCGGTACCGATAAAGCCACGCAGCTGGTTATATTTGTCAAAAATTGGGCGCCCTGAAATGGACCACCATAATTCTTCCTTGGTGTTGGCGCGCAATTCATGCTCGGAAAAGGCGGTTGCAGTCGAAATTTGAAAGGCAAGCGGGCGTTCCCCCACCCGGCTGCTGCCCTGTCCATCCTGTTCCTTGGCGATGGAAACCAGCGGACGCCCAACCAATTCGCTAGCTGTCGTGCCCAAGGCGTGACCGATGCGTTCCGAGATATAAAGGATGCGCCCGCGCCGGTCGGTTTCCCAAAACCAGGCCGAACCGGTGGTTTCCAGCTCATCAATCAGGCGCGCGGGTCGGCTGGCGTCCAACTCTGCCTGCCAGAGTAGGCGCGCATTGGCAAAGTCGGAACGGGCCGCCGATGTCGCGATCAGCAGCGCGCATAGCTCCAGCGGTGCGAGCACCAAAATAGCGATGGCCGATGTGTCAACGACCAACTGGCTGCCAATGGCGGCGGTTGCAAAGGCGAGCATGGTGACCGGCAAACGCGCAAGCGTCGCCACCACGACAAATCCGGTCGCCGATAAACAGGTCAGCGCTGCAAAACTATTGGTATCGACCGCTTGCGAAGCCAAGACACCGAAACCAACGCCGAGGAGCGCCGATGCAATGGTAAGCAAGCGTACGCGCCAAAACGGGCGCATCGTTGAAAGTTTGCGATGGAGAAAGAGCGGGATGGGCAGCAGCGATATGAGCGTCATACTCGCCATGACTATCCGCCCGTTCATTGTGCCGGACAGCCAGGCCATTTGCGGCACTGCGCCCAATATCGTCGCAAAGACGAGCAGCGGCCACAGGCGGGCAAAGGCGACAAGGCGCCGGTCGAGCGCCTCGGCATCAAAGGCGATGTTGCTGGGCATCACCCCAAATTGGATGGTCAGCGGCACGCGCTTGCCATTCATTTCGGTGTGGGTCCCACCTTCGTTACTGAAATTTAGTCCGTTTCGCATGGTCAAACGGGGTTTTGGCACAAAAATGCAAACCAAGGCTTAATAGCGCCGAGATGCGCTTTTTGGGTTCACGCCATCGGGCGATGGCGGCATAGTGCCGCAACCAACGACCACTAAAGGCCGTGGATAAATGGGAGAGTTGGGCATGGGCCGAGTTGCCATTGTGACGGGCGGAAGCCGCGGGATCGGACAAGCCATTTCGACGGCGCTGCAAGCAAAGGATGTGACCGTAGTCGCCAATTTTGGCGGCAACGCGGAACGGGCGGCGGCCTTTACCCGCGAAACGGGCATCCCTGCCTATCAATGGGATGTCGGTGACCACCAAGCCTGTCTGGATGGCGTGGCGCGCGTCACGGCAGAGGTCGGCCCTGTCGACATTTTGGTAAATAACGCCGGCATCACCCGCGACGCGACGCTCAACAAGATGAGCTGGGACATGTGGGATGAGGTGATTCGCATCAATTTGGGCGGCTGTTTCAACATGGCCAAGGCGGTGTTTCAGGGGATGCGCGATCGCGGCTGGGGCCGCATCGTCAATATCGGGTCGATCAACGGGCAGGGCGGCCAATATGGGCAGGTCAATTATGCCGCTGCCAAATCGGGCATCCACGGCTTTACCAAGGCCTTAGCACAAGAAGGTGCGAAATTCGGTGTCACCGTCAACGCGCTCGCGCCGGGCTATATCGATACCGACATGGTCGCGGCGGTACCCGAAGCGGTGCTCGAAAAGATTGTCGCCCGCATTCCGGTCGGACGGCTTGGCCGGGCAGAGGAAATTGCGCGCGGCGTTGCTTTTCTCTGCTCCGACGAAGGCGGCTTCATCACCGGTTCGACACTGTCGATCAACGGTGGCCAACATATGTATTAGGGGGTGCGTGCAGCGCTATGCAATTCGACGTCGCCGATAAACGCAGCGTTACGATTGCCGGGCATGCAACCTCGATTCGAATCGAGTCGCTTTTTTGGGACGCCCTGTGCCGTGCAGCGGCGCAAAGCGGTTTGCCGGTCAATGCGCTGGTTGCGCAAATCGATGCTGCGCGCCTCGAACAAGAACCCGCACCCAATTTGGCGAGTGCCATCCGCCAGTGGCTATTTGCCCAGTGCGCCGCCGGGAAAGCGGATTAATGTATTGAAATATAATGAAAAATAGGGGGGCTTTTGGCCCCCCTATTTCAGATATTCTATGGCATGGTTTTATGTGCCGCCATGTGACGGCACAACCATAGACGCATAGATACGGCTAGTTAGAACGGCGGGAAAACCTCGCCCGTCGTGTCTTTGCCGTAAAAGGCGTCGGCCAAGATCGAAAGCATCATGGTCAGGCTCCTTATACTTGCCGAACATGTTTAATCGATTGTTAACTATTTGACAAATTTTCCGATCCGCGGGTCGGCAAAAACCCCGAAAATTAAGCTTTTTTTTAGGGGTTTCGGGCAAGATTGTGTCATGGATTTGCCTGGCCTTTTGACCGATGCACTGCCGCTTCGCGATTCGCAGCCTGCGTTAAGCTTTGCCGATGGAGAGGTGTTGCGCGGGCTCAGCGAAGCGCAATTTCGCCTGACGCATCAACCCAAGCTCAACATGCGTTCGGGTCGCATTGATGCGGTGGAGGCTTTGTTACGCTGGGATCATCCGGCGCGCGGACTGCTGCTTCCCGATCGTTTTATCGAACGTACCGAACAATCGGGGACGATCCGTCCGCTGACTTTGTGGACTTTTGAACAGGCAATCATTGATCAGGCGCTGTTGCGCAATGCGGGCTATGCGGTGCGCATTTTCGTGAACCTGTCGGCTGGCTTGCTGACGGATGAAGAAATTGTCGCGCAATTGTGCAAAATGCCTAGTCGGCCCGGGGTGGATTTGGGGATAGAGGTTACCGAACGCTCGGTCATCGGCGATCCCGATCTTGCCTTTGCCAATATCCGCCGTTTGCGCGGGGCCGGTTTTGCCATTTCGATCGACGATTATGGGTCGGGTCTTTCCTCGCTCACCTATCTCAAGCAGATTGAAGCGGACGAGCTGAAAATCGACAAGAGCTTCATTACCTCACTCGGTACCAGCCACCGCGACCCGCTGATCGTGCGTTCAACCATCGACCTTGCCCATGCGCTGGGCATGCAGGTGACCGCAGAGGGGGTGGAAACCCCCGCCGCCCACGCGCTGTTGACGGTAATGGGCTGCGATTCGATGCAGGGTTTTCTGATCGGCCGGCCGATGCGGGTGGATGCGCTGCCCGCCTTTCTTGAACGCTTTGACCCTGTCTCTATTTCCATACCCTTTGATGGGCGAGCATTGCGCGATCATCGTATCTGGAAACGGGCGTGACAGCGGCTTTTGCCCGCTATCTTTCCATTTTCATGCTGTTGCTGGCGCCGCAGATTTCCCTCGCTGCACCCCGCGCCAGCTATAGCGAAGCCATGGCGTTGCCGCTGGCGCGTGATCCGGCAGCGACGTTGGCCCGCGCACAGGCGGATTTGGCAGGTGCGGCGAATGTCGATAGCCGCGCGGAGATATTGTCGGTGCTTGCACGCGCACAATTCCGCAGCGGCGACACGGCGGGTGCGCGCACCAGCCTTGACCAGCTGACCGCACTGCACCGTGCGGGCGTTGCGGGGCGGCTGGATGCCGCGCGTGCGTCGCTGCTCCATGGGTTGATGGCGTTTGGCGCGCGCGATTTTGGTGCGGCGCTGCGCGATTATCGCCAGGCGCAATTGGGTTTCATCGCGGCGCGCGATCCCCGCGGCCAAGGCGAAAGCCTGTTTGCATTGTCGATGCTTTATAATGTGGTGGGGGATGGCGCGACCGCGCGACGCTACCTCGGTCTGGCGTTGCAAACCCTCCCCAATGACGCGATGTTTCAGCTTAACTATGCCAATGGCATTGGCGTATCTTGGCTGGCTGAATCGGACTTTTCTGCATCATTGCCGCATTTTGAACGTGCGCGCGCGATGGCTTCACGCCTGAATCTGACCAGTCAATTGGCGATGATCGACAGCAATATCGCATGGGCACACGCCTCGCTCGGCAACCATGCTGCCGCTGAAACCGCTTTGGCGCGGATGGGGCCGATCAGCGCCATGCGCAACCCGGTGCTGCGGCTGACCGCAATTCGTGTTGCAGCCATGATTGCACTGGAACGCGGGCAATATCGGGCGGCTTCGCGCCTGCTTGACTCCGCTCTGGCCGGGGTTGACCCGCAAACTTCCCCATCATCCTATCGCCATATTCATTATCTTGCCTACCAATTGGCAGAGCGCACCGGCAACGCGGCCGAAGCATTGTCGCAGTTGGAGGCGGTGCGCCGGATCGACGATGCCGACACGGAATTGACCGCATCCAACCGTTCGGCGCTGCTTGCTGCGCAATTCCAGTTTTCGGCGCAGGAATCGCGCATCCAGCGGTTGCGCGCCGAACAATTGGCGCGCGACGTAGCATCGCAACGGCGCTATACGTACACGGTGGCTGGGGCAGCGGTGGTCACCGTCGCGCTGCTCATCACGCTGGTGTTGATGACCATGCGTTCGCGCAACCGCGCCTATCGCCACGCCGAACAATTGGCCGGGGTCAATGTCCAGCTTGAAAAGGCATTGGCGGCCAAGACCGAATTCCTAGCCTCTACCAGCCATGAGATTCGTACCCCATTGAATGGCATTTTGGGCATGACGCAGATTATGTTGGCCAATCGCGATGTATCCGTTGATTTGCGCGCGCAGATACAATTGGTGCAGGATTCGGGTGTGACCATGAAGGCGCTGGTTGATGACATATTGGACGTCGCCAAAATGGAACATGGCGGTTTTCGCATCGACGCGCGCCCGACCAATGTGGTCGAACTGGCAGAGCGGGTGCTCGCCCTCTATCAAACAGAGGCGGCGGCGCGGCACATTGCGCTGCAATTTGATGCCAATGTTACGGAAAATATCCACAATGTCGACGCGGACAGGCTTACCCAGCTTTTGTCGAATCTGGTTGGCAATGCGCTGAAATTCACCAGCGAGGGATATATATCATTGGCGGTGGGCCGCAGCGGTGATGGCCGCCAGCTGCAAATTGCGGTGCGTGACAGCGGCATTGGCATCGCCGCCGAATGGCATGAAGCGGTGTTTGAAATGTTCCGTCAGGTCGATGGTTCGCGCAGTCGCAGCTATGCCGGTTCGGGGTTGGGGCTTGCCATTTGCCGCCAAATCGCCCGCGCGATGGGCGGGGACATCGCGCTCGAAAGTGCCGAAGGTGCGGGCAGTTGCTTTACCGTGTTGCTGCCGTGGAACCCCGTGGCGGTCAGCGCGCCGTGCGACCCGGGTGGGCCGCACGAAATTGCCGACAATCGGCATGGCATCGCCTTGCTTGCCGCAGACCCGATGCGTCGCGCGATGCTCGCAACGATGGCACGCGCCGATGATGTTGCAATCCTGCCGATCGGCGATACCGTCAGTTTTGAGGCTGCAGCAGCGCAAGCCTCTATCGACTGGTTGGTGGATGGGGCGGCGCTGGCGCAATTCGTTGCGCAGGCATCAACCTGCCCGCCGCAGGGGCGCATTTTGCTGGTCGGTGATGTCGATCCGGATGCTTTGCCCAGTAATGTGAATGGACGCGTGACCTTTGCTTCATTTACACGTACAATGGTTGCAAAGCTGCTGTCCGAATGGCGTGACGCCGACGGGCATGCTGCCGGAAATGCGGCGCGCGCTGGCGCGGCCGGCGATGGTGCCGACCAAGTCACAAACGCCCCTAATGCGCCCAAACGGGCGGCAGGCGGCCGGTAATGCGAATCCTGTTTATAGAGGATGATGCCATGAACCGCCGCGTCGTGCGCGATATGTTGCACGTCGCGGGGTTGGAATTGGCGGAGGCGGATGGTGGGCGCAGCGGCATAACGCGGCTGGAATCCGATCCGTTCGACGTATTGTTGCTCGACCTTCGCATGCCTGAGATGGATGGTTTTGACGTGATGCGCGCCCTGCGCGCGCGCCATGATCATTTGCGTGATTTGCCGATCATCGTCGTTACCGCCGACGCATCGCCGGGGCTAGAGGCGGAATGCGTCGCCACCGGCGCCGATGCTGTCCTTTATAAACCCATTGCGATGCAATTATTGTTCGACACGATCGCCGAAGTATTGGTGTCGCGCGCGGACCCTGATGCCGTCATGGGGTGATCAGGGCCGGTTACGCTCTTCCTCCAACAAATCATCAATCGCTTCGTCATGGCCGGTGCCCGATGACAGAAAGACCAGTCCCATCAGCGCGGCGGCCAGCATCACTGAAAAAATGACGCCAGCGGCGGCGGCGATAAACAGGTGGATCGACGCGTCCGGATTGCGCCACCACAGGCCGGCGATGGCAACAATTGCCGCGCCGACCGCCAATCCTGCCATCCAACGCATCAGCCGCCAATAATGGGCCCAGGCATGGGCCGCGACCTTGGGGTTATCGAGTTCGGAGTGTTTGACCATGGCGTATGCCATGCGCCATCGCCCCACCCTAGGCAAGGCTGGCGTGATAATTATCCGCGCGCTGGGCGGAGCAGATTCCACGCATATAGCAGGGAGTTGCGCTGCAAGAGGATGGATAGCGTGGCATAGCTCACCGCGCCGGCCCCCACCAATGCTGCCAATTGCACAGCCATTGGCAGCGACGGGGGAATGAGCCTGCCCAACAGGTGGACGATTGCCCCCATCAGCATAGCTGTGCCGACCGCGGGTGCGGCCGCGCCGAGCACGCGCATCGCGGCGATGCCATTGCCGCGCGCCGCTATATTGGCGGTGGCGAGAAGGAGGAGCGGGGCGCATAACAACCATGCCGCAGCCAACCCATGGATACCAAATTGGCTGCCAATGAAAAAGGCGATGGGAAAGGTGAGTGCGCCCACCAGCGATGCCTTCATAGTAAGGTCGGGCCGTCCGATCGCATTATTGACCGGC
Source organism: Sphingomonadaceae bacterium (assembly GCA_020850455.1). Taxonomy (GTDB): domain Bacteria; phylum Pseudomonadota; class Alphaproteobacteria; order Sphingomonadales; family Sphingomonadaceae; genus Sphingopyxis. Next base: position 2,608 of record JADZEQ010000004.1, on the reverse strand, counting down.
GGAAACAGGATTTGCACGGTCATGAACGGGGTGGCGAGGCCGAGCATCTGCATCATCGGCACCATCCCGATCCACTTATGCCCAAATAATATCTCGACCAAGGGCGCGGCGCTCGCTGCAATGCCGATGAAAATCGGTGCAGTGACCAATGTTACCAGCCGCACAGCGTTCAAAAACCCCTGCGCCAGTGCATCAGGGTCGTCTTGGAGGCGCGCATATGCAGGAAAGGCGACCTGATTCAGCGCGGGGACGAATTTGGACATCACCAACTGCGTCAGGAACAGCGATTCGGCGTAAAGGCCGACATGATGTGGGTCGAACAATCGCCCGGCGATAAAGACGTCGCTCTGCGATTGAATCACCCAGAATAAGTGGCTGGCCATCAGCAGCAGGCCGAAATTGACGATGTGCCCGGCCCCTTTGAAGTTAAAGCTTGGCCATGGGCGCAGCCGTGCGGCCAACATCAGGCCGATGGCACGGGTGCAACTGATAGAGAGGGGGGCAAATACCAACGTCCAAACGCCAAAGCCCTTCATCGCCAAAATCAGCGCGACCGTTGCGCCAACTGCCGCCGCGCTCAACCCGACGATTGCCTGCTTTTTAAACTCCAGCGTCCGGGCGAGCAGCACTTCGGGCACGATGATGAAGGGGGTGAAGAGATATATGAAGCACAACACATGCAAAATATCCGCCACCACCGGCTGGCCATAATAGTCGGCGATGACCGGCGCGGCGGCAAATTGCATCGCCGCCATCATCGCATTCATCAAAATCTGCAAACCCAGCGCCTGTCGAATCGCGTGGCGAGTTACCGCTTTCTGCTGGATCAGCGCGCTGGCAAAGCCATAGCCGTTCAGGAAATCCAAAAAGGTCATCATCACCTGCGCCATGGCATAAAGCCCATAGTCCGCGGGGTTGAGGATGCGGATGACGATGAGCGTGACCGTCCAGCTGATGATCTGCGACAATATTTGTGTGCCGGTGCGCCAGAATATGGCGCGGCGCACCTGAACGGTCAGCCCCGGTTGTGATTCGGCCTTGGCCGTATCGTCGGTTCCGGACGAATCAGGCTTATCCAGCGGGTTCAGGGCATATTCGGACTGCATCACCACGCCCCTAGCACAGAAATATTGTCCAAGCGTTGCCATGCGCGCGCGGTCAGCATGCACCTAGAGGCCCGAGCGCCACCCATCAAAAGGGGCGCGAAACAATTGCCCGGCCAAGATTCGAAAAAAGTAGGAAATAAAATTGCAAATATGGGTTGACCCGAATCAAACCCCCCTTTAGAGGCCCCTTCACCGGACGGCGCCGCCACGGCGGGCAGCTACCGGTCGCCACAGATCGACGGACAAGTGAATCCGGTTAGTGATAACTGGATGGGTCTTTTGTCCGCCGCTTTTTTTGGGGCGCGGCTTTTTGACATCGTGATTTGTCATGAAGGGACATGTGGGCGGCGGCCCTGGGTCCGGCAACTTTAAGGTGCCGGGTGCTCAGGTTAAAAAGCCAAGCCTGACCTACATGTCTTACACGTTTCCATAACGTGGAAGCAGCCTTTTCGAAGGTTGCTTCTTGTGTAGGCCAGGCTCCTTAAAATGAGCGGGTTTGCGAGGGATATTCCACCTTTGCATTCTCGAACATCAAACTTGAGAGTTTGATCCTGGCTCAGAACGAACGCTGGCGGCATGCCTAACACATGCAAGTCGAACGAGACCTTCGGGTCTAGTGGCGCACGGGTGCGTAACGCGTGGGAATCTGCCCTTTGCTTCGGAATAACAGTTAGAAATGACTGCTAATACCGGATGATGTCGCAAGACCAAAGATTTATCGGCAAAGGATGAGCCCGCGTAGGATTAGCTTGTTGGTGAGGTAAAGGCTCACCAAGGCGACGATCCTTAGCTGGTCTGAGAGGATGATCAGCCACACTGGGACTGAGACACGGCCCAGACTCCTACGGGAGGCAGCAGTGGGGAATATTGGACAATGGGCGAAAGCCTGATCCAGCAATGCCGCGTGAGTGATGAAGGCCTTAGGGTTGTAAAGCTCTTTTACCAGGGATGATAATGACAGTACCTGGAGAATAAGCTCCGGCTAACTCCGTGCCAGCAGCCGCGGTAATACGGAGGGAGCTAGCGTTGTTCGGAATTACTGGGCGTAAAGCGCACGTAGGCGGCTACTCAAGTCAGAGGTGAAAGCCCGGGGCTCAACCCCGGAACTGCCTTTGAAACTAGGTAGCTAGAATCTTGGAGAGGCGAGTGGAATTCCGAGTGTAGAGGTGAAATTCGTAGATATTCGGAAGAACACCAGTGGCGAAGGCGACTAACTGGACAAGTACTGACGCTGAGGTACGAAAGCGTGGGGAGCAAACAGGATTAGATACCCTGGTAGTCCACGCCGTAAACGATGATAACTAGCTGTCCGGGCACTTGGTGCTTGGGTGGCGCAGCTAACGCATTAAGTTATCCGCCTGGGGAGTACGGTCGCAAGATTAAAACTCAAAGGAATTGACGGGGACCCGCACAAGCAGTGGAGCATGTGGTTTAATTCGATGCTCCGCGAAAAACCTTACCATCCCTTGAATCCCGTTGACCGGTACCGAGATGTACCTTTG
>JADZEQ010000003.1 GCA_020850455.1 Sphingomonadaceae bacterium | reverse complement strand
GGGGGCATTTGCCCGCTTTACTCGGTGAGCGACAGCGAACCGCACCGGGCGGAATCAGCAAATGCCCGGGGGGCATTTGCCCGCTTTACTCGGTGAGCGACAGCGAACCGCACCGGGCGGAATCAGCCAATGTTCGGGAGGCATTTGCCCGCTTTACTCGGTGCGCGACTATGCGCCGCTGATCATTTTAGCATCGCATGACAGCGTTCGCGCCATGATGTGGCGAGCGCCGGGATGGCGGCGAGTTCGGCGATTTCCGCGCGCGTCGCGGATGCTTTTTGGATAAGGATGGCAAAGGCCCGCGTTACTGGCCATGGCGCGTGCGGCCGGTCGATCAGGCTGATCTTGTCCCCCGCCGCCAAGACGCCGGGTTCGATGACGCGATAATACCAACCGCAGCGGATGGTCGCGACGACGCGCGCGACCATGTCGGGACGGCCAAAGCGGCGGCCGAGCTTCCAACAGGGTTGGCGGCCCTGACTCACCTCGACCAAGGCGCTGCCGATGCGCATCTTGTCGCCGATGCAAATATCCTTTTCGGTCCAACCTGCAGCGGCGATATTTTCACCAAAAGCCCCCGGCGCGCCCAAGATATCGGCAAGCTCGCCCTGTTCGGCAATCCACGCGGCGCGGTGGTCGATGGCATAATGGAGCATCGCTTTATCCACCCCGCCATGGTGGACGCGGTCGGCCTGTTCATCCCCCGCCAAACCCAAGGGGGTCAGGCTGACCGGCCCGGCGCAGGGGGATTTGATAAAGCCACTTGCCTCCCCCCGTGGGCCAAAGCGTGCGACCTTGCCGGTCAAAATGCTGTCGATGCGAATTTCCAAAGCATGTCCCCCAATCGCCCGCCGCCATTGAGATATTGGGGGCAGGCGTCAAGGGGCGCTTGCCGATCATCGGCTGGGGCGGATTGCCAGCGGCGCTTTGGCGCGATAGCCTCCCGCCCCATGGACGTATATTTTGACGCGGTGACCAGTCGCCTCATCCTGCCGGTCGGCCATGGCCATGCCTTTATCGATGTCGTCGACGATGGCGATATATGGGTGCTGCCGCATGCCGAAGTGTCACCCGATTTGCGCGGCAGCGGGGCCGCCAAAAAACTTGCCATCGGGGCCTTCGCGCTGCTGGAGCAAATGGGACGACGCGCGCGGCTGACCTGCCCCTTTTTGGTCAAAATGGCGGCGCGCGATGCGCATTGGGCGCGCTATTTCGGCGTTGCGGCGGGGGGCGGGGCATGACCATCACCCTTTATGGCATCGCCAATTGCGACACGGTCAAAAAGGCGCGCCGCTGGCTCGACGATGCGGGGCAGCCATATATTTTCCATGATTATAAGAAATTGGGGGCAGATGCCGACCTGCTCAGCGCATGGGTGGCCGCGGCGGGTTGGGAAAGGGTGCTCAACCGCGCCGGAACCAGCTTTCGCGCGCTGAGCGATGCGGACAAGCTGGATATCGACCCTGCCAAGGCGATCCGCCTGATGCTGGCCAACCCGTCGATGATCAAGCGGCCGATCTTGACCGGCGTGGGGGACGCGCCGTTGATCGGCTTTGCGGCGGACCAATGGGCGGCGGCGCTTGGCAGATAGGCCGATTTTGATCGCGCATCGCGGCGCGTCGGGCGAACGGCCCGAACATACGCTTGCCAGCTATCAATTGGCGATTGATTTGGGCGCGGATTTTATCGAACCCGACCTTGTGCTGACCCGCGATGGGGTGCTGGTCGCGCGGCATGAAAATGAAATTGGTTCCACCACCAACGTCGCCGACCTGCCGCAATTTGCCGCGCGCCGGACGACCAAGCGCATCGACGGGCGCGATGTCACCGGCTGGTTTACCGAGGATTTCAGCTTTACAGAGCTGCGCACATTGCGCGCGCGCGAACGGCTGCCGCAATTGCGCGCCGCAAATTGCGCCTATGACGGGCAATTTCTGATCCCCAGCTTTGCCGAGATTTTGGAACTGGCGGCGCGTGAAAGCGCGCGACTCGGTCGGCAAATCGGCGTCTATCCCGAAACCAAGCACCCCAGCTATTTTGCCGCCATCGGCCTCCCGCACGAAGCGCCGATGCTGGCGCTGCTCCACCAATTTGAACATGCGAACGCGGCGGCCCCCGTCTTTATCCAATCTTTTGAGGTTGAAAATCTGCGCCGTCTGCGGGGGCTGACCAAGGTGCGGCTCATCCAACTGGTCGACAGCGTGGGCGGCCCGGCGGATGGCAGCGGGCAAAGCTATGCCGAAATGCTGACCGATGCGGGGCTTGCCGCCATCGCCCAATATGCCGACGGCATCGGCCCGCCCAAGGATGCGGTGATCGCCCGCGATGCCGATGGCAATTTGGGCGAGGCTACCGGGCTGGTGGCGCGCGCGCATGGCGCGGGGCTGGCGGTTCATCCATGGACGTTCCGCCGCGAAAATTTCTTTTTGCCTGCGGATTTGCGCATCGGTGATGACCCGGCGGCGCATGGCGATCTGGTGGGCGAAATCCGCGCCTTTGTTGCGGCGGGGGTCGATGGCATTTTTTCCGACAATCCCCGCGAAGCGGCGCTGGCAATCGGCATCCGCGCCTAGCGCGCGCACCCCAATTCCGCCCATTATCCAAGGCCTTGCCCTAGGGCGCGGTTATGATAGGCTGCGTCGGTCATGACACTGGCCATCGCGGTTCATCTGGTCGAACATGACCCCCGCTGGGCGGAGCGGGCGCAAAGCCTGATGGCTATGCTTGCGCCGCTCAACCCCCCATTGCTGCGCCTCTACCATGTCGGGTCGACCGCTATTCCCGGCATTTTGGCAAAGCCGGTGATCGACATTGTCGGGGTGGCGAGCAGCATGGCCGCGCTTGACGCGGCGGAGGGGCGGGTGCGCGCGCTCGGCCTTGGCTGGCATGGCGAATTTGGCGTGGATGGGCGGCGTTTCTGCACGCTCGATGCGCCTATTGCCGGGGGCAAGGATGGCGAAGTTGAACGTATCGCCAATTTCCATTTTTATGCGGCGGGCTCGCGCCACATAAAATTGCAGGTCGCCTTTCGCGACTATCTGCGCGCCCATGCCGACGTCGCTGCCGATTATGCTGCGGAAAAGCGGCGTATCCGCGCGCTCCACCCCAATGACAGTGTCGCCTATAGCGCGGAAAAAGGCCCCTTCATCCGCGCCGTTTTGGACAAGGCCTTGGCGTGGCACCCGGCGGACGAATTATAAAGGGGGCGGCAAGGCGCCACCCCCCATATTGTTGCGACCCCGGACACTAATTATCGTGCGGCGTTTTGCCCCGACCCGCCAGTTGCCCCGCGCATCAGCCGCTGTGCCTCGGCAATTGCGTCTTGCTGGGTCTTGCTGCCCGCCAATATTTCGTCTGCCATTTCGAGCAGGCGGGCCGAAATGACGGTGCCGGCCTGCGCTTCTTCGGTGATGGCGATGCCGCCGTGCGCCTCGGCAATCGCGGCCCATTCGGCGCGCACTGCCGCCCAATATCCGGACGTCGCCGCCCAATAACGGTCGGCGGCGGCGACATCAAAACCGTCGAAGCGGGTATAGGTGTTGAGCACATATTCCTGGACAATCGGGCGTAGCTGCCCGTTCACCATCCCCATTTTTTCATTATCCTGCCAGTGGATCCAGCCGGTCGGGGTATTTTGGTGGCGGTTGATCCCCAGATAGCGGTCATAGACCGGGTGGCGCACCGCATCGCGCCGGGCGAGCGGCCGCCACGTCCAGTTGGAACGCCAGCGGCGCACGCCGCCCTGTTCCTCAAACTGGCCCCAGCCGGCATAGCGCGGGCTATCATCCACCTGATAGACGGTTTGCGACCAACGGCCATGGCGCATGCGTTCGGGCACATCCTCCCACGTCCAGCGGTTGCTGTCGGAATAAACCAGCACGCGGGTGGGTTCATATTCCCAATCCTGCCGCCAATGTTTGATGACCATCGACTGGCCTTCATTATCGACGACCAACAGATGCTGGAGGACGATGCGCCGTCCGCTATCCTCTATCACGCGGACAACTTCGTAGCCGCCCGAAATCTGCCGGTCGCGTGGGGTATAATCGCTGGTCCACGCGGTGGCTTCCTGCATGTCGAAGCGGACGCGGAAATTGCCCGCCATCGCCAATATGTCGGCGCGGTCGGCTTCAAGTGCCGCAGCCTCATCGGCGGCGGCACGTTCGGCAATCGGCGGGTGGGCCAGCGCCGGGGCGCTCATCAGGCTGGTCGATAATAATAGGGCGGCGATAATCGGTAATCGGGTCATGAATCCCCCTTTCTTGCATGGTGGCACGGTCAAAAACGATAGCTGATCGACACCGACATATTGCGCCCCGGCTGGGTATAGGCATCGGTGATGGTCGACGTGGCGGAAAGCCCGCGCACATCGGCCCACAGCGCATATTTCTCGTCGGTTAGGTTGAACAGGCCGAGCCGCAGCGTCAGCGCGGACGCGATGCGCAGCCACGCGGTCGCGTCGATAATCGTTGCGGCGTCGGGTCGGAAACAGGGGCCGGTGCACACACCGGTCGTACGGTCGGCGTCCTTGCGGCTGTGGTGGGTCAGGCTGACGTCGCCACCAAAGCGATCATCGCTTGCGCGATAGCCGACCCCCACGACGATGCGCAGCGGATCGACGGTCGATAGCGGTTGGCGCACGCCTGCCGCATCGGTGAAATTGCCGCTGGCATAGGAAAGCGCAAAATTGGCGCGCAATCCGTCGATGGTATAGCTGGCGCGCCCTTCCACCCCCGAAACTTCGGCGCGCGACAGGTTGACGAACTGGAATATTGCCGGGTCGGCGGGGGTAAAGCTGCCCCCGACCACTTCTTGGCTGATGAAATCGCGATAGCGCATGTCAAAGGCGGTGAACGACGCTGAAAAATGATCGCCGACATAGCGTATGCCCCCCTCGAACCCACGCGAGCGTTCGGGCCCCAAATTGGGGTTGGGACGGCTGATATAGCCGATGGCCAGATTTTCGAAGAACTGGTTCACCTGCGTCGGTTCGGGGGATTTAAACCCTTGGGCATAATTGCCGAACAGCCGCCAATCATCGGCAATATGGACCACCAGACCCAATTTGGGGGTTACCCGCCCGCCCGACTGACCAATGGTGGTAAAGGCGGGGAGCAAGGGTTCGGGGCGCGGCGACAGGCGATAATGGTCATAGCGCAGCGCCGGAAACAGGCTGAGTGCGCCCAGGCTGATTTCATCGCCGATGAAAATGCCGCCGAGGCTATAATCGGTCACCGGAAAGGCGCGGGTCGGAAATGTTTCGCCAAAGGGTGGCACCGTGCCGTCGCGCAGCCCGCGCTGGCGCGTGCGGCTATAATCCGCGCCAACGATCAGGCGGTGCCGCGCCCTGCCAGTGGTAAAGTCACGCCGCCCCTCCACAGATGCGCCCCAGACGCGCGTTTCAAAGCTGTTGAGTCGGGTGCGGTCGGCCGCCGGAGTGCGGTCTTCGCGGGTGAATTGCACATCTTCGGCATCCTGCACGTAAAGCGCCGCTGCGACGCTGTCGAACAGGCCGCTGCCCTGCCAGCGCCAGTCGATGGCGGCGCGCCAGCGCTCGCCCGTGTCATGCGCGGTCAACAGGTCGACCGTGGCGCTGCGCCCGCTCAGCACATCGGTGTCGAGCCGGGTGTCGAGATATTCGCCGGTCAAGCGCAGCCGGTGGCCCGAACCGCCGTCCCAGACGATCCGACCGATCAGCGCGTTGGATGCGCCATCCTGTGGGTTGGCGCGGGTGCGCGCCGCGCCGGTGCCGCCGACAATGCCCTGATTTTCCAGTTCGCCAAAGTCGCGCCTTGTATAACCGACCATGGCCGATAGCGCGCCCGACCGTCCCGCCAATATCAAGGTTTCGGCAAATTCATTATCGGCGCTCGAATAATGGGCGCGCGCAACACCGCCGACATTTTGCCCCGATTGCAGCAAATCTTCCGGGTCGGCGGTGCGAAAACTGACTGCGCCTGCCAAACCGTCGCTGCCATAAAGGGCCGACGCTGGCCCACGCAAAATTTCAACCGATTTGATCAGCGATACATCGACATAATCACCGCGCCCGACATCCTGCGCGCCAAAGCTGAAACCATATGGGACGCGCACGCCATCCACCTGAATCAGCACGCGATTGCCGCCGATGCCGCGAATGTTGAACCCTTCATTGCCCGCACGCCCGACCGTCGAAATACCGGCGTTGAACCGCGCTGGCGCGCGCCGCACCGTGACGCCGGGTTCAAAACGGACGAGGTCGCGGATATCGGTGACCATCTGGTCGGCGATGTCTTCATCCTCGATCACCGACACGGTGACCGGCGCATCCTCCACCCGGATTTCGCTGCGCGTCGCGGTGACGGTAATGGCGCGCCCATCGCCACCATATTCGCTGGCATCATCGCTGACGCTTGCCGTGGCAGATGCGGTGGGGATCGGCTGTCCATTGGCGGCAGGCAGCGCCTGTGCGGCTGCCGCTGCGCCCCAACCCAGCGCCAGCAGGCTGCCGCCCATGCGTAACGCCCGCAACAATCCCCGGTTTCCACGCTGCATATCCTAAGCCCCTCCTTATATGCGAATGACTCGCATTTGCGTCTGACCGCGCTTTAGCAGTGTCATTTGCATATGCAATGCAGAATCATTCGCAATAACCATGTAATTTGTAATGGGGCAACCCGGTGCGCTGCATCCCAAACGGCGGCGCGACGCGATGCTGCCTGTCGTTTTGGAAAAGTCCTTGGCTTGGCATTGCGTTGCGGCTTTGCGGCAGTAGGTGTCCTGTCGGAATTGGTTCGCCGCTGGCTTGTATTTCATTTGTTCTTGATATTGGCCGACATCATTTTAATGTGGATTGCCAGAAAGGCCGCGTGTGTCAGGTTCAAACTATACGTTCTACGAATTTTTTGCGGGCGGCGGCATGGCGCATGCTGGCCTTTGCACAGGCGATTGGACCTGCCTGTTCGCAAATGATTTTGACCGAAAGAAATGCGAAACATATGCGCGCAATTGGGGTGGCGATGCACTGCTGTGTGGTGATGTTGCCGAACTAAAACCCGCCGACTTGCCTGCGAAGGCTAATCTCGTTTGGGCGTCTTTTCCGTGTCAAGACCTGTCGCTCGCGGGCAATGGAGCGGGACTTCGTGGAGAACGCTCTGGAACGTTTTGGCCGTTTTGGCGGCTGATGGATTCTCTGATTGCTGAACAGCGTGCGCCAGATATCATCGCACTTGAAAATGTTTCAGGTACGCTGACTTCGCACGGCGGCAAAGATTTCGAGGCTATTTGCAATTCATTTGTGCAGTCGGGATATCGGTTTGGTGCGGCGGTGATTGATGCGGCACTATTTTTGCCACATTCACGGCCTCGGCTATTTTTTGTCGGTATTCGTGAAGACGCAATTATCCCGAGTTTTGTCATGGGTAGCAGTCCGGCAGAGCAGTGGCACCCTAAGGCGCTGCGCGCTGCATATCGCCAACTACCAGACGTGATTAAGGATCGCTGGATATGGTGGCACCTTACTCCTCCGGCAATTTCCAACACGCGTTTTGCCGACTTGATTGAAGATGCCCCGCTCAGTGTGCCTTGGCATTCCGCTGAGGTGACCGAAAAGCTGCTGTCGATGATGAGTGGGGTCAATTTAGACAAGGTGCGTCATGCTAAGCACTTCGGCCGAAAGGTGGTTGGCACGATCTATAAGCGCACGCGGGTAGATGTTGGGGGTCAAAAATCTCAACGCGCAGAGGTGCGGTTCGACGATATAGCGGGATGCCTTCGCACGCCCGGCGGTGGGTCTAGTCGGCAAATAATTTTGGTGGTTGAGGGTCAAAGCGTAAAATCGCGACTGATTTCAAGCCGGGAAGCAGCACGACTGATGGGGCTTTCTGAAGACTATAGCTTGCCTGAGAATTATAATGAAGCCTATCACTTATTGGGTGATGGAGTTGCAGTGCCGGTAGTGCATTATCTAACCGAGCAGCTATTTGAGCCGCTGTTGCGCGCGAAATATCAGATGAAGGCGGCAGCATGACGATTATACCGTGCGAGAAAAATGAAATTTTGCGCATGCAGATCGAATCGTTTGCCGAAGCTCTGAAAACGCAGGCGCATCTGCTTGGTGAGCATGGTTTAGGTGAGACGGAATTTTACAATAGCGGTTTATTTCGCGGTGCGATCGAACGCATTCGAGGGCAATTTTCTGCAACAATGAGGGGCAAGCGTGATTTTGTGGCGCATGTGCTCAATTTCATGCAGGATGGCGGGCATATTTCAGATTGGGAGTCGGCCGGGGAGAATAATCGCCACGATTATACGGTTGCTCTGAACTCCGGCAAAGTTGCGGCAATTGAACTCAAAGGCTGCCTTGATGGCAACAATACCAATATTTTTGAACGACCACCCCATGCTCATGAGTTTGTGCTATGGAGTGTTTGCACCAATCCAGGTGCCGATCCGCGCCATAACGCGTGGTCTGGTATTCATACTCGACTTAGTGCAGAGATTATCTCGCGATCACAGCGGGTAGATGGCCTGATTATTTGGGATATGGTTTGCGGAACAATCGGACGACCGTGTCCGAAAATTCTTGGGGACGAAAAGCGGGTAGTTGAAGTTGGCCAATATCTCCTGCCGCCACCCTGCATATACGTGTTTCCGTCCACAATAGCTGCGCCACGAAACAACCCGACGCCGAAAGCGCAAGAATTGAATTCGGTTGAACTGTTATCGGCACTTAATGCATGTTTCGGTGGTCGCGATAATGAAATTAATTTCGTTGATTTCGATGTCGAGAATCGCGGTGCAGATCTACTAAGGACAACCAGAGTTCGCCGCGACGGTGTCATCGTTCAGGAATCGGCGGCAACCCCTATCCGTCGGGCATGATAAAGTAACCGCCGACATCGCACCCCTATCTTTTACAGCGGCCGCACCGCGTGTAGGGGTGGGGCATGGAATCACCGGCAGAAACAGCGCCCCCGGCGGCGCAGGGCATTCATATTGTCGTGAATGGGGAGGGGCGGCGCTTGGACGCGGCGCTCAGCGTGCACGAACTTCTTTGCCGCATCGGGCTTAACCCTGCCAAAGTTGCGGTCGAACTTAATCGGGAAATCCTCGCCCGTTCGACCTTTGCGGATGTGGTGCTGGCGGACGGTGATACGCTCGAAATCGTGCATTTTGTGGGGGGCGGGGCATGAATATGGCCGCAGGTGAAGCCGCGGATGGGTGGAGCGTTGCCGGGCGGCACTTCACCAGCCGCCTGATTGTCGGCACCGGCAAATATCGCGACTTTGAACAAAATGCCGCTGCCTTGGTGGCCTCGGGCGCGGAAATCATCACCGTCGCGGTGCGGCGGGTCAATGTCTCCGACCCCAAGGCGCCGATGCTGACCGACTTTATCGACCCCAAAAAATATACCTATCTGCCCAATACCGCGGGCTGTTTCACGGCGGAGGATGCGGTGCGCACGCTGCGCCTCGCCCGCGAAGCGGGGGGCTGGGATTTGGTAAAGCTGGAGGTGTTGGGGGAGGCGAAGACCCTCTATCCCGACATGCGCGAAACGCTGCGCGCTACCGAAACCCTCGCCAATGAAGGGTTTTTGCCGATGGTCTATTGCGTGGATGACCCGATCGCCGCCAAACAGTTGGAAAGCGCGGGGGCGGTCGCGGTCATGCCCTTGGGCGCGCCGATCGGCTCCGGCCTTGGCATCCAGAACCGCGTCACCATCCGCCTGATTGTCGAGGGGGCGAGCGTGCCCGTGCTGGTCGATGCGGGCGTCGGCACCGCGTCCGACGCGGCGGTCGCGATGGAACTGGGCTGCACCGGCGTCCTCATGAATACCGCCATTGCCGAGGCCAAGGACCCGGTGCTGATGGCGGGTGCGATGCGCGATGCGGTGGTGGCCGGGCGCAGCGCCTATCGCGCCGGGCGGATGGCGATGCGCAAATATGCCGACCCGTCCAGCCCGCTCGCCGGGATGATCTGAAAAATAACCTAAGCCATTGTAAAAATGGAATAATGCTCGAAATAGCCTTCGGGGGCTATTCGGCTATGCAATGGGCTATTTTGCCCCCGGGGTCAGCGCCGGCACATGGCGCGCCGCATCCTCTGGGCGGATGCCGGGCGGCGGTGCGGCGGCGACCCGCACCTCGCCCCGCTGGATGGCAATCGCGCGGCGAATTGCTGGCTTGACCCGCGCAAAAATCCCGCACCGACAGGCATTGGTGATCGCGGCATCAATCTCCGCATCGCTGGGGTTGGCATTTTTCTTGAGCAGGACGCTGATCGCCATGATGAAACCGGGGTCGCAAAACCCGCACATCGTCACTTGCTGATCGGCCCAGGCCTGTTGCACCGGGTGGCTGCGGTCGGCGGACAGCGCCTCTATCGTCGTGACAAAGCGCCCCTCACACTCCGCGATGCTCACCGTGCAGCTACGCACCGCCTCACCGTCAATATCAACCGTGCATGCCCCGCAATCCCCCGTGCCGCAGCCATATTTGGTGCCGGTCAGATTGGACGCATCGCGCAGCGCCCAGAGCAAGGGCGTCGCCGGGTCCATTCGATAACGAATGGGCCGGCCGTTGACGGTAAAGGCGGTCATTAGCGGTCAGTCCCGCCAGCTGGTATCAATCTTGTCGATCCGGCGCACCATCGCGTCAAACTCCGCCCGGCCCGCCCCACCCGGAATTTGCACTTGGCTGAGGTCGCGCTGATGCACGCTGACCACATCGTCGCCGATCATCACCGGCTTGCCCATGCTCATCGTCGCCAGCTGGATTTCACATGCCCGCTGCAGCGCCCAATATTTGATGAACGCCTCTGGCAAAGTCCGTCCCATGACGACCGGGCCATGATTTTTGAGCATCAAAATGCGCTTGTCGCCGAGATTCTTGAGCAGCCGCTCCCCCTCCTCATCGCGGACGGTCACCCCTTCGAATTCATGGTAGGCGAGCTGACCGATATGGTTGCAGGCGTAAAAATTCGTCGCCTGCAATCCCCCCTCGAGCGAACAGACCGCCATCGTCGCGGTGGTATGGGTGTGGATGATGGCATGGGCATCCGGCAAGGACCGGTGGAACAGGCTGTGCTGGACAAAGCCCGCACGGTTGACGTGCCAAGGGTTGTCGGCATCGACCTTGTTACCATCAATATCAATCTTGATGAGTGAGGAGGCGGTAACCTCCGAAAAATGCATGCCATAGGGGTTGATGAGGTAGGCACCATCCTCCTCCGGGACCTTGACCGTGATGTGGTTGAAGATCAACTCATCCCAGCCGAACATCGCAAAAATGCGGTAACAGGCGGCAAGCTCCTGCCGCGCCGACCACTCGGCCTCTGCCCATTTGCTGTTGCGATTTAGCAGTGTGGCCATTGACCCATCTCCCATTTTTCCGTTGCTGGCTGAAACTTAAGCGACGGTATGCGGGATGTCGAGGGGGTCAGGCAATCGCTTTGGCCTCCGCAACGGCGGCATCGAAAATTTCCAATCGGTCTGATGCGGGGGCTAGGGTGAATTTGCTGACCAGCCAAATCGCCAGACTAGCGGCAATGAAACCGGGCACAATCTCATATAGTCGGTCGGAAAGCCCCATCGCGATCCATGCAACCACGGTGACTGCGCCGACGACCATTCCGGCGAATGCACCCCACATCGTCGTCTTGCGCCACCATAGGCAGGCGAGGATTAAGGGGCCAAAGGCTGCGCCAAATCCAGCCCATGCATTGCCCACCAGCGAAAGGATGGTTGATTCCGGATTGAGCGCCAACAGGCCCGAGACGGCCGCGACCAGCAAGACGGCCGCACGACCGATGGTAACCACGCTCTTTTCATTAGCATCGCGGCGGACGGTGCCGCGCCAAATATCCTCTGCAAGGCTCGACGCTGTCACCAGCAACTGCGACGAAATGGTGGACATGATTGCCGCCAAAATCGCGGCCAGCAAAAACCCGGTGATTAACGGGTGAAACAGCATGGTGGCAAAGTGGATGAAGATTGTTTCAGGGTCGGCAATCGCGCCGCGCCCTGCCGTCACCCAAATCGCACCAACCAGGCCAGTTGCTATCGCCCCAGCTAGGGAGATTGCCATCCAGCCAATATTGATGCGTCGCGCTGTGGGCAGGTCGGCGACGCGCCGAATGGCCATGAAGCGCACGATGATGTGCGGTTGTCCAAAATAGCCCAAACCCCATGCGGCGGCAGAAATGACGCCGATGGCGCTGGTTCCGGTCAACAATCCCGTCATGCTGCCATGGGGAACCCCACGGGCGATTTCTGTCGCTGTAATGCCCGATGACAACGCCCCCCAACCGCCCAACGCCGAAATGGCAACTATGGGTACCAAGACGAGCCCTGCAAACATAATGCAGCCTTGGACAAAATCGGTCAGGCTAACGGCGAGAAATCCCCCGAACAGGACGTAAAGGACGACCACGCTGGTGGCGAGCGCAACCCCGGTCAGATAGTCCATGCCGAGCGCGGCTACGGCAAATTTACCGCCTGCGACCATCCCTGCGCTGCAATAAAGGGTGAAGAATATAATTATGACGATCGCTGCAATCACACGCAGCATGCGCGTTGAATCGCCAAATCTTTCTTCCAGAAAATCGGGGATGGTAATGGCATCGCCCGCACGTTCGGTCATAGTCCGCAGGCGCGGTGCAACTAGCCGGTAATTGCTATAGGCGCCGATGGTAAGGCCGATACCGATCCACGCCGCCGCAAGCCCTTGACTGAACACGGCACCTGGCAAGCCCATGAGCAACCAGCCGGACATGTCGCTCGCCCCAGCGGATAGCGCGGTCACAGCGGCGCCAAGGTCGCGTCCGCCCAGCATATATCCCTCGGCCGTGGCGGCAGATTTGCGCCAGGCGTAAATGCCGATACCAATCATCAACAGGAAGTAGGCCGAAAGCGAAATCCACGTGCCTGTTTGCATTGCGACCTCTGTCCCCCATCTCGTGCAGGCTGCTGCCTAATGACGCTACGTTAAACTGTAAAGCCGGCCAATGTTATGCCTCCGTTGTCCTGACAGTCAGGCAGCCAGTTCGACGAAAACACATCCCGCAGAATAGCCTGCCCCAAAGGAGCATATGACTCCCGTGTCACCTGCCAAAAGGTCATCGCTATGCAAGTGAAAGGCGATGATTGAGCCCGCCGATGACGTGTTGGCATATTGGTCCAGCACCGTCGGGCTTTCGTCGGCATTGGCTTCATGCCCGAAGACACGATGCGCAATCAGGCGGTTCATATTGGCGTTGGCTTGATGCAGCCAAGTGCGCCTGAGGTCGCTTCCCGACAGGCCCAGTCGTGCCAATTCATCGGTAATCATAGCTGAAACCATCGGCACGACTTCCTTGAATACTCGGCGACCTTCCTGCACAAAAAATTTGTCAGACAAGCCAATGCCTTCGGGAGACGTGTGGTTCAGAAAGCCAAAATTGTTCCGGATATTGTTCGAAAAAACGGTCTTCAGTTTTGTGTGCAAGATTTTCCAATAGCGCGCAGGGGCAAAATCTTCCGCTTCAACCAAAATAGCAGTGGCGACGTCACCGAAAATGAAATGGCTGTCGCGGTCTCGCCAGTTCAAATGACCCGAAGTAATTTCCGGGTTGATGACCAAAACGCTTTTTGCATTGCCTGCGCGAATAAAATCTGCCGCCACCTGGATGCCAAAGGTTGCCGATGAACAGGCAACATTCATATCAAAGCCAAAACCATTTATGCCCAGCACATCCTGAATCTCAATGGCGATGGCTGGGTAGGGGCGCTGCAAATTCGAACAGGCGCAGATGACAGCGTCGATATCGCTCGCTTCTCTGTTGGCGCGACTCAGGGCATCTTTAGCTGCTGCCAAGCCTATTTCTGCCAAAATCGACAATTCGTCGTTTGGACGTTCCAGATTGCGAGGGCGCATGATTGCGGGGTTTAGAACCCCCGCCTTATCGATGGAGAAGCGGGACAATATGCCGCTCGCCTTTTCGATAAATTCTTCGCTCGATGGCTCAAGTGCGACAGCAGCACCGGTCGCAATCGCGTCGGCATGCGCTCGATTATGTTCGGCGACATATTGGTTGAAACTGGCCACGAGTTCGGCGTTCGAAATGCTGTCGCGCGGAGTGAATAGGCCGGTGGCGGATATGACGGGCTGTTGCATCGGCACGAAGTAGCGCGGTCTCAACCATTGGGCAATCAGCATGAGTCTGTCGATTTTCTCCGGAGCAATTTTACGATGAATCTGGTTAATGGCCTATCAATAATTTTCCGCCAATGTGCGTGCAGCATTCTAGTTCAGGCCTTTGTGTCAGGGAAAGGATCGGCGCGACATGGTGATTAAATATCAACCGGCTCCCGGCGATGTTGCCATAGCGGAAATGCGCGAATTTGCTGGGTTTTCCGCCAAAACGCAACGCTATATTCGACGCTCGCTGGACGTTGGGTTGAACCGCGAGGATGCGGTCAAGCTTTGGTCGCGTGACATTGTAGAGGCAGCGGGGATCCGGGTGCAGCAGCGCGTTTACGCAGGTCTGAATGAGATGCGTACCGCTATTCCTGATGACAGCGGTATTGACACTATGGGCCGGTTTATGGGGGCGATGATCTCTCTCAGCGCATTCGACCTTGGCCAAGGCGCTCTAGACAATTTTGGCGCCTATCGTTTCTTGTATGAACGGTTGTTGGGAGCGATGGTGCGACCATGGCTGCCTAGCGCATTTTGTGGGGCAGCTGCGTTGCCACATCTACATCCAGATCGGCGCAAAGCTTTGCTTACATCCTTGAGTGAGAGTGCTGCGACAGCGCCGGGATGGTCATCTCGTGAGCCAGCGTTTTTCCCCGAATGGGTGGAAAAAATCGACGATTCCAGGCCAGCCAACTAACCGGCAATTGCGCGATATAGGCCATAGCTTGACGTAAGGGTGAGCACCACGCCGACCATCAATAACAAGGCCTTTGCGGGCACGCGTTTTGCCAGCATCGCCCCCATAGGCGCCGCCGCCATGCCGCCGATCAATAGGCCGACGACCGCGACGCCGAAATGTTCGATGCCAAGGTTCCAGATAAAGGCTGCTGAAATAGCAACAGTCAGGAAGAATTCCACGCTATTGACCGTGCCGATGACTTTGCGCGGTTCGGCACCTTGAATGAGCAGGTTGGACGTCACGACCGAACCCCAGCCGCCGCCGCCCGCCGCATCCAAAAAACCACCGATCAAGCCGAGCGGTGCCACTATTTTTGGGTCGCGAATATGGGGTTGATGGTCCAACCCACGCCAAAGTAGCCACAGTCCGATGGAAATGAGGTAGACGAGGACAAAAGGTTTAACTGTTTCGCCCGATATATTGGACAAAAGATAGGCGCCGACTACTCCACCAATAACGCCGGGGATTAACAATCGCCAGAATAGCCGTGCATCGATGTTTCGATGTAACAAATGGCTGACCCCTGAAACCCCGGTAGTGAATATTTCCACCAAATGGACACGCGCGGACGCCTGTGCCGGCGGAACGCCAAGCACACCGACTAACAAGGTCGATGTGATGACGCCGAACGCCATACCCAGCGCACCATCTACCAACTGTGCGGCAAATCCGACGAGGATGAATGGCAGCAATGCCGATAGATCCATCGCACTAACGTCAAACATCGAACGGCTGCTCCCGCGCGCTTACAGATAAACCGCTTATGCTGCGCATGTTACAGCAAAGCCAGCGTCATTGGCTATCGCTACCCCAAGCGTGCCTTGTTCCAATAATGTGTATGCAAGCGCGCCCGATTGGCCTGCATGAAGTCGATAAACACCCGCAATTTCGGTAAAATTTGACGTCGATCCGGATAGTAGAGGAATGCTCCGTTGGACGAAGCAGCAAAATCAGAAAGTACCTCAACCAGATTGCCGCGTTCCATATCCGCCTGAACGGCTGGCAAAGCAAACATTCCGATCGCCGCACCGCTGTGTGCCGCCATCAAATAGGCTGCCGAATCATTTACAATGATGGGTCCTTGGACTGGAATTTGGATGGGGCGGTTACCGTCAACAAAAGTCCAATCCCAAAAACCGCCAGCGGCGAGGCGCATACGGACGCATTTATGCTGGAGTAAATCGGTCGGCCTTTGCGGTGCTCCATATTTTCTGAAATAGTCGGGCGTGCCGACCACCGCGTAACGAAATGGCGAAGTCAAACGAATGGCCACCATGTCAGCGGCGAGCGATTCGCCCAGTCGCACCCCCGCATCAAAACCACCAACCATGATGTCGGAAAGTCCCTCATCGGCAAAAATTTCCAATTCAATGTCGGGATATGCGGCGCAAAACTCGCCCAATATCGGTTCGAACAGTGGCACAATGGCTGCACGCATTAGGTTGATTCGCAATCGACCTGCTGGCTTTTCACCCAGTGATCTGGCCGCTTCTATCGCTTCCCCAATGCCCGATATGGCGGGCCTTGCATGTTCGAGGAATTGTTCCCCAGCCTGAGTCAAGCCAACGCTGCGTGTGGTCCGGGTGAGCAAAGGCACGCCAACCCGCAATTCCAGCGCACGAATGGTCTGACTGATAGCCGACGGGCTAACCCCCAGATGCTGCGCAGCGATTGTAAAGCTGCGATGTTCGGCAATCAGCAAAAATGCTTCCACCCCGTCGAGCGTGCCGCGTGTTTTTTGTAAGCCCTGCTTCATAGCGCTTCCATATTATGCGCACTTCACAAAAAGGCAAAGCCTCGCTAAATAGGTTGCATAACGAAACGAACCGAACCGCAAAAACAGGCCAAAGGTCAAATGCATAATCGGTCGATAACATGAAAAGGAACTCTCTCATGCAACGCCTTTCACTCTCCCCCCTATTAATCGCTTCGGCCTTTGCCTTGGCACCGGTTACCGTGCTGACGGTCCCGACGGGTGCGCATGCGCAAGCCGTGTCGCAGGATTATCGCTGCACCAATCTGCCCGCACAGGTGCGTGCGGCAGCCAGCGCGTCCAATGATGCGGCAGCGGTTGCGCGTGCGCAACGGTTCCTCGCGACGGGTGTTTCGCTCTGCGAAGCGCGCAGCGAAGGTCCGGCCGCGCGTCAATTCCGATCTGCATTACGTATCCTCGGCGTTGAAGAAGCCCGCGCGGACAACGGCAATGCGGTTGCCGCTGCATCGGCGAACCCGTCGGGTAATTAATCCAATTCGAGAATATTTGGGGCGGCGACTTTCGGGTGGCCGCCCTTTTCATGCGTGACGTTGGTAGCGGAAATACCAAACCTCATGACCCAATCGTCGCGCCTTGGCTTCGTAGCGGGTTTCTGCCCAGCCACCCGGACGGGCGAGGAAATTTTTAGCTTCATCGGCGACCCAAGCAAATTGATGACGATGGCGGCGCATGACCATCATGGCATGGGCAACATATACCGGATGGTCGGTACCAAAGCGAAACTCGCCGCCAATTTTTAGCTTAGATGCGATCAGATCTAATGGTCCGTCGTTCATCATCCGCCGTTTGGCATGGCGTGCCTTGGGCCATGGATCTGGATGCAGCAAATAGACAAAGCTGAGCGCGCCGTTCGGGATACGCCGTAGCACATCGAGTGCATCGCCATGATGCAGACGGATATTGCCGATCGGCGGATGTGCGCCATTGTCGCCAGCGACGTGATTCAAAGCCTGGGCTATGCCGTTCAAAAATGGCTCACAGCCGATAAATCCATGATCAGGTAGCAAATCGGCGCGTGCTGCCAAATGTTCGCCGCCACCTATGCCAATTTCAAAATGGAGTGGTCGGTCCGCTCCGAACAAATCGTTGGCACACACATCCCCTTCGCGCGGGATAGCAATTTGAGGCAGCAAATTTTCTACTAGCGACAGTTGCGCCGCGCGCAATTTCTTGCCCTTGGCGCGCCCATAGAGTCGACCAATTGTGGCCGGATCGCTTTGACTCAGATTATAATCTGGCATGCCCCAGCCAAATGCTACTGTGCGAAGGCAGCCTGCAATTTGGCTACCAAATCAGTACGTTCCCAAGGGAAAAATTCGCCGTCCGCCGTCCGACCGAAATGGCCATATGCTGCCGTCTTTTGGTAGATTGGTTTGTTGAGGCCAAGGTGGGTACGGATGCCCTTTGGCGTCAAGCGCACCAATTGTGGCAACAATTGTTCGAGTGTTGCTTCATCCACTCCGGGCGCTGCAGTGCCGTGCAAATCGACATAGACTGACAAGGGTTCGGCGACCCCGATCGCGTAGCTCAATTGAATGGTGCAGCGGCGCGCCAGTCCGGCGGCCACGACATTTTTGGCTAGGTAACGCGTCACATATGCGGCGGATCGATCCACCTTGGTCGGGTCTTTGCCCGAAAATGCACCGCCGCCATGCGGTGCGGCACCGCCATATGTATCGACGATGATTTTGCGTCCGGTCAGGCCGGCATCCCCATCCGGTCCGCCAATTTCGAAACGGCCGGTCGGGTTGATGTGATATACGGTGTTTGCGGTGAGGAGATCGGCAGGCAAAATATCGGCGATTACCGCTTCGACATAGCTGCGCAAAGCGCCGTACTTTTCGGCATCACCCGCGCCATGGTGCCAATAATATTCCGGCGCATGTTGGGTGGAAACGACGATAGCCGTTGCTTCCACCGGGCGTTCATTGGCGTAGCGCAATGTCACCTGACTTTTGGCATCGGGTTCCAAAAAGGGCGCGGTCCCGGCCTTGCGATCTGCAGCCATGCGTTCCAATATCTTATGGCTGTAATCCAGCGTCGCGGGCATCAGGTCGGGCGTTTCATTGGACGCATATCCAAACATAATGCCTTGGTCGCCCGCCCCTTCGTCCTTGTCGGCGGCTTCATCGACTCCTTGGGCGATATGGGCCGACTGGCCGTGGAGGTTGTTTTCAAAGCGAAAGCTTTCCCAGTGAAAGCCCGACTGTTCATAGCCGATATCTTTGACCACACCGCGCACCGTGCGTTCAATTTCTGCAAGCGCTCCGTCGGCCCATGCACCATTTTCATAGACGCCGCGACAGCGAATTTCCCCAGCCAGCACCACCAATTGTGTGGTCGTCATGGTTTCACAGGCGACGCGTGCTTCGGCATCTTTGGATAGAAACAGATCAACAATGGCGTCAGAAATCTGGTCAGCGACCTTGTCCGGATGGCCTTCGGAAACCGATTCGGATGTAAAGAGAAAGCTGTTGCGCATGGGGTGCGGTCAATCCTTGTACGTTGTAGATCGGCGTGCGTGGCAGCCGGTCATCATATAAAGCAAATTTTATATCCGGCCCTTTAGCGTTGCTTTCGGCTAAAGACAATCGCGCCAACCATAAGAAAAATGGCAAAGGCCAAAGGCAGGATATTGCCGAAACGAGCGAAAAATGTGGGAGCTAAGGCAGGTGGGACTGCGGCATCGATACGCCCGGCTTGATGCATGGGCAAAGCATGCAGGATGCGGCCGTCGGACGCGATGATAGCACTAATCCCGGTTGGTGTGGCGCGCAGGACAGGCAAGCCCTCCTCCACCGCGCGTAGCCGTGCTTGCGCCAGATGCTGCGGCGGACCCCATGCGCCAAACCATGCGTCATTGGACGGGTTAAAAATGAAATCTGGGCGGGTGTTCCGATCAACAACCTGCCCCGAAAAGATAATCTCATAGCAGATTTGTAACCCTGCCCGTCCAAATGGACCAAGGTTCAGGGTGCGTGCGCCGGGCCCCGGCCAAAAATCAATGTCTCCGGGAGCCAATCGCGAAAGACCGATGCGTGATAATATCGGCCGCATGGGCAGATATTCACCATAGGGTACTAAGTGGGATTTGTCATAACGAGTTACTAGTTGACCCTGATCGTTCAATGCAAAGACTGCGTTGCGTGCGCCGACAACATCGTTGCCTGCTACATTGGGGATGAGCTTTACAGCGCCGGTCAACAATAGGTCGCCCGGACCAAGCTGCGCGGCCAGGCGCGCCCTGACGAATGCGGGCGGCTCATCATACCAATAGGGGGGGTAGCCACCCTCCACATAGTCGGGCACGGCAGCTTCTGGCCACAATAGCAGCCGCGGCCTTGCGTCGAGCCGCGGCGAATTAGCGGCGAGTTTGGCAAAATTGGCGCGCCGCTGCGCCATGTTCCATTTGTCGCCTTGATCGATATTGGGCTGGACGATTGTCACATTGATTGCAGTTTGCCGGTTGGTTGCAGGTTTGGCCGTGGTCAGGGAAATGGTGGCGGTACCCCAAAGCAGCACGAGGGTTGCGACCATCGATATGGCGGATTTGCGACTGCCAACGAAAAATAGCCAGACGCTGCCGGCGAGGAGGATGAGGAGCCCGCTCATCCCATAGGTGCCGATGAAACGCGTCGGTGCGGCGGCCCATGGCGCGACGGCAGCGAGCGGATTCCACGCGAATCCGGTAAAAACCCACGAACGCAGCCATTCGCTGATGATCCATGTGGCCGCAAAAAACATGGTAAGCGTCAGGTAGTGCCTGGAGCGCATGCGGCGCGCCAATGCATGCGCGCTGGTTGCCGCCAGTGCGGGATAGACCGCAAGATAAAGCGATAGAAGTGGAACCGCCATCCAGCCCAGCCATGACGGCATTTTGGCCTGATAGGTAAAGGCTTGCGCGATCCAGGCGAGCCCCACGATGAAATAGCCCAGTCCGAAAAGCCAGCCCAGCCAGAGTGCTTTGCTGGTTTTGGGGGCTTGGGACAGCAGGTGGAGGAAAGCGGCCAGCGCCAATATCGTTAGCGGCCACCACCCCAATGGCGCAAATCCTGTGGCGCTGATTGCACCCAATAATAAGGCGCTGGGCGCAGCGATGCGGTGGGAGAGCATGGCCCGCCCATAGCGCAGGGCGTGCGGTGGCGCTATAGGCTGCCCATGCGTCCCTTTCACCTCGCCATCGCTGTCAATGATTTGCCGGCGGCGCGACATTTTTATGGCGCTGTCATGGGCTGTGCAGAGGGGCGGTCATCCGATCACTGGGTGGATTTCAACCTTTTCGGCCACCAATTGGTGGCGCACCATGTCGCGGACCATCGCGGCGCGGCTGCCGGGATGAACGCGGTGGATGGGCATGATGTGCCGGTGCCGCATTTCGGAATAATCCTGACGCCCGATCAATTTGATGCGCTGGCTGGACGCTTGGTGGCGGCAGGGGTGGATTTCATCCACCCGCCGATGCTGCGCTTTGCCGGGCAAGTAGGCGAACAACGCACCATGTTTTTGGCGGACCCGGCCGGCAATGCTCTGGAGTTCAAAGCCTTTGCCGATGATGCGATGATTTTCAGCGCTTAGGCAATGGTCGCGTGGGTCGCGGCGCTGCACGCATCGCTGGCGTTCGCCGCGCCGCCCGAAAAATAGGCGAAAGCGATAAATCCGCCGACCACCGCGATTGCAAAAGCGGCGGAGAGCAGGGCGAGATATTTCTCGATAAAGGCCTTTATCGGCGCGCCGAATTTCCAGAACAGGAAACCGACCAGCATGAATTGAAAGGCGCGGCTGGCGATGCTGGCGAGGATGAAGCTGACAAGGTTCATGTGGATGAAACCGGCGGTTAGCGTCAGCAGTTTGAAGGGGATGGGGGTCGCGCCTTTGATGAGGATTATTTCGGCACCATATTCGCGCAAATAGCAGGCGGCAGCGGGGAAACTGTCCCACAGGCCGAGGGTGCGTAACAAGGGTTCGCCGATTGTGTCATAGGCAAAATAGCCCAATGCATAGCCGCATAGCCCGCCCAGTACCGACGCAAATGTCGTTATTATTCCGTATCTTAGCGCCTTTTCCGGCCGCGCGAGGCACATCAGGCCGAGCAAGGGGTGCGGCGGGATGGGGAAAAAGCTCGCCTCTGCAAAGGCGAACAGGAACAGCCAGCGCGTCGCATGACGGTGCGCCGCCTTGTCCATCATCCAATCATAAAGGCGGCGTAGCATTGGTCGTGGCCTAGCGTGCGGCGCATGGCCTGACAAGCTATCCGCGCGCACCATCCCCCGCATGCGCCCAGTCGCGTCGCCGGGCGAGCCATGGGTTACAGAACAGGATCGGCAGTTTCAGCGCCAATAATTCGCCGTGGATATAGCGGTCGATCATCCTTTCCCACCAACGGTCATTGCGCCGCCCATGCGCCTTCAGCCAGCCGTCATAGGGTGCCCAGTGCGATGGTTCGTCGCGTTCGATAATGCGGAAAATCCGCATCAATATGGGGTCGCGGCGGACAATGGGGTGGGCGAGCAATATTTTGACCTGTTGCATCCCGCGCCTTTCGGTCAGGCTGATGACGCGGCAGAGCTTCTCGAACAAATCATCGCTGTCGATCACCGCCTGCGTGTCGAGCGCGTCAATCGTCCGCCCGAACATAATCTCCACAAATCGGTCGATATGGCCACAGGTGCGGTCAACCGCAAAGGGCATGATGCCGCGCCGTTCAAACCAGCGGCGGAACATATGATAATGTTTTTCCTCATCCGCCCGGTGCTGTTCAATCGCGGCAATCAGCGCCGCATCGTCGGGCGCCCGCGCGCGCACCGCATCGAGCACGCGTTCGATGGCGGTATAGCCACGATGTTCATTATAGATGTAAATGCTGCCCAATAGATCGAGGTATCGGCGCTGAATCCAGCCTTCATCCGCCCGTTTGGGTGCAGGCACAGGCCGCGTTTCGGGCGTGTCTTGGGTCTTGGCGTGCATCGCTTGCATAAGCCCCCATATGGGTTAGGGTTTCACCCCTGACCTGCCGCCCCAGCCGATGTTCAGGGGGGCAATTTACGGGGAATGATTATGATTGTCTATGGCGCGATATTGTCACCCTTTGTCCGCAAAGTGCTCATCGCCGCAGCGGAAAAGGGGCTGGAGGTGGAACAGCGCCCCGGCGGCATGGGGCAGGGCGGGGATGAATTTATCGAAGCCAGCCCATTTGGTAAAATGCCGGCATTTCGTGTGCCAAATGGGCGGGGGGAGGGGCGGGATTATCTGCTCGCCGATTCATCGGCCATCGTCCATTATCTGGAGGCGGCATACCCCGCGCTGCCGCTGATCCCGGCCGAACCGATGGCGCGGGGGGAGGTTGTCTGGCTGGACGAATTTGCCGATACGATTTTGATGGCGGCGGGCGGCAAGCTGTTTTTCAACCGGGTGGTTGCACCATTATTTCTGAAACGACCGGGGGATCTGGCGGCGGCGGATGATGCCGAACGCACCGAAATCCCGCATATATTGGACTGGCTGGAACAGAGGATCGGGCCAAAGCGCGAATTTCTGGTCGGCGGGGCATTTTCGCTGGCCGATATTTCGGTGGCGGTGATGTTCGCCAATGTGCGCGGCGCAGGCGTCGCGCTCGACGCGCAAAAATACCCCAATGTCGCGCGCTGGCTGGCGGGGGTGGAGGGGCGGCCGAGCTTTGCCGCGCAAAATGCTCGGATGGAAAAAATCCTCACCCGCGTCCGGGCGGAGGCGGGGTGAATAGCAAGTTTGTGCCCCTTGCGCGAGGCACCTGTCAATTCTGCGGCAGCAGGGGCGCAATTAGCCGCCAGCACGTTTTTCCACGACAAATATCAAAATTATTTCCGTCAGCCGATAGTCGTTCGACCAGACACCGAGTACATATAGATAATGTACTTGCTATGCCTGTGGTTTCAATCAAGGAGATCGCGAGAGATAACTCGGGACCGAGCATGAAAAATAAGACTATTTCATGCGCATGTAAGCAGTGTAATAATGAATGGATGAACAAAATAGAATGTGATGCAATTGGCATTATTATTGAAATGGCAAATAGTGCGCTCAATTTTTCTGGATCGGATGTATTTAAATTATATGATTTTCTTTTAATCATGTTTATGGTTATCGATTTGGATGACTTTGAAAAGTCAGCCATATCGGTAGATGAAAGACTTAGTTTCAGGCAAGGAATTCGTCCGGAAAGATGGCATATCTTTTTGGGGTCCAGTCAAATTTTCCGACCAAACCCTTTCTTTTGCCATCGTGGCGGATGTGTCCGTGCCTACCGCGAAGACGGTTTAGTGTATGATGATGCTGTCCATGTTTCGACATTCGGCTTTGGTCGATTGATATTTCACGCGATTTCGAGGATTGCGTTCGATTCCATCGGAGCCGATCCAGGCGGGTATGAGCGTGCATTTGGGGTTAAGGCGATAGATTTGGGCGCTCAGAATGTTCCATTTGAGGAACTTCATGGACTTGACGATGGCCAGATTGATCGTCTCGTAAATTTTCATTTTTACCGTGTTGCCGGTGATATCGCGAATTTGGCGCGAGGCCAAACTAGCGACAGGGCATAGGGTAAGGCTGTGGGTAGTGGGAAGACGCTATATCCGAAGATTGGGATTTGGTTTGATGAAGCGGCAGGTGATATACATCTGAGCTTAGAAGGGCACGGGCTTTCCACGGTTAACGGCAATGCCATGAGCAAACGCGGTAACCCCCACCTGTTCAACAAGCTGGCCAAATTGTTGCGTGATGCGGGAAAGCCGCATCCACCAATAGTTGAAAATTGGAAGGATGCTGGCTGACTAGGCGGCATTGCATTTGCGCCACCCATTCACACGTATAACCAAATAGGTGAAAATGTCTTGACAGCGTAACGCTGTTCTGGCACAAGCGCCATATTGCTGAAAAATGCGAATCGCGCAGCGGCATTGCCCCGTCGGACGTTCCGGCGGGGTTTTGTATATGCGCGCTCGATTTTCATGCGCCGTTTCATCCCCATTCCCATCCCCATCCCCCCATATTTGCTGGTCCGAAGGAGGCGACATGGCCGAACCCAAAAAGCGCGCGCCGGATATGCGCCGAAGCGCCACCACATCTGCGACAGAGGTTGCCACAAAATCCGCCACGGGAACTGGCGCCAAATCCCGCGCAAAAGCGGCGCCGGTTCAGCTTGCCAATGCCCGGGCGCAAAATGGTGCGCGGCAGGTGCGGCGGGGCGGCAACCGTCTGCCGCCCGAAACATTGGATGCTTTTTTTGAGGCGCTCACCGAAACCTCCAACACCCGCCTGTCGGCCGAAACGGCGGGGATTTCCATCGCCACCGTCAAGCAGCGGCGGCGCAACGACCCTGAATTTGCGCGCCGTTTTGACATGGCCAAGCATGAGGGGCGTGAGGATCTGGAGATGCGCGCGCTGGCGCAAGGCCGCTTTGGCGTGCGCCAGGTGGAGGAGGTGAAGCGCCACAAGGATGGGCATGTGCGCACCGTCATCCGCGATCATGCGCTGGCCACGCTGCGCGGGCTCGACGCCATACACCATGCGGCGGCACGGCGCGGGGCAGAGGCGCTGGCCGCGCAACATGCCGACCAATCGGCCCAAAGCGATGCCCAGATTGTGGCGGGGCTGGCGGCGGCCTTTGCCGCGCTGCTGCGCGAACGGCTGGGGGGCGCGGATGGCCGATAATGCCGCTTTACCCGACAAAGAAACCCCCTTGATCGACCATATCGTCGGGGATGCGTTGCTCGCCGATTTTGCGGCGGGCGCGATTGGGCCTGATTGGCGCGCGCTGTTGGGGACGCAATGGCCGCTCATCGCGCGGCGGGCGCAATTGCCGCCCGATGGTGACTGGCGCATCTGGCTGATGCTGGCCGGGCGCGGTTTTGGCAAAACGCGCAGCGGGGCCGAATGGGTCGATGCGCTGGCGCGCGCGCATGCCGGATGCCGCATTGCGCTGATCGGCGCGACCATCGATGATGTGCGGCAGGTCATGGTGGAGGGGGAGAGTGGGCTTGTGCGCCTGACCCGCGCCGACCCGCCGCAATATAGCCCCTCCCTCAAACGGATATTGTGGCGCAATGGCAGCCTCGCCACCTGTTATTCGGCCGCCGAACCGGAATCCTTGCGCGGGCCACAGCAACATTTCGCCTGGGCGGATGAGGTCGCGCGCTGGGACAATGCGGGCGGGCGGGCAGAGGCGGCATGGGATAATCTGATGCTTGGCCTGCGCCTGGGCGTTTTGCCCCGTGCGCTCGCCACAACCACCCCGCGCGCGGTGCCGCTGGTCAGGAAATTATTGGCGCACCCCACGGTGGTGGTGACCGGCGGGGCGACGCGCGCCAATGCGGCGAACCTGTCCCCCGCCTTTCTGGCCGCGATGACGGCAAGTTACGGTGAAAGCGCGCTCGCCCGACAGGAATTATGGGGGGAGATGGTGGAGGATGTGGCGGGCAGCCTGTTCAGCCGTGCGATGATCGCCGCCGCGCGCGACGATGTGGATGTGGCCCAGTGCGCGCGCATCGTCATCGGCGTTGATCCGCCCGCCAGCGCCCATGGCGATGCGTGCGGCATCATCATCGCGGCGCGAATGGCGGGGGATGCTGCGCGCTTTGCGGTGCTCGCCGATGCCAGCGTCACCGGTGCCAGCCCGGAAAAATGGGCGCGCGCGGTTGCCGATGCGGCGCGCGACTGGCGGGCCGACCTGGTGGTGGCAGAGGCAAATATGGGCGGCGACATGGTGCAATCGGTCTTGAAAATAGCCGATCCGGCGATGCCCGTCCGGCTTGTCCATGCGCGGCGCGGCAAGAGCATACGCGCCGAGCCGGTGGCATTGCTGTATGAACAAGGCGCGGTGCGCCACGCGGCTGATTTTCCGATGCTGGAGGATCAATTGTGCGGGCTATTGAGCGCGGGGGGTTATGCCGGGCCGGGGCGCAGCCCCGACCGCGCCGATGCGCTGATCTGGGCGCTGCACGCGCTACGCCATGGCGACGGGGTGCGGCCAAGGATGCGGCGGCTATAGCCAAATCGTCGCGTCCGATCGACTGAAATCACCATCTGGAGAATGAAAATGAACCTTTTTGGTTGGAAGGGGTTGCGCGCCTTGCGCCGCCCGCCGCTGGCGCGTGTCGATGGCTGGTGGGGCGTGGCGCAAAGCCCGCATGTGCCGCGTGCCGGGGCGCGCTATGTCGAACGTGCGCAGCAGGCCTATCTCCACAATCCGGTGGCGCAGCGTTGTTGCCGGATGATCGCCGAAGCAATTGCGGGCGCGCCGCTGAACGTCGGCGATGCGCGCGTTGCCGCGCTGATCGCCGCGCGTCCGCTGGGGCTCGCGCCATTGCAGCAGGTGGCGACGCATTTGCTGCTCCACGGCAATGCCTATGTGCAGATTTTGCCGGGCGCAGATGATTTTCCGGCGGAATTGTTCGTGCTGCGCCCCGAACGGGTGCAGGTGGTCGCCGATGGCGACGGTTGGCCCACCGCCTATGTCTATCGCCACAATGGCGGCGATGTACGCATTGCCGCTATGGATGGGCGCGGGCGGGCGCAGATTTTGCATATCAGGCTGACCCATCCAGCGGATGATCATTATGGCGCATCCTGTCTGGGTGCGGCGGCGGGGGCGGTCGCGGTGCATGATGCGGCGGCGGAATGGAATCTGGCGCTGCTCGCCAATGCGGCGCGCCCGTCCGGTGCGCTGATCCATACGCCGCCCGAAGGTGCCCCGCCGCTGAGCGATGCGCAGGTGCAGCGCTTGCGCGCTGATCTGGAGGCGCAATTTCAAGGGAGTGGCAATGCCGGTCGGCCCCTGCTGCTCGAAGGGGGGCTGAGCTGGCAGGCGCTGTCTCTGACCCCGGCGGAGATGGATTTCCTGTCTCTCAAGGACAGTGCGGCGCGCGACATCGCCATGGCATTTGGCGTGCCGCCGATGCTGATCGGCATCAGCGGTGACGCGACCTACGCCAATTATCGGGAGGCATCCAAGGCGCTGTGGCGGCAGACTATTTTGCCGCTGGCAGAGGCGATTTTGGCACCCCTGCGCGCGACATTGGCGCCATGGGGGTTGGAAGGGCTGATCACCATCGACCTCGACAAATTGCCGGCATTGGCAGAGGATCGGGAGCGTTTGTGGGCGCAATTGGTCGCGGCTGATTTTCTTTCTGCCGATGAAAAGCGCGCGATGTTGGGGCTGGCCCCGGCGGCGGAGCAGACGGCATGAGCGCGCGGGACGCGGCGGCGACCGAAGCATTGCTGGCGCGTGCGGCGGCGGCGGGGGCAGAGGCGGCGCTCGGGCGGCTCGGCCTCACCGATGCGGCGGCGGGCGATGATTTGCGCGAATTGCGCCAATTGCTCGATGCGTGGCGCGATGCCAAGCGCAGCGCGCGGCGTGCGGCGGTCGAATGGGCGGTGCGCGGGGTGCTCGCCCTATTGCTCATCGCGCTTGCCATAAAGCTCGGCCTTGCGGGGCTACTCAAATGAGGTTCGCGGGCTATGCCGCGCGGTTCGACCTGCGCGACAGCGGTGGGGATATCATTCGCCCGGGCGCTTTTTCCGACATTGCAACCCCGCTCCCGCTGCTCTGGCAGCATGATGGCGCGCGGCCGATCGGCACGGTCGATGTCGCGCGGGAGGATGCACGCGGCCTTTGGGTAGAGGGCGCGCTGACCGACGGGGACGCGACAGCGGCGGCAGTTGCGCGGATGCTTGGCGAGGGGGCGGTCGATGGCCTTTCCTTTGGCTATCGCGTGCGCGCCGCAGAAAATGG
The DNA here is from genome assembly GCA_020850455.1 of Sphingomonadaceae bacterium. GTDB lineage: Bacteria > Pseudomonadota > Alphaproteobacteria > Sphingomonadales > Sphingomonadaceae > Sphingopyxis. Next base: position 22,873 of record JADZEQ010000003.1, on the reverse strand, counting down.
CGCACCGGGGCGTGGCGGCGCGGCAACCCGCGACCTCCTCTCGCTTGACCTAATCGAGATTTCAATCGTCACCAACCCGATGCAGCCGCTCGCGCGGGTGGCGGCCATTTTTTGAAGCAGCGTTTTGAAGTGGAAGGAGAATATGATGGAAGTGAAGGCTGAAAAAATTGCGCCGGCCGCCGATGCGGTGGCGGCGCTGTGCGGCGATGTCGCGGCGCTCAGGGCGCGTGTCGAGGTGCAGGAGGGGGCGTTGCGGCGCATCGGCCGCCTGCCTGTTGCGGGCACCAAGTCGGCGGATGATGCCGCGCGGCGCGCCTTTGTCGATCGCTATTTGCGCGCGGGGCAGGATGTTGGCGTTGAATTAAAGGCGCTGAGCGGGCTGAGCGGGGCCAGCGGTGGTTTGCCATTCCGCGCGAAATTGACGCGGTGATTGCGCAGCTTACCCGTGCCGCATCCCCCATCCGCGCGCTCGCCCGCGTCGTCGCAACCGGCAGCAGCGGCTATCGCCAATTGGTGGCGCTGGGCGGCACGCCGTCGGGCTGGGTTAGCGAAACCGCGCCGCGGCCGGAGACGACGACGCCCGAATTCGCCGAAGTCGCCCCGCCCTTTGGCGAAGTGTACGCCAATCCGGCGGCCAGCCAGGCGATGCTCGACGATGCCGCCTTTGATGTGGAGGCATGGCTCGCCGAAAGTATCGCGCGCGAATTCGCCCGCGCGGAGGGGGCGGCCTTTGTCAACGGCACCGGCACCAACATGCCCAAGGGTTTCTTGACCTATGCCACCAGCACAGATGGCGATGCAACACGCCCATTTGGTACATTGCAATATGTGCCATCGGGCGCGGCGGGCGGCTTTGCCGCTGCCAATCCCGAGGATCGGTTGATCGACCTTATCCACGCGCTGCAGGCCGGTTACCGGCAGGGCGCGTCCTTCGTTATGGCGAGCGATGTTCTGGCGCGTATCCGCAAGATGAAAAATGCCGATGGGGCCTTCCTGTGGCAGCCGGGGCTGGCCGCGGGGCAGCCCGACACCTTGCTCGGCTATCCGGTGGTCGAAGTCGCGGATATGCCCGCAATTGCGCCCAACAGCCTGTCGATTGCCTTTGGCGATTTCCAGGCGGCCTATCTGGTGGCGGATCATGCCGAAACCAGCATTTTGCGCGACCCATATTCGAACAAACCCTTTGTCCATTTCTATGCGACCAAGCGGGTGGGCGGGGCCATCGTCAACAGCGATGCGGTCAAATTGCTGAAGTTCGCCGCAAGCTGATTATCCTTGGGGGCGGGACAATCGCGCGCCGCCCCCGATTTTTCCGATATTTTTGGGGATGGCACCAATGGCACAAAGTGGATATTTTTTTGCCGATCTGGTTCGTGAGATATGCCGTGACAGCGGCAGTGGCGCATTGGCGCTGGCGGGTGCTTTGCCCGGGCACCGCGCCTTTGCGGATATCGTGCCTGTCTCCACCCCCTTTGCCTATATCATCGCGGGCGTCCGCCGCCCCGAGCAATGGGAAGTGGGGGTGGGGCAATTGGCCGCCGATGGCCGGTTGCAGCGCGACCAGATCCGCGCGAGCAGCGCGAACGGTGCCAAGGTTGATTTTGACAATGGTTTGAAAAGCGTTGCGCTCACCGTCGATGCCGCCTGGTTTGCGGCGGCGGATGCTGCCGGTGCGGATGGCGGCGGCGATGATGTGCCGCCGCATGCACATGCCATTGCCGAAGTGGCGGGGCTGCAGGCGGCGCTCGACGGCAAATTGGCCGCCAATTTGGTCAGCCCCTTTGCGCTCTCAATCCTCGATGATGGGGATGCGACGGCTGCGCGCGCCACGCTCTCTGCCTTGGGGCAGGGTGATATTTTGCTCGCCGCAGATGGCAGTGTGGGCGCGCCGGGTGTCGCCTTTGCAGCAGATATGAACAGCGGCCTTTATCGCAGCGGCAGCGATGCGCTGCGTATAACCACTGGCGGGGTATCGCGCATCGCGGTCAATGCCGACGGGCGCATTGGTATGGGAACACAGGCGCCGCAGCGCCGCTTGCAAATTTATGATGCGGCCGGCGCGTCGCTGGCGCTCGCCACCGATGACCGCAACGACGGCTTTTTTGTGACGGCGGCGATGGGCATGAGCGCAGGGTCGGGCAAGGGTTGGCTTGGCACGTTGAGCGCCCATCCGCTGCAACTTGGCACTAATAACGGCGTGAGCGCGGTGCTCGAAACATCGGGCGTGCTGCGTTCGGGCGCTGACAATGCGGTCAGCCTTGGCAGTGCGGGCAACCGCTGGTCGGTGGTGTATGCGGGCACCGGCACCATCAATACCTCCGACCAACGGGACAAGAAATGGCGCGGCGGTTTGACCGACGCCGAACGGGCGGCGGCGCGCGATATCATCGCCGAAATCGGTATGTTTCAATGGCATGGCGCGGTTGCCGACAAGGGGGATGCGGCACGGCTGCACATTGGCGTGCGGGCACAGGCGGTGTGGGGCATCATGGCGCGCCACGGGCTGGTGGACCCAATTGGCGCGGATGGCCAGCCGACCGGCACATGCCCCTATGCCTTTCTTTGTTACGACAAATTGGATGCGGACGCGGATGCCGATGCAGGTGCCGATGGGGCGGGGGCGGCGGGCTACCGTTATGGCGTGCGGAACGACCAATTGGCGCAATTCCTGATCGCGGGCGTGCTGGCATGATCGGCGGGGCGATAGCCGCACGGCCGATCAGCACGGCGGATTTACGCGACTTGCCCAGTGAGTGGGATGGTAATCGCCCAGCGGCATCGGGCGCGCGCAGCGGCGGATTGCGCGTGCGCGGCGTGCACGGCGCTGGGCGACGCTTTGTGCCGAGGCGGTAGGAAATCGGCGCAAGGGGACGCGCGCGCACCCAAATATCCTCCCCAATGGGGGATTTGGCGGCGGTGCCCGCTTTGGCAAACACACGCAAAAATAAAGGAAAAGCGCATGTTAGTGGCGTTGAAGGATCCGGCCAGCCGGATCGATTATGGCTTTGATTGGCAGGCATCCTACCTCGACGAAGCGATTTTGGTCGCCTCCGACTGGGCGATAAGTCCCATCGAAGCGGGCGGCATCCAGATTGATGCGGCGGCGTTCGACCTGGCGCTGACCAGCGTGACTTTGTCGGGCGGGATTGCGGGCCATGTCTATCGCCTCACCAACCATATTATTTTGTCCGACGGGCAGGTGGATGAACGCAGTTTGACGCTGCGGGTGGAGCAAATCTGATGGCGCTGACACCCATAACACCCACCGCAGCGGTGAGCGTTGCGGAACTGGCCGATTGGCTGCGGCTGGGCGAAGCGGCGGATTTTGCGGTGCTCCACCCGCTCGTCCGTGCCGCAACGCAGATGTGCGAAACCTATATTGGTCAGGCATTGGTCGCGCGCGATGTGGTGCAAAATCTGGCAGTGGGCGGTGATTGGCAGGCGATCAGCCATGCGCCGGTGCGTGCCATATTGTCGGTTTCGCTGGTCGATGGGTTGGGGAATGCCACCCCCCTGACTGCCAGCGATTATGTCGCCGAAATTGATGTGCTGGGCGATGCGCGGCTGCGTTTATTGCGCAGCGGCAGCGCGGTTGCCAGCACCGTCACCTGTCGCATCGGCATGGCGGAGGATGCCGGGCAATTGCCCGATGCGCTGCGGCAGGGCGTCATCCTTTGTGCCGCACATTTATATGAAAGCCGCGATGCCGAAGCGCCGCTGGCCCCACCCGCCAGCATAGCCGCGCTGTGGCAAATATGGCGGCGGGTGCGCCTGTCATGAGTGCGGCAGCCCCGCTTGCCGATGCGCTCTCCACCTTGCTATCCACCGCGCTGGTTGCCGCGCTCCGCGCCGATGTGCCGCTTGGCCAGATAGTCGCACAAATTGATGATGGCGACAGGCCGCATGCCCATGTGCCGCGCATCCAAATGGCCGAAGCTGTCAGCCAGACATGGGGGGCCAAGGGACGCGAAGGGGCGGCGGTTCGCCTCACCCTCCTCCTCCATGATCGCGGCGACGGCGCGCGGCTCGGCGCAATGGCCACGGGGGTGGCGCGCATAGCCAGCACCCTGCCGCGCAATGTCGCTGGCTGGGAGCATCTGGGCCTCAACCTCACCGGCACACGGCGCAGCCGCGACAAGGCGGGCAATGCGCGGCTGCAAATGGATTTTGCCACCAAGGGGTGGACAGAAAACCCATGAATTTCAATCAGGAGGACGCGATATGGCGATAGAAAGGGGCAGTGCCTTTTTGCTCAAAATCGGGGATGGCGCGGCCACCCCCGCCTTTACCACCATTGCCGGACTGCGCACGACGATGCTGTCGATCAATGGCGAACCGGTCAACATCACCACCAAGGCGTCGGGCGGCTGGCGGGAATTATTGTCGGGCGCGGGCACACGTTCGGTCAGCGTCAATGCAGCGGGGATTTTCACCGGCTCTGCGGCAGAGGCGCGGCTACAGAATAATGCGCTGGCCGGCAGTATCGATGATTATCAATTAAGTTTTGAAAGCGGTGCGACGCTGCGCGGGCGTTTTTTGGTCACGCGGCTCGACCATAGTGGGGATTTTGGCGGCGAACGCCAATATCTGATCGCGCTCGAAAGCAGCGGGCCGGTGGTTGCGGCATGAGCGCGGCTGACGTCCATATCCCCGCCAATGTGGCGCGCGGTGAAGCGATGATTGCCGGATATCGCCTGCGCCCCAGCTTTGCCGCATTGGTCGCGGCGGAGGGGGAATTGGGGCCCTTGTTCGCGCTGGTCGAACGCGCGGCGGATGGTCGGCTGACATTGGCCGAAAGCGCCGCGCTATTCTGGCACTGCATCGACCCGCGACCCGACAATCTGGTGCGTGCCGATTTCGCCGATGCGGTGGGGGCGGCGGGGCTTGCCGCCATGTCGGGCGCGCTACGCACGCTGTTGGGGCAGATATTGCGTGGCGGTTGAGCCGCAGGATTTTACCTGTGCCGCGCGGCGGATCGGCGGGCAGGTGATGCGCCTGTTGGGCTGGAGCCCCGACATTTTCTGGGCCGCGACGCCCGAAGATGTGGCGATGGCGCTCAGCGCCTTTGCTGCGGATGCGCCGGACAGCGCCGCCATGGCGCGCAACAAATTGCAACATTTGCAGGAGCTTTTCCCCGATGGCTGAGGATGGAGAATATGCGCCGCTGCTTGTCGCCGTGCGCGCGGACAAGACAGCGCTTGCCCGCGATGTCGCCGACATGCGCCAATTGTTGGAGGAGCCGTTGGTGGCCGGGGCCGACCGCGCGGGTCGCGCGATAGAGGGCGCGTTGTTGCGCGCGGTGCGCAGCGGCAAATTCGGCTTTGAGGATTTAAAGCGTGTGGCTTTGTCCGTCATGGCCGACATCGCCAATGCCGCCCTGCGCGCGGCGTTGACGGGCGGGGCAGCAAGCGGGGCAGGGGGCGGCGGCGGGGCGCTCAGCGGGCTGATCGGCAATATTTTGGGGGCAGCATTTGGATTGCCGGGGCGGGCGAGTGGCGGGCCGGTTGCGCCCGGCCAAGCCTATCTGGTCGGCGAACGCGGGCCGGAGGTTTTTGTGCCGACGATGGCGGGGCGGGTTGATGCCGGCCCGGCGCGTTGGGGCGGGGGCGGGGGTGGGGGCGGGCGCGACATTCGCATCACGGTCAATGTTGCGGGCGGCGGGGCGGATGCGCCGCGTATGGCGGCGAGCGCGCGGCAGGTCGCTCGTGCGGTGCGCCGCGCCGTTGAGCAGGCGGGCTGAGCCATGGCGTGGAACTTTGCGTCAGCATTGGCCGACCATGACGATGTGCGCGCGGTGGCGCCCATCCACCGTTTTGATCCACGATTTTGGACGGTCGATTTTCCGCGCCCGATGCTCGCCGCGCTGGTGGCGGATGGCGCGGACAGGCTGCGCGTTGATGTCGCCTTTACCGGGCGCGACAATCTGGCCGGCATAATCTGGGAATCGCAGGACCGGCACGACCACCCGCTCGTCGCCTATGCGACGCGGCGCGATTACCGGCGCACTACATTGACGTTTCGCTGGGTTTCGGCGGGGGTAAAGCCGCTCGACGCCGTCCACGGCCCGACTTTGACGATTGAGGGGCGCGATGCCGATGGCGCGCCGCGCAGCTGGTTTGTCCGGCTGTGGAATTACGCGGTGGGGAGCGGGGAGGATGCGCAAATCACCATCCCCTTTGATGCTTTGCGCGAAGGCTTTGCCCCCGGCGGCGCGACGGTTTTTGCAGGCGATATCGACCGGATGTTCCTTTCCATCGTCCCGCCCGATTATGATGGGACGGCGACCAGCCAATATGGCGCGATGGTTGATGCCTGGGTCGAATGGCGCGACATGATTTGCAGCGGGTCGGGCTGCGTTCTGCCGTGTGGCGATGCGATTTTGCCCGAACATAGGCTTTCCATCGCGACGGCCTATGACGACAGCTATCACCTCAGCCCGCAGCGGCTCGTGCGGATGGTGGAGCATCTGGGCTATGCGCCCCCCATCCTCCATTATGTCGGGATGAGTCATTTTCCCCGGCTTGAACGGGTGGGCGGGGCGTGGCGCGCGAGTGTGTCCAGCGGGGCGCTGGCGACCCCGGCGCTGGCTTGGCATGCGGCCTTTGCGCGCGAACTGGCGGCGCGGGGCTGGCCGGTCATATTCTCCCTATCCTTTGAATTATTTGCTGAATTTTGCCCCGCTGACTGGGCGCAGCGCGATGCGTCGGGTGGCATGGCGCTGACCGGATGGGTGCCGCCATCGACCCTCCTTTCCCCAGCCAATGGCGCGGCAATGGGATATTTGGCGCATGTGCTGCGCGCACTTGTGGCGGTGCAGGTCGCCGCGGGCCTGCCCGTCAAAATCCAGCTTGGTGAACCATGGTGGTGGGTCAATCCGGGGCGGCAATTATGCGCATATGATGCAGCGACCGGCGCGGCGCTCGGCAGCCTGAGCGTGCCGATTGCCGATCTGGCGGGGGTGCAGGGCGCGGGTGCGTGCGCCATGCTCGATGGCTTGGGCAATATTTTGGCGGGGGCGAGCGCGGCGCTGATGGCGGCGGTACGCGACGAAGCTGCGACTCTCGCCAGCGGGGCGGCGCAGACCCACATCCTCCTCTACCTCCCCACGATTTTGGATGCAGAAATGCCCGATTTGCGGCGGGCCAACCTGCCACCCGCATGGGCGGCGCCCGCTTTTGATGTGTTGCAGAGCGAAGATTATGACTGGGTGACAGCGGGGCAAAAGGGGCGGTCGGCGGCGGGGCGTGCGGCGATATCCGCGCTAAATTACCCCGCGTCGGCGCGCCACCACCTCGTCGGATTTGTCCGCGATGCCGCCGACAAGATGCAATGGCGCGAAATTGCCGATGCCGCAGCGGCCAGCCGCGCGGCGGGCGATGCTGCAACCTTTGTCTGGGCGCTGCCGCACGTGGCGCGCGATGGCTTCACCTATTTCGAGACGGAGGGGGAGGGGACGATGCAAGCCTTTGCCGATGTGGATTTCCCGATTGCTATCGGGCGTGATGCGATGGTCGAACCGCATTTTTCAACCGCGATTGTCACCAGCCAGTCGGGCTTTGAGCAGCGCATCGCGGATTGGGATGGGGCCTTGCTCCATTTTGATGCCGGGGCGGGCGTGCGGAGCGAGGGGGATGTCGCAGCGCTGCTCAATTTTTATCGCGCGCGGCGCGGGCCAGCGGTTGGTTTCCGGTTTCGCGACCCGTTCGACTTTGCCAGCGGGCCGGACGCCAGTGTCACTATGGCCGACCAATATTTGGGGACGGGCGATGGCAGCCGCAGCGATTTTCCGCTGCGCAAAGCATATGGCAGTGGCGCGGATGTGGCGTGGCGGCGCATCACCCGCCCGGTTGCGGGCAGCATTTTGCTGAGCGGTGATGGTGTTGCGTTGACCAGCGGTTGGACATTGGCAGAAGGCGGCGTGATCCGCTTTGCCGCGCCGCCCGCAGCGGGGGTTATTTTGCGCGCGGGTTTTCTGTTCGATGTGCCGGTGCGTTTTGCCGACGATCATCTGGCGGTGTCGCGCGCGACATTTCTGGCGGGGGAAATTGCCGCCGTACCGCTCATCGAAGTGCGTGAGGCATGAGCGCGCCCGACTGGCTGACCGCGCCGCTCGTCACCCTAGCCTATTGTTGGCGGATTGAACGGCGCGATGGGCGTGTGCTGGGTTTCACCACCCATGATGCAGGGCTTTGGGTCGCAGGCGAATATTATGCGAGCGCGCCGGGCATCCGCCCATCGGCCATCGAACAGGCGCTGGGACGCGCGGGCGATTCTTTGTCGATCAGCGGGGCGATTGCCGATGCGAGTTTGAGCGGGGCGGATTTGGCAAGCGGGCGATTTGACGGCGCGTCGGTCGCGCTGTTCGTTACCGATTGGTCGGCCAACGAACCCGTCGCCACCCCCATTTCACGCGGCATATTGGGTAGCGTATCGCGCAGCGGCGGCGGTTTTGGCGCGGAAATAGATGCTGCCGACCCGTTGTTGGCAACCGATTTGGTGCCGCTGACCAGCCCCGCCTGTCGTGCCGAACTGGGCGATGCGGATTGCCGGGTGGCGATGGCGGCGCGGTATGCACGCGCGCAGGTGGTGGCGCTTTCGGGGCGGCAGGTGACGCTCGATACCAGCTTTGCCGACGGGATTTTTGTCTTTGGCCGGATGCGCTGGCTGACCGGGCGGCTACGCGGTACCAGCCAGCCGATTATTGCACAGGCGGGTGCATCGCTGACACTGGCGCGCGCCGCCGTTCCTGCCGATGCGCCTGGCTGGCAAGTCGAATTGGTCGAAGGCTGCGACAAAAGCGCCGCAACCTGCGCGACGCGTTTTGCCAATATCACCAATTTTCGCGGCGAACCGCATTTGCCGGGGCTGGATTTACTGACCCGGTTCGGCGGATGACCGGCGCTTCGGGTGCGGCGCTGATGGCCGCGGCCCGCGCTTTGATTGGCACGCCATTTCGCTTGCACGGGCGCGATGCGGCGCATGGACTCGATTGTGTCGGGCTGGTGCGCGCCGCGCTCTGTGCCGCAGGGCATATGCTGCCCCCCGACGACGCGCGTTACCCGTTGCGCGGCTGGCGCGCGGAACAGGCCGAATCGGCGCTGAACGCGGCGGGGTTAGGGCGGGTGATCGGCGCGGCGGCGGCGGGCGACATTTTGCTGGGCGCGGCCCAAAACGGCCAATTACACCTGATGATTCAAAGCGATAGCGGATACATCCATGCACATTTGGGCCTCGGCCGGGTGGTGGAACAGCCCGGGGATGCGCCGATGCCAATCCTGTCGTGCTGGCGAATCCAAAATTGTGGGGAGGGGTTATGGCAACGCTGATTTTGACCAGCATCGGCACCGCCATCGGTGGGCCGTTGGGCGGGGCGATTGGCGCGCTGATCGGCCGGTCGGTCGATGGGGCGATTTTTGCACCCAAGGGGCGGGATGGCGCGCGGCTCAGCGATTTGCGCGTCCAAACGTCGAGCTATGGCACCCCCATTGCCCGCGTTTTGGGGCAGATGCGGGTGGCGGGGTCGGTGATCTGGGCGACCGATTTTGTCGAACATCGCAACCGTTCGGGCGGCAAGGGGCGGCCCAAGGTGACAAGTTACAGCTATTCGGTGTCGATGGCGGTGGCGCTGTCATCGCGCCCGATTTTATCGGTCGGGCGCATCTGGGCAGAGGGGAATTTGCTGCGCGGGGCCGATGGCAGCTTTAAATCCCCGGTGCAGATGCGTGTCCATCTGGGCGACGCCGACCAGCCTGCCGACCCGTTGATCGTCGCGGCGGAGGGGGCGGCACATGCACCTGCCTATCGCGGGCTCGCCTATATCGTTTTGGAGGATTTTGACCTCGCCCCCTTTGGCAACCGCATCCCCGCGCTGAGTTTTGAGGTGGTGGCAGATGGCGCGCCGCTGACGCTGGGCGACATTGCGGGCGATGCGCTGGATATGGGCGTTGATACTGGGGTGGCCGGTGATGCGGCACTGGCGCTGACGGGCTGGCTGCATGAGGCACCAACGCGTGGCGGTGCGCTCGACACCATCGATAGCATCCAGACATTTTATCGCGATGGCACGGGTGCGTGGGTGTCACGCAGCAATGCCGCGCCATTGCCGATCGGCGAAGCGGTGCTGGGTGGGCGGCGGCGCGCCAGCCTGTCCCGTGCGGCATCGGGGCAATTGCCGCAAGCGATCGAGATTTTTTGCCATGATCCGGCGCGTGATTTTCAATCGCAATTGCAGTCGGCACGGGTGGCGGGCGGCAGCGGCGCGCGCCAACGCGTCAACCTGCCTGCGGCGATGGATGCTGCGGCTGCGCTGGCGCTGGGGCAGGGGCTGGCCGAACGCGCGGCGTTGCAACGGGAAAATCTGGTCTGGCCGATGGGGCCAGCCGCAATCATCTTGCCGCCCGGCATGTCGGTGGTGCTGGTCGATGGGCGGCTGATGTGTGTCGAACGACGGCGGATTGATGGCGACGGGTTTGAACTGGAATTGGCTGATGTGCCGCCCGATTTTTCGGGCGACGGCGGCGCGCTTGGGGGCGCGCGCGATGGCGGGCGGCACCTCCCCAGCCCCGACCTCTTGCCCGGGCAGACGCACGGCCTGTTGTTCGACGTGCCGCGCGCCGATGCAGGCGGGTTGAGCGGGGGGCTGTGGCTCGCCGCCAATGGCAGCGGGCCGGGTTGGCGCGGTGCCGCCCTGTCGATTTCGCCGGTGGCAGGTGCCGCGATGGTGGATGCGCAGCCGGTCAATGCGGGTGCGACCATGGGGCAGTTGGTGGCGATGGAAAGCGCCCCCCAATCCGCCCTGTTCGACCGCGCTGGCCACATCGACGTCGCATTGCTGCGTGCGGACATGCAGCTGACCAATGCGGATGATCGCGCGCTGCTGGGCGGCGCGAACCTCTGTCTGATAGATGGGGGTGAATTGCTGCAATTTGGCCATGCTGCGCCCTTGGGCGGCGGGTTGTGGCGGCTCAGCCATTTGCTGCGCGGGCGGCTGGGCAGCGAAGATGCCATGACGATGACCGCAGTGGGCAGCGGCTTTGCGCTGTTTGATACAGTTGGCCTGACCCACATCCCCGATATGGTCGGGTTAAGCGCGCTGGCGGTTGGCGGGCAGTTGGCGTTGGAGGGGATGGGCGATGCCGCGCCCGTTACCGTGGCGATAGACAAGGTCGGCCGCGCATTACGCCCGCTTTCCCCGGTGCATGGCCGCTGCGAATGGCAAGGCGATGGGTCGCTCACCATCCATTGGCAGAGGCGCAGTCGGGCCGGCTTTGGCTGGGATCAGGCGCTGGATGTGTCGATGGATGAACCGGCGCTGCGCTTTGTTGTGACGATGCAGGCGGGCGCGATGGCGCGCGAATCACTGGTGGAGGGGGCACAATTGTCGCTCGACGCAGCGGATGTTGCGCTGTGGCGCGCGGCGGGCGCGCCATGGCGCGCGCTTATCCGCCAACGCGGCGCGGCGGGCGATTCGCTGGCGCTGTCACTTCCGATCATTTGATGAAGCAAAATTAGACAAGATGGAGCGGAATTGATGACCGAAAATGCCCTGAGTGCGCGTTTTTCGCTGCCCTTGCTTATCGCAGGGCAGGCGCAAAAAGAAGTGACGTGGAATGAAACACTGGCGCTGATCGATGCGCTATTGGCCATGCGCGTCGAATCGGTCGGGGATAATGTGCCCCCTGCCGCACCGCTGCCCGGGCAATGTTGGATCGTCGGGGATGCGCCAACCGGGGCGTGGACGGGCGCGTCGGGTGCAGCCGCCATATCCACAACAGGCGGCTGGCGATTCGTGCCAATGCCCTTGTTTTCTGCGGTTTGCGTCGGCTCCAACGGACAGGTTTGGCGCAAATTGGCCGCCGGATGGAGTGCGCTTGCCGTCCCCGCAGCGCCGAGCGGCGGCAGCACCATCGATGTCGAATGCCGCGCCGCGATGGCGGCGATATTGGTCATGCTGGGCAAAGCGGGTTTTGCGCCATGATAAACGCGTCCAAAATAGTGTTGCATTGCCGCAACAACGCGCATTTGGCGGGTTGCGCGCGCCTTTGACTATCGGTAAAGCTCCTCCCCGAGCGTGAGATCGTTCAGCAATTAAGGGGAATACACATGAGGAAGCTTGCCGTTGCTATGGCATTGGCCTCCACTGCCCTGGCATCGCCCGCCCTGGCGCGTGACGACGCCTGGTATGTGGGCGTTGAGGGCGGCGTGATGATTGTCGAGGATCTTCCCCTCGACATCGCCAATTTCAACAATGCAGCCACCGCCGACCACAAATATGGTTATGATTTCGGTGGCGTTGTTGGCTACGACTTTGGTTCGGTTCGCGCCGAAGTAGAAGTCGGCTATCGCCAGGCCGAAGCCAATGGTCTTAACATCACGGCTGCCGGTATCCCCGGTGGTGCGGCCGCCAACGCGACCATTTTGGGCGTTCGCGACACCAATGGTAATTCGAGCGCGCTCAGCTTCATGCTGAACGGCTTGTTCGACATTGGTGAAGATGACGGCATCCACGGCTACTTCGGCGGTGGTGTCGGCGTTGCACGCACCAAGGTGAAGTCGGTCTTCGCACTTCCCGTCTGGCTGAATGATTCGGACACGGGCTTTGCATGGCAAGCGATTGCCGGCGTCGAAGCGCCGATCAGCCGTAACATCGACGTTGGTCTGCGGTATCGCTTCTTCAACGCCGATGGCGTTGATCTGGTCGATCGTCTGGGCCGCGACGTCAACACGCGTTTCCGTTCGCACTCGCTGATGGGCACGCTGACGTACAGCTTCGGCGAGCCGCCGGCCCCGCCGCCGCCGCCGGTGGCTCCGCCGCCGCCGCCGCCGCCGCCCCCACCGCCTCCGCCGCCTCCGCCGCCGCCGCCGGTCGTGGCTTGCAACACGGGGCCGTACATCGTGTTCTTCGATTGGGATAAGGACAACATCACTGCTGATGCTGCCCAGACCCTCGACAACGCGATCAGCGCTTATGCAAATTGCCGCAACACCACGGTGATGATTGCCGGTCACGCTGACCGATCGGGCCGTCCGACCTACAACGTCGGTCTGTCGCAACGTCGCGCCAACAATGTGCAGGCCTATATGTCCGCGCGCGGTATCCCCGCCTCGGCCACCACGACCCGCGCATTCGGTGAAACCGTGAACCGCGTGCCGACGCCCGATGGCGTTCGCAACGACCAGAACCGCCGTGTTGAAATCAACTACGGTCCTGGTTCGGGCAGCTAAGTCCGACTGACGGTCTCAAGATTTGGGGCGGTGCCGAAAGGCGCCGCCCCTTTTCTTTGTGCGTCAGGCATATTGGATTTTTGTGGCGGCCGACAAGCTGCCGAAATGGGGTGGGTCAGCGCGCGTCGAGCGCGGGGTCGAGTGTCTGGCCGGGGTCGAGCTGGACGCCAAAGCTGTTCAGCATCATCGACACTTGCGTATATTGGCCGACGGTCATGACGAGATCCATCCGCCCTTTATCGCCCAACGGCGATAGCGCGGCCCAACTGGCGTCGCTGACATGATGGTCGCGGACCAATTCATCGGTCGCGCGCAACATGGCGGCATCGATCGGCGACCAGCATGGATGGTCGGCACCTGTCTGAATTGCCGCAATTTCCGCCTCGCCCAGCCCAGCGTCGAGCGCGATTCGGTGGTGCTGCGTCCATTCATAGCCCGACCGGCAGAGATAGCCGGTGCGCAAGATGACCAATTCGCGATTCCGCGGGGACAGCGCATTGTGGCGCGACAATATATAGCTGCCCCAGACAAGAAAGGATTGCAGCGCTTTTGGCGCATGCGCCAATGTGCGGAATATGTTGAGCACCCGCCCGCCCGTGCGCGCAATGTCGCGCCCGCCGCTGGTCAGCGGGGCGAGCGCTTCAGCCTGATCGGCGTCGAGTCGATCGACGTCGACCGGCTGAATCCGCGGGGCGTGGAGCCTCACGGGGTTTACAAAACCTCGAACAATCCGGCTGCGCCCATGCCGCCACCGACGCACATGGTGACGACGACATATTTGGCGCCGCGCCTTTTCCCCTCAATCAACGCATGGCCGACGCAGCGCGCACCGGTCATCCCATAAGGATGGCCGATGGAGATGGCGCCGCCATTGACGTTGAGCAATTCATTGGGGATACCCAAGGTGTCGCGGCAGTAAAGCACTTGGACGGCAAAGGCTTCGTTCAATTCCCACAGGCCGATATCGTCCATTTTCAGCCCAAAGCGCGACAGCAATTTGGGCACTGCATAGACAGGGCCAATGCCCATTTCATCTGGTTCGGTGCCCGCGGCGGCCATGCCGACATAGCGGCCAAGCGGGGTCAGCCCCTTTTTGGCGGCAATGCCCGCTTCCATCAAAATCGATGCCGACGAACCGTCGGACAATTGGCTGGCGTTGCCCGCGGTGATTGTCGCATCGGGGCCAAGTACCGGCTGGAGGCTCTGCAACCCTTCGAGCGTGGTTTCGGGGCGATTCCCCTCATCCTTGGTCAGCGTCACTTCGCGTTCGCTGGTTTCGCCGGTCGCCTTGTCGGTGACCAGCATCGTCGATGTGGTGGCGACAATTTCATCATCAAATTTGCCCGCAGCCTGTGCAGCGGCGGTGCGCTGCTGCGACTGGAGCGCATATTCGTCCATCGCATCGCGCGAGATATTATAGCGTTTGGCCACCACTTCGGCGGTTTGCAGCATCGGCATGTAAATGGCATTGTGCATCGCCATCAGGCTGCGGTCGGGGGCGACGCGCATTTCCTTGGTCTGCACTAGGCTGATCGATTCCTGACCGCCCGCCGCCACGACATCCATATTGTCGACGATGATTTGCTTGGCGGCGGTGGCGATGGTCATCAGCCCCGACGAACATTGGCGATCCATCGTCATGCCCGAAACAGTGACCGGCAGGCCGCTACGCAGCGCGACTTGGCGGGCAATATTGCTCGACTGCGTGCCCTGTTGCATCGCGCTGCCCCACAGGACATCGTCCACCTCTGCCCCGTCAATGCCCGCGCGGCGCACCGCCTCTGCCAGCGACAGCGAACCCAGCGTCGCGCCCGGCGTATTATTGAACGCCCCGCGATAGGCGCGGCCAATCGGCGTACGGGCGGTGGCGACAATGACGGCGTCTCTCATATCCTAACTCCTAGAAAATTGGCGTCTGTGCGACTTTGCGCCGCAACAAGCGGATCAGACGAAAAACTGGCTGATCCATTCGGCGATCAGGGCAGGCTTGTCCTCCCCCTCTATCTCCACCGAAAATTCGAGTGTTTGCTGCCATTGGCCGGGGCGCTTTTCCTCCAGCTCCAGCAGTTTGAAATGGGCGCGCACCCGCTTGCCCGACCGGACGGGGGCGAGGAAGCGAACTTTGTTGCCGCCATAGTTGACGCCCATCTTGACCCCTTCGACGCGCGGGCAATCGGACTTGGCCATCAGCATCGGAAAGAGGGACAGGGTCAGGAAACCATGGGCAATTGTGCCGCCAAAGGGCGTCATCTTGGCCATTTCTTCGTTCACATGGATGAATTGATGGTCGCCCGTCGCGTCGGCAAATTTATTGATCATCGCCTGATCGACCAGCACCCATTCGGACGTGCCCAGATTTTCGCCTGCCCGTGCAGCCAGTGCCTGTGGTGTAATCCCCGCCATGTTTCGCATCCTATTTTTGCATTAGGCCATTTTTATATTCGGTATGCTCTACCCATAGCGGATTTGGCGCGCAACGCCATGCTGCTTTGCAATAAAGTTGGGAAATTGCCGGTTAGAAATTCGATGTGGCGGCGGCGGGCACGGTGGGGGCAACATCCCCCGTTAGCGGGCGCCACCGTGCCTCCTCCTCCCGCCGTTTGACATAGGTGTGGAGGCCGATTTGCAGCGCTATCAACATATAGATGAAGGGTTGAAAGGCGATACCGACGAACAGGCTGCCGAGCAGATAGACGATATGCCCGCCCTGCAATGCCGATGCCAGCGGACGGATCCACATATCCTCAAAAACCGGGGTGGCGTAGCGGCGGCGGATTTTTTCCATACGGATGAGGCAGATGAGCTGGAGCAACAGCCAGAGGATGAGGCCGGGGAAGCCCTGTTCGCCCAGCATCTCAAAATAGCTGGAGTGAAAGGCGCGGGCGCGGTCGGTATAGGGAATAATCTCCCGCGTTATTTGCCCGCCGACATTGTGGACGACGACCTTATTCACCTGCAGCTCATTCTGGCGATACATGTCAAAGCCGCCGCCCAGCGGATGTTCGAGCACATGGTTCCATGTCCAGCCCCAAACCGCGACCCGCGTCGATGCCGATTCGTCGGATTGATAATTGCCGATTGTGTCCATCCGCGCGGCAAAGGCGGCGGGCAGCAACGGCAGGGCGAGCAAGGCCCCACCGACGATGACGCCGATATAGGTTGCCTTGCGCTTACTGTCGCGCAGACCCAGCAGGCCCAGAAACGCCGCACAGACAAGGCCGGTGCGCGCCTGCGTCCCCACCGGGATCAGCAGACAGGCAAAGCAAAGCGCGATGGCAAAGGCCCAGACATAGCGCGATGGTTTGAATATGGTCCCATAGCGCGCCAGCCACAAAATCAACGGCATGATGGCTATGGCGACGGTGGAAAAAATTGACCCTTCGAACAGCCCGCTATTATCGTCGAGCAGCAGTTGCAGCGAACCATAGCCGCTGCCGCCCATCACCGTCTTTAGCCCGCCGGTAATCGCCAATGTCGCAGCGCTGAGGCACATGGTGAGCGCCAGCATTTCGATGCGCAATTTGGTGCGCAGCGTCAGTGGCAGGAAAATAGACCAAAGCAGCGCTTTCCACACCCATGACCATTTATCGAGCGCTTCCTTGGGAAAGTCAGCGTAAATAGTTGTTAAACCACAATAAATTAGGAGGGCGATAAGCAGGGCCTGCAACAGGTCAACCCGCGTCCCCTTCTTATTGTCAAAAAATATCCAGGTGACGACGGCCAGTCCAAAGGCAATCAGCGATAAGGGCAGTTTGGCCAGCAGACTATAGGACAGGCGTTGCGGGGCGACGATATCGACATAGCAATAAATCATCACCAGCAGGAACGGCCGCCTGATCGACAGGCCGAATGCTGCGAGCAAAAAGGCAAGGAAAAATACGTCGCGCATCGGCCGCGTCAGTCCTGCGCGCCAAATGGCGGGGCAGGATTTTGCGGCATATCGATACCAAAGCCGACGCCGCGATGGCGTTCGCCCGGCGGCGCTTCGTCATCCATATCATCGCGTGCGCCGACCAGATAAAAGGCGACGAGCAGCAAAATATGGGTGGTCAAAATGGCGATGCCGTCGATCATGCAGCGCGGCATAGCAGCTTAGGGTTGACGCTGCCTTAAACATTCGCTGGCAATGGGGGCGAATGACCCGTGTATTGCACATCCTCGACCATAGTTTGCCGCTGCAAAGCGGTTACACTTTTCGTACCCGCGCCATCATCCGCGCCCAAATGGCGTTGGGGTGGGATGTGGCGGGGCTGACCGGTCAGCGTCAATTGGGGCAAGATATGTCTATGCCCGTGGATGAAATGGTGGATGGCATCCGCTTTTTTCGCACGGCGGGACAAAGCAGCGGGGCGAGCCCGCTGCGCGAATGGCGGGAAATATCGGCATTGCGCGCGCGGATTGGCGAAGTCGTCGCCGAATATGCACCCGATATTTTGCATGTCCATTCGCCGGTGCTTGGCGCGCTGGCGGCGCAGGGGGTGGCGGATCAATCGGGCCTCCCCCTCCTCTATGAAATACGCGCTTTTTGGGAGGATGCGGCGGTCGGCAATGGCACCGGCAGTGAGGGGTCGGTCAAATATCGCCTGACCCGCTGGCTCGAAACACGCGCGGTGCGGCGGGCCGATGCGGTGGCGGTGATTTGTGAAGGGTTGCGCAGCGACCTTGTCGGGCGGGGCATATCGCCTGACAAAATCCTCGTCTCCCCCAATGGCGTAGACATGGAACAATTTGGTTCGCCGCGCCCGCGCGATGCGGCGCTGGCGGCACAATTGGGCATAGGTGACGCACCCGTTGTCGGCTTTATCGGCAGTTTTTATGATTATGAGGGCATCGATATTTTGATCGATGCGATGGCGCTGCTCCATGCGCGCGGCAGCAATATCCACTGTCTGCTGGTTGGTGGCGGGCCGATGGAGGCCGCTTTGCGCGCCGCTGCTGCCGCTTCGCCTGCCGCACACGCCATCCACTTTGTTGGTCGCGTGCCGCACGACGCGGTCGAACAATATTATAGCATCATCGACATATTGGCCTATCCGCGCAAATCGATGCGCCTCACCCAATTGGTGACGCCATTGAAGCCGCTGGAGGCGATGGCGCAGATGCGGCTGGTTGCGGCATCCGACATTGGCGGGCACCGAGAGCTTATCCGCGATGGCGACACCGGGATATTATTTGCGCCCGATGATGCCGGTGCGCTCGCCCATGCGCTGGAGGCGATGGTTGCCGCGCGCGATGGTTGGGATGCGCAGCGGGCGCGGGCGCGCGCCTTTGTTGAGGCAGAGCGTAACTGGTCGTCAAACATTCGGCGTTATGCAGGTGTTTACCAACGCTTGCTCGATACGCGTCATCCCCGGTAAATCTGGGCGCGCGCATGGGGTGGGCGTGACCAACAGGGTAAAGGCATATGGCGATTTTTGGATCAGACCGGGCGATTGCGCTCCCCTTTGGGGCGGCGATGGTTGCCGCGCCGATGGCGACAATCATGGGGCTTGCGGGCTTACTGGTGCCGACGGCGTGGATCGAATCGGCGTCATTTCAGCTTTATCTTGATGCGTTGATACCATCGGCGGTGCCACCCTTTGGCACCATGGCGCATATTGTCACCGCGTTGGCGTTGGCAATATTGGGTGCGCTGATCGGCTGGATTTTGGCCAGGATTTTCGGTGTCGTGTCAAATGGCACGTCGTGGCGCAGCCTGCTGCAGCGGATGCGGGGCGAGGGCGCGGAGGATGAGGCGGATGCCCCGCCGCTGCGCGCGGAGGATCGCCACCCCGATGCCCCGGCACGCCGACCCTTTTCGGTGTCGCAGGATGTCCGTGCAAGCGAATCAGCCCTGTCCGATTTGCCGCCACTGCCTCCGCTCGACGATGCGGGGTTGAGCGTTGAAGCTGCGGAAATCCCCGACGCGGCGGCAGATGCGCCGTTGGTACTCGATGCGGCATTTACCGATGAAGAGGCGGCGGAGGACGCGCCGCTCATCCTATCCGACATGGTGGCAGTAGAAACGCCGGAACCAGTCGCGCCCGCCTTTGCAGCGCCTCTCGACTTGGAAGCGCCGGAGCCAGCGCCAGAAGAAGCGGTTTGGCAAGCGCCCGAATTGCCGCCCGCTACGCCGCCGGTCGCCGACCCCATCGATGTGTCTGTAATGCGGCTCGACCAATTATTGGCGCGTCTCGAACAAGGTTTGGCACGGCGCCAGCCGGCCAGTGCCGCGCAGGATACGCCCGCCGCAGCTGTCACGTCCAACGCGCCGGAAGTCGCCAATGATGTTGATGTGGTCGTTGAAAATGCGGTGGATGCTGCATCGGCAGGCGAACCATCGCTGGACGGCGCGCCCGTTCCGCCACCCGCTGGCGAAATGCCGGTGCCCGATGATCCAGCACTTGCCGCCGCGCTCGCCACATTGCGGCGGATGCGCGCGCATGTCGGCTAATTACCGATAGATTTTGCATGTCGTCCGGCGCTCAATCGAGCGCGACGGTCAGCATTTCGACTTCGGCAGCCAGCATGTCACCGTCCCGCTCCCGGCGCGGGACATGGCAGTCGGCGACCAACAGGCCCGATAGACGGAAAATATGGTCGCCAAGGGCATCGAGCAGTGCATCGCCCCCTGCCGCCGCCAACCGGACGCTGAAATAATGGCGCATGCCGGTGAAGGTGGCGCTCGCCCAGCGGCGTTCATGCATTAGGCTGACCGTTGCTCCATGGCCCAGCGCGGCGCGCAATTGCCGCAACATGGGGGCCTCGCGATGCAGAGCGATGGGTGTAGGGTGACAAGACCATTTAGAGTGATGGGGAGATGCGGGGAGAAGTGGGGAAAGGCGGTCAAAGGCGCAGAAAAATTGGGTTTTTCGTTAGTTCATCTGCGGCATTGCAGCGCAGGCTGTGTCTAGAGTGAAACCGAAAATCGGGCCGAAATCGGCAATATCATGGCCTGCGCGAGCCTGAACCGCGCGAAGCGACCACTCCCTTCTAAGAAACCAATAAATGGCGGAAAACTAGGCTCTAAGAGGCATCCTAAAGCCTACGCGTGCGGCCAAAACGGGCTGAGGCGGGGCGTGCAATGCTTGCGGAACTGGGACCCCAAGGGTCCCAGTTAGAATGGCGGAAAACCGCCAAAGTCGCTTTTCGGGCAGTTGGGAAGTGGGACCCTTTTTCTAACTGGCCGGTGCACGGGCATCGCTCCAGAGACGTGCATGCATATCCATGTGTTCGATCGGCAGGCCGGCGTTTCGGGCAAGCCCGGTCAAGCAGATTACTGCATCTCGACGCCGAATGTAGCGCCGCTGGTTCGGGACATCGCAGCACGGCATCGGGTCACGCAGGACCTGCCAAAATTCTGACGCCCGCTCGGCATTGTCGCCGGCCAGGCACAGCACTGCCAGCGCAAGCCGAACTGAGGGGCCTGGGGAGAGCGGATCGGCGTCGAGATTGTCGATGCATTCGGCAAGCGTGACCAAGGCCAACCATATCGCGCGCTCGCGCGTCGCGGCCGGCGCCGTCACAAGAAAATGATCGAGGCGATAATCGCGCTCCAGATCGCAACGCAAAGAACGCCCCAGCCGATATCACGTCGGCTCATCGTGCGGGCTCTGAAATGATGCGGACGCCAACGTCGGCGTAAAAGCGCCCGCCCGCCCAATCGTCACGATCGCCGAGCCGCTTGCGGACGGCGTCTCGCTGTGCCGCTTCGCGCGTATCCCGCCAAGGCGTTACGCGACGGCCGAACAGTGACACGGCGAAGCGGGTATCAGCCATCAGGCGACGATCCGCAGCACGGGCCGCTGGCGTTGCTCGGCCACCTCCATCGGCGGTTCGGCT
Source organism: Sphingomonadaceae bacterium (assembly GCA_020850455.1). GTDB lineage: Bacteria > Pseudomonadota > Alphaproteobacteria > Sphingomonadales > Sphingomonadaceae > Sphingopyxis. The sequence goes on along the minus strand of JADZEQ010000003.1, from coordinate 1,828 downwards.
TCGCGGGTGATGATGTCGGCCGGGACAGTCAAAAAGACGATCCCGGTATCCCTGCAGCGGCTGGCGCGCCCCTCTCTGATCGCGTCGCGCTCAGCCGCGCTCCTCTCGGCCCGCCATGGGCCGACGCGCCGCCCGGCCCACGCATAAGCGAATTGGGTGACCGTGCGCATCAGAGGCCAGCCTCGCGTCGCCATTCGGCCTCGGCCTGCTCCAGCGCATCGTGCATTTGCCAGTCAGCCTGGTCTTCGTTCAGTCGGCGGGACAGATCAGCGGCGCTGGTGATCGAGAAGGCGCGCCGATCGTCACGAACCTTGCGCGCGAGATCACCAACGTCATCCTTCCTGCGATGCTGATCACGCACCCAGTCCATAAAATTGCCCGGCACAGCTTTGGTCATTGTCCTTTCTCCTCAGATCGCGAGTCGCGAGCGAGAATAGAACAAAAAGAGAACGCAAGAAAGAGGGCAGCGCGCGGCCTAGAATTGCCGCCTCGGCGGCTGCTGCAACTGGCATTGCCCGCGCTGGGTCGAGGAAATGCTTGTGATGGTACGCTCTATGGAGAGGTCAACGCGGCTGATCACATAGGAAAGCATCCGGTTGGAAAAGACCAGGCGATCAGGCGTGAAAGTGCCTGGAAGTCGTTCAGTGTGACCAGTGGACGGGACAAAAACGGAGACCGAGCCAGCTGCTTCGTCTGCCGTTACCTCGATTGGATAGTCCCGGCCTTCGATCAGAAAGGAACACTGCATATAAACAGGCTCGGCGAAGGCGGTAGATGATGTCGCAATCAATGTCAGCCCTAATGCCACAATTCTAATCATGATTTCTTCCCTTCATATCGGCCTTGCTAGCTGGCCGACGACGCGGGCGATCGGTAGATACTGATCTTCGAGGTTGCCGACGTCGCGGGCCAGAACGAAGCGATCGCCGGGCGCGCCCTCGCGCCTGGCGAAGGGTGCCATGACGACGCCGCCATTGATCCACCACAGATAGTGCGTCCCGTCGAAGAGGCGCTCGCCGGCCTGGTGATCCTTGCAGATAAGCACGGCACCTGTACCAAGCGTAAGCGCATCGAAGGGTGCCGGCAATCGCGTCAGCCACAGACCTGAGGCCTCTCCCAGGCTCGAGCTCAGCCAGTCACGGCGTAGATTAGTGGTGGCGATCGACGAGGCCTTGCCGCGCTCATCGATCTCCAGCAGCGCATATTCCGGTATCTCCACCCAGTCGGCGTCGTTGGCATCGACTAGGTGTCGCTGCGAAAATCCACGGCCAGTGACCAACGCATCCACATTTGTACCTAAAACGTCCGCGAGGTCGCCCAGCTTTTCCGAAGGCCAGCCGCGCGATCCATTCCAATAGTTGTGTGCGCTTGATGACGGGACGCCGACCGCCTCTCCTAGGGATCGAGCGTTGAACCTCAGCTCACTCGCCCGCTCGCGCACACGCGCGGCAATTTTTTCTACGACACCGTCTTGACTGTCCCGTTTTGCGGCATCTATATCCACGTTTATGGATTTTTTAGTTGGACGCGAGACCATGTCAGTGATCCTGCACCCAGAGCAGATCAAAGCCGAATTGCGGATGCGTTATGGTTCCCTTGGTCGGTTTGCCGCCGACTTCGGCCTCAATGAAGATCAAGTCCGCGACTTCCTCCGCAGCCGCAGCAAAACTGCCAAAAAGGCTGTCGCTGAGGTCCTTGGCGTCGATCCCGAACATCTGATCCTTTCCCGTGCTGTCCCGATTCGTGGACAAACAGCTACCGCAAATGCGGAGCGTGCGCACGGCGAAAATGCGGAGGCCGCGTGATGCTGACGCGCGCCATCCGTATT
>JADZEQ010000002.1 GCA_020850455.1 Sphingomonadaceae bacterium | reverse complement strand
GTGGGATTTCAGGCAAATGTGGGCGACCGACCGCGAACACCTTACAAGCCAAATCGGCAAAATTACAGTGTGGTTAGGGATGCCTCGGCATTGCCTGAGACAGAATTTTTACGCCTCTTCTGGGCACCATTTTGCCGGAATAGTAAATGCCCGGCAGGCATTTGCCCGAAAAGCCCCTACCGTTCCACCCGCTTTCGGTCGAACCATTGCACCATTGGGTGTAGCTGATACGCATATATGCTGCGGCGCGTTACTGTGCGCGTGGAACGGGAGGATAGGGTATGGCCGATGATGGCGGTGAATATGTGTATGATGAGGATAGTGGGGAGTGGATGCCGGCGTCGGAACTGGCCGCCCGCCGTGCCGAGGCGGGCCGGGTGGAGGTGCGCGATGCGGTTGGCAATATATTGTTCGACGGTGATCAGGTGACCTTGGTCAAGGATCTGGTCGTCAAAGGGGCTGGGCAGACGCTGCGTCAGGGCACCCTCATCAAATCGATCCGCCTGACCGGCGATGCACAGGAAATCGATTGCAGATATGATGGGATAAAGGGGCTTGTCCTGCGGGCGGAGTTTGTCCGCAAGCGTTAGTCACCGACGTATCATTTGCGCACCGCTTTGCCCTCTATAATCCCGGTTGTCGGATGATGTTTGTCGAGGTGGCGTTTGATAATTTTGAGGTTGCGGCTGTTCGATTTGAAGAGAAAATCGAGCGCATCCCCCGCAACCGGCACGGCACCGACCAATGTGTCGAACAAGATATTGCCGCTCATCCGCGCGAGCTGCCATTTGGACATGCCCAGATTGCGCCCCTCCCAAACGATATAGGCACCCATGGCCGCAGTGATGATATCGCCGATCACCGGTACGAGGCCGACAATTGAGTCGAGCCCGACGCCCATTTTGGTGCCGGGCAGAGTCAGTGAGCGTTCGAGCAGCATTTCGAGCCATTCGACCCGCTGGCGAATCTTGGCCGGATCCTGCGTGTCGATGGCGAGGCGCGCTGCCAGATCATCAAAGCGTGCATTGACCTTTTCCATCCAAATCCTCCGTCCGTCGAGCGTGGTGCCTGCGCCCGCAACCATCAATGTGGGGGTTCGGTCAGCCGATACAAGCCATGCCAGCCGCGGGCATTGATAGCGAAATTGGCGAGGCGCGGCGTGCGCAGGTTCCAGCGCACCGGATTGCCAAAGGGGATAAAGCCCGCATGGCGCAACATGGCGTCGTCAAGGTTGGTGAGCGCCGCGCGGCGCGCTGCGTCGTCCACAGCTTCATTTAGTGCTGCGGTCCGGGCTTCCATTGCATCGCAGTCCATCGGTGCACGGCAGCGCAGCCGATCCATATACCAAGCCGCATCATTTCCCGGCGCAACATCATCCACCAAACGCAGATCGGCACTGGCCGAAAGCGGAACCAAGACCGGCTGAAAGCCAATGCTCCGCAAATCGGCGCGCAGCCAAGCAAAGAGCCGTCGCGCGCCCGGGCCATCGGGCAGGGCAATGCGCAGCCGCACGCCATCTGTCGCCGTGGTATGATGGTCGCTCCATTGGCGCAGTAGGGCGCGCGCGCGCGTGCGGCGTTCCCCCGCGTTCAGGCTCTGCCATACAGGCAAAGGCGGTTCGACCCCGGCGAGACCTGCGGGCCTTATGGTAATGCGCGGCTGCCAGCCCGGTACACCGATGGCACGCGCAACTTGGGTTCGATCAATCGCCATGTCGATCGCATGGCGCACCCCAGCATCGGCGGTGGGACTGTCGCGATCATCGGGGGTAGCCATAAGGCCGAACAATCCTTGGACCGGGTCAATGGCCAGTGCCGAATCGGGGACATTGGCGGCTTCTACATATGGCCATGCGTCAAAACGTCCGCCGATGACGGCATCAACATCCCCATCGACGAACTGGGCGATGGCGCGCACACTTGAAGGCGAACCCCAAAATTGCAGCTGTTCGGCGGGTGTCTCTGTCCCCTCTGCAACGCTGCCGGGGCGCATGTCATTATCGCGGCGCAGCGAAACGCTGGCACCATTCCAGCGCCCGCGCATTGGGCCCCACCCGCCAGCGCGCAACAGGTATAAATCGCTTTGTGCCAGTCGTTCGAGGAAATCGGGGATGGGGCGGGTCAATTGCACTTCTATCACCCGGCCGGTCATTGCGCGGATCGAGCGGATATGCGCGGGCCCAAGCGGGGATGTATTGCCGAGTGAGCCGAGCCGCTGGCGCAACATCGCAGCAACATCGCCTGCCGTCACTGTCCGCCCGTCAACCCAATGCGCGTCGCGCAATCGGAAAATATAGCTCCGGCCATCGTCGATCACCGTCCATCGTTCGGCGAGTCCCGCTTCGACTTGACCATCGCTCGACAAGGTGACGAGTCCTTGGCCAATGGCGTCTGCATATAGCCGGTCTGCCATCGACCATGGCATTGCGGTGCGTGCGATGTTGCGGTGTAAGTTGCCGATGGCGGTGACACGCGGTGTGCCATTGTCGTCGCCAATGCCGCACGCGCTCAGCAATGTGGCGGCGGCAATAAATGCGCAAAGTGTGCGGGCGCGCAGTCGCGGTAAAAGCCTTCCGCCGCGAGGGTCGTTGCAACCGGCAGTATATGGACGCGGTGCCCCCCCATCGCTGTGCATGCCTGATCGTGATTTTCCGGGCGCGCGTCCCGCCAGCATATATTGCAGCTGGAAAAATGGTGCGGACGGCGGGACTCGAACCCGCACTTCCTTGGGAAAACGGATTTTAAGTCCGCTGCGTCTACCGATTCCGCCACGTCCGCCCATGGCTGTCCTGTCGCAGCATGATGCGCGTTGGGCAAGAGTGCAGTGCACCCTCGCCTGATATTAACGGCCAGACGTTAGTCGGCGTTGAGGCGTTGGCGGATTTCCCGGCCCGCCTTGAAATGGACAACCCGTTTGGCGGGCACGGCAACGCTCGCCCCGGTGCGCGGGTTGCGCCCCGTGCGCGATGCACGAGCGCGGGTCGAAAAGCTGCCAAATCCCCGCAGTTCGACACGACCACCCTTGGCCAGATGGTCGATAATGCTGTCGAAGAATACGCCGACAATGGCTTCAATGTCATTGTGTCGCAGGGTGGGGTTGGCGTCGGCAAGCTGCTGAACCAGCTGGGAGCGGATCATATATTTCTCGTCCCTCAATAAATGTTCCAACCACAGGACGTGGTGGACAAGGTTGCGACCCGCCATGTCCCCTGCATCGAAACGATTGTCGGGCGCAGCAATGCTAGGTCGAACGGCGTCGGCGCCAAATATAAAGCAAGGCGACGGTTAATCAAGTATTGTCACCTATTCATATGTTTCGTCATTTCGTTATGGAATTTCAAAAGAAAAGGGCCACCTTTTCAGGCGGCCCTTCTTTCAAAAACTCGGTATGTTGAACCGATTAACCTTCGCGTTTGGCCTTCAATGCCTCGCCAAGGATGTCGCCAAGCGATGCGCCCGAATCGGACGAACCATATTGTTCGACGGCCTGCTTTTCCTCGGCAATCTGCATCGCCTTGACCGAGAAATTGGGCTTCTTGGATCGATCAAAGCCGATGACCATCGCATCGAATTTTTGCCCAACCTGAAAACGTTCGGGGCGTTGTTCGTCACGATCGCGGCCAAGGTCGGTCCGCTTGATGAAGCCCGTGGCTCCGCTGTCGCCGCCCTGCACTTCGAGCCCGCCATCGCGAACTTCGAGCACGGTAACGGTGACGATGTCGTTCTTTTTGAGCGTCGTACCAGTTGCAGCGGCGCCCGTTGCGACCGCAGGGGCACCCTTTTCCAGCTGCTTCATGCCCAGCGAGATGCGTTCTTTTTCCACATCGACGTCGAGCACGACGGCCGTGACCATCTCACCCTTGCGATGCAGGTTGAGTGCGTCCTCACCCGAAATGCCCCACGCGATGTCGGACATGTGCACCATACCATCGACATCGCCCGGCAGGCCGATGAACAGGCCAAATTCGGTGGCATTTTTGACTTCGCCTTCGACGGTCGAGCCAACCGGATGGGTGCTGGCAAAGCTTTCCCACGGGTTCGACTGCGCTTGCTTGAGGCCCAAGCTGATGCGGCGCTTGTCGCTGTCCACTTCGATAATGGTAACCTCGACCTCTTGGCTGGTCGAAACAATCTTGCCGGGGTGGACGTTCTTTTTGGTCCAGCTCATTTCCGACACATGCACCAGGCCTTCAATGCCGGGTTCCAGTTCGACAAAGGCACCATATTCGGTGATGTTGGTGACGCGGCCTGAGAATTTGCCGTGCAGCGGATATTTGGCTTCGGCGCCTTCCCACGGATCGCTTTCGAGTTGCTTCATGCCCAGCGAAATGCGCTGCGTGTCGCGGTTGATGCGCACAATCTGTACGCGCACCGAATCCCCGATGTTGATGACTTCGTTCGGGTGGTTGACGCGCTTGTAGCTCATGTCGGTGACGTGCAGCAGGCCGTCGATGCCGCCCAGATCAACAAAGGCGCCATAATCGGTGATATTCTTGACGATGCCGTCGATAATCTGCCCTTCGGCCAGATTCTGGATGAGGCCGCTGCGCTGTTCCGCACGGGTTTCTTCCAAAATGGCGCGGCGCGAGACGACGATATTGCCGCGACGGCGATCCATTTTGAGGATTTGAAAGGGTTGCGGCAGATCGATCAACGGCTGAACATCACGCACCGGGCGGATGTCGACCTGGCTGCCGGGCAAGAAGGCCACCGCACCACCGAGGTCAACGGTGAAGCCACCCTTGACGCGGCCAAAGATGACGCCTTCGACGCGGCCTTCATTGGCAAATTCGGTTTCCAGACGATCCCAAGCGGCTTCGCGACGCGCACGGTCGCGGCTCAGCATCGCTTCGCCCATCGCATTTTCCACGCGATCGACAAAGACTTCCACCTCGTCACCGACGTTCAACTCGGCCTTTTGGCCGGGCGCGGCAAATTCGCGCAGCGGCACGCGGCCTTCGCTCTTGAGGCCAACGTCGATGATGGCGAGGTCATTTTCAATCGCGGTGATGGTGCCCTTGACCACGCGTCCTTCGAACTGCGTGGCGGCACCGCCAAGGCTGTCATTCAAAAGCGCGGCAAAATCATCGCGCGTCGGGTTAGCCGTAGAGGCCATAGGGTTGGTTTCCTTTAACAATATTTCCGGCCAAGCGGTTGGTTCCGCTGGTCTTGTTGGCCGAACTGCCGCGGCGGCCGAATGCCATCCGCAGCATCTGTCAAAGCCGACCATCAAAGCAAACTGGCTGCGCTGTTATGGCGCAGAGCGATGTTCACCATGGGGGAAGGCCCGACGGACGGGCGCGCGCTTAGGCTGGTTTTCTCAAAAATGCAAGGAAATCCTTGCCGATAGCTTGTGCCTATTTCGCGGCGCGGCGGTGCATGTTGATGGATGCGATCGCCGTCGCAATCGCTTCCTCGCTCGACAATAAAGTGGTGTCGATACGAATGGCATCGCTCGCTGCCATGAGCGGCGCGTTGGCGCGCTCACTGTCGCGCGCATCCCGCTTGGCGATGTCGGCGGCGATATCTTCTCGATCGATGGGGACGCCGCGCGCACGCATTTCAGAAAAGCGGCGTTGCACGCGGGCTGCGGCGCTTGCCGTTACAAATAATTTTACGTCGGCATCGGGCACGATCACCGTGCCGATATCGCGCCCGTCGAGTACCGCGCCACCCGCTTGATGGGCAAAGTCACGTTGGCGCGCCATCAACGCTTCGCGCACTTGGGGGTGGACCGATACACGGCTGGCAAGGCCACCCACCGCCTCCGTGCGCAGAACGGGGTTGTCGAGCAGCCCTTCCGGAAAGCTACATGCCGAACGTGCGTCAAAGGGGTTGTCGGGGTCGCCCCCCATGATTTCGACCTGTCGGCCCACAGCGCGATAGAGGAGGCCGGTGTCGAGATAGGGCAGGCGAAAATGCTCGGCGACCGCGCGCGCGATCGTTCCCTTGCCAGCAGCCGTCGGCCCATCAACCGCAATGATCATATTATATCGCGCCCCCGCCATGCAAAACTGCATGTGCCGCCCCAAACGCCGGGTGGCATAGCATCATATTCTTAACGCGATGCAAAGGCAAAATATTCACCGTCAAGGGAAAAAGCGATAATTAGCTATCGCTGTGCAATTTTCGCAGAATTTGTGCAAAGGTAGGGAAGCTGGTGGCCACCGGCGCCATATCATCGATGGTGACCGGTGCGTGGCACATCAGGCCGCCGATGGCGCTTGCCATACAGATGCGATGGTCGAGTAAGCCTGCAATATTCCCGCCACCGGGCAAGATTTCGCCGCTACTTCCTGTAATGGCGATGCCATCCGGCAGTTCCTCCGCTACAGCGCCCATCATTTTTAGTGCCGCCACCATGGCGCTGATCCGGTCGGATTCCTTTACACGCAATTCGTCGAGACCGCGAAATATGCTGCGGCCATCAGCCAAAGCGGCGGCGATAAAGGCAACCGGAAACTCGTCGATCATCGACGGGGCGTCCGCCGGATCGGGTTCAACGGCGCACAAAGATGCATGGCGCACCACCAAGTCGGCGACCGCTTCGCCGCCAACGATACGGGCATTTTCTTCGACGATGTCGCCACCCATCGCGCGCAGCAGTTTGAAAATGCCGCTGCGTGTCGGGTTCATGCCGACGTTGCGGATGGTGATGTTGCTGCCCGGGATGATAGAGGCCGCCACCGCAAAAAAAGCGGCCGAACTGGGATCGCCCGGAACCGTCAGTGATTGCGGACGCAACTGCGCTTCCCCCGCAACACGGATATGGCGCACGCCATTTACTAATTCGACCACCACATTAGCGCCAAAACCAGCGAGCATCCTTTCACTATGGTCGCGGGTCGGCACAGGCTCGATAATCTCGCACATGCCCGGCGTATTGAGCGCTGCAAGCATGATTGCGCTCTTAACCTGTGCGGAGGCGACCGGCAGACGATAGGATATCGGGATGGCGGGCGCCATGCCGCGCAACATCAGCGGCAATCGCCCATCGGTCGCATGAATATCTGCCCCCATGCGGCTGAGTGGTTCGATGACGCGACCCATCGGCCTAGCGGAGAGGGAGGCATCGCCGACGAAGGTGGCGGTGATCGCATGGCTCGCCAATAGCCCAAGCAGTAGCCGCGTTGACGTTCCGCTATTGCCCATGTCGAGCGCTTGCGTGGGTTGGAGTAGGCCGCCCACGCCGACGCCATGCACCCGCCAATCCCCGTCGCTGCCGCGTTCGATGTGGCTACCCATCGCGCGCATTGCAGCGGCAGTGGCGAGCACATCCTCCCCCTCCAACAAGCCGCTGATTCGACTTTCGCCGACAGCCAAAGCCGACAGCATCAGTGCGCGATGGCTGATCGACTTGTCGCCGGGGACGGTGATGTCACCATGAAGCGTGCCGATGTGCCGAAATTGCGCGCTTTGCGGAGGGGAAGATGTGTGGGACATGATGGACGCGGCTTTTGACAGCGGCATTGCTTTCTGGCAAGGCGCACCGATTCTTGGCGTATGGGGCGGAATCGCCCGGCGCGCTTTGTGTTTTTCTTTAATTTATACAATGGGTTATTCGCTTTATGATTAAGGCTGAATGGGGCACGAAGCGCAGCTGTCCCAAATGTGGCACGCGCTTTTATGATCTGGGCAAGGAAGATCCGGTGGCCTGCATATCGTGCAGCTATGCTTGGATGCCCGAACCGGTGCTGAAATCCAAGCAGCCGATGCCATTTGAACAGTTGAAGCCCGGCCATGTCGAACCGCAGCAGGTGGATGAGGGCGCGGACAATGATCTCGACCTCGACGCCGATGTCGATGATGACAATGTTTCGCCCGACGCCGATGTCGATTTAGGCGATGACAGCGATCTGGGCGTCGACACCGGCGAAGCCGAAGGCGAAGATAATTAATCTATATTTGCTGTCCCTGCCGGTGGGTGGGGACAGTTTTTTCATGTTGGGGCATGCAAAGCCCCTTGCCAGTATGCGCGCCGCTGGTTAATGGGCGCGCCTCACCCGCAATTGCGCATGACGTAATTGCATTGGGGCCTTAGCTCAGCTGGGAGAGCGCCTGCATGGCATGCAGGAGGTCAGCGGTTCGATCCCGCTAGGCTCCACCATTTTTCCGCAACCAGTAAATGGTTGGGGGGCATTCCCTGAAAACTCCCGATGGATGGCTACGAGGATAGTAGCCCCAATCCTCATTCCTAGACAACAAGCACGCCTGCAATAATTTCCCCGAAAACATGGCATCGCGCGTCAGTGCAACAGTCCACATGACCGCATTGTCTGCCAGAACGCGCCTATTGGTGCGTAGGCGTTGCCGATTTGCAGCATTTATTTTCCAAATTGGGGCCAAATTGGGGAACGCAGCACCTGCATCGTGCATCCAATGCCATGGATGGCAAGATTGGCGGCAGCCCTGATCGACCTTGCCGATTGAGGAGGATGATATGCCCTATAGTGCATTGGCGGTTTTCGGCGTTGCGGCGCTTGGCGGATTGGTGATGGCCGCGCGCATCTGGAAGGGGCAATTTGCCCCTTGGGTGTTATCCTTATTGCATGCGGGACTCGGCGCGACGGGATTGGTGCTCGTGGCACTATTATTGTTGCAAGGGACGCGCGCGCAGCCGCTGGTAATAGCCTTTACCCTTCTGTTGATTGCGGCACTGGGTGGATTTTTCCTTGCGTCCTTCCATTTGCGACAGAAATTAGCGCCCAAGGTGATTGTGGCTGTTCATGCTGCCGTGGCCGTCGCTGGCTTTTTGACGCTGGCAAGCGCCGTGGTGGCATGATGCGGCACCCGATCCATCCGGCCCTTGTTCATTTCCCCATCGCTTGTTGGAGCATGGCAACGGCGACAGATTTTGCTGGCCTGCGGTTTGGCTGGGCGACATGGCAATGGTCGACAGGGTTGCTGACAATCGGATGCGCCATCGGGCTTGTCGCTATGCTGACGGGATTGGTCGAGTTTGCTCGGCTCGAAGATGGGCCGGTGATGACCACCGCACATTGGCATTTGGGGTTGATGCTTGTCGCGTTCAGCCTGTTTGCGTTGCGGCTTGTTACGGGGTTGCACGGCTTCAGCCCCCAGCCGCCGAATATGCTGGCGTTGACCCTGTCGGGGTTCGGCTTGTTGACCCTTTTTGCTGGCGGCTATTTGGGTGGTCGTCTGGTCTATCATCATGGCGTGGGGGTTGCGCCTGTGGGCGGTCGGCCGCCCAGTTCAAGGGAATGACATATGTACAATGTGCAGGATATCGGGTTTCCCACGCTGGAGGGAGAAGATACATCGATATCGCAGCTTATCCGTCAGCGACTGCTGAAGGCTGGCGTGCGCTACCATGCCAATGACAATATCGCGCAATTCGTCATGCCGGGGGAAATGGCAGCACTCGAAGCAGAAGTTGCCGGGCATGTTCACGCGCTACTTGACGCGCTGGTGATTGACACAGCACGCGACCATAACAGTGCCGATACCGCCCGCCGCGTTGCCAAAATGATGCTACGCGAAACATTTCGTGGGCGGTATACTGCGCCGCCTGAAATTACCCAATTTCCTAATATTACCGCGCTTAATGAGTTGATGGTTGTCGGGCCGATCCGCGTGCGTTCGGCATGTTCGCACCACCTCTGCCCCATCATTGGCCATGTGTGGATCGGCGTTTTGCCAAGCGCGACATCGGCGCTGATCGGCCTTTCCAAATATGCGCGGCTTTGCGACTGGGTAATGCGCCGCCCGCAGATTCAGGAAGAGGCGGTGGTCATGCTTGCAGATGCGCTAGAGGAAAAAATACGACCCGACGGCCTCGCGCTGGTGATGGAGGCGACGCATTTTTGTATGCATTGGCGCGGGGTGGAGGAGGATGCGGCGGTGATGACGTCGAGCGTGATGCGCGGCGCATTTCTGCACAACGCTGATCTGCGCCGCGAATTTCTGAGCCTGCGTAAATCGGTAGAGGATGGCCGATGGAACAGGTGAGCGTACCCCGCAAAGATCATGAAATGGCCGAAGATGTGTCCTTGATATCCTCTGCGCTGGCCGGGGACGGTATGGCCTTTGAAGTGATAATGCGGCGCAATAACCAGCGCCTATTCCGCATTGCCCGTGCGATATTGCGCGACGACGCGCAGGCAGAGGATGCGGTGCAGCAAGCCTATCTCAACGCGTGGATCGCGCTCGGCAATTTTCGAGGCGATTCGTCGCTGGCTAGCTGGCTGGCACGCATCACCATCAACGAAGCCTATGCCCGCATCCGCCGTCATAATGGCAATATCATCCCCCTGGAAACCGCCATGCTCTCGCCCGATTCGTATATAAAGGCCGCCTTGACCGACCCGCGCGAAAACCAACCGGATGCCCATGCGCTGCGTGCGCAATTACGCGCGCTGGTGGAGGCACGAATAGACGCACTGCCCGAAAATTTCCGCATGGTCTTTGTCCTGCGGGAGGTGGAGGATATGTCGGTGGATGATGTTGCCGCGATGCTTGATCTGCCCGCCGCCACCGTGCGCAGTCGCCATTTCCGGGCGCGCGGCCTGTTGCGGGAGGCTTTGGCAAGCACCATCGATGCCAGCATGAGCGATGTTTTTGCCTTTGACGGCGCACGCTGCGACCGCATCGTCGAAGCGGTGCTGATGCGCGCCCGTGCCGCCGGTCTCGCCGCGTAAATATCCATAAGCATTGACCTTTTGCGCCGCTGGGTTCAGCCTGTCGGTCATGAGGAGGAGGATGCGATGGATGCACTAATGCCGGACGCAGAGGATCGCGCGGTCTTTACCGCGATGGACAATGGTACCGCCGAAGATTGGGCGATCATCCAGCGCCATTATAGCCAATTTGCGCCGATGGGCGGTCGCCGGGTGCTCGACCACCTCAACCTGCTCGCTGGCGATTATGGCGGCTTTCCGGTCGACCGGCTGACCCATTGCCTGCAAACCGCAACCCGCGCCCACCGCGACGGGCGAAGCGAGAGCTATGTCGTCATGGCCTTGGTCCACGACATTGGCGATACGCTGGGTGCCTATAACCACCCGGATATTGCAGCCGCGATCATCAAGCCCTTTGTGAGTGAGGAAGAGCATTGGATTTGTGCGCAGCATGGGATTTTCCAAGGCTATTATTTCTTTCACTTTCTGGGCAATGACCGCGATATGCGCGAACAATTTCGCGGCCATCCGCATTTTGAGGCCTGCGCCCACTTCTGCGAAAAATATGATCAGACCGCCTTTGACCCCAATTATGACAGCGCACCGCTCAGCTTCTTTGAACCGATGGTGATGAAGCTGTTCGAAAAACCGCGGGTGAGCATCTATAAGCGCGCGTTAAAGGCTTAGACCAACGCCGTTGCATAAGGGTTGGCCAATTTTGGCGCGATGCGTTGTAGCGCGGCGGCCAACACGGACTGGCTGGGCGCAGCACCCAAACATATTCTGATGCCGGTGGTGACCATGCTGTCGCCGATGGCAAAGGCATCACTGCCGCTAACCAGTATCCGTTCTGCCGCCAAAGCGGTGACCGATTGGGTGGGACGGGTCGATTCAATCCACAAATGGGGTGCTGCCGATGCTGAGGCTGCCCTTTGGGTTGGCAATAGGCGTTCGGCAATTTGATGCCGATTGGCAAGTTCCGCCACCGCTTGCGCCAATAAAGCGTCCGCCGCGCCGCTCGCCAGCAGATGGGAGGCGCAGGCTGCCAATAACCCTGATGGCGAATGGTGGAGCGCGCGTACGGTTGCAGCTAGTCGATCAAAGGCTGCCGCATCGGGTGCCAAAATATAGCCGGTGCGCAGCGCGGGCGACAGGGTTTTGGAGAGGCTGCTGAGGTAGTAGCAGCGGTCGGGTGCCAATTGATAGAGCGGCGGGGGGGCACTGGGCGGTGCATAGGGGCCGTAGAGGTCGGCTTCAAACAGCATCAAATTCCGCCGCCGCGCCACCGTTAAAATCGATTGGCGGCGGTCCATATCCATCGTTCGACCGGTGGGGTTATGGAGCGTTGGCAATATATAGGCGTGGCGCGCACCGCTGCGCTGTGCCGCGCGGTCGAGCGCATCGGGGCATGTGCCCATATGATCCATCGCAATCGGGTGCAGTCGGATCGCCAATTGATCGGCGATAGTGCGTACACCGGGGTAGGTCAGGGCATCGCACAGTAAAATGTCACCCGCACGCATGTCGGCAGCCATTGTGATGGCGAGCGCATTTTGGCCGCCGCTGCAAATACATAGCCGCTGCCAATCCACCGCATCGAAACGGGCTGTGCGCATCAACCATGCGGCGGCGACCTGTCGGTCGGCTGGCGCGCCTGTCACCGGCTGATAATCGAGATGTTGGCCGCGTAATGCCTTGCCGCGCAAAATGTCGTGCAGATGCGCGCGCAAGGCGCGGTCATTTATCGGGCCAACATTGATACTAAGGTCGATGATGTCGCCATAGTCGTCGCTGTCGGCGACATAGGTGCCGCGCCCGACCGTCGGGACAACCAGCCCCTGTTGTTCGGCCACCATATAGGCATGGGTGACTGCCCCGATGCTGATCGCCAACCGATGCGCCAAATCGCGCTGCGGCGGCAGGCGCGTACCCGCCTTAAGCTGTCCGCCGCGAATATCTGCTGCCAGTTGATCGACCAGTTGACGATAAAGCGGTTGCGTTGCGTCGCGATCGATTTCCGGTGTCCACACCATAGCTCGCTCCAATTGATATAGATACAATATAGCATTTGACTCCTGTATCAATGTAAATCTACCAGTCTCGTCGATGAGATAGGGAGCGTTTATGGACGTGCGCATCTTTCAGGTTGATGCCTTTGCCGACCGGCTGTTTTCAGGCAATCCGGCGGCAGTCATGCTGTTTGACGCCTTTCCGGACGATGCGTTGATGGCAAGGATCGCGGCAGAAAATAACCTTGCCGAAACCGCCTTTCTGGTGCCGCAGGGTGACGATTTTGCGCTGCGCTGGTTCACGCCGGAGGTGGAGGTGCCATTATGTGGCCATGCGACCTTGGCGAGCGCAGCGGTGGTGCTCGACAGGCTCGATCCCGGGCGGACGACGATTGCGTTTCACACCAAGAGCGGCATTTTGACCGTGGCGCGCCAAGGCGACACCTACGTCATGGATTTCCCGTCGCGCCCGATGGTGCCGGTCGATATTTTGCCGCAGATCGATATGATTTTAGGCGCGCCGGTGCGTGAAATGCGCGTCGATGCCTTCAACTATCTCACCCTATTGGACAGCGCACAGGATGTGCGCCGCCTGTCGCCCGATATTGCCGCCATCAAGCAATTGGACCGCGCGGGGCTGATCGTTACTGCACCGGGCGATGCGGATTTTGATATGGTCAGCCGCTATTTTGCACCCGCTAAGGGGATTGATGAAGACCCGGTGACTGGCGGTGCGCATGCCGCGCTGGCCCCATATTGGGCGGCGAAATTGGGCAAGCAGCAACTCCACGCCTATCAAGCCTCGGCGCGCGGTGGGGTGATTGATTGCGCGCTGCAGGGCGACCGGGTGTTGTTATCGGGGCAATGTGCCTTCTTCATGGAAGGGTGGGCAAAGCTGCCGTGCTGACCATCTGTGGCTATGCGGCCTCAATCAACGTGCGCAAATTGCTATGGGCGTGCGCCGAAATGGCGATGGATTATCGGTTGGAAGCATGGGGCAGCGCGACCATGCCGACCAGCGCCCCGGCCTTTCGCGCTCTGACGCCATTTGGCCGCGTCCCGGTGTTAATCGACGGCGACGCATGTATCGCCGAATCCAACCGGATATTATCTTATCTCGCCGAACGAACGGGACGCATCGACCTAGTGGGCGACACGCCGCTCACCCGTGCCAAAATCGGCATGTGGCTTGATTGGCAGATTTGCGATTTCAACAATAGCTGGCGGCCCGCCTTCATGGGGCTGGTGCGCGGTGACCCTAATTTTCAGGACGCTGACCAGATCGCTCGTTCGATGGGGGAATTTGCCCGTCATGTGGCGATGATCGAAGCGGTTTTAGCCAAAGGGGACGATTATATTTGCGGCGATGACTTTACCCTAGCCGATATCGCCATTGGCCTGTCGATCCATCGTTGGCAGGCGATGCCGGGGGAAAAGCCCGCATTTGCGGCGGTTGATGCCTATTATCGGCGGCTTGGTGCACGTGCCGGGTTTCAACGCTTTGGGGTGGAGGGCGGCCCCTGAGCCGTCAAATCGCCACCATATTATAGCTGTGCCACGCAAAAATGGCGAGCGCGCCGCGGTGTGGTCGCCATATATCTGACATGGTACGCAACGCTTTTTCCGTTGGCCGCGCGTCAAACTGTTTGATCCGGCCCACTGCCTCTTGCACCGCGAGGTCGCCTGCGGGCCATATGTCGCCCCGCCCCTCCGCAAACAGCAGATAAATCTCCGCCGACCAGCGCCCGATACCCTTAATTTGGGTGAGCAGTGCAATCGCCTCCTCATCATCCTGTGGCAGCGCATCGAAATTGAGCGTGCCCGCCAGCGTCATTTCGGCGAGCGAGCGGGCATAGCCCTGTTTCTGGCGGGAGAGGCCACAGGCGCGCAGCGTATCAAAATCCGCGGCAACCAATTTTTCGGCCGGGCAATCAGTGCTGAGCGCCCCCTCCAGCCGGTTCCAGACGGCGGTGGCGGCTTGGACGCTCACCTGTTGGCCGACGATGGTGCGTAGCAATGTGGTATAGCCACGTGGGCGCAGGCGCGGTTCGGGATATCCGCAATTTTTGAGCGCGCGCGCGACATCTTTGTCCAATATGGCGAGCGCATCGAGCGATTTGCGTAAATCTGCTGCCGAAATACCCATATTGCCTGTCCTTTTCGGCTTGATTCGCCTTGATGGCTTACGCATAGCCAGCCGCGAACAGGGCGTCACACCCCGAAATTTGCGATCAAATGAAATCAAAGGATCTGCTGGCATGGCAAAGCTGATTGTCGTCACCCGCGACGGCACGGAAAAAGTGATAGAGGGCGATACCGGCCTGTCGGTGATGGAAAATATCCGCGATGCTGGGTTTGACGAATTGCTGGCGCTGTGCGGCGGTTGCTGTTCGTGCGCGACCTGCCATGTGCATTTGGATGACGGCTTTGCCAACGATCTGCCGCCGATGAGCGAGGATGAGAATGACCTGCTCGATTCGAGTGCCTTTCGTAACGAAACCTCTCGTCTGTCGTGCCAGATCCGTTTTTCGGAGGCGCTTGACGGGCTGCGGGTGACCATCGCGCCGGAAGATTAAGCGCCGGATCAGCTGCCCCGCATCTCCGCTGCGGCATAAAGGGCAATCGCCGCCGCGTTGGAGACGTTGAGGCTTTCCATGCGGGGGCTTATCGGCAATTTGGCGAGCTGATCGCAATGCTCAGCGCTGTTGGGGCGCAGCCCAGCGCCCTCCGCGCCCATTACCAATGCGGGGCGCACATTGCCGCCCAATGCGCTCGACAGGCTGTCGCTTGCCCGTCCATCCAGCCCGATGCGCCAGAAGCCCCCTTCGGCCAATTGGTCGAGCGCGCGCGCCAGATTGACGACGCGCAGCCACGCCATTGTTTCGAGCGCACCCGACGCCGCGCGCGCAATCACCCCCGATTCGGGCGGACTATGCCTGTCCTGGGTGATGAGGGCATGCGCATCAAAGGCGGCGGCGGACCGCAGTATCGCGCCGACATTTTGCGGGTCGGTGACCTGATCGAGGATGATGATCGGTCGCCTGTCCTCTGTCGGCAGGTCGAGGAATTCGTCAATCCAACGCTCATCCAGCGGCTCAACCTCCGCCACTATGCCTTGATGCGGCGCACCGGGCGGCACCAGTGCGGCCAAATCGCCATTGCCTGATGGGCTGACCTGTACGCTGGGTGGCAGGTATAATTCGGCCAATATTTCGCGCACTGCCCAGACTTTGCGGATGGTGCGTGCAGGGTTGGCAATCGCTGCGCTCACCGCATGGCGTCCCCATAAGCGGACATATTTGCCGCCCTGAAGGGTGGCGGAGCGGTTGTTGCGCGATATTCTGTTCATAGCCTGTGCTTTTTCCACGCGCGCGATTGACAGGCAAGGCCGCATTCGCCATTGCACCGCCTTCCCGCGAGGGGACAGGTGGCCGAGTGGTTAAAGGCAGCAGACTGTAAATCTGCCCGACGTTGTCGTACGCTGGTTCGAATCCAGCCCTGTCCACCAACGACTTATCCGGTGACGTCCGCGATGTCCCTAGAAATCCTGTAAATCTTAAGTTATCATGTACCGGAAGGGCCGCCCTTGTCCGTTGCTGATTGCGTGCATCCAGCATCGAATGTGAGGAAGGTGTGAGGAAGAAATCGCGCTTCCCCACACTTTGACGCTCTTGCATCGCCTGCGAAAGTGTGGGGAACGACATGGGCAAACTCTCGGCGGCGGCGGTAAAGGCAGGCTTGGCGAAGGTTTATCAGGCCAAATTGGCAAGCGTAACCAACCTCAAGCAATCCATTCTCCTCCGCGCCTTCGCTGACGTGCTAACTGGCACCGCACCGGAAGCCGCCGCATGAATGAGGCCGCTGCCTCAACGAAGCGTTCGCCCACAGTACGGCTGCCAACAGAGCGCGTGGCCTATTGGTATTTCCGTTTGAACGGTTTTTTGCAGATCGAGAACTTTGTGGTTCACCCAAAACTTTATGGGGGGCAGCGGACAGACGCAGACCTGATCGGGGTGCGCTTTCCGTATCGTGCGGAGCGGCTGATCGACAATCCTAATGATTTGATGGAAGATGACTGCGAGCGGCTCCAACTGCTGAATGATCGGACCGATATTGTCATTGCCGAGATCAAGACGGGTCGCTGTGCCCTGAACGGCCCTTGGACGAACGAGGATAATCAAAACATACATCGCGTGCTTGCGGCCATCGGAAGCTTGCCGGCCGACGTGATTGATGAGGCTGCGAACGCGCTTTATGCTGCCGCCAAGTTCGATCAACCTAATCACCCCCGCATTCGATTGATGTTAGTGGGCCGCGAACCCGACCCTACCGTTGCCGAGAAATATACTTGCATCACGCAGCTGGCATGGGCTGAAGTCGTGTCATTCATTTGGCACCGGTTCGACCGCTACAGACGGCAAAAGGCCCAAGTCGATCAATGGGATTGCGTGGGCCGCCGTTTGATGAATCTAGCTAAAAGAAAAAACAAAGATGATTTCGTGTCGGCTGTCTGCGATCTGATGGGTGTGCGAACCAATAATCCAGAATCTGCGAAATGAACGAAGCCGAAACTCGCGCCGAACTGGTCGATCCCGCGCGGCGGCAAACGCGGAGTGTGGCACCGCGCGGGCATAGGTTATATAGAAGTGGTGAGCGGCGACACTCTGCAGGAGGTTCGGGCAAAAATCCGCAAGCTTATCAGCCAAAGCAGGGCTGTTCCCGCTTAGTCGCCGTCGGGTCTGCACATATATCGGTGCAGGATCAGAAAAATGCCCGCCGCGATCAGCAGTAGCACGCTCGATAGCGCGATGGCGGCATCATAATTACCAAATTCGTCAAAAATATAGCCAAAGCCGATCAACCCCGCCGCTGTTCCCAGCATCGACACTGCCTGTACCAGCCCATAAGCCCGGCCATAGAGCCGAAAGGCAAAGAGGCGGGAGACGAAATAGCTGTTAATGTCCGCCTCTGCCCCCTGGACCAATGCCACCGCCATCACGCCGACATAGAGCGTGCCACTGGGTGCGCCGCGTAGCAGGCTGGCTGCCCCCAATGCAGCGAGGAGCAGGGCAAGCGCAATCACCCGTGCAGCGGAAAAACGGTCAAAGCACAGTCCGATGATGATGCGCCCGACAAAGGTGGCCAGCGCGAACAGCGACAGGATGAAACCTGCATCCGCCGCAGCGACGCCATGTCCGCCGACGATCGGTGTCAACTGTGTCACCACCCCGCCGGTGGTGATGTTGGTGAGCATCAGCCCCGCCATCAACAACCAGAATGGCGGCATTTTCACCAGTTCGCTGAGGTGCCCGCGGCCATCATCCCCGGCCTCTGGTTCGGGATCTGGGACAAGCGGTTCGCTACGTTCGCGCAAGGCAAATAGGGTGAGGGGGATGCCAATGCCCGCCATCAACAAAGCCATTGCCACATAGCCGATGCGAAAGCCTTGTTCAGCGATCAGCCAGCCCATGGCAGGGGCCAGCGCCGCACTGGCCAATGTCACCACCGCCGTCATCATCCCCAGCGCCAGCCCGCGCGATCTGTCAAACCAGCTGACAACCGCGCGGGACAGCGCAAGGCCGGTGGTGCCCGGCACCGCTATGCCAAGCAGCAGCATCAGCGCAATCACTTGCGGCAATGCACCGCTGGTCAGCGCCAGTCCGACATAGGCGATGGTGACAATGACCATGCAGGAAATGGCGACGGGCCGCATGCCGTACCGGTCGATTGCCGCGCCAAAAAACGGTGCGGAAAGCGCGCCGAATAATGGCAGCGCGGCGATCGTCGCCATTTCACTCCGGCTCCAGCCATAGGCGTGCTGGATGGGTTCGATAAACAGGCTGGAGACAAAGAAGTAAAAGGCAGGGCCGCTGCCGATGATGGCGCCCGCCGCAACAACCGACAGCCAGCCTGCGCGCCATTCATTCAGCGCGGCCTTGCGGACAAGCGGGGTCATGCGTCAAAATCCAGATAATTGACGCCATCTTGGTGACGAATATTTTGTGTGGTGCCGATCAACGCACCCTTGGCTGCTGCGGCGTGTGCTGAAAATCGGGGTGCATCACCCGCCCGGCATTTGGCGAGCGCCCGTCCGCCCGATGCGGTGCGGACAAAGGCATAGCCGTCCGCCGCTTCGCCGCGCCGGTAGCCGACCGACCAGCTTTCGATATGGCCCGCGCAATCCTCCGCCAGAAGGGGCGGCCCATCCGGCAGATGCTCGGCCGCCATGTGGCGCGGCGCTTGAAATTCGGCGGGTGGGTGCGCGGCATAAACCCCCGCCGCTTCTTTCGACAAAAATCCCCCATTGGCGAGGATGAGGCCATATGCACCGCGTGCGCCACCGCGCAACCGTTCGACCAAGGTTGCAATGGCGTGAAGACTGTAATTATTGCCCGCGCCACCGAAAAAGGGCAGGCCACCGGTCAATGTCAGCCGCTGCGCCTCTGCGCGCCAGTCAATGCCCAGCGCCTCCGCCGCGAGGAAAACCGCAACCGGAAAACAACTATAGAGATCTATATATGCGATGGCGCGCGCATCCATAATCTGTGCTGCATCCATCGCTTGGCCGAGTGCCCACTGCGTTGGCACGCTCTGCGACAAGTCGGCGCGCATCGTGGGGCAGACATCCTTGGCCGCTGCAGCGCCGTGCAGATAGATATATTTGGCGGCGGGGATTTGGAGACGCTCGGCGAGCGCGCTCGATATCATCACCAGCGCCGCCCCTTGATTGACCGCATCCTGCGCCACGTCCCATTTCAGATAGGGGTCGGCGATGGGAAAATTTTCGCCGCTCGGCAGGCTGAGAAAATCAACATCGCGAATTTGGGGGAATTGCGCCTGCGGGTGGGTGGCGGCGATGCGTGAAAATGCCGCCCAAAGCCCACTCATGGCGGCGCGATGCTGTACGCTGTCATGCCCCCAGCGGTGGGCCAATGCCTGTTCAAAGGCGGGGTAAGTGGTGGTTGGTGCGCCAAGCCCGTTGGTGCGTGCATAGCGGGAGAGGAGGGGGGTGCCATAGCCACGGTCGGTGAAATCAGCCGTTGCTACTTGGTGCCAGTCGAGCGAGACACCATCCTTGTGCGCAGCCTTCATCGCGCCCGTCGCTTCTGCCCCGGCAATGAGCACCACCTGTTTTTCACCCGACCAGATCGCAGCAGCGGCTTCGCTGATCAGCGCCTGCGGTTGGTCCCCGCCGACGTGGCTGTAGATGAGCTTATCGGGTTCGAGTGCGATGCCCAGCGCCGCCGCCAGTGTGCCGGGCGGATTTTCGGCGCGGCCAAAAATCTGCGGTGCGCCGGGGACGGAATCGGCCATGGTGCGGATGACGATGATTTGGTCTATGGCGTGGGTGAGTGCTTCGCCTGCCCCGCTGTCGGCCAAGGCGAGCCGCGCGGCAGCAGCGCGCAGGCCGTGGGGGGAGGGCGCGTCGGCCAAATCCGTGCCATCGTGTGCCGACCATCGGCGCATCAATTGACCAACCCCGACGATGACCGGCATGTGCGCCGCCGCGCGGCAAGCCTTGCCGGAAATCGCCATGCACTGCTCCTCCCTCTGCGCCGTTCGGCACTTGTGCTGTGCAAGCTGTCGCCAGTTTACGTAAACGTCAACGCTTTCATCGCTCATTTGGTCGCAAAATCGCCCCATTGACCTTGGCCCGTGTCGGGTTGCAATATCGCGTCGGGGTAGAGGGAGTGTCCATGCGCAAGACATATCAGATATGGGGTTGGTCTTTGGTGGCGGCGGTCAGCCTCTCTGGCTGTGGCGGCGGCGGCACTTCTGGCGGGACAGTTGTAACCCCGACGCCCACACCCACACCCACCGCAGGCTGTTCGCTGCGCGAACGACAGGATTGGGTGCTCGCCAATATGCGCGAATGGTATCTTTTCCCCGAAACGCTGCCTGCCAGCCCCAACCCGGCGGCATTTTCGACGGTGGATGATTTCCTCGACAGCCTGACCGCCACCGCAAGGTCGCAGGGGCGGGATCGTTTCTTTACCTATTTGACCTCGATCGCGCAGGAAAATGCCTTTTTCAACAGCGGGTCGAGCGCCGGTTTTGGCGTCCGGCTGGCGACCGACAGCGCGGCACGGCGGCTATTCATCGCCGAAGCTTTTGAGGGGGCGCCCGCGCTCAGCGCCGGGATCGACCGGGGCGATGAAGTGCTGGCGATTGGTACCAGCCCCTCCACTTTGCGCAGCGTCGCCGATATTTTTGCCGCTGAAGGTTCGCAGGGCATCACCAATGCATTGGGGCCGAGCACGGTGGGCACCAGTCGTACGCTGCAGCTGACCGGTGCGGGCGGCAACCGAACGCTGACGATTACCAAGGCGGATTTTACGCTGACGCCGATTTCCAGCCGTTATGGTGCGCGGGTCATCGATTTGGGTGGGGGTAGGCGGGTTGGCTACATTAATCTGCGCACCTTCATTGCAACCGCCGATGCGCAATTGCGCACGAGCTTTCAAAGCTTTCGGGCGCAGGGGATCAGCGAATTTGTCATTGACCTGCGCTATAATGGCGGCGGGTTGGTGGCGACGGCCAATTTGTTCGGCGACCTGTTGGGGGGCAATCGTTCGACCGCCGATATTTTTTCGCAAACCCGCTTTCGCCCCGAAAAGGCAAGCAATGATGAAGTGCATCGCTTTCAGCCGGGGCCACAATCAGTATCGCCGGTCAAAATCGCCTTTATCGGCACCGCATCCACCGCTTCGGCGAGCGAGTTGGTAATGAACGGCATGATCCCCTTTTTGGGCAGCAACAGCGCGCTGATCGGCGGCAATACATTTGGCAAGCCGGTTGGGCAAATCGCCCTGGATCGCAGCCAATGCGATGACCGGCTGCGCGTTATTGCCTTTGCAACGGGCAATGCGAACAACAACACCGCCTATTTCACCGGGCTTGCGGGAAGTTTCCCGATGACATGCCGCGCGGCAGATGATGTCAGCCTGCCACTGGGTGATATACGCGAAGCATCCCTTGCGCAGGCAATCGGCTTTTTGAATGGACAAAGCTGTAGCGCGATCAGCAGCGCGGGCGGGCAGGGGCAGGCATCGCTGAGGCCGTCGGCGGGTGCTGTGGCAGAGAATGCAATGTTGACGCCCGATGCGCCGACTCCAGCCCAGCGCGAAGTACCCGGACTGTTCTGAGCGATCAAAGTCGCAACCGGTTCGACTGTGGTTCGACTGGCTGGGGCGGGAGGATTCGAACCTCCGCATGGCGGTACCAAAAACCGCTGCCTTACCGCTTGGCTACGCCCCAGCATGTCGCGGCGCGGCAATAGGGGCCTTCAGCCCATTTTGAAAGCCGCTTTTTGCCGTTTCGCTGTAATTTAATCGATACGCTGCACCCAGCCATAGGGGTCGGCGGCGGTCCCACGCTGAATGGCGACCAATTGGCTGCGCAGCGCCTCGGTCAATTGGCCGGTCGCTCCTGCGCCAATTTCTGCCTTGAAGTCATCGCCGCTGACACTCGCCACTGGCGTAACGACCGCTGCGGTGCCGCAGGCAAAGACCTCGCGTAGCTTGCCGCTCGCCGCGTCAGCGCGCCAAGCATCGATGGCATAGCGTTCTTCGCGTACGGCAAGGCCCTTGTCGCGCGCTAGCGTCAAAATCGAATCGCGGGTGATACCGGGCAATATGCAGCCATCGAGCGGCGGGGTCAGGATCGACCCATCGTCAAAGACAAAGAAGAGGTTCATGCCGCCCAATTCCTCCACATAGCGGCGTTCCACCGCGTCGAGGAAGACGATCTGGTCATAGCCCTTGGCTATGGATTCGGCCTGAAAGCGCAGGCTTGCTGCATAATTGCCGCCGCATTTGGCAGCGCCCGTGCCGCCCGGTCCGCTGCGCGAATCATGGTCCGAAACCAGCAGGTTGATGCCGCTCGCCCCCGGCTTGAAATAACCGCCCGATGCCGCTGCCAGCACAATGAAGAGATATTCGCTGCTCGGCTTCACGCCCAAAAATACTTCCGACGCGAACATGAAGGGACGCAGATAGAGCGACCCCCCCTCGACCGGCGGGAACCATGCAGCGTCCATGCGGGCGATTGCCTTGCACGCATCGACAAAAATTTCCTCTGGGAAATGCGGCATCGCCATGCGTGTCGCGCTCTGGTTAAAGCGCGCGGCATTGGCATCCGGGCGGAATAGCGCCATCGCGCCGTCGGCATGGCGATATGCCTTCAGCCCTTCAAAAATTTCCTGCGCATAATGGAGCACCGCGCTGGCGGGATCGATGCTGAGCGGGCCGCGCGCCGTCAGTTCGGCATCGCTCCAGCCTGTGCCAGCAGTATAGCGGGCGACCACCATATGATCTGTGAAAACCTTGCCAAAGCCGGGGTCGGCGATGCGTTCAGCCCGTTCGGTTGCGGAAACGGGATTGGGGTGCGGCTGGGTGATTATCCGGGTCATGTCCGTGCTTTTTCTGGGATATATAGTCAAGCCGGTTAGCCAGCGCTGCCCGGTCTGGCAAGCCTTGCGATGATTGCGCACTCATGCTGAAATATCGTCGATGACGGATGGCAACATAAACAGCGGTCGGGCCGATACCGGCTATGGTCTCGCACGGCTCAACCTTGCGGCCTCCCCCCTCTTTTTGCGGGAGGCGGAGGTTGCGCGCGGTATCGCCCTTTTGCAGATGGGCGCGGTGCACCTTGCCGCGCAAGCCGATGGGTTGTTGCGCGAAGTGGGGATAGGGCGCGCCCACGCCCGCTTGCTTGCGCATGTCGTGCAGTGGCCGGGCAATGCAATCACCGATTTTGTGCCGATTACCGCGACCAGCAAACAGGCGCTCGGCCGCGTGGCGCGCGATCTGGAACGGCGCGGACTGATCGAGATTTTGCCCGGCATGCGCGATCGGCGGCAACGATTGCTCTTTGCCAGCGCGGCGGGGGAGCGGTTATCGGCGCAGGCTGATGCCGCGCTGAGCCGCGCGCTGGCGGAGGCTTATGCTGCGGCCGGACAAAATGCGGTGAGCGGTTTTTGGCGGGTGCTTGAAGGGATGGTGCCGGTCGCCAGCCATGCCGCAATTGCCGAACTGGCGCGGCGCAAGGGCAGCGCCTAACCCTGCCCGGCGAGTGCGGCCAATTCACCGCCGCGCCGCACCGCCGCGCGCAAGGTGGCGTCTATCAACTGGTGCAGCGCATTTTCCTTGGCCAGCACATCCAGTCCCGCCTGTGTCATCCCGCCCGGGCTGGCGACATCGCGCGCCAATTCGGGTGCGCTTTTGGCCGAGGTTTGCAGCGTTGATGCCGCGCCAAATAGCATCGCGCGGGTCAGCGCATCACCATCCGCCGCGCTAAGCCCCAATTGCCCCGCCGCTTCCGCCAGCGCGTCTGCAAAGGCATAGAAAAAGGCCGGTCCGCAGCCGGTCAGGGCGGTGACAGCATCGAGCGCGCTTTCATCTGCCAATGCGTGGACGGTGCCGAGCGGTGCGAGCAGCGTGTCGAGCATGGTGCACGCCGTATCGGGCATAGCGCCGGTGACGACGACAACCCCCAACCCCGCCGCAACCGGCATATTGGGCATGATGCGCACAATGGGCGCGGATGTTTGGGGCGCGGATGTTTGGAGCGCCGCGCGCAGGCTGGAAATCTCAATCCCCGCCATCATCGAAACGACCAATGTTTGCGGGCCGACCAACGGCGATATTTGCGTGGCAAGCGTGGCAAATTGCTGCGGCTTCACCCCGATGCACAATATGTCGGGCACCGCCAATCCGGCTGCACTTGTGTGAACGGCAACATTGTCGGCAACCGGCGCGCCGCTGTGGCGCACCGCCGTTACCTGTGCGGGGGGCAGCCCTTTGGCCAGCCAGCGGTGCAGCATCGCGCCCGCCATTTTGCCACACCCGAACAGCAGGATGCGTGCGTCAAAATCCTGTAAAGTGCCGCTCACGCTTCGCCCTGCGTTTCCACCATCGCGGCGGCAATTGCTTCGCTGGGGCTTTTATTGCCCCACAGCATGAACTGAAAAGCGGGGTAGAAACGGTCGCATTCCTCCATCGCCACGCCCAATAATTGTTCGGTCATCGCCATGGTAATGCCGCGTTCGGTGCCGACCATGGTCGCGTGTCGCCAGACCAAAATGCCGGGGTTGGACCATAATTCAAAATGCCCCATCCACATATTTTCGTTGATCAGCGACAGCGTCTCATATGTTGCGGCGCGCCGTTCCTCTGCGACGCGAATGTCGGGGAATAACATGATCTGGAGGACGCCATCCTCCTCCCGCCAGACGGCGCGCAGTTCATATTGGCTCCAGCTGCCGGGCATGCTGGTGACCAATTCCTCTTCCCCCACCATTTCATGCGTCCAGCCCTGCGCCTCGCAATAGCTGGTCAGCATGGCAATGGGTTCATCGCCGTCATCATCCTGATCAAAACCATGGGTCATCATGCGCCCGCCATGCGCGTTCCGCCCGCGCGGTGCAAGCGGGCAAAAGCGCCGCTATTTTTTACTTTTGCGTTCCTTGGGTGGCGCATCTGTCGCCGTACCGGCGCGAAGCGCGGCTTCGAGCGTGGCGACGCGTTCGGCCAGCACATCAAATTCTTCGCGGCTGACGAAATCGACGCCACCCATAAATTCGCGTGCGCGTTCCTTGGCCCCTTCCTGAACCTCGCGCGCCATGCCGGCAAAAGTGCCCGCAGCGCCGTTCAGCACCTTGGCCATATCTTCAAAGATTTTCTTCTGCGACTGCATGGGTTGCTCCCCAAAATTTAGCGGATGATGGCACCGATATTGGTGCTGGCTACTGGAACGACAAGGTTTTCGGCGTGCGGATTTTGCGCGTCGAGCCGGAAAAAAGCGAGTGCGACGAACGCCAGCCATGCTGCGACAGCCACAAGCAAGACCGCAGCGACAGGACGAATGTGCCACGACCATATGGCGCTGCACAGGGTGAGGAGCGCGGTGCAAGCAACACTCCAGCAGCCGAACGTTAGCAATTGCATGCCAAAGACCATGGGGTGCCAAGCAAAAAGAAGCGCGGTTATGATGAGGATAAGGGCGATGACCCCGCTCCGTCCCCTTGCCCCGCGTGCGGCGATGAGGATGGCGAGCGCCACTGCCAGCGCCGCATAGCAAAATAGCCAGCCCCAACTGAGGAAATGCAGGTCGGGCTGCGGCGCATGCAATGCCCCGAACCAGCGGCATGCATGGTTGCTGAGCGCCAGCCGCGCCGACAGCGCGCCCAGCCCCAGCATCGCCGGGACAGTCAGCAGTAGCCAGCGCAGCAGCGCCATACGCAATTGCCCGCCCGACGCGATTTCCTGCATCAATCACCCTCCCCAACCATATTGGCACCATGTGTCGCATCGCCCAGCGTCGCGGCAAGCAGAAATTCGACATTGCCCTCTGGCCCGGTGATGGGACTGGTAAGGATGGGCATGGTCTGCCAGCCAGCATTTTGCAGGAATGTCGCCGCATCGGCGCAAACCCGCCGATGGACGGCGCCGTCGCGCACCACACCCTTTTTGCCAATTTCGTGCCGTTCGGCTTCGAATTGCGGTTTGACGAGCGCAACCAGTCGCGCACCCGGCGCGGCAAAGCCCATCGGCACCGGTAATATTTTGGCGAGCGCGATAAAGCTCGCGTCACATACGATGAAGCTAATCGGCTCGGGAATGTGGCGCGTCGTTAATGTCCGTGCACTCGTTTGTTCATGGACGATAACCCGCGGGTCGTCACGCAGCTTCCACGCCAGTTGGTTGGTGCCCGAATCGACGGCATAGACGCGCGCGGCCCCCCGGCTTAGCAACACATCGGTAAAGCCGCCGGTGGAGGAACCGACGTCGATTGCCACCACACCCGTCACATCCCAGCCGAGCGCGGTCAATGCGTGGTCAAGTTTAATGCCACCGCGTGAAACCCATGGATGGTCGCGCCCCTTGGCATGGATGGGCGCATCGGCAGCGACCATCTGCCCCGGTTTGTCGATGCGCTGGGTGGCGAGATAGATTTGCCCGGCGAGGATTAGCGCCTGCGCGCGGGTACGGCTTTCGGCAAGGCCTAGTTCCACCACCCGCTGATCGGCGCGCATTTTGGCCATCAGCGCGCCGGGCTGCGTTCCGCCCGCGCCATCAGCATGGCGGGGGTCAATATTTGCGGCAATATTTCGGGTTCGTGCGCGCCCGCCGGATACCAGAGGTAGAGCGGCAGGCTGTTGCGGCCATGGCGCGCCAGTTCAGCGGTGATCGCCGGGTCGCCATTGGTCCAGTCGCCGATCAGGACGACGACGCCATGGCGGGCAAAGGCGGCGCGGGTTTCGGCGCGGTCGATCGCAGCGGCTTCATTGACCTTGCAGGTCAGGCACCAGTCGGCAGTGAAATCGACAAAGACGGCATGCCCGTCGGCCAGCGCGGCGTCGCGTGCGGCGGCGGACCATGGGGCGGCACCGCGCGTTGAAATAGCCCAATGTGTAGCCGTAGTAGCCGCAGGTAGCAGCAGGCTGGCTGGAACAATTAATGCTGCAATTACAAATATATATGGCGAAATTGCCCCGCCGTCGCGCTGCGCGCGGCCACCCATATAGGCAATGGCCGCGACCGCCACGAGCAGCCCGCCACCCAGCCACCAGCCGGTCATGCCGACCTGCCGCGACAATAGCCAGACGAGCGCGAGCGCGGTCAGCGCCATGGGTAGCGCCAGCCAGCGGCGCAGCGTCACCATCCACGCACCGGGGCGCGGCAAGCGTGCCCGCAGCGGTGGGATAAAGGCGATGGCGAGGAAGGGGAGCGCCAGCCCCAGGCCCAGCCCGCCGAATATGGGGAGCGCCGCCCAGACCGGCAGCGTCAGCGTCGCGCCCAATGCCGCGCCCATGAAGGGGCCGGTGCACGGCGTTGCGACAAAGGCGGCGAGCGCACCGGTGAGGAAAGCGCCGCGTGCGCCATCATCCCCGCCGCCCGCGACCGCCGTCTTTGGCCGCATCGAAAAGCTGAGGCCGGTAAATTCAAATAGCCCGGCCAAATTGGCGGCCACCACCCCCATCAGCACGATGAGCAGTATGACCGATTCGGGGCGTTGCAATTGAAATGCCCAGCCCAGCGCTTCGCCGCCCGCGCGCAGCAACATCAAAATCGCGCCGAGCAGCATCGCGGTGATGACGGTGCCTGCGGCATAGGCCAGCCCTTCGCGCTGCACCTGTACCTGTTCGCCGCCCGCGCGGGCGAGCGCCAATGCCTTGAGGCTCAATATCGGAAAGACGCAGGGCATGATGTTGAGGATGAGCCCGCCCAAAATCGCGCCGCCCAGCGCCGAGAGAAAGAGCGCCCAGCCAAATGCGCCACCATTTCCATTGGCATTTCCATTGCCATTTCCATTGCTATCGGCGCCGTCCGCCGCGCCACCATCCCCACCCTCCCGCGCAGAGGGGATGCGCGCCAGCAATGTGCCGCCTGCCGCGACATTGCCCGCTTGCGCGTCAAATTGCAGCGCGCGACCATCGGCAATGCGCAGGAGTCCGCGGATGGTACCCGCCGCTGCTTGCCTGCCCGTCGCGCGGCCCATTTCGACAATCAGCCGGTCGCCATCGCGCCAAAAGCTTTGCGCTGCCCCCGCCGCGACGATGTTGGGGCTTTCGACAAACAGGCGCGGCGCGCGCAGCACCAGCGTGCGCGGCAGCGGCAGGGCAAAGCGGATATTGTCGCCCACCGTCTGATAGCTGCCGGGTGCGCCCAGCGCCTGCGGCAGCGCGGCGCGCCATGCGGCAAAGCGCGGGTCGCCACCGCCTTGCCCCGCCGCGACGGGCAGGTCGAGCGAGAGTTCGGCGCTTTCGGGCACGCAAACCTTGTCGGTACAGGCGAGCCATTGCGCGCGGGCGCGCAGCGCGATGGTGGAACCCGGCACGGCATCGGGGGGCAGGGTTATGCGCGCCAACAATGCATAGGGGCGTTCATATACATGGTTCATCAGGCCCGATATCACCAGCGTCGATGGCACCGGATATTCGAGCGGGGTGATCGCCACCCCTGCCGGATTGTCCCACGTCAATTGCATGCCAAAACCGGCATCGCCACCATTGACCCAATAGCCGTGCCAGCCGGCATCGGGGGTCATTAAAATGGCGATGCTGCCGCTTTGCCTCGGTGCAATCGCATTTTCGGCGAGCAGTTCGGCGCGAATATGGTTGGTGGGGTTGAGACCCTGCGCGACGGCCGCCCCGCCAGCAAGCAGAAGGCACGGGAGGAGGAGGCGCGAGAGGAGGCGGAAAATCGCCCAAATGGCGCGGCACATTTGCATCAACATGTCCCCAATCGCCCCCGCCAGCGCGCTATACCGCGCCACGCGCGGCTGAACAGGGGGAAATGGGTGTCGTGCGGGTCAATTTATTGCTGGGCGGATTATTGCTGGGCGGATCAACCGCCGCTGCTCGCGCCCCCGCCGCCAGCACCACCGGCCCCGGCAGCGCCCACCGTGCCAATATTGCCGAATAATTCTTCAAAAAAGCTGCGGTGGCGACCGAGCGTCGGGGTTGCGTCAGAATTGGGGTTGATCCGTACCACCCGTTCAACCCCTGACCGGTCAACCGATGCGACATTGCCCAGCGCATCGAAATGAATATGGACGAGCAATTGTTCACGGGTGCGCGGCCGACGAAAGGCGAGCGCCCGGTTGTTGCGCGAAACATAATACCAGTCGCTGGCCTGTGCAGCATTGGTGATCGCACCCGCGCCGTTCACCGTGCCGAACTGGCTGGCCAGCGTCGGTTGGCCGAGCGTGCGTTCAACCGATGCGCGATTGTCGATCCCCGGGGCCACCGACGACAAGAGCGCATCATCGACGATATAGCCTTCGTGCGTGCGCAACTGGGTGCAACCCGCGCCGATCAGGCCCATGCCGATAACACAGGTGGCAAAAATGGCGCGGGTGGGGCGCATGCAAAATCCTTTCAAACGGCGCGGCACATTTGGCCCGCCGGTGGGGGCAGAATATCCGCCCCGCTTTAGGCGAGGTCGCACCGGCGTTGCAAGCGTTGCGCGGCAGGCTTATGCGCTCCGGCCATGTCGATATTGTCCCGCCTGTCGCGCATCTTCACCCCACGCCCCCTGGCGCGCGATGTCATGCGCCCGCTTTACGACGCGCTGGTGGTGCGTGCGCGTGCGCCCATCTGGTACCATGGCGGGGTGCCCGACCATATTGACGGGCGGTTTGAAATGGTGACCGCTCTCCTCTCCCTCACCCTGTTGCGGTTGGAGGATGCGGCGGATTTGGCGCAGAAAAGCGTCTGGCTGACCGAAATTTTCGTCGATGATATGGATGCGCAACTGCGCCAGATTGGCATTGGCGACATGGTGGTTGGCAAACATATCGGGCGGATGATGGCGGCGCTCGGCGGGCGATTGGGGGCTTACCGCGATGCAGCGGGCGCGGCCGGTGCGCGCGCGGAAAAAATGGCTGATGTGCTGGCGCGCAATTTGGGGGATGCCATTGCCCCTGCTGCTGCAAGTGCTGCCGGCGTTCGGCTGGCACATTTTGCCGATGCGCTGGCGGCATGCGATTCGGCGGCGATATTGGCGGGCGACCTGCCCGACATCGCGGCATGAGCGCGCCGCTTGAACATATATTGACCCCGCAGGATGCGGCGCGACAGACGCAGCCGTTGCAACTCGATTGGGCAGCGGCAGCGCGCGATGCATTGGTCGCACGCTTTGACTGGCTGGCGCTCGCTGCGTTGCGCGCCACCTTATCGCTGGCCCCGGCCACCGCGCCGCATGTCGGCGGTTGGGTGCTCAGCGGTGAAGTGGCGGGTGATGTCACCCGCGCCTGTGTGGCGAGCGGTGCGCCGGTGCGCGAAAAGCGGCGCGTGCCGGTCCATCTCCTCCTCCTCCCGCAAGACGATGCGGCGGCAGAGGATGGCGAATATGAACTGGATGCCGCCGCGCTCGACATGATTTATTTTGCCGACGGGCGGTTCGATGTTGCCGATCTGGCGGCGGAAAGCTTTGCGCTGGCGCTCGACCCTTGGCCGCGTGCCAAGGGGGCGGACGCCTTTTTACGCGAAAAAGGCGTGCTCAGTGAAGAGGAAGCGGGCAGCTTTGGCGCGCTCGCCGCATTGCGCGATAAAATGGCCGGTAAGGGCGGGGATTAGAAGGGAATCTCGTCATCCAGATCGTCGGGAAAGCCGCCGCCCGAACTGCCGCCCGATTTGGGCCGCTGGTCCCAGCCGCCATCATCGCCCGATGCGCCCCAATCGCGCCCGGAACCGCCGCCCGAACCACCACTGGAAGCGCCGCCAGAACGCTGGCCACCGCCACCGGAACCGCCCGGCGCACCATCAAGCATGGTCAGCACCCCGCCGACCCCGCCGACGCTGACTTCGGTCGTGTAACGGTCATTACCGTCACGGTCCTGCCATTTGCGGGTGCGCAACTGCCCTTCGATATAGATTTTGCTGCCCTTGCGCAGATAGCGTTCGGCAACCCCGACCAGCCCGTCGCTCTGCAAAACGACATTATGCCATTCGGTGCGTTCCCTACGCTCGCCCGTGGCGCGATCTTTCCAGCTTTCGGATGTCGCGATGCGCAAATTGGCAATGCGGCCGCCATTTTGGAATGATTTCACTTCCGGGTCTGCGCCCAGATTGCCGATCAAAATTACCTTGTTGACGCTGCCTGCCATATTTCACCCCAAACCAAAGGCAACCGCTGTCCAATAGGTTGCGCCTGCCGCGACATAGGCCAGCGCGAACAAATATCCAACCATGAAGGCAGGCCATTTCCAACTATTCGTTTCTCGTCGGGTGATGGCGATGGTCGAAATGCATTGCGGGGCGAAAACAAACCAGACGAGGAAGGCGAGCGCGGTGGCAAGCGACCAGCGCGTCCCCAAATGGCTGGCCAATTGCCCGCTCATCTGTGCCTCATCGGGGGTGTCAATGGCATAAGCGGTGGCAAGCGCCGAAACCGCCACCTCGCGCGCCGCCATGGCGGGGAGCAATGCAATCGCAATGTCATGATTAAAGCCGATCGGGCGGACGACATATTCGATGCCGGTGGCGATCCGCCCGCCAACGCTATGTTCAATCTGGCTTTGCCCCGACCCAGCATCAACGCGCGGAAAGCTGAGCAGCACCCACAATATGACGGTGGTTGAAAAGATGATCGTCCCCGCGCGGCGCAGGAAAATCCATGCGCGCTGGAGCAAGGCGATGGCGATGTCGCGGGTGCGCGGCCATTGATAACGCGGCATTTCCATAAGCAGGTGCGACGTCCCGCCACGCGCGACCGTGCGGCGCAGACAAAATGCCGCCCCCATCGCCCCCATTATCCCCATCAGATAAAGGCCAAACAGCACCAACCCCTGCAGGCCGATGGCGGGGGCCACCTGCCTTGCGGGGATGAAGGCCGAAATAATCACCGCATAGACGGGCAGGCGTGCCGAACAGGTCATCAAAGGGGCGATTAATATGGTGACCAGCCGGTCCTTGGGGTCGGCAATCGCGCGGGTCGCCATGATCCCCGGCACCGCGCAGGCGAAGGAGGAGAGGAGGGGGATGAAGCCGCGCCCCGACAGGCCGAGCCGTGCCATCAACCCATCCATCAAAAAGGCGGCGCGCGCCATATAGCCCGTCGCTTCGAGCAGCAGGATGAAGAAAAAGAGGATGACGATTTGCGGCAGAAAGGCGACGACCGCGCCGACCCCGGCAATCACCCCGTCGGTCAGCAGGTCGCGCAGGATGGAGGGGGCGAGCGCCGCCTTCACCCCATCGCCCAGCGCGGCAATGCCCGCCTCGATCCAGCCAATCGGTGCCTCTGCCAGCGAAAATACCGACTGGAACATGACGAATAATATCGTCAGCAGGATGAGGAAACCGGCAATCGGATGGAGCAGCACCGCATCAATCCGCCGCGTTACGTCGCGCGTGACGCTTTCATGCACCACCGCTGCCTTGGCGGCGCGGCGGGCAGCGAGGGTCCGTTCGTCGAGCGGCATTTCGGCAAAGCTGGCCCAGGCGGGCGCATCGGCGGCGAGCAGCGCGTCGAGCTTTTCCTTAATATCCTCCACCCCGCGCCGCCGCACCGCGACGGTCGCAATGACCGGCAGGTCAATGGCCTTTGCGAGTGCCGCTGCGTCGAGCGTCAGCCCGTCCCGTTCCGCCATGTCGACCATGTTGAGCGCCACAATCGTCGGTATGCCGAGCGCGCGCAGTTCAAAAACAAAGCGCAGATGTTGCGCCAAATTGCCCGCATCGACGACGATGATCAGCGCGTCGGGGCGCTTTTCGCCCGCTTGCGTGCCCAAAAGGACGTTGCGCGCCACCTCCTCATCCGGGCTGGCCGGGGTCAGCGAATAGCTGCCGGGCAGGTCGACCAGATCCACTTCGCCCAAATGGGGCAGGTGCAAATGGCCGGCATGGCGTTCAACGGTGACGCCGGGGTAATTGCCCACCTTTTGCCGCGCGCCGGTCAGCGCATTGAACAGGCTGGTTTTTCCGGCATTGGGGTTGCCGATCAGCGCAACCAGCGGCCGCGCGCTCATGCCATGGGCTCCAGATGAAATGCTGCGGCATGGACAAGGCGCAGGATGATGCGCATCCGCCCGACGCGCACCGCCATCGGGTCGCGCGCGAACAGGCTGCCGCGGTGCAGCGCCTCCACATCGACACCGACATCCAGCCCCAATTCGCGCAGGCGGCGCGCCGATGTCGCATCGATGCTGTCCCAATCGACATGGGTGATGTGCGCCCGCGCGCCGACGGGCAATGCTGCCAGATTAAGGGGAGAGTTGCGCATATTGCGAGCAATTATCAATATCTGCCGCCTTGGCAAGCCCGATATGGACGTTGCATCGCGATGTCAGTGGCGGGGGTAACGCAGGCGGCTGATAAAGCGGGTCAGGCTGGGGCGCAGCATCCGCCGGTTGCGCATGCTGCCCTTCCATTTTTCAAACTGC
Source organism: Sphingomonadaceae bacterium (assembly GCA_020850455.1). Taxonomy (GTDB): domain Bacteria; phylum Pseudomonadota; class Alphaproteobacteria; order Sphingomonadales; family Sphingomonadaceae; genus Sphingopyxis. The sequence goes on along the minus strand of JADZEQ010000002.1, from coordinate 189,684 downwards.
ATCACATTGGCAATGCGCCGGGCCAGAAATGCGCGCGTTTCGGCCTGATTGTCGCTGTCATCGTTGATGAAAACCGCGATGGTCGATGTGTAAACCGCGCCCAAAGTCATGCGTTTGGTATAATGGTTGAAATCGCTCGCCGTGTCGCCAGCCTGTCGCCACATCACATCCGCGCTGCGCCACGCGAGCTGTGCGGCATGGCCTGCATTGGTCGGCAGCGCGAGGATGGCGATGGCGCGGCGCAGCGACTCGCGATCGGGTGCCAAAATGTCCAGCCGCGTTTCGACGAGGCTGGTGATCCGCCGCGTCATCCCCATCTGGTGGAGCGTTTCGACCGGCAGCCGTTCGCGCATCACGGCATCGACATGCGCGAACCATGCATCAATATGGTCGGCGGCGGATTTACCCATCGCAATGCGCCCGAGCGCCGGATCAATCCCGCAATCGGCGGCGGCAGCGGCGACCGCATCATCCCCCCAACCGTCAAAGGCAGCGTGGCGCGCGACAATGGGCGCAAGTTGGCTGCGCATTTCATCGAGCGTCAGGTCGGCGGCATCGGTCATGCTGCTTGCCATAATCAATTGTCCGCCGCCGCGCCAGATGCAGCGGCTTTGCCCGATGGCAGGCGGATGATGACCAAGGCGAGCGCGAGCAATCCGGCCCCGATATAGTCGCTGATTGTCAGCCTTTCGCCATGCGCCAGCCAGCCGATCAGCGCGGCGGTCGCCGGTTGGGTGAGCAGGGTGAGGCCGATGACCAGCGCCGAAAAATGCGGCAGCGCATAAATGAGCAGCCCTTGCCCGACGATCTGGCTCGTAAAGCTGAGGAGGAGGAGGGGGGTCCAATTACCCGGCATAATATTTTCGCCGAGCGCGGCTGCCGTCGCCAGCAGGGGGAGCGTGCCCGCAGCGGTCGCTAGGCCGAGCGCCGCCCATGGCGAAAGGCTCGCCCGCGCGCGCTGCATCGCCAGCATATAGCCGGCATAGAGCACCCCGGCGAGGACGCAGAGCAGATCGCCGGTCAGCCGTGCGCTCCCCGCATCGCTGCTTTCGCGCATCAGGATGAAGGCACCGGCGATGGCGGCACTTAGCGCCAATGTTTCAAACCTTGTGGGGCCGCGCCGCGCCGCCACCAGTGTCGCCAGCGGCAGGATCAGCGATGCGGTGTTGCCGAACAAGGTCGCATTGGCCATTTTTGTCATCAAAATGCCGACGTGCCAGCTCGACAAATCGGCGGCGAAAAACAGCCCGCCGACCAGCGCGAGCACCAGCGCCCAGCCGCGCGGCAGCATCGGCGTGCCGTCGCGCGCGCTCTGCCGCCACGCGAAAATCCACAAGAGCGGCAGCGCCAGGGCCAAGCGCCAAAAGGCGGCGGCCACCGGCCCGGTATCGGCCAGACGGACGAAGTGCGGCCCGCTGGCCAAGGCGGCGTTGCCGACCAGCAGCGCGATGAATGCCAGCGTCAAATTGGGGGAGGAGTCGCTCTTGGTCATATGAAAGTTTTATTTGGCAACCTATCTGCTTGCGCGATGCAGGGCGCTTCCTTAGCTATGTTGTCCCTCACCGTCCAAGGAAAGCATATGTCCGCCAAAACCCCGCGCCTGTTTGACCCGATTCAGCTAGGCGATATCGCCGCCCCCAACCGCATTTTAATGGCTCCCTTGACCCGTGGCCGGTCGGGCGCGGGGCATGTGCCGATCAGCGAACTCAAGGCGGCTTATTATGCGCAGCGCGCATCGGCGGGGCTGATTATTTCGGAGGCGACGGGGATTTCGCAGCAAGGGCTGGGCTGGCCGTCGGCCCCCGGCATCTGGTCGGATGCGCAGGTGGAGGCGTGGAAACCCGTCACCGATGCCGTCCATGCAGCGGGCGGGCGGATCATCTGTCAGCTTTGGCATATGGGCCGGCTCGTCCATTCGGATTTTCTGGGCGGCGCGCAGCCGGTTTCGGCATCGGCGACCACCGCGCCCGGTTTTGCCCATGTGCCGGGGGAGAAAAAACCCTATGTCGCGGCGCGGGCGCTGACGATGGAGGAGATTCCGGCGATTATCGCCGATTATGTCGCGGCGGGCAAAAATGCGATCGCCGCCGGCTTTGACGGGGTGCAAGTGCATGGGGCCAATGGCTATTTGATCGACCAATTTTTGCGCGACGGCACCAATTTTCGCGATGATGGCTATGGCGGGCCGGTCGAAAACCGCATCCGGTTGCTGCGCGAAGTGACCGGCGCATTGGTCGATACTTTGGGCAGCGGGCGGGTGTCGGTGCGCCTGTCACCCAATGGCGAGACGCAGGGCTGTGATGACAGCGACCCGGTGGCGCTGTTCGGCGCGGCGGCGGCGGCGCTCGACCAGATTGGCATCGCCTTTCTGGAATTACGCGAACAACGCGATTTCGGGGATTTTGGCCGCACCGATGTACCGCGCGTTTCGCCGCATATCCGCCCGCTATTTTCAGGCCCGCTCATCCTCAATCAGGAATATGACGGCGAAAATTGCGCCGATGATCTGGCGAGCGGCCTTGCCGATGCCATCAGCTATGGCCGCCCCTTTATCGCCAACCCCGATCTGGTCGAACGCCTGCGCACCGGCGCGCCCTTTACCCCGGACAATTACCGTATCTGGTATTCGCCCGGCCCCGAAGGCTATGTCGATTGGCCGACGATGGCGCAGGGCGCATAAGCGGCAAAGCCCACATAAAAGACAGGGCCATATTCGCCCCATCGTGGTGCAGCGCGGCTGCCCTTGGCGGTTAGCGCAATTCGCTGCGCAACTGCCACATGGCAATCGCCGCCTTGGCCGCGCCGCCGCCCTTGTCCATCTGCGCCGGGTCGGCGCGGGCAATCGCTTGCGCTTCATTTTCGGTGGTGAGGATGCCGTTGCCGATGGCGATATTGTCGAGCGTCAAGGCCATGATGCCGCGCGCGCTTTCGTTCGAAACCACTTCAAAATGATAGGTTTCGCCGCGAATGACGACGCCGAGCGCGACAAAGCCGTCATAGCGCCCGCTCCCCTCTGCCATGGCAATGGCTGCCGGGATTTCGAGCGCGCCGGGCACGCTGATCGTTGCATGGCTATGCCCCGCCGCTTCGATGGCGGCGCGCGCACCCGCCAGCAGCATGTCATTAAGGTGCGCGTAAAACCGCGCTTCGACGATCAGAAAATGGGCCATGGCAAATTCCTTTAGGCGTTGGTGGAAAAGGGCGAAAGCAGCAAAATGACGGTGCCGACGGCGATCAGGCATGCGGCGGTGAGGCTGTGGCGGGTGAGGCGTTCGCGCATCCACAACCAGGAAATAAGGATGCTGACGAGGATGCAGGTTTCGCGCAGCGCGCTCACCAGCATGACCGGCGCATAGCGCAGCGCGACCAGCGTCGCGCCAAAGCTGATGATCGACAGCGCGCCCGTTGCCAAACCGGCGCGCGCTTCGGTGCGCAGGCGGCGCAATGCCGACGGGCCGGCCATCAGCCGAAACTGGATTAATAGCGTGATGCCGGTCGCGAAAAAAAACCAGCAAAGAAAGGGCAAAACCCCGTCGCTGGCGCGCATGCCGCCTGCATCGACAATCGTATAAGCGGCGGTGAACAGGCCGGCGGAGAGCGCGGCGGCCAGCCCCGCCGTCCCGATGCGCCCACCCAGCGATAGCGACAATATCCCCGAACTAATCGCCACGACCCCGCCGAACGCGCCGAGCGTCGGGATTTCGCCCAAGGCCAAGGCGCTGCCCCCGGCGGTAATCAGGGGCGCGGTGCCGCGGGCAATCGGAAAGGCGACCGAAAAATCATTGAGCGTATAGGAACGGGTGAGGATGATCGAATAAATGGTGTGGAGCGCGACTGCCCCGGCCAGCCATGGCAACATCGCCGCCGTCGGCCAACCGATGAAGGCCACGGGGATGGCCGCTGCCGCCGCCCAAATGCCGCCGCACATCGCGCGCACGGCGGCTTGGTCGGCCCCCGATTTCAGCAAGGCATGCGATGAGGCGGTGGTGAGCGCAGCGGCAAGGGCAAAGCCGATGCCAAGCGACAGGCTCATCGGGTGATCATCCCTCCCCCGGGATGTTGCGTTCGCCAACGATGGTGAGGCCATAGCCATCCAGCCCGACCAAATTGGTGTGGGTTGGGGTCAGCAATTCCATCTTGTGGACGCCCAAGTCGGCCAATATTTGCGCGCCAATGCCATAGGTGCGCAAATCCATCGTCCCGGTTGGCTGGGTGCCCGCCGGGGGGAGCAATTCCCCCTCCACCGCGCCGGGCAGGGGCCGCATAAGAAGGACGATCAGCCCCGACCCCGCTTCGCCGATGGCATCCATCGAACGTTGCAGGCGGCGTTTGCGCTGCCCCGGGCGGCCGAATAAATCATCCAAGATCGACAGCGGGTGCATCCGCACCAAGGTGACGCCATCGGGGTCGACCGGCCCCTTTTGCAGGACGAGGTGGATGATGCCGTCCACCTTGTTGCGATAGGATTTGAGCCGCCAGTCGCCGCCATAGTCCGACTGAAAAGGGGCATCGGCGACGCATTCGACCAGCGAATCATTGCGATGGCGATAGGCGATAAGGTCGGCAATCGTCCCGATTTTGAGGCCGTGGCGCCGGGCAAAGGGGATGAGGTCACCGAGCCGGGCCATCGTCCCATCCTCATTCATAATCTCGCAAATCACCCCCGACGGGTTGAGCCCGGCGAGGCGTGAAATATCGACCGATGCCTCTGTATGTCCGGCGCGCACCAGCACCCCGCCATCGCGCGCGATCAGCGGAAAAACATGGCCGGGGGTCACAATATCGCCCGCCCCCTTGCCCGCGTCGATGGCGACCGAAATGGTCCGCGCCCGGTCGGCCGCCGAAATGCCGGTGGTCACCCCTTCGCGCGCTTCGATGCTGGTGGTAAAGGCGGTTTCGTGGCGGGTGCCATTGGCCCGGCTCATCAATTCGAGCCCCAATGTTTCCACCCGCGCGCGCGGCAATGTCAGGCAGATGAGGCCGCGGCCATGCGTCGCCATGAAATTAATCGCTGCCGGGGTCGCCATTTGTGCGGGGATAATCAGGTCGCCCTCATTCTCCCTGTCCTCATCATCGACCAAAATATACATGCGCCCATTGCGCGCTTCGTCGATGATTTCCTCTACGCTCGCCATCGGGCTGGCATCGCTGCCATAGGCCAGCCAGTCGCCCAGCTTGCGCAAAGTTTCCGTCGTCGGGTTCCAGTCCGCCTGATCCATGTCGCGCAGGCTGTTGGCGTGCAGCCCGGCAGCGCGGGCGAGGCCGGATTTGGTCATTTCGCCATTGTCGACAACGGCACGGATGCGGGTGATTATATCGTCCATATCGGCGATATATCACATCGTAATGTGACACACAATCTATATATCACATTCTTATTGCAGACGGTCGGCCAAGGCTGCTTCTTGCGCCGCCGTCGCCGGACAAAGCTGCGTCGCGCGCCCTGCAGCCGGGGTGATTACCGCCGCAATATATTGATTGAGTGCGGACATGATGCGTTCGCCATTGACATGGTGGGTCAGATATTGCGCCGCGCGTTCCTGCCGATTGACGATATGCGGTGCACTGGCGGTGATGACCGGGCTGAGCGCGCCGCCGGACAGCCGCGTCAAACGCGCGCCGGTCAGCGGTTCGGCCCCATTGGCGGGGATGGTTGCACCGCTGCGCGGTACCAGAAAACCCCATAGTTCGCCGATGGCATCACGCGTCATGACGCGCGCGAAATAGGGCATGGCCGTGCGCCGCACCTCCTCATTACAGGCATCGCGCAACGCAGCGAATTGGCCGACCTGTGCGTCGGTCAGCGCGGTCGGCGCGATGGTGTAGCGCGCGGCAATATCGCGGACGAATGCGTCGCGCTCCACCGCCTCGCTCCCCACGCCATCGGCGACATCGCAGCCGCCATTTTGTGACAAATTGACCGACGGCAGGGCATTGGGCAGCAATATGCGCGTCAGGTCATAAAGCCGGTCGGTCGCTGCGCTGTCGTCGCGTGCGGCCAGCGCAAAGCCCAGGGCGCGCCCATATTCGATGGCGACCCGATTGTCAGGGTCCCGGCTTTGCGCGCCGCTGCCGGGGCTGATGGCGCGCGCACAGCTTGCCGCCGCATGGGTGGGAAGGGCGGCAACGGCAAGCCCCATCGCGATCCAGATCAGGCGCATTTTGCACTCTCCACCATCTGCATACGGCGCAAATATCGCGCCAGTGTGTCGATTTCGATATTCACCGCTGCACCCGGGCAGAGACGCGACAAATTGGTTACCGCCCAGCTGTGCGGAATGATGTTGAGGTGGAAATGCGCGCGGTGTCCCGTCCCGTCTTGGGCATCGCTCCCCGCATCGCCCGTCACATCCTCCACCGCATTGACGGTCAGCGAAATGCCATCGAGTGCGACCGACCCTTTGGCCGCGATAAAGGGGGCAAGCGCGCTGTCCACCGCGACCACAATCTGGTGCGAACCATGTTCTGCCGCCATCGAAACGACCGAACCCACGCCATCGACATGGCCGGTGACGATATGGCCGCCCAATTCATCGCCAACCCGTAGCGCGCGTTCCAAATTTATCCTTGCACCCATTTCCCACATGGCGGGGGCGGTGCGGCTCAGCGTTTCGCCCGATACGTCAAATTCGCCAAAATCCGCGCCGCCGCGCACCAAGGTCAGGCAGACGCCCGAACAGGCGACCGATGCGCCGGTCACCACGTCGGCAAAAAATCCCGGTGCTGCAATGCGGATACGGCAGTCACTGCCCGCTGCGGGTGTAACCGCGCTGATGGTGCCGACGGCGCTGATGATGCCGGTGAACATAGCTTCCTACCCTTAACCCCTAACCCGTTCGTAGCGTTCAAATATATCATCGCCAAGCCGCCTGATGTCGGCGCATTGCCAGCGGCCATGCGCGGCGGCCAGCGATGCAAGGCCAATATCCCCCAATGCTGCGCGGCCGTGCCCCAATAATATCGGCGCGCGATAGAGGATGAGCGTATCGACCAAGTCGGCAGCGATAAAGGCCGCCGCCGCGCCCGCCCCCCCTTCGACCAGGAGCGCATGGATACCGGGTAAGCGCGCTGCGGCGTCCGCGCTTTGCGCGAGTTCCCAGCCATCTGGTGCGCTAGCGCCGCTCGACAGGAGGATGCGGCGTGGACGGCGATGTTCCAGCCCGCCGAGCCTGACGTCGAGCCGGGGATTGTCGGCAGCCAAGGTGCCGCGACCGACCAAAATCGCATCATGGGTTGCGCGTAGCATATGGGCATGGGCGCGCGCCCTATCCCCCGTAATCCAGCGGCTTTCGCCATTGGCGAGCGCAATTTGCCCGTCGATGCTGGTGGCGAGTTTCAGCGTTACCTGCGCCCGCCCCATGCTCTGGCGGTGGAGCCATGGTGCCATCGCCGCCCGCGCGTCGCGCGCGCCTGTGCCAACGTCGCACAGGATGCCCGCCCCCTCCAGCATCGCTATGCCACGGCCATGGGTGCGCGGGTCAGGGTCCAGCATCGCCGCGCTTACCCGCGCGATGCCGGCGTCGATCAGCGATGCGGCGCAGCTTGGCCCGCGTGTGCTGTCATGGGCACAGGGTTCGAGCGTGACATAGGCATGGGCGCCGCGCGCCGCGCCGCCCGCCATGGTGAGCGCCATCGCCTCGGCATGGGGGCGGCCACCGCTTTGCGTCCAGCCATGGCCGACAACCCGGCAAGCATCGGGGCCATCGCGGACCAAAATACAGCCGACATTGGGGTTGGGATGGCTCGTCGGTCGCGCACGATTGCTAAGCGCAATGGCGGATGCCATCCACCGCGCGTCTGCGGCCCCGCCAGCTTTCATCGCGCAGCTTGGGGGGTGGGGGCGGGCCGGGGCGCAGACTCTGCTGTTGCACGTGGCAGCGGGGGGAGCGGCCGGCCAGCGGCGCGCGCCGCCTCCAGCTCCGCCATCGCGCGGTCGATGGTGGCGCGTGCATCGTCAAATTCGCGTTTGGCGGCGTCGGCGTCAAAATCCTGCCCAAGCGCGCGGGCAAAGGCGCCATAGGCTTCGCGGCGGCGCTGGTTGCGGTCATTGGCTTCGCGCGCGCGCACCAGCCAGTCGTGGCGGACGTCAAAATCGCTGCGTGTCGCGGGCCAGCTTTGGACATAGATAATCTGCCGCTTGGGCGGCTCGGCGGGGTTGATGCCGCGCGCGAGGAAATAAACGACCAGCAAGGGAACCGTAATCGCCAGGCCGAGCGCTGGCCAGCGATGCGGCCGGTCGACGCGGATATAGTTCCAGAAATCGGCAATGCCGCCCGAAATATCAGGCATGTTGAAAATGCGCATGGGCGCGCTTTAACCGGTGCGGCGCGCCATGGCGAGTCTACATTATGCCGTTGGCGGTGCCAGCCAGTCGCGCAAAATGGCGTTGACGCGTTCGGGCGCATCCTGTTGCACCCAATGCGAAATGCCGGGCAAAATATGGAGCGACAGGTCATCGACATAGGCGTCGGTGCCATGGGTGCAGGCGATGTCGATGGCGACGTCGGCTTCACCCCAGACCATCAGGGTCGGCACATCCACCTTTCCATCGCCAATGTCGGTCAGGTCGGGAAAGCGGCGCAATGCACGATAATAATTGACCATCGCGGTGAGGGCGCCGGGGCGCCGCGCCGCATCGGCATAGATTTGCAAAATATCCGGCGGAAAATTGGCTTTGTTTGCCGCACTGTCGGTAAAGGCGCGCCTGATTGCCGCCGCGCCGCGCCGCCGCAGCGCCCATTCGGGCAGGCGGGGGATTTGGAAGAAACGGATGTACCAGCTTTTGCGCCGCTGTGCGCGATTGCATTCCAATTCGCGCATAAAACAGCGCGGGTGGGGGACGTTCATGATGACCAAACGACACAGCGGTCGCAATTTGCGAATGGCGATGTTCCACGCGATCAGCGCCCCCCAATCATGCGCGACCAACATGACCTCGCCCGCTTGGTCAGGCGTTCCGCCTACTTCCGCCACCGCTGCATCAATCAGCGCGCAGACATCCTCTGCCAAATGGTTGACGCGATAGGCCTCGACGCCGTCGGGGCGGCTCGTCGCCCCATAGCCGCGCAAATTGGGTGCCCAAACCCGCCAGCCAATTTCGGCGAGCAGTGGCATCTGGTGCCGCCAACTGACGTTGAGTTCGGGAAATCCGTGGAGGAGGATGGCGACACGTTTCGCCGCCGGGTCGCCCGCCATCGCCACTTCAAATTGCAAGCCATTGGCCGCGACCATCGCGACATGGATGCCGCTGTCGGGCGGGGGCTGCCAGGAAAAGGTGGCGGGGCTCGGCACCCCGCCAGATTAGCCATTATTCGATGATTTGAAAGCGGACATTTTGTTCGATGCTGGTTTCCACCGCCACCCCGTCGCGGGTCGCGGGGCGAAAACGCCAGTGGCGCAGCGCCTGCCGCTCGGTTGCGCGGAAAAAGGCGTCGTCGGGGCAGTCGACCGCCCGTACCGCGCTGACCCGGCCCGCTGGCGTGATGCTGACCGACACGCGGCAATAACCCTCCGCCCCCTCACGCTGGCGCGCGGCGGGATAGGGCGGCTGGAACGCCCCGGCAAAGCGGGGGTCGCGGCTGGCACCAGTCAACACCGGGTCGCGGGTGGGCTGCGGTGGCGGATCGTTGCGCGCTATGGGAAGGATTGGGCCGATATCCGTCGGTCCAATCGGTGGTGTCAGCTGCATTGGGAATGGGTCACCAAGCGGGATCGTGGGGATCTGTTGGCGGGTTAACTGCGGCGCGGGCGGATCGATTGTTGATTGGGGCGGTGGGGGCGGCGGCGGTTCAACCTGCGGTGCCGGTATATTAACGACGGTGGTGGGCCCCGGCGTGGGGCGCAGCACCTGCGGCACCACCAATGCGCTTGCCAATCCGGTCAGCATCAGCGCGGTCAGACCCAGCGACAGGCCAGCCGACGCGCCGCGATGGCCACCGCCCGATTGATAGCCGGCGGGGGCAGGCATGGGCGCGTGTAACGCAAGACCAGAGCGGCGGCTGTGCTGCGCCGCGATCAAAAAGGGTATCGCCATATCCTCTCTCCTCCCCCGACCATGCGGGGTCAAGATAGTATGTTACAACATATCATTTGAGTCAAGTATGCGCCGGAGGGGGCGGGCGCGTCACGAGTGGGGCGTATAACGGGGGGCCAAGCGGGGGCGTGGGGACGCGGGCAAGCCCGCTGCCGTACAGGTGAAGGCGGGAATCCTTCCCCGAACTCTGCGCTGAACGATGGTGCCTATGGTGGGGGGCGCGCCGTCCGGCTGACGTTAGCGTGCGGCGGCGGCCTCCAATCGTTCGACCGCGCGGGCTTGGCCGATCAACGGCAGCAGCGCGGCCATATCCGGCCCATGGTCGCGGCCGGTCAAGGCGCGGCGCAACGGCAGGAATAGCGCCCGGCCCTTGCGCCCGCTGCTGGCCTTTAGCGCATCGGTCAGCGCGTGCCATGGGTCCTCGCCCCAGATGATCTGCGCCGCCACTTGTGCCGCTTGGGCGCAAAATATTTTGTCATCGGCATCGACCATATCGGCGGCGACGGCCCCTTCGACCACCGCCCACCAATCCGCTGCCTCTGCCACATGCGCGACATTGGGGCGGATGGCCTGCCATGCCGCCGCGTCCATCCCCTGCGGCAGGCGCGGCGCGACATGCGCAAAATCCAGTTGGTGGACGATGCGGGCGTTGAGCGTTTCCAATTCGCCCATGTCGAAACGCGCCGGGGCGCGGCCAAAGCGCCCAAAGTCAAAGCTGGCGATCAGTGGTGCGCGGTCAATCAATGGTTCGACCGGGTCGGCGGTGCCGAGCCGCGCCAGCTTGGCGATCAGCGATTCGGGTTCAATCCCCGCTGCGCGAAATTCATCGCAGCCCAAGGCACCGAGGCGTTTGGACAATTTCCCTTCCGCCCCGGTCAGCAGCGCGGTGTGTGCAAAATTGGGGGTCGGCGCGCCAATGGCGGCGAACATTTGCAACTGGCTCGCGGTGTTCGACACATGGTCTTCGCCGCGAATGACATGGCTGACCCGCATATCGGCATCATCAATGACGCTGGGCAAGAGGTAGAGCCACGACCCATCGGCGCGGCGCACCACCGGGTCGGACAACAGCCGTGGGTCGAACCTTTGTTCGCCGCGCACCGCATCTGTCCATAGGATCGGCGCATCATGGTTGAGCTTAAAGCGCCAATGCGGGGCAATGCCCGCCGCTTGCTTTGCCGCGTGTTCGTCGGCGCTGAGGTGCAGCGATGTGCGCTCATAAACCGGCGGGAGCGAGCGGGAGAGGAGGATTTTGCGCCGTATATCCAGCTCCTCCGCGCTTTCATAACAGGGGTAGATATGCCCCGATGCGACCAATTGGTCGAACAATGTCTGATAACGCGCCAGCCGCGCCGATTGGCGCTCCACACCATCGGGGGTAAGCCCCAACCAAGCCAAATCGGCATGGATGGCATCGACATATTCTTCGCGCGACCGTGCTGCATCGGTATCATCGATGCGCAGCCAAAATTGCCCACCATGGCGCCGCGCGAACAGCCAATTATGGATGGCTTGGCGCAAATTGCCGACATGTAGCCGACCGGTGGGGGAGGGGGCGAAACGCGTGATAATGGCCATGGCGCGCGCCTATAGCGTGAAATTTCGTCAAATGGACAATTTTGTCATCGAGCGGGGATAGCCGTCGATTTTGGCGGCCAATTAACCGCATATTTGCCTATCCATGGTTAGGCCATGGCTGATGGTTCCGTTGCGTCGCCTTTATGACCGGATTTTTCCGGCCATTCCCGCTATCATTGCGGATGAGGTGGACGTGCTGCGTTTTCAGCGGCTACAGGCGCAGGTGCCCTTGCTCTATATGACGATGGTGACGGTGGTCGCTGCGGCGATGCTTGCCGCCGACCCGCAAAGCCCGTTCATTCTGCGTGTGGGCATCCCCGTCATCGTGATAGCAATTGCGCAGGTTCGTTTGATGTGGTGGCTGAGGAATCGGCGCACCAATGTCGCTGCGGATGTCGCCTTGCGCATCAGCCGGCTGGCGACCGCCATTTCGGCGCCGGTGGTGGCGATATGCACCTGTTGGTCGGTGGGCAGCTGGTTATATGCGCCGCCCGACACCCGCGCTTATTATATATTGTTGATGGCGATGGGCGCGCTCAGCACGACCTTTGCCCTGTCGTCGATCCGCTTTACCGCGCTGCTCAACATGAGTTTGGGGATTATCCCGACCGCGATTGTCCTGTGGGCATTTGGCGGCCCGATGGACCAGATCGTGGCGATCGTCGCGGTGATTTGCGCCTCTTTTCTGGCCCGGGTGGTGCTCCAGCAACATGAACAGATGGTCTCGATGCTGCTCATGAAGCATCAACTGCGGATAGAGGCAGACAGCGACCCGCTGACCAGCCTTGCCAACCGCCGCGCGCTGCACCGGGTGATGGTGGAAGCCGATGCCCGCCCACTGGCGCTGGCGCTGATCGATCTGGATGGGTTCAAGGCGGTCAATGACAATTTCGGCCATGCGTTCGGCGACAAATTATTGGTCGCGGTGGCAGAACGGATGCGCGCGGCGGCGGGGGATGCGCTGTTGGCGCGGCTCGGCGGGGATGAATTTGCGCTGCTGGCATCGGGGGATGCGGATGCGATGCGGCGACGTGTTGACCATGTCCTGATCGAACTGGCGCGGCCATTTGATATTGATGGGCGAACATTGGCGATTGGCGCGAGCGCGGGGGTGGCGCATTGCACCGACCAAGGCTGCGATGCGATGCGCCTGCTCGACCATGCCGATAAGCAGCTTTACGCGGCCAAGGCGGCGCGCCCGCTGGCCAAATCAGGCGGTACGAAACCCATGGGTAATCGGGTATCGCCGGTCGCGACCAAAATTACGGCGCGATAATTTAACCCCCGGCGGGGCTTGGCGGCGCTTATATTCGGCAATCGCAATCAGCCGTTCGATGCGTGCCACCACGTCGCGGTCAAAGCCATGGCGCTCGACAATCGCATCGACCCCCAGATCTTCTTCAATAAAGCCATGGAGCATCAGGTCGAGCTCGGCATAGGAGGGCAGGCTGTCCTCATCCTTTTGGTCGGGGCGTAATTCGGCGCTCGGCGGCTTGGTAATGATGGCGTCGGGCATCACCGGCATGACCGGATTTTTGCTGAGGCGCGGCAGATTTTCGTTCCGCCAGCGGGCAAGCGCAAAAACGCTCGTCTTATAGGCGTCCTTTAACGGATTATATCCGCCCGCCATGTCGCCATAAATGGTGGCATAGCCAACGCTCATCTCACTCTTATTTCCCGTGGTCAGCAACATATGGCCAAATTTGTTCGACAGCGCCATCAAGGTGACGCCGCGAATGCGCGACTGGACATTTTCCTCGGTAATATCGACATCGCGGTCGGCAAAGCTGCCCGCCAGCATCTGGTCAAAGGCTTCGACTGCCGGGACGATGGGGATGATGTCATGCCGCGCGCCGATCATCTGTGCCGCGGCGGCAGCGTCGGACAGGCTGGCTTCGCTGGTAAAGCGGCTGGGCAGCATGACGCACCAGACACGGTCCGGCCCCAGCGCATCGGCGGCGATGGCGGCGCAGATGGCGCTGTCGATGCCGCCCGACATGCCCAAAACGACGCCGGGAAAACCATTGGTATCGACATAATCGCGCAGTGCCACGACCATCGCGGCATAAAGATCGGCAGGGTGCGCATCCCACGTCGCCAGCGCCCCCGGTGCACAATGCCAGCGGCAATCCGCCCCGCGCGACCAATGGGTCGCCACCTCCACCTCCTGCCAATCGGGCAAGCGATGCGCGGTTGACCCATCGGCGTTCAAGACGAACGAACAGCCATCAAACACCAGTTCATCCTGCCCGCCGATGCGGTTGAGGAAAATCAGCGGCAGGCCGGTTTCGGCGACACGGCTGGCAAAAACCTGGGTGAGGCGGCGGTCATCCTTGTCAATTTCATAGGGGCTGCCGTTGACGCTGATCAGCAATTCCGCCCCCGCATCAGCCAGATGGCGGCAGACATCGGGCAACCAGCCATCCTCACAAATCGGCAGGCCCAATTTGACCCCGCGCCAAAGAACCGGATCGGGCAAGGGCCCGGCGGCAAAGACGCGTTTTTCATCGAACGTGCCATAATTGGGCAGGTCATGCTTGCGCCGCCGCGCCACCACCCGCCCGCCATCGAGCAGCGCGATGATGTTATAAAGCAGCCCATCCGCATCGCGTTCGACGCTGCCAACCAGCATCGCCGGGCCGCCATCCGCAGTGTCCGCTGCCAGTTCGTCCAGCATTTTGGCCGCCCGTTCGCTCAGCGCGGGTTTCAGCACCAGATCCTCTGGCGGATAACCGATCAACTGCAGTTCGGGAAAGAGGATGAGGTCGGCATCCCTGTGCCGCGCACGCACCGCGCGCATCATTGCCATATTGGCGGCAAGGTCGCCGACGCGCTGGCTGGTCTGTGCCATGACGATGTGGAGGCTGTTTTGCATGCAGGCGGGTTAGGGGCAGCGCGCCAGCGATGCAACGGTCAGCTTGTATCAGCCGAAAATCAAATGGTTGACAGACGGACGGGTAGCGGCGCGAAACCACCGCCGAACAGCATCGCCCGACAGAGCCAGTGCACGCCGCGCCGGTGCCCGGCAATATTGTGATGCTGCGCCCCCTTTTCCTTGACCACATGCAAAGCTAAAGGCGCAATTCCACCTTCAGAATCGTAAGCGGGCGCACCCATGAAAATTATCGCAGGCAACAGCAATCTGCCCTTGGCGCAGGCGGTCGCCCAATATCTTTCCGTGCCGCTGACCGAGGCGAGCGTCCGGCGCTTTGCCGATGATGAAATTTTCGTGGAAGTGAACGAAAATGTGCGCGGCGAAGATGTCTTCGTCATCCAATCGACCAGCCATCCGGCCAATGATAATCTGATGGAATTGCTAATCATGATCGACGCGCTGCGCCGCGCGTCGGCGGCGCGTATCACGGCGGTCATGCCCTATTTTGGCTATGCGCGGCAGGACCGCAAGCCCGGCCCGCGCACCCCGATTTCGGCAAAATTGGTCGCCAATCTGATCACCACCGCAGGTGCTGACCGGGTGCTGACGATTGATCTGCACGCCGGGCAGATTCAGGGCTTTTTCGATATTCCAACCGACAATCTTTACGCAGCCCCGGTGATGAGCGCCGATATCATGGCGCGCCATGCCGAAAAAAATGTAACCGTCGTATCGCCAGACGTCGGCGGGGTGGTGCGCGCGCGGGCATTGGCAAAGCGGCTTGATGATGCGCCGCTCGCCATCGTGGACAAGCGCCGCGAACGCGCCGGCGTGTCGGAGGTGATGAACATCATTGGCGACGTCAAAGACCGTTTCTGCATCCTGATTGACGACATCGCCGACAGCGCGGGCACTTTGTGCAACGCCGCCGACGCGTTAAAGGCGGCGGGCGCGTCCGACGTTGTCGCATACATCAGCCATGGCGTATTGTCGGGGCAGGCGGTCGAACGCATCACCCACTCCTCCCTGCGCAAGATGGTCATCACCGACACGATCGAAGCGTCGGCTGCGGCGGAGTTTTGCGACAAAATCCGCTATTTGCCGGTCGCGCCTTTGCTGGGTGAAGCCATTCGCCGTATTGCCGATGAAACATCGGTGTCGAGCCTGTTTGACTGACGCTTTTGACCCCGGAAATTGTCCTCGAAGCCCAAGGGCTGCACAAGGTTTTCGGCAGCTATCAGGCGGTGCGCGACGTGTCGTTGCGCGTTACCAAGGGGCAGATTTTCGGGCTGCTCGGCCCCAATGGTGCGGGCAAAACCACGACCTTGCGCATGCTGCTGGGCATTATCGAACCGGACAAGGGGGAACGCCGCCTGTTGGGGCAGGCGGATACGCGCCGGGTAACCGCACGCATCGGTTATTTGCCCGAAGAACGCGGGCTTTACCCCGGCATGCGCGCGCGCGATGCCATCGCCTTCATGGGGGCGCTGCGCGGCCTCCCCTGGGCGGAGGGGCGGCGGCGCGCCGATGAACGATTGCCGCTCGTCGGACTAGCCGATGCAGCGGGGCAGAAAATCCGCCGCCTGTCCAAGGGGATGGCGCAATTGGTGCAATTGGTCGGCGCGCTGGTGCACGACCCGGAACTTATCTTTCTCGACGAACCATTTTCGGGGCTCGACCCGGTCAACCAGCAACGGCTGGAAGAATTGATTTTGGCGCAGCGCGCAGCGGGCGCGACCATCATCCTTTCGACCCATGTCATGGGCCATGCCGAACGATTATGCGATGAAATTGCGATTATTGCAGGCGGGGAGCGGCAGTTCATGGGCAGCGTTGCCGATGCGCGCGCCAAATTGCCCCTGCGCGTCCGGTACCGCCCGCGCAACGGCGCGGCGGCAGATCTTGCCGCGATCTTGCCCGCCGATGCGGCGGAACATGGCGGCGAATGGCGTTTTGCGCTTGCCGATAATGGGGTCGAACCCCTGCTTGCCGCGCTGGTTGCTGGCCATTTCGGGGTGGAGGGATTGGCCATCGACCGTCCATCCTTGCACGATGCCTTTGTCCATATCGTCGGTTCGATGGGGGATGGCCGCACGGTGGAGGAAGTCGAATGAGCGGCTGGCGGGCGCTGTGGGTGGTGGCGCGGCGCGACTTTGTCGCCATTGTTTTCACGCCGACATTCCTCCTTTTCCTGCTCGCCCCCTTGTTCATGGTGGCATTGGGGCTGGTCGGCGGGGGTAGCGCGTCGATCATGGCGGCCAATGCCGATGCCAGCGAAAAATTGGTGGCGATGGTGCCCGAAACGGAGGTTGCGGCTTTTCGCGCGGCCGATGCCCGGTTGCGCGCGATTGCGCGTGTGCCGACCCTTTCCATCGTCGGCCAGTCGGGCACGCCCGCGCCCGATGATTTTGCCCGATACGCCGGGGATGCCAATGTTCGCGCGATCATGGTCGGCAGCGCCTCCACCCCCCAAATCAGCGAACGCCAGCCCGGTTCGGGGCGATATCTCGCTGCATTGGCGGAGACTGTGGCCCGCGAAGGTTTGGCCAGTGCGGGGCGCGCGCCGGTCAGCCACCCGACGATTGCCCCGTTGAGCGGCGCGCGGGGCGGCAGCCGCGCGGGCAAATCGGCCATCGGTTATGGCGCGGTATTTGGCCTGTTTCTGCTCACTTTGCTGCTCGGCGGGCAAACCGTCGGCATGTTGGCGGAAGAAAAGGGCAATAAGGTCATAGAGATTTTGGCCGCCGCCGCCCCTTTGCGCAGCATTTTTCTGGGCAAATTATTCGGCATGTTGGCGGTTGCGCTGCTGTTTATCGCATTTTGGCTGAGCCTGCTGACGCTGGGGTCATTGGCGCTCAGCGCCGGGGGCGTTGGTGGTGTCGGGGGCGGCGCAGGGGGCGGCGGGGGCGGCGGCGCGGCATTGGCCGAACTGGCGACCGGTCCGGCGGTTGGCTGGCCAATATTCCTGATGCTGGTTCTCGCTTATTTCATCGCCGCTTTTTTGCTGCTCGGCGCGGTGTTTCTGGGTGTCGGCGCGCAGGCATCGACGGTGCGGGAGATTCAGATGCTGTCGCTCCCCATCACCTTATTTCAGGTCGGCATGTTCTCCCTCTCCAGCGCGGCGGCCAATCTGCCCGGGTCCAAGCTGGCCATGGTTGCAGAGATTCTGCCCTGGTCATCCCCCTTCGCCATGGCGGCGCGCGCGGCCAATGATGCGGCGATTTGGCCGCATATACTGGCACTCGGCTGGCAGGCGCTTTGGGTGTTGCTGACCATCCGGGTTTCGGAAAAATTCTTTCGTATCGGTGTGTTGAAATCGGGTGGTGGCAGCCTGCGCTGGCCGTGGCGACGCACCCAAAGCTAAAATCATATCCTCCAAATAGTTGACAGCCATGTCAATAATGGCATGGTGCGAGTCGAGAGAAGCGGCATGCCCCGGTCGGTGGGGTATGTGCGCCGCCGATGGGATGGAGGATGATTATGGCCACGCTGGCAAGCGAAGTGAGCAGCAATGTCACGCATTTTGAGGATGTGACCCTGCCCGAAGTCTGGTCGGAAAATCGCTGGCACGCGCCCTTTGCCGCGCTGCGCGCGGCGGGCGGTATCCACCATTATGCCGACAGCCATTTCGGTCCCTATTGGGCGATCACCACCCACGCGCCAATCATCGAAATTGAAAGCAAGCCCGAAATCTTCTCCTCCTCCGGTGAACTCGGCGGGATTACCGTGGCGGGTGAGGGGATTGGCAATCTGCAAAGCTATGAAGTGCCGATGCCGATGTTCATCGCGATGGACCCGCCCGATCATACCGCCAAGCGCAAGACGGTTGCCCCCTCACTCGGCCCGTCGCCGGTTGCCGCAATGCGCGCCGAAGCGGTGGCGCGAACGACCAAATTATTCGATGAACTGCCGATCGGGCAAAGCTTTGACTGGGTGGACAAGGTTTCGATCGAACTGACCAGCCAGATGCTCGCCAATTTATTTGATTTTCCTTACGAAGAACGGCGCAAGCTTGCCTATTGGTCGGACGTGTTGGCCGATGTCGAAAGCTTCAAGGATGAGGATAAGCGCAAGGCGCGGCTCGAAACCGCCTATGAAATGGGTTCAGCCTTTCATGCCTTGTGGGAACGCAAGAAAAATATGCCGCGCGCCAATGACTTAACCTCCGTCATGCTCAACTCCGAAGCCTTGGGGGAGATGGAGGATGGCGAATTCATGGGGCAGATGATCCTCCTCATCGTCGGGGGCAATGATACGACGCGCAACACCATGTCGGGCTTTGTCTATGGCATGGAAAAACAGCCTGCCGCGCGCGCGCAATTGGAAGCAGACACCAGCATCATTCCCAATGCGGTGCAGGAAATCGTCCGCTGGCAAACCCCGCTCGCCCATATGCGGCGCACCGCGGTCGACGATTATGTGCTGGACGGTCACCACATCCGCAAGGGGGATAAGGTCGCGCTCTGGTATGTCTCGGCCAATCGCGACGAAAGCGTCTTCCCCGACGGGGAAACCATCGACCTTACCCGCGAAAATGCGCGCCGCCACACCGCCTTTGGTTATGGCATCCACCGCTGCGTTGGTGCGCGGGTCGCGGAATTGCAATTGTCGGTCTTGATGGAAGAATTGGTCAAGCGCCGCCTGCGCGTCCGGCTCGAACATGAACCCGAATTTGTGCCGGGCTGTTTTGTCCATGGCTATAAATCGATGCAGGTGCGCCTCGAACAATATTGATCGGGGGCAGTGTTCGCGCCGTTGGACGGCGGCGCATCCATCGGCTATCATCGCCGCGTATTTTTGGCGGATGGGGATTTTCCTCCGATGGATGTGGATATGACCATGAACAGACGCCAGATGCTGACCGCGTCGCTGATCGCCGGTGGTGCCATGATGTTGGGCACAACCGCGTGCAGCGCATCGGTGAACCGCAACGCCTTTCCCTTTCGCCTGACCGATGCAGAATGGCGTCGCCGCCTGTCGCCCATGCAATATTATGTGCTGCGCCAGGAAGGGACCGAACGGCCGGGCACGAGCGCGCTGCTCAACGAACATCGCAGCGGTAATTTTGCCTGCGCCGGGTGCGGACAGGCGGCCTTTGCCTCTGCCACCAAATATGACAGCGGCACCGGCTGGCCCAGTTTCTGGCGGCCGCTGGCCCGCGCGATTGGCACGTCGAGCGACAATGCGCTGGGGTTCGCGCGGACAGAGGTGCATTGCAGCCGCTGCGGCGGGCATTTGGGCCATGTGTTCGACGATGGGCCAGCGCCCACGGGCCTGCGTTATTGCATCAATGGTTCGGCGCTGCGTTTCGTTCCGGCGCGTTAGCGGGCCGGCTGCGGCCTGACCCACCAAGCGCGCAAGGGCGATGCAGCGGGCAGCGGATAGGGGCTGAGCCAGTCCGGCGTCCGACCGGCGAGCAAATCGTCGGTCAGATTATCGCCACCGGGCGCGTCGGCAAAATTGCGGATTTCCTGTGCGCTGGGGCATATAACCAGCATATTGGCGCCGCTCGCGCGTACAAGTGGCTGCGCTTGTTCTGCCGGGCTGATGAAGGCCCGAATAACCTTAGCCATAATATGATTATTGCGATGGTGGCCCGTGGCGACCACCGCGTGCGGCGTGCGTTCCAACAATCCGGGCGCAATGTCGAGCGGGGTGAAGATCAGTTGCGGCGACAGAGCGTTCAATGCCGTAACGCTGGCCGGTGTTATGCATGCCCGCGCTATCGGGTCACTGGCATGTGCGCCGCTGGGTGACAGCGCATCGATCAACATGCCCACCGGGGCCGATGCAGTCGGCGGGAACAACGCCAAACAGGCGAGGGATGCGGCAATGCGCGGCCCTGCATGGTGGAGCGCACGCGCCCGCTGCCAGCCATGGATTAGCAACCATGCGGTGCCGGGCAGCGCCATGACATGCGCCGCGCTTTGCGTGCGCAGGACAAGGATGGATACAGCGCCGCTCCCCACCACGGCGGCCAATATGACCAGCCAGCGCGCGCGCAGCGCCCCCGATGCCGCGCGCCATGCCAGCAGGCTTCCGACGAGGCCGAGGATGGTCGGCACCAGCGAAAAGGCCATGACGCCGTCGATGAAGTTCCACACCGGCAAGCCTTCGCGCACATGGGCATACCAATAATCATGGACGAGGGGGTCTAGCTGACCAAATGGCCCCGCGCGACATTCGGGCGCGACATAGAGCATGGCACCGCTCGCCACGCCCGCCGCAACGGCCAAAATTGCGCCGCGCTGGATGCGCCCATCACCCCAGCGGCGCGTTACAAAATATAATGCCGGCACCAGCACGGCGGCGACGAGCAATGGCACCATCCATGCCAGCGACAGCGCATCGCACCAACGCGAAACTATGCCCGCTGGCCCGCGCGTTACAAATTGCAATATCGGCGCGGAAATGGCGATCGCCGCCAAATAGGCAAAGAGGCGTTGGCGGCGCAGCCCGTCGCCATGCCACGCCCACGCGATTGCCAATATCCCCGCAAAAAGCGTGATGACCGGCAATCCTTCGAGCGAAATGGCAAGCAGCACTGCCCCCGCCACCCCGCCCCATAGCGTGTGCCATGGGCGTGGGCTGAGGATGGCGCACAACATCGCGGCTTGCAGCATGATCTGCCAGCCGTGGTGATCGACGCGGATGGGAACAAATTGGTAGAGCACCATGAAATTGGTGCAGATGATCGGGGCGGCAAGGTGCGCAATTCGCCGGTCGTCGAGCAACATGCCCACCCGTGCCATGAGGAGGAGGAGGGGGAGGAGGATGCACATCGGCCATAGGCCAAAGACCAGAATTTGCGCGCCATGCGCACCCGCAATCGGGGTCAAGGCCCAGATGCCAAAGGCCAGCGGCGCATCGACAATGCGCGACCAGTGCATCAACCCGCCGCCGCCGGTTGGGTTGATCCGGTGCTGGCTGATGTCCCACCACGCCTGTCCGTGCAGCAAATCGCGCACCTGCACCATGCGCAGCGCATCATCGGGGTCGAGCGAGCTTAGCGACAGCACATCGTGCCAGCGCCAGATCAGCAGGATGATGAGCGTCAGCAACCAAACCAGGGTCGCGCTCTGCCACGGGCGGATTTGACGCAACATTGCCCTAAGCAGCGCGAAAAACGATATGGCGGCGCAGTAAATAGGTCGCCTGAAAACTGACGAGGATGGCAATTAATTTGGCGATACGTGCATCACCATGGATGGCGGTGCCAATGCCGACAATCGCGGTGGTTATGGCAAGGCCGACCAGCGCCGACCCGACGAATAATGCCTTTTGCCGCGTGCGTTCATCGCTGCCGCGTGCCGCCGCCCCCTCCGCAAAGACGAGGCGGCTCGACACCAGCCAGTGGACCAAAATCCCGGCGCAATAGCCGCTGGCAGATGCCATCACCGCGCCCATGCCGGTACCGAGCAGCAGCAGGAATAATCCTGCATCGCTGCCCAGCGCGACGATGCTCGCCAGCCCATATTTGACCAGCCTTGCATCGACCAACGCGATCAGACGGCGGATTGGCATGGCGTCGCCAGACATCAGGCGGCCTTGGCAATCCGGCTGGGCACGTCGCGGACCGAAGACAGCGCGGCCTGTTCGCCCTCGCTCCCCGCTTCATGATATTCGGCATCTTCATTGACCTGCCAAATGTCATAGACGCGTTCCCCTGCGATGATGTTGCGCACGCTCAGCATCGCGGTCATCATTGCATGGTCCTGATTATTATAGCGGTGCATACCGTTGCGCCCGACCATGTGCAGCGTGGGATAGCGTTCCTCCAAGTCGCGGCGCATCGCCTCCACATTGGCGGCATAGGCGTCATCATAAACCGGATAGGCTTTTTCCTGACGGACGACCGCACCGCCGACGACATCATCGGGGTTGCACAGGCCCAAAATTGCCATTTCGGATTTGGCGAGTTCGACAAGGTCGGCATCGCTCGACGACCAGAGACCATCGCCTTCGAAGCAGAAATATTCGAGCCCGACGCAGGCAATTTCGGGATCGGGCACCATTTCGGGCGACCAACTGCGGAAATTCTGCACCCGGCCAACTTTCACCTTGGAATCATGGATATAGATCCAATTGTCGGGGAAGAGGTCGGGCGATTTGACCATCAGCGCGACGGTCAGGAAATCCCGATATTTGAGCTGGCTGGCGTTGGGCAGGCTGGCGGGCAGGGGGTGGATGCGCGCCGCCAGTTCGCGCATGGGGGCAGAGCAGATGACATGGGCTGCATCGATGGTCACATCACCCTTGGCGTAGCTGGCGGTCAATTTCCAGCGGCCGCTCTTTTGGTCCTGCGTCAATTGCTTGAAACTATGTCCCATCAGCACATGATTGCCATGGCCGATGACATGGTCGCGCGCGGCATCCCACATCATGCCGGGGCCGAGGCGCGGATAGCGGAAAGTTTCGAGCAGGGTTTTGGTTTCCATGCCGTCATTGGGCTTTTTGTTAAGCCCCAGAGAGCGCTTCAGACCGTCGATCACCGCCGCGCCAAGGCTCAGCCCCTTGATGCGCTGCGCCGCCCAGTCGGCCGACATTTCATTGCACGGCATGCCCCAGACCTTTTCGGTATAGGTCTTGAAAAATATCGAATAAAGCTTCCAGCCGAACTGGTTGGTCGTCCAATCCTCGAAACTTTTGACATTTTTATTGGGTAGCAATTTCGACTTCAAATAGGACGCCATGCACAGGCTCGACCGCCAGATGCCGAGGTTCCAGAGCGCTTCAAAGGCGCGCAAGGGGTAGGAATAAAATTTCCCCTCATAATAGATGCGGCTCATGCGCGGGCGCTGGATGAAATCATCGGGCAGAATCTCGTTCCACAGATCCACCACTTCCTTGGATTTGGAAAAAAAGCGATGCCCGCCGATATCGAACCGGAAACCATCATGTTCGACGGTGCGGCTGATCCCGCCGACATATTTTTCGTCGCGTTCGATGACGGTGACGCTATAGCCCGCCTTGCCCAACAGATAGGCGGCGGTGAGGCCGGCCGGCCCTGCACCGATAATCGCAATATCCACGCTAGTGGCTTTTTTGGTCATGTGTCGCTCCCTTTCGCGAATGGCTTGGGAAAGCGAATGAAGTATGGGTAATAAGAAATGGTTAACGCGGCGGTAGGAAGTCGGGTGAAAAGCCGTCCCCGCATTATTTTCTTGCAATTGTGCACTGCAACAGGCTAGGGGCGCGCCACGCATCGGGCGCGGCAATATGCATCGCCATTGGTGGGTAGCGTGAAGTGGCAGATGGCCACCGCCCCCAAGCCATGCGTTTTTTTGAGCCAGAGGCTTCCCTTATCACGCAGGGGCGGTTTCAGGGGGGTCGAACACCCTCCACCGTCTAACCATTGCCGCCGCGCACCGATGGTGCGCGCGTTCGGCATTTTTGTTGAAAGATTTTCATGACTTATATCGATACGTCCGCTTTTGCGGATTTTGGCCTCGACGCCACAATCGTGCGCGCGCTCGCCCGTTCGGGCTATGATACGCCGACGCCGATTCAGCGCGATGCCATCCCCCCCTTGATGACCGGACGCGATTTGTGCGGCATTGCGCAAACCGGCACCGGCAAAACCGCAGCCTTTTTGCTCCCCTCCCTCCACCACCTGCTCACCAAGCCAGCGGCGCGCCCGACGCGCGGTTGCCGGATGCTCATCCTGTCGCCGACGCGCGAACTGGCCGCACAAATTGGCGAAAAGGCACGCGATTATGGCCGTTTCACCGGTCTTAGCGTCTTCACCATTTTCGGCGGCGTGCCGATTTTCACCCAGAAAAAGAAATTGGCGCAAGGCGTCGATATTTTGGTGGCGACGCCGGGCCGCTTGCTCGACCTTATCGATCAAAATGCCTTTTTCCTCGACGAAGTGGAAATTTTTGTCCTCGATGAAGCCGACCAGATGATGGATCTAGGGTTCATCCACCCGCTAAAGCGTATCGATGCGCTGTTGCCCAAGGCGCGGCAGAGCCTGTTTTTCTCCGCCACCATGCCCAAGGCGATTGCCGAATTGGGGGCACGTTTCCTCAACAATCCGGTGCGTGTTTCGGTTACCCCGCAAGCAACGACAGCCGAACGGGTCGAACAATATGCAACCTTTGTCGACCAACGCGAAAAGCAGGCGCTGCTCAACATCCGTTTGAAGGATGCAGCGGTCGAACGCGCGCTGGTTTTTACCCGCACCAAACATGGGGCCGACCGCGTTGTGCGCCATTTGGCGGCGGCGGGCATCCGTTCGGCGGCGATCCACGGCAATAAGAGCCAGGCACAGCGCACCGGCGCGCTTCAGGCGTTTCGTAATGGCGAAATGCGCGTGCTGGTCGCGACCGACATTGCCGCGCGCGGCATTGACGTGCCGGGTGTCAGTCATGTGTTCAATTTTGAACTGCCCAATATCGCCGAACAATATGTTCACCGCATCGGGCGCACCGCGCGCGCCGGGGCAGAGGGCGTGGCGGTGAGCTTCATCGCCAATGACGAACGCGGCTATTTGAAAGATATTGAGCGGCTGACGCGTGTTCGGCTGATGCCACAGGGCCTGCCGGAGGGTTTTCGCGCCGTTGTGGAGGCGATGCCCAAGGTCGCCCCGCCGACGCGCGAAGAAATGCAGGCGGATGAACGGCGTGCTTCGGCGGCACGTGGCCGCACCGGCCGCCCGATGCGCGATGATCGAGCGATGCGCGGCCCGCGCCCCCATGGCGCCGCACCGCGTGGCGATGGCGAACGCAGCTTCACGCGCAATGCGGATCGGGGCATGGATCGGGGTATGGACCGCCGACCGGATCGTCGTCCGGAGCAAGGTTTTGACCGTCCGATGGAGCGGCGCAGCGAAGGCGGTGGTTTTGGCCGCCACGCCGAAAATGGTGCGCCGCGCCGCGAACGTGGCGAATTTGGCGGGCCAAACCGCGACAATCGCCCCTATGCCCGCGACAATCGGGAAGCGCGTGATGGCCGGGATAGCCGCCCCGCACGCCCGGTGCGCGACAGCTATCGGCCAGACTATCGTTCGGATGATCGTGACCAGCGGCGCGACCAGCGAACTGGGCCGGCGCGCGATGGCTTTGCTCGCCATGAAGGGCGCAGCGATGCGCGGCATGACGCGCGCGGCCATGGCCGAAGCGATACGCGCGGTGCCTATGGTGATCGCGCGCCGCGACATGCAGAAGGCGATGGGCAGGACAATCGCCGCCATCAGCATCGTCGCGGCGGCCCGGCCATCGCCGGTTCGCATCAGGGCCGCGATGGTGAAAAGCCGCGCAATTACGGCCCGCGCGGCGGCAATGGTGGCAATGGCGTTGGCAGATATAAGAAAACGGTCAAGCGCGTCCCATAAGATTAGGGCGGAAAATTGGGGGTAGGGGCGTTGGCGCGCCCCGCCCCGTCAATCCTGCCCCATCAATCCTGCCCCATCACGTGCACGAAGGCTCGTCGCCCGTGAGCCCGTGTGGCCGTGAGCCCATGTGGCTCTGTGCCTGCTGGCGCAGGCGTGCCGCTATGGCGGCCGCTTAGTGCCGGAAATGGCGCATTCCGGTAAAGACCATCGCCAGCCCCGCCGCATCGGCAGCGGCGATGACTTCATCATCGCGCATCGACCCGCCCGGCTGGATGACCATGGTTGCGCCCGCTTCGACGGCGGCCAACAGCCCGTCGGCAAAGGGGAAAAAGGCATCGGACGCCACCGCCGCGCCAATGGTGCGCGGTGCCGCCCAGCCAAAGGTTTCGGCCGCTTCGCGCGCCTTGGCTGCCGCGATGCGCGCGCTATCGCGCCGGTTCATCTGTCCTGCGCCAATCCCCGCGCTCACCCCATCCTTGGCATAGACAATCGCATTGGATTTGACATGCTTGGCAATCGTCCATGCAAATAATGCGTCGGCCAATTCGCTTTCGCTCGGCTGTCGCGCGCTCACGACCCGCAAATCAGCAGCGGTAATCCGCCCATTGTCGCGGCTTTGCACCAGCCAGCCGCCCGTTATATTTTTGACGATATGTCCGCCGCGCGCGGGGTCGGGCAGCTCGCCGGTTAGCAACAGGCGCAAATTCTTTTTCTTGGCGAAAATGGCGCGCGCGTCCGCATCCGCATCTGGCGCGACGACGACTTCGGTGAAAATCTCGGTCATTGCCTCTGCCGCCGCGCCGTCAATCACCCGGTTGACCGCTATAATCCCGCCAAAGGCCGACACGCTGTCGCATTGATAGGCGGCCTGATACGCATCGCGAATGGTCGCCCCCGTCGCCACACCGCACGGATTGGCATGTTTGACGATGACGCAAGCGGGCGGCGCATCGCGAAATTCCGCCACTAGGTCGAGCGCGGCATCCGCATCATTCAGATTATTATAGCTTAATTCCTTGCCCTGCACTTGCGCCGCCTGCCCGATGCCACGCCCATGCGGGCCAGCGGGCCGGTAAAAGGCGGCCTGCTGGTGCGGGTTTTCGCCATAGCGCAAAATGGTCGGGGCGTGCGCGACCATCGGCAATGTTTCGGGGAATATTTGCCCTTGGTCGGCAAAGCCAAACCAACTCGCAATCATCGCATCATAGGTGGCGGTATGGGCAAAGGCCTTTGCCGCCAGTTTTTTGCGCAAATCCATGTCGGTTGCGCCCGCCCCGGCGATAATCGCGGCATAATCTTGGGGGTCGGTGACGATGGCGACATGCGCATGGTTCTTGGCCGCCGAACGCACCATGGCCGGGCCGCCAATGTCGATATTTTCGATAATATCGTCGCGCGCCGCGCCCGATGCGACCGTCGCGGCAAAGGGGTAGAGGTTGATGACCGCCAAATCGATGGGCAAAATACCATGTTCGGCCATCGCCGCCTGATGCTCTGCATTGTCGCGCACGGCGAGCAGACCGCCATGCACCATCGGGTGCAATGTCTTGACCCGCCCGTCCATCATTTCGGGAAAGCCCGTCAGATCCACGACATCGCGCACGTCCAATCCGGCATCGCGCAGCGCCTTTGCCGTCCCGCCGGTGGAGACAAGTTCCACCCCCAAGGCGGCGAGTTCGCGGGCAAAATCGACAATCCCGCCCTTGTCCGAAACAGACAGGAGCGCGCGACGAATGGGAATCGAAGTCATGATAAGCCTTTGTTAAATGAAAATATTATCCAATGTGGCGCAACAGCCAGCCGATGCTGAGCCCGCCCGCAGGCGCTTGGCCGGTCAATTCAATCTGGTAACTGGGGTTGGGCCGTCCGGTGCCATCGACCCAGAGGGAATCGCTGATCTGCGGCTTGGCCCCGGCGCAGCGCAATTGCCACAATGCCCCACCTTGGAGGCGCAGTAACACCGCTTGCCCATCGGCCGTCAGGCTCGGCTCCACCTCCGTCCCCAAATGGAAACGGATGGCAAAGGGCGGGTTGCCGCCGTTTTTGCGCGAGCGTCCGGCGGGGATCAACATATCTTCGCCGCGCAATTCGCGCCCGCTGGCGGTCAGGATGAGCAAGCGGCGATGGACAAAGCCAAAGCGGCGGACATAGCCATCATGGCTGAGTTCGAGGCGGCTTGCCGCACCATCCCCGCTGCCGATTTCGCGCCGGTCAATCTCCACCTCGCGCACGCCCTTGCCCAAACGCCCGTCGGCCAAGATGGCGGTTGAATTGCGATCGCCGATGGTCAGCGTCGAATGGGCGGCGGTGGTGCGTAGCGCGTCTGCCAGATCCTTGGGGATAAGCGCGCCAGCGAGCGCCGCGCCACCGCAATTGACGATGATGCGGTGCGGCCCATCCGAAAATTCAAAGGCCAGCGTTGATGCGCAACCGCTGTCGGTCGCGCGGGCGACTGGCGGGGGGGCGGCGTCCACTTGTAACAATGATCGTCCGGCGAGCAGCCGTTGATAGCCCCAATCGCGCGCTTGGCGCAGCGGCCGGGCGCGAACCCCGCTCGCGTCCACCACCGCGGCGACGGTGGCTGCCGGGGTGGCGGCTGCCCCCTGCCAACTGCCCAAGCCGCCGTCGCCATGGGTCAGCGCGGTGAGCGCGGGGACGGCAAGCCGCAACGTCTCATCAATCCATGTCGGTGCATCGAGCGAACGCAGCGCGTAAAAACAGCGCAGCATCGACAAAATGGCGATGGCATTGGCTTGTTGGTCGGGCGCGCGCGAAACGGTGCCGCCGTCGGCGTAAAAACAGCTTTGCAGCGCGCGGCGCAACCCGCCCTCGCCAAAGGCGCGGCGCGGCTCACCGCCGGGCAGCGACAGGCCGGCGGCGACAATCGCCGACCAAGCGACCAGTTGCGGCACACCCGCGCGTGCCGCATCGGCGCTACGGTCCAAATGGCGCGCGGTGCGCGACAATGCGCCCAAAACGCGCGAACGGTGGACCGCATCCTCCCCCGACAGGATAAGGGGGGCATAGCAAATCCAGTAAAACAACCGCCATGCCGCGACATCAGGTCGCCATGCCGGTTCGCTGATCTTGTCGCCATGGCAATCGAGCCAGCGGCGCAACAGCGCCTCTGCAATGGGGGCAACATTGTGCCGTTCGCCTGCGGCGGCAAGGTCGCGCAACCAAGCGAAACTGTGGATATAATCGGCAAAGGGCGGCGGCGCGGGCAGGGCAGCAAAATCGAGCCGCGCGGTCGGCAATTTCAAGCCACGAAACAGAAAATGCCCCGCGCGCAATGCCATGCCCGCTGCGGCATCACCGGGGATAGGGTCGTTGGGGACGCCCAGCAATTGCAGCGGAAACCGCCCGCGCAGGCGAAAACCATAGAGCGGGGTGCGCCATGTCAGCCGATAAAATCGGGCGGCGATCCGTTCGGTCAGGCTCGACCCCCGGTCGTCCGACAGGCGGATCAGCCGTTTGCCGCTTTCGATCGAATCGCTCTGCTCTGCCATGGGCGGCGGCAGGCTTAACCCTTCT
Source organism: Sphingomonadaceae bacterium (assembly GCA_020850455.1). Taxonomy (GTDB): domain Bacteria; phylum Pseudomonadota; class Alphaproteobacteria; order Sphingomonadales; family Sphingomonadaceae; genus Sphingopyxis. The sequence goes on along the minus strand of JADZEQ010000002.1, from coordinate 160,329 downwards.
TTGTCCCCGTCCGCGCCGGCTGCACCGTCGATGTCAAACGCGCTCATGGCCCGCGCAGCCCCGCGATATTGGCGGCATATTGCCCCGCGCCGCCACGAAAGCTCGCCGATCCGGCGACAAGGACATCGGCCCCGGCGGCGATGGCGAGCGGCGCAGTTTGCGCGTCGATGCCGCCATCCACTTCGAGCGCAATGTCGCGGCCCGACGCGGTGATCATCGTGCGCAGGGTGCGGATTTTGTCCAGCTGGCTCGAAATAAAGCTTTGCCCGCCAAAGCCGGGGTTGACGCTCATGACGAGGATGAGGTCGATGTCGCCGATCAGATGCGTGACCAGTTCCACCGGGGTGGCGGGGTTGAGGACGATGCCCGCCTTTTTCCCCAATGCCTTGATCGACTGGACGGTGCGGTGGGGGTGCGGCCCAGCTTCGGGGTGAAAGCTGATGATGTCGGCCCCGGCCTCCGCAAAGGCGCCGAGATATGCGTCAATCGGCGCGATCATCAGATGCACGTCGAACGGCTTGGCGCTATGCGGGCGCAGGGCTTTGACGACAGCGGGGCCGATGGTGATGTTGGGGACGAAATGGCCGTCCATCACATCAATGTGGATCCAGTCGGCACCGGCGGCATCAATCGCGCGCACCTCATCGCCCAGCCGCGCAAAATCGGCGGAAAGAATGGACGGGGCGATGCGGACGGGATGTGCTGCCATGATGGGCTTGCCCCTTAGCGCGGGTGCCCCATTACGGCAAGTTGTCCGCACCCTCTGGTGGCTGGGCGGGTGGTCGCCCCCGGCGCGGACTTTCGCTCACCGCGACGCGGATACCGCGCCGTGCCAAAGCCTCGCGCAGCAGATATTCAATTTGCCCGTTGACCGAGCGCATGTCCGCCGCCGCCGCGCGCTCCACCGCCGCGTGGAGCGCGGGGTCGAGGCGGAGCGGAAAGGGTTTGCGGGGCGGCGGGGACATGGCTCGGCGGCTTAGGAATATAGCGTTCCGGTGTTGACGACAGGCTGGGTATCACGCTCGCCGCACAGGACGACCATTAGGTTCGACACCATCGCCGCCTTGCGTTCATCGTCGAGCTGGACGACCTGTTTTTCATTCAATTGTTGCAGCGCCATTTCGACCATTGTCACCGCGCCTTCGACCAATTTGGTGCGCGCGGCGATGACCGCTTCGGCCTGTTGGCGGCGCAGCATTGCGCCTGCAATTTCGGGTGCGTAGGCGAGGTGGGTTAGGCCGCATTCGTCAACCGTTATCCCTGCAACCTCCAACCGTTGGATCAGCGTGGTGCGCAATTCCTCACCCACTTCGTCATGGTTGCCGCGCAGTGTCACCTCCTTATGTTCGACATCATCATAGGGATAACGCGAACCGACGGTGCGCACGCCCGCTTCGACCTGGGCGAGCACGAACAAGCGATAATCATCAACGTCGAACAGCGCCTGTGCCGTATCGGTAACGCGCCAGACCAATTGCGCCGCGATTTCAATCGGGTTGCCGCGCAGGTCGTTGACCTTAATCTTGTCCGAAATCAGATTATTGGCGCGGACCGAAATTTTCTTGGCGCTATACCAAGGCAAAATCCAGCGTAACCCGCTTTTGCGGTCGGTGCCGCGATATTGGCCGAAAAGCTGGATGGCAGCGGCCTGATTGGGGTTGATCAGGTAAAAGCCGCACAGGATGAGCAACGCAGCAAAGCCGTCGAGGATGAGCAAACCCCATTTCCAGCCCTGCTCAGCGCCGGACAAATTGCTGCTGACCAGCCAGACGCCCAGCGCGAGCAGCCCGACAAACAGCAAGAGCATGATATAACCGCTGCTCGTATGGGCGCGCCGTTCCTGACTACGTTCCAATTGGGTGGCATTTTGTGGGTCCGACATAAAACCTCCATAAAAAGATGATATCATAATAATATCTTTTTGCGGGCGGTCAAGTGCATTGGCGGTCGATAATGGGCCATTTGTAGCAAAATTGTCGCAATATTGATATTGACGGTGATAATCATTCGCAATAGTTCGGCGGCGATTTTGACGATGCCCGCAGAATCGGGCCTGCCAAAGGGAATTTTATGACACAGACGTCCGCCGCTTTCCTCGCCCTCTCTTGCGTGGGTGCGCTGGTCGCTGCGCCCGCCTATGCGAGCGATTTGCCGGCGGACGCAGCAGCGACCTCAGCGGATCAGCGCGGTGACATCATCGTCAACGGGCAGTTGGAATCGACCGAGGTTGAATCGCCCAAGACCACCGCACCCTTGCTCGATACACCGCAGACGGTGACGGTGATTTCGGATCAGGTGTTGCGCCAGCAAAACCTCCTCACCTTGCGGGATGCGCTGGCGACCATTCCGGGGATTACCTTTGGTGCGGGCGAAGGCGGCGGTGGCTATGGCGATAGCATCAATTTGCGCGGCTATTCGGCCAATAATGATGTGACGGTCGACGGGGTGCGCGACAGTGCGCAATATAGCCGCACCGACCCGTTCAACCTGCAACAGATTGAAGTCTATAATGGCGCCAATTCGGTGTTCAACGGGTCGGGTTCGGTCGGCGGCACCGTCAATCTTGTCAGCAAGACCCCGCAGGCGAGCGACCTGACGATTTTGCAGGCGGCGGTCGGCACCGACAATTATTATCGCGGCACCATCGACAGTAATTGGCGGCTGAGCCCGCTCGTTGCGGTGCGGCTCAACGCCATGTTCCACCGCAATTATGTGCCGGGGCGCGATGTCGAACATTATCGCCGCTGGGGGGTCGCGCCGTCGATCACCATCGGGATGGACGGGCCGACCAGCCTCACCATCGCCTATGTCCACCAAGAGGATAATAATACGCCAATTTATGGCGTCCCCTATTTCAAGAGCGGGGTGAATGACGGGCCGCTGCCCGGGGTCGATGACAGCGATTATTTCGGCATCGTCAATCTCGACGAACAAAATACCACTGTCGACCGCCTATCCGCGATTTTCCGCCACGAATTTTCCGACCATGTCTCCCTGCGCAATCTGACGCGCTGGCAAAGGGTCGGCCAATATAGCCAGACCAGCGCACCGCAGGGCACCTTCTGCCTCGCCAATGGGCGTCAGCCAGTTGGTGCAACGCCCGATGCGACAGTCGGCCTTGCCTGTCCGGGCACTTTGCTGCCCGGCCAATATCTCCCCTCCGGCCCGCGCGGGCTGGTGCGCGATCAGGTCAATAATCTGCTCCACAATCAGACCGACCTGCGCATCGAATCGGGTGAAGGGACGGGGCTGCACAATGTGCTGGTCGTCGGTGCGTCGCTGTCGTGGGAGGATTATTCGATCACCACCGCGTCCTTGCTACGTAACCCCAATGGTTCGGCGGTCACCCCGCTGCCGGTCATCAGCCTGTTCAACCCCGATACGCGTTATACCGGGCCGATCAATTTCACCGTCACCTCACGCGGGGACAGCGCCACGCGCAACCGCGCCATTTATGCCTTTGACACGGTTGAAATTGGCGAGATGTTCGAACTGAATGCCGGGCTGCGCTATGAGAATAACCGTGCGCGTTTCCGCAACCTGCCGCTGACCTTTGTGCCGCCGGGGACGGCACCGCTGACCCCGTTGCAGTCGGCGGACCAGATTAGCGATGAAAATCTATTTTCCTATCGCGTTGGCGCGGTGTTCAAACCATCGACCAATGTCAGCCTTTACCTAGCCTATGGCAATGCGCGCACCCCTTCGTCGGCGACCGTGCGCTTGGGCTGCGGCGTCGTGACCGCGCCGGGCGGTGCCGACCCTTGTGCCAGCGCACCGGAAACCGCGCGTAACTATGAGGTGGGTGCCAAGGCGGACATATTCGACCGCCGCCTGTCGCTAACTGCTGCCCTGTTCCGTAACGAGCGCAGCAATTTCCGCGTCGCATCGAACGACCCATCAAGCCCCGCCGCCTTGCAGGTGCTCGACGGGCGCAGCCGGGTGGATGGCATCGCGCTCGGCGCGTCGGGGCGGATCACGCCGCAATGGTCGATTTTTGCCAATTACACCTATCTCGATAGCGAGATTTTGCAGAGCGTTTCGGACTTCTGCCTCGCCAACCCGAGCGCGGCCTGCCGCAACAGCGCGGCGATCCGCGACCCGCAGGCGGGCGATGAACTGCTGCAGACCCCGAAACATTCGGGCAGCCTGTTCACCACCTACAGCTTTCCCTTTGGGCTGCAGATTGGATATGGCTTTACCTATCAGGGCAGCTTTGCGACGCACCAGCGCACGCTCAGCCAGCGCGAACAATATCGTTCCGATGATTATCTGACCCACCGTGCATTCATCTCTTATGCCTTTGGCAATGGATTGACGGCGCAGCTCAACGTCACCAATGTCACCAATGAGGATTATTACACCGGTATTCGCAATAATGTGAATGCGACCACCGGCATCATCACTGGTGGTTGGGCAACCCCGGGTGAAGCGCGGTCGGCGGTGTTGAGCCTATATTATAGTTTCTGACCGGCCAAAGGGGGCGGCGCGCCATGATGCTGAAAATCCCGGATGTTTTGGACGGGGAAGGTGTCGCGCGCGTTCGCGCCATTTTGGACAAGGCCGAATGGGTTGATGGCAATGTCACCTCCGGCGTGCAGTCGGGGATCGTCAAGGATAATCTGCAATTGCCCGAAATGGGGGATGCGGCGCAGGCGGCAGGCAAGTTGGTGCTGGAGGCATTGGGCCGTTCCCCGCTGTTCATGGCGGCGGCCCTGCCGCACAAGCTCTACCCGCCGTTGTTCAATCGCTATGCGGGCGGGGGCCATTTCGGTGACCATATCGACAATGCCATCCGCATCCGCCGTGGCAGCGATTATCGCGTGCGGTCCGACCTGTCGGCGACCTTGTTCCTCGCCGACCCGGACAGCTATGATGGCGGCGGCCTGGTGGTCGAAGGGATGGTCGGCGAACCGGGGATCAAGCTCCCCGCCGGGCACCTTATTCTCTATCCAGCGACCACCGTCCACCGGGTTTTGCCGGTGACGCGCGGCGCACGCATCGCCAGCTTTTTCTGGATACAGTCGATGGTGCGCGATCTGGGCGAACGGTCGCTGTTGCTCGACCTTGATCGCACGGTGCAGAATATGGTGGCCAAAATCGGCAATGATGATGCCGATGTCGTGCGCCTGACCGGTCTATACCATAATTTGCTGCGTCGTTGGGCGGATGTTTGACCGCAGTTATTGAAACTGCATCGCAATAGTGTTAGCGCGCGCCTCCAGACAATATTTTCGGGATGAGAGATGAGCAAAATTGCCCTCAGAAACGCATGGTTCCAAGTCCATAAATGGATCGGGCTGCTGCTCGCCATCGCTATCATTCCCATTTGCATATCAGGGTCGATCCTTGTCTGGCACGATGCGATTGATGCCCAGTTGAACCCTGAGCGTGCATATGCCGGTGCGCCGATCCTGCCGGTCGAACGCTATGCCGCAGCGGCCACGGCGGCGGCGCGGCCGGGCGAAGCGTTGATGTCGATCGAAATCCCGACCGAAGGCGCGGTGGTGGCGAGCCTTGCCCAACCACCCAAGCCCGGCGCGGGCCGGCCCGTGCGCACGATGCTTTGGCTGGCGGGGGATGATGCCCGCCTACTTGACCGGGCGAACAGCGATGCCGGGATGATGCGTTTCATGCACGTCCTGCACGGCACCTTGTTCATCCCCGAATGGGGGCGTGCAACCGTGGGTTGGGTGGGCGTCTTCATGGCGATTTCCTGCCTGTCGGGCATCTGGCTGTGGTGGCCAACCGTCGGTGCATGGGTGCGCGGGTTACGCTGGCGGCGGCACAATGATTTCAACAATAACCTCCACCACCAATTGGGTTTCTGGATATTATTGCCGCTCTTTGCCTTGTCGGTCACCGGCTTTTGGATCAGCTTTCCCAAGGTTTTCGCGGATATCGGGCAGCCCGCGGCGCAAAGCGGACGCGATGCCGGGCCGAAAGGCGACGGGGCGCGGGCCAAGGGAACCAATGGTCGCGGCGGCGGCGAACCGAGCCGTGCCGCGCGGATGCGCGCCCGCCCGCTCGACAATCCGGCCATATCGCTCAACGCCGCGCTCGCCGCGGCAGGGCAGGGCCGGGTCGCGCGCGTCGGCTGGCCGACCGATGTCGAACCGCAGTGGAATATCCGCACCGGGCCAGAGGATCGTGCCCAGCAGACCGAGGTCAAGGTTGATGCGGCGAGTGGTGCTGCCGAAGTCAAGCCGCCCAAGAATGAACCCGAAAGCCTCAACCGCTTGATGCGCCGCATTCATGACGGCACCGACATGGGGCTGTTCTGGCAGATGATCATCTTCCTCGGCGGGATTTTGCCGGCGATATTGTCGGTCACCGGTATCATCATGTGGTGGCGGGCGCGCAAATGGCGCGGGGAGCTTGCCCGGCGACAGGCTGCCAAATTGGCGACAGCCTGACCCCTAAAGGTCAGAAAAGGCATAAAAAAGGCTCCGTCCCACTATGCGGACGGAGCCTTTTTGCTGGTGGCGACGCCTTAGTTGGTCGGAAAGCCCCGCTTGGCGAGCAGTGCACGCACATCCGGGTCGCGGCCACGGAAGGCGCGATAAGCCTCCGCCCGGTCGGTTTCATTGCCGGTCGAGAGCAGGATGGTGCGGAAACGGTCGGCAACGCTGCGGTCCCACGGCCCGCCCGCTTCGGTAAAGGCGGCCCAAGTGTCGGCATCCATGGTTTCGGACCAGAGGTAGCTGTAATAGCCCGCCGAATAGCCATCAGAGCTGAACAAATGCCCAAATTGCGGCAGGCGGTGGCGCATCACCATTTCGCGCGGCATGCCAAGTTCGGCCAGCGCCTGCCGTTCAAAGGCGGCGATGTCGGTGACCGGGGTCGAGCGATTATGGAGTTGCATGTCGAGGATGGCGCTCGACAAATATTCCACCGTCGCAAAACCCTGGTTGAATTTGTCCGATTCCAAAATGCGGTTGACCAGTGCCTGCGGCATCGGCGCGCCGGTTTGATAATGGGTGGCAAAGCGGCTGAGCACTTCGGGCGTCATCAGCCAATTTTCATTCACCTGGCTGGGATATTCGACGAAATCCTGCGGCACTCCGCCCAGATCCGGATAATAAATATCTTGCAGCAGATAATGGATGCCATGACCAAATTCGTGGAACAGGGTCTGCGCATCATCGAGGCTGATCAGCGTCGGCTGACCATTGGCACCGCGGGTGAAATTATTATTGTTCGACGCGATGGTTGTCGCAGCGGGGGCGAGCCTTTGCTGGTCGCGATAGGTGGTCATCCACGCGCCCGACCTTTTGCCGTCGCGCGCAAAATTGTCGAGGTAGAGGACGCCGACATGCGCATTGGTGCGGCTGTTGGTCACTTCAAAGGTGCGTACCGCCGGGTCGAACACCGGAATGCTTCCGGTGGTTTCGCGGAACGACAAATCATATAGCTGCCCGGCCGACCAGAACATCGCTTCGACCATCTTGTCGAGCTGGAGATAGGGTTTCACCTCATCTTCCGACAGGTCATAACGCGCCTTGCGTACCTTTTCGGCGTAATAGCGGTAATCCCATGGTTCGATGGTGATGCGCGGCGTGTGGTTGGTGGCCGCTTCCTGATCGGCGATTGCCTGCATGTCGCGCACTTCTTCATGCACGCGGGCAACCGCCGGGCGCCAGACGCGCATCATCAAATCCATCGCCCGGTCGGGGTCGTGCGCCATCGTGTCCTGCATGCGATATACCGCATGGTTGGCAAAGCCGAGCAGGCGGGCGCGCTGTTGGCGCAGCGCCAATATCCGGGTGATTGTTGCGCCGGTATTATTGGCGTTGGCATTGTCACCCCGGCTGGTGAAGGCGCGCCACACACGTTCACGCAGCGCGCGGTTCTGCGCAAATTGCAGCACCGGCTGGACCGAGGATCGGGTGTTTTTGATCGCCCATTGTCCGGCATGCCCCTGCGCGGTGGCAGCAGCAGCGAGGCTGCCGACAAAGGCAGGGTCAAGCCCTGCCAGTTCATCGGCATTGGTGACGAAAATATAGGTGGATTCATCGGCAAGCAATTTATTGCTAAACTCGGAAAACAGCCCGGCCAATTCGGTATTGATGCGCGTCAGTTCGGCCTTGCCCGCGGGGTCGAGGTTGGCCCCGTTACGCACATAATCCTCAAAAGCGCGTTCGACGATGCGCAATTGCTGGGCATTGAGCCCGGCGCTTTGCCGTCCTTCATAAACCGCCTTGTAACGCTGGAACAAACGGTCATCGAGGCGGATTTCATCAAAAAAGGCCGACAGGCGCGGTTCCAATTCGGCTTCGATTTCCTGCACCTGCGGGTTCGACAGGTTGGAAGTCTGCACCCCCCAATAGGCATAGAGGCGGCGCAGCTTGGCCCCCGCATGCATCATCGCCAAATGCGTGTTGTCAAAGGTGGCGGGGGCCGGGTTATCGCGCACCGCATAGGCTTCGCGGCGAAATTCGGCCATCGCCTCATCAAAGGCGGCGGGGAAATCCTCCACCCGCATCTGGTCCCACGCCGGAACGCCGCTGAAGGGGCCGGTCCACTCGGCGGTCAGCGGGTTGGCGCGGTTGGTCGCACCAGCCGAATCGCCGCTGCTGGCGGGTTCCCCTTCATTAACCGCAGGGACACAGGCGGTGAGCGCCAATGCGGCGCTGGTGGTGAGCAAAAATTTGGCGGAACGGCGCATGGCCCTACTCTCCTTATCAACTCTATTTGCCTTGGCTTCTAGGCCGCCGGTTCGGCCATGCAACCCCAAACTGCTTTATATCATTAGCACAGTGACGAAGCCGCCACTATGCCGGCCATTGCATCCGGCAATCGCGCTGGCTACAAATGTCGTCATAAGGGCATTTTTGTCAAGCGGGAGCAAGCGCATGGATCGGCGGGATTTTCTAAAGAGCAGCAGCCTGGCGATGGGGGCGTTGGCCGGCACAGTCGCGCTGCCCGGCGTGGCACGCGCCGCGATGGCCGCGGGCGGTAGCGGCGATGCCGCGCTAAATGCCCGATTCGAAGCCTATTATCAGGCAGATGTTGCGGCATCCCCCGAACTTGCCACCTCGCTCGGTCTCGACAAGGGGGCACTGGCCGCGCTCAAGGGGCAACTTAGTCCGCGTACCGCCGAACATCAGGCGCAAGAGGCGGCGCGCAGCGAATTGACACTCGGCGAATTGCGGCGCGTCGACCGCGCGGCGCTCAGCACCCATGCGCAAACCAATTTGGACGTCATCAGCTATCAACTGGAAACACGGCTCGAACCATTGCGCCAATTTGGCCGTGATTCGGCGCAAACCCCCTTTCGCATTTATCAGCAGGGCGGTGCCTATTTCCGCGTGCCCGACTTTCTCAACACCGCGCACACCATTGCCAATGGCGATGATTGCGAGGCTTATTTATCGCGGCTCGACCAATTTGGCCCCCGGCTCGATGAAGAAACCGCACAATTGCCCGATGATGCGGCCAAGGGATTTTTGCCCCCCGATTGGGCATTCGATCTGACTTTGGGGCAGATGCGCCGCCTGCGCAGCGCCGCGCCCGACGCGTCCAATATGGCCAATTCGATCGCCAATCGCGCGGCGGCGGCGGGCATAGCCGGTGATTGGCGCGCGCGCGCGGCACGGATTGTCGCCGACAAAGTCTATCCCGCGCTCGACCGGCAGATGGCGATGCTCGGCACCCTGCGCGCCACAACGCGCCCCGGCGATGGGGCGTGGCGGCTCGACCGGGGGGAGGAGATTTATGCGATGGCGCTCGCCCATGCGACGACAACCCGTCTGTCGCCTGCCGAAGTGCATGCGCTCGGCCAGCAACAGGTCGCCGAAATCAGCGCCGCGCTCGACGGGATTCTGCGCGCGCAAGGGTTGACGCAGGGCAATGTTGGCGCGCGGCTCGCCGCGCTCAACGTCCGGCCCGACCAGCTTTATGCCAATGATGATGCGGGCCGCGCGGCGCTGATCGACGGGCTGAATGCCAGCGTTGCGCATATCAACGCCCTGTTGCCGCGCGCTTTTGCGACGCTGCCGACCCAGCCGCTCGAAATTCGCCGCGTGCCGGTCGAAATTCAAGATGGGGCATCGAACGGCTATTATAATCGCGCCTCACTCGACGGGACGCGCCCGGCCATTTATTTCATCAATTTAAAGGATGTCGGCGATTGGCCGAAATATTCGCTCCCTGCGCTTACCTTTCACGAGGGATCGCCCGGGCACCATTTGCAAATCAGCCTGTCGCAACAATCGGATGACATACCCACATTGCGTAAAATTGGCGGCTTTTCCGCTTATTCAGAGGGGTGGGCGCTCTATGCCGAGCAAGTGGCCGACCAATTGGGCGCCTACCAAAATGATTTGGAGCGTGCGGGCTATCTGCAAAGCTTTTTGTTCCGGGCGGCGCGCTTGGTGGTTGATACCGGCATCCACCATCTGCGCTGGTCGCGCGAACAGGCGACCGATTACCTTGCCGCGACGACCGGTTTTGCCCGCCCACGCTGCCAGCGGGAGGTGGAGCGTTACTGCACCAAGATGGGGCAGGCGTGCAGTTACAAGGTCGGGCATATGACGTGGACGCGCCTGCGGGCTGAGGCGGAAGCCCAATTGGGTGCGCGCTTCGATGTCAAAGCATTCCATGAAATCTTGCACGAAGGGGCAATGCCCTTGTCGATTTTGGAAGGGCGCGTGCGCGCGCGCACTGCGGCGATGATGGCGGCTTAGCCGGCAAAATCCCATTCGGCGACGCCGGGGCTATCGACGCGAAAGGCAAAGATGCGCCCGGCGTGCGGCTGTCTCCAGCGCTGCCAACGGCCCAGCCCCTCGCTGGCGGTGGTGACAAAGGCGGTGCGCCGGTCCGGCCCGCCAAAGGCGACCATCGTCGGGCGCGCGACGGGTAAGGCAATGCTGTGGGCGATGCTGCCGTCGCTGGCCAATTGCACCACCCGCCAGCCGTCGAACAGCGCGCTCCAATATAGGCCAGCTTCGTCAAAGCTGCCGCCATCGGGCCGACCGAACCCCTTGCCGACGGCGGCGCTGCCGTCGGGCTTGTGCGTCGGAAATTGGTGCAACGTCTCTGGCGTGGGGAGTGCTTCCGTCCCCGCGCCAAGCGTATAGCGGCGCAACAAATGGCTCGGCGTATCGGTATGGACGAAATAGCGCCCATCGCCGCTGAAGGCCGCGCCATTGGCGGTCGCCATGTCGCCCGCCATTTGCTGCACAACCCCATCGGGCGCGACGCGCCACAGCCCGGCATTGCGCACCGCCTTGTCGCGGTTGGTGCTGCCAACCCAGAAATTGCCCGCCGCATCGCAGCGCCCGTCATTCAGCCGGTGGAGCGGCTGATCGGCCAGAAATTGTTCGCCAAAATCTTTGACCGGTGCATCCCAATCATCGATCGTCGCACAGCCATTTTTCATGCCGAGGATAAGGCCGCCCGCTTTGCGAAAGGAAAAACAGGCAACCGGTGCATCAAACTGGCGCGTTGCGACAAAGCCCGTTCGGCTTGACCAGCGGTGGAGCGTCATTGCCGCAATATCGACCCAGTAAAGCGCTCCTTCCGCCTCATGCCAGCGCGGACATTCGCCCAGCAACGCCCGGATGGCGCGCGTCGGGGCAAAGGGGCGCGGGGTGGGGCCAATTTCGGCCATTGGGTCAAACAGGGTCATCGCCCCGCCGCATAGCATCGCACACGCCGATGTAAAAATCGCTTCCTTTCGGCGCTTAGCAACTTGACGCGAACGTAAACGTCAGCTTTGCTGTGTGCCAAGCCAAATATGAGTCTTATGGGAGAATCTTATGTCGCTCGATAACATACCGCGCAGCGCCTATACCGAGGATCATGAAGCGTTCCGCCGCACGGTGCGCGCCTACCTCGAAAGCGAAATTGCCCCCAACGCCAATAAATGGGCCGAAGACGGCATCGTCCCCAAGGATATTTGGCCCAAGGCCGGTGCGCTCGGTATGCTGTGCCCGACGGTGCCAGAGGAATATGGCGGGCTAGGCCTCGATTTTGGTTATAACGCCATCGTCGATGAAGAAAGCGCCTATTATGGCCGCGCCGCCACCGGTTTCTCGCTGCAAAGCGACATCGTGTGCAATTATATCGTCAGCTATGGCAGCGAAGAGCAAAAGCGCCACTGGCTCCCCAAAATGGTGTCGGGCGAAGTGGTCACCGCCATTGCGATGACCGAACCGGGTACCGGCAGCGACCTGCAGGGCATGCGCACGACCGCGCGCAAGGATGGCAATCATTATGTCATCAATGGCAGCAAAACCTATATCACCAACGGGCAGAATGCCGACCTCATCCTCGTCTGTGTGAAGACCGATCCCGACGTGCAACCGGCGTGGAAGGGTGTGTCGATTGTGCTGGTGGAGGCGGAGCGCGAAGGGTTCCAGCGCGGCCGCAACCTTGACAAAATCGGACTGGACGAAGCCGATACATCCGAACTTTTCTTCAACGACGTGCGCGTCCCGATCACCAATTGTTTGGGCGAAGAGGGCAAGGGCTTCATCTATTTGATGAGCGAACTGCCGCAAGAACGGCTGTCGATTGCGGTCGGGGCGCAGGCCGGTGCACAACGCGCCTTTGATGATACGGTTGCCTTCACCCGCGACCGCAAGGCTTTTGGCAAGCCGGTGCTCGATTTCCAGAACACCCGCTTTGTCCTCGCCGACCTCAAATCCAAATTGCAGGTCGGCTGGGCGCACCTCGACTGGGCGCTTGCCCGCCATCTGAAGCGCGAACTGACCCCCGAAGAAGGGGCGGCGGCCAAATTGTGGCACACTGAATTGCAATGGGAAGTGATGGACAAGTGCCTCCAGCTCCATGGCGGCGCGGGCTATATGAACGAATATGCCATCGCCCGGGCATGGCGCGGTGCGCGCGTCACGCGCATTTTCGGCGGCACCAATGAAATCATGAAGGAATTGATCGGCCGCTCGCTGTGATTGCGACACCGATATTGCGAAAGGATTTGGGCAAATGACTGTGGCATATATTGTCGATGCGGTGCGTACCGCCGGTGGCAAACGCGGCGGGCGCCTCGCCGGGTGGCACCCGGTGGATCTGGCCGCCGCCAGCCTTGATGCGATTGTCGAACGCAGCGGCATCGACGGCGCGGCGGTCGATGATGTTATCATGGGCTGTGTGACGCAGGCCGGGCAACAGGCGATGCAGGTTGGGCGCAACGCGGTGCTCGCCACCAAGCATCTGGGCGAACGCACCCCCGCCGTCACTATCGACCGCCAATGCGGTTCGTCGCAACAGGCGATGCAATTTGCCGCACAGGCGGTGATGTCGGGCACGCAGGATGTGGTGATTGCCGCCGGCGTGGAAAGCATGACCCGCGTCCCCATGGGGTCGAGCGCGATGTTCCACATGAAGGAAGGGCTCGGCCATTATAAATCGCCGGGGCTGGAGGCGAAATATCCCGGCATCCAGTGGTCGCAGTTCATGGGCGCCGAAATGATCGTCAAGAAACATGGCTTTACCCGTGACGACCTCGACCGGTTCGCGCTCGCCAGCCACCATCGTGCGGCCGCGGCAACGCATGCGGGGCGCTTTGCCGATGAAATCCTCGTGCTCGATGTCGAAACGCCCGAAGGGGTGGTGCGCCATGATGTGGACGAGGGCATCCGTTTTGACGCAACGCTCGAAGGGATTTCGAGCGTCAAATTGCTGCAAGAAGGGGGTGCCATCAGCGCCGCCAATGCATCGCAGATTTGCGATGGTTCGTCCGCCGTCCTTATCGTTTCCGAAGCCGCTTTGAAGGCGCACGGATTGACGCCAAAGGCGCGCATCCACAATCTGACGGTGACGGCGGGTGACCCAGTCATCATGCTCGAAGAACCTTTGTTCGCGACCGACCGGGCGCTCGCCCGCGCCGGGCTGAAGATTGGCGATATCGACGCCTATGAGGTGAACGAGGCTTTTGCCCCGGTACCGCTCGCTTGGCTCAAGCACACAGGGGCCGACCCCGACCGCATCAACATGCATGGCGGGGCAATCGCGCTCGGCCACCCGCTCGGCGCGTCGGGCACCAAGCTGATGGCGACCCTGCTCGGTGTCTTAAAGGCCAACGGCGGCAAATATGGCCTGCAAACCATGTGTGAAGGCGGCGGCGTCGCCAATGTCACTATTATCGAACGACTCTGAGCCGCTTTCTTCCCCAAAATTGCGATAGGATAAGCTGATGAAACTCGATCAAAATGTTGCTGCGGTGGTGACCGGTGGTGCATCGGGGCTGGGTGCTGCAACCGCCCGCGCGCTCGCCGCCAAGGGCGTCAAGGTCGCCATTTTCGACCTGCAAGAGGAAAAGGGACAGGCGCTCGCCGCCGAAATTGGCGGGATTTTCTGCGAAGTGAATGTCACCGACGAAGCATCGGTCGATGCCGGTTTTGCCAAGGCGCGCGACGCGCACGGGCAAGAACGCGTCCTCGTCAACTGTGCGGGGACGGGCAATGCCATCAAGACCGCCAGCCGGTCGAAATCCGACGGCAGCATCAAGCATTTCCCGCTCGATGCGTTCAACTGGATCATCCAGATCAACCTCGTCGGCACCTTTCGCTGCATCGCCAAATCGGCGGCGGGCATGCTGACCCTCGACCCGCAAGAAGATGGCGATCGCGGCGTCATCGTCAACACCGCCAGCGCGGCGGCAGAGGATGGGCAGATTGGTCAGGCGGCCTATTCGGCGTCCAAGGCTGGCGTTGTCGGCATGACCTTGCCGATCGCGCGCGACCTGTCGGGCGAAGGGGTGCGCGTCAACACCATCCTGCCGGGTATTTTCAATACGCCGCTGCTCGCCGCCGCGCCGCAAAATGTGCGCGATGCGCTGGGTGCATCGGTGCCGCACCCCAAGCGGCTGGGCGATCCGGCTGAATTTGCGCATCTGGCGATGACGATGATTGAAAATGGCTATTTTAACGGCGAAGATGTCCGCCTCGACGGTGCCATACGTATGGCACCGCGTTAAGGAGGAAATCTGCATGGCCATAACGCTCCACAGCTATTTTGAAGGGTTGGAGCGTTCGCTCGCCACCCTTGACCATATATTGGCCAAGGGGGCGGCGCATGCCGCCGAACAGGGTGTGGATGTTGCCGACATGCTCGGCTGGCGTTTGGCGGCGGATATGCACCCGCTCAGCTTTCAGGCGTGTGTCGTGCGGAATTTTGTCGCATCCTGGGTGGCGCGGGCGCAAGGGGCCGAGCTCCCCGCCGATCTGGTTTGGGAAACGGTTGATTTTGCCACTTTGCGCACCGCGATTGCCGATAGTTTGGCGGCAGCGCGTGCGCTTGGCGCCGATGTGGTCAATGCCGCGGCGGACCAGCCGATGACGGTCAAGATTGGCGATATTATGGAACCGACATTGCCGCTCGAACGCTGGGTCAGCGTTTTTGTTCGGGTCAATGTCGATTTCCATTTGTCGATGGCTTACGCGATTATGCGCCACCATGGCGTGCCAATCGGCAAGCTCGACATGTTCCCGACCGGGCTTTGAGGAAGGTTGACGGGGGATGGCACGGCCTGATCCATGGCGATTGGCGGCGGAAAATTACCCCGTCGCCATCTCGCTCCAGACGCGTTTTCAGGACATGGACGTCAACGGCCATCTGAACAATGTCGCCTTTGCCGCACTGTTTGAAAGCGCGCGCGTGCAAATCAACCGGCGCACCCGCCCGCTTGGCGAGCGGCCCGCCAATGAACGCTCGATGGTGGCGGCGGTCGAAATAAATTATCTGGCGGAGGGGGCATATCCCGGCGATGTGGAGGTTGTGAGCGGCATTGGTCGCATCGGCACGTCGAGCTGGACGATTTTGCAGGCGATGTTTCAAAATGGCCGCTGCATCGCCACCTGCGACACGGTGGTGGTCTGTCGCACCGACAATCAGGCAAAACCGCTGCGCGCCGATCTGGCGAACGAGCTGAATGCCATGCTGGTGCGTGCGCCCTAACCCTCTTCGGTCGTCAATTTACGCACAAAGCCGATGAGGCTGGTCTGGCGGCTGCGCTTCAGCCGTTCGGCGGCCAAAATGGTGGCAACGTCGCGGTAACAACGCTCCACATCCTCATTGATCAGGACATAATCATAGCCGTCCCAATGGCTAACCTCTGCCGCCGCGCGGGACATGCGCCCGGCAATCACCGCTTCGCTGTCGGTCGCCCGCGCGCGTAGCCGCCGTTCGAGCTCGGCCATCGACGGCGGGAAGATGAAAACGCGCACGACATCACCGCCTGCGCGCTGGTATAATTGCTGCGCGCCCTGCCAATCTATGTCGAACAGGACATCGCGCCCCTCCGCCAAGGCGGCGTCCACCGGCGCACGCGGCGTGCCATAACGATGGCCAAAAACATGCGCCCATTCGAGGAATTCTTGCTTGCCCACCATGTCCTTGAACTTGGGCACATCGACAAAATGATAATGTTGGCCATCCACCTCACCGGGGCGGGGCGGGCGGGTTGTTGCCGAAACCGACATGGTGAGACCGTCATCATTTTCGAGCAACATGCGCGAAATCGTCGATTTTCCGGCACCCGAGGGGGAGGAGACGACGAATAAAATGCCGCGACGGCGAAAATGGTCGGACGGGGCGGGGTTTTCGGCCATGCGCGGCTCTTGCATAAGCGCATGCCAATCGTCAATCAGGCATGGCGGAGGGGGATATGCTTATCAGCCGAAAATATATCTGGATTGTCGCGGCGCTGATGCTGGCCGCCGCCATCATCCTGTGGTCGATGGGCCGCCCGCTCATCTGCACCTGCGGCTATGTCAAATTGTGGGAAGGCGGGGTGAATAGCGCGGGCAACAGCCAGCATATCGCCGATTGGTACACGCCCAGCCACATGATCCACGGGGCCATTTTTTATGGGCTGACCCATTTATTGCTGCGCTGGAAACAGGCCGGGCCGCGCCCGATTGGCATTGTGCCTTATGGCGATCTGGCATTGGGGGTGCGGCTGGTGCTGGCGGCCGCCATCGAACTGGCGTGGGAATTGGTCGAAAATTCGCCCGCCGTCATCGACCGTTATCGCCAAGCGACATTGGCGGTTGGCTATTCGGGCGATTCGGTGCTCAATTCCATGGCCGATTGCGGTTGGATGCTGCTTGGCTTTTATGCGGCCTATCGTCTGCCATGGCGCTGGACGCTGGCGATTGCGCTGGCGTTCGAGCTGCTGACATTGTGGGTCATCCGCGACAATCTGACGCTCAATATCGTCATGCTGCTCCACCCGATAGACGCCATCCGCGTCTGGCAGGCGGGGGTCTGATCGCCGTGCGCCGTGGCCAGAAGGCGGTGTTTTTTGCAGCCCTGATGCTGCCAGTGCTGGTGGCCGGCTGCCAACGCCGTGCCGCACCGGTGGAGGATGTGGCACCCGCCGCACCTGCGGCGCATGCTGCCCCATCCCATGCCGCTGCACCGCCGCCCACGCCCCTCAGTGGCGATGCGGCGATTGCTGCCAAAATATGCGCGGGCAATATGACGGACTTGCCCGCAAGCCTTTTTGGTCATCAGAAATTTGCCGATGGGCCGGCGGGATTGGTTGCCGCCCCCGCCGGGTTCAACATGTCCCATTGCCCCGCGATGCAGGGCGATATGGCGAGTGGACTTGCCGCGATGCTGCGCGCGGCGCGCGCGGAATCGCCCGCCATTGCCGACGCAATCGGCGGGGTGAGCTGTTATCGCGGCATAGCCTACCAGCGCGGGCTATATTGCCAGTCACCCAATCTTCAACTGCGTGGCTATGCTGGCCAAGCCTATTGGGTGGCACCGCCCGGTTATAGCGAACATGCGACGGGCCGGGCGATCGACTTTGGTGACCGCAGCCGTACCGACTGCAACGTCAGCCCCTGTTTTGCGGCAACAGCGGTGGGACGCTGGCTGTCGGCCAATGCCGCGCGCTTTGGCTTCCGCCTGTCCTTTCCAAAGGATAATGCGGCGGGCGTCGCGCATGAGCCATGGCATTATTATTATGTCGGCGGATATGTGGCGCCACCTCCAACCAGCGGCGGCGATGCTGCCAATGCCAATGCCGCGCCCATCACCCCTGCGCCCAGCACCCCTGCGACCAGCACCCCGGCGCCGGACGCTAGCGCACCCGACACGGCTGATTCACCGCCGCCCGCTGAACCCCCGCCGTCTGACGCAACTGCGCCGCAGATTTAGCTTTTGCGTTGTCGCCTCGGCGGTGTCGGGGCGGCGGGCGGTGCGTCGCGTGCGGTTGTATTTTCGTGGCGCTGCGCCAATTTGCGCGTGGCATAACCCACAACCAGCGCCGCGCCGATGCCGGCAAAACGGCGCGGCAATAATTTGCCCGCCACCCATGTTGCGGCAAAGCCAATGGCGGCATTGGCAATCGGATTATCGGCGGCCTTGCGTGCCGCCTTGCCCGCCCCACCGCCGATTGCTCCGCCCGCGCGCCGCGCCAATGCTTCGGCAGAACGGGTGATAATCGGCGGCTTGGGCATGGCAATTTTTCCTAGACAATATGTTCGCCGCGCGACCATGCCGCGACATTGCGTCCCAGCAGTTCGAGCGGTTGCGAACCCAGCCGTAGCACGACATCGTGGAAGCCGCGAATATCGAAATTGGGCCCCATTGCCGCGCGCGCGGTTTCGCGGGCGCGGACGATTTCACTATGGCCCAATTTATAGCTCGTCGCCTGCCCCGGCCAAACGATATAACGGTCGATTTCATTTTCCGCTGCGCCGGGGGCGAGGCCGGTGATATCGATCATATATTGAAGCGCGCGGGCCCGGCTCCACCCCAGCGCGTGCATGCCGGTATCGACGACGACGCGCACGGCGCGGTAAAGCGCGGCCTGCAAATAACCGATCCGCCCCAAAGGCTCATCGGCATAGACGCCCAATTCGTCGGCCAATTGTTCGGCATATAGCCCCCAGCCTTCGCCATAGGCCGCGATACCAAGGCTGCGGTGGAGCAGCGGCAGGTTACCCGCCTCCAGCAGCACCGCGCCTTGGAACACATGGCCCGGAATCCCTTCGTGATAGACGAGGGTGGGGATGGCAAAGCGCGGCCAGATATGGGTGTCGCGCAAATTGATGTAAAAGGCACCCGGGCGCGTCCCGTCGAGGCTGCCGCGCTGGGCATAGCCGCGCGGTGCGCCCGCTTCGATGGCGGGGGGAACGCGGCGGATTTCCAGCCGCGTTTCGGGCGGATGGTTGAAAATCCGGCGCATCATCGGGCGGATCGCGTCATTACGCTCATTGGCATAGGCGAGCAATTGTGCGCGCCCGGCGTCATCATTGGACCAGAGGAGTTCGGCCCGTTGGCCAAGCGCCGTCAGCCGCGCGCCGACCGGCCCGTCACGCAACCCCTGTGCTTGGAGCAGCGGTTCGATGCGCCCCTGATAATCGGCCACTTCCTCCAGCCCGCGTTGGTGCGCCTGCTCGGGGGTTAGCGAAGTCGAGGTATGTTGGCGCAGGCACATGGCGTAAAAATCAGCGCCACCGGGCAGGCGGGATACCCCCGCCTCCTCCGTAGAATGGGGCAACATGTCGTTGAACAGCGCGATTTGCGCGTCGAGCGCAGCGGCAATCGGCCCATCGACGATCGCGGCGGCGCGATTGCCCCAATCCCCCGATATATTGGCGGCGGCGGTGCGCCGGGCGAGGCTGGCAGCCATGCCCGACGTGACCCCGCTCTGGCTGCGCAGATTGCGGGTCAACACCATCGCCTTGTTGAGGATATAGGTTGGCGGGATGACGCCCATCGCCATTTCGGCGCGCGCCCGTTCCACCTCATGCCCGATTTCGCGCGCCATGGCGTGCATGCGCGACAGTGCAGCCTCTGCATCGCTGCTGGTCTGGATGGGGTGGGTGGAATCGAGGAAATCGGGCACCGACTGATAGCTGCCGGTCAATTGGGTCAGCGTGAAGGGGATGGGGTAACCATCAAAGCCGCCATAGGGGGTGCGGCGGATATCCTTTGACCGATCGATAAACCAGCGCAGCACTTCAAGCTGCGTGCGTTCAGCCGGGGTGAGCGCGGCAGCGTCGATCGCCGCAACCTCCCCCTCTACGCCGCTGAGGACATCGGCAAAACCGAAACGGTCGGCCGCAGCCGATGAACCCAGTTCGCCGCGTTGGTGGGCGCGCGCACCAACATCAAGGCCGAGCGAGGTGGCCATTTCGGGCGACATATCGACCAGCCGTTCAAACAGCCGATCATAAAGCGCCCGTGCGGTTGCCGCCGGGCCGCTCACCGGTGCGGCCTGCATCGCTGCGCGCGCTGCGCCGGGGACACCAGCCATGACGCTGCCCGCCATCAATGCACCGACCATCTGGCGGCGGTTGGCGGTGATGGTGGCGGATGGGTTGATCGACGACATTCTACTCTCCCAAATGCAGACGGGGCAGACCCCACTCAGGCGGTTTGTTTAGGGTTGTAGTCAATAGGATGCAAGCATCGGCTTACCCGCCGCGCGTCATGTCAATCGGCACCACCAGCCGGTCAAAATCCGCCGTGGTGACGCCCGATTCCAGCGCCACTTCGCGCAGGCTACGCCCGCTGGCATGCGCCTTTTTCGCAATCGCCGCTGCTGCATCATAACCAATCGCCGGGGCGAGCGCGGTGACCAGCATCAGGCTATTTTCAACATGTCGGGCAATATGGGCATGATCAGGCGCCAACCCGGCAATACAATGGTCGTGAAAGGCCGCCATGCCGGTCGCCAACAGGTCGATGGAACGCAGCAGATTGGCCCCGATCATCGGTTTATAGACGTTGAGTTCCAACTGCCCCTGCATCCCCCCGATGCTGATCGCCTGATGGTTGGCGATGACCTGTGTTGCCACCATGGTCAGCATTTCGCACTGGGTGGGGTTGACCTTGCCCGGCATGATCGAACTGCCCGGTTCATTTTCGGGCAGCAATAATTCGCCAAGGCCCGCACGCGGCCCGGAGCCCAGCAAACGAATATCATTGGCGATTTTGTGGAGCGCCACCGCCAGCGTCGCCAATGTGCCCGACAGGTGGACGATGGGGTCGTTCGATGCCAGCCCCTCAAAGGCGTTTTCGCAGGGGGAAAAGGGGGTGGCCAAAATGGCGCTCAGCGCCGCGCAGAAATCGGCGGCAAAACCAGGCGGCGCGTTAAGCCCGGTGCCAACCGCTGTGCCGCCTTGGGCCAGACGTTGGACGCCATGGGTAACCGCCGGTTCGATACGGCGGCGACAGCGATACAGCTGATTGGCCCAGCCCGACACCTCCTGTCCCAGCGTCAGCGGCGTCGCATCCTGCAAATGGGTGCGCCCGATTTTGACGATATCGGCCCAATCGCCGGCCTTTTGGTTGAGCGCGTCGGTCAGGCGGACCAGTGCGGGGAAAAGCCGCTGCTGCACCGCCAAGCTTGCCGCGATGTGGATGGCGGTCGGGAAGCTGTCGTTCGATGATTGGCTGCGATTGACATGGTCATTGGGGTGAACGGGGCTCTTGCCGCCGCGCACGCCGGTCAACCGTTCATTGGCCCGCCCCGCCACCACTTCATTGACGTTCATATTGCTTTGCGTGCCGCTGCCGGTCTGCCAGATGCTGAGCGGGAATTGCTCGTCAAAACGGCCCTCTGCCACCTCCTCCGCAGCGCTTTCGATGGCATCGGCGATGGTGGTATCCAGCCCATGGCGGCGGTTGACGCGTGCTGCCGCCTGTTTCACCCGCGCCAGTGCATGGATGATGGCGATCGGCATGCGTTCGGCATGGCCAAAGGGGAAAT
The DNA here is from genome assembly GCA_020850455.1 of Sphingomonadaceae bacterium. Classification (GTDB taxonomy): domain Bacteria; phylum Pseudomonadota; class Alphaproteobacteria; order Sphingomonadales; family Sphingomonadaceae; genus Sphingopyxis. The sequence continues at coordinate 138,632 of JADZEQ010000002.1, read as the reverse complement.
GGTGCAGGCTACGCTGGGTCTGTGCGCCCCAATAGGCGTCGGCGGGAACGTCAATCGGGCCGAAACTGTCGCTTTCTTGGCGGACCGCCGTCACTTTTTCCGGCCGAAATCGACGGTAACGACATTATTGTCGCTATCCCCCCGTTCGGTGATATCGCCCGCCGACGGGGCATCACCGTCATTTTCCGCTGCATCATGTTCGGGCGGTGGCACATCATCGGCATCGACATGAAACTGCAGGCCAAATTCGACCGACGGGTCAACAAAGGCGGTGACCGCCGCATAGGGGATGACCAGAGTGGATGCGCGCTGGTTGAACGACAGGCCGACCGAAAAATATTCTTCCTCTGCCTTTAAGTCCCAAAAGCGGTTTTCGAGCACGATGGTCATTTCATCGGGGAAGCGTTCGATCAAATGCTGGGGAATATCCACCCCCGGCGCGCCAGTTTTAAAGGTGATGTAAAAATGGTGCCCGCCGGGCAGGTTGCCGCCGCCGGTTTCAACCTGTCGCAAGACGCGGCCGACCACAGCGCGCAACGCCTCCTGCACGATTTCGTCATAGGGGATCAGGCTGTCGGCTACTTTGTCGTTCATGGCCGCACTGGTGGCCTTGGCGTGTCGCAGGGTCAAGCGCAAAAGCGTGCTTCCATCACCAATTGACGTCGAAGCCGTGCTTGCCTCTTTGTCTGTGCGCCCTATAGGGACAGCCATGCGCTGCGCCGAAATTGCCCGTGATACGCACGAAACCCGCATCCGGGTTGCCGTCAATCTCGACGGCACGGGGGTGTATAAGGTGGCGACCGGCATCGGCTTTCTCGACCATATGATCGAACAATTGTCGCGCCATTCGCTGATTGACATTGAACTGGCGGTGGCAGGCGATTTGCACGTCGACCAGCATCATAGCGTCGAGGATTCGGCCATTGCGCTGGGCGAAGCGATGCTCACCGCGCTCGGCGATAAACGCGGCATTACCCGTTATGGCCATGCCTATGCCCCGATGGACGAAACATTGAGCCGCGCCGCGCTCGATATTTCGGGCCGCCCCCATTTTGTCTGGAAGTCGGGTTTCAGCCAGCCACGGCTTGGCGAAATGGATACAGAGCTGTTCAGCCATTGGTTCGCCAGCTTTGCGCAGGCGGCGGGCATCACACTCCACCTCGAGACGCTTTATGGGGAAAATAACCACCATATTGCCGAAAGTCTCTACAAGGCGCTGGCCCGCGCATTGCGCCATGCGCTGGTTATCGACCCGCGTACGTCGGGGGCGATTCCATCCACCAAGGGGGTGCTGGGCACGTCCAGCGATCTGGTCTGAGCCATATGACGGGCACCGTGCTGATTGACTATGGCGCGGGTAATTTGCGCAGCGTTGCCAATGCTTTGCAAGCTGCTGGCGCGCGGGATTTGACCATCAGCGATGCGCCAGAATTGGTGGCGCGCGCGACGCGCATCATCCTGCCCGGCGTTGGCGCCTTTGCCCATTGCATGGCGAGCCTTAGCGCGATTGCGGGGATGCGCGACGCGCTGAAACAGGCGGTACGCGCGCGCGGCGCGCCCTTTTTGGGGATTTGCGTTGGCATGCAATTGCTCGCCGATGTGGGGGAGGAGCATGGCGAACAGCCGGGCCTCGGTTGGGTGCCCGGCCGGGTGCGCGCGATGGCGGGGGGCGCGGACATTCGCATTCCGCACATGGGCTGGAACCAGATAAAGGTGCCGGACGCGCGCGCAACATTGGTAGAGGATGGTGAGGCCTATTTCCTCCACAGCTATCATTTTTGCGCCGATCACCCCGCCGATGTCGCGGCGATGAGCGTGCATGGCCAGCCGATTGTCGCGGCGGTGCAGCGCGACAATATTTTGGGTGTCCAATTCCATCCCGAAAAAAGCCAAGCCTACGGCATTGCGCTGCTCGAAAGATTTTTGACATGGAACCCCTGAAGATTTTTCCGGCTATCGACCTCAAAGGCGGGCAGGTCGTGCGCTTGACCGAAGGGGATATGGCGCGCGCCACCATCTATGGTGATGATCCGGCGGCGCAGGCAGCGGATTTTGCGCGCGCGGGGGCGAGCCACCTCCACGTCGTCGATTTGGACGGGGCCTTTGCCGGGGAAAGTCGCAATGGCGCGGCGGTGGAAGCGATTGTCGCCCAATTTCCGGGCAAGGTGCAGGTGGGCGGCGGCATTCGTGACCGCGCGGCGATTGACCGCTGGCTGGCTTTGGGGGTTGACCGGGTGGTGATTGGTACCGCCGCACTGACCGACCCCGAATTGGTGCGCGGCGCGGCGCGTGACCTGCCGGGGCGCATCATCGTTGGTGTCGATGCGCGCGACGGCATGGTGGCGACGCATGGCTGGGCAGCCGTGTCCGACGTGCCCGTCGCCGATCTAGCCCGCCGCTTTGCCGATGTGGGGGTCGCGGCGCTGCTCTTCACCGATGTCGGGCGCGATGGCATGCTCAAGGGCTGCAATGTCGATGCCAGCGTGGATTTGGCACGGGCGGTTCCCATTCCGGTCATCGCATCGGGCGGGGTGGCAGGGCTTGGGGATATTCGCCTGCTCGCGCTCCACCGCCGCGATGGGATAGAGGGGGTGATTACCGGGCGTGCCATATATGACGGGCGGCTTGATCTTGCGGCGGCGCTTGCCGTTGCGGTAGCGGATTAGGGCGCGGCCATGCCGGTGGCAACGCGCATCATCCCCTGCCTTGACGTTGCCGATGGGCGCGTGGTCAAGGGGGTTAATTTCGTCGACCTGCGCGATGCGGGTGACCCGGTGGCGGTCGCGCGCGCCTACGACGCGGCGGCGGCGGATGAGCTTTGCCTGCTCGACATTTCGGCCAGCCACGAAGGTCGCGGCACATTGTTGCGACAGGTGGAGGAAATCGCCAGCGTCTGCTTTCTGCCGCTAACCGTTGGTGGCGGTGTGCGCAGCGCCGACGATGCGCGCCAATTATTGCTGGCTGGTGCGGACAAGGTGGCGGTCAACAGCGCGGCTGTTGCGCGCGCCGAACTGGTCGCCGACATTGCCGACCGTTTTGGCAGCCAATGCATCGTCGCCAGCATCGACGCGCGGCAGGTGGCAGGCGGGGGGTGGGAGATTTTTACCCACGGCGGGCGGCGCGCCACCGGCATCGATGCCATCGCCCATGCACGTCGCCTTGTCGAACTCGGCGCGGGGGAGGTGCTGGTGACCAGCATGGACCGCGACGGGACGCGCGATGGCTATGACAATCGCTTGAACCGTGCGATTGCCGATGCGGTGCCGGTGCCGGTGATTGCCAGCGGCGGGGTCGGCAATTTGCAACATATGATCGACGGCGTGCATCTGGGCGGGGCGAGCGCTTTGCTCGCCGCCTCGATTTTTCATTTCGGCCAGCATAGTCTGGGCGAAGCGCGCGCCGCATTGTCGGCGGCGGGGATTCAGGTTCGCCAAGTGGAGGGGTAGATGGACGGGGATATTTTGACAAAGCTGGATGCTGTCATCGCCGCGCGTCTCAATTTGGGGGACCCGACCGCAAGCTATGTCGCCAGTCTGGCGGCCAAGGGGGTGGGCGGCGCGGCGCGTAAATTGGGCGAAGAAGCCACCGAAACCATCATCGCCGCGCTGGATGAGGGGGATGCGGCGCTGGTGGGGGAGGGGGCGGACTTGCTCTTTCACCTCGCCATCCTCCTCCATCTGCGGGGGTGCAGCCTTGGCGATGTGGCCGCCGAATTGGCGCGGCGACAGGGTCTGTCGGGGCATGCGGAAAAGGCACAACGGCCGCAGCATAAGGAAACGAAATAATGCCGATTGATGCGACCTTACCCTATGATGATGCCAATATTTTCGCGCGCATATTGCGCGGAGAATTGCCCTGCACCGCCGTTTTTCGCGACCAATGGGCGCTGGCCTTTCATGACATTAACCCGCAGGCACCGACGCATATCTTGGTGATTCCCACCGGTCGCTATGTCAGCATGGATGATTTTTCTGCCCGCGCCAGCGATGCCGAAATCAGCGGCTTTTTCCGTGCGGTTGGCCATGTCGCGCGCACATTGGGACTGGTTGAACCGGGTTATCGCCTGCTCGCCAATGTCGGGCAGGATGGGCATCAAGAGGTGCCGCACCTCCACATCCATTTATTTGGCGGCAAGCCATTGGGGCCGATGCTGGCGCGCTGAAAGCCGGCGCGCAAAAAAATTGCGCGCCGCTACGGCGATGTTGCTTTTGCGGTTGCGTTCGCCCGCTTTGCCTTTAGTTTCCCCGCCAATGCCGGGGGGCAGAACCCGCAGTGGTTTGACCCACGGGGAGGGAGGAATTTGATGCTGTTCGGTCGCGTAAAGCCGCTCGACGCCATTTTGGCGACGGCGGAGAAAAAGTCTCTGCACCGTTCTTTGGGTGCATTTCAACTAACCATGCTCGGGATCGGGGCCATCATCGGCACCGGTATTTTCGTGCTCACTGCCTCTGCCGCGCAAAAGGCGGGGCCGGGCATGATGCTGAGCTTTGTCGTCGCGGGCATTGTCTGCGCGGTGGCTGCGCTCTGCTATTCTGAACTGGCATCGATGGTGCCGGTGTCGGGCAGCGCCTATACCTATACCTATGCCGTGATGGGCGAAATTTTGGCCTGGATGGTCGGCTGGGCGCTCATCCTCGAATATGCGGTGGCGGCCTCTGCTGTTTCTGTGGGCTGGTCAGGCTATTTCATGGGACTATTAAAATCGTCTCTAGGCTTTGAATTACCACAATTTTTAGCGAGCGGCCCGGCATGGTCTTACCCCGGCGGTGTGCCAACCCCCGACTTTACGGCGGGTGTGGTCAATCTGCCCGCGATCATCGTCGCCTTGGCGGTGACCGCGCTACTGGTTATCGGCACGACCGAAAGCGCGCGGGTCAATGCGGTGCTGGTCGCTGTCAAAGTGGCGGCGCTCACCATGTTCATCGCGCTGACTCTGCCGGTGCTCAACGGGGCAAATTTCGAACCCTTCACCCCCAATGGCTGGCTGGGGCATGAAAGTGGCTTTGGCGTGATTGGTGCGGCATCGTCGATCTTCTTTGCCTATGTCGGCTTTGACGCTGTTTCGACGGCGGCAGAGGAAACCAAAAACCCGCAGCGCAACGTGCCCATTGGGCTTATCGGTTCGCTCGCCATCTGCACCATTTTTTACCTGTTGGTCTCGGCCGGGGCGATTGGTGCGCAGGGTGCGCAGCCGCTGATGGGACCCGACGGCGCGGCGCTTGCCCCCGGTTCGGCAGCAATGGCGTCGCAGTGTCAGGCATTGCTGGCGGTGGGTCAGGAACCTTTGGTCTGTTCGAATGAGGCGCTGGCCCATGTGCTGCGTTCCATTTCGTGGAACCGGGCGGGTGATTTTGTCGGGCTGGCCGCCAATATTGCGCTGCCGTCGGTCATTTTGATGATGCTTTATGGCCAGACGCGCATTTTCTTTGTCATGGCGCGCGATGGCTTGCTGCCCGAAAAATTGGCAAGCGTGCACCCCAAGTGGAAAACCCCGCACATTGTCACCATTGCCACCGGCATTTTCGTGGCGATTGCTGCGGCCTTCCTGCCGGTTGGCCAGCTGGCGGATATTTCGAATGCGGGCACGCTCTTTGCCTTCTTCATGGTTGGCATCGCGGTGCTGGTGCTGCGGCGCACCGACCCGTCGCGTCGGCGCCCCTTCCGGACACCGCTTGTCTGGATTGTGGCGCCGCTGACCGTTGCCGGCACCGCCTTCCTATATTGGAACCTGCCCTTTGAATCGAAGATGGTGCTGCCGATCTGGGGTGGCGTCGGGCTGTTGATCTACTTCCTCTACAGCCGCAAGCGCAGCCATGTTGGTCGCGGCATCATCGACGTGCATGAGGATGATAGCGATGCACCGCCGCCGCCGGTGCCGCCGGTTCCATCCATGCATTGATGCACATGGGGTGATAGGAAAAGGGGGCGGGCAACCGCTCCCTTTTTCGCTTTTACGGCAGATGCGGCGGGTTGGGCCGGGTAAAGAGCCGCCCCTTTTCCCCCCATAATATGCACAGCAGCGACAATGCGCCGCACAACATATATCCTTTGGCGAGCGGCATCGAACTGCCGTCAAACTGTGCGCCGATAATCGCGCCAACCCCCGCCGCCACCAGCGTGCGCACCGCATTTTGAAAGGAAGATGCGGTGCCCGCGATATGGCCAAAGGGCTGCATCGCGATGGAGGAGAAATTGGCCCCGATAAAGCCGATCATCCCCATGTTGAGGGAGACGATGGCGACAAATCCCCACAGGCTTTCAGCATTATTCGCCATGTAAAATTGGATGAAGGAAAGCAGCAAAAATGCGATCAGCGCGCTTTGCGACACGCGCCGTGCGCCAAAGCGCAGCACCAACCGCGCGTTCCAGAAATTGGAAATGGCGATGCCAGCCGCGACACAGGCAAAACAGAGCGCAAAAATATCCGCCCGCCCGAAACTGACCGCGATAATCTGCTGCGCGCTGTTCAAAAATCCATAATTGGCACCGACCGCCAGCGAACTGCCGATCATATAGGCAATCGCCTGTCGATGCGTGCTGACCTGCCGCCAACTGTCGAGCATCGGCGCGAGGCGGAGCGGCAGCCGGTCATCGGGGTTCAGGCTTTCGCCAAGCCGCAACCAGACCCACAGTCCCATCGCCGCCGCCAACGTCGCGAGCAGGGCAAAAATCGCCTGCCACGGCAAGAGCATCAGCACCAATTGCCCGACGCTCGGCGCGATGATTGGCACGACCATGAAGATCAGGAAGATGAGCGACAGGACGCGCGCCATCTGGTCCCCCGATGTCCTATCGCGCACAACGGCGGTCGCCACCACCCCCATCGCAGCACCGCACAGGCCGTGGAGAAAACGCATGGCGAGCAGCATCGTCCAGCTTTGCGCCATCGGCGTTGCCAGCGCGACAAAGATATAAGCGACGACGGCGCTCAGGATAATCCGCCGCCGCCCAAAACGGTCCGCAAGCGGCCCATGCAGCAGCGACCCGAACGCCAGACCAAAAAAATAGAAAGAGATTATGGCCTGTTGCGCATTGGCGCTCGGCGCGTGGAGCGCGGCGGCCATCGCGGGCAGGGCGGGCAACATCGTATCGATGGCGAGCGCGTTGAGCGCCATCACCAATGCCATCATCGCGACAAATTCGCGCGGGCCTGGCGTCGTGGTGGGCGTCGTGGTGGGGGCCGTGGTCGGGGTCGTGGTGAGGGTGGTGACGGGGGGGAGGGTGGGTGCGGGCATACGCGGCATGTGCCACAGACCGTCGCCAAGTCAAAATCGCCTGCCATTAGCCACTCGCCAAGCCCCGTTGCGCGCGTTAGGGCGGGGGGCATGCGACATCTCCCCCGCTTATCCGTCATCGCGCTGATCGCTGCTATGCCCGGCCAAGCCTTGGCCGCTCCCGACGCGGGGGATAGCGATGGCGATCGTGCAATTATCGTCACCGCGCTCCCCCCACCGCCGAGCGCTGATGCTTATGGCAGCGAAGAAATTTCCGGCGACCGTCTGCACATGACGGCCAGCGGCAATGTGGAGGAGGCGCTGGCACGCATTGCGGGCTTTCAGCAATTTCGCCGTTCGGACGGGCGCAGCGCCAACCTGTCCGGACAGGGCATTACGCTGCGCGGTATTGGCGGCAACGCGACCAGCCGCACCCTGCTGCTGCGCGACGGGGTTCCGATTGCCGATGCCTTTTTCGGCTATATTCCCTTTACCGCATTGCCGCTTGGCGACATCGCATCGGTGGATGTGACGCGCGGCAGTGGTTCCGGCCCCTTTGGTGCGGGCGCGCTCGCCGGGGTCATTTCGCTCCATTCAACACCGCTTGCGGCCCGCGCGCCGCTGGTGGCAGAATTGGCAGGCGGCAGTGATGATAGTTGGCGGGGGCGCGCCGCTGTTACCTTGCCGCTGGGGGCGGGGCATGTTGGCATCGATATTGCCCATGCCCAAAGCGATGGTTTCTGGACAACCCCTGTGGGGCAACGTGTCGCAGCATCGGTTCCCGCGCGCTATCGCGCCAGTTCGCTGTCGCTGACCGGTGAAGCGCCGATCAGCGATGCGGTGGCGATGCAGACACGGATCAGCCTGTTCCGCGATGCGCGCACGCTGCGCTTTGCAGGCGCGGACAATGGCGGCGATGGCGCGGATTTTTCGCTGCGTTTGGTTGGCAATGCACAGGATAGACAGCATTGGCAGTGGGATATTTTGGGCTGGGTGCAAGCGCGCGATTTTTCGAACATCGTCGTTTCGGCGAATAGTTTTCGTCCGACGCTCGACCAATATGCAACGCCGACCATCGGCTGGGGGGCGCGGGTGGAGCTGCGCGCGCCGGTCATGGGCAGCGCGCGCCTGCCCATTCGTCTGCGTTTTGGTGGTGAATATCGCGGTGCCAATGGGGAGGCGCTGGAAAATGCGCTGGCGGCCAGCGGCGCTGTTACCAGAATGCGCCGTGCGGGCGGCGAAACCGCAATCGGGGGCATCTGGGCAGAGGGGGATGTGGCGAGCGGCCCACTCAGCCTGACGCTCGGCGCGCGTTATGACCATTATTGGCTGACCGAGGGGCATTTTGCCGAGGCGTTGGGCGACGGCACGCCGCTGTCGCAACAGATTTTTGCCAAGCGACAGGGTAATATTTTGGGCGCACGTGGCGCTGCATCCTATGATCTGGGTGGCGGCCTTACCCTGCGCGCGGCGGCCTACACCGGCTTTCGGCTGCCGACGCTGAATGAGCTCTATCGCGGTTTTACGGTATTTCCGGTGGTGACGCGCGCCAATGCGGCGCTGGCCCCCGAACGGCTGCGCGGCGGGGAAGTGGCGTTGGATTGGCGGCATGGCGATGATGCAGCATTTGCCATCACCCTTTTTGACAATCGCCTGCGCCATGCCATCGCCAACGTCACCATCGGTCCCAATTTGCGCGAACGGCAAAATGTCGATGCGGTGCATGCACAGGGGGTGGAGGGGAGCGTGATGCTGCGGCTCGGCCAGTTTCGCATCGACGGCGCGCTGAGTTACAGCGATGCACGCGTCGTGGCGAGCGGCGGCGCGGCGGCGCTCAACGGCCTGCGGCCCGCACAATCACCGGTGTGGAGCGGCGGGGCAATATTGAACTGGCAGATGCCATGGGGCGGGGTGGCGCAATTTGCGCTGCGCCATGTCGGCGCGCAGTTTGAGGATGATCGCAATGTCGATGTTTTGCCCGGCTATACCGCCTGTGACCTGATGTTCCGCCAGCCGATCACCGCACGCCTGACCGTCGAAGCCAGCATAGAAAACATAACCAATGTGCGCATTTTGACGCGCAATGTTGCCGGCTCGGTGGATCTGGGCGCGTCGCGCAGCCTTTGGTTGGGCTTGCGCTGGCAGGGGATTTAGGGAAAACATGCCGCAATAACATGTCGGGGAGGGGTTTGATGAGCGTTACAGTGGCCAAATATTCGCGGGTGGCGCGCATCCTTCACTGGTCAATGGGCGTGTTGATTATCGCCAATCTGGCGGGCGGTCTGCTGCATGATTTGAATGCCGACCTCATCATGCCGCTGCACAAGGCGACAGGCGTCCTCCTCCTCGCCCTTGCCGTGCTGCGGATATTGTGGCGGATGGTCAAACCTGCGCCGGCATTTCCGGCTGCAATGTCGCTGGGTGAGCGCGGGGTGGCGAGCTTCACCCACGCGATACTTTACGCATTCATGGTGCTGATCCCGCTTTCCGGCTGGATCATGGTATCCGCCTTTCCGCGCCCCTTGCCCTTTTACGGGCTATTTGAACTGCCCAAGTTCAACATCGTCAAGGATAGCGCGCTGTGGGGCGTCGCGGCGGAGGGGCATGAACTCATGGCCTTTGCCCTGATCGCGCTCCTCCTCCTCCATATCGCGGCGGCGCTGCGCCACCATTTCGTGCTCAAGGATGGCATTTTGGCGCGCATGTGGGGGTGATTTTCATCCCCCGACCGGGGGATGAAATCAGACGTCGAGGTTGGCGACGCTCAGCGCATTTTCCTGAATGAAGATGCGGCGCGGCTCCACCTCTTCACCCATGAGCTGGGTAAAGATATTTTCGGTCTCGGCACCATCATCCTCAACCTTGAGCAGCGAACGATTTTCTGGGTCGAGCGTCGTTTCCCACAATTGTTCGGCATTCATTTCGCCCAAACCCTTGTAGCGGCTGATCGACAGTCCCTTGCGCGCGATGCGCAGGATGGAGGCGAGCAGCGCGCCCGGCCCGGTGATAATATGGTCGTCGGCGCGGCGGCGGTTTGATGATGGGCTCGCCGCTTCTGCTGCTTCGCTATCCTCTGTCGCTTCGGCATCCACATCGGGCGCGACCTGGCTTGCCAAGCTGACCAGCTTGCCCGGGCGGGCATAGCTTTCGCTCTGTTCTGCCGACAGGGTGGCGAGCTTGCGCGCCTCCACACTGCCGACAAAATTGGCGTCGATGATGTGGTGGTCGCTGACCCCGCGCCAGCGCCGTTCCACATGATAGCCGCCGTCTTCGGCAAGGTGGACCATCCATTGGCCGCTTTCACCCTGCGCCGTTTCGGCGGCGTTCAACCATGCCGCCGTCGCGTTGGCCGCCGCCGTCTTGGCCGTGGCGTCGATATTGGCATCCAACGCGCCATTCAGCGCCAATGCCTCGACAATTGCCGGGTCATAACGGCGCGGGATGAAATGCATCAGCGCCTGCATGCGCTGTGCATGGGCGATCAGATCGCGCAAATCCCCCTCCGCTCGCGCGCCAAGCGCCGAATCAAAGCACATGGAGCCAACCGCAGCATCGATCAGATAGGCTTCGAGCGCCGCATCATCCTTGACATAAACCTCACTCCGCCCGCGCGCGACTTTGTACAGCGGCGGCTGAGCAATATATAAATGCCCGTTTTCAATGATTTGCGGCATTTGCCGATAGAAAAATGTCAGCAATAATGTGCGGATATGCGCACCATCGACATCGGCGTCGGTCATGATGACGATTTTGTGGTAGCGCAATTTATCGATGCTGAAATCATCGCGGATGCCGGTGCCGAGCGCCTGAATCAGCGTGCCGACCTCTTTGGAGCCGATAATCCGGTCAAAGCGCGCGCGCTCGACGTTCAAAATCTTGCCCTTGAGCGGCAGGATCGCCTGATAATGGCTGTCGCGCCCCTGTTTGGCGCTGCCGCCTGCGCTATCCCCTTCGACGAGGAAGAGTTCGGATTTGGCCGGGTCGCGTTCGGCGCAATCATGCAATTTGCCGGGCAGGGAGGCGATGTCCATTGCCCCCTTGCGCCGCGTCAATTCGCGCGCCTTGCGCGCGGCTTCGCGCGCGGCGGCGGCGTCGATGATTTTTTGCACCACCGCCTTGGCCAGCGCCGGATTTTCCTCCAGCCATTCGGCGAGTTTATCGGCCATCAGGCTTTCGAGCGGCTGGCGCACCTCACTCGACACCAATTTGTCCTTGGTCTGGCTGGAAAATTTGGGGTCGGGCAGTTTGACCGATACGATAGCGGTCAGCCCTTCGCGCATATCTTCGCCCGACAGCGATACTTTCTCTTTCTTGAGCTGCCCCGACCGTTCGGCATAATTGTTGAGCGTGCGGGTCAATGCCGCACGAAATGCCGCCAAATGGGTGCCGCCGTCGCGCTGCGGTATGTTGTTGGTAAAGGCGAGGACATTTTCATAATAGCTGTCGTTCCATTCGAGCGCGACCTCTATCCCAATGCCGTCGCGCATCGCCGAAATGGCAATCGGTTGCGGCACAATCGGGTTTTTGGCGCGGTCGAGATATTGGACAAAGGCGGCGATCCCGCCTTCATAGACCATGTCCACTTCGCGCACGTCGGCATGCCGTCGGTCGGCCAGCGCGATGCGTACGCCCGAATTCAGGAACGCCAGTTCGCGATAGCGATGTTCCAATTTGTCAAAGTCAAATTCGGTGACATTTTTGAACGTGTCGGTCGATGCGAGAAATGTGACCTGGGTGCCGCGCTTGGGCGCACCGTCGACCATGGGCGCATCGCCCGTGATTTTGAGCGGCGCTTGCGCATCGCCATGGCAAAAACGCATCTGATGTTCCTTGCCATCGCGCCAGATGGTAAGGTCGAGCCATTCGGACAGCGCATTGACCACGCTGACGCCGACGCCGTGGAGGCCGCCTGATACTTTATAGGCATTACCTTCGGTCGTATTTTCAAACTTGCCGCCCGCGTGCAGCTGGGTCATGATGACTTCGGCTGCCGAAACCCCTTCTTCCTTGTGGATGTCGGTCGGGATGCCGCGGCCATTATCCTCCACGCTTACCGAACCATCGGGGTTGAGCGTGATTGACACCTTGCTGGCGTGCCCTGCCAAAGCTTCGTCAATGCAATTGTCGCTGACTTCGAACACCATATGGTGCAGCCCCGAACCATCGTCGGTATCGCCAATATACATGCCCGGCCGCTTGCGCACCGCATCCAGCCCCTTGAGGACTTTAATCGATTCCGCGCCATAGGCAGCACTGGCGTTTCCGGTGGCGTTTTCAGCTGTATTTTCGGGGGTGTTTTCCATCGCTGCCCTATAGGGGCTGGGCGGGGCAAACCCAAGCGAAAAGGCGACCCGGATGGGCGGTAACGACCACAAGTTGGGCGCGCGTCAATTCGGCAAAAATATTCGGAAAATACCCGCCAAAAGCCATCCACGACGCAATTCATTTGATGATTACCTAAATATTTGTGATGTTAAGGAAGTTTAATGCGGGCCGCACCGCAAAAAGATGCATTTTAAGTGCGCTGTATCCTCAACAGACGTTTACTCGGTGGAGGCGATATGGGCGGGGAGCATCCTAACAATCAGCAGTGGCCCTTCTTGGTCGGATTGACCGAAGCTAGTGTGCCTGACGCGCAACAAGCAGCGATCGCCTCCCTTACAGAAACCGAGATCCGTACGCTCCGGCTCGTTTATCAGCGCTTTACCTCAAAGGAGATTGCGCGACGCGAAGGCGTCACCCCCGATGCGGTGACCGCAAGGCTCAAGCGCGCACGCGCTAAACTAGGTGGCCTATCAAGTGTGGCTGCATCGCGTCTTGTCCACGGCATGGCAACGGATGCAACATACCATCCAGTGGTATCCCCGTCGTTGGCAGTCGATGACGAACCCTTTGCCAAGGATGAAGCGTCGGCCACCGTGACGATACGGCGCTTGCAGCCCCGTCTGCTTCGCCTGCCGTTTCCGACTAGGGAGAGGGCGACCAATGACGATACCATAATTGCACGCATCGCCTGGCCGGTCATCATCGCCACGCTGATCGCGGTCGGCATATTGGTCATCCAGGCAGCCATGGTCGGTGCAGACCGGCTTCGTTAATCTTCGTAGAAGGAATTATGTTATGCTGAAGAAACGTCTGGAGGTTGCGCGTGCCGTGACCCGTGAACTCCGCGCGGCCGAAGATGCCGTTGATACGAGTGTTGATGCGCTGACCAGCCTTCTGGGTTCGATGACCGACGGTCGCCGCAAGGCGGGCTTAAGCGCTTTGCATGGTGCCGATGCGCTCGAGTCTGTGACCACGGCGCTGGCGCAGATCGGCAAGGCACGTAGTGCGTTGGTTGAAGCGCACGTCGGACTTTCGCGCACACAACGCGAGATTGGATTAGCCGCCTACGCCGTGGGGCCGTGGCTTGAGAAGCCGAAAGCCAGTAACGCCCCCGATGTTGCGGTGGGCAATGATGACGATACGGGGCAATCAGCAGTGGTCGCAGCATAGTCGACACTATGACGCCATTACTCGTCATCATACATTATATTGTACCGATTTCGTGTCTGGCCAGCGCCCTTATCTTGGGCGGTTGGCCAGAGCGATGTGCCGCCGTTACCATGCTTGTCGGTGGTCTGGCGTCGGCGCTGATTGCGGTTAACACGTGGACCGCTCTTGAGGTTGGTTTGTTCTGCATTGATGTGGCAGCGTTGGTAGCTCTTTGGTCGGTCGCACTGATGAGCGACCGGTTTTGGCCCTACTATGTCACCGCTTTTCAACTTTTGACCGTCTATGGTCATGTGCAGGCAATTTTGTTCAATGATCCGTTGCCGTGGTCTTATGGCATGCTGAGTAACTACGCGTCGATCCCCATGTTTGTCATTTTGGGTTTGGCGTCGGCCTTTGGGTGGCAGCAGCGGACGATTGAACGAGCAGCGAAATGAGTGCAAGACCGCTCCGTCGGATTGGCCAAGTGCATGCAGGCGCGCTGGCGAAGGGAATAACCAGCGCGCGGCTATCTGTCGCGTCATCTGACAAGTTACGCCACCCGAGTCCCAGGCGCGGTCTTGCATATGTTGTTTTGCGTATGTGGTTTTATCAACCACCAATTTGCCATGAAGGTGGTGGTTGAGGGGCTTGCCCGCTTGGCTGTGCGGATTTACTGTCGGTGCATGCAACGCACGTCAGCCATCCTCTCGCTCCTCCTCATCACCATCGCTGGTTGCGCCAAACCTGAGCCTGCCGAACTGGCGAAGAGCGATGCTGCTTTTCGCGGGCAAGCGGCGGGCGAAGCTGTTGTTTTGCCGGTTGCATCACGCATTGTCATGATTGGCAATGACGGGGCCAGCGCACCCGCTTGTGCGGCGCGCGCACGACCACGCGGCGCTTCCATCGCCGTCCATTGGTCGACCGATGTGGCCGCACCGGTCAAAATGCAGCGCGACGACGAATTTTTCGTCTGCGAACGCGATGGCGACTGGGCGGGGATTATCTTTCCGGCGACCGGTTTTAGCATGAGCAGTTGCGCCACCGGCAATGCGGTGCGCGAACCGCGTGAATATCAGGGTCCCTGCCGTTGGGGTTGGGTCAAGAATAGCGAAATGGTGCGGGCAACGTCCTGAACGCTGCCCGCCCCCCAAGTCCTTTTAGAAGCTTTCGCCCTTTTCTGCCTTTTCGCGTAGCAGCGGGGCAACCTCCACCCCATATTTGTCGAGCGCGGCGACGATTTTGGGCAAGCCTTCCAAATTGGCCCAGAACATCGGCCCGCCACGATATACCGGCCAGCCATAGCCGAACACCCAGACGACATCGATGTCGGATGCGCGCTGCGCCTTGCCTTCGGCCAGGATTTTGGCGCCTTCATTGACCATCGGATATATGGTGCGCTCGATGATTTCCTGGTCGCTAACCTCCCGTTTTTTGAGGTTTGATTTGGCGCGGAAATCCTCAATTATCGCATTGGCCTCGGCGCTGACGCTGCGGTTGCGCTTGGCGTCATAATCATAAAAGCCCTTGCCATTTTTCTGGCCAAAGCGCCCGGCGGCGCACAGCGCATCGCGCAAGGTTTCGACCCGGCTCGGGTCGCGGTGCCAGCCAATGTCGATCCCGGCCAGATCGGCCATTTGAAATGGGCCCATTGGCATGCCGAATTCGGTATGGACATTGTCAATCTGTTCGGCGCTCGCCCCCTCCATCAACAATTGATTGGCCGGGTTCTGCCGCTGGCTGAGCATGCGGTTGCCGATGAAGCCGTGGCACACGCCCGCGACCACTGCGACCTTGCCAACCTTTTTGCCGATCGCCATGGCGGTTGCCAGCACGTCGGGCGCGGTGGCGTCCCCGCGCACAACCTCCAGCAATTTCATGACATTGGCGGGGGAGAAAAAGTGCATGCCCAGCACATCGGCCGGGCGCTTGGTGGCGGCGGCGATTTCATTGACATCCAGATAGCTGGTATTGCTGGCAAGGATGGCGCCGGGCTTGGCAATCGCGTCTAGCTTGCCGAACACTTCCTTTTTGACGTCCATATTTTCATAGACCGCCTCTATGATAAGGTCGCAATCGCCAAGCGCGCCGAGGTCGAGGCTGGGGGTGAGCAGCCCCATCATCTTTTCGACCTGTTCGCTGGTAAAACGGCCCTTGGCGGCGCTCGCTTCATAATTTTTGCGGATGACCCCGACCCCGCGTTCGAGGTTTTCTGCCGCCATTTCGACGATGGTCACCGGGATGCCCTTGGCAAGGAAGTTCATCGCAATCCCGCCGCCCATCGTGCCCGCGCCGATAACCCCGACCTTGGCGATGTTGCGCAGCGCGACATCCTTGGGCAGGCCGTCGATCTTGGCCGCTTGGCGTTCGGCGAAGAATAAATGCCGTTGCGCGGCAGACTGGCTGCCGAACATTAATTTCATAAACTCTTGCCGCTCAAAGGCGAGCCCTTCGTCAAAGGGCAGGCGGGTTGCCGCCTCGACACAGGCGAGGTTGGCATAGGGTGCGTCAAACCCCTTCCACTTGCGGGCATTAGCGGTTTTGAGCGCCTCAATCGCCGCTACATCGCCGGTGACCGGCCGTTCGCGGGTCGGGCGCGGCCCCTTGGCAATCGCATCGCGGGCAAAGGCGATGGCGTCGGCCACCAGACTATCTTCGCCTGCAATCGCGTCGACCAGACCGGCTTCGGCAGCGGCCTTGGCGCTGATCGGATCGCCGGTTGAGGTCATTTGCGCTGCCATCGCCACGCCGACGACGCGCGGCAAACGCTGTGTGCCGCCCGCCCCGGGCAGCAGGCCCAATTTGACCTCGGGGACGCCCAATTTGGCCGAGGGCACGGCCACCCGATAATGGCAGACCAGCGCGGTTTCGAGCCCACCGCCGAGCGCGGTTCCGTGGATGGCGGCGACCACCGGCTTGGGGGCGGCCTCTATCGCGTTGAGCACGGCGTTGAAATCCGGCCCGCGCGGCGGCTTGCCAAATTCGGTGATGTCGGCACCCGCGATGAAGGTAGCGCCTGCACAGCGCAGCACCACCGCCTTGACATTGTCGTCGGCCATCGCGGCATCCATCGCATCGCTAATCCCCTGACGGACATGCCATGAGAGCGCATTGACCGGCGGGTTGTTGATGATGATGCTCAGCACATCGCCATCTTGGTCGGTGGTGACGGATTGGGGGGTGTCGGTCATTATCTGCTCCAGTTTGTCAAAAGGGGGTTCAGGCGGCGAGCGCCGCGTAAATCATCGACTTAATTTCTCGCCGCACCGGATAGGTGGATGACGGCATTAATTGGGTCATGAAAACCATGTGGATCTGTTCAACCGGGTCGATGAAAAATCCGGTCGAAAACATTCCGCCCCAGTAAAATTCGCCCGCGCTGCCCGGCATCAAGGTCAGATGCGGTTCCATCGTGCACGCAAAGCCGAGGCCAAAGCCAACCCCGGCATTTTCCGATTCAGAAAACAGCGATTTGCTATGCTGGGTCAAATCACCGCCACCGGGCAGATGGTTGGCGGTCATGAGTTCGAGCGTCTTGGGGCTGATAATCTGCTGCCCATTATAGGCGCCGCCGCCCACCAGCATCGAACAAAATCGGTGGTAATCGCCAATCGTGCTGGCAAGGCCGCCGCCACCGGACGCCATGCGGTTTTCCGCCATCCAGCGGCTGCGTGCGCCGCTGTCGAACGGGGTCATCCGGTCCTTTGGGTGAAAGGCAAAGGCATCGACGATGCGGTCGGCCTTGTCGCGCGGCACGACGAAATGGGTATCGACCATGCCGAGCGGGTCGAACAGCCGCTCCTGCGCCACTTGGGCAAAGGGTTTGCCCTCTATCCGCTGGATGACCGCGCCCAAGACGTCGGTCGACAGCGAATAATTCCAGCAACTGCCCGGGTCGAACTCCAGCGGCAAAGCAGCAAGTTCGGCGATGAACTGGTCCAAACTGCGTTCGCTGTGGAAATCGTCAATCTTGGTCTTGCGATAAGCGGCATCGACCGGCGTGCGTTCCTGAAAGCCATAGGTCAGCCCGCTGGTATGGCGCAGCAGGTCGAGCATCGTCATCGGGTTTGCAGGGGGACGCGTGTCGAACGGGCGCCCGCCGCCACCCGCCAGAAACACGCCTGTCTGCTCAAATTCGGGCAGGAAATTGGCCACCTTGTGCGACAGGGCGACCTTGCCCTCTTCGACCAACATCATGAACAGGATGGAGGTGATGGGCTTGGTCATGCTGGCGATGCGATAAATGCTATCCTCGGCAATCGGCACGCCATCGCGGCCATCGCCCTGCATGGAGAGATGGACGACATCGCCCGCCCGCGCGACGAGCAGGGCAGCATGCGGCAATTTGCCGCTGTCGAGGTATTTTTCCTTCAAAAAGGCGGGGATACGCGCCAGCCGATCAGGCAGGAAGCCATAGTCCTTGGGATCGGCAAGGGAAATTGTCATGCTTATACCGCTGTTTGCCCGGTGAGCTGGCGCGTCACCGGGTGGGAGGAGGATAGGCCGCCATCAACGGCAATCGCCTGACCATTGACATAGGATGCAAGGTCGCTCGCCAGAAATAGCGCGACATTGGCCAGTTCACTGGGCTGTGCAGCGCGGCGCAGGGGGTTAAGCCGCCCGATTTTGTCGGTCACCCCCTTGTCCTTGGCATAATCAAAGGTCGCCTTGGTCATGCCGGTTTCGGTGAGGCCGGGGCAAATGGCGTTGACCCGCACATTGGTTGCCGACATTTGCTGGGCCGAAAGCTGCGCCAGATTGATGACGCCTGCCTTGGACGCCGAATAGGCCGGACCGCCCGCGCCCGAACGAATGCCCGCAACGCTGGCGGTGAGGATGATCGAACCGCCACGTCCGGCATTGACCATCGCCTTGCCGGCATGTTTGACCATCAACCACGGGCCGATCAGATTGACGCGCAACACTTCGGCAAAATCGGGTGCAGCATAGTCAAAAATGCCGGTGATGCCGCCCGAAATGCCGGCATTGGCAAAGGCGATGTCGATATGACCATAAGCGCCGATGGCGGCGGCGACGATTTTCTCGACATCCGTTTCTGCGCCTGCATCCATGGTAATCGCAGCGGCAATGCCCCCTTCGTCATGCACCATCGCGGCGGTTTCATGGACGCTTTCCGATTTGTCGCCGAGCATCAGCTTTGCCCCTTCCGCCGCGAAACGCAGCGCGCTCGCCCGGCCGATGCCCGAACCCGCACCGGTGATGATCGCCGTCTTGCCGGTCAACAAACCCATAACCCTACCCCCTCTAATTCGCGCCAGCCAGCTTGGCGAAATGCCATGCCCGTTCAGCCAATGGTTCGACCCGCGCGGACATGGTTTTGGCATGGGCGGAGGATGCCGTGCCGTCGATGACGCGCTTTTTTATCCCCTGCATGATCCCGGCCAGCCGAAAGAAATTATAAGCAAAATACCAGTTCATATCGGGGATCTGGTCACGCCCGGTGGCCGCAGCATAGGTTTCGACCACCTGTTCCAATTCGGGGATGCCGAGCGCCTTGCGGTCGAGGTCGGCAACCCCCGAGCGCCCGCCATTGTCGGTCACCCATGCAAGGCAGAAATAGGTAAAGTCGGCGAGCGGGTCACCGAGGGTGGATAATTCCCAGTCGAGCACGGCGGTGACGCGCGGCGCATCATGCGCAAAAATCATATTATCGACGCGAAAATCCCCATGGACGATGCTGGTTCGGCTTTGTTCGGGCAGGCTGGCGGGGAGGAACTGGATCAGCGCCTCCATCGGCCGCATATTTTCGGTTTCGGACAGGCGATATTGCTTGGTCCAGCGTTCGACCTGTCGTCCGAAATAATTGCCCGGCTTGCCAAAATCGCCAAGCCCCGCCGCTTCAATATCGACGCTGTGGAGCGCGGCGAGCGTATCGGTCATTGCATCATAGGTGGCGGCGCGGGTCGCAACATCGGCGTGCGGCATCGCGCCGTTCCAGATGGTGTGGCCATCGACCAGCGCCATGACATAGAACATCGAACCAATGACGTCCGCGTCGGTGCACAATCCATATTGGCGGGCGACCGGAAAGCCGGTGGGGTGGAGTGCCGCCTGCACCCGATATTCGCGGTCAACCGCATGGGCGGACGGCAAGAGCGGCCCAAAGGGCTTGCGGCGCAGGACATAGCGGCCAGAGGCGGCCTCTATACAGTAGCTGGGGTTGGATTGACCGCCCTTGAACTTGCTGAGCTTGAACGGCCCGGCAAAGCCTGTGACATTCGCCGCCAGCCACGCGCCCAGCCGTTCCTCATCCAGTCGGTCGGCCCCTTGCGGTTCGACCGTCCCGACAAAATCTTCCTCCGCATTAAAGGCCTGATCGCTCATCCTCGCCGTGCCTCAATTGTCAAAGACGATAACGCTGCGGGCGCTGTCGCCGCGTTTCATCTTTTCAAAGCCCGCGTTGATCTCGCTGAGCGGGATGCGTTCGGCGATGATTGAATCGAGGTCGAGCAGACCGCGCAGGTAAAAATCAACCAGACGCGGCATATCGACCGGGAAACGGTTCATCCCCATGATCGCGCCCTGTAATTTCTTGCCCGACAAAAGGTCCATCGCCGACAGGCCGACCTTTTCGCTGAGCGGCATCATCCCCAAAATGGTCGCGGTGCCGCCGCGACGCAGCGAACCGACGGCGAGCGCGGCCGATTGTGGGCGGCCCACCGCCTCAATCGCATGGTCAACCCCGCCCTTGGTCAATTCGACAATCTGCGCCGCTGCGCCATCGGCGGCAGCATCAATCACATCGGTTGCGCCCAATTTCTTGGCCAATTCGCGCTTTTCGGCAATGGGGTCGGCGGCGATGATCCGCCCTGCGCCAGCGATTTTCGCTGCGTTGATGGTGGCGAGCCCAACCCCGCCGCAACCAACCACCGCCACCGTTTCACCCGGTGTCACCTTGCAGGCGTTAAAGATTGTTCCAGCCCCGGTCGTCACCGCACAGCCGATCACCGCCGCACGGTCGAGCGGCATGTCGGGGTTGATCGCGGTGCAGGCATGTTCGTGGATCAGCAACATTTCGGCAAAGGCGCTGAGGTTGAGCATCTGGTTGACCGGCGTGCCGTCGGCGCGGGTCAGGCGCGGGGCTTCGCCTACCGCGCGGCGGGTGTCGCCGCCGGTGCATAGAGCCATCCGCCCGGTGACGCAAAATTCGCAATGGCCGCAAAAGGCAGAGAGGCAGGTGATGACCGCATCCCCCACCTTGAGCGTGCGCACCTCGCTCCCCACCGCTTCGACGATCCCCGCCGCCTCATGCCCCGGCACGGCGGGCAGGGGGTGGGGGTAGTTGCCTTCGATAAAGTGGAGGTCGCTGTGGCAAAGGCCACAGGCCGCGGTACGGATCAGCACCTCATGCGGACCGGGGTTGGCGAGGTGCAGTTCCTCTATTTCCAGCGGCTGGTTGGGGGCGACGAGGACGGCGGCTTTCATCGGGCTACTCCCAAATCGGCGGAGGAAAATTCGGCTTTGGCGGCGGCGATGGCATCGCGTCCGCCATATTTGCCAAATTCATTGCGCGCGATGGCGCGGGCGTGCACCTCATCCGGCCCGTCGGCGAGCCGCAGCGTGCGTTGCCCGGCATACATTTTCGCCAGCCCGAAATCCTCGGCAACCCCGGCCCCGCCATGCGCCTGTATGGCATCGTCGATGATTTGCAGCGCCATATTGGGGGCCTGCACCTTGATCATCGCAATTTCATTTTGCGCAATCTTGTTGCCAGCCTTGTCCATCATATCGGCGGCTTTGAGGCAGAGCAGGCGGGTCATTTCAATGTCGATGCGCGCGCGGGCAATCCGCTGTTCCCAAATGCTATGCTCGGCAATCGCTTTGCCAAAAGCGACCCGGCTGAGCAGGCGGCGCGCCATGCGTTCCAATGCCTCCTCCGCAACGCCGATGGTGCGCATGCAGTGGTGGATGCGGCCCGGCCCCAGACGCCCCTGCGCAATTTCAAAGCCGCGCCCTTCGCCGAGCAACATTGCATCGGCTGCGTTGACCCGCACATCCTTTAGCTCAATTTCCATATGGCCGTGCGGCGCATCATCATAACCAAAGACCGGCAGATGGCGCAGGATGTTGATGCCCGGCGCGTCCATCGGCACGACCAGCATCGATTGCTGCGCATGGCGTTTGGCACCAAAATCGGTCTTGCCCATGACGATCGCCACCTTGCAGCGCGGGTCACCCGCGCCCGACGACCACCATTTGCGCCCGTTGATGACATAATCATCGCCGTCGCGGTCGATCCGGCATTCGATATTGGTGGCGTCGGAGGATGCAACGCGCGGTTCGGTCATCAAAAAGGCGGAACGGATTTCGCCGTTCATCAATGGCTTTAGCCATTTTTCCTTTTGTTCCAGCGTGCCGTACCGGTGGAAAACTTCCATATTGCCGGTGTCGGGCGCCGAACAGTTGAACACTTCGCTGGCAAAGCCGACGCGGCCCATCTCCTCCGCGCAGAGCGCATATTCCAGATTGGAAAGCTGCGGCCCTTCAAAGGCAAATTCTTCATCGACATGATGGTGGGTCGCCTGACGCGGCGGCATGAACAGGTTCCAGATGCCTGCCGATTTGGCCTTTGCCTTCAGTTCCTCGACCACCGGGATCACTTTCCACCGGTCACCGGTCGCATCCTGTTCCTTATAGGTGGGAACCGCCGGGCGCACATGCGTTTCAATGAAGTCGCGCACGCGGCCCTGCCAAAATTGCTGCCGTTCGCTCAGGTCAAAATCCATCTCGCTTCCCTCTCTAATTCCACCTTACGTAAACGTAAGCCTGCGGCAATTGCAAGCCAATGATCATTCAGCCGGCGTGCGTGCCGCCGCCAATTTTGCGACGCGCGCTTCATGGTCCGCGCGGTTGATTGGAAATCGCGCGAAAATCGCGGTCGAAAAAATGACCGCAATCAAAACCAGCCCCGAATAATAAAGCGTCAGATTGTCGATCACCGCTTCGCTGACCGTTGCCGGGTTCGCCCGTTCGGGCAGACCGGCCATCGATACGATCAGCCCGGTTAGGAAAATACCCAGCCCTGTCGCACATTTTTGCATGAAGAAATTGCCGGCAAAGAAAATCCCCTCACTGCGGCGGCCGGTATGTTCTTCCGACGCTTCAACGATATCCGCGATCATCGAACTGCCCGAAATCATCACCATCACGCCAAAGGCATTGGCGGCAAAGAAGAAGGCAAAGAGCAAGCCCGACGATAAATTGCTCCCCTCTGTCGGCCACGCATCGAGCAGGCGAAGGGCAAAGGGGGTCAGCCAAAAGGCGACCGAAATCACCCCGCTCCCCATGGCGGTTTCGCGCTTGCCAAACCGTGCGTGGAGCGGCGTCACCATGAAAAATGCCGCGACGACGCTGGCAAATAATATCCATGGGTAGATGGCAAAGGCCGCTTCATCAAAGCGCCAGATAAAGAGGTAGAGGTAATTGCTGATCGAAAAGGTAATGCCCTGGCTGGTATAGGCGATTGCCCCGGCACCGAGCAGGGTCAAAAAGGCCGGGTGCGACAGCGATTCGCGCACTTCGCCAAAAGCATGGGCGACGCCTTGGCTTTGGGGGCGGGTTTCGGGCAGCCGTGCGACGCGGCGGTGCTGCCCCCAAGCCGATAATAATACGGCTGCCGCCATCAACCCCGCGCCAAACAGACCATAGGCCCAATAGCCATCGGGGTTGAGTTGGCCGTGCGGATGTTCGGGGGTGGCGCGCAAAAACACGTCATATGCAAGAAAGAGCATCAACAGCCCACCCGCCCAACCGAACAGGAAACGATAGCGCATCAGTCCGGTGCGTTCGTCATAGTCGCGGGTCAATTCGGGCACCAATGCGACCGACGGTACTTCGCAAGCCGACACCAGCGTGCGCACCAGCATCGCCACCGCCACCAGATAAAAGAACATCTGTGTGGGCGGCAGGTCAGGCGGCGACCAGAGGAGGAGCCACGCCGCCGCCAGCGGAATGGGTGCTACATAAAGCCACGGCAGCCGCCGCCCCCAACGCGTATAGGTGCGGTCGGACAAATGACCGATCACCGGATCGACAAAGGCATCAAGGATCAGCGCGCACATCAGCGCAAAGCTGACCAATTTGGCGTCCATCCCCAGCACTTGATTATAAAAGATGAGGAGGAAGGTCGAAAAACCATTATCCTTTATGCCATAGGCAACGCTGCCGAGGCCGTGGACGAGCTTGAGCTTGATCGGCAGTTTCGGCGCGTCGATGCTCATGCGCCTGCCTTGGCATCTGCTTCCATTGCCAGCAGCGCATCGAACATGCCCGGCGTTTCGGGGTCCCAGCTGTGCCGCTGGCCGACCGTCAACCCGCCATCGACCAGCAAATGGGTGCCGGTCATAAAGCTGGAGGCATCGCTCGCCAAATAAGCGACGGCATTCGCAATATCCTCTGCCATGCCGCCACGCGCCACCGGCTGCGCATTGGCCGACATTTGGGCGATGATCGCCTTTGCCCCTTGCTTATGTTCGTCGGGGACGTCGAGGCTGGATGTGAATATATTGGTATTGATGAAGCCGGGGCAGATGGCGTTCACGCGAATCCCATATCGCGCC
Organism: Sphingomonadaceae bacterium; assembly: GCA_020850455.1. Taxonomy (GTDB): domain Bacteria; phylum Pseudomonadota; class Alphaproteobacteria; order Sphingomonadales; family Sphingomonadaceae; genus Sphingopyxis. The sequence continues at coordinate 114,367 of JADZEQ010000002.1, read as the reverse complement.
AGATCCATCGCCGCGATTTTGGACAAATGGAGCACGCCGGCCTTTGCCACCGAATAAGCGGTTGGCGCATAGCCGGAACCAAGCGCCGCAACACTGGCGGTGTTGATGATGCTCGCGCCCCGGCGCCCCTTCATATGCGGCGCGCCATAGCGAATGCCCATGGCAACCGACCGCAGCAGCAGATCCATCGTCCGGTCCCAACCATCGGGTTCGATTTCGTCGATGGCGGCACGGTCCCCGCCTGACCCTGCATTGTTGAACAATATGTCGATGCCACCGCCTTCGCGCGCGGCCCAATCCATCAGCGCCGCAATATCGGCGTTATTGGTCACATCGGTGCGTTGAAAGGCGATATTACCCGCCCCCGCAACCGCCAGCGCATCGCCGCCCGCCGCGTCAATGTCACCGGCAAAAACCCGCGCGCCCTCTGCCGCGAACAACAGTGCCGTCGCACGCCCAATCCCCGATGCCGCGCCGGTGATGACCAGATTTTTATTGGCAAAGCGCATGCGCCCTCACTCCCTCTCCCATGTGCGACTCGCCTGCCGGTGAAGGGGCATCGGCGACGTGCACAATTGCCATACCATATTTTTGAAACTTGCCGCGCGTCAAGCCGCTTCGCCGACGTTACGGCATGCTTTGCCCCGAAAAAGCTGCTTGCGTGCCATGGGGCTTGCCGCTTAACCTCGTGGTTCGATTTGACCCAATTACGATAGAGGGACGGGCAGGGAGATGAGCGAGAATCTGGACGATTTCCGGGCGGAAGTGCGCGCATGGCTGGCGGCAAATTGCCCCGATGAAATGCGCAAACCTGCCAATGAAGAAGGCGATATCTGCTGGGGCGGTCGCAATTGGGTGTTCAAAAATGATGCGCAGCGCGACTGGCTGCATGCCTGCGCGGCCAAAGGCTATACGGTCCCCGATTGGCCGGTCGCTTATGGCGGGGCTGGCTTGTCGGCGGAACAGACCAAGATTTTGCGCAGCGAAATGGCGCGCATTGGTGCGCGCGCGCCGCTGTCCTCCTTTGGGATTTGGATGCTCGGCCCCGCGCTGCTCCATTTCGGCACCGAGGAACAGAAATTACACTATCTGCCGCCGATTGCGCGCGGCGAAATCCGCTGGTGTCAGGGCTATAGCGAACCGGGGTCGGGCAGCGACCTTGTCAGCCTGCAAAGCTATGGCGAGGATAAGGGCGACCATTGGCTGGTGAATGGCAGCAAAATCTGGACCAGCTATGCCGACAAGGCGGACTGGATTTTTGCGCTGATCCGCACCGACAAGGCGAATAAATATCAGGGCATCACCTTCATGTTGTTCGACATGGAAAGCCCTGGCGTTTCGACCAAGCCGATCCTGCTTATTTCGGGCAACAGCCCGTTTTGCGAAACATTTTTCGACAATGTGGCCGTGCCCAAGACCCAGTTTATTGGCGAAGTGAACCGGGGCTGGGATGTCGCCAAATATCTGCTCGGCCATGAGCGGGAGATGATCTCTGGCGGCGGTGCGGGCGGGGATATGGTCAGCATCGGTGCGCTATATGCCCAAGCCATTGGCAAAAATGCTGCCGGTGAATTGGATGACCCGGTGCTGCGCGCTGAAATGGCGGCCTTTGACACCGATGTTTTTGCCTTTCGCGCGATGGGCGAACGCTTCATGGACATGTGGAAAACCGGGCGGGCGCACCCGGCCAGTTCCAACATGATGAAATATGCAGGGACGGAGCTTAACAAGCGGCGGCATGAGTTGGTGATGTCGGGCGCGGGTTCAGCGGGGCTGGAATGGGACAGCACCGAGAGCAAGGGCGGCAGCAAGCCACGCGGCTGGCTGCGCACCAAAGCCAATTCGATTGAGGGCGGGACGAGTGAGGTGATGCTGAACGTCATCGCCAAACGCATCCTCGACCTGCCCGGCGCCTGAAGCGCCCCCAATTTTCCGGAGAGAAAAATGCCACTATATCATAATGAAGAACAGGCGATGCTGCGCGACAGCGCTGCCCCCTTTATCGCCGATAACGCCCCTGTCAGCCATTTGCGTAGCCTGCGCGACAGTGGCGATGCGACCGGTTTTTCGCGCGATTTGTGGAAAGAATTTGCCGAAATGGGCTTTGCTGGCATTTTGGTCGGTGAAGACCATGGCGGCATGGGGTTGGGCCATGTGGAGGCAGGCATTGTCCTCGAAGAAATTGGTCGCAACCTCACCCCATCACCCTTCCTTTCAACCTCGGTCGCGGCGGTTTCCGCGCTCAAAGCGGCGGGCGGCGCGCAGGCAGCAGAATGGCTGCCGCGCATTGCCACCGGCGATGCGATTGTCGCGCTCGCCATCGATGAAAAGCCGCGTCACGGGCCGGAGGGGAGCGTGCTTGCCGCTACCCGTGCGGGCAACGGCTTTAAGCTTAACGGGCAAAAATGCTTTGTCCTGTCGGGGCATGTCGCCGACATGCTGCTCGTCCTCGCGCGGACGGGCGGCAGCGCTGGGGACAAGGATGGCCTCACCCTATTTGCCGTGCCGCAGGGTGCGGCAGGGCTGAGCGCCGACCCACGCCGTCTGGTGGATGCCACACTCGCTTCCCACGTGCGTTTCGATGATGTGACGGTCGATGCCGATGCGGTGGTGGGTGAAGTCGATGCCGGTTGGGATGCCGTTAAACCCCTGTTGGCGGCAGCGCGCACCGGGGCGGCGGCTGAAATGGTCGGGGTCGGGCAGGGCGCGATGGATATGACCATGGATTATCTGAAACAGCGCAAGCAATTCGGGCGGTTGATTGGGGAGTTTCAGGCGCTGCAACACCGCGCCGCGCACCTATATTCCGAAATGGAAATCGCGCGTGCCAGCGTGCTGAAGGCGCAGCAGTTGCTCGACGAAGGGGACGCAGGGGCCGAACTGATGGTCTCGGTCGCCAAGGCCAAGGCGGGCCGTGCCACCAATTTGGCGGTACGCGAAGGGGTGCAGATGCATGGCGGCATCGGCATGACCGACGAATATGACATTGGCCTTTATATGAAACGCGACCGGGCACTCGCCGAATTTATGGGCGATGTTCATTATCATATCGACCGGGTCGCACGCCTGAACGGCTATTGATTGGGGGGTAAAGCGCGATGCAACTGGGGCAATTATTTGGGCTGGCAGGGCGCGTCGCGCTCATCACCGGCGGTTCGCGTGGTATCGGCGCGATGTTTGTCGAGGGGTTTTTGGCCGCTGGCTGCGAACGCATCTATATCTCCGCGCGCAAGGCCGACCAAGTGGCCGCGGCTGTCGAACAATTTGGCGACAAGGTCATCGGCCTGCCGTGCGATATTTCGACCGTAGAGGGTTGTCGCACGCTCGCCGCGCAAATCGCCGAACGGGAGGCGCGGCTCGACATCCTCATCAATAATGCCGGGGCGGCATGGGGCGTTCCCTTTGAGGAATTTCCCGAAAGCGGCTGGGACAAGGTGATGGACCTTAACGTCAAAGCCCCCTTTTTCCTGACCCAAGCGCTCCACCCCTTGCTCAAGGCGGCGGCCAGCATCGAACGCCCGGCCAAGGTGATCAATGTTGGCTCGATCGACGGTATGCGCCTCAACCCCTGGGAAACCTATAGCTATCATGCGTCGAAATCGGCGATCCTCTATCTCACCAAGCGGATGGCGGCGCGGTTGGTGCGCGATCATATCCATGTGACCGCCATTGCGCCCGGTGCCTTTCAGTCGGACATGAACCGCGCCGCGCGCGACCATGGCGATGTTGTGGGCAAGGGGATACCGGCACGGCGGATCGGCACGGCGGAGGATATGGCGGCCGCCGCCATCTACCTCGCCAGTCGGGCGGGCGATTATGTCATCGGTGAAACACTGACCGTCGATGGCGGCTTGGTGCATGCGTCGCTCGGCACGTCGATTGATGCCTGACGCAAGGTAGGCTGGAATAGGCTGGTGCCAGCAGATTTTCGCTGACGAGGCTGAGCAGGGAAAGGGGCCAAATTTCTGTGCCTTCGCCCCTTTCCGTCCCCCGCCACCTGCGCTAAGGCCCCATGATATAAAGCCATCGACAGCAAAGCTGCGGGGCTGGTTGCTGCGGCGCGCCTTGGGTCGGGGGGCGTCGTTCCCCCCGCAGCCTGTGCCCCTTTGCGACGCATTGCCGGGTGGCGCGCCTATTTGACCGAGGGGAATTGACCATGACCGCCATTGGAAACGACAGCCTGAACACGCGCGACACCTTGCAGGTCGCGGGCAAAACATATCATTATTTTTCGCTCGCCAAGGCGGCGGCGCAATTGGGCGATGTGTCGCGCCTGCCCTTTTCGATGAAAGTTTTGCTCGAAAATCTGCTGCGTTTTGAGGATGATGGTTTCACCGTCGCGCGCGCCGATATTCAGGCGATTGTCGACTGGCAACAAAATCCGACCAGCGATACCGAAATCCAATATCGTCCGGCGCGCGTGTTGTTGCAGGATTTTACCGGCGTCCCTTGCGTGGTTGACCTTGCCGCGATGCGCGACGGCATTGCCAAATTGGGCGGCGACACGGCCAAGATCAATCCGTTGGTGCCCGTCCACCTCGTCATCGACCATAGCGTCATGGTCGATGAGTTCGGCCACCCCAAGGCGTTCGAACAAAATGTCGAGATTGAATATCACCGCAATGGCGAACGTTATGATTTCCTGAAATGGGGGAGCAAGAGCCTCAATAATTTCAAGGCGGTGCCGCCGGGAACGGGCATTTGCCATCAGGTCAACCTCGAACATATTGCGCAGGCGGTGTGGACCAGCGAAGGGGCCGATGGCGCGACCTACGCCTACCCCGATACCTGCGTTGGTACCGACAGCCACACAACGATGATCAACGGGCTGGGCGTGCTCGGCTGGGGCGTCGGCGGGATTGAGGCAGAGGCGGCGATGCTCGGCCAGCCGGTTTCGATGCTCATCCCCGAAGTGGTTGGTTTCAAACTGACCGGACGCCTGAACGAAGGCGTGACGGCGACGGATCTGGTGTTGACCGCCACTCAAATGCTGCGCGCCAAGGGCGTTGTCGGCCGCTTTGTCGAATATTATGGGCCGGGGCTTGCCAGCCTCAGCCTCGCCGATCGCGCGACGCTCGCCAATATGGCGCCCGAATATGGCGCGACCTGTGGCTTTTTCGGCATTGACGACAAGACGCTCGATTATCTGCGCCTGACCGGGCGTGATGAGGGGCAGATTGCGCTGGTCGAAGCCTATGCCAAGGCGCAGGGGCTGTGGCTCGACCCGCATGGCATCGACCCGGTTTTCACCGACAGCCTGACGCTCGACATGGGGACGGTCGTCCCCAGCCTTGCCGGGCCGAAACGCCCGCAGGACAAGGTGGTGCTGACAGAGGTGGATGATGTGTTCAATGCCGACTTGGCCAAAAGCTATGGTCGGGACAGCGTCAAACGCGTGCCGGTTGATGGGGCCGGGCATGACATTGGCGATGGTGATGTGGTGATCGCGGCAATCACCAGCTGCACCAACACATCCAACCCCGGCGTGATGGTCGCGGCGGGCCTGGTTGCCAAAAAGGCCAATGAACGCGGGCTGAAACCCAAGCCCTGGGTCAAGACCAGCCTTGCGCCGGGCAGCCAGGTGGTGACCGATTACCTCGAAAAATCGGGGTTGCAGAGCCATTTGGACGCGGTCGGTTTCAACCTTGTCGGCTATGGCTGCACCACCTGCATCGGCAATAGCGGCCCGCTCGCCGACCCATTTTCGCGCGCGATCAACGGCAATGATCTGGTTGCCGCCGCCGTATTGTCGGGCAACCGCAATTTTGAAGGGCGCGTCAGCCCGGATGTGCGCGCCAATTTCCTCGCCTCGCCACCCTTGGTGGTTGCCTATGCGCTGAAGGGCACGGTGGTGGAGGATTTCACGACCACGCCGATCGGGCAGGGCAGCGACGGCAGCGATGTCTATCTGCGCGACATCTGGCCGACCAATGAGGAAGTGGCCGCAACGCTGGCCAGCAGCGTTGATCGGTCCATGTTCTCGGCGCGCTATGCCAATGTCTATGCGGGCGATGCGCATTGGCAGGCGATCAAGGTCGAAGGGTCGGACACATACCAATGGCGCGCCGGTTCGACCTATGTCGCCAACCCGCCCTATTTCGATGGGATGGAAATGACCCCCGCGCCGGTCGGCGACATTGTTGATGCAAAACCGCTCGCCATTTTGGGGGATAGCATCACCACCGACCATATTTCGCCCGCCGGATCGATCAAGGCGGACTCGCCCGCTGGCCAATGGTTGCAGGAACATCAGGTCGCCCGCGCTGATTTCAACAGCTATGGCTCGCGGCGCGGCCATCATGAGGTGATGGTGCGCGGCACTTTTGCCAATATCCGCATCAAGAATGAAATGGTGCCGGGGATTGAAGGCGGGATGAGCCGTTATGGCAGCGAAGTGATGCCGATTTACGATGCGGCAATGCGCCACCGTGCCGATGGCACGCCGCTCGTCGTTATTGCGGGCAAGGAATATGGCACCGGTTCATCGCGTGACTGGGCAGCAAAGGGTACCAATTTGCTGGGCGTCAAGGCGGTGATCGTCGAAAGCTTTGAACGTATCCACCGTTCCAACCTTGTCGGCATGGGTGTGCTGCCATTACAGTTCAAGGATGGCGACACGCGCCTGTCACTGGGTCTCAACGGGGATGATCGCTTCACCATCACCGGGATTTCGGCGATCAGCCCGCGTCAGGATGTCGAGGTGCAGGTGACCCGCGCCGATGGTTCGACCTTCAGCTTTACCGCGCTCTGCCGCATCGATACCGCCAATGAAGTGGAATATTTCCTCCACGGCGGCATCCTGCCCTATGTGTTGCGCAAGCTGGCGGCCTGATATTGGAACGCATCCTTATTGAAGCCATTGGATGGGCCGCTGCGGTTACAATTTTGGCGGCCTATATTCTGTTGTCGATGGGGCGGTTGGAGGCACGCGGCCGCCCCTATCAATGGATGAACATCATTGGCGCTGCAGGCTTTGTCATCAATTCGGGCTATAATGGCGCCTTTCCATCCGCCGTGCTCAACATCATCTGGGCGGCGATTGGCATTTTGACGCTGTGGCAAATTCGCGCATCGGTGGCGGCAAAGGCGAATTAGCGCCTTAGCCCGGTCGACCATCGACGCGCGGGGCCAGGTAAATGCGCGCGTTGCGTAGCACCCACGGCAGCAGCGCGACAAGGAAAATGCCCGCCGATATTACCAGCCATGGGCCATTTTCGGCGTGGATGGCGGCACCCACGCGTGCCAGCGCCGCCAATTGCATGCCGACAAAGCCGATGGTGCCGACCAGCGGCAGGACAAGTGGGCGACCCGAATGGCCCTGCGTCACGCGCGTCACCATCGCGATAATCAGGCTCGACGCAAAGCCGATGGTCAGCGCATGTTCGCTCGCCCGACCGAGCGGCACCCCCCATGCGGTGAGCAGCGCCAGCCCATAGCCGATAGGGGCCCATGCAAAGCCGATGATCAACACCCACAGCAGCGCAGGTGCGCGTCCGCGCGGCCACCATTTATAGGTCATCAGCGCGCTGAGCGCGGTGAGCAAAGCTGCACCCAATATATGTGCCAAATTGTCAAAATGCACATGGTGTGCGCCATGATCGGCGGGTGCGGCGCTGCCAAATTGGGCATAAACCATGCCCAAAACCAATATCATGGTGCCCGCCCAAAATGCGCCCAGCAGCCACATCGGCCGCCAGCGGACATAGCCCGCAACGACATTGCCCGCGAAAAAGGGCAGCATGCGGTGGCAGACGGTGAAGAAAACGGGGATGGTAAAGCCCCAAAGCCCCAATTGATTGGCCAGCATGACATGGCCGTTCGCCGGGTCGTGGAGGAAGGATAGCATCACCGCTTGTGCGATGAACCCCATGGTGAGCGCGGCCAATATCGACCAACTATGCCATGTCGGGCCGCGCCCTTCGCGCCGTTCGGCCAGTGCCAGCCGCCACAACCAAAAATAGGCCCAAAGCATCGCGAGAAGGCCGCTGCAAAAGGCGGGCTTTAGCCAGAAATCGCTGCCGCTGGGGAGTGCGATGGCCGCGAAGATGAGGCCAAGTGCATAGAGCGCGGCAACCGGCGCATAGGCGGGCCGATCTAGGTCGGGAAAGCCCATCCAGCGCGGAAAAACCGTGAGGAGAAAGCCAAAGAACAGCGGTGGCAGCGCCAAAAACAGCAGCAATGGCGCATGGAGCAGGCTTTGTGGCACGAGGCCACCCGCCGGGGCCGGGGTCATATAATATAGGCCGGACAGGACAGTCAGCCACCACAGCATGCCCAGCGCCAACGCCAATGTGCCGACCAGAAACAGCGCGCGATGTGGCGCGGCCAGAATCACCCCAGTCTGCATGTCCAAATCCTCCTGCCCATTTTAATTCTACCACGCCCCATGCGCGCCGCCGACCGCGCCGATCACCGCCACTATGGACGCCAAGAGCGCGATACGGTGCATGCGTTCCATCCGCGCAAAACGGCTGCCATCCGCCGTTGTCGACGTCATTTTCTTGTGCAGGAAAAAGGGCTCGATGATGAAAAGCATGGCGGCAAAGCCTGCCCAAACGATGACCATCGCCCACATCCACCAAAATTGCGCCTCGACAAAGCGCTGCCACATGTGGGTGCGCCATACCATCCAGAAGCCGCTGGCCCCGGCAATCAGCACCCAGATACGCGCTTGCCCGGCAAACCCCTTTTCCAGCGCGTGAAAGGCGTGCAGCCGGTCCACATCCTTTGCCTGTTGGCGAATGGCGGGCATGGCGACCAAGGTGACGAAACCAACCCCACCAATCCATAAAACCACCGCTGCGACATGCAGCGCCCGGGCAATCGCAAAATCATCCATAATATGCTCCACCATCGCCCATGTATCGCAGGTGCAGTAGCATCTTTGATCACGGTCAAAATGGCTTGGAAATGGTGGATTTTGCGCGCAGCATGCAGGGCGCAGCATATAGGGGGCGTAAATGGCGACATCGGAAAATATTGCGTTGGTGCGGCGCTTCATTGCCAGCTGGTCGACTCTCGACATCGATCAGATCGTCGAATTTTTCGCCGACGATGGCGTATATCATAATATGCCGATCGCGCCGGTGCAGGGAAAGGCCACGCTTCGCGCCTTTATCGCTGCCTTCATCAACGGGTGGAGCGCGACCGACTGGGACATACTCCACATAATGGGCGCGGGCGATATCGTCATCGCCGAACGGCTCGACCGCACACAGGTCGGCGATAAAAAGGTCGATTTGCCCTGTTGCGGCGTGTTCGAACTGCGCGACGGCAAGATTGCGCTGTGGCGCGACTATTTCGACATGGCGACCTATCGCAACGCCTTGGCATGAAGCGCGCGCCAATCATCGCGCTGCATTTCCCAATATAGCGATTCGCGCGTGCTGCCGTCGGGGCGGGTGCTGGTCCGTTCGCCCATCGGGGTAAAACCGGCATGGGTGATCAACCGGGCCGAACGGATATTATCCTTTGCTGCCGTCAAGCAGATGAGGCGCACGCCCAGATGCTCAAACATCCAGTCAAAACTGCGCAATGCTCCCGCGCCGCCCAGCCCCCTGCTTTGACCATCGGGCCGGTGGGCACCGCCGATCTCAGCCGCCGAAAAATCGGGCCATATGGTGAAATAGCTATAGCCTGTGGCCGCCCCCGCCATATCCAGCATGACACATAAAATAGCCTCCCCCCGCGTTTGCGCGGCACGCGCTTGGGTGACCCAGTGGCGGATATTGGGCGGGGTGATCGGGCGCGGCAAATCATAAATGGGGTCGGATACTCGGGGATCGACCAATAAAGTGACCAGCGCGTCGACATGGGTATCATTGGCGATGGCATATTGCCCGCCGAGCAGGCTGACGTCGGCATGGATAACGGCGCGGCGAATGGCGGCAACTTCGGCAGCATCGACGACCAGACGGGTTTTGGGCGGCGCACTCATCAGCCTAATCCATGGCGGCGGCGGGACAAAAAAATATTATGGCCATAAAGTGGCACTGTCTTGATCCACGTCAACATGCTATCGCGGGGCATAGACCAATAGGCCATCGAATTGCTGTTTGAAGGTGCCTAATATGTCGAACGCCATGCCAGCCAGTCGTGCGCAAGCTGCCGCTTTGTGGCTGTCCACCAGTGCCTTTACCATTTGTTTTGCGGTGTGGACGATCTTTGCGATCATCGGCATCGAGTTAAAGACCGAACTGGGGTTGAGCGATACGCAATTTGGCCTGTTGGTCGGAACGCCGGTACTGACCGGGTCGATTGCCCGACCGTTGCTCGGCATATGGGCTGAACAATATGGGGCACGGCGCATCTTTGCGTTGACCATGCTGGCGTCGGCCTTTTCGACCTACTTACTGTCGATGGCGCACAGCTATATTTTTACCTTGTTCGCCGCATTGGGGCTGGGTTTGGCTGGCGGCGGCTTTGCGGTTGGCGTCGTTTATGTCACCAAATTCTTCCCGCCCGCGCGGCAGGGGGTGGCGCTCGGCATTTTCGGCATGGGCAATATGGGGGCAGCGGTCACCAAATTGCTTGCGCCGATGGTGATGTTGGCGATGGGCTGGACGGCGGTCGCGCAAATTTGGGCGGTCGTATTGGCGCTGACTGCTGCTGCCTTTTTCCTGATTGCCAAGGATGAGCCGGATTTGATCGCGCGGCGGGCCAGCGGTGAAGCACCGCGCACCATAAGGGAGCAATTGCAACCGCTGCGCCATCAGCAGGTTTGGCGCTTTTCGCTCTATTATTTCTTTGTCTTTGGGGCGTTTGTGGCGCTGGCTTTGTGGCTGCCCAAATATCTGTCCGAAGTATATGGGCTGGGTTTGGAAACGGCGGGCATTTTGGCGGCGATATTCTCCCTCTCCGCATCTGTTTTTCGTGCCTATGGCGGCATGTTGTCGGACAAATATGGCGCCCGCAAAATAATGTATGCGACCTTTGGCGTGTCGCTCGTCGCGCTGTTCATGCTCTCTTATCCGCCGACCGACTATGTCGTGCATGGCGTACGCGGTGACATTCATTTCGCCACCTCCATGGGTTTGGTGCCCTTTGTCCTGCTGACCTTTGTCTTGGGCTTTTTCATGTCGCTCGGCAAAGCGGCGGTGTTCAAGCATATCCCCGTCTATTTCCCCAAGGATGTGGGGGCCGTCGGCGGCATGGTCGGCATGGTTGGCGGGCTTGGCGGCTTTGTCCTGCCCATCGTCTTTGGCATCGCCAGCGACCTCACCAACATCTGGACAAGCTGTTTTGCCGTGCTGTTTTTCCTGGTCGCGGTGGCGCTGGCCTGGATGCATTTTGCCATTCGCCAGATGGAACAAAAGGCCAGTGGGCTTGATCCGCGCAGCCTGCCGCAATTCCCCGAACTGGTGGATGTGCACGACCCGGCCAAGCATGGCATGCCGCAACGCGTGCTCGAAAAATGGGATGTCGAAGACCCGGAATTTTGGGAGACTACGGGCGAAAAAATTGCCCGACGTAATTTGTATATTTCGATCCCTGCGCTCTTCCTCGCCTTTGCGGTGTGGATGGTCTGGTCGATGGTGGTTGCCGAACTGCCCAAGGCGGGCTTTGCCTATAGCACCGACCAACTATTCTGGCTGGCGGCGCTGCCCGGCCTGTCGGGGGCGACGTTCCGCATATTTTACAGCTTCATGGTGCCGATATTCGGGGGCCGTTTGTGGACAACGCTGAGCACCGCGAGCCTGCTCATCCCCGCCTTTGGCATCGGCTATGCGGTGCAGAACCCCGAAACCCCCTATATCATCTTCCTCGTCCTAGCTTTGCTGTGCGGGCTGGGCGGCGGCAATTTCGCTTCTTCCATGTCGAACATCAGCTTTTTCTTCCCCAAGGCGAAAAAGGGCAACGCGATGGCGCTCAACGCCGGGTTGGGCAATTTGGGCGTTTCGGCGATGCAGTTTATCGTGCCGATCACCATCACCAGCGGGGTCTTTGGCATATTGGGCGGGGCCAGCGTCCATGTCGGCGATGCGCCGCCCCTGTGGCTGCAAAATGCCGGCTTCATCTGGGTGCCCTTCATCATCGCATCCAGCCTGATTGCGTGGATCGGCATGAATGATATCGCCGATGCCAAGGCGAGCTTTGCCGAGCAATCGGTGATTTTCCAGCGCAGCCATAATTGGCTGATGTGCTGGCTCTATACCGGCACCTTTGGCAGCTTCATCGGCTTTTCGGCGGGGCTGCCGCTGCTCGCCAAACATGCCTTCCCGACGGTTGATGCGCTCAAATATGTCTTTCTGGGGCCGTTGGTCGGCGCCTTGTCGCGGGCATTCAGCGGCTGGATGGCCGACAAATGGGGCGGCGCGCGCGTGACATTCTGGGTGTTCATCGGGATGATTGCCGGGGTGGTCGGCGTGGGCCATTTCCTGTCGGTTGGGCATTTCTGGGGCTTTTTGGGCAGCTTTATCTTTATCTTCCTGGTGAGCGGGATCGGCAACGCATCGACTTTCCAGATGATCCCCAACATCATGGGCGGGGAAATCGCCCGGTTGATGCCCGAATTGTCGGGCCCGGCGCGTCAGCGGCAGGCGGAAAAGGAATCGGCGGCGATTGTCGGTTTCACCAGTGCGGTTGCTGCTTATGGGGCCTTTTTCATCCCCAAAAGTTTCGGCAGCTCGATCGCCGCGACGGGTTCGCCGATGGCGGCGCTGATCGGCTTTGTAATTTTTTATGCCAGCTGCGCTGCTTTGACATGGGTCATATATTCGCGCCCCGGCGGCGTGCTTTACGCATTGGAACGTCAAGCCCGTCCGCTCGCCAGCCAAGCGGCATGAAGGGTCTTTAGGAGGAAGAAATGAGCCAACTGCTCGACCGTCTGACATTTTTCAATCGCAAGCGCGAACGCTTTTCGGGTGGGCATGGCCAAACGACGGCCGAAGCACGTGATTGGGAAGATGGCTATCGCCAGCGGTGGCAGCATGACAAAATCGTCCGGTCGACCCACGGCGTGAATTGCACCGGCAGTTGCTCGTGGAAAATCTACGTCAAGGGCGGGATCATCACTTGGGAAACCCAGCAGACCGATTATCCGCGCACACGGCCTGACCTGCCCAACCATGAACCGCGCGGTTGCCCGCGCGGGGCGAGTTATAGCTGGTATATTTATTCGGCCCAGCGGCTCAAATATCCGCTGATCCGTTCGCGCCTCATCCGCCTGTGGCGCGCGGCGCGGGCCGAAATGTCGCCGGTGGCGGCATGGGCGTCGATTGTCGAGGACCCGGCCAAGCGCGACGCCTATACCGCCATTCGCGGGCATGGCGGCTTTGTGCGCGGCGTGTGGGAAGAAGTCACCGAAATCATCGCCGCCGCCAACGCCTATACGGCCAAAAAGCACGGACCCGACCGGATCGTCGGCTTTTCGCCCATCCCCGCCATGTCGATGGTCAGCTATGCCGCTGGCGCGCGCTATTTGTCGCTGCTCGGCGGCACCTGTCTTTCCTTTTATGACTGGTATTGCGACCTGCCGCCATCCAGTCCGCAGACATGGGGTGAACAAACCGACGTTCCCGAAAGCGCCGACTGGTATAATGCCGGTTTTCTGATGCTGTGGGGCAGCAATGTCCCGCAAACCCGCACACCTGACGCGCATTTCATGACAGAGGCACGCTATCGCGGCACCAAGGTTGCGGTGGTTTCCCCCGACTATGCAGAGGCAACCAAGTTCGCCGATCTATGGCTCAATCCGCAACAGGGCACTGACGCCGCGCTCGCCATGGCGCTCGGCCACGTCATATTGCGCGAATATCACCTCGACCGACAGGTTGAATATTTTGAGGATTATTGCCGCCGCTATTCCGATTTCCCGATGCTCGTGCGCCTTGTCGAGCAGGATGGCGCCTATGTTCCCGACACCATGCTGCGCGCGAGCGAGCTGAAGGGTGCTTTGGGCGAAAAGAATAACCCCGAATGGAAAAGCGTCGCCTTTGACGAAATTTCCAAGAAGCTGGTCGCGCCGCTCGGCAGCGCCGGGTTCCGCTGGGGTGACAAGGGCAAATGGAATCTGGAGGAAAAGGACGGCAAGGGTGCCGACACCAAATTGCGGATGACCGCGATTCTGGATGGCGACCATGATGCAATTGTCGATGTTGCCTTCCCCTATTTCGGCAATCGCGCGCACGACCATTTCAAGGGCACCGACCATGCCGAGGTGCTGCACCGCCGCGTGCCGGTGAGCGAGGTGACGCTCAAAGACGGCAAGGCCTATGTCGCCACCGTCTTTGACCTGTTCTGCGCCAACTATGGGCTCGACCGGGGCTTGGGCGGCGACAATGTCGCGCGCGATTATGCCGACATGACGCCCTATACCCCTGCTTGGGCAGAGGCGATAACCGGGGTTCCGGCCGATCATATCATCACCATCGCGCGTGAATTTGCGACCAATGCCGAAAAAACGCGCGGCAAGTCGATGGTGATTTTGGGTGCCGGGCTGAACCACTGGTACCATATGGATATGAACTATCGCGGCATCATCAATATGTTGGTGATGTGCGGGTGCATCGGCCAATCGGGTGGCGGTTGGTCGCACTATGTCGGGCAGGAAAAATTGCGCCCGCAGACCGGCTGGCAGCCCTTGGCCTTTGGCCTCGACTGGCAGCGCCCGCCGCGCCACATGAACGGCACCAGCTTTTTCTATGCGCATAGCGACCAGTGGCGGTATGAAACGCTGGGGGTCGATGAGCTATTGTCGCCGACCGCGCCCAAGCGCGATTGGTCGGGCGCGCTCATCGACTATAATGTGCGCGCCGAACGCATGGGCTGGCTGCCGAGCGCCCCGCAGCTCAAAACCAACCCGTTGGACGTGGCAAAGGCCGCCAAAGCATCGGGCGAGACGGCGAAGGACTATGTCGCCAAGGGGCTGCAATCGGGCGAATTGCAGCTCAGCTGCACCGACCCGGATGATCCGGCCAACTGGCCGCGCAACATGTTCGTTTGGCGGTCCAACCTGCTCGGTTCTTCGGGTAAGGGACACGAATATTTCCTGAAACATCTGCTCGGCACGGCGCATGGCGTGCAAGGCAAGGATCTGGGCGAAACGGGCGCGCAAAAGCCCGATGATGTCGTCTGGCATGACGATGCGCCGCGCGGGAAACTCGACCTGTTGGTGACGCTCGATTTTCGTATGTCGACGACCTGCGTCTATTCGGACATCGTGCTGCCAACCGCCAGCTGGTATGAAAAGGACGATTTGAACACGTCCGACATGCACCCCTTCATCCACCCCCTGTCGGCGGCGGTTGACCCGGTGTGGGAATCCAAAAGCGACTGGGAAATTTTCAAGACGCTGGCACGCAAATTTTCCGAAGTCGCGCCAGAGGTGTTGGGAGTGGAGGAGGATGTGGTGCTCACCCCCATCCTCCACGACACGGCGGGCGAAATCGCCCAGCCATTTGATGTCGCCGACTGGGGCAAGGGCGATTGCGTGCCTGTTCCCGGTGTCACCATGGCCAATGTCGCGGTGGTGACGCGCGATTACCCCAATATCTACAGCCGCTTCACCTCGCTCGGCCCGCTGATGGAAAGCATCGGCAATGGCGGCAAGGGGATTAGCTGGGAAACCGGACATGAGGTGGATTTGCTGCGCGGCCTCAACGGCGAAGTGCGCGAGGAAGGGACGGCCAAGGGGTTGGCGCGTATCGACAGCGCCATTGACGCGGCCGAAGTCATCCTCTCACTCGCGCCCGAAACCAATGGGGAGGTAGCGGTAAAGGCATGGGCGGCGCTCAGCGAATTTACCGGGCGTGACCACACCCATTTGGCCTTGCCGAAGGAAGAGGAAAAAATCCGCTTCCGCGACATTCAGGCACAGCCGCGCAAGATCATCTCCTCCCCCACATGGTCGGGGCTGGAGAGCGAGCATGTCTGTTACAATGCCGGTTACACCAACGTCCATGAACTCATCCCGTGGCGCACATTGACCGGGCGGCAGCAGCTTTATCAGGATCATCTGTGGATGCGCGCCTTTGGGGAGGGATTTTGCGTCTATCGACCGCCGATCGACACCAAGGCGGTCAAGCCGATGATCGACAAGGCGGCGGGGCAACCGCATGTCATTTTGAATTTCATCACCCCGCACCAGAAATGGGGCATCCATTCGACCTATACCGACAATTTATTGCTGCTGACGCTGTCGCGCGGCGGGCCGATTGTCTGGATGTCCGAAGTCGACGCGGCGCGCGCGGGCCTGGTCGATAATGACTGGGTAGAAGCGTTCAACAGCAATGGCGCGCTCGTCGCCCGGGTCGTCGTGTCGCAACGCATGAAGGAAGGGACGCTCTTCATGTACCATGCGCAGGAAAAAATTGTGAACGTGCCGGGCAGCCCGCTGACCGGCCAGCGCGGCGGCATCCACAATAGTGTGACCCGCGCGGTGCTCAAACCGACGCATATGATCGGCGGCTATGTCCAACTGGCCTATGGTTTCAACTATTATGGCACGGTCGGGTCGAACCGCGATGAATATGTCATCGTACGCAAATTGGAAAATGTCGATTGGCTGGAGGAGCCTCTCAATATGGTGGAGGCAGCAGAATGAAAGTCCGCGCACAAATTGGCAAAGTGCTGAACCTCGACAAATGTATCGGCTGCCACACTTGTTCCATCACCTGCAAGAATGTGTGGACCAGCCGTGATGGCATGGAATATGCGTGGTTCAACAATGTCGAAACCAAACCGGGCATCGGCTATCCCAAGGATTGGGAAAATCAGAAACGCTGGAATGGCGGCTGGGACGTCAAGGGTGGGCGGCTGAAGCCGCGCATGGGCGGCAAATGGCGGCTATTGTCCAAGATTTTCGCCAACCCCGACCTGCCTGAAATCGACGATTATTACGAACCCTTCACCTTTGATTATGCGCATCTGCAGCAGGCAAAGGAAAGCAAGGCTTTCCCGACCGCGCGCCCGCGTTCGCTGGTTTCGGGCGAACGGATGGAAAAAATCAACTGGGGCCCCAATTGGGAAGAAATATTGGGCGGCGAATTTTCCAAGCGCAGCGCCGATTATAATTTCGAAGGGGTCGAGAAGGAGATTTACGGCCAGTTCGAAAATACCTTCATGATGTATCTGCCGCGATTGTGCGAACATTGCCTCAACCCCACCTGCGTTGCGGCCTGTCCGGCGGGGTCGATCTATAAGCGCGAAGAAGATGGCATCGTCCTTATCGATCAGGATAAATGCCGGGGCTGGCGCATGTGCGTGTCGGGCTGCCCCTACAAGAAAATCTATTATAATTGGAAAACCGGCAAATCGGAAAAATGTATCTTCTGCTACCCGCGCATAGAGGCGGGGTTGCCGACCGTTTGTTCGGAAACCTGCGTCGGGCGCATCCGTTACCTGGGCGTCATGCTCTATGATGCCGACCGGATAGAGGAAGCGGCATCGATCGAAAATGTCGAGGATCTTTATCAGGCGCAGCTCGACATCTTCCTCGACCCCAATGATCCGGCGGTGATCGAACAGGCGCGCGCCGATGGCGTGCCCGAAGCATGGTTGGAGGCGGCGCGTAAATCGCCGGTGTGGAAAATGGCGATGGATTGGAAAATCGCCTTTCCGCTCCACCCCGAATATCGCACATTGCCGATGGTCTGGTACGTCCCGCCGCTATCGCCGATTTCATCGGCGGCGCATGCCGGGCAAATTGCGGTCAATGACGGCATGCCCGATGTCCGTTCGCTGCGTATCCCCATGAAATATCTCGCCAACCTGCTGACGGCGGGCAAGGAAGAGCCGATTGCGCTCTGCCTCGAACGGATGCTCGCCATGCGTGCCTATATGCGCGCCAAGCGGGTCGATGGGGTGATCGACGAAAATATCGCGACCAAGGTCGGCCTGACCGCTGCACAGATTGACGAAATGTATCAGGTGATGGCGATCGCCAATTATGAGGATCGCTTCGTTATTCCGACCGGCCATAGGGAGGATGCGGAGGATATGTTCGACGAGCGCGGCAGTTGCGGATTTTCGTTCGGCAATGGTTGTTCGTCGGGCGAAACCAGCACCAATATGTTCGGCGCACCGGCGCGCAAGAAATTGCAAACGCCGAGTGAGGTGTTCTGATGCGCGCGCGGACCTTGCGCGCGCTCGCCGCGCTGCTCCATTATCCCGACGCCGAATTGCGTGCCGCCATCCCCGACATTCGGACGGTCTTGTCCGAAGAAGGCATGTTGCGAGCCAAGGATGTGCGCCGCATCGAGCCATTGTTGCTGCAATTGGCGGGCGGTGACCTGTTGTCCGCGCAGGAACATTATGTCGAAATTTTCGACCGGGGGCGCAACCATAGCCTGCATCTGTTCGAACATGTGCATGGCGAAAGCCGCGACCGGGGGCAGGCGATGGTGGATTTGCGCCAACGCTATGTTGACGCTGGTTTGGAGCCGTCGAGCAATGAATTGCCCGACTATCTGCCGCTCTTCCTCGAATATTGTTCGACGCTGCCGCGCGGCACGGCGGTCGATACGCTGGCGGAACCGGGGGTTATCATCGCCCTCTTGGCAGAGCGACTGGCGGCACGCGGCACCCCCTATGCCGGGGTGATGGCGGTGCTCGCCGATATGGCGGGCGCGCAAGCGCCCGAAGATCAGGCGGTGGCTGAAGACCCCGATGATCTCGCCGCACTCGATGCCGCCTGGGCGGAGGAGGAGGTGCGCTTTGGCGCCATGGCCCCCGCCGCACCCGATGCTGCCGATTGCCCCAAGGTGCAGGATATGGTGGCACGCATGCGCGACATCGCCGAACCCCAAGTCGAAAGGAGCCATTGAGATGGCCCAATTTATCAATCATCTGATGTTTGGCATCTACCCCTATATCGCGCTTGCCGTGCTCGCGCTCGGTAGTGTCTTTCGCTATGATCGCGAATCTTATAGCTGGCGTTCGGGGTCGAGCCAGCTCCTGCGCCGCAAGCAACTCATGTGGGGCAGCGTCCTGTTCCACGCGGGCGTGTTGGTCATTTTCTTTGGTCATTTGGGCGGCTTGCTCACCCCAATCATCATTTTTGACACCATCGGCATTTCGCATGAAGCAAAGCAGATCATGGCGATGGCGGTTGGTGGTATTGCGGGCATTTTGGCCTTTGCCGGGGCGAGCATCCTGCTCCATCGCCGTTTGTTCGACGCGCGTATCCGCCGCAATTCGAGCTTTTCGGACATTATGATCCTTGTCCTGCTCTGGCTGCAACTCATCCTCGGCCTCGCCACCATTCCCATATCGATGCAGCATTTGGACGGGCATGAAATGGTCAAATTCATGAACTGGGCACAGGGGATTTTCACCTTCCGTGCCGGGGCATCGGACTATGTTTTGGACACCAGCCCTATCTTTAAGGCGCATCTGACGCTGGGGCTGACCATCCTCCTCCTCTTCCCCTTTACCCGGCTTGTCCACATGCTCTCGGCCCCCATCCGTTATGTTTGGCGGCCGGGATATCAGATCGTCCGTTCGCGCAAATTGGCGGCGCGCCATGGGTAGCTGCGGACACCAGCAAGCGGCTGCTCCGCCCGCATCGCCACCCGACCATCCGCGGGTGGCGGTAGGCGGGGTTGAAATCCCGCCCGCGACCATCGCGGCAGAGGTGCAGAACCACCCGGCCCCCAGCGCCGAAGCAGCGTGGGAGGCGGCGGCGCGCGCGCTGGTGCTGCGGCAATTATTATTGGATGAGGCGGCGCGCCTCGGCCTTACTGGCGCGGGCTTGGCCGATGCTGAGGGGCGTCGGCTGGCGGCGGAGGATGCCGCGATAGAGGCGCTGCTCGAAGCCGCCGTCACCACCCCCAAGGCGGATGAGGCGACCGCGCGGCTATATTATCAGCGGCATAAGGACCGATTTTCCTCCCCCACTTTGGTGGAGGCGGAACATATTTTATTCGCCGCCGATCCGCAGGATGACCTCGCTTATGGTCTGGCGGCGGGCGATGCGCGTCAGGCGATCCGTGTGTTGCAACGCGAGCCGGGACGTTTTGGCGAATATGCGCGCGCCCATTCGGCCTGCCCGTCCAAGGAACAGGGCGGCAATTTGGGCCAGATTGGCCCCGGCCAGACGGTAAAGCCATTTGAAGATGTGCTTTTCGCTTTGGCAGAGGGGGCGCTCCACCCCGAGCCGGTCAAATCGCGCTTTGGTGTCCATGTCATTCGTGCAGGGCGACGGGTGGAGGGGCAGCAATTGCCCTTTGAACTGGTCGAGGACAAGATCGCCCAATATCTGGAGGAGGCGAGCTTTCGCCGCGCGGTCAGCCAATATCTGACCATCCTTGCCAGCCGCACGACGATCGAAGGTGTCGATATAGCGACCAGCGATAGCCCGCTGGTGCAGTAAACGCCTTATGGTGGGCGGTGACGGGCTCGAACCGCCGACCCTCTCGGTGTAAACGAGATGCTCTACCAACTGAGCTAACCGCCCCCATGGGGTGCGCGTGCCTGTGCCACGCTCGCGGGCGACATGCAAGCATGCTCGACCGACTTTGCATCGCCCCCCTTTC
This sequence comes from Sphingomonadaceae bacterium, assembly GCA_020850455.1. Taxonomy (GTDB): domain Bacteria; phylum Pseudomonadota; class Alphaproteobacteria; order Sphingomonadales; family Sphingomonadaceae; genus Sphingopyxis. The sequence continues at coordinate 93,893 of JADZEQ010000002.1, read as the reverse complement.
GCAAGCGGCGGGGCGTTGCTAACGAACGGCGGACAATGACGACAGATACCCCCGCATACCCCATCCTCGACGTGCCCTTTGATGGGGCATTGTCCGACCGCTATCTGATTTACGCGCTCTCGACGATTACCGCGCGGTCGCTGCCCGATTTGCGCGACGGGTTAAAGCCGGTGCACCGCCGCCTGCTCTGGGCGATGCGCCAGTTGAAACTGAACCCCAATGATCCGCATAAAAAATCGGCACGCGTCGTCGGCGATGTTATCGGCAAATATCACCCGCATGGTGACACCGCCGTTTATGATGCGATGGTGCGCTTGGCGCAGGATTTTGCGCTGCGTTACCCCTTGGTCGACGGGCAGGGCAATTTTGGCAATATCGATGGGGATAATGCCGCCGCCTATCGTTATACAGAGGCGCGGCTGACGCGCACCGCCATCGACATCATGTCCGGGCTGGACGAAGCGACCGTCGATTTCAAACCGACCTATAATGGGGAGGAGGAGGAGCCGGAGGTGATGCCCGGCCTCTTCCCCAATTTGCTGGCCAATGGCGCGCAGGGGATTGCGGTGGGCATGGCGACCAGCATCCCGCCGCACAATGCCGCCGAAATTATCGCTGCGGCCAAAATGTTGATCGACGAACCCGAAGCACCGCTGTCGGCGATATTGGCGCATATACGCGGGCCGGATTTGCCGACCGGCGGGTTGATCGTCGACAGCGCGGAAAGCATCGCCGCCGCATATGCCAGCGGGCGCGGCAGTTTCCGCGTGCGTGCGCGCTTTGCCGAAACACCCGAAAAGGGCGATGGGCCGGGCGCGTGGCAATTGGTGGTCACCCAAATCCCCTATGGTGTGTCCAAGGGCAAATTGATTGAACAAATTGCCCAGCTGATTGCCGACAAAAAACTCCCGATATTGGAGGATGTGCGCGACGAAAGCGCAGAGGATGTGCGCATCGTCCTCGTCCCGCGTAGCCGCAATGTCGATCCCGACATATTGCAGGACAGCCTTTACCGGCTGACCGATTTGGAAAGCCGCATATCGCTCAACCTCAACGTGCTCGATGCCGCGCGCACCCCGCGCGTGATGGGGCTTGCCGAATTGCTGCGCGAATGGTTGGCGCATCAATTCAATATTTTGGCGCGGCGCACCCAGCACCGGCTGAACCGCATCGCCGACCGGCTCGAACTGGTGGGCGGTTACCTCATCGCCTATTTGAACCTCGATCGGATAATCGAAATCATCCGGACAGAGGATGAACCGCGCCCGGTGATGATGGCCGAATTTGGTTTGACGGAACGTCAGGCCGAAGCGATTTTGAACATGCGGCTGCGCTCGCTGCGCCGGCTCGAAGAAATGGAATTGCGCCGCGAGGCGGAGGATTTGGCCAAGGAGCAAGCGGAACTGGAAGCGCTGCTCGCCTCCCCCGCGCGGCAACGCACGCGCATGAAGCGGGATCTGGACGCGCTGCTCACCCATTATGGTGCCGACACCGCATTGGGCGCGCGACGCACGACCATTGCCGAAGCTGCGCCGACCCGCGACATCCCGCTGGAGGCAATGGTGGAGCGGGAGCCGGTAACGATCATCCTGTCCAAGCGCGGGTGGATTCGGGCGATGCGCGGCCATATTGATGCAGCGGCGCGCGCCAAGCTGGCGTTTAAGGAGGGCGACGAACTGGCGCATATCCTGCCCGCACAGACAACCGATCGTATCCTGCTCGCGGCTGCCAATGGCCGGGTCTATACGCTGGCGGCGGACAAATTGCCCGGCGGCCGCGGTTTTGGCGAACCGGTGCGGCTGATGGTCGATATAGAGGGGGAGGGGGATATTATCGCGCTGACCTGCGCGTCCGCAGCGGCAAAAATGCTGGTCGCCAGCAGCAGCGGCCATGGCTTTGTCGCCGTTACCAGCGACCTCATCGCCGAAACGCGCAAGGGCAAGCAGATCGTCAATCTGAAATCCGGCGCACGCTTTAGCATATTGCGACCGATTGCGGATGGCGATGACATGGTGGCGGTGGTGGGCGACAACCGCAAATTGCTGATCTTCCCACTCGCCGATTTGCCCGAAATGGGACGTGGGCAGGGCGTGATGTTACAAAAATATAAGGATGGTGGCCTGTCGGACGTGCGCACCATTTGCCTTGCCGATGGGCTTAGCTGGACGATGGGCGGGGCCGAAGCGCGTACGCGTACCGAAAATGACCTTGGCGAATGGCAGGGCGCGCGGGCCGGCGCGGGGCGGATGGCGCCGCTTGGTTTCCCACGCAATAACCAATTCGGATCATAATCGAATCGTCGCTAATTTACTTATTGCAAACAATTTATTCACCATCGGCGGTTATTCCCCTCCATTATGAACATGCCTCTGCGCATTGATATGGACGGTCAACCGCTTGACACGCCGGTGGGTGTGGTTGCGGCACTGACCCCGCTTGCCGAGGTGGACGCGCGGCGCATCTGCGGCTGGCTGGAGGCATTGCCCCACCCCGTCGCCCTGCTACGCATGGGCGAAGAGGGCCATTATGTCGCCGCCTGCAATGCTGCCTTTGAACGCATTAAGGGCCGCGACCTCATCACCAGTGATGGCGGGCCGATTGCCGCAATGGGTGACGCCGTTTTGGCGGGCGACCGCGATAATGTATCGCGCGTGTGGGAACAGCCTGGGCCATCGGGCCGGGTGTTTGAGGTAACGGTTGCCGCCCTGCCCGATGAAGAATTTGCCGCGCGGCAGGCCCTGCTTTCCCTTGTCGACCGGACAACCTTGGTGCGCTCAGAGGCGAATTTGCGCCGCGAGCTATTGTCCGACAGCCTGACGGGTCTGCCCAATCGTTCGGGGCTGTGCGACCGGATCGAACAACGGCTGGCCCAAGATGATGGCAGCGTTTCGACAACTTTGCTGACCATAGATTTGTTGCGCTTTTCGCGGATCAACGAATCAATCGGCGCGCTGGCGGGCGATGAATTATTGCTCACCGTTGCGCGCCGTTTGTCGCAGCGGCTGCGCGGTGGGGATATGCTGGCGCGTATCGGGGCGGATGAATTTGCGCTGCTGTGCGAAAATGGCGGTGGGCGGTGCGGTGCGCGGCGCATCGCGCGGCGGATTGCCGATTGCTTTGTCGAGCCATTCCGCATCGGTTCGCTGTTGATTAACGTTGATTGCGCGATTGGCGGCATCGCCGACATTGCGCGCGCCGGGACCAATGACGGCGCGGATTTGGTGCGCCACGCACAAATTGCACTGAAACAGGCGAAAATGGGCGATGGGCTCGCCTTTTACGAACCAATTGCGCTTAGCAACGCGCACCACCGTTTCGATCTGGAAACCGCGCTGCGCAGCGCCATTGCAGAGGGGCAGATCGACCTCGCCTTTCAACCGCTCGTCGATATGCGCCAGCGGCGGATCATTGGTTTTGAGGCGCTGTCACGCTGGACGCACCAGGGCGTGCGCATTGGCCCCGACGAATTTGTACCGATTGCCGAAGATAGCGGGCTAATTGTACCCTTGGGTCGATATGTGCTGGGCCGCGCGCTCGACACATTGGCCCAGTGGGATGCGCGCCACGGCAGCGCGGTTCCGGTGCATATGGCGGTCAATTTCTCCCCCATCCAATTGACGCGCGATGATGTTGCGGCACTGGTTCAGGGTGAGCTGCAGCGCAGCGGGATCGCCGGTAACCGGCTGATGGTCGAAGTTACCGAAAGCTGCGTCATCGAGAATGCGGATGATGCCGGTGGGATTTTGCGCTCGCTCGCCGCGCTCGACGTGCGGATCGCGATGGACGATTTTGGTACCGGCTATTCCAATATTGCTAGTCTGCAACGTCTGCCGATCGACACGCTCAAAATCGACCGCAGCTTGGTGGCGGGGATTGATTCGAGCGCCGATTCGCTCGCCATCGTGCGCACTATCCAGCGTCTGGGGGAAGCATTGGGCATGAAAACCACGGCGGAGGGGATTGAAACCGACGCTATTGCCCAGCGGATTGCCGCGATCGGCTGTAACGCGGGGCAGGGGTATCTTTTCTCCAAACCATTGGATGCGGACGCCGCCTTTGCCGCATGGGCAACCTCGACAAAGCGCGGCGATTCGATCTTCTAAACTTCGTCGAGCATTTGCAGCGTTGCTGCGCGGTCGGGGAAATCCGCGGCGATCCAGCGCGTTTCGACTTCAGCCAAAATTCGTGCGACATCTGGCCCGGCGGCAATCCCCCGCGCCAAAATATCGCGCCCGCCGATGGGCAATTTGGGTGGCTGCCAGTCCGTCAGCGCCGCCAGTTGCGCCGCAACATCGTCGGTGCCGTGCAGCAATATCCTGTCGCGTGCGCCAACCATCCCCAGATAATATGCCATAGCGCGCGGGCTGGCATCGCCATGGTTGCTGCCCAATGCGCGGGCGATGCGTTTGCGCATCACGCCTGAAAATTTGAGCCGCGCGGCCAGCCGGTCGGCGGCCACAGCATCGCCGATCAGGGCCATGCACCGCAACAGACCATCTGCCGCCAGTCCAGCCCCACCCAGTCTAGCTAACGCTTCGTTGGCCAGCAATTTTTCGACGCGCGCGATGCCCGATGGGTCGGCTTCGGGTGCGATTTCGCTCAGAATCTGCGCCTCTGCCATCAATCGCAGCACCGGCACCGGGTTGGGCAGCGCCAATATCCGCAAAAATTCATCCGCCACCCGTTCACGCGACAGGCTGCGCAACAGGGGTGCCTTGTCCCGCAAAAGATGCAGTGTCGCGGCGTCGGCATCCCCCCGGCCAAAGCGGGCAAAGAAACGGAACCAGCGCAGAATGCGCAGATGGTCCTCATCAATCCGCTGCGCTGCGTTGCCAATGAAATGCACCCGTCCTGCTGCCAAATCGGCAATCCCGCCGGTCGGGTCAAACACGGTGCCTGTCGCCACGTCGGCATAGAGCGCGTTGATCGTAAAATCGCGCCGTGCCGCATCCTCGGCCCAATCATCGCTAAAGGCGACGGTCGCGCGCCGCCCATCGGTCGTCACATCGCGGCGCAATGTCGTCACTTCAAAGCGCGCGCCATCGGCGATCAATGTCACCGTCCCGTGCGCGATGCCGGTCGGGATGGCCTTCATCCCCGCCGCCTCTGCCGCCGCCATCACCCAATCGGGGGGACGGCGCGTGGCAATATCCATATCTGCAACCGGCAAATTGGCCAGCGAATCGCGCACCGCCCCGCCGACCAGCCGCGCCCAATCCCCGCCACCCAGCATGGCGACCACCCGCTGCAGCGCGGGTTCGTGCCACCATGGTGCGTCAGGAAGTTGCATCATGCGCACCGCCTTATGCCCATGCCATTCAGTGCCTGAGGATCCCCCTCCAGCGCCAGCGCGACACCAATGGCGCGGATCAGTGCAGCGGTAATCCCCCACACACGTTCGCCATCGACGTGGCTTTCCCAATATTGGCGCATCGCGCCTTGCCATTCGACGCGCGTCAGCGTGCGCTGCGCAGGGTCGAACAAAATGTCGCACGGCGCTTCAAACAGGCGCGCCACCTCTGTCGCGTCGGGTACCAGCGGCAGGTCAGGCGGGATGGTCGCCAGAACGGGGGTGATGGCATAGCCGGTGAAGGTACGAAATGCTGCCATCTGCCCAATGATGCGCACCGCATCGGGGGGAAGGGCTGCCTCCTCCCACGCTTCGCGCAGCGCGGTTGCGGCGGCATCTTCATCGCCATCGCTGCCCCCGCCCAAAAAGGCGACTTGTCCCGCATGTTGGCGCAGATGCGCTTGCCGCCGCGTCAACAACAAGGTCGGGCGTTCGCGCGCGACAAAGGCGACGAGCACGGCGGCGGCGCGTGGATCATTGGGGAGCGGCAGGTCGGGGGCTTCCGTCGCCATTAATTCGCCAAGCGGTGGCGCATCGGCAAAGCGGCGCAGCAATTCATTGTGGAGTGCGTCCGGCTGGCTCATCTTGCCGTCTCCAATAATGAAAATTGCTGCCCCGCGCTCCAAACCACCCCTGCATCATCTGCACGTTCGGCCAGCGCATAATAGCAAGAACGGGTCAGCCGCGCCTCCAGCGGTCGGGCAGCATCGCCGCGTACGCGGATATAGGGGCGCGCGCCCGCGTCACCACCGCGCCAATATATTGGGTGGTCCGCATCGGCGAGGATATTTTCACCGTTGGACAGGCGGAACAGCAATAATTGCTCACCGTCCCACAGTTCGGCGCGCATTTCGACCGCCGTAAATGCTGCATCCTCCACCTCTATGCGCAGCAATTCGGCCGGGGTGACAAGAACGTGGCTACCGTCGGCTTCGCGCCGCAGGATACGGGAAAACAGGCGTGTCATGGCGGGGCGCTTTATCTCCCCCCCCTCATGCCACCAACTGCCGTCGGCGCGGATGGAAATGTCGATCGTCCCGCGATGCTGCGGGTGCCAGCTATCGACCGGTGGCGCTATATTGCCATCGATATAGGCGAGCACGGCATCGAGCGCGCCATCACCGGGCGGGGGTGGGGCAAATCGCGCCATGGCAGCGACACTGCCCATGCGCTGGGCTGTGTGCAAGTGTGTTACCGCCTTTGTGGATCGCCGACGATCAAGCCGGGCAGGTCGGGGGGCAGGTGGCCACCAATCGGCCGGGCGAGCAGCCGCGCCGGGTCAAAGGGGCCGGGCAGCCGCCAGCCGCTGGTTGCTGCCGTGTCAAAACCGAAGAACCGGCTGTAATAGGGGGCATCGCCCACCAGCATCAGCGCGCAATCGGCCGCATCCTCGGCAATGGTCAGCAAATGCGCCATCATCTGCTTGCCCATGCCGCCGCGTTGCAGCGTTGGCGACACCGCGACCGGCCCGACCATGATCAGCGGGTGGCGACTGCCATCATCCGCCGCCAACGCGACCGGCCAGCTTTGCAGCGCGCCAACCAGCACATCGCCGTCCCATGCGCTGAAACTATAGCTGCTGAGCGGCTGTAGCCCCGCGCGGACGCGATAGGCGGTGCGGGTAAAACGGTCGGTGCCAAATGCTTGGTCGAGCAGATTTTCAACCGCCGCGTCGGCGGCGCGGTGCAGGGGTTTCAACTCGACCAATATCGTCCACTCCGTTAAGGGGAGCCGCCTTTACGAAAGGGGGGGGCGATTGTCGAATCGCTCAACCGCAATTTTCTGTGGGATATGGTGCGCCGATGAACCCTGCCGATACGCTGATGCTCGAAGTCCATGATCTGGAGGTCGCGGTGCTAACTGGCGTATATTCAGAGGAAACGCACCTGCCGCAACCACTCAGGATCAGCGTTACCGCTGAACTGGATGTGGCCGACCATTATGCCCCCGAAACCCCGCTCAGCGCCTCCAAATCCTATATGGATTTGAAACATGCGGCGAGCGATGGTTTGCCCCCCGGCGTCCATTTTACCTTGATAGAGGCGGTGGCCGACCACATCATCGACACGATTTTATTACAGGATCGCGGCGTGCGCCGCGTTACCGTGCGCATCGTCAAGCTGGCGATTGCGGAGGGCGGGGAAAGCATTGGCATCACCCTCACCCGTGGGCGGCGGCCATGACACGGCCATTGGCGCTGATCACCGGTGGGTTGCACCGCATTGGTGCGGCGATTGGCGCGACACTGGCGGGGGCGGGTTATGACCTTGTGCTCCATTCGGGGCATGGCGGGCAGCCGGATGATGATGTGCGCGCGGCGGCGGATGCGGCGGGTGCAGAGATTTTCCTGACCACCGCTGACCTGTCGCAGCGCGGCGCGGCCGATCGCCTGTTTGATGATGTGGTGGCGCTGGCAGGACGTGCGCCGCTGGCGCTGGTCAATAATGCCGCGATGTTCGGCAATGGTGATGGCTGGGCGATGGACGAGGATGCGCTCCACGACCATCTGCGCGTCAATATGATCGCGCCGGTTCGCTTGACGCAGCATGTGGCGATGGCGGCGCGCGATGTCCGCGCCGATGGCGATGTCCGCGCGGCTGGTGATGGTGCGACGCGCGCCAGCATCATCCATATCCTCGACCAACGGGTATTCCAGCCGGTGACCGACCAAGCCGCCTATACTATGGCGAAACAGGCGCTGTGGCAGGCGCTGCGGACACAGGCACGCGCGCTTGCACCTTATGCGCGGGTCAATGGCGTCGCGCCGGGACTGACGCTGCCTGCCCCCGATTATGCGCCGGGGCAAATGGAACGGATGGCGGCGGCAATGCCGCTCGAACGGCTGGCCAGCCCGCAGGATATTGCCGATGCGGTGCTGTTTCTGCTCCGCGCCGATGCCATCACCGGGCAGACCATCTGCGTTGATGGCGGCGCGAATCTGGCAGGCTGGCCGCGCGATTTTGCCTTTCTTTGATCCTATTTCTTCAGCCCGATTTCGCGCAGACGTTCCTGCAAATAGTCATCGGCGGTGATGGGCTCAGGATAACGATTGGGGTGGGCGGCATCGATGCAGCCGGGCAGGGTTTCAATCAGAAAATCGGAACGGAAATGCAGGAAATAGGGCATGGAATAACGTGAAATGCCCGCCCGTTCGCTGCTGGGGTTGCGCACCCGGTGGGTGGTGGAGGGCAGGCGGTGGTTGGTCAGTCGCTGCAACATATCGCCGACGTTGACGCTGATGGCACCGGGCGGCGGGGCGACCGGCAGCCATTGCCCATCGCGGTCGAGGATTTCTAGCCCCGCCTCCTCCGCGCCGAGCAGCAGGGTGATGGTATTTATATCCTCATGCGCTTCGGCGCGGATGCCATCGGGCGACCCAGCAACCGGCGGGTAATGGAGCAGGCGTAGTACGCTATTCCCATCCTCTATCGTCGGGGCAAACCAATCGCCGCCCAGCCCCAGATAATGGCCAAGCGCCGACAGCAATAACCCGCCCACCCGGTCTAGTTCGGCAAACATGCGGGCGTAGACAGCCTTGAAATCGGCTGGCTGGTCGGGCCACATATTATTGGGCTGCTGCGCAAGGAGCGGGTGTCCCGGCGGCAGGTCACGCCCGATGTGCCAAAATTCCTTGAGGTCGACGTGTTTTGCGCCCTTGGCAATTTCGGTGCCAAAGGGGGTGTAACCGCGCGCGCCCGATAATTCGGGGCGGTGAAAGCGGCGCTTATATGCTTCATCCATTGCGAAAAATTGCGCGCTATATTCCCACGCCCGAGCAATTAAATCGGCATCAATGTCATGGTCGGTAATCAGCGCAAAACCATAGCGCGCGAAACTATCGCCAAAATCCTGCGCGAACTCGGCAGGGCCACGATCGCGGATCGAAATAACCGGAACGGCGTTGGTCATGGAAGCCAATTTCCCTTCATTACCCCCAAACTTCCCCCATAGTATTTGCCGCGCAAAAGGCATAGGGGAAAGCGCCATGATGCGCCGCGCCCCCACCCTCATCGCCCTATGCCTATTGGCCGGGCTTGGTGGGTGCAGCGGCGATGCACCGGGCGGGGGTGAACGCAGCGGTGCCAATGACCCGACGCGGTCCGTCGAACCGGCGAGCCTTGCCGCGGCCATGCGCCGCTTGCCGGAATTTTCGACGGGCCGGACATTGTTGGACCGCGCAGGGTTGATGCCGATGCTCGGCAATCCGGCATCGCACCTCACTTTGCTTGTCCCGCGCGACAGCGCCTTCGCCCAATGGGATGCCGCGGCGCGCGCTGCCATTTTGGCGCAGGATGGCGCGACGACCGCACGGCAGATGCGCGCATGGATGCTGCCGACGACGATCCGGGCGGAGGAATTGCGCACCCGCATTCTGGCAGGCGGCGGCAGTTTTACCGCGACCAGCATGGCCGGAACGCCGCTGAATTTTTCCATCGACAATGGCATTTTTATGGTCACGACCACCGGCGGCAACGCGTCGATGGGCAGCGCCGAACTCGCCACCGCCAATGGCGCCATTTATATATTGGACCGCTTTCCCGCGACCCCGCCGGCCAATATTGCCCCCAACCAAGGAAATTGACCCATGGCCTATTGGCTGATGAAATCGGAACCCGACGCCTATAGCTGGGATGATTTGGTGCAAGAGGGTGAAGGGACGTGGGATGGTGTGCGCAACCATGCCGCGGCCATCCACCTCAAAACCATGCAGGTCGGCGATCAGGCCTTTTTCTATCACAGCAATATCGGCAAGGAAATTGTCGGTATTGTGACCATCAGCGCGCCCGCGCACCCCGACCCGACCGAGCCGGAGGGGACACGCTGGGTCGCGGTCAAGGTAAAGCCGCTGCGCCGGGTGGAACGGCCGGTGTCGCTCGCCCAGATAAAGGGGGATGACCGGCTGGTCGAAATGGCGATGCGCCGCCAGTCGCGCCTGTCGGTTTCACCGGTAACGGCGGGCGAATGGGCAATCATTATGGAAATGGCGCAAACTACGCCATAATGGTGCGTCAATTTGCCCGAAAATATAGTCCAAAATGGCGCATCTTTTGTCAATTTTCGCAGTAAATCGCTGATATTTTGTTCGAAACTGGCGACTATTGTCTTTGTTTTGACACCAATCTACCCCTAGTTTTCCAGCATCGCACCAAGATGGCGCGAATGGGGGAGGCTGACCATGTCCGGGGACCGCAGCGCCTTTAATATGACTTCCGATATGGTGGGCGGACCACCCCATATTGCACCGCTGCGCAAGATGGCGTTGTCGGGTGTGGATGCACCTTCGCTGGCGCTTTCCCGCGCCGCGGCCGTCTGCAACGTCGATATCGTTCGTGCGCGGCTGGATGACGGGGGGCGGGGTTTGGCCGGTGCGATGTTGCTGTGGCACGAATGGGCTGCGGGGGATGATGCCGCTCAACTCAGCCATGTGGCGCAGCGGGTGCGGGATGATGCTTTGCCGATAATCCTGTCGGTGCCGCTGACGGCCATTGATGACGCGGTGGCGCTGTTCGATGACGACAGGACCATTTTGGTATCCAACCCGGATGCGGCACAATGCGCCGCCGTTATCTCCGCCAAATTGCGCGAAGTTGGCGGGACAGTCCACACGCGGGAGGGCGAAGCGCAGGACGCACAAATCACGCTATTGCAGGAGGAGGTGGGACGGATCAGCCGGATGCTCGCGCGGCTGACCGGCGATGGCGCGCTGACCCCGCCGCCACCTAGCCCGTTTATTGAGGGACAGATGCGCAGCCCTGCACGCGATTGGACAGCAGGCGCGCAACATTCCCCCGCACCGGTTGCGCCACACCAAATCCGCCAGATCATCCGCGAACGGCGCTTGCGCGATGAATATTTTGTCGGCGAATTATTTGCCGATCCGGCATGGGATATGCTGCTCGACCTATATGCGGCGCGGCTCGAACATATGCGGGTGTCGGTGTCGAGCCTGTGCATCGCAGCCGCAGTGCCCGCGACGACCGCGCTGCGCTGGATCCGCACGATGACGGAGGCTGGCATATTGGAACGGACCGAGGATCCGCACGATGGCCGTCGCATTCACGTCGCACTATCGGCGCATAGTGCGGCGGCGATGCACCAATATTTCGCGCGCGTGGCCGCCGAACAACGGCTATAACGAACCTATAAATTGGCTGCGCGGAACGTATCGCACTGCGCCGGATTGCCGCTTTCATACCCGCGTTGCAGCCAGCGCATACGCTGTTCGCTGGTGCCATGGGTAAAGCTTTCGGGAACCGGCCTTTGCCCTGCGCCACGCATCAACGTGTCATCGCCAATGGCGTTGGCGGCGCGCAAAGCCTCCTCCAAATCGCCGGCTTCCATCACGCTTTGCCCGTCGCGCGTACGCGCCCGATTGGCCCAGACACCGGCATAACAATCGGCCTGCAATTCCATCCGCACTTGGATGGCATTGCCCTCTGCCTCACCACCGCGCGCTTGCGCCTGGCGCACTTGGTCCGAAACGCCGGTCAGTGTCTGGATATGGTGGCCAACCTCATGCGCGACGACATAGGCCTGTGCCGCATCGCCCGCTGCGCCGAAACGCTGGGTCAATTCGCGGAAAAAATCGGTGTCGAGGTAGACGCCCTGATCTGCCGGACAATAAAACGGCCCCATCGCCGATTGTGCGACGCCGCAGCCTGATTGATTTTGCTGGCTAAAGAAATTGAGGCTGGGGCGACGATATTGCTGTCCTTCGGCTTGGAACAATGCCCCCCAGACCTGATGGGTGGAGCCAAAGACGTTGCAGGCAAAGCGTTCTTCGGTGGTGTCACACGCGACATTCGCGCCGGATGAAGCTTCATTCTGGGGTGTCACGCCGCCCGGTATATTGCCGACGTTCAAAATCCCGCTGTTGAGGAGGACAAAGGCCAGCAGCATGATGAGCAAAATGCCCCCGCAACCGAGCCGCCGCCCAAAAAGCATGGGGAGGATGGAGAGGAGCGGGCCCAAGCCGCCGCCGCCAAAACCACCGCCGCCGCCGCGACCCAAATCGCGAATATCATCACCGGCGTCATAATCGTCGAGGCGCATGCACCAAATCCCCCAAGCTTGTTGCCAACCCATAACCCAAATTGCGGGCAATGCAAAAACCATTGGCGGTGGGGGATGGGATTGACGGCGCACCCGGATAAGCGGCAGGGCGTCCGGCACAAAGAATGAAAGGAATGTTCGATGACAGCGAGCCTCAGCGGCAAGACCGCCCTTATTACCGGATCGACCAGCGGCATTGGTTTGGGCTTTGCCCATGCGCTGGCAGCGGCGGGCGCTTCGGTGATGATCAACGGTTTTGGCGATGCGGCGGCAATTGCGGCGGAGGTGTCGGCACTTGCCGCCAAAAATGGGGGCAAGGCGCGCCACCATGGGGCCGATATGTCGCGCCCCGCCGACATCCGCGACATGGTGGCCGATTGCACCGCCCATTTGGGCACGCCGGACATACTCATCAACAATGCCGGTATTCAGCATGTCGCGCCGATTGACGAATTTCCCGACGACAAATGGGATGCGGTGATCGCCATCATCCTTTCATCGGCATTTCACGCGACCAAGGCGGCGTTGCCCGGCATGAAGGCCAAGGGCTGGGGGCGGATTATCAATACAGGGTCGATGCACTCGTTGGTCGCCAGCCCCTATAAATCGGCCTATAATGCCGCCAAACATGGCATCGCGGGGCTGACCAAGACGGTGGCGTTGGAGGTGGCGACCCAGGGCATTACGGTCAACTGCATCTGCCCCGGCTATGTCTGGACACCGCTGGTCGAAAACCAGATTCCCGATACGATGAAGGCGCGCGGCATGACCTATGATCAGGTGGTGCAGGATGTGCTGCTCGACAAACAGCCGCAGAAAGCCTTTGTCGAGGTGGAGCAACTGGCGAGCCTGATGCTCTATCTGGTCAGCGATGGCGCACGCGCAATCACCGGGTCGATGCTGTCGATGGATGGGGGCTGGACCGCGCAATAGCGCGTCCGACGGCGCGCCTATCGTGTCGGCACCGGCTCCGGCCCCGTCCAGTCGTAAAATCCGCGTCCCGATTTTTTGCCGACCCAGCCAGCCTCAACATATTTGACCAGCAAAGGCGCGGGGCGAAAACGCGGGTCGCCGGTCGATGTGTGGAGCACATTGATGATGTCGAGGCAGGTATCGAGCCCGATAAAATCGGCGAGCGTCAACGGCCCCATCGGATGGTTGAGGCCAAGGCGGCAGGCGGTGTCAATGTCGCGGATGGTCGCCACCCCTTCGCCCAAGGCGACCGCGGCTTCGTTGAGCATCGGCATCAACACCCGGTTGACGATGAAACCCGGCGCGTCCGACGAATGGACGATTTCCTTGCCTAGGCTGCGGCCAAAGGCTTCGACGGTGGCGAGCGTCGTATCGGATGTTGCGAGGCCACGGATGAGTTCAATCAGCCCCATCACCGGCACCGGGTTAAAGAAATGGACGCCGACAAAGCGCGCCGGGTCATGCGCTTCCTGCGCCAGTCGGGTGATCGGAATGGACGATGTGTTGGTCGCCAAAATTGCGGTTTCGCTGAGCAAGGGCGCGATGGATGCGAAAATGGCGCGCTTTATTTCTTCCCGCTCGCTCGCCGCCTCGATGACCAGATCGGCCGGTGCAAAGGCAGCGTGGTCGGCAACACAGGTGATGCGCGCCAGCGTGGCATCAGCATCGCTGGCCGATAATTTGCCCTTATCCACCCCGCGCGCCAGCAATTTGGCAATCCCCGCCTTGCCCTTTTCCGCGATGTCGATCGCCCGGTCGGAAAGAAGGACGGCATAACCCGCTTGGGCGGCAACTTGGGCGATACCGGCACCCATTTGACCCGCGCCAACGACGCCCACAATTTTGATTGTCATCTGCAAATCCCTGCCAAAATAAAATTTATCGCGATGCGCCGGGCACCCACAATACATCACCGCCCTGTTGTTGCGCGATATGGCGTGCGGCAACAAACAGCCAGTCGGACAGGCGGTTGATATAGGCAAGCGCGGCGGGGTTGAGCGCGCGCACCGCTGCCGCTTTCACCGCGCTGCGTTCGGCGCGGCGGACAACCGACCGCGCTAGGTGGAGCCGCGCCACCGCTTCCCCTCCGCTCGGCAGAATGAAACTGCGCAAGGGGGAAAGCGTTGCATTCATTGCGTCAATCTCCCCCTCCAGCCGGGTGACTTGGCTGGCGATGATGCGCAATTCCATTGCACCGGGTGCAAAGGGGGCATCGCCATCGCGTGGCGGGGTGGCAAGGTCGGCGCCCAGATCAAATAAATCATTTTGGATGGTCGACAGACGCTGATCGAGTGCTGCCTCCACCGGTGATTTTTCGGGGTGGATCGCGGCGCGCACCAGCCCCAGTGCGCCATTCGCCTCATCCACATCGCCGATGGCATCGAACAGCGTATCGCCCTTGGACAGGCGCGATCCATCGACCAAGCCGCTGCTGCCCGCGTCACCTGTGCGGGTATAAATTTTGTTGATCTTGACCATTATTGGCTGGCGGCAATCGCCCCAAAGAGCACCAGCAGCAATATGGTGATCGCCTGCCATTTGACGCGCGCGAACATCATGCGGTTTTGCGCGGCATGCATTTCACTGGCATCGCCACCATTGGCCTGTAACGCCGCACCGGTGCGCGCAAAATAAATGAGGCCACGGATCAGGCTGAACAGCACCATGCCCGCCGCGCCGACGACCATCAAAATGACTAACCATTGCATGATGCGCTTCCTCCTGCGTTTCGCGCTCGCCTTACGCCTTCACCCAGCAATAGCCAAGCGGCAGTTTGCCAGCCAACAGGTCGGCGGCAAGGCACAAGCCGTCCACCCCCGCATCGCGCAGCGTGGCAAGGCTGGCCGCACCGTCGCGCTTGGCAAGGCGGCGGCCCGTCGCATCTCCAACCAGCGCATGATGCGTATAGCGTGGGCTGGGCAGGTCGAGCAGCGCCTGCAGCAATCGATGGACCGATGTGGCATCGAACAAATCATCCCCGCGCACAACATGGCTGATGCCCATGTCGGCATCATCGATGGTGGAGGATAAATGGTAACTGGTGGGTGCGTCACGCCGCGCCAGCACAATGTCGCCGTGCGCCGCCGCATTGGCACCATATGTCCTGCCCGCCGCGTCCTGCCAGTTCAGCGGGCCGGTACGCGTGCGCGCCGCTGCCATATCGAGCCGCCATGCCGGCACAGCAGCTGTTGCCATCCGCGCGGCGATCACATCGGGGGGGAGGTTGCGGCAAGTGCCGGGATAGATGGGGGTCGGCCCATGCGGTGCAGCGGCGCTTTGCGCCAGATCCTTGCGGCTGCAAAAACAGGGGTAAGCAAGGCCCATGGCCCGCAATTTTTCCAATGCGGCGGCATATAAGGGCAGGCGCGCCGATTGGCGAATGGGCGGTGTGTCAGCCGCTATTCCCAGCCACGCAAGGTCGGTGATTGCTGCTGCATAAAATGTTTCGCGCACCCGGCCAGCGTCAATATCGTCAAAGCGCAGCAGGAATGTCCCACCATTTTCGCGCGCCCATCTGTGGGCGAGCAGCGCCGATAGCCCATGACCAAGATGGAGCAGGCCGGTGGGGGATGGGGCAAAACGCGTGACGGGGGGCATGGCGGACAATCTGGGCATTGCCATCCTTATCCCATATATAGGGATGAAATCGACCCGCATTGCACAATAGATTGCGGTACTGACGCAAAAAGCCGCTTGACGCCGGAATTATGTTTGCGTTCTAAGTGGGTGAGGACAAGGCAAGGAGGACACCGATGTTCCATCCTGATCTCGCACGTTCGGTCGACCAATGCCCGGCGCTCGTCCTCAATGCCGATTATACGCCCTTATCCTATTATCCGCTGTCACTGTGGCCATGGCAGACGGCGGTGAAGGCCGTTTTCCTCGAGCGGGTGGATATCGTCGCCAATTATCAACGCGAAATCCATTCACCCGGACGGGTGATGCAGCTGCCCAGCGTCATCGCGCTCAAACATTATATCCGGCCAAGCGAATATCCCGCCTTCACCCGATTCAACCTGTTTTTGCGGGATAATTTTGCCTGCCAATATTGCGGGACCGGCAAGGAATTGACCTTTGACCATGTGGTGCCGCGCCGTTTGGGCGGGCGGACGAGTTGGGAAAATGTGACGACCGCGTGCGCGCCATGCAATTTGAAAAAGGGTGGGCGCACCCCGGCGCAGGCGCATATGCATTTGCACCGCGCGCCGTGGCGGCCAACATCCTGGCAATTGCAGCACCATGGTCGGCGCTTTCCACCGCATTATTTGCACCAAAGCTGGGTGGACTGGCTTTATTGGGATGTCGAATTGGAAGCTTAATCTTCCTTATCGTCGGCCCAATCATCCTTGAAATCTATGGGATCGGCGAGTGTCAGCCGGTCGAGCACGGCTGCGGTTTCATCACGCACCAACAACATCAAACGGCGCAGTCGGCACACCGATTCATCGAGGCAATTTTCACATTTCTTGCTGGCAAAGCGGCTGGCGCAGGGGGTGAGCGCCAATGACCCGCGTGTCAGGCGGACAATGTCGCCGTAACGTACATCAACCGGTGGTACGCCCAGCCAATAGCCGCCGTCGCGTCCACGCTGGCTGGCGACGATGCCCGCGCGCGCCATTTCCGACAAAATGACGGTCAGAAATTTGGCCGGGATATTCTGCGCGTCGGCAATGTCGTTGAGGGGAACCGGCCCTTCGCCCACATGGTCGGCGAGATGCTGCAACGCGCGGATGGTATAGCGGGTTTTTTGCGACAGCATGGCGCGCTCTATGCGCGCCGCTGCCCTGCGGCGCAACCGGCGAAGCGCGGCAATTTTGTCGCACTAAGTTTCAAAATGTTGCACGCGCGCATCATCTTCCCCCAGACGGGGGGATGCAAGCGGTTCGGCCAGCGTCGCGTCCGAAAATTTAATCGGCGTCATAACGGTGGGATAGCTGCGACCATCGCGCGCCACCGCCCGTTGGATCAGGCCACGCGCGGCAATTTGCGGGTCGGCCAGCGCCTCATCCACCCGGTTGATCGGCCCAGCGGGCACATTTGCCTTGGCGAGCGCGCCGAGCAACGGGTCGCGCGCCCAGCGCTTGGTCGCGCCTGTCAAAATCTCCGTCAATTCGGCGCGATGGGCGATACGCGCATCATTGCTGGCAAAACGTGCGTCGCCAGCCAGCCCGTCCAGCCCTAGCACCGCGCAGGCGCTGGCAAATTGGCTGTCATTGCCGACCGCCAGAATGAACCAGCCATCGCTGGTCGGAAAGACGGCATAGGGCGCGACATTGGGGTGGGCATTGCCCATGCGGGTCGGGCCGGGCAGCCCCTGTTCGGCGGCGAATAGCGCGTTCATCGCCTGGTTGGCGAGGACGCTGGTCATCACGTCGAACAGGGCGAGGTCGATATGCTGGCCGCGCCCGGTGCGTTGGCGCATGATCAGCGCCGCTTGAATGGCGACGGTCGCATAAACGCCAGTGAAAACATCGGCAAAGGCGACGCCGATTTTCTGCGGCTCCCCCGCGGGATCGCCGGTCAAATCCATAATCCCGCTCATCCCCTGCACGACAAAGTCATATCCGGGGCGGGCGGCATAGGGCCCATCCTGTCCAAATCCGGTAATTGAACAATAGATAAGGCGCGGGTTGATTTGGGCAAGCGCGGGATAGTCCAGTCCATATTTGGCGAGCCCGCCGAGCTTGAAATTTTCAATAAGGACATCGGCTTCTGCCGCCAGCGCGCGCACGCGCGCCACGTCCGCTTCCTTGGTAAAATCGGCAAGGATGGCCGATTTGCCGCGATTGCAGCCATGATAATAAGCGGCGTCGCGGCTGCCATCATCATGGCTGGCATAGGGCGGGCCCCAGCGGCGGGTGTCATCCCCCATCGGCCCTTCGACCTTGATGACCTCCGCTCCCAAATCGGCGAGCAATTGTCCCGCCCACGGCCCCGCGAGCACGCGTGCGAGTTCGAGCACTTTGACGCCCGCCAGCGGGGTTTGCGCCGCCGCTTGTGCCATCGTCAAAAGGCCGCGATGCCGGTCACCGCGCGCCCCAAAATCAGCGCATGCACATCATGCGCCCCTTCATAGGTGTTGACGGTTTCCAGATTCACCATGTGGCGAATGACTTGATATTCCTCTGAAATGCCGTTGCCACCGTGCATGTCGCGCGCGGCCCGCGCAATGTCGAGCGCCTTGCCGACATTGTTGCGCTTGACGATCGAAATCATGTCGGGGTGAAAACGCCCCTCATCGATCAGGCGTCCGACGCGCAGGCTGGCCTGCAGGCCAAGGGCAATATCGCTCATCATATCGGCGAGCTTTTTCTGATAGAGCTGGTTGGCGGCGAGCGGCTTGCCAAACTGGTGCCGGTCGAGCCCATATTGGCGCGCGGCGGCAAGGCAGAATTCCGCCGCCCCCAGCGCGCCCCAGCTAATGCCATAACGCGCCCGGTTGAGGCAACCGAACGGCCCCTTCAACCCCTGTACATTGGGCAGCAGCGCATCCTCACCCACCACTACATCGTCCATCAGGATCATGCCGGTGGTCGATGCGCGCAGCGACAATTTCCCCTCTATCTTGGGTGCGGAAAGCCCCGCCATCCCCTTGTCGAGGATGAAGCCACGAATGCCGCCGCCATGCGCCTCGCTCTTGGCCCAGACGACGAACACATCGGCAAAGGGGGCGTTGGAAATCCAGGTCTTGCTGCCCGTCAGGCGATAGCCGCCATCAACCTTGCGTGCGGTGGTGCGCATTCCGGCAGGGTCGCTCCCCGCATCGGGTTCGGTCAGGCCAAAACAACCGATCAGCCGTCCCGACGTCAGGCCGGGCAGATATTTCTGGCGCTGCGCCTCCGAACCATAGGCATATATGGGGTGGATGACGAGCGAGCTTTGCACCGACGCCATCGAACGATAGCCCGAATCGACGCGTTCAATCTCACGCGCGATCAGTCCATAAGCGACATAGGATGCACCCGCCCCGCCATAATTTTCGGGGATGGTCGCGCCGAGTAACCCGGCTTCACCCATCATCGGAAAAAGTTCGGGGGCATCGCGCTCCTCCCGAAAGGCGGCGATGACGCGTGGTTGCAGCACGTCCTGCGCAAAACCATGCGCGGCATCGCGGATCATCCGTTCCTCCTCGCTCAATTGCGCATCGAGCAAAAAGGGATCGCTCCAGTCAAAGGGGCCCATCTCGGCCATAGAAACTCCTAATATTTGGTCGGCATAAGCGCGGCAAATGGTTGCCAGCCTTTGGTGATGGCGTCTAGGATGGCGCATGACGAATGGCAACCGCCGCGCACCGACTGCTGCGCAGGCGATGGCCAGCTTAGGGGAATGGAAATGCGCAAAAATCTGGTGGTTCTGGCACTGGCGACCGGTCTTTTGGCATCGCCAATTCTTGCAGCGGACAATGATCCACCCGCAACCCCGCCGATCATCCAACAGCTTTACGATTGCCGCGCCATTACCGATCCGACAGCCCGCCTTGCCTGTTTCGACCAGCAAGTGGCCGCACTCGCCGCTGCGGAACAGGCGCGCGACGTGCGTATTGTTGACCGTGCGCAGGTGCGCGAAACGCGACGCGGCCTGTTCGGCTTTTCCATCAACCTCGGCAATATTTTTGGCGGCGGGGATGATGAAGAGGAGACGGCGTCCAACGAGGAAGGGGTCAACAGCCTGACCGCGACCATCGCCAGCGTCGGCACCGATGCATCGGGGCACAGGCTCTTCATCCTCGATAATGATCAGCATTGGGTGCAGACGGATGGGTCGAGCGGGCGCAGCCCGCGCGCCGGGATGTCGATAGTCATCAGCCGGGGCGCGCTCGGCAGCTTTATCGCGCGTATCAATGACCGTCCCGGCGTCCGCGTGATGCGCGTGCGCTGACCCCGCCGTCCACGCAATTGGACAAATTTGCGGAGATAGAGGGGCCGTTCGTCCTGCTCGACGATGCGCGGGGCGATGGTGCAGCCGCGGCACGGCTCTTTACGAATCCCCGCGAAACGGTCTCGGCGCATGACGCGGAGGAAGTCGCCGGCTTGCTCGACACGCTCGACCAATGGCTGGCCACGGGCGCGCATGTCGCGGGCTTTCTATCCTATGGCGCGGGCTATGGGCTGGAACCAAAGCTGGCCACGCTGCCATGCCGCAGTTCCGATGATGGGGCGATGCCGATCGGCTGGTTTGGCCGTTTTGATGCGCCGCGCCGTATCGATGCGGCGGATATTCCCGCATGGTTGCCCGATGGCGCGGGCGCGATGTTGCTGCCACCCCGCCCGTTGGTCACCCGCGATCAATATGATGCCATGTGCCAGACCATCCTCGACCATATTATCGCGGGGGATATTTATCAGGCCAATCTGACCTTTGCGACCGAAGTGGCGGTGCACGGCCACCCGCTGGCCGCTTATGCGCGGCTGCGTGACCATGCGCGTGCGCCCTACGGCGGGGTGATATTTACCGGTCAGGATTGGCTTTTGTCCCATTCGCCCGAGCTGTTTTTTGCGCGGCGCGATGGACAGATTATCGCGCGGCCGATGAAGGGCACCGCGCGGCGCGGCGCGGATGCAGCAAGCGATGCCGCGCTCGCGCAATCCTTGCGGACGGATGCCAAACAGCGCGCCGAAAATCTGATGATCGTTGATTTGCTGCGCAATGATTTGTCGCGCATCGCGGCGGACGGCAGTGTTGAAGTGCCCGCGCTATTTCGCGTCGAAACATATCCCAGCGTCCACCAGATGGTGTCCGACGTTACCGCACGCCTGCCGGATGACCTGCCGCTATCAACCGTGCTTCGCGCATTATTCCCATGTGGTTCGATTACCGGCGCGCCCAAAATTCGCGCGATGGAAATTATCGATATGGTCGAAATGCATCCGCGCGGCGCCTATACCGGGGCGATTGGATTTGCCGCGCCGGATGGGGAGGCGGCGTTCAATGTCGCGATCCGCACGCTTGCGATGGCCGATGCACCGCCGCAAGGGGCTTTGCCGGGGCAGCCGCGCGTGGCAAGACTGGGGCTGGGTTCAGGCATAGTTGCCGATTCTCAACTGGGGGCAGAATGGCGCGAATCGCTGGACAAGGGGGCATTTGTGGCGCGCGCCGGGGCTGATTTCGACCTTATCGAAACGATGCGCTTTGCACCTGATATTGGCGTCTGCCGGTTGGAAGCGCATCTGGCGCGACTGGGCGACAGCGCCCGTGCGCTCGGCTTTGTCTTTGACCGGCACCGCGCGCGTAACCTGTTGCAACAGGTGAGTTTCCGGCTGGACGGTGCGGCAAAATTGCGCCTGCTGCTCAGCCCGACCGGCGCGATGGCGGTGGAAAGCGGCCCGCTGCCCGCTGCGCCCACCTCCTTGCGGGTTGGGCTGGTGCCGATGCCGGTTGCGCCGGATGATTTCCGCCTGTTCCACAAGGTCAGCGACCGCGCCTTTTTGGATGATGCGCGGCGTAGCTCGGGCTGTGATGAGGTGATATTTGTCGCGGATGATGGCCGCCTGACACAGGGCAGTTTTACCAATATATTTGTCGAACGTGACGGGGTTTTGCTGACCCCGCCGCGCAGCGCAGGCTTGTTACCCGGTATCTTGCGCGCCGAATATCTGGAAAGCGGCAGGGCGGTCGAACAGGATATGACCGCCGATGATTTGGCGGGCGGGTTCATGCTTGGCAATGCGTTGCGCGGGTTGATGGCGGCGCATATCGGCTGAAAATTTTGACGCGCTGGGCGGTTGCCCCTGCGGCGTTGGGCCGTTAAGGCTCGCCGCGCCCCGCCCGCCCCCTTTTCTCCCTTGGGCCATGCGGGAACAGGGGATTTTGCATGCACCGCCTTTCCGCCGCCGTCAGCCGTATCCAGCCATCCGCAACGCTTGCCATGACGCAGCGCGTGGGTGAATTGAAACGGGCAGGCGTTGATGTGATTGGCCTGTCGGCGGGGGAGCCGGATTTCAACACCCCCGATTTCATCAAGGATGCGGCGGTTGCCGCCATCCGCAATAACCAGACGCGTTATACCGATGTCCATGGCACACCCGAATTGCGCGCCGCCGTCGCGGCCAAATTTGCGCGTGAAAACGCCCTCAACTATGCCGACAGCCAGATTATTGTCGGGGTTGGCGGCAAGCAGGTCTTGTTCAACGCCATGGCGGCGAGCGTCGATGCGGGGGATGAGGTTATCATCCCCGCCCCCTATTGGGTGAGCTATCCCGACATCGTCGCTTATTGTGGCGGGACGCCGGTTTTTGTGGCCGCTGGCGCTGCGCAAAATTACAAAATGTCGCCCGAACAATTGGAAGCGGCGATTACGCCCAAAAGCCGCTGGCTGATACTCAATTCGCCGTCCAACCCGACGGGTGCGGCCTATAGCGCGGCAGAACTGGCGGCATTGGGCGACGTGCTGCGCCGTCACCCGCATGTGTTGATCCTGACCGACGATATGTATGAACATATCTGGTATGCGCCGACCCCCTTTGCGACTATCGCAGCGGTCTGCCCCGACCTGTACGACCGGGTGCTGACGGTGAATGGTTGTTCCAAGGCTTTTTCGATGACCGGCTGGCGTATCGGCTTTGCTGGTGGCCCCGATTGGCTGGTCAAGGCGATGCGCAATTTGCAATCGCAATCGACATCCAACCCCTGTTCGGTCGCACAGGCCGCCGCTGTCGCCGCGCTCAACGGCAGCCATGATTTTCTGGAGGAACGTAACGACAGTTTCCGCGAACGTCGCGATCTCGTTTGTGCGATGCTGAATGATGCGCCCGGTCTCTATTGCCCGGTGCCGGAAGGGGCCTTTTACGTCTATCCCGATGCCAGCGGCTGCATCGGCAAAAAGACGCCCGACGGCGAAATCATTGGCGATGATGTGGCGCTGGTCGATTATTTCCTGTCCGCCGCGCGGGTGGCTGCCGTGCCCGGCGCCGCATTTGGCCTCTCCCCCGCATTCCGGGTCAGCTACGCTGCATCGCTTGACCTTCTAAAAGAGGCATGTCGTCGTATCCAGCGCGCCTGCGCGGATCTGAAAGGCTGACGCGCCGCGTTTATTCACCAAATATCCATGGTTGCACGGCCATGTGCGCACCATCACCGACACAGGATGCGCCATGGCATAATCTTGGCGTGCTTTGGTAAGAATCAGGATTGTTCATGCTTGCTCTTCTGCGCAGTGAAGTCACCAAATCCATGTTGGTGGGGTTCATAATCGGGGCGATTGGCCTTGCCGTGGCACAGCCCGGCATCGCGCGCGATAATGCGCCGGTCGAACAGGCGCGCTGATGGCTTTGCAACGCGCCTTGTTACTCGGTGCGTTGATGATGGCAGCTTGCACCCCGGTTGCTGCCGAACAGGCGGTGGCTATTCCCGCACCCAGCATAGACCCCGCCGACACCCGCACCAGCGCGCACGCCATTTTGGCGGGCGGATGTTTCTGGGGGGTGGAAGGGGTCTTTTCGCATGTCGATGGGGTAACGCGCGTTGAATCGGGCTTTCACGGCGGCAATGCCAGCAACGCCAATTATGATGATGTGTCGAGCGGCACCAACCAGCATGCAGAGTCGGTGCGCATCACCTATGATCCGCGCCGCGTCAGTTACGGCACATTGTTGCGGATATTTTTCTCGGTCGTTGCCGACCCGACCACGCGCAACCGGCAGGGGCCGGATGTGGGCAGCCAATATCGCAGCGCGATCATTCCGGCGAATGCAAACCAGCGACAGGTGGCATCAGCCTATATCGCGCAACTGGACGCCGGGCATTATTGGTCGCGCCCGATTGTCACCGCGATAGAGGAACCGCGCACATTTTACCGGGCAGAGGCATATCATCAGGATTTCATGGCCAATAATCCTGACCATCCCTATATCCGTCGTTGGGATGCGCCAAAATTGGCCAATTTGCGCCGCATGTTCCCCACGCTCTATCGCGCCACGCCCGCGCCATAGGCATGTGGTGGCCCGCCCCTATTTGGGGGCGAGCACCATCAGCATCTGCCGCCCTTCGGTGCGCGGGTGCGCCTCCACCTTGGCGATTTCGGCGGTCTGTTCGGCCACACGTTGCAGCACCGCCAAACCCAGCTCGAGGTGGGCCATTTCACGGCCGCGAAAACGCATGGTCAGCTTGACCTTGTCGCCTTCGCCCAGAAAATCGACGACTTTCTTCATCTTGGTGTCGAAATCATGATCGTCGATGTTGGGGCGCATCTTTATTTCTTTGATTTCCTGCGTCCGCTGCGACTTGCGCGCCTGATTGGCTTTTTTCTGCGCTTCATATTTGAATTTGCCAACGTCGAGGAATTTGCACACCGGCGGGTCGGCGTTGGGCGACACTTCGACCAAATCCAGCCCGACATCTGCCGCAGCCTCAATCGCCTCAGCGGTCAGCATGACGCCAAGGTTCTCCCCCTCGTCGTCGATGACGCGCACGCGCGGCACGGTGATGAAATGGTTGAAACGCGGGCCGCTACGGGGCGGCGGGGGGGCGTTGGGACGCCGGACGACTGGCGGTGGTATGTTGCAAACTCCTGTTACGTATCTCGCTTGCCCATAGGCTTTTGTGCGCGTTTGCGAAAGGGGGCGATTTGCGCTTTTGCAAAGCTTTGTTGCACCAAGGGCACGAAGCGCCGTGCCGCAGATTGGTAAAGCCGTTGGCCAGCATCGCACGCCTTTGTTAGGGACGGGGCATGGCAGGCTATATCACGCAGAATTATGGAACATGGCGCGGTTTGGTGCGTTCGGCGCTGGCGCATGGCGAAGTGGCGCTGGGGCGGCACCAGCCGCTGCGCCCCGATCCGTCCGCTATTCGCCGTCTGGTCTTTGTCTGCCACGGCAATATCTGCCGCAGCGCCTATGCGCAGCAGTTGGCGCTGGCGGCCGGCCTTCGCGCGACTGGTTTTGGCTTGGCAACAAGCGCGGGGGCAGGGGCGCACCCGCCCTTGGTCGCCGCCGCTGCCGCGCGCGGCACCGACCTTGGCCAGCATCAAAGCCAGCGGGTGGAGGATTATGTGCCGCAGGACGGTGACATTTTGCTGGTGATGGAGGTGCGGCAGATGCGCCGCATCGCCGCCGACCCGCAGCTGGGTAAGCTGCCGCGCCAATTGCTCGGCCTTTATGCGCACCCGCCGACCCCGCACATCCACGACCCCTATGGGCTGGACGATGCATTCCTGCCCGCCTGCCTGCGGCGGATCGAGGCGGCGGTGGCGGGACTTGCCGCCAAATTTCCGGGCGCGCGGCTTTAGCGGCGCATCACCATATTCCCCATGTCGCGGAGCATGGGCATGGGGTCGCGCCAGTCCCAGACATAATGGCTAAGCCGCGGGTTCAGGCTCTGCCCGACAAAATTGGCGATGGCAGCCGCGCGACCTTCACCGCCGCCGTGGCGCAATATGCTGAGCAACCGGCGCGCTTCTGGCACCAAAAAGCGCGCGCGCGCATGGCGGCGCGGCGGTGCGGGTGCCAATAAGGCATCGGGAAAGCTATGGGCGATTTGTTCGCGCGCGAACCATGCGCCCGCTGCATGGGCAAGCGGCAGGCTGCCCCAAAAACGGCCATTCACCTCCATCAATATAAATTTGCCGCTCTCCGGGTCGTGGCGATATTCGACCATCGCCGGGCCTTGCCACCCGATGGCGGCCAGCAAGGCTTCGGATTTGGCAAATTGCGCGTCAAAGCCTTGTTCGATGCTTTCGCAAAGGCTCGACACCCCGCCTGACACCGGCCATTCATGGATGCGGCGGTGCTGAAAACGCAATGTCGCGCGCCCGTCCGCCATGTGCAGCATCTGCCCAAGCCCAAAGCCTGTGGCATAGCTTTGCAAAAGCGGCCATTGGCCAATCGGGGCATAATGGTCACGCAGCGCAAATAGGGCCGCCGCATCTGCCACATAGGCTACTTTGTCGAGCGACAACCCCGCCGCCGCCAATGGCGCGACGAGCGCATTGGGATCAGCCCATTTGGCAACCAAGGGAAAGGGGAGCGTTGCCGCCCGTGCTGCCCAATCATCCCCCGGCATCGGTTGCCAGCTTTGCGGCACGTCTATGCCGACGCTGGTGGCGATGGAGAGCGTGCGCGCCTTGTCGAGGACGCTGGTGAGCGGCCCCTGTCGCGGGGTCAAAACCCGGCAATTGCCGATCATGTCGGGCATCTGGGCGAGCGCAATCAAATCCCCCTCGCTCACCGCCAGAAGGGCATCGGCGCGGCTCGCTGCCAGTTGTTCGGGTAGCCAATCGGTGATCGGCCCATCGCCGCGCACCGAAAAATCGGTCAAATAGCGCGATGCGCCACCGATTGCCGATGCGCTGCGCCCAATGCCATGCACCCTGACCCCCGAACGCCCCAGTTCGCGCACGACGGTAAGGCCAATCGGCGTGTCGATGCCCAATATGGTGACATTCAGGGTCATGACCGCCGCTCATAGAGGATGGTGGCGAGCGCCTGCTCGCCATGGCGCAAAGCGGTGTGCCAGCGATTGGCGCTAAGCCGGGTTGGCGGCGTTTCGGCAGCTTTTGGCACATCTGCAAAATGGCCGCTCGTCAGATTTGCATGGGTGCAAATGGTTTCGCACATCGCCACAAAACGGCGCATCACCGCGCGGTTCGGCCGCAGCCGGTCGCGGGAGAGCATCTCAAAACTATGGGTGACGATGTTGAAGCACGGGCGGTCGGTATCGGCGGCATGGCGCAATCCATCACCCATTTCACGCGCCGAGAGCGCACAGATTTGCGCGGGGCGAAAACGGTCAAGACCTTCCCAAATTCCCGAAACCGGCATTTGCGTTACCGCCCCGATGCGCGACGGGTCGATAAGGTCGGCGGGCAGCGAAATGTGGCAGGCCGTGCCCGCAAATGCGGGATTATAACTGGAATCCCATAATAGGCCCAATTGGTCGAGCGCGGCCAATGTCGCATCGTCCGCCCCAAAATTACCGGCGCGAAAGGCGCGAATTTTGGGCGCGCCCACGCGTTCGAGCATATCACGCCCCCAGCCAATCAGCATCGCCTGATCTGCGGGGCACAGGTCGCGCATATTGCTGCCGCGTCCGGCAATCGGCGGCTTGTCGGCCCATGCCAGCCATTCGCTGTGCATATGGAGTTCGACAAAATGCCCGCGCGCCGCCACCATGTCGACAATACGGGCGATGACCCCTTCGCCCAAGACCAGCGCCGGTGCGGGGTCGATAAAGAATATGGCCTTCAACCCATGTTCGTCGAGCCGGTCCATCTGCCAGCCAATGCCAAAATCCCCCTTGGCGGTCCGGCCCAATATCGATGCGGCAAAATTGGCGTCGGCATCCCACCCGCGCTGGAACAGCCCGGCGGATAATTCGGTATCGACGGTGACAAGCGCGACGGTCATGGCGATGTCATAGCGGGGGGAGCGTTAATTTCACCTATGCGCCTCAATGCAGCAGCCGCCACAGGGCCGCCGCCCCCGCAATCCCCAAAATCAGCGCGACCAACGAACGCCAGATATTTTCCGGCATTTTGCCAAAGCCAAGCCCGCCCGCCCAATTGCCGAGGAGGACGGCAGGAAACAACCAGAGGGAGAGGATGAAGCTCACCCCATCAATCCGCCCCATGGCGAGCGCGCTCGCGCTTCCCGCAATCGCGGTCGCAAAAAAGACCAGCATCATCGACGCGCGGGCGACCGGCGGCGGCAGGCGGCGGCGCAGGTAAAAGGGGACAACCGGCGGGCCGGGCATGGCGGCAAAGCCGGTCAGCACCCCGGCGGTCAGCCCGGTGAGCGCGATGGAAAGCCGCGTTGCGGCGCGGGGCGGTCCGCTCGGCAAGACTACCGCGACAAAGGCCGCAATCGCGATGCCGGAGATGAGGAGGCGCGCAACATCTGGCGCAATGGCAGAGAGGAGGAGGAGGCCGACCGGCGTCAGCACCACCGCGATGATGGCGATGGGTATTGCGCTTGACCTTTCACTGTCGTGGATGATCCGCTGCCAGCCAACCGGGCCGATATAGAGTTGCAGTAAAATGCCGATCACCACCGCCTGCAACGGCGCGATGATAAGGCTGAGCAGCGGCACGAGGATGATCGCCATGCCAAAGCCGGTCAGCCCGCGGATCGCCGCTGCGCCAAATGTCATGCCGAGCGCGAGGGTGAGTAGAAATGGCGAGAGCGGTAGCGCCATCGCTATCGGCGCGCTGTTACTGGTCACCCGCGCAAATCAGGCGGTGTGGCCTCCGCAGCCAGCATCGCCAGCGCTTCGGCTATGGTCATGATGCGCTGTCCATCCTGCCCCAAAGTCCGAATGGCGACTTTACCCTCCGCCGCTTCGCGCGCGCCGACGACCAGCAGATGCGGCACTTTGGCCAGGCTATGTTCGCGCACCTTATAGTTGATTTTTTCGTTCCGCAGGTCGGTCTCCACGCGGATACCCGCCGCTGCCAGTTCGGCTGCGACATGGCGCGCATAATCGTCGGCATCCGAAACAATGGTGGCGACGACCGCTTGCACCGGGGCCAGCCAGACCGGGAAGCGCCCGGCATAATGTTCGATCAAAATGCCCAGAAAACGTTCATAGCTGCCGAAAATTGCGCGGTGGAGCATGACCGGCCGATGGCGTGCGCCATCTTCGCCGATGTAGCTGGCGTCGAGCCGTTCGGGCAGCACCCGGTCGGACTGGATGGTGCCGACCTGCCACGTCCGGCCAATCGCATCGGTCAAATGCCATTCGAGCTTGGGGGCGTAAAATGCGCCTTCGCCCGGCAATTCGGCCCAGCCATATTCGGCGGTTGCCAGCCCCGCCTGCACCACCGCATCGCGCAGTTCATTTTCCGCTTTGTCCCAATCGGCATCGCTGCCGAAGCGTTTTTCGGGACGCAGCGCGAGCTTGATGGCATAGGTAAAGCCGAAATCCTTGTAGATGCGGTCTGCCAGCGCGCAAAAATCCTGCACTTCCTGCACAATCTGGTCTTCGCGGCAGAAAATATGCGCATCATCCTGTGTGAACTGGCGCACCCGCATCAGCCCATGCAGCGCACCATGCGGTTCATTGCGGTGGCAACAGCCATGTTCAAACAGGCGCAACGGCAGGTCGCGATAGCTTTTGATGCCTTGGCGGAAAATCAGCACATGCGCCGGGCAATTCATCGGCTTTAGGGCCATCCAGTCGGCATCGCCCGAAACCACCGGCCCCTCATCTTCGACATTGGGCACTTCGTCGGGGATGACGAACATATTTTCGCGATATTTGCCCCAATGGCCCGATTGTTCCCACTGGCGCGCATCCATGACCTGCGGGGTCTTTACCTCATCATAGCCCGACGCATCGACGGCGCGGCGCATATATGCTTCGAGTTCGCGCCAGATACGAAAACCGTGCGGGTGCCAGAAAACGCTGCCATGCGCCTCCTGCTGCAGGTGGAATAAATCCATCTCCTGCCCCAATTTACGATGGTCGCGCTT
Source organism: Sphingomonadaceae bacterium (assembly GCA_020850455.1). Lineage (GTDB taxonomy): Bacteria > Pseudomonadota > Alphaproteobacteria > Sphingomonadales > Sphingomonadaceae > Sphingopyxis. The sequence continues at coordinate 64,115 of JADZEQ010000002.1, read as the reverse complement.
GGCCGCTTCTTCCAGCCGGTGCAGATGTGCGTCGAGCTGTTTTTTATTCAGCCAGCCGGTGCCATATATGCGCGTCAATTGCGCATTTTTCTGGTCACCGCGCCAATATGCCCCGGCAACGCGCATCAATTTGAAGGCTGCGGGGTCGAGCCGTCCGGTAGAGGGCAAATGCGGCCCCCGGCACATGTCCATCCAGTCGTCACCCGACCAATAGACGCTCAATTCCTCCCCTTCGGGCAGTTCTGCGGCCCATTCGGCCTTGAAGCTTTCGCCCTGCTGCTGCCAGCGCTGGATGAGGTCGGCGCGCGACCAGACTTCGCGACGCAACGGCTTGTCGGCGGCGATGATGGCGCGCATCGCCGCCTCGATCGCGGGCAATTCCTCCTCCGTAAAGGGGCCGCGCGATGCGGGTGGCATCACGTCATAATAAAAGCCATCCTCGGTCGCCGGGCCAAAGGTAATTTGTGTGCCGGGGAAAATCTGCTGCACCGCCTCTGCCAGCACATGGGCAAAATCATGCCGTGCCAATTCCAGCGCGTCGGCTTCATCGCGCGCGGTGACGAGGTGGAGCGCCGCATCGCCGGTAAAGGGCGCGGTCGCATCGACCAATTCGCCGTCCACACGTGCGGCGATTACGGCCTTGGCAAGGCCAGGGGATATGGCGGCGGCGACGTCCGCAGGGCTGCTGCCGTGCGGCATTTGGCGTACCGACCCGTCGGGCAGGGTGATATTATATGGGCTGTTGCTGCTCATGGCGCTTGCCCATGCGGGTGGAGGGCGCGCCAAGTCAAGGGCGCGCGCCAAACGGCGGCCATCAAAGGATAAATTTTTTGCACTTTTGCAAGGCTTGTGGCAGCCTGTCGGCCCATTAATTGGTGAGAGGGCAAGAAAATGAGCGATGCCAGCAAATCTTCGACCAGCAAGGGCAGCGGTGATGCCAAGGGTGCGGTGCCGCCGCAACAGGCGACCGGTGGGGATGGCAAGCCCGGCAAAAGCGACGGCGGCAAGAAATAACGGCTAGCTGAAAGCCCCCTCGCGCGCCCGCTGGCAAATTGCTATCGCGGGGCCATGGCGCGCAATCACCTCTTCCTCGTCGACGGCTCGGGCTATATTTTCCGGGCCTATCACCGGCTGCCCCCGCTGACCAATCCGGCCGGTGTGCCGGTCGGCGCGGTCTATGGTTATACGACGATGCTCTGGAAGCTCGCCGATGATTTGCACAAGGCCGATGGGCCGAGCCATTTGGCGGTCATCCTCGACCATAGTGGCAAGAGTTTTCGTAACGACATCTACCCTGCATATAAGGCGCACCGCCCGCCCGCGCCCGAAGATCTGGTGCCGCAATTCCCGCTGATCCGCGACGCGACACGCGCATTTTCGCTGCCCTGCATCGAGCTTCCGGGGTTTGAGGCGGATGATTTGATCGCGAGTTACGCCACCGCCGCAATGGCGGCGGGGTGGGATGTGACGATTGTTTCGGCGGACAAGGATCTGATGCAGTTGGTGAGCGTCGATGTGCTGCCCGACCGGCCCAGCATCGACATGCTCGACACGATGAAAAATCTGCGGCTTGGCCGCGATGCGGTGGTCGAAAAATTTGGTGTTGGCCCTGAACGGCTGGGCGACGTTTTGGGGCTGATGGGGGACAGCGTGGACAATGTCCCCGGCGTTCCGGGCGTCGGCCCCAAGACGGCGGCAAAGCTGATCAACGAACATGGTGATTTTGACGCCGTGCTCACCGCTGCGCCGTCGATGAAGCCGGGCAAGCTGCGTGAAAATCTGATCAATTTTGCCGAACAGGCGCGCCTGTCGCGCCTTTTGGTCGAATTGAAATGCGACGTCCCCCTGCCGGTTGATCTCGACGCGCTGAAGCTGGAGGGCATACCGCCGGAACCCTTGCGTGAATTTCTAACCCATCATGGGTTCAAAAGCCTTGCCGCGCGGCTGGGCAATGACGCGGGGCCGCCCGCAGGCCGCGCGACGGGGCTCGCCGCACCCCTCGTGCGCGAATCCAGCAATGACACAGCGCGCGCCGATGGCGCAACGCATGGCCTGCCCGACATTCCCGCCATCGACCGCAGCCAATATATGACGATCACCAACGTCGCCGCGCTCGACGCATGGCTGGCGGAGGCGCGCGCATTGGGCCATGTCGCCATCGACACCGAAACCGCCAGTCTGGATGCGGTGACAGGCCGTTTGGTCGGCGTTTCGATGGCGCTTGGCGCGGGCAAGGCTTGCTATATCCCGCTGGGTCATGGGGGACATGACCTCCTCTCCGAAACGCCCGAGCAGGTGGATTTTGCCGCTGCCATCGAACGCATCGGCGCGCTGGCAGCGGACGAAAGCGTCCTGAAAATCGGCCATAATCTTAAATATGATATGGCGGTTTTGGCGCAGCATGGCGTCCGCTTTGCCAATATTGATGATACGATGCTGCTGTCCTTTGCGCTCGATGCAGGGGCACATGGCCATGGTATGGACGAACTGGCGCGCCGCCACCTCGACCATATATGCATCGCGTTCAAGGATGTGTGCGGGACGGGCAAAAGCCAGATCAGCTTTGCCGAAGTGCCCTTGGACCGGGCGACCCAATATGCGGCGGAGGATGCCGATGTCACATGGCGGCTATGGCGGTTGCTGCGCCATCGCCTGTGGCAGGAGGGGGGGAGCCGCATTTATGAAATGGTTGATCGCGCGCTGCCCGCCAGTGTGATGGCGATGGAAAGGCGCGGCATTTTGGTGAATCGGGGGGCTTTGGCCCGCCTTTCATCGGTTTTCGCCGATGATATGGTACGGCTGGAGGCGGCGATATATGCCGAAGCGGGCACCCCCTTTACCATCGCCAGCCCCAAGCAATTGGGGGAGATTTTGTTCGACAAAATGGCGCTGAAGGGCGGGCGCAAGGGGAAATCGGGTGACTGGTCCACCGACCAGAATGAGTTGGAACGGCTGGAGCGTGATGGGGTCGCCATCGCCCGCCTCATCCTCGAATGGCGGCAGGTGGCAAAGCTGAAATCCACCTACACCGACGCATTGCAGGCGCAGATCAACGGGGTGACCGGCCGGGTCCACACCAGCTATAGTCTGGTTGGCGCACAGACCGGGCGATTATCGTCCACCGACCCCAATTTGCAGAATATCCCCATCCGCAGCGAAACCGGGCGGCAAATTCGCGAAGCCTTTGTCGCCGCGCCGGGGCATAAGTTGATCGCCGCCGATTATAGCCAGATTGAACTGCGGCTGGCGGCACATATGGCCGATGTGCCCCAGTTAAAGGACGCCTTTGCCGATGGCGCGGACATTCACGCGCGCACGGCGGTGGAATTATTTGGCGAGGTGACGCGCGACAGCCGCGCCAAGGCCAAAACCGTCAACTTCGCGATTTTATACGGGATTTCGCGCTATGGCCTTGCCCAACGGCTCGAAATTTCGAACGGGGAGGCGCAGGAAATAATCAGCCGCTATTTTGAACGCTTTCCCGGTATCAGCGATTATATTCAGGCGACGCTCGAACATGCACGCGAAACGGGTTTCACCGAAACCTTGTTCGGGCGCAAAACCTGGTTTCCGCGCATCAAATCACCCAATCAGACCGAAAGGTCGGGCAGTGAACGTGCCGCGATTAACGCACCGATTCAGGGGACGAGCGCGGACATCATCAAACGTGCCATGAACCGGATGGACGGCGCGCTCGCTGCCGCCGGATTGCAGGATGTCGCCCTGCTGTTGCAGGTGCATGACGAATTGGTGTTTGAAGCGCCCGAACATCTGGTCGATGCGGCTACTCCGATCATCAAATCGGTAATGGAGGGGGCGGCGCAACCCATCGTCACATTGTCGGTGCCGCTGGTCGTCGATGTGGGTGTCGGCGACACATGGGGCGCCGCGCATTAGGGGGGCTATTTGCGCTCCCGCGCTTGGCGATAGCTGCCGAGCAGGCGCACTTCGTTACAGTGAAAGGCGAGTTCGGCGAGCGCGCGGTCAATCGCCGCATCGCCCGGTGCGCCAACAATGTCGGCATAAAATTTGGTCGCGGCGAATTGGCTGCCCTGCTGATAGCTTTCAAGCTTGGTCATATTGACCCCATTGGTCGCAAAGCCGCCAAGCGCCTTGTAGAGCGCGGCAGGGATGTTTTTGACCTCAAATACAAAGGTGGTCATCAGCTTGCCCTGCTGCGCCTCGACCGGGATGGCTTGCGGGGCGAGGACGACAAAGCGCGTCATATTATCCTCGCTATCCTCCACCCCTGTGGCGTGCAGCTTTAGCCCATATAGGTCGGCGGCGTGGACGGGGGCGAGCGCGGCCAGCCCCACTTCATCGCTGTCGGCAACAAAGGCAGCGGCCCCTGCGGTGTCGGCATAGGCATGCGGGGTGAGTCCTGCCGCGCGCAACCATTTGCGGCATTGGCCGAGCGCTTGCGGATGGCTGATGACGCGCTGCGGCGGCCCCAAATCGCGGCTCATAAAACCATAGCGGATGGGCAGAAAATGTTCGCCGATGATCGAAAGCCCCGATTCGGGCAGCAGAAAATGGATGTCGGCGACCCGGCCATGGAGCGAATTTTCGATGGGAATCATCGCGCTGGCGGCGCGGCCCGCATGCACCGCATCCAACGCATCTTCAAAGGAAAAACAGGGGAGCGGCAGCGCGGTTGCGTCATAGCGTTTGACCGCCAATTCGCTGTTGGCACCGGGCGCGCCCTGAAAAGCCATGGCGCGCTGCGGTTCTGCCGCTGCGGCAGCCGCCATTTTTTCGACCGCGCTCTGGGCGGATGGGGAATAGCTGGACATGGTGGCGGCGCGGGTAAAGCAGCGGCGCGGCGCTGGCAAGCCGTGCCGTTGCCGCATCTGCTTCGCTTGATGCTTGCGCGCGCGCGTTAGCGGCACTAATGGGCTGGCAATATGGGCGTTTACGCTGATTGACTGACGCAGAAAATAAGGGGCAGGTTTCGACCATGGATGACCGCAACAATATCGTGCTTGGCTGGGCATTGGCCGCAGGCATCGTCGCGCTGGGCCTGTCGAGCGTGACCAACAAGATTTTCGGCGGCGACCATGTTGAAAAGGCGGGCTTTGCCGTCGCGAGCGCCGAAGGTGGCGGCGGTGGCGCTGCTGCCGAAGAACCGATTGAGACGCGCCTTGCGGCTGCCGACGTTGCCGCTGGCGAAGCGGTGTTTCAGAAATGCGCTGCCTGCCACACCGCCAATGCTGGTGGTGCCAACGGCATCGGTCCCAATTTGCACGGGATTGTTGGGGCATCCATCGGCCATCATGCGGCGGGCTTTGCCTATAGCGATGCGCTGACGTCGCACGGCGGCAATTGGGACTGGACCAACCTTGACCATTGGCTGACCAGCCCGCGCCGCTTTGCCAATGGCACGAAGATGAGCTTTGCGGGCCTTTCCAACCCGCAGGATCGTGCCAATTTGATCGCATGGCTCAACAGCCAAGGGTCGAACCTGCCGCTGCCTGCTGCCCCTGCCGCACCGGCAGCGGATGCTGCGGCCGCTCCGGCGGATGGCGCGGCTGCAACGCCGGCCGATGCGGCGGCACCAGCCGCAGCTGCAGGCGCAGCACCGGCGGCGGCACCAGCGGCGCACTAAGCCAATTTCTGCCCCACATTTTTGGGGGCTAGCTTAGCCAAAGAATTTGCTTATCCTTTCCTCGGGGCAAGGAGGGGGGCATGGCCGCGCCGATTGATGATTTTGGGCGCGTGTCGCCGATCAGCCGTGCGGCAAAATCCGCACTGCTCGCGCTTTATCGCCGTCATGGTTGGCGGGCCGAGGGTGTGGTGCCCACCCCGCGCCGCTTTGTCATCATTGCCGCGCCGCACACCAGCAATTGGGATTTCCTATATTTTCTGGGGCTGACGCAGGAGCTCGGCATCGATGCGCATTTCATGGCCAAGAAACAATTATTCCGCTGGCCGCTTGGCGGTTTTATGCGCGACATGGGCGGGATTATGGTCGATCGGGAGAGGGGTGGCAATTATGTCGCGGCGATGGTCGATGAATTTGCCCGCCGCGACGAATTTATGCTGACCATCGCGCCAGAGGGGACACGCGGGGCGGTGCGGCAGTGGCGCACCGGATTTTATCAGATAGCGCTCGCCGCTAAGGTGCCGATGGTGATCGGGCTGATGGATTATGCACGTAAAGTGGGCGGGCTTGGTCCGGCAATCATGCCGACGGGTGACTATGCCGCCGACATGGCGCCGATAGCGGCATTTTATCGGTCGGTAACCCCGCGCCACCCGGCCAAGGCGATGGCAAATATAGTGGAGGAAAGCGTATGAGCGCCCTGTTGCTGCCCTTGGCGGGCAATCTCATTGTGCTGATGCTGGTGCTACTGGGTTTCTGGCTGGTTGCCGTTCGTCTCCACGATGTCAGTTTCATTGATGCCCTCTGGGCCTATGGCATGGGCGGATTGGCGCTATTTTCGGCGTGGCGGGTCGGCTGGGATTTGGGACCGCAGGCCAAATTGTTGCTCGCCCTGACCCTCCTCTGGTCGCTCCGCCTTGGCACCCATTTATGGCTGCGTTGGCGCGAACTGGGGCCGGACCCGCGCTATACGCGCATTTTGGGCGGCGCGATGGAGGCCAAGCGGTGGAGTTTTGCGCTCGCCTCCCTCCTCATCGTGTTTTTGCTGCAAGGGCCGCTCCTCTGGTTTGTCAGCCTGCCCGCGCAGGTCGGCATATTGGACGGGGCGGCGAACCCGCTGCCGCTATCACCATCGGCATGGGCGGGCGCGCTGCTCGCCATCGTCGGCATCGGTTTTGAAAGCGTCGGCGACTGGCAATTGCGCCGTTTTCGCGCCGATCCGGCGAGCAAGGGGCAGGTGCTCGACCATGGCTTGTGGCGGTATACGCGCCACCCCAATTATTTTGGCGATGCCTGTACTTGGTGGGGGATTTGGTTGGTCGCGGCATCCACCGCGCCAATGGGAATATACACAATCTTCAGCCCCATTTTGCTGACGTGGATGCTGATGCGCTGGTCGGGCAAGCCGATTTTGGAAGGGGCGCTCACCAAATCCCGTCCCGGCTATGCCGACTATGTTGCGCGCACCAGCGGCTTTTTTCCTTGGCCACCCAAGGCGCAATAAGACTATTGTCAACCATATTAATTGAGATATATTCTCTACTCCTTTAGTTGAGATAAAGGGAGGGAGAATATCATGCCAAAATCGAAATTGCGCGTCCGCGCGCTTGTGTCCAGCATGGCCGTCGCCATGCTGCTCACCGCATGTCAGGACGAGGAAAATGCTGCTCAGCCTGACGCCGTAACCAGCGAAGCGGCTGCCGATGCTACAGCACCACAGGCTGCCAGCGCTGCCGATGCCACGGGTGCCGCCGATGTCCGTATTGACCCAGCAATTGCCAGCGGTGTCGCCTTTACCTACAGCGCCGATTATCGCTTGCCCGATGCTGCGGTGGGGGAGGCGCAAAGCCGCCATGTCGCCGCCTGCGCCGCCTTGGGCCGTGTGCATTGCCGCGTGGGCGACATAAGATTTGACCAGCGCAGTGGTGGCCAGATCAGGGGGTCCTTAATATTATTCGTCGACCCCGCGCTGGCGCGTGGATTTTTGCGCGATGCCGAACGCATGGTCACCGCACTTGATGGGGAAATATTGGCGAGCAGCATCACGGGTGAGGATGTCGGCACTGATATCGCCAATTCGCAGGCTAATAGCGCGCGTCTAGGTGGCGATTTGACGCGGTTGGAACGGCGACTGGCTGCCCCCGGCCTTGGCGCGCGCGAACGCGAAAACTTGCAGGAACAGGTGGCACGGCTGCGTGGCCAATTGCGCGACGGGGAGGAGGATCGCGCAGCGGGCGAAGCGCGGCTCGCCACCACCCCGATTGAGCTGCGCTACACCGGACAGACTGGCATCGCCGGCATCAACCCTGATCGCCCGTTTGCCAGCGCCTTTGCCGCATCAGCGGAAAGTTTCGGTACATTTTTCGCATGGCTGCTGACGCTGCTCGGCGTCGTCGCGCCATGGGCGATGGTTGCGGCGCTGGGCGTCCTCATCTGGCGCGTGGCGCGGCGCAAAACGCCGGCGGTGCCCAGCAAATAGAGGGTGAATCAGGGGCGGGGAGGGGGAGGGACATCCCCCCCCAATCGCGTTTAACAGCCGTTACCGCCACCCAAAACGCCGCCCAATATCCCGCCGAGGCCACCACGCCGACGACGGCAATTGGGTTGCGCGGGCTGGTTGCCGCCATTGGCATTTTCCGCGCTGTCACCGGGGCCGCCGACCATCCAACTGGTGTTGGCGCGATATCGCACGCGCGCCGTCCAAATCGGCCGCCATGGGGTGCGGGCGTTGGCCGGGCGTGGGGGATAGGCAAAATCAGCTTCCGGCCCATAGGCGTAAAGATTGCCGAACATGGCATCGGGCGCGGCGGCGCGCACCTCGGCGGGGACGGTACAGCTTGTCGTCGCGGGCGGCATCACCACGCGCTGGCGGACCAGATTGGCAACCGTTGCCGGCGACATCCAATCCCAAAGTCCGCCGCCGAATTGCTGACTGGCAGAGGATGTCCACCAGACGATATCGCCGCCGCTGCCGCGCCCATTGGAACGAAAACCCATCGTCCAGGCATAATATCCCGTCGCTTCGGCAATCGCATTCCAGCTAAGGTTCATCGACCCATCGGCATTGGCGGCGCTGCGCGCGGATAGTGCGGGCATGAAATCCTGGCTGAGGGTAAAGGCGATGTCGGGGGAATAATTGCCCGCCACACGGTGCGCGCCGATGAGTGAGCTTTGCGCCGACACCTGCGCATTGGACCGGCCATTGGGCCAATCACCATAGGTGCGACTATTGGCAAAGCTGACGGAACGGTCACGCGGAATGCTGGTTGAAAACAGGCCGGGTGGCACCTGCCCCGCCGTAAGCCGCGCGAGATCGATCACCACGGGTTGCCCGGCGGGCGCATGTGCGCCGCAACCCCAGAATAATAATATCCGCCCTTGCGGCCGTTCGCCGTTTTCCTGTCCGGGGATGGTTTCGCGTTCGCTGTCGGGCGCGCGCGTTGGTGTTACCAATGGCACCGAAGCGCCAAGCCGTGCGCCGGCTGGCATGAAATGTTGCGCAGCCGGATTGGGCGGGGTCGCTTGTGGGGAGCCCAGACGCAGATAAAGCTCCTTGCGCGGTTCATTGGCACGGCCTGACAGGAGCGCGCCGAGATTGACCCCGCCGCCGCCGCCGCCAAATGCGCCCAGCCCCATACCGCTCGCCGTGCCAACATCCATTTCATAATGGACGGTCGCTGCGGGTGTCGCCTGTGATGCGGCATCGCCTGCACCCAGTGCCAGTCCCATGGTCAAGGCCAGCGCACTCGCACCCGTTGCCCAAATCAGCTTTTGCATATGTCACTCCCACCAAGTTGGTGGCAAGCTGTCTGCTGCTGACATATGAGTCAATGCGCTAGATCATATTCAAACAGCTTCTGCAGTGCCCTTTGCCTTGCTGCCTGCTTTGGGCTTCGCCTTTGCCGGACTCTTGGGCGGGGCAGGGGTGATTTCAAATGCCAAAGCCGCGCCCTCACCGCCGTCGCGCAGACGCACCTTGACCTCCCCGCCGTGGACGAGTTTGCCGAACAATAATTCCTCGGCCAGTGGCTGTTTGATTTTTTCCTGAATCAGGCGGCCCATCGGCCGCGCGCCATACATTTTGTCATAGCCTTTTTCGATCAGCCAATCGCGCGCACCATCGTCCAGCTGGATATGGACGTTGCGGTCGGCCAGTTGGAGTTCGAGTTGCAGGATGAACTTGTCGACCACCCGCGCCACCACTTCGGCGGGCAGATAGGCAAAGGGCACAATCGCATCCAACCGGTTGCGAAATTCGGGGGTGAACAATTTCTTGACCGCATCCTCTTGGGCATCTTCGCGGCTGATATTGCCAAAGCCGATGCCTTCCCGCGCCATATCCGCCGCGCCCGCATTAGTTGTCATAATCAAAATGACGTTACGGAAATCAACGCTCTTGCCATGGTGATCGGTCAGACGGCCATTGTCCATCACCTGCAGCAAGATGTTGAACAGGTCGGGATGCGCCTTTTCAATTTCGTCGAGCAACAGCACACAATGCGGGTTTTGGTCGACCGCGTCGGTCAATTGCCCGCCCTGATCATAGCCGACATAGCCCGGCGGTGCGCCGATCAGGCGGCTGACCGAATGGCGTTCCATATATTCTGACATGTCGAAGCGCTGCATCGGTATGCCGAGGATGGCGGCCAATTGCTTTGCCACTTCGGTTTTGCCGACGCCGGTCGGGCCCGAAAACAGATAATTGCCGATCGGCTTTTCGGGGTCACGCAGCCCCGCGCGCGACAATTTAATCGCGCTCGACAAAATCTCTATCGCTTGGTTCTGGCCGAAAACGACGCGTTTCAAGTCATTTTCCAGCGTTTCCAATACCCGCTTGTCATCGCTTGACACCGTCTTGGGCGGGATGCGCGCCATGGTGGCAATCACCGCCTCTATCTCCCGCGTGGTGATGGTCTTGCGCCGTTTGGAAGGGGGCACCAGCATCTGCATCGCGCCCACTTCGTCGATAACGTCGATCGCTTTGTCGGGCAATTTGCGGTCGTTGATATAGCGTGCCGACAGTTCGACCGCCGCCTTTATTGCATCGGGGGTATATTTGACCTGATGGTGCGCCTCAAAAGCCGAACGCAGCCCCGCCAAAATCTTGACCGCATCCTCCATCGAAGGTTCGGTCACGTCGATTTTCTGGAACCGGCGCAACAGCGCGCGATCCTTTTCAAAATGGTTGCGAAATTCCTTGTAGGTGGTCGAACCGATGCAGCGGATTTGCCCGCCCGACAGCGCGGGTTTCAACAGGTTTGATGCATCCATCGCCCCGCCAGATGTCGCGCCAGCGCCTATAACGGTATGAATTTCATCAATAAACAATATTGCGTGGGGGATAGCCTCCAGCTCTGAGACTACGGCTTTGAGCCGTTCCTCAAAATCACCGCGATAGCGTGTGCCGGCAAGCAGCGCGCCCATGTCGAGCGAGTAAATCACCGCATTTTGCAGCACTTCGGGGACTTCGCCCTCATTAATCTTGCGGGCCAGCCCCTCGGCAATCGCGGTTTTGCCAACGCCGGGGTCCCCGACATAGAGGGGGTTGTTCTTGGAACGGCGACAGAGAATTTGGATGGTGCGATCCACCTCTGCGCTGCGGCCGATCAACGGGTCGACCCGCCCATCCGCCGCCTTTTGGTTCAAATTGACCGTATATTGGCTGAGCGCGGTTTCCTTTTTGCTGCTTTTTTCGGCGCGTGTTTCGGCCTTGGCTTCTTGTGCCTCGCTCTCGCTATTATCTTCAATCTTGGCGGCGTTGCCACCCTTGCCGACCCCATGGCTGAGGTAGGAAACGGCATCCAGCCGCGTCATATCCTGTTGCTGCAGGAAATAGACGGCAAAGCTTTCGCGTTCGGACAATAAGGCGACAAGGACATTGGCCCCCGTCACCTCATCACGGTTGGATGATTGCACATGCAATATCGCGCGCTGGATGACGCGCTGAAAGCCGCTGGTCGGCGTGGCGTCGCCGCCCTCATTGGTCTTGAGCGAGTCGAGTTCGGTGTCGAGATAATGGGTCACTGCGGCCCGCAAATCATGGAGGTTGACGCCGCAAGCCACCATCACTTCGCTGGCGTGCGGGTCATCGACCAATGCCAGCAGCAAATGTTCCAGCGCGGCATATTCATGCTGACGGTCGCTGGCATTTCTGAGCGCGCTGTGCAGCGTTTTTTCGAGGCTTTCGGCAAAGGACGGCATCGCTCAGTCACTCCATGCGCCGGTGGGTGCGCCGACCATAAACCCTGCTGCGTCCCCGGCTATGCCGGACTACAGCCGTCCGCGGCAACATATTCGCGCTGCCGCATTTCCCCACCCCTCTTCCTTCAAATTGGCATTGCTGGCAGCAAAGACAAGATGAAAGCGTGCCAAGGTGCGAATTTTCTAACGCTTAAATAGGGCGTCAGCGCTTGCTTTATGGTTAACGGCGCTTTCACTTTTTGCGCGGGTGCGCGCAATCTCCGCCTCCAAAACCGCGATCCGGCCGGCCAGTTCGTCGATTGACAGCGGGTCGAGGTCTTGCCGCTGCAGGGCCAGCAATGGGTCATCGCTGCGCCGGGGAAAAATATCATCCTCGTCCATCGAAAAATCCCCCTTCGGTCAATATTTTGCGCAAGCTCAGGGTGGAGTCAATGCGTCGCTATATTGCCCATGCGCGCATTAAAGGTTAGGCAATTTGTCGGAAAAAAGGGGGGTCGCACCATGTCATTGCCGCACGATATGCGCGTCATTGCCATCCGCGCGTTCGGGGGCGTTGAAAATCTGGTGGTGGAACGCCGCCCCTTGCCGCTCTGTGGTGACAATCATGTGCTGATCCGTGTTGCCGCCGCCGGGGTCAACCGGCCGGATGTGTTGCAGCGCATGGGCCATTACCCCCCGCCAGCTGGCGCGCCTGATTGGCCCGGCCTCGAAGTCGCGGGGGTGGTTGTGGCGACGGGTAAGGATGTGCCGCACGAATATCTGGGCCAGAAAGTTTGCGCACTTGTCGCGGGCGGCGGCTATGGCGAATATGTCGCGGCACCAATTGGCAGTTGCCTGCCCATCCCGGCGGCATTGTCGATGACAGAGGCGGCGGCGCTGCCCGAAACGCTTTTCACCGTCTGGACCAATTTGTTCGAACGCGCTTATGCCTGCGCGGGGGATTTTGTCCTCGTCCATGGGGGGACGAGCGGGATTGGCACGATGGCAATCCAGCTTTGCCGCCTGTTCGACATTCAATGCATCGTCACCTGCGGCAGCCCGCAAAAATGCGATGCGGCCCGCGCATTGGGCGCGGCGCATGCGATTGATTATAAAGCCGAAGATTTTGTGGAGAGGGTGCGCCGGATCACCAATGGCAAGGGGGTGGCCGCCGTTCTCGACATGGTGGGCGGGGACTATCTGCCGCGCAACCTCGCCTGTCTGGCGGACGAAGGGCGGCACGTTTCCATCGCCTTTCAGCGCGGCGCCAAGGCAGAGGTCAACATCATGGACGTGATGCGCCGTCGCCTGACCCTGACGGGTTCGACGCTGCGCGCACGTTCGGACAGTTTCAAGGCGCTGGTGGCGGATGAATTGACGCGCACCGTCTGGCCCTTTGTCGAGGAAGGGCGGCTCAAACCCGCGATCGACAGTATTTTCCCGTTGGAAGATGCCGCTGCGGCGCATAGCCGCATGGAAAGCGGCGCGCATGTCGGCAAGATTGTGCTCGAAATATAGCGCGGGTCAGGCCCCAATCCCCCACTTGCCCCGCGCCGCGCCGCACGCTAGAGCGGCACGCGATATTCATGGCCGCTCCGGGGTAAGGGGCGGCCCCTTTTATTTATGGAGCATGTCATGGCCCAACCGCTCATGCCGCACGCGACCGCCGCTTGGCTGGTCGACAATAGTGCGCTTAGCTTTCAGCAAATCGCCGATTTCTGCGGCCTGCATATCTTGGAAGTGCAAGCGATTGCCGACGATACAGCGGGCACCAAATTGACCGGGCGCGACCCGGTGCGCGCGCATGAAATCACGATGGAAGAAATTGAACGCGGTGCCGCCGACCCCAGCTATAAATTGCAGATGCTGGGTGGGCATGAACATGTCCGCCGGACAAAGGGGCCGCGCTATACCCCGGTTTCCAAGCGGCAGGACAAGCCCGATGGTATCGCCTGGTTGATCCGCAACCATCCCGAATTGTCGATTGCCGCCATTGGCAAGCTGATCGGCACCACCCGTTCGACGATCGAGGCGATACAGAGCCGCGAACATTGGAACATCGCCAATATTGTGCCCAAGGATCCGGTGGCATTGGGGCTGTGCTCGCAGCGCGAACTTGACGCGCTGGTTGCCAAGGCGGCGAAAAAGGCGGGGCTGGCTGCCCCTGTCGATGCACGACTGGACGGTGACCGTGCGGCGCTGATCGAAGAATTAAAGGCCGAACGCGAGGCGGCACACCGCGCCGCCGACGAAGCCGCAGCGGCAGAAGCAGCGGCGGGGCATGACGCAGGGGAATAACCCGAACCTCGCCGATGCGGCGCTTGAGGGGGCGAGCCAAAGCCCCGATGCGTCGATTGCTGCCGATGATGGCATGGTGGCGACCAGTGCGGCTGGCTTGTCCTATCCCCATGGCGACAGCGCGCCCGAAGTCGGCGCGCTTATCGACATTGCGCCGGGCGTGCGCTGGGCGCGCATCCCCATGCCGGGGTCGCTCGACCATATCAACAGCTGGATTTTGGGCGACGATGCAACGGGGCTGACCATCGTCGATACCGGCCTGATGGTCGATGCCTGTTCCGCCGCATGGAAGGCCTTGTTCGCCGGGGCGCTGGCCGGGGCGCGGGTCGAACGCATTTTATGCACCCATTTGCACCCCGACCATATCGGGCTTGCCGGTTGGCTGGCGCGGCGCTTTGACGTGCCGCTCGCCATGACGCGCGGCGAATGGCTCAACGCACGGCTGATGCTCGCCGATATGCGCGATACCCCGCCTGAAGAGGTGAGCGCGATGCAAAGGGCCGCCGGGTGGGATGCGGATGCCATCGACCATGCCCGCGCCCAAGGGTGGAGCAGGCTGGGGCAGGTGATTTTCCGTCTGCCCTATGGCTATCAACGGCTGGTCGATGGGCAGATCCTCAGCATATCGGGGCAGGATTGGCAGGTGGTCGTCGGTTCGGGGCATAGCCCCGAACATGCCTGTTTGTGGAATGCGGCGGCGGGGATTTTGATATCGGGCGATCAGATTTTGCCGCGCATATCATCGAACGTGTCATTGAACGCTGGCGAGCCGGAGGGGAATCCGCTCGGCGAATGGCTCACCTCGATCGACAAATTGCTGACGCTGCCCGATAATTTGCTGGTCTGCCCGGCGCATGGGGAGCCATTTTACGGCTTTCATGCGCGGCTACAGGCGCTCAAGGCCGAGCATCTCGACCGTTTGGATGCGCTCTCGGATGCGTTGCGTGATGCGCAGCGCGCGGTCGATATCTTCCCCTTGCTGTTCCGTCGCCCGATTGGCGACAAGCAACGCGGCCTCGCCACCGGTGAAGCACTCGCGCATCTGCGCTGGCTGGAGGTTGCGGGCCGCATCACCCGCGAAACGCGCGATGGTGTCTGGTGGTGGCAGCAGGTCTGACGCGCGGCTAGATGCTCAGCATCAGTCCGGCGAGCGCGGCACTCATCAAATTGGACAGCGACCCGGCGATCAGCGCGCGGACACCCAGCCGGGCAATTAATGGCCGCTGATTGGGGGCCAAACTGCCCGCCACCGCCATCTGGATGGCGATGGACGAAAAATTGGCAAAACCGCAGAGCGAAAATATTGCCACCGCGACGCTGGCGGGCGACAATGTCGCCTGCATTTGGGCAAGGTCGATGAAGGCGACAAATTCATTCAAAACTATCTTGGTGCCGAACAGGCCGCCGATTTTTGCCGCTTCGTCCCATGGCACGTTGAGCATGTAAAATAGGGGCTGAAACACATGGCCAAGCAGCCCCTGAAAGCTAAGGTCGCTACGCCCAAACCAACTGCCGATCCCGCCCAATAACCCGTTGGCGAGGGCAACCAGCGCCACAAAGGCGAGCACCATTGCGCCAACCGCGACCGCCAGCTTGACGCCGGTCTGTGCGCCCTGCGCCGCGGCCATGATGACATTGGCGGGCTTTTCCTCATCATGGCTGGCAATCGCCAATTCGACCGGTTCGATGCCAACATCCTTGGGGTCATCGGGCATCATGATCTTGGCCATTAAAATCCCGCCCGGTGCCGACATAAAGCTGGCGGCCAGCAAATAGGGGAGGAGGTGTTCCCCCACCATCGAGGCATAGGCACCCAAGATCGTCCCCGCGACCCCCGCCATGCCGACGGTCATCATGCAAAATAGCTGCGATGGGGTCAGCCCGGCGAGATAGGGGCGGATGACCAACGGGCTTTCGCTCTGCCCGACAAAAATATTGGCCGCAGCACCCAGACTTTCGATCCGGGTGATGCCGGTAATCAAACGGATGCCCCCGCCCACCCATTTGATGATGAACTGCATGATGCCGAGAAAATAGAGTACCGAAATCAGTGACGCGAAAAAGATGATGACCGGCAGCGCGGCGACCGCAAAGCTGTTTGCCCCCATCGTCGGCCCGGCGAGCGGCCCCAAAATAAAATCCGTCCCCGCCTTGGCATAGCCCAAAAGGTTCGAAACGCCGCGGCTCATCTCCCCAATCATCAACCGTCCCCATGGGGTATAGAGGACGAGGAAGGCGAGCCCCGCCTGCAAGCCAAAGGCCGCGCCGACGACGCGCAGGCGAATCCATTTACGGTTGTTGGATAATGCAACAGCGATGGCGAGGATCAGCAATATGCCCAGCACGCCGATCAATAATTTCTGCGCCATCAACCGCCATCCTCCCCATAGTCATTGGCCCATACTTATTGGCGGGAGTGTTAGCAGCGCGATTGGCATTGGCAAGCCGCGAGAATGGGTGCGCCCTTCATCCCGGCAGGCGGATCAGATGGTCAAAGGCGCTGAGCGCTGCCTTTGCCCCTTCGCCCATCGCGATGATGATCTGCTTATAGGGGGTGGTCGTCGCATCCCCTGCGGCGAAAATACCCGCAGCGCTGGTCGCACCGCGCGCATCCACCTCTATTTCCCCGCGCGGGCTGAGCGCGACCGCACCATCCAGCCACTCGCTGTTGGGCATCAGGCCGATTTGCACAAAAACCCCGTCGAGGTCGATCTGGTGCATCGACCCATCGCTGCGCTGTTCATAGGCAAGGCCGGTAACCCGATTGCCATCGCCCAGCACTTCCTTGGTCAGCGCGCCCAAAATGACGCTAACATTGGGCAGGCTGCGCAATTTATCCTGCAGCACTTGGTCGGCGCGCAGCGCCTCCTCAAATTCGATCAGCGTCACATGCTGGGTCAAACCGGCAAGGTCGATGGCTGCTTCAACCCCCGAATTGCCACCGCCGACCACCGCGACGCGCTTGCCCTTGAACAAGGGGCCGTCGCAGTGCGGGCAATAGGCAACACCCTTGTTGCGATAATCCTCTTCCCCCGGCACCCCCATTTGCCGCCAGCGCGCGCCGGTGGACAGGATGATGGTCTTGGCGCGCAAAATCGCCCCGCTGGCAAGGTGCAGCGCGTGCAGCCCGTCGGCATGGACGGCGGGGGTCAGTTCGGCGGCATGTTGCCCCGCCATAATGTCCACCGCATAATCGCGGACATGCCCCTCCATCTGCGCGACGAGGCGCGGCCCTTCGGTATGGCTGGTGGCGATAAAATTTTCGATGGCCATGGTGTCGAGCACCTGCCCGCCAAAGCGTTCGGTGATGATACCGGTCGCCACCCCCTTGCGCGCCGCATAAATGGCCGCTGCCGTGCCTGCCGGGCCGCCGCCGACGATCAGCACATCAAAGGGTGGCTTGTCGGCCAGCGCCTCTGCCTGTCGTGCGGCGTGGCCGGTGTCGAGCTTGGCGAGAATCTCCTCGACCCCCATGCGGCCCTGACCAAAGGGCGCGCCGTTCAGCCAAATGGCGGGCACCGACATTATTTCCTTGGCGGCAACTTCGTCGGCAAACAGCGCCCCGTCGATGGCGGTGTGGCGGATGCGCGGGTTGAGCACGCTCATCAGATTGAGCGCCTGAACCACATCGGGGCAGCTTTGGCAGGAGAGGGCGAAAAATGTTTCGAAATGATGGTCGCCGTCGATCGCGCGCACCGCATCGGCCAGCGCATCGTCAATCTTGGGCGGGTGGCCGCCGACCTGCAACAGCGCAAGGACGAGCGAGGTAAATTCATGGCCGAGCGGGATACCGGCGAAGCGGAGGGAAATGCTGTCCGGTGCCTCTTTGGGGCGGATGGCAAAGCTGGGGCGGCGCATATCGGGATCGGTCGACGGATCGGCAGATATGGTCACCTTGTCCGACAAGGCGGCGATTTCACCCAATAATTCGGCCAGCTCGCGCGATTTTGCGCTGTCGTCATAGGCGGGCACCAGTTCGATGTCGCGGCGCAGCATGGTGAGATATTGGCCAAGCTGTTGTTGCATATTGGGGTCAAGCATCGAACCTATCCTCATCTAAAATGGGCACACGCCCGGCTTGCGCGAAACGCGCTACCGAATGCTGGCTGCCGAAAAGCGACTGCCGAAAAACGACTGGATTAAAAATGGGGGTCGGGGGCGCTAATTGGGGGGAGGGCGCGCCCCCGACCGCGTCCGCACCTATCGGCGGACGCAAGCTGGATCAGATTTTGCCGACGAGGTCGAGGCTAGGGGCCAGCGTCGCTGCGCCTTCTTCCCACTTGGCCGGGCAAACTTCACCGGGATGTTCGCGGACATATTTTGCTGCCTTCACCTTGCGCAGCAATTCGCTGGCATTGCGGCCGACACCTTCGCTGGTGATTTCAACAAACTGGATGACGCCATCGGGGTCTACCAGGAATGTGCCACGGTCGGCCAAGCCAACCCCTTCGCGCATCACGCCGAAATTATGGGTGATCTGGCCCGACGGGTCGCCGAGCATCGGGAAAGTGATTTTGCCGATGGCGGGGGAGGAGCCGTGCCA
Source organism: Sphingomonadaceae bacterium (assembly GCA_020850455.1). Lineage (GTDB taxonomy): Bacteria > Pseudomonadota > Alphaproteobacteria > Sphingomonadales > Sphingomonadaceae > Sphingopyxis. Next base: position 45,492 of record JADZEQ010000002.1, on the reverse strand, counting down.
TGCTTTGTGGCTGAAATGGGTGTCGGTCGACACGGCATAGATTTCGGCGCCGAGTGCCTGAAACTCGCCATATAAATTGGCCATATCTTCAAGCTCGGTCGGGCAGACAAAGGTGAAATCGGCCGGATAGAAAAAGAAAATGCCCCATTTGCCGGCGACATCCGCCTCGGTAACCGTGCGAAACGCCCCATTGTGGAATGCCTGCGCGCTGAAAGGCTGCAAACTACTGCCGATAATCGCCATCGAAATTCTCCATGCTTGGCTGTGATTGACCGGGCGACCCCGGCGCTGAGTCGGCTCTAGGCGTCGGCGTGATGCGGGGCAAGTCGATTATATTTGCATCTATAATCGATTTTTTCGATTAAAATTGCGTGGCAAATCGGCGCATCACCCAGCCTGTATGTCGCCATCCACCCACCAGCCGCGCCGTCGCCCCTTGTCGTGGCGTTATACATTATTTCTGCTGCTGTGCCTCAGCGTGCTGGGCTTTGCGGCTGTTGCGCCATGGCCAGTCGCGGTGATGGCGGCCTTTGATCTCGCCGCCATCGGCTATGCCCTGACGCTACCGCCGCTATTCCGGCTCGACGCGCGCGGTATGCGCCATCAGGCGGCACGGGTCGATGCCGATCATATGCTGCTCCCCATCCTCACCGCGATCACCAGCGGCACCATCTTGACCGCGGTGGCGAGCATTTTGGCCGAACGGGTGCACCCGGATGGCTGGATATTGGCGTTGATTTTGGCAACCTTGCTGATTGCTTGGCTGTTTTCCAACCTTGTCTACACGCTCCACTATGCGCATCTTTTTTATGCCAGCGACACAGTGGGGGAGGATCGGGGCGGTTTGCAATTTCCCGGCACCACCCACCCCGACTATGGCGATTTCGCCTATTTTGCCTTCACACTGGGCATGACCTTTCAGACGTCGGACGTGACCATATGCCGTGGGGCGATGCGCCGTCTGGTATTGGTGCAATCGATGGCGGCGTTCCTGTTCAACCTCGGCATTTTGGCTTTTGCGATCAATATATTAGCCGGATAGCCCAGATCAGCGCCAAGGCGTTGCGAAATGTCGATGGATGGAGCGGCACGGTCGGGTTCCGTCATTGTCGCTGTGATAAATGTAAGCCAAGATACAGAAAAATAACAAAAAGTAGGGCGGAGCGATCAATGGATAAAACTGATTCAGGAGCTCTCCATGCTGGCCGATTTGGTGGACGCTGCGCCAAGCAGTGAAAATAGTCTCGAAACCGCATCCGACCCCGTACATGAGGATGATGGCTGGCAGGAAATTTTCCTGTGGTGGCCGTCGCGCCAATGGTGTGACACGCGGCGCGGCATCCGCCGTGCTTGGCTGATGCCCGGGCGCTGCTGGCGACGCTTTAGCGAACGGCGGCAATATTGGCTCTATCGCCGTTAGGGTGGGGCGCGCGCCGCTCGACAAACGCCTGCGTTACCGGCAATTGTCGCGCCAATGGTCGCCCGATTCTTTTCCGATAATGCCGCCCCCGTCCATCCACAGGTGATGGCGGCGCTGGCCGATGCCAACCATGCCGACACGGCCTATGACGGCGACGGGTGGAGCCAGCGGCTCGATGCGGCGCTGGGCGATGTCTTTGAAACGCGGGTGACCGCGCTGTGGACGGCGACCGGCACGTCCGCCAATGGCATCGCGCTTGCCGCGCTGACGCGCGGTTGGCAATCGGTGCTTTGCCACCGCGAAGCGCATATAGAGGTGGATGAATGCGGCGCCCCCGCACTGTTTACCGGTGGGGGTAAGCTCGACCTGCTCGATGGGCCGGGGGCCAAGTTTGACGGTGCAGCGGTCAAGGCGCGGCTGGCGCAGATCCGCAAGGATGTCCATCAGGTACAGCCTGCCGCCATTTCGATCACCAATGCCAGCGAATATGGGCTGGCATGGCGCGCGGCAGAGGTTGCGGCGATGGGGGATGTGGCGCGCGCCCATGGCCTTGCGCTCCATATGGATGGCGCGCGCTTTGCCAATGCGATTGCCTTTACCGGCGACAGTCCGGCCGATGTGACATGGCGCGCCGGTGTGGATGCCTTGTCGTTCGGCTTTGTCAAAAATGGCGGCATGAACGCCGAATGCCTGATTTTCTTTGGCGATTGTCCGCCCGGTGCGCGCGAATTGCGCAAACGCAGCGGCCATTTGCAATCCAAGGGGCGCTTCCTCGCCGCGCAGATTTTGGCGATGCTCGACGGCGATTTGTGGCTGGCCAATGCGCGCGCCGCCAATGCCGCCGCCATGCTGATTGGTGCGGCGGCGGGCAGCCGTCTGCTCTATCCGGTCGAAGCGAATGAGGTGTTTTTGCGCCTCAGCACGGCCGAAGCGGCGCACTTGCGCGCGGCGGGCTATGATTTTTATGATTGGGGCGCGGGGGCAGCGCGGCTGGTCACCGCATGGCACCATTTGCCGGGGGATGTCGCACCGCTCGCCGCCGCGATCCGCGCGCTGTGACGGCTGCGCTTGACGTACCGGGGCGCGCCCCAGCGCCCAGCCTGCTGCGCCCGCGTATTTTGCTGCCGCTGCTGCTGATTTCGCTGATCTGGGGTTCGACGTGGATTGTCATCCGCGACCAGATATCGACCATCGCGCCTGCTTGGTCGGTGACATGGCGTTTCACGCTGGCAGGTGTTGCCATGCTGATATTGGGCTGGTTTCGCGGTGAGAATATGGCCGTCCCGCGCGCCGTCTGGCCGGTTTTGGCGCTGATGGGGGTGCTGCAATTTTCGTTGAACTTCAACCTCGTCTACGCATCCGAAGCCTATATTACATCGGGCATCGTCGCGGTGATTTTTGCCGCGCTGATCATTCCCAACAGCCTTTTGTCGCGCTGGTTTCTCGGCACACGGTTTGACCGGCGCTTTGTTGCCGGCGCTGCCATCGCGCTCATCGGTATCGGTTTGATGCTGCTCCATGAAGCACGCGCTATTGGGGCGGACCCAAGCCGCGCATGGACCGGGGTGGCGCTGGCCGCCACGGCGGTCATGTGCGCATCGGTCAGCAATGTGCTGCAAGCGGGCAGCGCGCTGCGCACCCTACCCCCCTTCACGCCGCTCGGCTGGGCGATGGTGGCGGGCAGCATCGCCAATGGTATCTGGGCATGGGCAAGTGTCGGCCCGCCGGTGCTGCCGACCGCGCCCGGCTACCTCGCCGGTCTATTTTATCTGGCGATCATCGGCAGTGTGGTGACCTTTCCGCTCTATTTCGCGCTGATCCGCGATATTGGGGCAGGGCCCGCCGCATGGTCGAGCGTGCTGGTGCCGATCATCGCCATGGCGATTTCTACGGTGGCGGAGGGCTATGTCTGGTCGCCCTTGTCGCTGGCGGGCGCGCTGCTCGCGCTAATCGGCCTTGTCACCGCCATCGCCACCCCAAGGCGCTGAGTGACTGTATTGACAGCATAATACGCCATGGTATTTCCCCGCGGGGGGAGAATATGATGAGCGAACAATCGGGCGCGCCGCTGGCGACGCGCATTACTGGGCTGGATGTGACGCGCGGTTTTGCCGTCATGGGCATTTTGTTGATGAACATCGTCGCCTTTGCGATGCCCGACGGCGCCTATATCTCACCGCGCAACTGGGGCGGCCACACCGGCAGCGACCTCTGGGTCTGGGCCGCCAATTTCGTCCTGTTCGATTCCAAGATGCGCGGGCTATTTTCGCTGATGTTCGGGGCATCGACCCTGCTGGTCATCGAAAGCGCGCGCGCGAGCGGTGCGGGGGAAGGGCGCGTCCATTATGGGCGGATGGCGGTGCTGGCGCTCTTTGGCCTCATCCATTTCTACCTCATCTGGTTCGGCGATATTTTATTCCTTTATGCGATGGTCGGCATGCTGCTCTATGCCTTCCGTAACTGCAGCATGCGCGCGCTGCGCCGATGGTTTATCGGCTTTTTCCTGCTCGGCTGGTTGATTGCGGGGATGATGACCATCCCCCTGCTGGCCGGGGGCAGCGCCGGCGCCCCTGCCGAACTGCAACAGGTGCACCGGCAGGTTGCGGCGCAATTCGCGCATGAAAGCCCCGAAACCGCGCAGCAAATCGCCATCTATCGTGCCGATTTTGGCACGATGGTGGCGACACGCTTTGCCAAAAGCTGGTATAGTCCGCTCGTCAATATCGCCATGTATGGCGCAGAAACGCTGGCGCTGATGCTGATGGGCATGATGCTCTACAAAAGCGGCATGCTCCAGGGGCAATGGTCGCTCGCCCGGCTCGACAAATGGCGCAACTATGGGCTGGGCATCGGCATCATCGCCAATCTGGGACTGCTATGGTGGCAATTGGCCGGGGATGTGCAACCAATCCCGCTGCTGTTCAGCACCTTCTTTGCCTCCGTCCCCTTTGATTTCCTGATGAGCGCGGGCTACGCCGCTTTGTTCATGGGGCTGGCGCAGCGTTTCGCCACCAGCGCATGGACGGCGCGGGTCGCGGCGGTGGGGCGCGCCGCCTTTACCAATTATCTGGGCACCAGCATTTTGATGGCCGCGCTATTTTACGGCTGGGGTCTGGGGCAGTTCGGCCATTGGTCGCGCACCGCCGTCTATCTGCCGGTGGCGGGGGTGTGGCTGATCATGCTCTTATGGTCAAAACCATGGCTCGAACGGCACTATTATGGCCCGCTCGAATGGCTGTGGCGCAGCATGGCGCGCCGGTCGCTGCAACCGATGCGCAAGAATCGACCCGCCAGCGCATAAACGCTATTGCGACCTACTCGCATTTGCGCTAGAGCCATGCGCATGATCTTGTGTGTCTGCAACGCCCTGAGGGAAGATGACGTCCGTGCCGCCGCGCGGTCGGGTGCGACATGCCCCAATAGTGCTTATCGCAGCTTGGGTCGCCGTCCCAAATGTGGCACCTGCGTTCCCGCCGCGCGCGAGCTGATCGCGGCCGAACGCACCCAGCGTATCTAACGCACCCGCAACGCACTCGCATTAGCGAAAACCGCAGAAAAGCTGGACTTTTTTGCGTGCACCCCCTTGGCAGCATATCCGCATGGGCGCATAATGGCGGCCAATTAAAAATGCCGGAGGATGATATGCAGGGCGATACCAAGGTCATTGAGCATCTGAATGATGCGCTCAAAAATGAACTGACCGCGATCAACCAATATTGGCTCCATTACCGGATGCTCGCCAATTGGGGTGTGGCACGCCTTGCCGAGCATGAACGGCACGAATCGATTGATGAGATGAAGCACGCCGACAAATTGGCGGACCGCATCCTTTTTCTGGGTGGCCTGCCCAATTTTCAGATGATGGGTCGGCTGCGCATCGGCGAAAATGTCGCGGAGATTTTGGGTGCTGACCTAGCGCTCGAACAGGATGCGCTCATCCAGCTAAAGGGCGCGATTGCCCATGCGGAAAGCGTTGGCGATTATGTCAGCCGCGCGCTCTTTGCCGACATATTGGCGAGCGAAGAGGAACATGTGGACTGGATCGAAACCCAGCAGGAAATGATCGCGCGTATGGGGATGGAAAATTACATCCAGCTGCAAAGTAAACCGGCGGCGGATTAGGCCGCCATCTGCTCAGGCGACGCGGCGGCCAAAACCGCCGGGGCCACCCGGCGAGCGGCGTGAGGCGAGTGGGTTAGCCTCCCGCTCAATAGCCGCCATGGTTTCGGCAAACAGCGGGCGCAGCGCGACCACTTGCTGGACAAATTGGCTGGGTGCCTGCCGCGATTCGACGCAATTGCGGCCATGCATTTCAATATCCTCGGCCAATTGACCGAGTCGTTCGCCGCCAAATTGGCGCGCCTCGCTCTTCAACGTATGCGCGGGCAAAATCAGCCCTGCCGCATTGTCGAGGCGCATGGCCTGTTCAATCTGATCGATGGATTTCAGGCCATCTTCAAAGAAATAGCCCAAAATCCGCATGAAGGATGAACCCAGCGACCCGCGCGTTTCCGCAAAGGCAGCCCAGTCAACCAAAGCAATTTGTTCGTGCGACATCGACAATCTCTAACGTCTGCGCCCGGCCCGGGGCGTGAACGATCCCATGCGCGATAAATAGACGCCAGCCGGTAAAAACTTTGTTACCTGCGCGCTTTGGGGGGGCTGCCCCGTCCACCACGCTTGGGGCCATTCTTAGCGCCGCTTTTCCCGCCATCATCTCGATTGGTATCGCGGCTGGGCGCCGCACCGGATGAGCGCGCGGGCCGTCGGCGCGGCTTTGGTGCATCGCCATCGGGCGCGGTGGCGCGCGGCGCGCGGCGGGTGGTCGGACGGTCGGCAACCCGCGCGGCCGACTTGCGTGCCGCTTCGCCATAAGGGTTGGCACTGCCGCGAAAGGTCAGGCGCACCGGCACCGCGCCAAAATCCAGCGTCCGGCGTAGTCCGTTGACCAGATAACGGCGGTAGCTTTCGGGCAATAAATCGGTGCGATTGCCAAAAACGATAAAGGTCGGCGGGCGGTTACGCGCCTGCGTAATATAGCGCAGCTTGATCCGTTGCCCCTTGGGCGCGGGGGGCGGATTGGCATCCTTTGCCGCTTCGAACCAGCGGTTGAGTGCGGCGGTCGGCACCCGGCGCGACCATTGTTCGCGCAGCGTGAAGGCCGCATCGATCAGATTGTCGACCCCCTTGCCGGTCGCCCCCGAAATGGTGAGCAGGGGAACACCGCGCACCTGTGCCAGACCTTCGTCGAGCGCGGCGCGCACCCCTTGATAGAGCGCCGATCCTTCGTCCGCGACATCCCATTTGTTGAGCGCGATGATGAGCGCGCGCCCCTCATCCAGCACGCGGTCGGCGATGCGCAAATCCTGCGCCTCCAGCCCCAAGGTGGCATCGAGCAACAGTAGGACGACTTCGGCAAAGGCGATCGAATGGAGCGCGTCGGCCACCGATAATTTTTCGAGCTTGTCCTGCACCTTGGCGCGCTTGCGCATCCCGGCCGTGTCGATAAGGCGCACCGCACGCTCGCTTCCGTCGCTATCACGCCATTGCCAGTCGATGGAGATGGAATCGCGGGTAATCCCCGCCTCCGGCCCGGTAATCAGCCGGTCTTCGCCCAAAATCTTGTTGATAAGGGTCGATTTGCCGGCATTGGGTCGCCCCACGATCGCCAGTTTGAGCGGGGCGTCGGGGGCGTCATCCTCCTCCCCATCATCGGCGGTTGCATCGCGTTCGAGGTGTGGGCGCAGCGCGTCGAACAAATCGACCATACCCTCCCCATGTTCAGCCGAAATGCCAAAAGGTTCGCCAAAGCCCAGGCTCCACGCCTCCGAAACGCCGGCCGCGCCCTCGCGCCCCTCCGCCTTGTTGGCGACAAGGATGATCGGCGTGTCGGCATCGCGCAGCCAGCGTCCGATTTCGGCATCGAGCGGGGTAATCCCGGCGCGCGCATCGACCAGGAACAGCGCGGCATCCGCCGCCTGCACCGCTGCTTCGGTTTGTGCGCGCATCCGCCCCGGCAGCGTTGCCGCATCATCTTCTTCAAAGCCTGCTGTGTCGATGACCCGAAATTCGAGGCCGAGCAGATTCGCATCCCCCTCCCGCCGGTCGCGGGTTACCCCCGGACGGTCATCGACCAGCGCCAGCTTTTTACCCACCAAGCGATTGAACAGGGTGGATTTGCCGACATTGGGTCGTCCGATAATGGCGAGCGTTGGCGGTCTCATCGCCAGGCGGTGATGCGCCCGCTATCATCCAAGATATAGAGCATGCCATTGGCGACAACCGGCGGCAGCCGGGTTGGCCCCGAAATCGGGGTGATGGACTGGATCGCGCCGTCAGCAGGGTTAAGCTGCGCCATCCGTCCGTCCGAACTGACAAGGATGAGCCGCCCGCCCGCGAGCAGCGGGCCAGTCCAGCGGATCGCCCCTTGGCGGTCGTCGGCATCCTTGAATTGCGGCAATTGGCCGATCCAGCGGATGCGCCCGGTGGTGCGCGCAATGCAGAAAACGCGCGCATCATTGGTGGCGACGAACACCCATTCGCCCGCCACCCACGGCGTGGATATGCCGCCGATATTCATTTCCCAGATGCGCTGGCCGGTCAGCAATTCATAGGCGGCCATGCGCCCACCCTGACCAATGGCATATACCCGGCCACGGTCGATGATCGGGTCTGCATCAATGTCCGACAAGGTCGAAACCGTCGCCGCTGCGCTGGTGCGGGCGAGCGCATCATTCCACAATGCGCGGCCATTTTCATAACGATAGGCGTTTAATTCCCCGCTCGAATATCCGGCGATGATCGTCGCCTGACCAGCCGCCGGGGCGGCAGCGCCAAAAACGCTGCCCGGGGCCAATGTGCCCGCTTCCTGCCATTCGATATTGCCGTCGCTGGCGCGCAACGCAAAAATCTGATTATCCTGCGCCATCACAAAGACATTGCCAAAGGCGATTGTCGGTGCCCCGCGCAGCGGCCCGCCGGGGCGCACCGTCCAGCGCACCGCGCCGGTTGCCGCATCCAGCGCCGCGACGTCGCCAAGGCCGGTTGCGGCATAGACGATCGGGCCATCGACGCTGACCCCACCGCCAAAGCGCGCGCGCTGCCCGTCGCGTGTCGTGTCGCCAACGACGGTCGCCCAGCGGCGTGCGCCGGTCGCCGCATCAAAGGCGTTGACCCGCCCCTCGGTATCGATGACGAACAGGCTGCCACCGCCGATCACCGGGGCGCTGGCCAGCCGCGCACGGCTGGTGCCGCCCGAAATTTGCCCGCGCCATGCCTCTGCCAAACTTGCGCCGAGCGCGATATGGCCCATCGACTTGGATGCATTGCCGCCCGGTTGCGTCCAGTCAGCGTTGGTGACCGCGCCGGGCAGCACCACTTCCATCCCCGCCGTCGTCGGATCGACCGCCAATTGCTGTGCATTGCCCAATATGGATTCGCGATTGCCGACGGTGGGTGTGCGCGGGCCATCCCCACCCTTAAAGACGCCGCAACCGGCCAGCGCCATTGCGATCACCGTGCTGAGGAGGATTTGGCTGCCCAACTTATGCTTTATTTGCATCGACATTCTCTCTTCCTGAAATCGGGCTTAGCGGGCTGGGGCCGCGGGCGCAGCAGCAGCGGGTGCAGCGGGGCGCGCAGCAGCTGTGGCGGCCGCAGCAGGGCGGGTCGCCGGGGCATTGGTCTGCGCCCCCAGATTGGCGACCATCTGGTTCGCGCGGCGCTTGAGCGATGGGGTCGCGGCGCTGTGCGCTGCGATCCGCCGGTAAAGCGCAATGGCCGCCGTACGGTTATTTTTTTTCACTTGGGCCAATGCGGTCAATTCTGCCGCCGCTGGAAAGGCGGGGCTGGCATTGTCGGCCACCACGCTCGACAGGCGCGCGATCACCGCATCGGGTGCCAGCGTATCAAATTGCAGCAAAACCTCACGTAACAAGGCGGTTTGCCGCATCGCTGGCGGGGCGTCGAGGTCATTGGCCGCAGCGGCATATCGCTGCGCTGCCAGTGTGGCATTCCCCTCCACCTCTGCCGCGGCGCCCTGTGCCATGCGGGCGAGCACGCGATAGGCGGGGCTATCCCCCTTGGCGATCGCTTCGGCGGCATTGGCGGCGGCGCGCGGGCGATTATTGGCCAGCGCGTCGATGACCGCGCTGTACGCACGGCCATTGGCATCGGCGACCGTTTGTTCATGGTGGCGCCAATAAAGCCACCCGCCGAGGGCCAGCAAGGCGGCGACGATGACCGCCAGCGTCAATTTGCCATAGTTGCGGAAAAATCGTTCAAAAAAATCGGCGCGCACCGCATCATCGACTTCGCGCATGAAGGTTTCGCCGTCAGTAGGACTCAGCGCCAAATTTCCATCCAATCCTATATTGCTGCGCCAGCGGCGCGCGCCATTCCCTTAGCCATGCAAAGGGCAAACGCCAAGCATCGCGTTGCCCCATGCCATTCAAGCCTTGCGTTGATACATTTGTTCTACGGTGGGGAATGAACGCGACCTGACTTCCGCCGCATAGGCCTGTGCCGTATCGCCGATCAGCCCGGCCATATCGGCATAGCGTTTGACGAAGCGCGGAACGCGTTCGAACATGCCGAGCATATCCTCTGTCACCAGAACCTGCCCGTCGCATTTGGCCGACGCGCCGATGCCGATGGTGGGGATGGGGACAGCCGCGGTTACCGCATCTGCAATATGTTCGAGCACCCCTTCGACGACGAGCGCAAAGGCCCCGGCATCGGCGACCGCGCGCGCATCGGCCAAAATCTTGGCCTCTTCGGCTGCGCTGCGCCCGCGCGCACCATAACCGCCGAGCGCATTGACCGCTTGGGGGGTGAGGCCGATGTGCGCCATCACCGGTATGCCGCGCCGCGATAAAAAGCCGATGGTTTCGGCCATCGCCTCCCCTCCCTCCAGCTTGACGGCGGCGCAACCCGATTCCTTCATCAGGCGGCTGGCGCTGGCGAAGGCCTGTTCGGGTGACCCCTCATAGCTGCCAAAGGGCATGTCGACGATGACGAGGCTGTGGTACGACCCGCGCACCACAGCTGCCCCATGCGCGGCCATCATCTCGATGGTGACCGGGATGGTCGATGGCAGGCCGTAAATAACCTGACCCAGCGAATCACCGACGAGCAGCATGTCGCAATGGGTGTCGAGCAATTGGGCCATCCGTGCGGTATAAGCGGTCAGCATGACCAAGGGTTCCTTGGTCACGCCATCGGCCTTGTGCCCCATGATGGCGGGGACGGTCAGCCGCTTCATCGGGGCGGGGGTCGGGTTGGCGCGGCTGGTCGCGGTATCGAGCGTATAGGTGGTGGACATGGGCGGATGCTATAACCCGCCCAGCCCCGCCACCCAAATCAAATCGCCCCTCACCCCCGTTCCTCGCCGCTCAACGCGCCAAAATTGCTGCCAATTCAGCATCAAAGGCATCGGGTCGGTCGAGCATGATGAAATGGGCGGTGCGGGTGACGGGCACCAGATGCACCGCTGGATTGGCCGCATAATCGGCGCTGTATCGCGCGCGGGCCAGTTCGGGATTCCCCTCAGCCTGATATAGGACGGTCATCGGCACATGGATGCGCGCGATGTCGGGGCGCAGGTCAGACTGCATATCTTCCATCATCGCCTGTGCCACGACATTGGGTTCGGCGCGCATGGCCCAATTGGCGATACGGGTGGCATTATCCTGCCCCACCGACCATTGGCCGACCACACCCTGCGCAACGCCGCGCGCGCCGGCCGCGCGCATCGCATCTGCATTGGCGATTATGCCATCATGCATCCGGCTCGCCTGCGGCGCGATATTTTCCACGCTGGCATCGGGGCGGATGACGGTGCCGAAAAAGGGCAGGGCATCGACGATCAGCAAGCGGTTGGTCTGGTCAGCATGGCTCAGCGCGAAATGCATCGCGACTAACCCGCCAAAACTATGCCCGACGATCGTCGCCGGCCCCAAATTGCGCGCGCGAAGGTCGGTGGAGAGGTCGGTAACGATACCTTCGATCAGCCCCGCCGCCTCATTCACCGTGCCGCGTTCGCCATCAAAGCCGCGCACTTCGACCACCAGAAGGCGGTGGCTGGGTGACAGGCGGGTGACGCTGTCATCCCACACCGCGCCGGGGGTGGACATGCCGGGGATGAGGATGATGAGCGGTCCGTTCGCGCCATGGAGCGTGGTGCGGATATGCGGATATTGGCGCTGGGCGGCATCGCTGGGCGCAGCATGGCTGCTGGTCTGCGCCAGTAATGGGCTGGGGCTCGCCAAAAGACAGCTTAGCGCAAGCGCGGCGGGGGCGAAAAATCGCATGATCTTCTCCTCTTACAAAAAATGATGGGCTGATTTTGGGTTGGGGTTGCGCTCAATCGCGCAGGAAAATTTGTTCGATCGGCAATGCAAAAATATCGGCAATCCGAAAGGCGAGGGGGAGGGATGGGTCAAAGCGCCCGGTTTCAATCGCATTGACGCTCTGCCGCGAAACCCCCAGCGCATCGGCCAGATGCTGCTGGCTCCAGTCGCGTTCGGCGCGCAGCACTTTCAACCGGTTGTTCATGGGCACCCCCCGTCCGCACCAAAGCGGATGCGCACGACCAATTGCCCGACCACGAGGCCGAGGCACCAGGCCGGAAAGACAAAGAAGACCGGCACTTTGGGCAAGTGCGGCAGAAATAATTCTGCCACCCCCCATGCGCCGGTCCATGCCAAGGTGACGCCGGTGGCGACCAATATCTTTTGCACCTCCAAAAAGCGCAGATATTCATCCTGCAATTCGACGAGCAGCCGCGCCATCGCCCAGACCCAGCCGCCAATGATGATGCCGGGCAGCAGGGCAAAGGGCAGATAGGCAGGTGCGGTTGGCGCATTGTCGGGGATCGCCCAGACGGCAAGCAATATGGTGGCGATATAGGCGGTGGAGATAAGCAGGCTGCGCCACATATAGCGGCGATAGGCAGGGTTGCGGTTGCTGCGTGACATAGGGCCTCCATCTTCAGGCGGCATATGCACACCACCCTTCATGTAAAGCAAACTTGTCATGATTCGTCAGATATGTCAAGCAAACTTTCCATAATGACAATATCGCTTGTCTTGCGCGGGTTTCATCGTGCGTTCAGGGCGGGGTGGGCACATTCCAAACCGAAAGGAAATTGCCATGCGTTCATTTCTTGGCCTTACCGCCGCCACCGGCTTGCTGCTGAGCACCGCCGCCTGCGTCACCAACCCCGAAACCGGCAACCAGCGCCTGTCGCGTGCGGCGATTGGCGGGGTATTGGGCGCGGCGGGTGGCTATCTGCTCGGCGATATCGTCGGCGGACGGCATGACCGTACCGAACGCATTTTGGGCGCGGGGATTGGCGCGGTCGCGGGCGCGGGCATCGGTCATTATATGGACCGGCAAGAGGCGCAGTTGCGCCGCCAGACCGCGGGAACCGGGGTGGAGGTGGAACGGCAGGGCGACCAATTGGTGCTCAACATGCCGGGCGATGTCACCTTTGCTTATGACAGCGCGGCGATTTCACCGCAGTTTCAATCGACGCTGAATCAGGTTGCCGGGACGCTGCGCGATTACCCCAGCACCAGCATCGACATTTTGGGGCACACCGACACACGCGGCACCGACTTTTATAATCAGGGGCTGTCCGAACGGCGCGCCGGCGCGGTCGCCGATTATCTGGCCCGACAAGGGGTGCAGTCGGTGCGCATGGCGACACACGGCTATGGCGAAAGCCAGCCCAAATGCGCGGAAACCAGCGACGCGGGCTATGCCTGCAACCGTCGGGTCGAAATCCGCATCGTCCCCGTCGAACAAAGCTGAGGCGCGTTACAGGCTGACGAAACTCGCCTTTAGTCCGTCGATAACAAATTGCGCGGCAAGTGCGGCGAGCAATACGCCGAGCAGGCGTGTCACCACCGTTTCGGCCTTGGCCCCGATGACCTTCATCATCGGCGCGGCGAGCAATAATGCCGCCAGTGTCAGCAGGAGGACGAGGACCAGCGCGCCGAAAATCACCATGGCGCGCGGCAGGCCGTCGCTCTGCGCGACGAGCAGCATGACCGATGCAATCGAACCCGGCCCGGCAATCATCGGCATCGCCATCGGGAATACCGACACATCCTCCACCTCTGGCGTGGCGCGGATGCGTTCGGCGCGGTCATGGCGGCGTTCGGTGCGCCGTTCAAAAACCATATCGACCGCGATGATGAACAGCATGATGCCGCCCGCAATGCGAAAACTGTCGAGGTCGATGTGCAAAAAGCTGAGCAAGGCTTCGCCGAACATCGCGAAAAAGAATAATATGCCCCCGGCGATCAGCACGGCGCGGATCGCCATCGAACGGCGCTGGGCATCGCTCGCCCCGCTTGACAGGCTGGCATAAATTGGCGCGCAGCCCGGCGGATCGATGACGACGAACAGGGTGACAAAGGCGGAAATAAACAGGTCGATCATATAGAGCCTATGCTTTCGCCTCTCGGTCGAGCGTGTCGAGGTCGAGCGCCAATCCGCAGCGACGGTGTGCCGCGACAATCGTATTGCGCAACAGGCAGGCGATGGTCATTGGCCCGACCCCGCCCGGCACGGGGGTAACGGCGCCCGCCACCCCGGCGACGCCCGCAAAATCGACATCGCCGACCAGCCGTGTCTTGCCTTCGCCCTTTTCAGGGGCGGGGATGCGGTTGATGCCCACATCGATGACGGTGGCCCCCGGCTTTACCCAATCGGCCGGGACAAAATGCGGCCGGCCAACCGCGGCGACGATGATGTCCGCCGCGCGGCATTTTTCGGCCAAATCGCGGGTGCGGCTATGCGCGATGGTGACGGTGGCGCTGGCATTGGTCAGCAAGGCGGCCATCGGCTTGCCGACGATATTGCTCCGCCCGATGACGATGGCATCCTTGCCCGCGACATCGCCCAGCACATCGCGCAGCAGCAATAAACAGCCAAGCGGGGTGCAGGGGACAAAGCCATGAAGCCCCGTTGCCAGCCGTCCGACATTGACCGGGTGAAAGCCATCGACATCCTTGTCCGGGTCAATCCGCGTCAAAATGCGCGCTTCGTCAATCTGCGCGGGCAGTGGCAATTGCACCAAAATACCATCGACCGCATCATCGCCGTTCAACCGGTCGATCAGGGCGAGCAGGCTGGCTTCATCCACATCTGCGGGCAGGCGATGCTCAAAGCTCGCCATTCCGGCTTCGAGTGTCTGTTTGGCCTTGCTCGCCACATAAACATGGCTTGCCGGGTCATCGCCGACCAAGACAACGGCGAGCCCCGCTGGCCGTCCGCTGCGCGCGGCAAAATCTGCCGCCGCCACGGCGACACGGCGGCGCAGCGCCGCTGCAAAGGCTTTGCCATCGATGATGTGTGCGCTGGCGGTCGTCATTTCCGCCCCATCACATCATATTATAGGCGAGGTAGGTGAAATAGCCGAGCACCGGGCCACGCAATATCTGGATGATGGCCAGAACGACGAGCGGCGACAGGTCGAGCGCCCCCATGTCCGGCAAGATTCGCCGGATCGGGCGATAGAGCGGTTCGGTCAATTTATCGAGCGATGTCCAGATCGCGCGAAATGTATCATTCGACAGCGAAATGACGTTGAATGCGACCATGTAGGACAGGATCGCCTGCACAATGATGATGGTCGATGCCACCTGCAGGATGATCCCAATCGCCTGCAGAAAGGAAAGTAACAGCATGGGGTTATCCTTTAACCGGGCTTGCGCACCAAAGTGCCCGCGCCCGCCTGGGTGAAGATTTCGAGCAGCACGACATGCGCCACCCGCCCGTCCAAAATGACCGCAGCCTCCGCCCCGCCGACCACCGCCGAAACGCAGGTATCAATTTTGGGCAACATGCCGCCGGTAATCGTGCCGTCGGATTTCAGCCGCGCGATTTTGTCAGGGGTCAAATCCGAAATCAAATTGCCCTCTTTGTCGAGTACACCGGGCACATCGGTCAGCAGGAACAGTCGCGCCGCGCCCAATGCGGCGGCAATGGCACCCGCCATCGTGTCGGCATTGATATTATAGGTCGCACCATCCTCCCCCCCCGCAATCGGCGCAATGACGGGGATGAAGCCTGCAGCAACCTGTGTGTCGATGACACTGCGGTCGACCCGCGCCGGTTCGCCGACAAAGCCGAGGTCGATATTCTTCTCTATATTGCTGTCGGGGTCACGGCGGATGCGGCGCATCGGGTGTGCGCGGACCAAACCGCCATCCTTGCCCGACAGGCCAATGGCGCGCCCGCCCGCTTGGCCAATCCAGCCGACGATTTCCTTGTTGATCGCGCCCGACAACACCATTTCGGCGACCTTGGCGGTTTCGGCATCGGTAACGCGCAGGCCATCGACGAAATTGCTTTCGACCCCCAATTTGCCAAGCATCGCGCCAATTTGCGGCCCGCCGCCATGGACGACGACGGGGTTAATGCCGACCTGTTTCAACAAGACGACATCGCGCGCAAAATTGGCCGCCGCTGTCGGGTCGCCCATGGCATGGCCGCCATATTTGATAACAAAGGTCTTGCCGGCATAGCGTTGGAGGTAGGGGAGGGCCTCTGCCAAAATCTCGGCTTTTTGGGCTGGATCAGGCGTGGTCATAGCGTGAAATCCCCCTTGCCGCTGTCCAACTGCCGTCCCAGCGCCACCAGTCCGGTGATGATGAAGGGGATGGCGACGAACGACAGCACAACCTTGGCCAGCATCTGCCCCGCCAATAATTGGCCGATGGGGAAAACCCCCAAAAAGGCGATGGTGACGAACAATAATGTATCGACGATTTGCGACAGCGCGCTGGCAATCGCGCCGCGCACCGCCAGCCATGTCGTGCGTGCGCCCGCAGCCTGCCGCCCGCGCAAGGCGGCAAAGATGGTGACGTTCAGCAATTGCGACGTGCCATAGGCGACGATGCCTGCCGCCATCAGCCGCGGGCTTTGTCCCAAAATCATCTCAAAAGACGCCAACCGCGCCGCCTCCATCGCGGGGGCAGCGGGCAGGCTGAGCACCAACAGGGTCAGCAAAATCGAAAGGATGAGGGGGATGAAACCCCACAGCACCAGCCGGTTTGCGGTGGATTGTCCATGGAGTTCGGCGACCGCGCTCGACAGCGCAACCAGCGTCAAAAAGGGGAAGATCCCCGCCTCCACCGCCATGGGGCCGAGCGCGACCTGTTTATTGCCGAGCACGCCGCCCAGCACCACCATGCCGCCATAAATTATGGCATAGAGAAATAGTGATCGGGTGAGCGAACCAGCATGATTTTCCGTCATGGCCAGCGACTAGCGATTTTTGCGTCGCTTGCAAAGTAAGCACAAGCGGCAAAGGCGAAATCACCGCTAGGCGCGGCTTGTGCCGTGATTCAGCCTGTACCTTGTGGTGCGGCGTTCGCCTGTGCCAGCACGCCATGGACCAGCCACGCCATGGACCAGCCACGCCGCACCCGCCAGCGTCGTCGTCGCCAAAAACAGCATCCACGCGCTATGGCTGGCTGGGTTGGCGATTACGGGTGGCAATTGTACGAACGGCGCAAAGCAGCGCCCGGCCAGTTAATCAATCGGCACGCCGTCGATGGTGATGCGGTGCATCAAGCGCCGTTCGCCCTGATAATCATTCAGCGCATAATGCCATGTCGAACGATTATCCCAGATGGCAACGGTGCCCGGCGCCCATTGCAGGCGACATTGAAAGCGTTCCTCTGCCCCCAACATATAGAGATAGTTGAGCAAGGGCAGGCTCTCATCGCGCGTCCAACCCTCAAAATGGGTGGTGAAGGCCGAATTGACATAGAGGATTTTACGCCCCGTGTCGGGGTGGCGGATGATCACCGGATGGACGGCGTGGGTGGTCAGTTCGCGCCCCTTCAAATCGGCCCCTTGGTCCGAATTGGCCAGAAAACCCTGCGGCCCATAAATATGGTCGGCGGTGTGGACTGCGCGCATCCCCTCCAGCGTTGCCTTCAGCCCATCCGATAACGCGTCATAGGCGGCGTGCATGCTCGAAAATAAGGTGTCGCCGCCCCGCGATGGCAGTTCGCGCGCGACGAGGATGGAGCCCATCGCCGGTATCTGGTCATAGCTATGGTCGGTGTGCCAGCCACCGCCGATGTTGGTCATTTGCTTTTCTGCTTTGCGTACCTCGGCAATTTCAGGGTAGCCGCCATTTTCCGGGAAATATTGGTTGACGACGATCGGGCCGATGGCGCGGGCAAAGGCGATATGGTCAGCCTCACGCAATTGCTGGTCGCGAAAGACGACCAGCCCGCGTTCGGCGAGCAGCGCTTTGACCGCTGCCGCCCCCTCGGCATCGATGCGGGCAAGGTCGATGCCCAGCATCTCGCTCCCCACATGCTGCGACATCGGCCGAATTTCGATCTTTGCCATCATCCTCGCTCCTATCCGGCCAATTGCCCGCCATCGACGGTAAAGATCGCGCCGGTGATCTTGCGCCCGCTATCGGCGGCGAGGAAGGCGAGCATGGCGGCAATATCCTCCGGCGTGCAAATCCCGTCCGCCAGCTTGGGGGCGTTGCGCATCATCAACGACCAGTCGATGTCGTCGGTAGGCGGTGGGTTGCGGGTCATCGGCGTGTCGACATGGCCGGGGCAGACCGCATTCACCCGCACCCCGCGCGATGCATATTCAACCGCAAGGCTCTTGGTAAGGCCGATCACGCCATGTTTCGATGCGGCATAGGCAACGGTGTAGGGCACCCCCTGTAACCCGGCGGTCGATGCGATGTTGACGATATTGCCGCCGCTTTCGACGAGGTAGGGGAGGGTGGCACGACACATGGCATAGGTGCCGGTCAGGTTGACGGCGACGATACGGGCAAAGCGCGCCTCATCAAAATCCGCCGTCACCCCCCAGTCGAGCACCCCGGCAATATTGCACAAAATGTCGATCCCCGCGTCCTTTGCCGCCCCCGCGACCAACGACTGACAGGCGGCAACATCGGTAATGTCAAAGGTGACGGTGTCGATGGGCGCGGTGGCGAGCGCGGCGGTTTGGGAGAGGCCGGCGGCATCACGGTCTGCGGCAACCACCCGCGCCCCCTCTGCCGCGAACAGCAAGGCGGTCGCCCGGCCGATGCCCGATGCGGCGCCAGTGATGATGACCCGCTTGTCCTTGAATCGCATATATCGCTCCCACTCGCAAAAATTTGCCCCATGATTCTACGCATTTCGATGGTTGGCAAGGAATAAATCCATTGATTGCGTTATGGTTATGGGGAATAATCGGCGCGAAGGATATTGCATGACCGACCTTGAATCGCGCATCGACCGGCTTGAATCGCTCGACGCCATCCGTCAATTGCCCGCCAAATATGCGCTTGCGCTCGACATGCGGGACATGAACGCGATGGTGCAATTATTCCCCGCCGATGTTCGCGTTGGCAAGGGGGCGAGCGGTCGGGCGGCCTTGCGCGCCTATATGGACCAGACATTGCGTTCGCCCTTTACCGGGACGTCACACCATATCGGCGGGCATATTATCGAATTTATCGATGCCGACCATGCGCAGGGTATCGTCTATTCCAAAAATGAGCATGAAACACCGGTTGCCGGGCATGCCCGCGGCGGCGAATGGGTGATTATGCAGATGCTCTATGCCGATAATTATCGGCGGGTCGATGGCCGCTGGTATTTTGACCGCCGTCTGCCGCTTTATTGGTATGCGACCGACCTTAATGCCCCGCCGATGGGGGAGAATAAGATGCGCTGGCCGGGCAGCGAATGGGTGGAGGGCAATTTTCACAAGCTCTTCCCCAGCTTTGCCGAATTTTGGGCGCGCGACGGTGATGATGGGTCGCCAGTCCCCGAACCCGCGCCAATCGATGGTTTTCTGGATTTCATGCGGCGGGGCAGCGCCGCCCCGCGCGTCAAAGTTCGCGCGGATTAAAGGAACACACCATGGTTGATCGCCCCTACCTCATCTGCCTCACCAGCCTTAGCGCCTTGGCGCTCGCCGCTTGTGCGCCAACCAGCGTCGCAACCGCGCCCGCTGCACCCACGGCTGCGCCCGTCGCAAGCGCGCCCGCTGCGGCGCATGAACGGTTGGTTGCGCTCGACGCGGGGGTCAATTTCCGTGACCTAGGCGGCTATGCGACGAGTGACGGACGCTACGTTCTGTGGGGGCGGGTTTTCCGGTCGGGGTCGATGGCGCGCCTCACCCCGCACGATATCGCGACCTTGCGCCGTTTGGGGATTAGGTCGGTGCATGATTATCGTTCGACCAGCGAACGCACCGCCGAACCATTTGCCTGGACGGGCGATGATGCGCCGCATATTTTCGCGCGCGACTATACGCTCGACATGCGCGAATTTCTGGCCGCACTCGGTGCGGGCGGCGGGCCGATCACGCCCGAACATGCGCGTGCTGTTACCGCGCAAATGTACCGGCAACTGCCCTTTAACATGGTCGAAAATTACCGCAGCCTGTTCGCCGATTTAGCGGTGACCGACGGCGCGGTGGTGATGAATTGTTCAGCGGGCAAGGACCGCACCGGGCTGGGTTCGGCGCTCTTCCTCCTCGCGCTCCATGTGCCGCGCGAAACGGTGCTGGCTGACTATCTCTTATCCAACCGATATTATCGCCCGACGCCAACCAATAATGCCGCCAATGCGATGCTGCACAATATTCCGCCCGAAGTGCTCGCCGCGCTGACCGGCGTCGATGCCAGCTATTTGAACGCCAGTCTCGACGCGATTATCGAACGTTATGGCAGCATTGATGCCTATCTCGAACAGGCGCTTGGCGTCACACCGGCGATGCGCGCGGCGCTGATCGCCAAATATACCAGCGCCACGCCCAACTAAACGCCCGCCCCGCCAATTACCGCTCGGCGCTGTTCAGCTGGTGGCGTGGCGCGCTGCCAAATAGCCAAAGGTCAGCGCCGGGCCGATGGTCACCCCCGCGCCAGGGTAGCTTTCGCCCATGGCAGAGGCTGCACAATTGCCGATGGCATATAGACCCTCGATAACGCTGCCATCTTCGCGCAACACTTGTGCATCGCCGTTGGTGACCAGCCCGCCATTGGTGCCAATATCGCCGGGATAGATGGGCATGGCGTAAAACGGCCCCTTGCTCAGCGGGCGCAGACAGGGATTGGGGGTGACGCTGGGGTCACCATACATTTTGTCATAAGCGGCCGCCCCGCGCGCAAAATCAGGGTCCTCGCCGCGCGCCGCATGGTCATTATAGCGCGCAATCGTTGCCTCCAGCGTGGCGGCGTCCACCCCAATGGCGGCGGCCAATTCACCAATCGTCCGACCCTTTTTCAAAATCTGGCGCACCCCCTTGGACTGCAACGCATCGGGGAGGAGGGGGAGCAGAGGTCCCACCGGATATTTGTGGCGATATATATGGTCAAATATGAACCAGCTGGGACTGGCATCACCATCTTCCTGTGCCCGCCGTGCCATTTGCTGCCCGACGATGTGGTAGGATGCGGCTTCGTTCAGATAGCGCGCACCGCCCTGATGGACGATGAGGCAGCCGGGCAGCGCACGTTCGATGGTGCACAGTCGCCCGCGATCTTCGCCCGGCACATAAAATACGGGCGCCGCCCATGCCGATTGCATGTTGCGCAGCGCCGCGCCTTGCTCCGCGCCCGCATTAATCGCATCCCCCATATTGCCGCTGGTGCCGCCCGAATAAAGCGCCTTGGGATAAAGCGGCGCATATTGCGCGCGCATCGCGGCATTTTTGTCAAAGCCGCCCGCCGCCAGCACCACGCCCTTGCGCGCCTTGATGCGCAGCATTTCGCGGCCATGGCGAACCACCGCGCCGGTAACCCGTCCATCCTCCCGGATCAGGCTTTCCATTGGGCTGTCGAGCCATAGCGGCACATTTTTGGCGTTGAGCGCCATGCGCAACCCCCCGGCGAGCGCATTGCCCAATGTCAGCCGCCTGTCCTTGCGCGATTTCAAGCGAAAGGGCAGGTCGAACCAGTAACGCAGCCAGCTTTTGGCCAAATGCCATTGCCAGCCCTTGGCGCGAAACAGCAGGATATAGGTTTCGTCGAAATGCCAGTTCAAATAGCCGAACAGGCAGGCCGCAGGGGATGCAAAGCGCAAGGTTTCGACATCGCGGCCGAGCATCCGCCCGTCGAGCGGCAGCGGCATGTGGGTCCGGTACCCGGTCGGGCTGCCGCCGGGATTTTCGGCATGATAATCGGGGTAGGGAAAGGCGCAGTAGCTAATCGGCGTTTTTTCGCCGAGCCAGCGCAGCATCAGATGCGCATTTTCGACATAGGCGCGGATTTGCGCGTCGGGGACATTATCCGCCGAAAGTCCGCGCACATAGGTAAAGGCATCATCGACCTTGTCGGCAAAGCCAGCCTCCCGCGCTTGGTCGCTCGCCGGGATCCAAATGCCTGCGCCCGATGTTGCCGATGTGCCGCCCCACAGGCTTTCCTTTTCGATGATCAGCGCGTCCGCACCGGCATCGGCAGCATACAGCGCGGCAAGCATCCCGCCCGCACCAGAGCCGACGACCAGCAGGTCAACCTCTTTATCCCAAGCCTGCGTCATGGCGTTCACCCCGGCATATATAATTGGGCGGCCTTCCCGCCATCAACCGGCAGCGTGATGCCGGTGATATAGCTCGCAGCATCCGACAGCAAAAAGGCGATGGATGCGGCGAGTTCCGCCGGTTCACCGCCGCGCCGCATCGGTATGGCTTCGGTCGTGCGCGCCGCCACTTCGGGGGCCTTGGCGGCAAAATCCTCATTCCCGCTGGTTTGCACCTGTCCCGGTACCACCGCATTGACCCGGACGCCAAAGGGCGCACATTCCATCGCCGCCACCGCGCTGAATTGAATCAACGCCGCCTTGGACGCCGAATAGCTCGACATATAGGGGGCGGCACGGATGGCGGTGGTCGATGCGATGTTGACGATGGAACCGCGCCCCGCCGGTTTCATTACCAGCATCGCCGCCTTGGTGCCGGTAAACACCGCTTCGGCATTGACCGCAAAATCCTTTTGCCAATGGTTCAGCTTCAATTTTTCGATCGGCGCATAATGGACCGACATCGCATTATTGACCATCATGTCGAGCCGCCCATGGCGCGCCGCCACATCGGCAACCAGCGCGGCAAAGGCGTCGGCGTCGGCGACGTTGAGGATGTGGGTTTCCACCGACCCGCCCGCGTCGCGGATTGCCGCCTCGGTCGCTGCCAATTTCTCCGCCCCGCGCGCGCAAATGACGACATGCGCGCCATGCGCGGCGATCAATTCGGCGGTGGCGCGGCCGATGCCGTCGCTGCCGCCGGTGATGATCGCAACCTGCCCGTCAAAATCCCATTTCATGCGCTTGCCCTTTGCGTGTTGAGTGCGGCGTCCATCGCATTGCGGGTCAGGACGCAGCTTGTCCCTTGCGGGTAATACATCATCGTGACGCAGCGATTGCAGGCGTTGCACAACGATTTTTCGATGCTGCCCGCCTGTAAATCGCGGACGAAATTGGCATCATAAACCAGCGCCCGGCCGAGCGCGACCGCATCAAACCCATCGCGCATGGCCTGTTCGACCCCGTGGCGCGACTGCACCCCCCCAATATAGGCGAGCGGCATGTCGGTCGCGCCGCGCACCTGCAACGCCAAATCGCGGAGGTAATTTTCGTGGAAACGGACGTCCTTGGGCTCGCTCAGCGACTGCACCCACATGCCCAGACCGATGATCGGGTTGGGCGACTTGGCGCTGCTTTTGGGCAGGTTGGAACCAAACATGGCGGAAATGGACTCGACGTTCAGCCCATTGGACAGCACCGCCATATGCGCGCCCGCCGCCGCCAGTCGCCGCGCGACCGCCATGCCCTCGTCAATCTGATTGCCCTTTGGCCCGTCGGTCATCGAATATTTGACCAACACCGCCATATCGCGCCCGACCGCGTCGAGCACCCGCGACAAGACCTCGATCGGAAAGTTCATCCGCCGCTCAATGTCGCCGCCATAATTATCGCGCCGTTTATTATAGAGCGGGGTGACAAATTGGCTGAGCAAATAGCCATGCCCCATATGGATTTCGACCGCATCGAACCCGGCTTCGCGGGCGCAGCGTGCGGCGGCAACAAATTCATCCGCCATCGCCGTCATATCGGCCTTGGTCATCCGCTGCTTCCAGAAACGGCCCGATACCACGCCAAGCTTGTTGAACCCGCCGCTCGACGATAGCGGACGACTGGCCTTGAGCGTTGCCTTGTCGAGGAAGGTAAAGCTGCCCGCATGCGTAATCTGCGCCGATGCCGCCGCGCCATGGCGGTGGACACCGTCGGTCAGTACCCGAAAATCAGCCAGGCTGTCGGCATCGAGCACCGCTTGGTCGACAAAGGTGCGTCCGTCGCGCGATGTCGCGCAATAAGCAACGGTGGACATCGCCGCGCCGCCCGCCGCAATGCGTTCGTGGAAAAGCGCCAGTCCCTTGGAGACGATGCCGCCCTTGGCCATCCCCTCATTGGTCGCGCTCTTGATAAAGCGGTTGCGCAGCGTGATCGGGCCGAGTTGCAACGGCGAAAAGGCATCCACTATGGCCGCCACCTTAATCTCCCCACAATCTCTGCACGCCAAAACCTATCAATTTTGACGGATTTATCAATTTTGCTGGCAGTATGACACTAATTTGCGTAAATCAACAGCCATTATCTTACGAATATCGGGGATTTGGCGAGTGGAAAAATCATTGGCGGGCAAGATTGCGCTGATTACCGGCGCGGGACAAGGGGTGGGGCGCGGCATCGCGCTCGCCATGGCACGGGCGGGGGCAAGCATCATCCTTTTTGGGCGCACCCAATCGAAACTTGACGCGGTGGCTGGCGAAATCGCGGCGTTCGGCGGTGATACGTTGGTCATTGCGGGCGATGTGGGGGATGCAGCCTCGCTCGACACACTGGTTGCCGCCGCCTGCACGCGTTTTGGTGGCATCGACATATTGGTCAATAATGCGCAGCAGGTGCCCAATGGCAAATTGGCCGATGTCAGCGATGAAGCCTTCCTCGCCGGTTTTATGTCGGGGCCGATGGCGGCGTTTCGCCTGATGAAATTGACCGCGCCGGTCATGGCGGCGCGCGGTGGCGGCGTGGTCTTTAACCTCACCTCCTCTGCCACCATCCGCTGGGATATGACGGGCTATGGTGCTTATGCCGCCGTAAAACAGGCGATGCGCAGCCTGACCCGCGCTGCCGCCGCCGAATGGGGCGCGTCGGGCATAAGGGTGCTTTCGATCGCGCCGCATGCCTTGTCAGAGGGGATGCGCGGCTGGATGGAACGCAACCCGGAGGAGGCGGCGGAGTTTCTGCGCGTCATCCCCTTGGGTCGGGTCGGCGATTGTGAGGGGGATATTGGCGCGGCGCTGGTCGCGCTCTGCGCACCCGGTCTTGCCTATCTGACCGGCGCGACCATCCCGCTCGACGGCGGGCAGGCCAATTTTGACTGATTGGGGAAAGATGATGGATTTGGAACAACGTATCACCCGGCTGGAGGATGACCGCGCCATCCGCGACCTCAAAATGCGTTATTTGCGCGCCGCCGACGCCAAGGACCCGCAGGCGATGCGCGATTGCTTTCGCCCCGATGCGCGCATCCTTTTCGAAGGCTTTCCCGATTTCGACAATCGGGAGGATTTCGTCGCCATTTACGAACAATTTGGCTGCCAGCCCGGCATTTTTGACATCCACCACGGCGGCACCGGCATTTTGAGCTGGCGCGATGATGGCAGCGCCGATGGTTGGTGGCCGCTCTATTTCCACAATATCAATCTGGCGCAGCAGACCGTGCTCCAACTGGGGGTCGAATATGCCGACCATTATGTCAAAATGGATGGCCGCTGGTGGATCGCCGAAAGCCGTTCATGGCGCAAAAGCTGCGTGATGCAGCGGATTGGCGATGATGGCCTGCTCCACAATGTGGCGATTGGCACCGCGCCCGACATATTCGGTGAAAACTAAGCGTGCGCAAAAATGATGTTTTCATTTTTCGCAAATCGGGCATAATCGAACCAATAATTATCTAAATGCGTTTGTGAGGAGCGATTCGAATATGGCGGGAGAGCGGGCGGAAGGGCGTGTTGCGCTGGTTACCGGGGCGAGCCGTGGGGCTGGCGCGGGGATAGCGCGGGGCTTGGGCGAACTGGGCTATACCGTCTATGTCACCGGTCGCACCACGCAGGTTGGCGATGCGCGCGGCTGGGACGGCAGCGTGCTGCCCGGCACTTTTGCCGAAACGGCGGAGGCGGTGACCGCTGCAGGCGGGCGCGGCATCGGCGTTGCCTGCGACCATAGCGATGATGCGGCGGTGGCGGATTTGTTCGCACGCATTGCGCGCGATTCAGGTCGGCTCGACATGCTGGTCAACAACGCCACCTACATCCACCACCAATTGATTGAAAAAAAGCCCTTTTGGGAAAAGGAACTGGATGCTTGCCGCATCCTCGACGTCGGTTTGCGCAGCGCCTACGTCGCGAGCTGGCACGCGGCGAAAATCATGGTGCTGCAAGGCAGCGGGATCATCGGCTTTGGTTCCTCCTTTGGGGCAAGCTGTTACATGCATGGGCCTGCCTATGGCGCGCAAAAGGCGGGGGTCGACAAGCTGGCGCATGATATGGAGCATGATTTGCGTGGCACCGGGGTCATTGCTGTTTCCATCTGGATGGGACCGCTGATTACCGAAAGGTCCAAAATCGCCAGCCAAACCAACCCCGAACAATATAAGGATTTCATCGAATCTGCGGAAAATCCGGAGTTTACGGGCCATATTTTGGACGCCATCGACCGTGCGCCCAACCGCGATCAACTGTCGGGCCAGACATTGATTGGCGCCGAAATTGCCCGCGAATTGGGGGTGCAGGATCGCGGGCGCGATAAACCCAGCTATCGGGAAATGTTGGGCAGCCCCAACCCCAAAAACCCTGCAGCGGTTTATTGATCGGGAAGGGGGCGCGCGATGGCGAACAGCTTTCACCTCGCCGACCTGTTTGAAAGCGTCGCGGCGACCGCGCCTGATCGCTTGGCGCTGATCTGCGGCGATGCGCGGCTGACCTATGCTGCGCTCAACGCCCGGGCCGATGCGCTCGCCAGCGGGCTGGCCGCGCGGGGCATATCGCGCGGCGACCATATCGGCCTCTATCTGCAAAATGGCCCCGCCTTCCTCGAAAGCTTTATCGCGGCGGTAAAGCTCGGCGCGGTGCCGTTCAACGTCAACTATCGTTACGGTGCCGACGAACTGCGCCACTTATTTGCCGATGCCGATGCGGCGTGCATCATCCATGGCGCGCAATATGGCAGCTTGCTCGACAGCATCCGGGGCGATTTGCCCAAATTGCGGCTGACCGTCGCGGTCGCCGACGGGTCGGGCGCTGCCTGCCCGCTCAGCGCCGATTATGCGGCGCTCAGCGCCCATGCGCCGACCGGCCCATGGCCGCGCGATGCAGACGATATATTGCTGAGCTATACCGGCGGCACCACCGGCCTCCCCAAAGGGGTGATGTGGCCGCACAAGGCCTTTGTCTTTGCCTGCGCGGGCGGGGCGGGTTATTTCAACCCGCACGGCGTACTCGTCGAACCGGGGGATATCGTCAGCCGTGTGGCCGACGCCTATCCGCTCAAAATCTTTCCGCTCGCCCCCTTGATGCATATGGCGGCGATGTGGACGACGTGGAGCGCCTTGCTCAACGGTCTCACCATCATTTTGGACGACGGCGCGCATTTTGATGCGGTGCGCGTTTTCGACACCGTCGAACGCGAAGCGGTCAACCTCATTCAATTTGTTGGCGATGCGATGGCCATCCCGCTGCGCGATACGCTCATCGCGAATCCGGGGCGCTGGAACTTGGCCACCATCGTCAATTTGGGGTCGGGCGGCGCGGTCTTTTCCGCCGCCTTGAAGGAGGATCTGAAAAACCTCATCCCCACGGCCAGCATTACCGATGGCATGGGT
This sequence comes from Sphingomonadaceae bacterium, assembly GCA_020850455.1. Taxonomy (GTDB): domain Bacteria; phylum Pseudomonadota; class Alphaproteobacteria; order Sphingomonadales; family Sphingomonadaceae; genus Sphingopyxis. The sequence goes on along the minus strand of JADZEQ010000002.1, from coordinate 18,143 downwards.
GCATCGGAAACCGGGGTTTCGGGGATGGCCGCGCCCAGCAAGGATGGGGTGATGCGCCTCCCCGCGCATGACGGGCAGAAAGTGGTCGTCGATGGGCGTTTCGCCGCTGTTGGTGAAATGGGCTATATCGCGACCAGCGGTCATACGCCGATCGGCTATTATGGCGACGCCCAAAAAAGCGCCGAAACCTTTCAGACCGTCGAGGGACGTTTGTGGGTGGTGTCGGGGGATGCCGGGCGGCTCGACGATGATGGTATGATCACCATGTTCGGGCGCGGTTCAACCTCGATCAATTCGGGCGGCGAAAAAATCTTCCCCGAGGAGGTGGAGGAGGTGCTGCGCACCCACGACGCCATTTATGATGCGGTCGTCGTCGGGGTTCCCGACCCGCGCTGGGGGGAACAAGTGGTGGCTTTGGTTTCGCTCTGTCCCGGCGCGGTCGCGCCCGATTTGGCGCAATTGCGTGATGCGGTGGCGGGCAGCCTTGCCGGCTATAAAATGCCGCGCCGCCTGATTATCGTCGATCAAGTTTTGCGATCGCCCGCGGGCAAGCAGGATTACCGCTGGGCTAAGGGGCTGGCGCTTGCCGCTGGGGGGACGGCATGAGCCAGATTGACCCCGTATTTGCCCGCGTCACCGCGCCCGGCAGCTATTTTGAAATTGGCGCGCGCGATGGCTATCGCCAATTCGTCAACGCCCCGACCAGCCTGCGTGCGATGGTCGAAAATGCCCGTGTCCATGGCGAAAAAATCGCGGTGGTGGAGGGGGATAGAAGGCTAAGTTACGACCAGATATTCGCTTGGGCAGACCGGCTCACCCCGCTGCTCGGCGTAACCCATGGCGACCGGGTGGCGATTTGCATGCGCAATCGCACCGAATGGCTGGTCGCCTATCTGGCGACAATCTTGGCGGGCGGCACGGCGGCGCTGCTCAATTCGCGCGGCTCGCCCGCTGAATTGGTGGCGATGATTGACGAAGTCAGCCCGCGCATCGTCCTTGCCGATGGTGAACGCGCGCAGCTGATCCGCGATGGCGGCTATCAGGGCCGGATGTTCGACCTTACCAACCCGGTGGAGGAGGATGCACTCGCCGCGCTGCTGCCTGCGGGGCATGTGGTGGATGCGACCCCTGCCGCCGCCAGCGACCCCGTTTCCATCCTCTTCACCTCGGGCACTACCGGCCGGGTCAAGGGGGCGGTGCTGACCAACCGCAGCCTTACGACCGGGCTATTGTCGATCCAGCTGACCGGGGCGATGGTGCTCCACCACATGGCCGCCCAATATGGCATGACGCCGGAGGCGCTGGCCGCCAATGCGCCGCAACAGGCGGTGCTGCTCGTCTATCCGCTCTTTCATATATCGGGGCTGGCCGCCTCCTTCCTCTCCCCCTTCTTCAACGGGGCCAAGATTGTCATCCTGCGCCGTTGGGACGCGCATGATGCGGTGCGGCTGTTTGTCGATGAAGGCATTTCTGCCTTTGCCGGGGTGCCAACGATGTTGTGGGACATTGTCCGCGCGGCAGAGGCGGGCGGGGTCGACCTTTCGGGCCTGCGCAACATCGGGTCGGGCGGGCAGGCGCTGCCGGTCAATCTGCTGCAAGCGGTGCGCCAGATTTGCCCCAATGCCGCGATGGGAACCGGCTATGGCATGACCGAATGTTCTGGCTCGATTGCCCAAGCGGTGGGGGATGATTTCACCCGCCGTCCATCCTCCGCCGGGCGGGTGCTGCCCTTGGTCGATGTGCGGATATTGGATGGTGCGGGCAAGCAAGTGCCACCGGGCGAAGCGGGTGATATTTGCGTGCGCGGCGCACAGGTGATGGCGGGCTATTGGAACCGACCGGAGGATACCGCCGCCGTCCTCAGCCATGATGGCTGGCTCAACACCGGCGACATCGGCATGATCGATGAAGAAGGCTATATCTATATTATCGACCGCAAGAAGGACATGGTGATTTCGGGCGGCGAAAACATCTATTGCGCGGAGGTGGAGCGCGCCTTGGGCGAATTGCCGGGGATTGGTGAATGTGCGACCTTTGGCATCCCTGATGATCGGCTCGGCGAAGTGCTGGTTGCCGTGGTGCGCGGGACGGGGTGGGATGCCGCCGCGCTGATCCATGAAGTGGGTGAGAAATTGGCGCGCTATAAGGCGCCCGCGCGCGTCGCATTTGTGGATGAACCGCTGCCGCGCAACGCGGTGGACAAGGTGGACAAGATTAAGCTGCGCGCCATGTGGCACGCGCTGGCGGGAGAGGAAAGTTGAGCTACCCCAAGGATATCGGGATTGTCGATTGCATGCTGGGTATCCCCCATGGGGAGGATAGGTCGGACTGGTTCGACAGTTTCCGCGCGCTGATGAAGGATGCGCAGTCGCGCGAACAATTTGCCATGCCCGCGCAATATATGTTCAAGGATATCCCCGAAACCGGTGATCCGGGCGATTTTGTCGCTTGGACGGTCGAACAAATGGACCGGTTCAACATAGAAAAGGCGCTGGTCGGCTGGAATGAGAATGACACGTCGCGCCGCGCGCGCGAAAACTTCCCCGACCGTTTTGCCTTTGAACTGCCCTGCGACCCCAATAAGGGGATGGAGGAAGTGCGGCGCATCAAGCGCATCCACGCCGAAATCGGCCTGTCGGCGATCAGCGTCTTTCCAGCCGGCACTTTGCCGCAGGTGCCGATCAACCATAAATATATGTTCCCGCTTTATACGACGGCGGCGGAACTGGGCATTCCCATCTGCCTCAATGTCGGCATCCCCGGCCCGCGCATCCCGATGGAAACGCAAAAGGTCGAACATCTGGATGAGGTGTGCTGGTTCTTCCCCGACCTTAAAATCGTCATGCGTCACGGGGCTGAACCGTGGGAGGCGCTGGCGGTCAAATTGATGCTGAAATGGCCGAACCTTTATTATTCGACCAGTGCCTTTGCCCCCAAATTCTACCCCAAGGCGATCATCGATTACGCCAATACGCGCGGGGCCGACAAAATAATCTATGCCGGATATTTTCCGATGGGCCTCAGCCTCGAGAGGATTTTTTCCGACATGGAAAATCTGCCTTTGAAGCCAGAGGTTTGGCCAAAATTCCTAAGAGAAAACGCCAAAAAGGTGTTCGGTATATGATGGGGAAAACCCACATAAGTGAGGAGGCGGGAGCCGGGAAGTCTGCTCCCTTTTCAATGACCAGATGGCGTGCAGAGACAACCCCGCACGTCGCGATCCTGCGGCATGACCAAGCCGTTGGTGTTGATGAAAAGGATGGCCAAATATGAACGTCGAAACCGCAAGCGCCACCGACGCGCGCACCCCACCCGTTGCCGTTTGGCAAGTGATCGATCGCATGAGCAAGGAGGAATTGGTCGCGTGGCGGATGGAAGAACCGCGCAACCGCCCCTCCATCGCCGAACGCAATCTCGACATTGGTTTTCCCTTTGGCTGGTATATCGCGCTCAAGTCCGACGAACTGGCGGTGGGGGAGGTTAAGCCGCTGCGTTATTTCTCCCAAGATCTGGCGATCTGGCGCGGGGAGGATGGTCAGGTCCGTATGCTCGATGCCTATTGCAAGCATCTGGGTGCGCATATGGGGCATGGCGGCAAGGTGCATGGCAATATGCTCGAATGCCCATTCCATGCGTGGCGCTATGACGGCGAAGAAGGGGTGGTCAAGGAAATCCCCTATTCACCATCCATCCCGCCGCAGGTGAAGCGCAAATGCACCCGCACATGGCATATCAAGGAAGCCAACCAGTTCATCTGGTTCTGGTATCATCCCGATGATGTCGCGCCGCTGTTCGATGTCGTCGAAATCCCCGAATGTTCGGACCCCGACTGGACCCCCTACGACGAATGTCGTTGGGATATTTGGGGCAGCCTCCAGAATATGGCCGAAAATGGCGTCGATTTTGCCCATTTCAAATTCATCCATGGCACCGCGACCATCCCCACCGCCGAACTGGGCTGGGGAGAATGGGACCGTACCGGCGTGGTGCGCGCCAAAATGGGCACCCCCAAGGGCGAGGTCGATGGGGCTATCCACACCCATGCGGTCGGCGCGGGGCAGGCATGGGTGCGCTTTACCGGCATTTGCGAGACGCTGTTGCTCGCTGCCATCACCCCGATAGAGCTTGACCGGTTGCAGGTGCGTTATTTCTACACCCAACCCAAGGCGCAGGCCGAAGGGCCGGGCGCCGGGGTGGCGCGCGCGATCATCAAGGATGTCAACAAGCAGCTCGATCAGGACAAGGTGGTCTGGGACCGGCAGCAATATCAGCCCAACCCGATCATCTGCCAGGGCGACGGGCCGATTGCCAAATTCCGCCAATTTTATAGCCGCTATTATGCCCAGCCATCGGCGGAAGCGGGCGAACGCGCCGGCTTTGGCAGCGGGTGCGACGGGTCGCACGGCTGCAATGACTAATGGGTTGCATGTTTGACATGGGCGTGCGCGCGTGGGGATGACCCGGCGTGACGCCCTGAAGGGAGCGGGGGCAGCGATGGTGGGAATGACCGGTTTAGGGGCAACGCCCGCCGTCGCTGCTGCCGACCCCTTTGGCTATCTTAGCCATGATGCGCTGGGGCTGGCGGCGCTGGTGCGTTCGCGTCAGGTCAGCGCAACCGAATTGTTGGAAGTGGCCATAAATCGCGCCGAAGAAGCCAATCAACGCATTGATTTTATGGCGCAAAAACTATATGACCATGGCAGGGTACAGCGGGTACAGGATGGGCTATTTTGCGGTGTCCCCTTCCTCGTCAAAGACCTCAACTGCCATATTGAAGGGACAAGGTCTGGGCAGGGCAGTCGCCTCTATGCTGATTATATCGCCCCTGTAACTTCCGAACTGGTGCGGCGGCACCAAGCGGCGGGGCTGGTGATATTCGGCAAGACGACAACCCCCGAATTTGGCCTGACCGGCACCACCGAAAGCATCGCCACCGGGGCCACCCGCAACCCGTGGAATCTGGCGCACAGCAGCGGCGGTTCATCGGGCGGGGCAGCGGCGGCGGTGGCGGCGGGCGTCGTGCCGATGGCGCATGCCAGCGACGGTGGCGGCTCCATCCGCATTCCGGCGAGCTGTTGCGGCCTGTTCGGCATCAAGCCCAGCCGGGGCCGCATCCCCATGGGGCCGGACCGGACAGAGGGGTGGGGCGGCCTGTCGACCAATGGTGTCATCAGCCGCTCGGTGCGCGACAGTGCCGCGATGTTTGATGCGACGGCCGGAATGGAAGCCGGCTCGCGCTATGACGCGCCGCGCCCCGATGGCAGCTTCCTCAGCCAATGCGAACGTGAACCGGGTGCGCTGCGCATTGCATTGATGCTCGAACCGCTGTCGGGCAGCGCCATCGACCCCGAAATCCTTGCGGCAACGCAGGCCACCGCGCGGCTGTGTGCAACGCTCGGCCACCATGTGACAGAGGCGAATTTCCGCTTTGATGCCGCGCGGCTTGGCCAAGCCAATTTCGCGGCGATCTCGACCGCGATGGCGGCGGATGTCGATGCACGTGCGGCTGCGGCGGGACTGGCGGTCGGCCCCGATGTGCTCGAACCCATCACACTTGGCTTTTATCAGGTTGGCAAATCGATGACCGGGGTGGATGTCGCCCGCGCTTATGCTGTGCTGCAGGAAGTGGCCATTGCATCGGCCAATTTCATGGCGGATTATGATGTCGTCCTGTCGCCGACGCTCGCCGCGCCACCCGCACCGCTGGGTGAGCTTGATTTGAACCACGCCGACTTTGCGGCATGGGGGCAACGGGTTTCGACATACTCACCCTTTACCGGCCTTTACAATGCGACCGGCCAGCCCAGCATGTCGGTGCCGTTGGCGATGTCGGCCACTGGCCTGCCGATCGGCATGATGTTTACCGCCCGCTATGGGGAGGAGGCGTTGCTCATACGCCTCGCCGCACAGCTCGAACGCGCGCAGCCGTGGCGCGGTCTGGCGCCGGGCGTCGTCTGATTTTTTAGGGATAGAGGTGTTGTCATGCGCGGACTGAATGGAAAAGTGGGGATTGTCGCGGGCGGCGCGCGCGGCATCGGGGCGGCCACCGCCAAACGATTGGCAGCGGAGGGCGCGCGCATCGTCATCGGCGACTTGCTGATCGATCTGGCAGAGGAAACCGCTGCGGCCATCCGCGCTGAAGGGGGTGAGGCGCTAGCCGTCGCGCTCGACGGCACATCGGCGCAATCGACAGGTGCTATTGTGGCAAGCGCTGTCGAAAACTTTGGTCGGCTCGACTTTTATGTCTCCAATCTGGCGGGGGGGACGCAGGGCGACAATCACGCGCTCGACTGTCCGGAGGATGTGTATGACCTTGGCATGAAGATCAACGCCAAGAGCCATTTTCTGGCGACGCAAGCGGCGCTGCCGGTGCTGCTCGAACATGGCGGCGGGGCGATGATCTACACCTCCTCTGGCGCGGCGTCGGGCGGCAGCCCGTGGCAGGTCGCCTATCCGATGGCCAAAAATGCGATCCATGCGTTGGCGCGCCATGTCGCGGCCAAATGGGGTAAAAAGGGTATTCGGGCCAATGGCATTTGCCCGGGCGTCGTCCTCACCGAAGCGGTCAAAATCCATATGTCCGACGAACAGGTTGATCAGGCGCTGAAACGCGTGCCGCACCAACGCCTTGGCGCGCCCGACGACATCGCCGCTGCCATCGCCTTTTTGGCATCGGATGACGGCGCTTGGGTCAATGGGCAAATCTGGCATGTCAATGGCGGCATGCAGATGCGCGATTGATGGGCATGGACCAAAAACTCCCCAATCGCTGGCTGGTGCTGCTGCTGCTGCTGGGCATTGCCATCTTCAATCAGGCGGACCGATTTCTGCTCGCCGCCTTGGTCGATCCGATCAAGGCCGAATTTACGGTCAGCGATGGCATCATGGGTCTCCTCATGGGGCCTGCCTTTGCAGTCTTTTATTCGACGCTTGCTATCCCCATCGCCATATATGCGGATCGGGCGTCGCGGATTAAAATCATCGTCACCGGCTGCATTGTCTGGAGCATTTTTACGATATTGTGCGGCTATGCGACTGGCCCATGGACATTGGCGCTGGCGCGCATGGGGGTCGGTGTTGGTGAAGCGGCCTTTCAGGCCCCCGCCTATTCGCTGATTGCCGCCTATTTCACCACCGAACAGCGCGGGCGCGCCTTTGCCGTCATGGCGACCGCGACCTATTTGGGGCAGATGCTCGGCTATGGCGTCGGCCCGCAAATTGCCGAGGCGGCACATTGGCGCACCGCCTTTGAAGCATTTGGGGTGGGCGGCCTCATCATCATCCTTGCCGCATGGGCGATCATCCGCGAGCCACATCGCGAAACGACGGACGATGCCCGGCCGCCTTTCTTCCCGCTCGCGCGGCGGCTCTTCATGCTGCGTAGCTATAGCGGCATGGCGATTGGCATGGCGATTGGCGTCCTATCGGGGGTCGGCTTTGGCCTGTGGGCCGCCACCTTGTTCGCGCGCAATTATGACATGACAATGGCGGCGGCGGGTGCGGCATTTGGCAGTGCCTTTGTCATCCCCGGTCTGCTGGGCGCGGCATTATTTGGTTTTATTGCCGACTGGGCGGCGCGCGGTGACTATGGCCGAATATTAAAGCTGTCATCCATCGCCCTAAGTCTGGCGACGCTCAGCCTGATCGGCACGACATGGTCGCCGACGCTGGGTTGGGCGCTGGGCTGGGCTGTTCCCGCGGGTTTGATCGGCGGCGGCTGGGCGGTCGGCATATATGCGGGGCTCCAATATATTTTGCCCGACAAATTGCGCGCCACCGGCACCGCCATTGCCATGCTGTCGGTCAACCTGATGGGCTATGTCGGCGGGCCGTGGTTGGTGGGCCTTGCCAGCAACGCCTTTGGGGAGGGGCGCGAAGGGCTGCGCATGGCATTGACCGTCGTCGTGCCGGTCGGATTGGTCGGTGCACTGCTCCTGTGGCGGGCGGCGCAGCATTTGACGCAGGACAAAGAAAAATTGGGCGCGCCCGAAGCATAATATCGCTAAGGAAGCCGGCGCGCTAATAAAGAATCATCGGGCGGGAGGGCGGATTTGAACGACAGGTTTGAAATTGATAATGTCGATCGGCAAATCATCGCTGCCCTGCGTGCCGATGGCCGGGCGACAAACCAGCAAATAGCGAGCGATTTGGGGCTGACAGCCGCCACCGTTTCGGCACGAATTAAACGTATGGAAGACGCGAACAAGTTACGCGTCGTCGCGGTTTCCGATTTTTCGGCGCATGGTTTCAATATCATGATGGAAGTGGCGATAGAGGTGGATGGTCGCCCGGCGTCCGAGGTTGCCGCCGAACTTGCCGAATTGCCGGAGGTTTTTGCCGCACATCTGGTCACCGGCCGTTATGATATCGACCTGTTGGTGGTGCTGCGCAGTTTTGACGATCTGACCGAATTGATGAGCAACCGCCTGTCCAAAGTGGCGGGCATCCGATCAATGATGCCGGCGATTGCCGTCGATGTGGTCAAATATCAATTTGACGTTGCGCCAATAGACGCGTGGGATCAATCATGATGCACCCCCAAATTGATGAACTCGACCGGCAGCTGATTGACATATTGTCGCACGATGCCCGCGTTTCCAACCGCAAGATTGCAGCCGACCTCGGCGTGACAGAGGGGACGGTTCGCGGGCGTATCCGGCGGCTGCAGAATGAAAATCTGATCGCCTTTACCGCCATCACCAGTTTTGAATTGGGCAATCAATCACGGCTCGCGATCATTGGCGTTCAGGCGGATGTCGTAAAGGCGCGGGCCATTGCCGAACAAATCAGCCAATTGCCGATGTGCAATGCGGTGATGCTGATGATGGGGCGCTTTACCATTTTGGCCTTCTGCCTTTTTCACGAACTGGATCAGCTCCATCAGATTGCATCCGACCAGATTCTAGCGATTGACGGCGTGCACCATGTCGAAACCTCCATCGCGGTGCGCACGGTCAAATATAATGCGCGGGTGGTACGGATAACTGCTGACCATTAAAAACCCCAATGTGCGTAATTTGATATGCCTTCAATTACGCATTATGATAAACTTTGTCCTTGTTTTTGCTAATTTGCGATGGCAAATATGGCCATGAGAGCGAATTTGCGGACGGGAGAGGGCAATGGCGACGACGGCAGACTATCGGCTGGGGGAATTTCCCTTCCCGCGCGGCTGGTTCATGGTGGGCAGGTCGGAAGATGCGACGATGACACCGGCTGCGGTGCGCTATTTCGGCGAAGATTTGGTGCTATATCGCGGGGCGTCGGGCCGCCCGTTTCTGGTTGAAGCCTATTGCCCGCATATGGGCACCCACCTTGCGCAGAATACGACATCTTATGTTGTGAAGGATAAAGAGCATGTGGAGGGGGATAATATTCGCTGCCCCTATCATGGCTGGCGTTTCGGTCCCGATGGGCGCTGCAATGAAATTCCCTATTCGCCGGCGCCGCCGCCCAAAAAGGCGTGCCTGAAATCACATAAATTGACGGAGCGGGCGGGTTGCCTTTGGGTTTGGTATGATGCGGAGAATGGGGAGCCGGATTATCCCTTGCCCGAATTTGCGCCCTATGACACGCCGCATTGGGTCAATTGGCAGATGCGCGCGCTGGGTAAGCTGGAATCGCACCCGCAAGAGGTGGTCGATAATATGGCGGACAAGGGGCATCTTGTCCCCGTCCACGGTTCGCTCAACATGGTGTTGTTCGAAAATGAGTTCGACGATCATATTTGCCGCCAGATACTGACGGCGGGGCACCGGACGCTTGCTGCCGACGGCGGGGAGCCGATGACCAATGACACATGGTATACGGGGCCCGGTATTTTGCAGTCCGAAATGGTGGGCGAACACCCGTCGCTAATGCTGATTGCGCATACGCCGGTCGACGACGGTAGCCTGATGGTCTGGTATGGCTTGATGGTAAAGGTGGCCAATGCGGTGCCGACGGCGGAAGATCGGGCGACCGCCAACCAATATGAAGAAGCCGGCGTCGATGCCTTTGCCCAGGATTTTGAGATTTGGGGCAACAAGCGCCCCTGCCTCAACCCGTTGATGGTGCGCGGCGATGGGCCGTTCGACAAGGTGCGGATCTGGTATCGGCAGTTTTTCAATCCGCGGGCGCGGGCGGGCGAAGTCCATGCGCGGGTTAATGGCCGATATATCACGCGCGGCACCACGACCCATCCATGGGAAGAAGTCGCGTGACACGATAAAACTGTGACCTTTCTGATACGCAAATGCGGTATAATTGATAAATCAGACCGTCATGTGCGGAATCTGCGTTGACATTTACTACGATAATGCCAGTCTCCCCCTAGGCCAAAAAGCCACTGATAATGGATTGGGGAGAGTAAGATGCGTTTCACAGGCAGCTTTACGCGCGCCATGCTTCTGGCTTCGGCGGCCGCGTTCATTTCCGTGCCCGCCATGGCGCAAGATGCGCCGCAGGATCAGGCGTCCGAGGGCGCAGCGAATGACGATATCATCGTCACCGCGCAAAAGCGCGAACAGGCGTTGCAGGATGTTCCTTTGGCAATCAGCGCCATTGGTGCCGAACGGATCGAACAGATGCAGGTTAATGATACGCGCGATCTGTCGGGCTTGGCGCCGAACGTCACCATCACACAGGGGACGGTCAGCCTAAGTTCTGCCGTGGTCGCCATCCGCGGCATTTCGACCCCGGCGAGCGAAACCTTTGGCCTAGACACCGCAAACGGCGTTTATGTCGACGGCATATATATTGCCCGATCGGGGGCAAGCGGGCTGGACGTGACCGACCTTGCGCGTGTGGAAATTTTACGCGGGCCGCAGGGCACCTTGTTTGGCCGCAATACGACCGGCGGCGCGATCAGCTTTGTCTCGCGCGAACCGGATCGGGATTTCGGTATTCGCGGCGAAGTTGGCATTGGCAATCATAACGCATGGAATGGCCGCATTTCGGTCGATACTGGCGAGCTGGCGGACGTTCTGCGTGCGACCTTCTCCTACGCGCATCGTCAGCGCGACGGTTATATCGACAATATATTGGAGCCGCGCGATTCGCATGATCCGGGCGCGCGTCGCACCGACAGCTTCCGCGCCGCGATCCGTGCCGATCTGGGCGATACGGGCTATATTCGTTATATTTTCGATTGGTCGCGTAGCCGTGGTAACCCGACTGCTTTCCAATTGACCAATGTTGCAACGGGTGCCGCGCGTCCGCCGATTTCGATCGATGGACAATTGGTCGTGCAAACCCAGCAGGCCCCGGTCGCTCCATTCCTTGCCGGGGTAACCTTCCTCAACCCGGCCTGTGCCGCGCTTGCCGCGCCAACACGCGTCTATCGCGACACCATCTGCCTCAACACCAATGGTGATGCGGAGGATGAAATCTGGGGCCATAATCTGCAAGTGCAGAATGATTTTGGTCCCTTCGCGATCAAAATGACCATGGGTTACCGCAGCTGGAACAGCTCTTATGTCGGTAGCGATCTGGACGGCATGGGTTCGTTCACCTCGCCACTATTCAGCAATGCGACCTTGTTTAATGGCATGCCGGAGGCATTGTTGCAGTTCATTCCGTCGATCCCGGCGGCGTTCCGTCCCTTTATCGCCGCATCGCCGGTGCCGACGACAACGGCCGATCTGTTCAACACATCGAACGATCGCCGCCATGATCAATTCAGCACGGAGGTTGAAATTTCGGGCGACACCGACAATCTCGACTGGATCGTCGGCGGCTTCTATTTCTTTGAAAAAGGGTCCGAATATAATCCGCAAACCAGCGGTTTCGTGCTCGACACCAACAATATCTTCCTTGGTAATTTTGGGGCGCTCGGCCCGTCGTTCGTTGCAGCGAACCCGGCCCGCTATCGCCTGGTCGTCACGCCCGCCGTGCTTGATTATACAACAACGGCAGAATCGACGGCATTTTATGGCCAATTCACCCTTTATCCCGGCGGACGCGACAGCGGGCTTAGCCTGACTGCGGGTGCGCGCTATACATGGGATAATAAGGCAATTATTCGCCTGCAAAATGGTGCTGCGCCGCTTGCGACACCCGAAACCGGGCGCCGCGATTTCAGCAAATTCACCTGGAATCTGATTGCGCGCTATGAATTTAACCCGGATATCAGCGTTTATGCGCGTGCGGCCACCGGCTATCGTTCGGGGGGCTTCAATGCCTCCGACCCGGCGGCGCCGGGTAGCTCGACGATCCCGAGCTTCAACGGCGAAACGGTCACATCGTACGAACTGGGCCTAAAGACGGAATTATTTGACCGGCACCTGACTTTCAACGTCGCGGCCTATCGTAACAGCTATGACGATTTGGCGGTGCTTGTGCCGGTGCTGACCGGGGCGGGCACTTTCCAAACGCGCATTATCAATGCCGGTAAGGTCAATTATACGGGGATTGAGGCGGATTTTAACGCTCGCTTCAACAGCAACTTCTCGATCGACGGGTCAATTGGCTATGTCGATGTCAATTTTGTAAGGTTTGTTGCAGGACAGCCGGTTAATCCGGCCAACCCCATCGTCGATATCGCGTCGGTGGCACATATCGGCTATGTCGCACCCTTCACCGCCAACATCGGCGCTAATCTTGCTTTCCCGCTTAATTGGGGTGATGCCGAAGTCCGCTTCCGCGTCAGCTATTCGCATGAGGATGGCGGATATAGCTTTAGCAATACCATATCGTCGCCCTTCAATGATGCGTTGCTGGGGGATGATCGCGACACGGTCGACGCGCAAATTGTGGTTGACCATATGCCGGTCGCCGGGGGTGATGTGCGCTTCATGCTGTGGGCCAAGAATCTGACCAATTCGCATGACTTTACCCGTGGCATCGACTTTGGTCCTCTGGGCTATGCCGGCGGCTATTATGCGGAACCGCGCAGCTTTGGTGCGACGCTCGGCTTCAGCTTCTAAACCCAGTTCGTCACGCAAAGAAAAGGGGCCGGTATTTCCCGGCCCCTTTTTTGTCGGTCTAGTCGTGGGTCAGATCGCCGTTGCCCCGCCATCGACCACCAGCGGATGGCCGGTGACAAAACTCGCCCCGTCCGAACAGAGCCAGAGCACGGCGGCCGCAATTTCCTCGGGTGCCGCCATCCGCCCCATCGGGGTCATTTTCTCAATCGCCTCGCGAAACTGCGGCACTTTGACGACCGCTTCGACCATTGGCGTATCCACGACGCCGGGGCACACCGCGTTGATGCGCACCCCCTCACGCGCGTAGCGCAGCGCCGCGCTCCGCGTCAGGCCGATGACGCCATGCTTGCTGGCGACATAGGCGGGCTGGCTGGGGTTGCCGACAATGCCGTTGATCGACGCGGTATTGACGATGGCGCCGCCACCGCTTTGCAGCATGGCGGGGATTTGCGCGCGCATACAGGCCATCACCCCGGTCAGATTGATCGCCATGTCGCGCGCCCAAATATCATCATCCCATTGGTTGGACATGGGGTCGTTGATGCCGGCATTATTATGCGCAAAATCGAGCCGCCCGTAATGCTGGAGCGCTGCATCGACCAGCGCCGCCACTTCGCCCGCATCGGCGACGTTGCAGCGTTGATAGATGGCGCTGCCGCCCGCCGCTTGAATCAGCGCGACGCTCTCTTCCCCCTTGTCATCCTGCACGTCAGAGACGATGACATTGGCCCCGGCACGCGCAAAGCCCATTGCCGTCGCGCGGCCAATGCCACCCCCCGCGCCGGTTACAATCGCGACCTTGCCGGAAAAATCATACATGGCGATATCCTTCATTTGCGTATTATTGACCATTGTATATAACGCATTTTGGCAAAATACATCCACATGATTGGTAATTTACGTATGCATGCGCGCTTGTTCGAACCGGTGCAATTGGGGGACATCCCCCTCAAAAACCGCATTATCATGGCACCGATGACGCGCGACCGTGCGGGGCCGGATGATGTGCCCAATGCTATCATGGTCGAATATTATCGCCAACGCGCCAGCGCGGGGCTGATCGTGACGGAGGGGACACAGCCGAGCGCGGTGGGCAAGGGTTATTGGCGTACACCCGGCATTTACAGTGCGGCACAGGTCGACGGCTGGCGGCGGGTCACCGATGCGGTGCATGCGGCGGGCGGGCGCATCGCGCTCCAGATCATGCATTGTGGGCGCGTCGTCGTCCCCGCCAATCGCGGCTATGATGCGGACATTATCGCGCCGAGTGCGCTTGCCATGGATGGCAAGGTGCCGGGGCCGGATGGGGTGCCCGTGCCCACCGCCATGCCACGCGCGCTTGATGCCGCCGAACTGCCCGCGCTGGCAGAGGGATTTGCCGTGGCCGCGCGCAACGCAATGTCTGCGGGGTTTGACGCGGTCGAACTCCATTGCGCCAGCGGCTATTTGATCAACCAGTTTTTGAACCCGGCGAGCAACCAGCGCGATGATGGCTATGGCGGGGATGCTGCCCGCCGCGCTGCCTTTCCGTTGATGGTGCTCCGCGCGATGGCCGATGCGATTGGCGCCGGGCGGGTCGGCTTTCGGATATCGCCGGGCAACCCCTATAATGGCATGGACGTCAGCGACCCGTGGGGCGATTTTGCGCCCTTTTTGCGGGGGGCATCGGCGCTCGGCCTCGCCTACCTCCATATTGTCGATATGGGGGATGCTTGCCCTGATACGCTCGGCAAGGTCGGCACGCTTTATGACGGCGCGCTGGTGGCCAATAATATGCTGACGGCGGACAGCGCGCTGGCGCGCCTTTCCGGCCGCGTACAGGCGGTTTCCTTTGGCCGGGCCTTCATCGCCAACCCGGATTTGCCGGCGCGGATTGCCGGTGGCCACCCGCTGGCCAAGCCCGACTATAGCCTGCTCTATACCGGCGAAGAACGCGGCTATTGCGACTATCCCGCGCTCTAGAACAACAGGGTGGCAAAGGTCAGCGCTGCGGCAAAGCTGGTCAGTGTTGCGGTGATAATCGGCACCGCCGCGCGCCAACCCAGTTGGAGGAGGAGGTCGGGGCGGGAACGCATCGCGGTCGCCGTTACGGCGAGGAGGAGGAGCGTTTTTGACCCGGTAAGCGCACCTGCCGCCCATGCCGCCGGGATGGGTAAGAATGGGTGGACGATGACGAGCAGCAGGAACCCCGTCACAAACCAGGGCAGGGCAAAGCGCCGCCACAATGGGCGCGCCGCGGCGCTATGCGCACCCTTTGCCCCCAGCCACAGGCCAACCATGACGACGATTGGAGCCAGCAAGGTAACGCGCGATAATTTGACAATCGTCGCGTAAAGCCCCGCCGCATTGGAATAGCCATATCCCCCGCCAATCGCCTGTGCGACGTCATGGATCGACGCACCGATGAGGAATCCGGCTTGCTGGTCGCTCATCCCATATTGCGCGGCGAGCGCGGGATATAGCGACATCGCAAGCGCGCTCGCCAGCGATACACCGATGAGGGTGAGGGCAAATTGCGCCTGACTAAGCCGGTCTTTACCGATGATGGCATAGAGGGCGAGCGCGGCACTCGCCCCGCAAATGGCGGTCGCTCCGCCCGCGACAATCCCCGCATAGCGTGATTGGCCCGACAGGCGCGCACCCAGCAATCCGGCGGCAAAGGTCAGCGCCATGATCGTGATGATGGCGGCAAAACCGGCCCAGCCGAGCGTCGCCACCTCCGCCAGTGTTACCTGAAAACCGAGCAGGATGATGCCGACGCGCAGGAACAGCCCCGACGCCATGTCGAGCCCGGCGTGCACGCGCCGATCCTGCGCCGCGAAATTGAGCGCAAGTCCGATGAGCAGGCCGAGCAGGATGACCGGAAAATGATAATGGTCGGCGAGCCACGCCGCCGCGCCCGCCGCCACGCCGCAGAGCACCAGTCCGGGCCATAATGCGCGTAATCCCCCCGCCCGGCGCGGGGGCAGTGCCTGCGCCTCCGCCAAATGCAGTTCGCCGAACAGGTCGGCGGCATAAAGCTCATATTCGCGCACAGGCTGGGCCATCGCGCGCCCTCATAGCAGGGTGGCGGGGTAGGGATAGGATAAATTGGGTTGGGCCGTATTAGGAGGCGGACTGCACAGCCCCAACCGCGCAACGCAACCGCCCGATTTACGCACTGTGGCTGGGATGTCTTAACCGCGACCGCACCGACCTGCGCGAATCGGCGAAGCGTAAGGAAATTGACTTCCACATCGTCCGTAGTTCCGGTCACGCTTCTAGCGCAGACCTGCACCGCATGGCGCAGGCCGTTGCACCGCAACGCCGTTTGCCGATACATACCGTCCGCCCGCATAGCTGTGCGTTACTCTCTCCGAGTGCCTAGACCGCCGCCAATGGAGAGTAGGGGCTTCTCTAGTTGGCCGAGGCGGCGTTGCTGCTGGAATGAATGGAGGCAACATGGTTGATATAAAACAGGAAATTAAGAGTCGATGGCGACGCTTTCTGAGATTTTGGCTTCGGAAGATCCAACCGATGCGATAGCGAGCGCTTTTAACGGCATTTCCGACTTGCTCTTGTCGATCCTACTAGAGCTGCGTTGGATGCGGGAGTACATTGACACATTGGAGTAACATAATCCAGTACCTGCCAGTCGTCGGTATTCGTAGGAAGTCTGGACAGTTTGCCGGAATGATATTTACACGCCAAAATCTTGAGGAAGCCGGCTTTACGGGGTGGCTGCCACTTGCAGCCATTCGCACCAGTGCCTGCCCTACATCTGGCGGCGTCTATGTCGTCATCTACAATGCAGAAAACCCCGTTGTATTCTCCGAGCGCAGTTGTGGCGGCTGGTTCAAAGGCAAAGACCCGACTGTCACACTGGACGCGCTAGCCGCAAACTGGGTCGATGGTGCAGAAGTGGTCTATATCGGAAAGGCCGACCAGCTACGGCGTCGCCTCACGCAATTTGCAGATTTCGGCGCGGGCAAGCCTGTTGGACACTGGGGCGGACGCCTGATCTGGCAGTTGCCGTCGCCTGAGCAGCTGATTGTCGGATGGAAGGAAACGCCGGAACGCATCCCGGTCGAGGTCGAGGCAGAGCTAATCGCTTCCTTCCGACATATTCACGGCAAACCTCCGTTCGCCAACGACCCGCACCGGCTTGGGGGCTGATCGTGGACTTTGCGCCGTTTCGTGACTTCTTTCAGCAGGAGAGTGCCCCGGCGGCACGAGGCAAGTTTCTGTCCCGCGTCTTCGGTATCTTCTCAGAAAACATCGTCCAGATTTGGTCCGAAGATGAACGCGCGCCTTTCAAAAATCTTGGTCGCCCCACGCTGGTCACTACATCGCCGGGAAGAAGCTCAACGCTCGATTTCCTGTTTGAGTGCCGCCGCACCGGCAGGCGCTTTGTAGTGGAACAGAAGTGCGAAATCGAGCTCGACGGCTTCCGCTACCTCACTCTGACCAACCCGAATCAGTTGAAGCATCATAAAAAGCCAGCATTCGCTGCCTTCCTTGCCGCTGCAAAGGGGAGTGTGCCTGGCGCGCGCTATTGGAAGGCTGGGGGTCAGCGGATGACAGTCGATGGTGCCATACTGGTCTGGGGCGCAGTCACCCAAGAGGGACGAGCCGCAGTGATGGAGGAAACTGGCCTACATGACGTGATCGGCCTAGATCGAATCATCGCAGAATGCGCTGAATGGAAGCCGGAGGCATACTGCCGCCTAGTGTGCGACAGGCGCAGATGGTGCGAGGAATTGTTCGCGTTCCTCGATGGTTGAAAGAGTCTCAAGATATGCCCATCGGGTTGCATCCCCGTGGCGACACAGATTGAAGAGATAAAATCGCCTCGCCGAAGGGTGATTATCTCACTGATTTGTCTATGAAATCTGGAGCGGGCGAAGGGATTCGAACCCTCGACCCCAACCTTGGCAAGAAGACCGACTGGCTTTTCCTGAGCGCGGCTGACTTGTATTGAGTACGCAAATCCAGCGATATAGCTCAACTCATCTTTTCCGAAGCGCGATCACATAGCCTAAAATGGGCTTGCGTCTGGTGACAATATGGTGACAAAATGCTCGGCAAGAGATTTTGTCACCAAATGGGGGAAATTCATGCCCACGGTCAAACTAACCAAACGCAGCGTAGATGGGCTGCTCCCTCCCGCCAAAGGGCAAGCCGTGCTCTGGGATACGGAAGTCCGGGGCTTCGGCGCACGCATCCTGCCTTCGGGTACAAAGACCTTTATCCTGCAAT
>JADZEQ010000001.1 GCA_020850455.1 Sphingomonadaceae bacterium | reverse complement strand
GAAAACTGGAGCGGGCGAAGGGATTCGAACCCTCGACCCCAACCTTGGCAAGGTTGTGCTCTACCCCTGAGCTACGCCCGCTCTGGCGCCAAATGGGGGGCTGGCGGTGCCGCACCCCTTGGGAAGAGCCGCGCATCTAAACGCGCCATCCGCTTTGGGCAAGCGCAAAATTGCGATAATTTGCGCTGCCGCCTTTTCCCCGCACTTTGGGGCTTTGCAGCGCCCGCATGTGTCCCCATATGGGGATTTTCGGGGGCAAGTTGCGCACCGGGCCGCCATGGGCGGCATGGCACAGTCATCCGGTTCGATGCAAAAGGGCGATTATCGTGGCTAGTTTGGGTTTGAGTGCGGACGAAAAGGCGGCGGTTGAGGCGTTTCGCCAAGAGGTGGTCGAACCGTCGATGACCAGCCTCGTCATCCTTGATTTTTGGGCCGAATGGTGCGGCCCGTGCAAGCAACTCGCCCCCGTGCTTGAAAAGGTTGCCGCCGATTATGCGGGTAAGGGTGTCGCGCTGGTCAAGATTAATGTCGATGAAAATGGCTTTATCGCCAGCCAGTTTCGCGTCCAATCCATCCCCACTGTCTATGCGATTTTTCAGGGGCAGCCGGTCGCGGACCTGACCAATGCGCGCACAGAGGCGCAGCTCAAAACCTTGCTCGACCAGATTTTGCGGCAATTGCCGATCGCCGGGGCAGAGGCGGCGGCGGAACAACAGGTCGAACCCCTGCTCGCCATGGGGGATGAGGTGCTGGCGAGCGGTGATGGCGCGCGGGCCGCATCCATTTTCAGCCAGATTTTGGAAATGGCGCCGACCAGCGCGCATGGCCATGCCGGCCTGATCCGCGCCTATGTTGCGGCGGGGGATTTGGCGGCGGCGCAGGCGGCGCTCGACGCTGTACCCGAAGAGCTTGCCAAGGATGCCATGATTGCGCAGGCGCGCAGTGCATTGACGCTGGCGGATAATGCGCCCCCACCGTCGGAGCTGGACGCGCTGCGCGCGGCGCTCACCGCCGACCCCGCGAATCATCAGGCGCGGCTCGACCTCGCGGCGGCGGAGGCTGCAGCGGGGGATCGTGATGCTGCGGCGGATAATTTATTCCACATCATCGCGGCAGACCGCGATTGGAATGATGGCGCGGCGCGCACCCGCCTCCTTGCCCTCCTCGAAGCGGTGGGGTTGGAGGATGGCTGGTCGCGCGCGCAGCGTCGCCGCCTGTCCGACCTGTTATTCGGTTGATGGCGGGTCGGCCAACCCCGCTATTCCCGCTGCCGGGTGCGATTTTGCTGCCCGGGCTGTCGTTGCCGCTCCATATTTTTGAACCACGTTACCGTGCGATGATCGGCCATGCGCTGGCGACCGACCGGCGGATCGGCATGGTGCAACCGCGCGAGGCAGCGGCAAAGCAGTCGCGCCCCGCGCTATATGACATCGGTGGCCTTGGCCGCATTGCCGATGTCGAAGCGCTGGAGGATGGGCGCTATAATATTTTGCTGGAGGGGGAGGGGCTGTTTCGCATTGCGCGCGAAATCGACGTCACCACCCCCTTTCGGCAGGCGGAGGTGGAGATGCTGGCGGAGGAGGCGGATGTGCCACTCGCCCCCGCGACGCGTGCCGCGCTCGAAAATGAGGCAAAGCGCTTTGCCATCTGGCTCGGCTACCGTGTCGATTGGGACGGTGTGGCGCAATTGGATGATCAGAGCTTTGTCAACGCCATCGCGCAGGTTGCGCCCTTTGATCTGGCCGTCAAACAGGCGTTGTTAGAAGCGGGCAGCATGGCCGCGCGCGCCGAACTGGAAATGCAGATGATGCGGTTTATGACCAGCCGTCGCGATGGCGGTGGCGACCGGGTGACATTGCAATAAAGTCCAGCCGCTATACCAGCGTGCCCGACAATAATTTGGGCAAATCGCCCTCTTCGCCGCGCGCTTCGTCCATGAAAAAGCGTTTGAGCGGGTGCAATTTCTGCACCCCCGCCATCCCCGCCCGGCGCAACAAGGATGCACCCTTGCCCGGCACACCGAACAGGCGGGTTAAAATGTCGGTGGCGGCGGCAACCGACAAATTGTCGAGCCCGCGCCAGCGGCTATAGCGTTCGAGCAATTGGGCATCGCCCAAATCCATGCCCAACCGCGCGCCATCGACCAAAATTTCCACCAGCGCAGCAACATCGCGCAGGCCAAGGTTAAACCCTTGCCCGGCAATCGGGTGGATGGCGTGCGCGCTGTCGCCAACCAATGCCATGCGATCGGCGGTAATCTGCGTCGCGCGCTGGAACGACAGCGGGAATAATGCGCGCGGTGCAATCTCCTCCACCTCGCCCAAAATCCCGCCCATCAGGCGCAGCAATTCGGCACGATATCCACGCGGCCCTAATTGCATATAGGCCGGCGCATCGGCTTCATCGACCGACCAGACGAAGGCGCTGCGGTGCCGACCATCGGGCAAGTCATTGAGCGGCAATATGGCAAAGGGGCCGGATGGATAGAATATCTCATACGCGACATTTTCATGCGGTTCGGCATGCGCAAAGGCGCCGATCATCGCGCCATGGTGATAGGACCAGCGCGCGAGCGGGATTGCCGCGCCATCGCGCGTCGGGCTGTTACGCCCCTCGCACACCGCGAGCAGCGGTGCGGTAAGGCGACTGCCGTCGACAAGGGTCAGCGTGACGCGGTTCGGCGCACGCTCTATGCTTTGGGTGCGGGCAGGCGCGCGCAAGTCAATCGCATCGCATGCCGCCACCCCGTCTGCCAATGCGCGGCGGAGCTGCCGGTTTTCAAACATCACCCCCAACGGCGCATCCCCCGCTGGCGCAAAATCAATCTCACCCGGTTGCAGGCCGTCTGAAACCCAAATGCGTTCGATGGGGCAGCCATGCGGGCGCAATGCATCACCCAAGCCAATGGCTTGCAGCATGTTCCACGGCGCGCTGGCAATCGCGCTCGCCCGACCGTCAAAATGCGGGGCAAGGCTGGCGATGGGGTCGGCGGGGTCAACCATGATGCTGGTAAGGCCGTGGCGCGCCAACGCCAGCGCCAATACCTGTCCGACCAGCCCGCCGCCGGAAATCAGCACATCGGCGGATGCGTCGCGCGGTTGGCTTGCGGGGGGCGGGGGTGCGGTGCGGGTGGCCATGCCCCTGCCTTAGCGTGGTTGGGCGGGGGCGGGAACCCAAAAGAGGTTGGGCGGCGTGCCCGACGATTGCAGCGCCGCGCAAAGCCGCTCTTGACCGCGAGTCGCGGCTAGGCGCATAAGGGAAGGGACAGTTTTTTCACCCTGCCGCAACGGGGGATAGAGAGGGAAATATGGCCAGCCGCCACAATGTTGCGCCGCGCCGCGCCGCTGGCGCCGTCGCCCCGCAAGGGCAATCGGCCTTTGACGGCCTGTGGCAATCATCGATGACGCGGACGGGTCAATTGCTCTGGGGCGGCGCACTTTGTCTTGCCGCGCTCCTCCTCCTCCTCGCGCTGGTCAGTTTTTCAGCCGCCGATGCCAGCCTGACGACCGCGGCAGATGGTGATCCAGCCAATTGGCTGGGGCGGCCCGGCGCAGCGGTGGCGAGCGTCGCGCTGGTCGTTACCGGCTGGGCATCCTTGCTGTTCCTCCCGATGTTGTGGCTGGCGGGGTGGCGGCGATTCTTCTTGCCCAAGTCGCCGTTGACGCGTCGTTGGTGGGTCGGCCTGTTTGGGATTGCGCTGGTCGCAATCGCGCTCGCCATATGGGAAAATCTGCCTGCTGGCGACCTGACGGCCGGGCGCGGCGGCATCATCGGCTATGGCGTGGAATTGCTGATTGACCGGTTAGTGGCTGGCATGGGGGCTGACGCTGCCTTTGCACTGCGTGGGTTCAGTGCCTTTTTGACCGGCGCGGCTGGGATTTTTCTGTGGTGGCGCAGCCTCAACCTCACGCCATTGCGCTTTGCGCTGCCGGCGATGCCCATCGCGGGTAGCGACAGCCCCTATATTGCCGGCGCCGACGCCCCACCGGTGGAACCCGCGCCGACGTCTGGGCTGGGCGCATCCATATTGCCGCGCCGTCCGGTGAAGCCGGTGGACAGCAAAGATGCACCGATCATCGCTGATGCCGGGCCACAGCCCAGCACATCGCGGGCGGCCGCACGCATCGAACAGGGGGACATGTTCGCCCATGCCAGCCTGCCGCCGCTCAGCCTCTTGACCCCGGCTAATGACAAAAATGTCGTGCCGGTGGACAAGGTGGCGCTCGAAGCCAACGCGCGGTTGCTGGAAACGGTGCTCAAAGACTTCTCGGTACAAGGTAAAATTGTCGCGGTGCGACAAGGCCCGGTGGTCACCATGTATGAATTGGAACCCGCGCCGGGCACAAAGGCGAGCCGGGTAATCAATCTGGCGCATGATATTGCGCGCAATATGTCGGCGATGTCGGCCCGCGTTTCGGCGATCCCCGGGCGCACCGTCATCGGCATCGAACTGCCCAACCAACAGCGCGAGCCGGTGGTACTCCACCAATTGTTGGCGAGCGATGCTTTCCAGTCGCAACAGGGGCAATTGCCCTTGATTCTGGGTAAGAATATCTCTGGCGATCCGGTGATAACCGACCTCGCGCCTATGCCGCATTTGCTCATCGCGGGGACCACCGGTTCGGGTAAATCGGTCGGCCTCAATGCGATGATATTATCCTTGCTCTATCGCCTGACGCCCGATGAGTGCCGCTTTATCCTGATCGACCCCAAATTGCTGGAACTGTCGGTATATGATGGCATCCCCCATCTATTGTCGCCGGTGGTTACCGAACCGGCCAAGGCAGTACGTGCGCTCAAATGGGCGGTGGCGCAGATGGACGATCGCTATATGCGGATGAATGCCATCCATGTCCGCAACATCACCGGATATAATGACAAGGTGCGCGCCGCGCGCGCGGCGGGCAAATCGCTGCGCCGTCAGGTACATACCGATTATGATCCCGACAGCGGCCGCCCGATTTTTGAGGAGGAATTGCTCGACACCGAACCGATGCCGCACATCGTCATCATCGTCGATGAACTCGCCGATTTGATGTTGAGCGCGGGCAAGGAAGTTGAAGTGCTCATCCAGCGTCTGTCGCAAAAGGCACGCGCGGCGGGCATCCACCTGATATTGGCGACGCAGCGCCCGTCGGTCGATGTCATCACCGGGGTTATCAAATCCAACCTGCCCACCCGCATCAGTTTCCACGTCACCAGCAAGATAGATTCGCGCACCATCCTGACCGAACAGGGCGCAGAACAATTATTGGGGCGCGGGGACATGCTCTATATGATGGGGTCCAGCCCGCTGCTGCGCATTCACGGGCCGTTCGTTTCGGATGATGAAGTACGCGCGGTTGCCGACCATTGGCGCGCGCAGGGGCAACCCGCCTATGTGGAGGCGGTGACCGAGGACGTGGTCGATGACGGCTATGCCTTTGGCGATGATATGGCCGCCGATAGCCCGGAAATGCGCCAGTTCAAACAGGCTGTGCAGGTGGCAATTGATGCGCAGCGCATCTCCACCTCCTCCATCCAGCGGGCGCTGCGCATCGGTTATAACAGCGCGGCACGCCATATCGACAAGATGGAGGAATTGGGGATTATCACGCCGCCCAATCATCTGGGGCGGCGCGAAGTGCTGGTTGACCGCAATGGGCGAATGGGGGACGGCCGCCCGTGGACCGAATTGCTCTGAACAACGCGAATTAAGCGCTGGTTCAATCAAGGTCGGCCAGATCGTCACCTCTTTGCCGCTTGCCGAATATAGGATCTATAATGCCGCTTTCCCGTATGTTCATCGCGCCCTTTGCCGCATGTGCCGCCGTGGCGCTGGTTGCCGCACCGATGGTCGCGCCCGCCGCCGCGCAAACCCGGCGCAGCGCACCTGCCCATGCGCCGCTCAGCGGGGACTTGCTGCTCGTCCAACGTCATCTGGAGGGGATGCGCAGCATGACTGCCGATTTCAGCCAGACCGACCGGGCGGGCAATGTCCAGCGCGGGCGGCTGACGCTGCTGCAACCGGGGCGCATCCGCTTTCAATATGAGCCGGGCAACCCGCTGCTGATTGTTGCCGATGGCCGTTCGCTGAACATGATCGATTATGAAGTGCGACAGGTGCAGCGCTGGCCGATCCGCAATTCGCCGCTCGCCGTCCTCATCGACCCGGCGGCCAATCTGGTACGCTATGGCCGGTTGATTCCGGGCAGCAGCAATGATGTCATCAGCGTGGAAGTGCGCGACCCCGCGCGCCCCGAATATGGCATGATCACCATGATCTTTGAACGTGACGCCGGGTCACCCGCTGGCCTGAAGCTATATGGATGGGTGGCGCTGGACGCGCAAAGGCAGCGCACCACCATCCGCCTCACCAATGTTCAATATGGGGTAACGGTTGCCGAGTCGGCCTTTCGGTGGCGCGACCCACGGCCCACCACGCCGCGCCGTTGACCCCGATTAGCCGGTAAAGCCCGCGCAAATGCGACATTGCTGCGACATTCGCACCGTTCAACGCGC
Organism: Sphingomonadaceae bacterium; assembly: GCA_020850455.1. Classification (GTDB taxonomy): domain Bacteria; phylum Pseudomonadota; class Alphaproteobacteria; order Sphingomonadales; family Sphingomonadaceae; genus Sphingopyxis. The sequence continues at coordinate 396,796 of JADZEQ010000001.1, read as the reverse complement.
GCAACCTAACGGTTCGTCGCACTAGGCAGATTAAAAAATGTCTTGTTCATCCAAGCGACAGAAAAGGGGTCTAGTGTCGGTTTTGAGGAAGATGCACTGCCCCGCCGATGTTCCCCCCTGTTGATCGGCACGGGCGCATTACCTCTACAAAAAATGGCGTGACGAACGCTCGTTTTGGACCCTTGCTCCGCCGCCCCTGGAGCAGGGGTCTTTTGTTTCCGCCGGACACCGGCGTGCGCCCATGCTTGTCAGATAATCCAGCGCTGGTAAGAGCAAGCCCATGATTTCTGCCAAACCTGCTGACCATATCCGCATCGCCACATGGAATATTAATTCGGTGCGCGCGCGCGCCGACATTGTCGGGCAATTCCTCGACACCGCGCAGCCCGATGTGCTGTGCCTGCAGGAAATCAAAGTCGAAAACGGCCTGTTCCCGGCGGAAATTTTCACCGCGCGCGGTTACACCCACCTCGCCGTCCACGGCCAGCGGATGCACCATGGTGTGGCCACGGTGGCGCGCGTGCCGATTGCTGTGGTGGAAAGCCATGATTGGCAAGCCAATGGGGAGGCGCGGCATATCTGCGTCGCGCTCAGCGATGGCACGTATATCGACAATGTTTACGTTCCCGCCGGCGGGGATGTTGCCGACCGCGAAGCCAACCCAAAATTTGGGCAAAAGCTCGACTTTCTGGAACGGATGACGCGCTGGTCGGCGCAACTGCAACGGCCGAGCATTTTGACGGGTGATTTCAATATCGCGCCGCTCGAATGCGATGTGTGGAATCACAAGGGGCTGCTCGACGTGGTGAGCCATACGCCGATAGAGGTGGCGGCGCTCGACGCACTGCAAGCGGCGGGTAATTGGGTGGATTTGGGGCGGCAGTTCATCCCCGCGCCGCAACGCCTGTATAGCTGGTGGAGCTACCGCGCCAAGGATTGGCAGGCGGGCGATCGGGGTCGTCGGCTCGACCATATGTGGGCAAGCGAGGATGTGGCAAATCGCGCGGCGGCGCACCATGTGCTCGAACCCTGTCGTTCGTGGGAAAAGCCATCCGACCATATCCCGCTCCTCACGGATTTTCGTGCGTGAGCATTGGCGATGCCAAGGCTGCGGCGCGCGTAATCGACGCAATGCGGCGCGGTTGGCCGGTGCGGATAGAGGGTGTCGATGGCGCACTGCGCCTCCTGAATGTGGAGGGGGCAGGGGCTGGTGACCTCCTCGCATTTGGTGCGCATGGTCTGCTCCTTTCGGCAGAGCGCGCCGCGACGTTAAAACTGACCAATCAGGCGGCCGCAGCATCAGGGCCGGTTGCGATAATATTGCCGGCGGGGGATGCGCCTGCGCACGCACGCGCCATTGCCGACCCGACGCTCGATATGGCGCAGCCGATGAAGGGGCCGTTTCAGTCGATGGCGCTGACGGCGCGCGCAGCCGCATCGGCGGCGGTGGATTTGGCGCGCATCGGCCATCGCTTGCCGGCTTGGTATATTGCGGCGGATGGTGATGCCCCCGTCGATGCGTGCGCGACCGCTCAGGATATCGCTGCCTTTGTTGCTGCCGATACGCTGCAATTGGTGACGCGCGCGCGTCTGCCGGTCAGCGTGGCGGACCGCGCGGAAATTATTGGCTTTCGCTCGCCCGCGGATGGGCAGGACCATGTCGCGCTGGTTGTCGGCCAGCCCGATGACAGCGTGCCGGTTGTGCGGCTGCATAGCGAATGCCTGACCGGCGATATATTTGGCAGCCTCAAATGCGATTGCGGGCCACAGTTGGGTGCGGCGCTGCGGACGATGGCGGATGCGTCATGGGGGGTGCTCCTCTATCTCAGGCAGGAGGGGCGGGGCATCGGCCTCATAAATAAGATGCGCGCCTATATGTTGCAGGATCAGGGGTTTGACACGGTCGATGCCAATCTGCGGCTCGGGTTCCCGGTCGAAGCGCGCGATTTCGCGATTGCCGCACAGATGCTGCACCTGCTCCATATTGCGGCGGTTCGCCTGCTCACTAATAATCCTGAAAAGGTGGCGGCGTTGGCAGCCGAAGGGGTGGCGGTGGTTGAACGTCTGCCGCTCGCGCTTCCCACCAATCCGCATAATGCGCGCTATTTGGCGACCAAGCGCGACCGGACAGGGCATCAATTATGACCAAGGCACCGCCGCTCGGTTTGTTGTTGGCGGAATTGGCGGCGGGACGCGAATGGTTTCACGCGCGCCTGCCCAATCAGGCGGCACGGGGGGCTGAACCCGATGCCAATGGCCCCTTGGTGCTGACCATCCCCGGATTTTGCGCGGGCGATCGTTCGATGCTGGCAATGCGCCGTGCATTGATGACCGCTGGCTATCGTGCGCATGGTTGGGGGCAGGGCGGCAATTGGGGGGCGCGGCCCGACACGTTGGACAGGATTGGCGCGCGCATCGCCGCGTTGCGCGGCGACAGTCAAGAAGCTGTGCATCTGGTTGGCTGGAGCCTTGGCGGGCTGTTCGCACGCGAATATGCCAAACGCTTTCCCGATGATGTGGCAAGCGTCATCACCATGGGCAGCCCTTTTTCGGGGTCACGCCGCGCCAACAATGCCTGGCGCGCCTATCGGCTGATTGCCGGGCACAGCGTAGATAATCCGCCGATCGCCATGCTCGAAATGCCCAAGCCGCCGGTGCCAACCTTTGCCCTATGGTCGACGAAGGATGGGGTCGTTGCCCCCGCCTGCGCCATGGGCCGCGATGATGAACGCGACCATGCGGTGGAGGTGCACTGCCGTCATTTGGGCTTTGCCTATGATGGGGCGAGCGTCGCCGCAGTCATCCAATGTCTGGATAGGGTGACCGGCTAGGCTGCAAAATTGTCAATGAGCGCCTGTGGTACGCGCGACAGGCGGCCGCTCGCCTTGTCGATCAACGCCCAATCGGTCTTGGTGCGAACATGCACCGACCCTGCCTCCCCAATAAAATGCATATAGCGTTGAAACCGTGCGCCGCTTGCCCGTTCGGGCACCCATGTGTGGCAGGTGACCTTTTCCCCCAACGCCAATTGGCGGGCATAATCAATCTCATGGCGCACGACGAACCAGATCCAGCGTGCCTGATCCTCCGCGCTTGCCGCGCTTTGCCAATGTGCGGTGGCCGCTTGCTCCATCCACTGCACCCAGACGGCATTATTGACATGGCCGAGGACATCGATGTGCTGCGGCTCTGCAACAAAGCCTAGCTGAAAGGCGTGGGCGGGCGGTTCCATCAATCCTTATGATCACTCAATTCCTTGCCGGTCAGATTGGCGACATGCAGGACATTGGTTGAACCCGGCGTGCCAAAGGGAACACCCGCGAGCATGATCAGCTTGGAACCAGCACGTCCAAAACCGTGGCGCAATGCCATGCGCCGCCCCTTGGCAATCATTTCCTCGAAACTGCCGATGTCGCGCGTCTGCACGGCATGCGCGCCCCATAATAGCCCCATGCGGCGCGCCGCGTCGAGCTTGGGCGTCAACACCAACATGGGGACGCCGGGGCGTTCGCGCGACACCCGCCGCGCGGTGGAACCGCTGGCGGTAAAACAGATAATGGCATCTGCCCCAACGATCTGGGTGATGTTGCCCGACGCCTCTGCCATCGCATCTGCGGTTGTCGGATCGGCCTTGGTCTCGGTGAACTGGATGCGCGCCCGGTAACCGGGGTCCGATTCCACATTTTGGGCGATGCGATCCATGATCGTAACCGCCTCTACGGGCCAAGCGCCTGCCGCGGTTTCTGCCGACAGCATCACCGCATCTGCCCCGTCATAAACGGCATTGGCAACGTCGGAAACTTCGGCACGCGTCGGCGTCGGCGCAACGATCATCGATTCGAGCATCTGGGTCGCCACCACCACCGGCTTACCCATGGCGCGCGCCATGGCGACGATGCGTTTTTGCGCGGGCGGCACCGCTTCGGGGGGCAGTTCAACCCCCAAATCGCCGCGCGCTACCATGCAGGCGTCGGCCAGTTCCAAAATCTCCTCTAGCCGGTCGAGCGCCTGCGGCTTTTCCAGCTTGACCAGCACGCCCGCGCGCCCCTTTATCAACGCGCGCGCTTCGGCCACATCCTCTGGCCGCTGAACAAAGCTGAGCGCGATCCAATCGACATGCTGTTCGATTGCAAAGGCAAGGTCGCGGCGATCCTTTTCGGTGAGCGCGGCGAGCGGGACAATGGTGTCGGGCAGGTTCAGTCCCTTGCGGTCGGACAGGGGGCCGCCGACGACAACCTCTGTATCGACGTGGGTTTCGCCCGTCGCCGTCACGCGCAGCACCAACTTCCCATCATCAAGCAGCAGGCGCTGGCCAATTTCTAAGCTGGTGAGCACCGCATGCTGCGGCACTTCGACACGCCGCGCATCGCCGGGTGCTGCGTCCATATCCAGCCGGAATGTCGCGCCCTTTTCCAATTGCACCGGCGGCGCGGCAAAGCTGCCGACCCGGATTTTCGGCCCCTGCAAATCCGCCAAAATCGTCGTCGGTCGGCCCAATTCCTTTTCGAGCGCGCGAATGGTGGCGACATTGGCGGCATGGGTCATATGGTCGCCATGGCTCATATTGAGGCGGAAGGCATCGGCACCCGCAATAAATAATGCGCGGATCATCTCGGCACTGCTGCTTGCCGGGCCAAGCGTTGCCAATATCCGCACCTTGCGGCGGCGTGGCGGTAGTTTTTGGGATGCGGACTGCGCCACCTTTTTCCTCTGTCGGCTTGAATTTCTGTCCCGTCCATGGCGAAGGGGATGGCGATTGGCAACTGGGACAATTTTATGCACGATATCGACGATCTGCCCGATTCCACCGCCGCCGCCGCCTTTCGGCAATTGGTGCGCCATTTGCAGCACCGCAGCGATGCCGCCAACATCGACCTGATGGGGCTGGCGGGCTTTTGCCGCAATTGCCTTGCCGATTGGGTGATGGCCGCTGACCCGTCCATCGACAAGGAAAGCGCGCGCCACATCATCCACGGCATGGATGGTGCGGCGTGGAAGGCGAACCAACCCCCCGCCACGCCCGAACAATTGGCACGGATGGAAGAGTCGCTGGCGAAAAACGCGCCAAAGGGTTAAGGCGCGCGGCCCATAGTGATTCACTCTTGCCGCAGGGAAGCAAAATGTCCGAAGAAGCCACCACCACCGACAATCAATTGCGTCTGTTTATCGAACGCGTCGAACGGCTGGAGGAGGAGAAAAAGGGCATCGCCGATGATATTCGCGACGTCTATGCGGAGGCGAAGGCGATGGGCTATGACGCCAAAATCATGCGGCAGATCGTTCGCCTGCGCAAAATGACCGTGAATGACCGCAAGGAAATGGAAGCCTTGCTCGACACTTATAAATCGGCGCTCGGCATCGGCTAAACCGCGCGCAGACGCGATATTTTTTTAGGAAGATCCATGGCAGGTCACAGCAAGTTCAAAAACATCATGCACCGCAAGGGCGCGCAGGATAAAAAGCGCAGCACGCTTTTTTCCAAGCTGGCGCGCGAAATCACCGTTGCGGCAAAATTGGGCCTGCCTGACCCCGACGCCAATGCGCGGCTGCGCGCAGCGGTCAACGCGGCCAAGGCGCAATCCATGCCCAAGGATAATATCCAGCGCGCGATCGACAAGGCGGCGGGCAATGACGGCGAAAATTATGAGGAAATCCGCTATGAAGGCTATGGCCCCGGCGGCGTCAGCCTGATTGTCGAGGCGCTGACCGATAACCGCAATCGGACGGCGACCAACATCCGCACCGCCTTTTCCAAAAATGGCGGCAATCTGGGCACGTCGGGCAGCGTTGCGCATGGTTTCGACCGGCTGGGACAGATTATCTATGGCACGGGTGCGGGGGATGGCGATGCCGTCTTTGAAGCCGCGCTCGAAGCCGGCGCCGATGATGTCGAATCAAACGATGATGGCCATGAAATCTGGACCAGTGTCGATGCGCTGCACATGGTGGCCAAGGCATTGGAAGCATCGCTGGGTGCAGCTGACAGCGTCAAGCTGGCGTGGCGTCCGACGATGACCAGCGAAATATTGGAAGTTGCGGTGGCGCAGACCTTGTTCAAGTTGGTCGATACGCTCGACGATGATGATGATGTGCAGGCGGTCTGGGGCAATTATGTTATCCCCGACGCGGTGATGGAAAAATTGTGAGCCTCAGCGCTCTGCTCGGTGGCAAAAGCAGGGCAGAACGCCAGCGCCGCCTGTTGGATGCGCGCGCGCCGATTGTCATATTGGGGCTGGACCCGGGGCTTGGCACGACCGGCTGGGGGGCGATCCTGCGCGAAGGGAACCGCATCCAGCATATCGACAATGGCGAAATTACGACCAATGCCGACGCGCCGCTCGGCAACCGTTTGCGCAAATTGGCCGATGAATTGGCGAGCGTCGTCGAAACGATCAAGCCCGACGCGGTCGCGGTGGAGGAAGTGTTCGTAAACCGCAACGCGCAATCGACGCTCAAATTGGCGCAGGCGCGCGGCGTCCTGTTGTTGATGGCGGCGCGCAGCGGTGCGCCGATCACCGAATTTTCGCCCAAATTGGTCAAAAAATCGGTCGTTGGCACCGGCCGGGCCGACAAATTGCAGATACAGGCGATGCTGCGCACCTTGCTACCCGGCCTTAAGCTGGCGGGGCCGGATGCTGCGGACGCGCTGGCGGTAGCGATAACGGCGGCGCACCACGGTTGATCGCCGCCACAATTTTGTTCCCTTTTCATTCCGACATGGTTAAACCTCTGCCATGATTGCCAAACTCACCGGTCGACTGGACAGCATGGGGGCGAGCCATGTGGTGCTCGATGTTGGCGGGGTCGGCTATTTGGTGGAGGCATCGGCGCGCACGCTCGGCCAATTGGGCGCTTTGGGGGACGCTGTAACGCTCCACACCGAAATGCTGGTTGGCGAAGATTTTCTGCGCCTCATCGGCTTTGCGAGTGCGGAGGAACGCGACTGGTTCCGCCTGTTGACCGGCGTGCAGGGGGTGGGCGGCAAGGTGGCGCTGGCGATCCTCAGCATCCTCGAACCGGCAGAGGTGCAGCGCGCGGTCGCATCGGGCGATAGCGCAATGATCGCACGGGCCAATGGCGTTGGCCCCAAATTGGCGCAGCGCATCTGTCATGAACTGAAGGACAAGGTCGGTCTGGTCGCGACCAGTGCGCTGGGCATGGGTGCGGTGCGCCTAGATGAACCGGCAGGCGGCATCTACGCCGATGCGCTGGCGGCGCTGGCATCGCTGGGTTTCAAACCTGCCGAAGCGAGCGCGGCAGTCGGCGCGGCGAGCGCAGAATTGGGCGACGGCGCAACGCTCGACGCGCTGGTGCGCACCGCGCTGCGCAAGGCGGCAAAATGATCATGGCAATCACCAAGCGGCTTGGCCCCATTTTTGCGGCTGAAGCGCCATGATGGACGATGCCCATCGCAGCGGCAACCGCCTGCCCGAAGATGCCGATGCCGCCTTGCGACCAAAATCGCTCGACGAATTTATCGGCCAACAGGCAGCGCGCGACAATTTGCGCGTCTTTATCGCGGCGGCAAAGGCGCGCGGCGATGCGCTCGACCATGTATTATTCTTTGGCCCGCCCGGTCTCGGCAAGACGACGCTGGCGCAGATCATGGCGCGCGAAATGGGGGTGGGGTTTCGCGCGACATCTGGCCCGGTCATCGCCAAAGCGGGCGATCTTGCCGCGCTCCTCACCAATTTGGAGGATGGCGATGTCCTCTTCATCGATGAGATACATCGGCTCAATCCAGCGGTGGAGGAAATTCTCTATCCCGCGATGGAGGATCGCGCGCTCGACATCATGATCGGTGAAGGGCCGGCGGCACGCAGCGTCAGGATTGACTTGCCGCGCTTTACGCTCGTCGGGGCGACAACGCGCCAAGGGCTGTTGACCACCCCGCTGCGCGATCGTTTCGGCATTCCTGTTCGGCTCCATTTCTATAGCCATGATGAATTGCGCGCGGTGATTGTCCGTGCGGCCAATCTGCTCGGCCAAGCGATCGCGCCCGACGGCGCACAGGAAATTGCGCGGCGCGCGCGCGGCACCCCGCGCATCGCCGGACGATTGCTGCGCCGGGTGCGCGATTTTGCGCATGCAGCGGGCGATGCCAGCATTACGGCGGCGGTTGCCGACCGTGCGCTGTCGCGGCTGGAGGTGGATGGGCTGGGTTTGGACGCGATGGACCGGCGTTACCTCAGCATGATTGCCGATATTTATCGCGGCGGGCCGGTGGGGGTGGAGGCGTTGGCCGCCGGACTTTCCGAACCACGCGATACGATCGAGGATGTGATTGAACCCTACCTCCTCCAGCTGGGGTTGATTGCGCGCACCGCGCGCGGGCGGTTGCTCAACGCGCCGGGCTGGAAACATCTGGGGTTAAACCCGCCCAGCGGCACGCAGGATGGGCTGTTCGATCCGGGCAAATAGGGGCTTGGCTTGGCTTCGCCCGCTCGTCTATGGCCCTATATATGGTAGATAATATGCCCTTGCCCGCGCCAAGCGGCCAATTTGTGGGGCCAAGCCACCTGTTCCCATTGCGCATTTATTATGAGGATACCGACCTGTCCGGCGTCGTCTATCACGCCAATTATCTGCGCTATATGGAACGTGCGCGCTCGGACATGCTGCGCCTTGCCGGGATTGACCAGCGCACGGCGCACGAAGCGGGGGAGGGGGCTTGGGCGGTCACCGATCTTAACATCCGCTATCATGCGCCCGCGCGGCTCGATGATATTTTGACCGTCGAAACGCGGGTGGTGGCGGTGCGCGGGGCGAGTGTCGATATCGCGCAAACCATCCGCCGTGACCTCATCATATTGACGCAAGGGGCCGTCACCGCCGCCTTCGTCGCGCCCAATGGTCGTGCGCGTCGCCAACCCGCCCATTGGCTGGATATTTTTCGTGCCATGATTGCCACTTCGGGCGATGGCGCGTCCCCCACCCGCCTGTCTGACGTATAGAGAGGGAATGATTTTGCCAGATTTTGCGCTCGAACCCGCATCGCTTTCCCCCATTGCCCTGTTTTTGCAGGCAGATATCGTCGTCAAAGTGGTGATGGCGGGGCTGCTCCTTGCGTCTATCCTCGTTTGGGTGGTGATTGTGCAGGGTGGGCTGCGCCTGCGCCGTGCCCGGCGTGAAGCATTGGCCTTTGAACGCGAATTTTGGCGCGCAGCCAATGTCGAGGAAGTGAGCGCCAACCCGCGCCATGCCGACAGCCCGAGTGGACGGATATTATCCGCCGGATTGAACGAATGGAAACGTTCGACATCGCGCGCGGTGGTTGACCGCGCCGGGGTGCGCGAACGGCTGGGCGCGGTGCTCGACAGCGCGATTTCGATGGAGGTGGAGCGGTTGGCGAGCGGCCTCAACCTCCTCGCCACCATAGCGTCGTCCGCCCCCTTTGTCGGACTATTCGGTACCGTCTGGGGGATAATGCGCAGCTTTTCGGGGATTGCGAGCGCCGGTAATTCGAGCCTCGCGGTCGTCGCGCCGGGCATTGCAGAGGCATTATTTGCCACCGCCATTGGTCTGTTTGCGGCGATCCCCGCGCTGATCGCCTATAACCGCTTCACCCATTTGCTGGGGCAGGTGGAGGGGCGCTATTGGCGCTTTGCCGACGGCTTTCAGGCCATGTTGAGCCGCGAGTTGGAGCGCGGCTGATGGCCTTTGGTAATCTGGGCGGCGGGCGACCGCGCGGCAGGCGGGGGCGGCGCAGCAGTGCGCCGATGGCCGATATTAATGTGACCCCGCTTGTCGATGTCATGCTGGTGTTGCTGATCATCTTCATGGTGACGGCACCCTTGCTGACCAGTGGGGTGCCGGTCGCGCTGCCCGACAGCAATGCCCGCGCGCTCGACCAGAGTGCGCGTGAACCGGTGCAGATTACGCTCGATGCTGACGGGCAATTGTTCGTTGGCGATGATGTGGTGGCGATGGTGGCGCTGCCCGGACGGTTGAGCGCGCTGGCGGGTGCTGGCGGCGCACAAACACCGCCGATCATGCTGCGCGCCGACCGTGCGCTCGATTATGGGCGCGTTATGCGCGTGATGGGGGAGATTAATCGCGCAGGCTTTACCCGCGTTGCCTTGGTCACCACCAGTTCAGATGGCGGGCAATAGGACAAGGCCATGGTGGCAGAGCAACGACAATTGGGCATATTGACAGCGGTGGTTCTGGCCCATGCGCTGCTGCTTGCCGCATTGTCGTTAAGCTGGCGGGCAATGCCGCCGCGTTTTGACAATCCACCGATTGCAGTGGAGATTTTGGCCGAAACCGCGCCCGTTTCAACATCGCCCACCCCCGCCGCTGAAGCGCCAGCCGCGCGACTGGGTGACCCCGATAGCGCTGCCATTGCCCCGCCGCCGCCTGTGCCAGAGGCTTTGCCGGTCAAGCCCGATCCGCCCCGGCCAGCCCCCATTCGGCCAACCACGCGCGCAATCGAGCGGCCGACGCCCACCCCGCGCCCGCAAGCGGCGCGCCAGCCACCACGAACGCCGCCTGCGACCCGGCAAGCACCGGCCCGCCCGACGGATCGCCGTCAGGCCCCGGTGACGCCAACCACCCGCACCAACCCGAACGCCCGCGACCCGCGCCCGTCCGGCGCGTTGGACGGAATAGCAGCCGGCGTGGCGCGCGATGCGGCGCGCAATACGCGCGGCACGTCGGCCCCCGCTGCGCGGACAGGGGATCAGGTGCGTGCCGATATTCGCGTCAGCATCAATGCCGAAGTGCGCGCTCCGTGGAACCGCTGTGTGGTGACGGGTGTCGATGTTGACCGGCTCAAGACCAGCATCGTCTTTCATCTGACGCAAAGCGGGGCGCTCGACCGGATCATCAGCGTCGAAACCACCGGCGTTAACGCCAGCAACCGGCCGCAGGTCGCGCGTTTTGAGGAATGTGCGCGCCGCGCCATCCAGCTTGCCGCCCCCTTTGCCGGATTACCCGCCGAATATTATAGCCATTGGGCGACCTACACGCTCGATTTTGAGAAGAGATAGATGCAAAAACTGACCTACAGATGCGCGCTCGTCGCCCTTACCGCCCTTGGCATGGGGGGGGGCGCGCTGATGGCGCAAACCGCGCCCCAAACCGCCGCGAGGCCTGCCGCCACGACGCCTGCACCAAGTCCGACGCCAGCGACGCCAGCCACGCCGCCGCGCGAAACCGTGACCGGGGATTTGGGTGCGCAGGCGCGCACGTCCATCGTCATTACCGGCTTTGCCACCCCCGATGCGGTGGCAACGCCTGCCGGAAATACCAGTGCGCTGGGCATCCAGATAGCCGATGTTATTTCGGCGGATCTGGAGCGATCCGGCCTCTACGCGCCGCTCGGCCCGGGCGGTTTGCGGCTGGTACCGATGGGTGAGGTTACCGCGCCGCAGTTCGACAGTTGGCGGCCCACCGGCGCTGAATCCTTGGTGCAAGGTTTTGTGCGCGCGGATGCGGCGGGCAATTTGACCGTCGGCTGTTACCTTTACGACATGGCGTTGGGCAGCGAATTGGCGCGCAACGGCTTTGTCGTCCAGCCGCGCGATTGGCGGCGCGCGGCGCACCGCTGCGCCGATGCCATTTATTCGCGCCTGTCGGGCGAAGCGCCATTTTTCGACAGCCGCATCGCCTATATCGCCGAAACCGGGCCAAAGGATGCGCGCATAAAGCGGTTGGCGATTATGGATTCGGACGGCGCGAACCATCGCTTTATCACCACCGGCCAGTCACTCGCCATCACGCCGCGCTATTCGCCCGATTACCGCTACATTGCCTATGTCAGCTATCTGGGCGACCGGGTGCGCGTCTATGTTTATGATGTAGAGGCGGCGAGCCAGCGCGCGGTATATGAAAGCAGCAACCCGACCTTTGCACCGCGCTGGTCACCCGATGGGCGTTTCCTGCTCTTTTCCATGTCGGTGGCTGGCAATACCGATATTTACCGTATCCCGATCGAAGGGGGGACGCCGCGCCGCCTCACCGACAATCCGGGGATTGATGTTGGCGGCAGTTTTTCGCCCGATGGAACGCGGATTGTTTTTGAAAGCGACCGTTCGGGCGGTCAGCAAATCTATGTGATGAACGCCGATGGGTCGAGCCAGCAGCGCATCAGCTTTGGCGGGGGCCGTTATGCGACACCTGAATGGAGCCCGCGTGGCGACCTCATCGCCTTTACCCGCATATCGGGCAATTTCCGCATCGGGGTGATGACGCCGAGCGGCGGGGGCGAACGCTTGCTCACCGATGATTGGCAGGATGAAGCACCCACGTGGGCACCCAATGGCCGCCTCATCCAGTTTTTCCGTACAACGCAGGGGCGCAACGGGCGCAGCCAGATTTTTCAGGTCGATCTGACCGGGGTTAATCTGCGCCGCATCCCGACGCCTGTGGATGGTAGCGACCCCGCGTGGGGCCCGATATTGCCTTAAGGACACAAAGGGGCGATGATGCCCAATTGAGCGTGAGACAGAAGAAGGAGATAGTCATGCGCACCACCGCCAAAGCCATGTTGATGGCCTTTACCATTTTAGCGGTCAGCGGCTGCGCCGGACGGCGCGCACCGGCCGAACTGCCCCCGGTGGCTGACAGCGGTTATGACGCCAACGCCAATACGGGTGGGGTCGCCAACGCCGTGGTACCGGGCAGTCAGGCCGATTTTGTGCGTTCGGTGTCGAGCGACGTCATTTATTTCGATACCGACCGCTATAATATTGACGATATTGACCGCGCCGCGCTGACCAGCCAAGCCGAATGGCTGCGCCGTTACCCCAATGTCCGCGCGACGGTGGAGGGGCATGCCGACGAACGCGGTACGCGCGAATATAATATCGCGCTGGGTGAACGGCGCGCCAATGCCGCGCGCAATTTCCTGATTTCACTGGGGGTTGATGGCGCGCGCCTCAACGTCATATCCTATGGCAAGGAACGGCCCGTGGCATTGGGTTCGGACGAAAGCGCTTGGGCGCAGAACCGCCGCGCCGTGACAGTGACCGTCCAATAAGACAGCAAATTGGGTTGGGAAATTGGGTTGGGGCGGGCTATTTGTCCGCCCCCACATCAATGATCGCGTTTGGAACGATACATATCGGCATCCGCGCTGCCGATGACATCCTCTGCCGTGCGTCCGGCTTCGAGCATGGTAAGCCCAAAAGCCGCCGACAATTGCACATCGCCCTCATCTAGTTCGAGCGGCTCGCTGACGATGGCGGCGCGCATATGGCGGATCAGTGCCCGCGCTTCGCCCGCGCCAATATTGTCGATCAGCATACCAAATTCATCGCCGCCGATGCGCGCGACAACATCGCCGCGCCGGGCGCTTTCCATCAGCCGCGCTGCCACTTCGATCAGCGCGAGGTCGCCCGCGCCATGCCCATGGCTGTCGTTGATCCGTTTCAGGCCATCGACATCAACATAGATGAGCGCGGTGCGCCCGCCATCGCGGTCAGCATTGGCTAGCCGCTGGTGCAGGGCGGACAGGAAATAGCGACGGTTGAACAGGGGGGTCAGCATATCGCGCTGCGCCACCCGTTCCATTTCGGCCAAGGCGATGGACAGCGCGCGGTTTTCGCGCTGCAATCGGGTGATTTCAACGCGCAGCGTTGCCAGCTCCGCCTCTGTCAAAGAGGTGGCGACGACATTATCGTCCACCAATATCGGCGTCTGTTTCATCCAACCTCCAGCCTCAAGTGCCGCGCGCTTTGCACGTGCGGCGCAAGGGGCATAGCGCACAAACCCTTAACACATAGTAGCAGTTACCATCATTTTGGCAGCGTAGCGGTTGGCGATTGCTGAAAGGCCACAGCCTCGCTATCCGACATGGGCAGATACCGCCATTGCGGGCACGAAAATTGGGGCAAATGACATGCAAACGCCGGTTGCGGTGATTATGGGCAGCCAGTCCGACTGGGAAACAATGCGCCATGCCATGGATATATTGGCCGCGCTCCAAATCAGGGCAAAGGCGCATATCATTTCCGCCCACCGCACGCCCGAACGTCTTTACAGCTTTGCCAAGGGGGCAAAGGCGGCGGGCTATGCCGTGATTATCGCCGGCGCTGGCGGCGCGGCACATCTGCCCGGCATGGCGGCTTCCATGACCAGCCTGCCGGTGCTGGGCGTGCCGGTGCAAAGCGCCGCGCTGTCCGGCATGGATAGTCTGCTGTCGATCGTGCAAATGCCCGCTGGCGTGCCGGTGGGCACGCTGGCAATTGGGCGGGCGGGTGCGGTTAATGCCGCGCTTTTTGCCGCATCGATTCTGGCGATTGAGGATGCAGCGCTCGCCGAACGATTGGACGCATGGCGTGCCGCCAACAGCGCCGCAGTGGCGGAGCATCCGGCGACATGACCGACAAGATGCTGGCCCCCGGCGCAACCATAGGCATTGTGGGCGGCGGACAATTGGGCCGCATGTTGGGCGTTGCTGCGGCGCAATTGGGCTATGTCACGCATATTTTCGCGCCGGAGGGGGACGCGGTTGCCGCGGCCACCGCGCAGCACATAACCCACGCCGCTTATGATGATATGCGCGCGCTTGGCGGCTTTGCGGGGCAGGTGGATGTCATCAGCTTTGAATTTGAAAATGTGCCCGTGGACACGATGCGCTTCCTTGCCGAACATCGCCCGCTCTTTCCGCCGGTGAACGCGCTCGCCGTGGCGCAGGACAGAGTAGAGGAAAAGAAATTTGCCGCCGACTGTGGCGTGCCGCTCGCCCCATGGGCGGAAATACGCTCCACCGCAGCACTCGCCGCAGCGGTTGCCGACATCGGCACGCCCGCCATCCTTAAAACCGCGCGCGATGGTTATGATGGCAAGGGGCAGGCGCGGGTTGACAGTCGGGACGGTGCGGCTGCGGCATGGGCAGCGATTGGCAATGGTCGTGCGGTGCTGGAAAAAAAGATCGACTTTAGCGGCGAATTTTCGATCCTGCTGGTGCGCGGGCAGGATGGGGAGGTGCGTTTTTGGGATGCCCCGGAAAATCGCCATGTCGATGGGATATTACGGCAATCGATCGTCCCTGCGCCGCGCGCCATGGCCGACCAGATCGCCACGGCGCAGCAGCATGCGCAGCGTCTGGCAACCGCGCTCGATTATGTGGGCGTCATGGCCTGCGAATTTTTTGCGACCGCCGACGGGCCGCTGTTCAACGAACTCGCCCCGCGCGTCCACAACAGCGGCCATTGGACAATCGAAGGTGCGGTGACCAGCCAGTTTGAAAATCATATCCGCGCGATTTGCGGTCTGCCGCTGGGTTCGACAGCGTTGACCGGCAGGGCGGTTACGATGGACAATCTGATTGGCCCAGATGCCGATGATTGGGCGGCATGGCTGGGGCGGGCGGGCGCGCACCTCCACCTCTATGGCAAGGGTGCGCCGCGCGTCGGGCGCAAAATGGGCCATGTGACGCGGGTGGAGGCGGCATGAACCACCCCGAAGTCATCATCGTCATCGCACGGGCCGATAATGGTGTCATTGGTCGCGATGGCCGCTTGCCGTGGAAATTGCCCGACGATCTGCGCCACTTCAAACAAATTACCATGGGCCGCCCGATGATCATGGGGCGGCGCACCTTCGATTCGCTTCCCGGCTTGCTGGAGGGGCGACGCCATATCGTCATCACCCGCAATGCAGATTGGGAAGCCGAAGGGGCGGAGCGCGCCGCGTCGCTGGCAGAGGCGCTGCAACGCGCCAATGCGCCGCATGTCTGCGTCATCGGCGGGGGGGATGTTTATGCACAAGCGCTGCCGCTTGCCGACCGCATCGAACTGACCGAGGTGCATGTATCGCCCGAAGGGGATGTGCGCATCGATGCACCCGACCCTGACGTCTGGCGCGAAGTGGCGCGCGATCCGCATGGGGCGGAGGATGGGCGGCCGGCATTTGATTTTGTTACCTATTTGCGGCGGACCGACACGGGGGAGTAAGGCGCATGGTGAAACGGATATTTGGCTGGTCGGCGTTTATCCTGTTGCTCCTGCTGCTGTTTGGGCTGATCTTTTTGCCCGGAATCGCCGAGAGGTCGATGAACAAGGTGGTCGGAACGTCGCAGACAGCGACGCCCGCAGCGCGGGCGCTCCACGCACGGCTCATCATCGCTGACCTCCACGGTGACAGTTTGCTGTGGCAGCGCAATATTTTGGACCGCAGCCAGCAGGGACAGATTGATCTGCCGCGCCTGCGTGACGGGCATGTCGCGCTGCAAATCCTCTCCTCCGTCTCGCAAACGCCATGGGGACAAAATTATCAAAGCAATGACGATAGCGACATTTTGTGGCTGCTCACCATGTTCCAGCGTCAACCCATGTCGAGCTGGTTTTCCCCACTTGGCCGCACGCTCTGGCACGGGGAAAAATTGCGCGGTGCTGCAGCACTCAGCCATGGGCAGTTGCGCCAGATTTTGACCGTCGCGGACCTCGACCGGCTATTGGCCGACCGCGCGGCGGGGCGCGATGTGACGGGCGCGCTCTTTTCGGTGGAGGGGCTGCAAAATCTCGAGGGACGCTTTGAAAATCTCGATACACTCTATCGCGCCGGGGTGCGGATGGCAGGTTTCACCCATTTTTTTGACAATGCGCTCGCCGGGTCGATGCACGGGCGGCAAAAGCGTGGCCTGACCCCATTGGGTCGCCGGGTGCTGCGCGAAATGGAACGGCGCGGCATGATTGTCGACATCGCGCATTGCAGCCATGCCTGTACCGCCGATATTTTGGCGATGGCGACAAAGCCGGTGGTATTCAGCCATGGCGGGGTGCAGGCGACCTGCCGCGAAAATCGCAACCTTAGCGATGATGAAATTCGCGGCGTGGCACGGACGGGCGGCGTGATCGGCATTGGGCTCTGGTCGGGCGCGGTGTGCGGCACGGACCCCGTCTATACCGTGCGGGCGATGCGCCATGTCCGCGATCTGGTGGGGATCGACCATGTTGCATTGGGCAGCGATTTTGATGGCGCGGTGACCACCGGCTATGACAGCGCGCATCTCAACCTCCTCACCCAAGCGTTGATGGATGGGGGTTTCACCGACGAAGACATTGCCAAGATTATGGGCGGCAATGTCATTCGCGTGCTGCGCGCGGCATTGCCAGCGCGATAATCGCCGTTACAAAGCCTGCCGAACCGCTGCGGTTGAACGGGGTAACATGCAACGCATTTATTCGAGCCAGAATATGCCCGACGCGCTGCGCGGCGGGGTGATTGCGCTGGGCAATTTTGACGGATTTCACAGCGGGCATCAGGCGGTGGTCGGCGCGGCAAAGGCGATGGCGGACAAGATGGCGGTACCGCTGATCGTCGCCAGCTTTGATCCGCACCCGGTCAATCTGTTTCAACCGGCGGCACGCCCATTTCGGCTGACCAGTCTCAACCAACGTCAAAAATTATTCGCGCTTGCCGGGGCATCGGCGATGCTGCTGATTGAATTTGGCCCCGACATGGCGGCGACCAGTGCAGAGGATTTTATCGACCAATTGCTGGTTGAACGCTTTGGCGCGGGCGGCATTGCGACCGGCAGTGATTTTGGCTTTGGCCGCGAAAAACGTGGGTCGGCAAAGACGTTGCAAGCGGCGGCGGATGCCGGAAAATTTGCCTATGTTGCGGTTGAACCAGTGGTCAATCGCGGCTTGCCGGTTTCATCATCGCGTGTTCGTGAAGCCTTGGTGGATGGCGACCCCGGCGAAGCGGCCTTCCTCCTCACCCGTCCCTTTGCGATAGAGGGGGAGGTGGAGCATGGCGACAAGGTCGGGCGGACGCTAGGCTTTCCGACGATCAATGTTGCGCTCTCCACCTATGTGCGGCCGCGCTATGGTGTCTATGCGGTGACGGTCAAACTGCCCGATGGCCGGATTATCCGCGGTGCGGCCAATTTGGGGGTGCGCCCACAGTTTGAGCCGCCGGTCGAGAAACTGGAAGTGCATTTACTGGGTTTCTCGGGCGATCTTTACGGCGAAACGGTCGAAGTCGCCTTGCACAGCTATTTGCGAGATGAGGCGCGTTTCAACAATATTGAACAATTGAAATCGCAAATGGCGGCGGATTGTGACCGGGCGCGCTATGTCCTGACCGATGCGGTGGTGGCCAGCCATATTTAGCGTGCAGCTTTTCCATTAAATCTCGGCTTTCCTTTTTTGCGGCCATTGCGCTAATGCCGCCGCCATGACCGAAAAGCGCGATTATCGAGACACTGTCTTTCTGCCCAAAACCGACTTTCCGATGAAGGCGGGGCTGCCGCAAAAGGAACCGGGCATTTTGGCGCGCTGGCAGGCCGATGACCTATATGCCCAGTTGCGCGCGGCGCGCGCGGGTCGCGAAAAATTCATCCTCCACGACGGGCCGCCCTATGCCAATGGCGACATGCATATCGGCCATGCGCTCAATCATATTTTGAAGGATATGGTGTGCCGCACCCAAAGCATGCTCGGCAAGGATGCGCCCTATGTCCCCGGCTGGGATTGCCATGGCCTGCCCATCGAATGGAAGGTGGAGGAACAATATCGCAAGAAAAAGCTGAACAAGGATGAGGTGCCGGTTAAGGAATTTCGCGCCGAATGCCGTGCCTATGCCCAGCATTGGGTGAATGTGCAGCGCGAACAGGTCAAGCGGCTGGGCATTTTGGGCAATTGGGACAAGCCCTACCTCACCATGGATTTTGATAGTGAAGCGACGATTGTCGCCGAATTGCTGAAATTTGCGCAAAGCGGCCAGCTTTATCGCGGGGCAAAGCCCGTCATGTGGTCGCCGGTTGAAAAAACCGCGCTGGCAGAGGCGGAGGTGGAATATGCCGATATCACCTCCACCCAGATCGATGTGGCGTTTGAGATTACCGACAGCCCCATCCCCGAACTCATCGGTGCGCATGCCGTCATCTGGACAACCACGCCGTGGACCATCCCGGTCAATCAGGCGATCGCTTATGGGCCGGATGTTGCGTATGTCGGCGTTCGCGCCCGCGACAAGGTCTTCGTGGTCGCGCAAGAGTTGCTGGATGACACGATTGCCCGTGCCGCCCAAAGCCCTTGGCATAGTGATGGCGAAGGCTGGACAATTATTTGGTCTGGCAAAGGCGCCGACCTTGCCGGCACCATCGCCCGCCACCCGATGCACCATTTGGGTGGTTTTTTTGCCAAGCCCCGGCCCTTTCTACCCGGCGATTTCGTCACCACCGACAGCGGCACCGGCCTTGTCCATATGGCGCCCGACCATGGTGAGGATGACTTTGACCTCTGCAAGGCGCACGGGCTGGACCCGCAATTCGCGGTGGAGGGGGATGGCAAATATCGCGCCGATTGGGGCTGGCTCGGTGGGCAAGGCAGCGTCATCAACCCCAAATTCAACGCGCCCGACGGCCCGATTTGCAGCGACTTGCGCGAAGCAGGCGCGCTGCTGGCGGCGAGCGCCGATTATACGCACAGCTACCCGCATAGCTGGCGTTCCAAGGCCAAGGTGATTTACCGTTGCACCCCGCAATGGTTTGTGCCGATGGATCGCATTATCGACCGCAATGTCCCGCGCTGCGCCGATGAAGCCGGTATTCGCGCGGCGCAGGGCGATGGTGAAAGCCTGCGCCAGGCGGCGATGCGCGCCATCGACCAGACGCGCTGGGTGCCGGAAAAGGGGCGTAACCGCATCGGCGCGATGGTGGAGGGGCGGCCCGACTGGGTGCTGTCGCGCCAGCGCGCTTGGGGCGTTCCCATCACCTTGTTCGTTGACCGGCGCACCGGCCAATATCTCAATGACCCGGCGGTCCATGCGCGGATTATCGAACGGGTGCGTGCCGAAGGTGTCGATGCATGGGATGCGGCCAATGCCGCCTATTTTCTGGGCGATGAACGCGACCCCGCCGATTTTGAACAGATTTTCGATATTTTGGACGTCTGGTTTGATTCGGGCTGCACCCATGTCTTCACGCTCGAAAGCGGCAAATGGCCCGAATTGCGCTGGCCCGCCGACCTTTATCTAGAGGGGTCGGACCAGCATCGCGGCTGGTTCCAATCCTCCCTGTTGCAAAGCTGCGCAACGCGCGCGCGCGCGCCCTATGACGCGGTGCTGACCCACGGCTTTACGATGGATGCCAAGGGCATGAAAATGTCCAAGAGTATCGGCAACACCATCGACCCCATCAAGGTGATGGAAGCCAGCGGTGCGGACATCATCCGCCTCTGGGCGCTCAGCGTCGATTTTACAGAGGATCATCGCATTGGCGATGAAATCCTCAAAGGCGTGTCGGATCAATATCGCAAATTGCGCAATACATTCCGTTACTTGCTCGGTGCGCTCGATGGGTTTGATTGGAAAAGCGAAGCCATCGACTTTGCCGACATGCCCGATCTGGAAAAATATATCCTCCACCTGCTGCGCCAGCTTGACGGCAAGATCAGGACGGCCATCGCCGATTTTGATTTCAACACCTATGTCCGCGCGCTCACGGACTTCTGCAATGATGATTTGTCGGCCTTCTTTTTCGATATCCGCAAGGACTGCCTCTATTGCGACGCACCGGACAGCGCCAAGCGCCGCGCCTATCGCAGCGTGCTGGATATATTGTTCCATGCGCTGACCCGCTATGCTGCGCCGGTCTTGGTTTTCACGGCAGAGGAAGTGTGGACGACCCGTTTCCCCGACCGTGGCAGTGTCCACCTGGGCGAACTTAGGGAATTGGATGCCAGTTGGACCAATGATGGCTTGGCCGAAAAATGGGACGCTTTGCGTGTAACACGCGGCATGGTCAGCGAGCGGGTTGAGCCGCTGCGCCGCGAAAAAATCATCGGGTCGAGCCTGGAGGCGGAAATCTGGTTGCCCGATACGGCAGGGGATATCGATCTGGCGGAGATCTTCATCTCGGCCAATGTGCATGTGGGTGATTGGCGGGTCGAACGTACCAGCCATCATAAATGCGGCCGCTGCTGGCGCCATTTGGCTGAAGTGACGGCGGACGGGGATTTGTGCGGCCGCTGCGCCGATGTGGTGGGGGGCTGATGATGGCGACCAGATATGGCAAAATGGGGCTGATCCTCGCCGCATTGGTGGTGGTGGCTGACCAGTTCGTCAAATGGCTGATGGCCGGCCCCATCGACCTGATGACGCACGGGCAAATCCAGCTCTTGCCGATCTTCAACCTTACCTGGGCGCAAAATGACGGCATCAGCTTTGGCGCGCTGTCGGCGTCGAGCGATGTGCAACGCTGGCTGCTCGTCGCGCTGACCTGCGCGGTTGCAACCGGTGTTGCTATCTGGATGTGGCGGGAGACGCGGCGCGGCGATGCGCTGGCGCTGGCGCTGGTACTGGGCGGGGCGATTGGCAATATTATCGACCGGACGCGGCTCGGCTATGTCATCGATTATGCCGACCTCCATTTCGGGGATTTCCGCCCCTTTCTGATTTTCAATGTCGCGGATGCGGCAATTACCATCGGCGTGCTGCTTTTGGTTGCACGCGCGCTCCTCTTGCGCGAAAAGGCGGCGGGGCAAAATGTTACGGCGGCAGATGCCGCCCCCGAAGCGAAAGGCGAATGATGCGCAAATTTTTGATTGCCGGGGCCATGGGTTCGGCGCTGCTATTGTCGGCATGCGGTTCGACCGGTCTGTTCAATCGCCAAAGTCCCGACGAATATGCGGTGACGCGCGCTGCACCGTTGGTCGTACCACCCGATTATGCGCTGACCCCGCCGACGCCGGGCACACCGCAATCGACCAGTGAATCGGCGGCGGAACAGACGCTGCAGGCGCTGTTTGGCGGGCCCGCCCCGCGCAGCCCCACCGAAATATCGATGCTCATTGCCGCTGGCGCTGCGCGCAGCGAAGCGGGCATCCGTTCCTCGGTCGGGGACCCCCAAACCTTTGTGGTGAACAAGGGAACGGTGACGCGCGATATTTTGGTCGCGCCAGCAGGTGCGGGACAATATGCCCAGGCAACCGCCGGGCAACCGGCTGCAGCCAGCCCAACGCCTTAGGTTTTGCGATGGCGGGCTAAGCCCGCGCTT
Source organism: Sphingomonadaceae bacterium (assembly GCA_020850455.1). Taxonomy (GTDB): domain Bacteria; phylum Pseudomonadota; class Alphaproteobacteria; order Sphingomonadales; family Sphingomonadaceae; genus Sphingopyxis. Next base: position 374,844 of record JADZEQ010000001.1, on the reverse strand, counting down.
CCTCCACCCCCGTGCTATTGTGGCGTAGCGCGCTGAGCACGGTTTCGACGATGTGCGGTGCGTTGAGCCGCGCCGCATCATATTGCTTGTCGGGTGCGTCCTGATCCTGAAAATGGTCGGGCAGGCGCATGGTGCGCAATTTCAGCCCAGCATCAATCAGCCCCAGATCGCTCGCTAATGTCAGCACATGCGCGCCCATGCCGCCGACGCTGCCTTCCTCTATCGTCACGCAAACTTCATGCGTGGTGAGCAGGCGGCGGATCAGCGCTTCATCGAGCGGCTTGGCAAAGCGCAGGTCGGCAACGCTGGTCGAAAGCCCGCGCGCTTCCAGTTCATCGGCGGCCTTTTGCGCCTCTGCCAAGCGGGTGCCGAGCGACAATATCGCAATTTTCTTACCCTCCCGCACCATGCGGCCCTTGCCAATTTCCAGCCGTTCGGGGGTGGTGGGCAGGGGGATGCCAATGCCGCCACCGCGCGGATAGCGAAAGGCGATGGGGCTGCTGTCGTGACAGGCGGCGGTATAGGTCATATGCACCAATTCCGCTTCATCTGCCGGGGCCATAACGACGAAATTGGGCAGCGCGCAGAGATAGGCTAGGTCAAAACTGCCCGCATGCGTCGCGCCATCTGCCCCGACCAGTCCAGCGCGGTCCATCGCAAAACGGACGGGCAGATTCTGGATCGCGACATCATGCACCACCTGATCATAGGCACGTTGCAGAAATGTCGAATAGATGGCGCAAAATGGGCGCATGCCCTGTGCGGCGAGGCCAGCGGCAAATGTCACCGCATGTTGTTCGGCAATGCCAACGTCAAAGCTGCGCGTCGGGTGGCGCTTGGCAAAACGGTCCACCCCGGTGCCCGAGGGCATGGCAGCGGTGATGGCGACGATTTTGTCATCGCTGTCGGCCAGGTCGGCGAGCGCATCACCAAAGACATTTTGATAGGCGGGTGGCCCCGCCGGCCCCTTTACCTGTTCGCCGGTAACGACGTTGAATTTCTGCACGCCATGATATTTGTCGGCGCTATTTTCTGCCGGGGCATAGCCCTTGCCCTTTTTGGTGACGACATGGACGAGGCACGGCCCCTCCGCCGCGTCGCGGACATTTTCAAGCACGGGGATGAGGTGGTCGAGGTTGTGGCCATCAATCGGCCCGACATAATAAAAGCCCAGCTCCTCAAACAAGGTGCCGCCCATCGCCATGCCGCGGGCAAATTCGTCGGTCTTGCGCGCGGCGATATGCAAGGGTTCGGGCAGGCGGCGCGAAATGCGCTTGGCAACTTCGCGCAACGACAAAAATGGGCGGGAGGAGACGAGCCGCGCAAGATAGGCCGACAGGCCACCCACCGGCGGGGCAATCGACATGTCATTATCGTTCAATATGACGACCAAACGATTGCCCGCCGCAGCGGCATTATTCATCGCCTCATAGGCCATGCCGGCTGACATCGACCCATCGCCGATCACCGCAATCCCTTTGCCCGGCGCGCCCGACAATTGGTTGGCAATGGCAAAACCCAAAGCGGCGGATATGCTGGTGGAACTGTGCGCCGCGCCAAAGGGGTCATATTCGCTTTCACTGCGCTTGGTGAATCCTGACAGTCCGCCGCCTTGGCGCAGCGTGCGGATGCGGTCCCGCCGTCCGGTCAATATCTTGTGCGGGTAACATTGGTGGCCAACGTCCCACACCAATTTATCATCGGGGGTGTTGAACACATAATGGATGGCGGTCGTCAGTTCGACGACGCCAAGGCCACTGCCCAAATGTCCGCCGGTGGTGCCAACCGCAGCGATAACCTCTGTCCGCAATTCATCGGCCAATTGGCGCAATTGTTCGGGCGCGATTTTGCGCAAATCGGCCGGAACATCGACACTATCGAGCAGGGGGGTGTGGGGCCGTTCGGGACTATTCTGGGCGGTCATGCGCCGTGATTTACCCTTTGCCATCGGTCCTGTCGAACCAAAAACGTCGAACAAAAAATGGGGTCGGTAAGGGCGCAGACCCCGACCGACCCCATGTTATCGATGGTAGGAAATCAATATTCCCAGATGGTCACCGTCACCTGATTCCAGACATTGCCCAGATTGTTGAGTTTCAGACGGTACGGACGGCATCCGCCGCGCGCATTGACCGACAGGTTGAAATTGGCGCGATCATTAAGCGCCAGATCCTGTGCCACGACGCGGTTGTTATTGTCATAGATGGTATAATCGACGTCGGTGTCGCCATCCCCGGCAATTTCGATCCGCGCGCTGGTGCGGCAGAGGTTGAGGTCAACCCAAAAGTCGCGGTTTGCCTCCACCCGATAGGTGCCGACACTCGGCGCGTCGCCATTGGTATTATTGTCGCCGACGCGGATCTGAACCCCGTTCCACACATTGCCATAATTATGCATTTTCAGGCGATAGATGACACAGCGCCCGCCGCTGACCGGCGGATTCAACGTCACCACCGAATTATCATCCATGTCGACATCGGAAAAAACCTGATTATTCCGGTTGTCATAAATCCAGAAATCGACGTCTGTGTCGCCATCCCCGCGCATGTCGACGACCACCGGATTATTGCACAGGTTCAAATCGACCCAATAGTCGCTCTGCGCTTCCACCCGATAGGTTCGGACCGGGCTATAGTCCGCCGCTTCGGCGATGCCCGGTACGGCGACAACGCCAACACAGGCAGCCATCCGGCCCAGCGCCTTTGCAGCGGGGAATTTCGAAAATTGGAACATATTTGCCTCCCTGTTTACGTAGCCACCTGCCTATTGCAGCCAATGTGAATGAAAGCTTACAAAGCAAAACAAAGCTTTATGCGCGACCCTTGACAAGGGCTCTGCCCCAATCTGCCGACTGTTGCCGGTCAGATATTGGACAAATCAGTCACAATCCGCACAGGTGCCGCGCACCTCAATCACCGGTTGGGCGGGCGCAAAGCCCGACTGGCTGGCGAGAGAACGAACATTCTGGGCGATTTTATCATCATCGACATGCGTTGCCTGTCCGCAACTGTCGCAGATCAGGAAAATACAATCATGGACGCAGCCGGGGTGGCTGTTGGCGATAAAGGCATTGGCCGATTCAATCCGCCGCACCAGATTATTGGCAACGAACAGGTCAAGGATGCGGTAAACGCTGTTGGGAGCAACCCGTCGCCCGCGCATGGCCGACACTTTGTCCGCCACATCATAGGCCGAAACCGGCTTCCCCTCTGCCGCGACCGCCGCAAAAATGGCGGCGCGCATGTCCGTCCATTGCTCCCCCGCTGCTTCGAGCACGTCGCGGGCGCTGGCGTACAAAGCATCGCCATGCTGATCATGATGATGGTGGGCGGCCGACATGTTGGTAAAATAGGCTGCTAGATGCGCCGCATCAAGCGCGAATGCGGCGCGGCGCGTGCTCAGGCAATAGGGATGGAAACGGCGATACGCGATTCGGCCCGGACGTTGAGGTCATGGCCCAATGCCAGCACCATCAGCCCGACCAGATTGGCGGCCATTTCGACATCGCCATGCGGCAGGCTGAGTGTGCCCGCCATAATGCCTAGCCCGAAGCAGCCGGTGGCAAAGGGCATCATATAGCCATGGCGCATCACGCCATAGCCGAGGGCAAAAAAACCGAGCAAAATGGCGATGACCAGCCCAATTTCATGGATGGCGGGGTTCAGGAAGACACCGGCAAAGCTGGCCAGCGCGGTGACGACGATGGCGGTGGTGATGCAGTGGGCTGCGCATAGCGCGGCAACCCCGATCCCCAGATGATCGGCCCAGCGCGTGCGAGCCCAATGTCGCCAAGGCTGTTCAGATCGAACCATATTCGCCGTCAAACTCCGTCAAAACCAAGGGGGTGAAACGCCGCCCCTATGCCAGACGCAGCCGACCCACGAATCAGCGGGCGTGCATGCGGCAAGGCTGCATAGTGCCACAGCCGGGTTAAGGATACAACATAACATTGGAAACATCATGGCGTGACCCGCATGAAATCACGCTTGCCTAAGCGCGTGCATGCGCGAATAGAGCGGCATGACCAATCCAACCATCCCGTCATCTGGTGCTCTGGGCAGGGCGCGGCCCGACCTTATCCTCTATTGGTTGCTCGTTTGCGCAGCGCTGGTCGTGGCGATGGTAGTGGTGGGGGGCATTACCCGGCTGACTGAATCGGGACTGTCGATTACCCAGTGGAACCCGGTAAGCGGCGCGATTCCGCCGCTCAATCACGCCGATTGGTTGCGTGAATTTGCGCTCTATCAGCAAACGACGGAGTTTCAGACGGTCAATCGCTCGATGGATTTGGCCGCCTTTAAGGCGATTTTTTTCTGGGAGTTTTTTCACCGCTTGCTGGCGCGAGCAATTGGTGTCGTCTTTGGGCTGCCGCTGCTCCTTTTCGCATGGCGGCGTATGATTCCGGCGGGTTTCGGACGACGTTTGTTGCTGATTTTGGCGCTGGGCGGCATGCAAGGGGTGGTCGGCTGGTGGATGGTGGTTTCCGGCCTCGTCGGGCGCACAGATGTGTCGCATTTTCGGCTGGCGACCCACCTTGGACTGGCGCTGGTGATATTGGCAGCAATTGTATGGACGGCGCGCGATATGGCGCTGTTGCGGCGGGGGTTGGCGGTGCGCCCCCGGCTCCGTCTAGCGCCGGCGCTGGTGCTCATAGTCCTTGCCATCCAAATCATCTGGGGCGCGTTTACGGCCGGGCTGAACGCTGGTTTTGCCTTTGACACTTGGCCCTTGATGGGCGGGGAAATTTTCCCTGCGGCGACCCCCATCGCCCATGGCATTTGGGATGCGGCGGTCAATAACCCGGTGGTCGTGCAATTTCTGCACCGCTGGTGGGCATGGGCAGCGGCGACGGGGCTTTGCTGGCTCGCTTATCGGGTGCGCCGGCACGCACCGGTCGCCGCACGGGTGTTGGCGGCGCTGGTCGCTACACAGATCATGCTCGGTATCGCGACCTTGCTGACCGGGGTGGAAATTACCGTCGCGGTTGCGCATCAGGGTTGTGCGGCGCTGTTGGTGGCACTCGGCACATGGTGCGCGCACGCTTATGGCGCGTCGATGCAGCGCCTTCAATGAAACTAGGCATAGCCACCTGGCACATCGCGCTGGTCGGCGCCATGGCATTTGCCGGGCCGTCGGCGGCGCAAGCGGATGCGACGGGGATGCGACGCATCCTATTGGCCCCGCCGGTCGACCGCGATCTCCGGATCGACATTCGTGATGAACGACGCTTGCCCAACGGTGGCGCTGCAAGCTTTGCGTCATCCTATGTCATGCGTTTTGCCATGGATGGTGATGGCTGGCAGGTTAGCATCCGGCTGCGTGATGTGGATTGTTCTGGTGAAGGGGCAATCTGTGCCGCATATCGCGCCGCTATGCGGCCAATGCTCAGTGTAGAGCGTATTCTGTCCCTCAGTCGGACGCTCAGCATCCGCAGCGATACCGCCGCCCCGCCGGTCGGTGCTTTGGGCGCAGACAATATTGCGCTGATTGTGGCAGCCATGGATGCAACCAGCCCCGGCGAATTGGGCAGCGCTGAATTGCGTGAAGCGCTATTCTATGCCGATATGGCGATCCCTGCGACGCAATTGCAACCTTTGGCCAATGGACATCTGGCACGGCATGACGAGCAGGGGTTGACCATAGCATCGGACAGTGGTGGCCCGCCGGTGACGTTGGTGCGTACCCGCCATGATGAGATTGATCCGGCGACGGGTCTCCTGGTCAGCGCGCGGATCGTCACCCGCGAAGCGGGGGATCCGCAAAAGCCGATCATTTCAAATCGATATTGGTCACTGACTGAAATTGTGGGGCCATAAAGAGCGGCGGATCGTCGTCGGGCCATTTCCAATCACCGCGCATTCCAACCATTTCGTCGCTGGACGGTTTGACGGACTGTGTGATTTAAATAATACGCATTGCCTACAGCTGTAAACAAAACTACAAGAGTAGATATTGAGGAGCATGGCAATGTTGACGCGAGAAGCAGCAGGACGACTAACCTTGGGCATGTTGGCGATGATGGCGTGGTGCGACCCCGCCGCTGCGCAGGACAATGGGCCGCCCGCCAACAGCACCGCCAGCGACACGGCGAACAATAGCACCGGTGCCGATGGTCGCCAGATATATCAGGCGGCCTATTTCACCCAATATGCGCCGGGCACCGCGCTCGACATGGTGCAGCGGATACCGGGCTTTGCACTCGACGGCGGTGACAATGAAGTGCGCGGCTTTGGCGGCGCTGCGGGCAATGTCGTCATTAACGGCGCGCGCCCTTCGTCCAAATCGGATTCGCTGCAAACCATATTGTCGCGCATCCCGGCATCGCGTGTGCAGCGCATAGAAGTGGCGTCGGGTGAATTGTTTAGCGCTGAATATGCGGGGCGCCCACGCGTCGCCAATATCATCATGAATGACGCTGGCGGGCTATCGGGTACGCTGACATTGGGCATCGACCGCAATTATGACGCCTCGCTCGTCCCCGACGGCAATGTATCGCTGATCCTTCAACGCGGGCGCTCTACCTTTGGTGCGTCCATTGGCTATGAAAATGCCGACTTTCTGGAAGAAGGGACCGATACTGTCCGGGCGCTGCCGAGCGGCGATTTGGTGGAGTTCCGCCGCAAGGTGAATGACATTCATGATGAGGAATTATTCGCGACGTTCAATTGGGCATTTGATGGTGGTGAAAATCGCAGCGCGCACCTCAATTTGCGCCACGAACGCAATGAATTTTCGCTGATCCAGTCAAGCGCGGTGCGCGACGCTTTGGGCAATGCCCGGTCGGTGCCGTTCAACGACCGGGTGCAGAACAATATTTGGGAAGTCGGGGGTGATGTGACGCGGCCGCTGGGCGGCGGCGGGATCAAGCTGGTCGGCCTGTATCGTACCAGCAATTATAGACAGAATACCGACAGCACGGCCTTTGTTGCCGGCGTGTCGCAAGGCGGCTTTTTGCAAAATGTTGCCAATCGTACCGATGAAGCGGTGGCGCGCCTTAGCTGGAGTCACGGCAATCTGGGTGGCTGGAGCGTCGAATTGGGCGCGGAGGGTGCATTTAATCGGCTCGACAGCGATGTCGCCTTTTTCAACATATTGCCCAATGGCAGCTTGGTTTCGGTGCCGCTCGACATTGATAGCGCCGTGGTCAGCGAATATCGCGGCGAAATATTCGTGAATGGTGGGCGTGCGATTGCCGATAACCTGCGGCTCGACCTTGGCCTAAATGCCGAATTTTCTCGCCTTACCGTGACGGGCGATGCTGATGCAGAACGCAGCCTGCGCTTTTTGAAACCGCGCATCGCGCTCGATTGGCGCGTGGGGGGTGGCTGGCGCATCCAGAATATTTTGACGCGCACCGTCGCCCAACTCAATTTCGATGACTTTGTTGGCGCGGCAGATATTGGCAATGACCGGGTCGATGGCGGTAATGCGGACCTGTTGCCGCAGCGGGCGTGGGAATATCGTCTGACCATTGAACGGCCGATTTTGGGTGATGGACGGGTGCAATTTGGTCTGGCTTATGACCGCATCTCGTTGTTGCAGGATCGGGTGCCGCTGCTGTCCGGCGGGGATGCACCGGGTAATTTGGGGCGCGGCACCTCCCTAACCCTATCGACCAATCTTGATCTTCCGCTGGCGCGTCTTGGCCTTGATGGGGTGCGTTTCACCTTTAATGGAGAGGTTAGCGACACCAATGTTCGCGACCCTTATACGGGGCAGGGGCGGCGCTTTTCCTTTTCCAACAACTGGAACATGGAATTTGGCCTGCGCCATGATTTGCGCAGTTTTGCATGGGGGGTCGACCTTCACCTTCATCAACGCAACGCCGTGTTCCGGCGTAGTGAAATTGACGCAGGACGCCCGCGTTATCCCGAACTAAATATCTTTGCCGAAGCGCGCTTCACACCGCGCACCACCTTGCGGCTCGAAGTTCAGAACATCAATGATGTGCCGCAGACCCGACTGCGCACTTTTTACGCGCCCGACCGCAGCAACCCGACCCCGGTTGCCACCGAATTGCGCGAACGCAATACCCATATTTCGACCTTCCTGACGCTCCGTCACAGCTTTGGCGGTTAGGGTCAAAATATAAAGGTATCATAATACCCGTTTACAAAGCCGCGCATTGCTTGACTTTGCGCGGCTTTATCGTCATTGGGCGCGCTTCGTCGCCCGGATCAACGGGCGGTTCATCGCAAAAAGGAATGCCCAGTGAAGGCGCTCAGCAAAGTGACGCGGTCGGCCAACGCCGCCAGCGTGGAAAAGAAATGGGTGTTGATCGACGCCGACGGTCTGGTCGTCGGGCGCGTCGCCACCATTATCGCCAATATCTTGCGCGGCAAAACCAAGCCGAGCTTTACCCCGCATGCCGATTGCGGTGACAATGTCATCGTCATCAATGCGGACAAGGTGCGTTTCACCGGCAACAAGCTGGCGGAAAAAACCTATTATAAGCACACCGGCTATGCGGGCGGGATCAAGGGTATCACCGCTGCCAAGGTGCTCGAAGGCCGTTTCCCCGAACGCGTATTGGAAAAGGCGGTCGAACGCATGATCCCGCGCGGGCCGCTGGGTCGTCAGCAGATGCGCAACCTGCGCGTTTTTGCGGGCAGCGAACATCCGCATGCTGCGCAAAACCCCGAAATCCTCGACGTCGCGGCGATGAACCGCAAGAATAAGGTGGGTGCATAATGTCCGACACCGTCAACACACTCGCCGATCTGGGTGAAATCGCTGCTGGTGGGGATGCCCCCGCCGCCAATGTTGCGCCGACGCCGCTGCGCGAACAACAGATCGACAAGCAGGGCCGCGCCTATGCCACCGGTCGCCGCAAAAACGCCATCGCGCGCGTCTGGCTGAAACCGGGCAGCGGTAAGGTGACTGTCAACGGCCGCGACCAGAGCGTCTATTTCGCGCGCCCGACGCTGCGCCTCATCCTCAACCAGACGTTTCAGGTTGCCGGCCGTGAAGGGCAATATGATGTCGTCGCCACTGTAAAGGGCGGCGGCTTGTCGGGGCAGGCTGGCGCGGTCAAGCACGGCATTGCCCAAGCGCTGACCCGTTATGAACCGGCGCTGCGCAGCGCGGTCAAGGCGGCGGGTTTCCTGACCCGCGACAGCCGCGTTGTCGAACGCAAGAAATATGGCCGGGCAAAGGCCCGCCGCAGCTTCCAATTCTCGAAGCGCTGATCGCAGTTTCGATTGCGATATATTTGCGAAAGGGCGGTCCATCGGGCCGCCCTTTTTGCATTTGGTGCAATGGTCTGGTGTTGCAATATTGCCATTTGCGCTTGGTCAACTTGGCTTTTACTTTCCGCCCCTGTTTGCGGCGATTCTTTCCTGCCCATGGCTGTTCTGGGTTTCTGGTCGCCGTATCTTGGGGAGGATATATGCAAAAAATTGTTTCTCGGCCGCTGCGCCGTTCGTTCCTGCTCGGCACCGTTGCTTTTGCGGGCGTCTGTGTTGCCAGCCCTGCATGGGCCGAAGATGGCGGCTTTGTCGGCACCACCAACCCGGACGCGCAATCTGGGCTTGTTTCGATTGCCGCGCCAGCACCGCAGGTGGGCAATATCGCCTATATCGCGCCCGAAGCGCAGGTGAATGTCGGCGTTACCGGCCCGGCCGATACCAGCCATGTTGATGCGGTCACCCCCGAACCGCAAATTGCCATCGCCAACCCACAGACGCCGACCACCGCGCGCGACCCGGTCAACATCACCGGCATCAGCCAGATGGTGATCGACGCTGGCGGTGGCAGCGTTGGCCTGTGCACCGCAACCCTTATCAACCCGCGTACCGTCATTTTGGCGGCGCACTGCGTCAATTCGCGTGCGGCAAATGCCTATGGCTCGGCGTCTGGCGGCACCGCCATTGGCTTTGGTTTTGAAACCAATACCCGCGCCAATGCGCCGGGCGAAGTCGATGAATTGGTGCAATGGCTGTTCGGCGGCCACCAGACCAATTTGGTGCAGGCATTTTATAACGCCAACTATGTTGCCTATAATCAATTTTCGCTGGAGCCGGAGGCGCGCAGTTTCCTCTATGGCGACGTCGCGCTGGCAACACTTGATACGCCAGCCGCCAATATCCCGACCTGGGCATTGCTCTTTTCGCCGCTCCCCGACCCCGGGGCGATCGGCGCGGCGGGCACCGGCTATAATGTCGGCATCGCCGGCTATGGCCGCAACGGCACCGGTTCGGCCGGCACGGGCGGCATCGATTTTCGTCGTCGGGCGGCGGAAAATGTGGTCGGTGCGCTGACCGACCTCGTCACCTTTGAAAGCTTTTTGTTCGGCAGCCCCTCTGACCCGACGCTGACGCAGAATCTCTATTTCCTCGATTTCGATGACCCGTTGCGTGGCTTTGGCGGCGCCAGCCCCTTTGATTTCAACGCATTCCGCGACAATGCGCGCGTGCGCGGTGACGGGACACCGACCGAAGGTATTACGGCTAGCGGGGATTCGGGCGGGCCGCTCATCCTCCAGAATTTTTCGCGCCAATTCGTCATTGGCGTGCTGTCGGGCGGTTATACGCGCTTCTTTGGCGGGCAACCGGCGAACAGCTATGGCACGGTCAGCTTTTATCAGCCGCTCTATCTCTATTGGGACTGGATCGCCGCGAACAACCCCTATCATTATGTGTCCGCCACCGCAGGGGACGGGCAATGGACCGACCCGACGCATTGGGTGACGACGCTCGACCCGTCTTATTATATTCTGTCGGGCGGCAATGCGGTCAACGGTATCCCGACCGATCCGGGTGAGCAGAAAAATGGCACTAGCGGCGATTTTGGTCAGGCCTGTTTCCAGACCACATCGTCGAGCGACTGCCTCGACCTCGCCAGCGGCAATGTCATTTCCAACGGCAACCCGATTGGTACCGCAACCAGCCAGCCCGCCGAAATGGCGATTGCGAGCAATGGCAACGGATTTGTCTCAGCAACTGGTGCGGTGCGCGAATCGCAAGCGGGTGGGCAGGTACAAATGGCGCTGCCTGTCGCAACCTTGGCCAATGGGCTGCCCGGCGCATCGGGCTTTGTCCCCAATAATGCCGACCCTGATCGTCTGGCGAGCATTCAGGGCCGTTATTTCGACGTGACGCTGGCGGCGACGGGGACAACAACGTTGTCGGGTGCGGACATCACCATCGACCGGCTGACCGTCGGTACCGGTGGCGCACGGCTGGTCATCGACACTGGCGCTTCGCTCTCCACCCTGATCAACACGACGCAGCTTGCCGGTTTTGTCACCGTCAACGGCACGCTGAACAGCGTCGGCGATTATAGCCTGATGGGCGGTGGACTGATGGGCACGGGGCGGATCAACGCGCCCTTCCTCACCAGCATCACCGGCCAGATTGCACCGGGGACGACGACGACCATTGGCACGCTGACGATTGGCGGCGACCTTGTCCTCTCCTCGGCCAGCGGGCTGTTCATCAACATCGGTCCCAACGGCACGTCGGACCGACTGGCGGTGGTCGCCAATGGCGCAAGCACGGGTGCTGCAAGCTTGGGCGGTGGCCTGACCTTTCAGCCGGTGGCGGGCTATCGCCCAACCTTCAACGACAGCTTCACGATTTTGACGGCGGCGGGCGGGCGCACCGGCACCTTTACCACCACCGCATTTTCGGCGATCCTGTCGCCAGTCGTGACCTATACGGCCAATGCGGTGACGGTGCGGATTGCCGCTGCCACCTACGCCAGCGTGATTAACACTGGTTCGCCGATTCAACAGGCCTATGCCCAGTTGCTCGACCAGAACCGCAGCAATTATGCCGAACTGGCGGATGTTTTTGGCGATCTCGACATGCTGAGCGCACCGGCCATTCGCGCAAATCTGGAGGCGCTGGCCCCGCACAACATCCCGCTCGAAGGTGATTTGGGCCGGGCGTCGAGCGATGTCCTGTCCGCCTTCATTCGTCAGCGTATCGCCAATGCCAATGGTACGCGCGGCGGCGGGCGGATCGCCAGCTATGGCCAGCCGTTGCAACTGGCATCACTCGCCATATCGACGCCGATGCTGGCCGCGACCGCGAGTGATGCGGGCAATGGCATGCGCATGTCCGAAGGCGCGATTGCCGAGGATATGAGCATCTATCTCGCCGGCGGCTATGTCGATGGGCGGGGCACCGGCCTCCCCACCGCTACGCCGACCGGACGCAGCCATTTCGACGGCTTTTACCTGACGGCGGGTATCGAAAAATCGCTCGGCGATGACAGCTTCCTCGGCCTGTCGATGGGCTATGTCGATCTGGATGGTCGTTCGGTGGCGAGCCTTGCCACCGCCGGTGGCCGCTTGGTGCAGGGGACGCTCTATGGCGCAACCGGCCTTGGCGGCGGCGTGACGCTCGATGGGCAGATCAGTGCTGGCCAATATCGCACGACGACGACGCGCATCGTGCCGGTGGGGCTGTCGACCTTTACGCTGCGGGCGCAGGACAGCGTGCTCAACTTCACCTCCGAACTGGGGCTGTCGTTTGAAGCGGGCAATGACCATGTGGCGGTGACGCCGCGTGCCTCCATCCGTTATAATAGCCTTGGTTTCACGCCGACGGCGGAAAGCGGCAATGGCCCGGCTCTGCAATATGATCTGGGCAGCGTTGACAGCCTGCAGGCACGGGCCGGCTTTACCGCTGGTCTGAAATCGGGTGGGGTTCGCCCGTTCGTCACCGCCAATCTGGTGCATGAATTCTCTGACCGGGCGGGCAGCGTTGGGGCCAATTTCCGTGGCGGCATCGGCCCGCTCGCCAGCTTTGCGCTGGCAGGTACCGATGAAAATTGGGCCGAAGTCTCCGGCGGTCTGATGATTGGCACCGGCAATTTGCAAGCCTCCATCACCGGGGAAACGACGATTTCGCGTTCGGATTTGCGCGCGACATCGGTTCGCGGGACGATTAGCTGGCGTTTCTAATCGCCAACCAATTGGCTGAAAAAGGGGGCTGCTCCGACACGCGGGGTCGCCCCCTTTATTGCAATAAATCCAGACTATGGAGCGCCAGCACCTGGCGTGCCGGACGCTCCGCCATCACCGCGAACATCGCATCGCCGCGTTCGGTACGCTCCACACTCATCGATGCGAAAACCGCCATAAAATAACCCGACAGCGCGCCGACCCTATATTCGCGCCACAGTTGCTCGGCATCGGGCGTGACAGCGTGCGCGCGCAGTGCCGCCAGCCATTGGTTGAACAGTGCGCGTTCGGCCGCCGGATCATATTGCGGCTGGGACGTGCCGATTAAATAGGCGATGTCGGCCGCCGCGCTGCCGATATTGAGCGTTTGCCAATCGACCAACCAACATCGGCTCTGGTCCGGGCTGAAGAGGATATTGTCGATACGCAAATCGCCATGCACCAGCGTAGGCACCGCCGGTTCGCGCGCCAGATAGGCGTCGAGCTGTTCGACCAGTGCCGCCCCGACGCTGAGGCATGGGCCATCGAGCCGGTCAGCATAACGTTCGCGAAAGGCGGCAAACATCGGCGGAAAATGCTGGCGGAGCAGGCCGCGATTGTCACGCGTGAGCCAAGCCATATCCGCCAACCTGCCATCGCCCCAATAAGCGGCATGGAGCGGCGCGGCAGCCGCGATCGCCGCCTGCAGCATTGCCATATCGCCGCCCGCCAATTGGTCACCCGCGCGCGCGGGCGCCAAGTCCGCCAGCAGCAACAGAAAATCCTGCCCATCGTCCGCCATGGCTGCAAAATGACATTGGGGCGCGGGCACCGCGATATGCGTTGCCAGTTCGCGATAAAAATTCACCTCCAGCCCATAGGCATTGACCGCCGCTGCAATCGCGCGGCTTGCCGGGTCATGGCTGGGGCATTTGGCGATGATCGTGCGGGGCAGGGTGGCAGCCGCCTTGTCTTCCCAATCGAGCGTCAGGCGAAAGGAATCGCACATTTGACCGGTGCCGACTTTGGCGGCGCTCACCCCGCGCAAATCACCGCTGTGCGCGCCCAATATATCAGCCAGCCATTCGACGGACATTTGCGCCGGTCGGGTGGGAAAATCATATGTCATGCTGCGGGATCATAAATGCCGGTGAGGCCGCTGGCGCTGTGCGGGCCGATAAACATTTGTTCGACAACGCCAACGCCTTGATGCTCCACCCCGCCGATCACCAGCGTCGCATCTGCCAGCGCCTGAATATGGCGGTGGGCAAAATCACCATCATCAATCGCGCCAATGGCAATGCCATCATGCGCCAGTTCGCCCGCACCATGCGCCATGCCGTGGCCCCATTGGGGGTGGGTATATCCAAGGCCGGACATATAGAAATGCGATTGCGGCACCCCGCGTGGGGTCAGCGTCAGCCGTGTGTCGCCATCGAGATCGACGATCATCTGGCGCACCCGGCGTGTTCCTGCCTGCCAGTCGATACGAAATTGCGGCGCGTCATATTCGATACAGTCGCTTGCCCCGTCCCGCGCCAGCACCGCGCGGCGGTTCCACGGTCGGCCATCGCCATCGTCATTGCTGTGGAAATAGAGCGACAAATCACCGAAGTTGCACGGCGTCCATGTCCAGAAAAATTGCGGGGCCATGGCGGCGGGCTGGCTGTCGCTGTTGCCGACCGGGCGCACCCCCCAGCTACGATCGCGCGTGCCGACCAAATCATCGACGATGATCCGTTCGCCATCCACCTCTATCCAGCCTGTCCAGCGGCCATTTTGCGTCATGCGCGTATAATCCATGAATAATCGCGTGCCGACGCGCCGGGTAAAGCGCGGTTCCTCTATAGGAAAATGTCGCCCATTGAACTGGATGGCCCCGCGCAGTCGCCCCTCATTATCCGCGATGTGGATGGTCACCGCCTGCAGGGGCTGGTCGATGACAATGGCAATCGGTCCGACCGCCATGCGCATACGCTCACCCTCCATCGGGGCGGATGCGCGCAGCACATGTTGCACCCCGTTTAGCGTGACGCAAAAGGCCGCGTCGATTATGTCGAGCGCCGGGTAAACCCCCATGGCCGCCGCAAAAAATAGGCTGCCGTCATTGCTGTAACCATTGAAGAAAAAGCGGTCGTAGAAATTGCGATCCGTAACCAGCGCGACCGGTTCCGCGCTTTGGTGAATGGGAAAATCATCGCCCGCGCTCAACATCTTGCCGTCCCCTTGCGGATAAGTTCTATTTGGCAACCTATCGGACCGACACGGCTTGGCAAGCGATGAATGTGGTCAACCCATCGCGATAATCGCAAGTCCAATGTCCCCCCCCGCAATCGTCAGGCGGTTGAAACTGGGCGCGGTGGAGCGCAGTCGTTCGGACAATGTGCCCGCACCGATCATGCGGATGGGGCCGTGGCGGGTCTGGTGCATCAGGTCAAAGGGGTCGTGCACATGCCCCGACAGGACTGCGCGCGCGCCTGCATTTGCCAGCGCGGTCAGCGCATGGTTTCCACCATGGGTCAGCGCGGTACCGCGCGTCCCCGTTTCGACCAATGGATGGTGCGCCGCCACCAGCCGCAGCGGGCAGTCTTGTGCGGCGTCCAGCGCATGGAGCGTGTGGCGCAGTGCGCTTTGCCGCACAACCCCTTTGGACCAGTTCAGCCGCCATTGCGCGCGACTGGTGGTGCGCAAACCGATGACCGCCGTATCGGTCAGCGTCATGGGCCTGTCCAATGTTGCTGCCATGCGCTGATAGCGCTGGTAAGGGCGCAACATCCGTTCGACCGGATTGAAATAGGGCATGTCATGATTGCCCATTTCGACATGAATTGGGGTGTCGAGCGCCGCCATCCAACGCAGCGCCGCGTCAAATTCGCGCGGGCGCGCGCGCATCGTCAAATCACCGGTGATGACGACGGCATCGGGCCGTTCGGCGGCGACACGTGCGGCAAACCAATGGAGCGCCGCGCTATCCTCCGCACCAAAATGCAAATCGCTGGCATGAAATATCAGGGTCAATTATGCATCCTCTGGCGCGGTCGGGCCGTATAGCCGGTTGCGCCAATATCGGTGCATGTGTCAACGCATGGCACCAAATAGTCGCCGGGGGAATTGCAGCTTTGCTACGCTATATATGCATTGTCGTCGGCCTCTTGCTTGCCGCCATCCTTGCTGTGGGTTTTTCGCTGCGCTGGGATGCGTTGAGCGCGCTCAATTTGGCCGACCGGCTATGGTTGGGGCAGGGCGGACGGCTGGTGGCTGCGGGGCAGGCCTATGGCAGTGACCCGGCACAAGCCATCGACATTTATGCGCCGGATGACGCGCCACGCGATGGCACATTACCGGTCATTATATGGTATAATGGCGGCGGATGGGCGAGCGGCACGCGCACCCAATATGGCTTTGTCGGGCGCGCATTGTCGGCAGAGGGGTTCCTCGTTGCGGTGGTCAATTACCGCCACGCCCCGCGCCACAAATTCCCGTCCTTCATCGCTGACACGCGCGATGCGCTGCGCTGGGTGCGCGCGCATGCCGCCAGCTATGGCGGTGACCCCGACCGGATGGTGCTGATGGGGCAGAGCGCGGGTGCGCATATGGCGATGCTGACGATCCTCGATAGGCGCTGGTCGGGGGATTTGGGGCTACGCGATGGCCCGGTAAAGGGGGTGGTCGGCATTTCCGGCCCCTATGATTTCTTACCCTTTGAACCCGGCGGTATGGCCGATGTGGCGATGGGCGGTGCGCCCAACCCCACCGATACGCAGCCGATCCATTTCGCGCGGGGCGATGCGCCGCCGCTGCTCCTCATTACCGGCGATGCCGATGTGACGGTGCGCCCGCGCAATAGCCGTCGCTTGCTTGCCGCCATCGTATCGGCAGGGGGCAGCGCGCGGCTTATCGAATATCCGGGCGTTGCCCACCGCGATACCGCCATGGCCTTTGCCTTACCTTTTCGATCGATGGCGCCGGTGCTACGCGACAGCATTGCCTTTGCCCGGCAGGTGACCGCTCAGCCACCCGCCAATGCGGCATCGACCGCAGCGAACGCCAGCGCGCGCTCGGCTGAATAATCCATCGTCGCGTCAATCGTCACCATCGGTGCGCCGCCAAAGCGCAGGTGCGGCACCGTTGCAACCTTGCGGCGGATCAGCGCTTCGTCATGGTCGGGTTTGCGCGCCATCACGCTCGCTACATCGATGGTGAGGCGGATGACCAAGGTCGGCAGATAGGACGCCATTTCGGCATAAAGCGCGCGTTCGCGTTGCTGCAATGCGCGCTGCGTCGCATTGGTGGCGCGCGCCGCCAAAATCGGCCCATCGTGCAGCCCCGGCACCTCCAACTGCGGATAACGATCGGTAACGACCACGGTTCCGCCGCGCCGCGCGGCCAGCAGATTTTCAAACTTGGCGCGCCGTTTTAGCGACCGGCGCAACGCATAGCGCGCGGCGATGGTGGAAGGGATGCTATCATCCGCATCGCGCAGGCGCGCGGCCTGACCCTCCAGAAAGGATTGGAGGGCGGGGCCAATCAACGGCCATCGACCGATGGCGCGTCCCTGTTCACCCGAACCCAACCCCAGATAGCCGCTTTCGGCGGGGCGGGTTTCGCGGATATGCGCCAATATGTCGGCGCTCAGCGTCGATTTGCCCGACCCGTCACAGCCGACAACAGCAATCAGCGGGGCGAGCGTTTCGCCAGCCGCCATCAGCTCAATTCTTTGAAAAAGCCGATCATTTTAAGTCCGCCAATCGCAAAGCGCACAACGACCAGCGCACCATAGGCATAGACGAAGGGCCAGCATGCAGCAGGGATGGCGGCCATGTCGAAACCGAGACGGGCGAACCATGTCAGGAAAACGGCAGTCGCCAGCAGGAACAGCTTATTTTGTTCGCGCCAGATCATCCGCTTCCACCAGAATGGATATTTGGGCGACACCCAACCGTGCAGACGCGGCAGCAAGGCAGGGACATTTTTTGCCCATTCGCCATGTGCTGCACCAAATTTTTCGCGCAGAAACTCCTCCTCATAGATGGAGATGCGTTCATAGACGAGGACGGCGAGCAAATAGATAATCGCGCCAAACACCCACGAGCCCGACAGCATGGCGATGCCGGTGAAGTTCAGGATGCGCCCGACATAGAGCGGGTTGCGCACCAGACTATAGGGGCCGGTGGTGTTGAGTTCGGATGCCTCGGCAGCGACCTTTGCACGCCCCGATGTGCCGAGCGCTGCCCAACCGCTGGTGAAAATCCGCACCGTTGCGCCAAGGCTGGCAACCGCCAGCGATGCCCAGAACCAGATGCAATCAGCGCGCGGGCTGGCAAAGGGGCCGATATCGCGGCTGACCCATGCGATCAGCGTCGCAATCGCGATGATGATGTAGATATAGGTGCCGCGCACAAAAAACAGCTTTTTGCCGCTTGCCGCCAATTCGGTCTGATACATTGGAAATCCCTGAAATATGCCCCGCCAGCGTCGCCTTTTGCCGTGCGCTGCGTGTCGATGCAATAAAGCCCGTTCGCTCTAACGCATAATGGGGCAGGATTATGGCGGCGCCGTTAAATGAGGCGCAGCGCGCGGCCGGTTTTGCCCAGTGCCTCACGGTCCCCACGCGGCAAGCCAAATCGGCACGCCAGCCATGTGGCGAGGAGGAGGAGGAGGAGCGATGCCGGCAACGCCACAACGACCGGCCAGCCGATAATCGCCCGGGTCAGCGCAGCAAAAATGGCGCCGATGACCAGCGATATGCCCAACATCCGCGCAAAGGGTGCCGCAAAGGGGTGGAGGCCATCCTCTGCCCATAGCTGCACCACCGGCAGCATTGCGCCGGTTACCAATCCGGCGGTCACGGCGATGGCCATGCCGGTCAGCCCGCCCGCGGGCAGCAACAGCCAGCCGGTCAATATGGCGACGGCAATGCCTGCAAAGCTCGCCAATATCTGCGCGCGATAGCTGGAGATTACCTGCTGGATGGGTTGCGCTGCCCCGGCCAGCGCCTCCAATATCCGCGACGTGATGAGGATGGCGACTGCCGCCGCCGCGCGCTTTGCCCCCGCGCCGAACAGCGTCAATATCGCCGGTGCCGCCGCCGCGAGGACGAGGCCGGATGGCAGCGCCAGCGCGGTCAGCACGCGCGTGGCAAAGCCATAAACCTCGCGCACCTCATCCCCGCTGCCGCGCCGCGCGGCGGAGGCGAGCGGGGCGAGCACATAGGCAAAGCCCAGACGGATGGTCTGGATGATGCTCGATATTTTGCGCGCGATGGTGAACAGTCCGGCGGCGACTGCCCCGCCGCTCCCCGGCAGCAGCCAGTTGAGCGCAATCGGCGCGCCGTCCGAATAAAAACGTTGCGACATATTGGCGGGAAGCACCGCCAGACCCGCCATCAGGCTTTCCTTGAGCAAGCTGCCGCGCACCCGACCGAACAAGGCCGCGCCATGAAAATAGCGCAAGGCCATGCGCGCGGCGAGCAGCGCGGTGACGCTGAGCGAAAGGAGATGTGCGGCGAGTAGCCCCAATATCCCCCAGCCCAAGGCCCAGAAAATCACCGCGAAAACCAGCCGCAGCGATTGTTCCCAGAATAAGCGCAGGCGGATTTCCGCGCCGAAAACATGGCGCGCGCGCATGGCGGACGTGGCGACCTCGACAAAGGCCCAGAGCGGCAATGCCCAGATAAACAGGTGGATGGCGAAAATCAGGCGCGCACTGTCGAGCGCATCGGCGTTGAAAAAGGCCGCAACATCAGGGGCAAAAATCGCTCCCAATATCGCCAGCAACAACGGCGGTACGACGCCGAGCAACATCGCCGCACGGAACGCCTCCGCAGCCTCCGCCTCGCTCGCCGCCTGTGGGACGGTGCGCTGCATCGCGCTGGTCTGCCCCAGATCGGCAATATTCTCGGCGAGATTCACCGCGCTCCACAAAACGGCGTAAAGCCCAAAGGAAGCCAGACCGAACAGCGCAACGTAAATCGGCTGCGCGACGACATCGATAAGGCCGGACAGCCGCGCCAGCATCGATGTGCCAACGCTCGATGCGACGCGCGCATTGCTGACATCGACGGTGGGGCTGGTGTCGGGCTGGGTCATGAACGGCGCTGGCTATAGGGACGAAATGGACAAAGCGCCATCACCCCCTTTGCTTTTCCCGCAGGTCACGGCAAAGGGGGGGGCATGTCCGCACCCTATACCGCCGTCATTCTTGCCGGGCAGCGTCCGGGCGCAGACCCGCTCGCCACCCATTTTGGCGAAAAATGGAAGGCGTTGGTGCCGGTTTGCGGCGTGGCGATGCTGACCCATGTGCTCCGCACGCTCGATGCGTCGGCGAATATTGTGCGCATCATCATCGTCGCACAACAGGCGGATATTTTCGACGATGCGATTGCCGATGCCGCCTGTACCAAGGCGGTTGGCTGCTTCGTGGGCAATCAGGGCATATCCTCCTCCCTCCTCGCCCTATTGGATGCCGGGCCGGATGGCGGCGGGGCGGATTTCCCTTTGCTGGTCACCACCGCCGACCACCCGCTGCTGACGGTGGATATGGTCGCGCAATTTCTGGGCGATGTCGGCGATGCCGATCTCGCGGTGGCGATGGTCGAACGGCGGGTGATGCTGGCGCAATTTCCAGCGGCGCAGCGCACATGGTTGCGCTTTGCCGATGGCGCATGGTCGGGGGCCAATTTATTTGCGCTGACCCGCCCGGCTGCACGTGCCGCGCTGACACTCTGGCAAGCGGCAGAGGCGGATCGCAAGCGGCCATGGCGTTTGTTCCGTCACTTTGGCTGGGGGCTGGCTTTGCGCGCCATCACGCGCACCATTGGGCTTGCCGATGGGCTGAAGCTGGCGGGCGGACGGCTGGCTATGCAGGCAAAATTGGTGCCGATGGTCGATCCGGTGGCGGCGATTGATGTGGATAAGCCGACCGACCATGCGCTTGCCGAAATGCTGCTTTTGCGCAAGGAAGTTGCGTAATAGCTGCCCAACACTTGTCAGCATGGGTCTGGCTGATTAGGGGCAGAGACAACAACGCATTGCACATCAGGGGGATAGCGCGCCATGGCCGAGTTTCGTTTGCCCAAGAACAGCCGCATCACCGGCAAAGGCCGCACGCACCATGCCGAAACGGCGGGCCGCAAGCGCAATTTCAAAGTCTATCGCTACGACCCGGATTCGGGCGAAAATCCGCGTTATGACAATTTTGAAATCGACCTCGACAAATGTGGGCCAATGGTGCTCGACGCGCTCATTACGATGAAGAATGAGCAGGATTCGACGCTGACTTTCCGCCGTAGCTGTCGGGAGGGGATTTGCGGCAGTTGTTCGATGAACATCAACGGCAAAAACGGCCTCGCCTGCACCACCGCGATAGAGGATTGCGCGGGTAAGGATGTGACGATCACGCCGCTGCCACATATGGAAGTCATCAAGGATCTGGTGCCTGACTTCACCCATTTTTACGCACAATATGCCTCCATCGAACCTTGGTTAAAGACCAAGACGGCGACCCCTGCGGGCAAGGAACGGCTGCAAAGCCCCGAAGATCGCGCCAAGCTGGATGGCCTTTATGAGTGTATATTGTGCGCCTGTTGCTCGACCAGCTGCCCCAGCTATTGGTGGAACAGCGACAAATTCCTTGGCCCCGCCATTTTGCTGCAAGCCTATCGCTGGTTGGCCGACAGCCGCGATGAAATGACCGGCGAACGGCTCGACGATTTGGAAGATCCCTTCCGCCTCTATCGTTGCCACACGATCATGAATTGCGCCAACGCCTGTCCCAAGGGGCTTAGCCCGGCGCGTGCGATTGCCGAGGTGAAGAAATTGATGGTTGAGCGCGCGGTGTGACACCACGCGCCCCGATGACCCGCCCGGCGGGGGAAATTGGCAGCCGCGCCGACATTTTCTTTGAATCGGCGGATTTGGGGGACGGCTGGGTTAGCTGGAACCTCAAAGATGGTTCGCGTTTCAACGGCTTCATCGAACCGCTGCAGGTGCGCCGCGAAGTGCCTACGCCCGACGGACGGCCGGTCGCGCGGGTGCGCATGCTGGCCGAACATCGGCACAGCAATTTGTCGAACCATGTCCATGGTGCGGTGACGCTGGCGTTGATGGACATCAGCCTTTTTGCCGCCTGCAACCAGTTCGGGTTGATGGGCATGGGCCCGGCGGTGACGCTCGACCTCTCTGCACAATTTACCGGCGGCGGGCGCGTCGGCGAACCGATGGATGCGCTGGTTGAATTGCTGCGCGAAACCCGGCGGCTGGTGTTCCTGCGCGGGCTGATCGTCCAAGGGGCGGATGACGCGCATATGGTGGCGAGCTTTACCGGCACCATCCGCAAACCGGCCCCCGCACCGGCATAACGTCGGTGACCGGTCTCATCGAACGTTATGATGCACTGGTCGCGGCGGGGGAATTGCGCCGCGATGATGAACAGCGCGCGGCCGCCCAGCGCCTTGCTGCCTTGGAAATTGCGCTGGAAAGCGACAGCGGCGGATTTTTTGCGCGGCTGATCGGTAAAAAGCGCCAAGTGCCGCGCGGCATGTACATGTGGGGCGGGGTCGGGCGCGGCAAGACGATGCTGATGGACTTGTTCCACGACAATATCGCCATAGCGGAAAAACGGCGCGCGCATTTCCACGCCTTTATGGCAGATGTCCATGCGCGGCTGCGCATTGCGCGGGCCAGCGAAAGCGGCGATCCGGTCATCGCCGTGGCGCGCGCGATGGCGGGCGAACAGCGGCTGCTCTGCTTTGATGAAATGGTGGTGAATAACAGCGCCGATGCGATGATCATGTCGCGGCTTTTCACCGCATTGATCGGCGCGGGCGTCACCTTGGTCACCACATCCAACCGCCCGCCGGGGGATTTATACAAGGATGGCCTTAACCGCGAACATTTCCTGCCCTTTATCGCGCTCATCGAAAATAGTTTGGATGTCATCGCGCTCAACGGGCCAAATGATTATCGCCGCGACCGGCTGGCCGGGGTTGAACGCTGGCACGTGCCCAATGGTGATGCGGCAACCGTCGCCCTCTCCAACGCGTTTTTCCGGCTGACCGACTATCCGGTGGAGGATAGGGCGCATGTGCCTAGCGCCGATTTGGACGTTGGTGGCGGACGTATCCTCCCCATTCCCAAGAGCCTCAAGGGCGTTGCCGTCCTGTCTTTCAAGAAATTATGCGGGGATGCGCGCGGGGCAGCCGATTATCTGGCGCTGGCGCAAAATTACCATAGCGTGATTTTGGTCGGCATCCCCCAAATGGGTAAGCATATGCGTAACGAAGCGGCACGTTTTGTTACACTGATCGATGCACTATATGAATATCGCGTAAAATTACTTGCAGCGGCGGATGCTTTGCCCGATGATCTCTACCCAGCAGGCGACGGCAGCTTTGAATTTGCCCGCACTGCCAGCCGCCTCAACGAAATGCTCTCCGACGATTGGTTGTCAGAGGCACATGGCGCGAGCGAAAATGGGGATGGGGGGAGCATGGGGGATGGACGAGGCTGAACTGACGGCAGCACGCATCGCGATGGTGCGGCGGCATATGCAATTGGAAATTAATCAGGATTGGGATGGGGTGATCGCAACCTTCGCCCGCCCGCGCTACGAACTTTATGGCGGCGGGCAGATATTCGATGGTGAGACGGCGGTCCGCCATTATTTCACCCTGTCACGCACCGCCTTTCCCGACCAGGGGAATGAAGAAATTGCCATTGCTGCGGGTGGCGACACGGTCATGGTCGAATTCTGGCTGACCGGCACGCACCTTGGCCCACTCGAAGGGGCGGGGCAGGTGATTGCTCCCACAGGGCGGGCATTTCGCGTGCGGATGGTCGCCGCCTTTGACTTTGCACCGGGCAGCGACCGCATCATCTGCGAACGCCCCTATTATGACCAGTTGGCGATATTGCGCGACCTGGATTTGCTGCAAACCAACTAGATTATTGCTATTAGTTCGCAATTGCGATAAAACCCTGTTTTTCCGCCATTCTGCGGCTTGCATTCCCCTGTCATTGCTCTATGGCCAGCCACGCGCATGCGGGCAAATATTCGGCCGAACGCGCCCGTGCGCCACAGCTTTCGGGGGTAGATACCCGGAACAAGCTGCGCTTGGCTCCCTCGGCCAGACAGGAGACGACGATGGCTCGCAAGAAAATTGCCCTTATCGGTGCCGGCAATATTGGGGGCACGCTCGCCCACCTCGCCGCGCAAAAGGAAATGGGCGACATCGTCCTGTTCGACGTGGTCGAAGGGGTGCCGCAGGGCAAGGCGCTCGACCTGTCGCAATGCGGCCCGGTCGAAGGCTTTGACGCCAAAATCACCGGCACCAATGATTATGCCGACATTGCGGGTGCAGACGTCATCATTGTCACCGCAGGCGTGCCGCGTAAGCCGGGGATGAGCCGGGATGATTTGCTCGGCATCAATTTGAAAGTGATGAAGGCGGTGGGTGAGGGTATCAAGGCCAATGCCCCCAATGCTTTCGTCATCTGCATCACCAACCCGTTGGATGCGATGGTGTGGGCGCTGCGTGAATTTTCCGGCCTGCCGCACAATAAGGTGGTGGGCATGGCAGGCGTGCTGGACTCGGCGCGCTTCGCAACCTTCCTCGCGTGGGAATTTGGCGTTTCAATCCGCGATGTGAATGCCTTTGTTCTGGGCGGCCATGGCGACACGATGGTGCCGGTCACCAGCTATACGACGGTTTCGGGCATTCCGGTCGATGACCTTGTCACCATGGGCAAATCGACCAAGGAACGCATCGACGCCATCGTCCAGCGCACCCGTTCGGGTGGCGGCGAAATCGTCGCGCTGCTCGGCACCGGCTCGGCATTTTATGCCCCGGCGGCGAGTGCGATTGCCATGGCCGAAGCCTATCTGGGTGACCAAAAACGCATCCTGCCCTGCGCCGTCCATGTCGATGGCAAATATGGGCTCGATGGCCTTTATGTCGGGGTTCCGGCGGTCATCGGTGCCAATGGCGTTGAAGAGGTTGTCGAAATCGCGCTCGACGATGCGGCAAAGGCAAATCTGCAAACCAGCGTCGATGCGGTGAAGGAATTGCTCGTCGCCTGCAAGACGCTTGACCCCAGCCTCGGCTAAACATCGCTGCGCTACGCATTTCATCAGGATTAAGGGTAAGAAATGGCCATTCTCGTTGATAAAAATACCAAGGTTTTGACCCAGGGGATGACCGGCGCGACCGGCACTTTCCATACCGAACAGGCGCTTGCCTATGGCACGCAAATGGTCGGCGGGGTTACGCCGGGCAAGGGTGGTCAGACCCACATCGGCCTGCCGATGTTCAACAATGTGGCCGACGGCATGGCTGCGACCGGCGCGACGGCCAGTTGCATTTACGTGCCGCCGCCATTTGCCGCCGCCGCGATTATTGAGGCGATTGAGGCTGAAATGCCGCTGATCGTCTGCATTACAGAGGGTATTCCGGTGCTCGACATGGTCAAGGTGAAGGCCAAGCTGGCGGGCAGCAAATCGCGGCTGATCGGCCCCAACTGCCCCGGCGTGCTGACGCCCGGCGAATGCAAGATTGGCATTATGCCGGGCAGCATTTTCAAAAAGGGCAGCGTCGGCGTCGTTTCGCGTTCGGGTACGCTCACCTATGAAGCCGTGTTCCAGACCAGCAATGCAGGGCTGGGCCAGACGACGGCGGTCGGCATTGGCGGGGACCCGGTCAACGGCACCAATTTCATCGACGTGCTCGAACTCTTCCTCGCCGACGATGAAACCAAATCGATCATCATGATCGGTGAAATCGGCGGCAGCGCGGAGGAAGAAGCCGCGCAGTTCCTGATCGATGAAGCCAAACGTGGCCGCAAAAAGCCGATGGTCGGCTTCATCGCCGGGCGCACCGCGCCCCCGGGTCGCCGCATGGGGCATGCCGGTGCTATTGTTTCGGGCGGTCAGGGCGGCGCCGATGATAAAATCGCGGCGATGGAGGCTGCGGGCATCCGCGTGTCGCCCAGCCCGTCGCTGCTCGGCGAAACATTGGTCGAGGTGTTGAAGGGTTGAGCTTGGCAGGCGGGGGCTGTTCCCCCCGCCGCCGGACATGGTCATGGCCCATCGACCGGCGACAGGCTGGCGGTTGGTCAGCATGGGGTCGAATATGAACGCGCAAACCGAAAATGGTGATGGCATCATCGTCATGGCACCCAATGCGCTGCCCAGTTGGGCACGCGATAATTGGCCGCTTGACGTTATCGATGACCTCAATGCCGGGCTTGACCCGCTGCGCATGCAGCTGGCCGTCAAGGCGGCGCAGGCCAAGGCTGGCAAACCGCTGAGCGATACGGAACTGGCCGAGGCGGCGAGCCGCGCCATCCGCGCGATGATGCTCATCCGCACCTATCGCGTGCGCGGGCATCTGGCGGCAAAGCTCGACCCGTTGGGGCTTTCCAAACAGGAAGTGCCTGCCGACCTGACGCCGGAATATCACGGTTTTGCGGGCGCGGAGCTCGACGTTCCCGTCCATATTGGCGGTGTTTTGGGTCGCCAAAGCGCCACCATCCGCGAAATTGTCGCCATTTTGCAGGCCAATTACTGCGGCCCGGTCGGCTTGGAATATATGCACATCGCCGATGTCGAGGAACGGCGCTTTCTGCAGGACAGGATGGAGGGCGCGGACAAGTCGATTGACTTCACGCCTGAAGGGAAAAAAGCCATCCTTTCCAAGGTGATAGAGGCAGAGGAATATGAAAAATTCCTCGCCCGCAAATATGTCGGCACCAAGCGTTTCGGGCTCGACGGCGGGGAATCGATGATCCCCGCGATGGAAGCGATTATCAAATATGGCGGCCAATATGGCGTCAAGGAAATCGTTTACGGCATGGCCCACCGCGGGCGGCTCAACATGCTCGCGACGGTTATGGGCAAGCCCTATCGCGTGATTTTCCACGAATTTCAGGGCGGCAGCGCTAACCCCGACGATGTGGCGGGCTCTGGCGATGTCAAATATCACCTTGGCACCAGCACCGACCGCGAATTTGACGGCATAAAAGTGCATATGAGCCTCGTCCCCAACCCCAGTCACCTGGAGGCGGTGAACCCCGTCGTCCTGGGCAAGGTGCGCGCGCAACAGGTGATGCGCGACGATTTGGCCGACCATGCAACTGTGCTGCCTGTCCTCATTCACGGCGATGCTGCCTTTGCCGGGCAGGGGATTGTTTGGGAATGCCTCGGCTTTTCGGGGATACGCGGCTATAATACCGGCGGCTGCCTGCACTTCATCGTAAATAACCAGATTGGTTTTACAACCAGCCCGCAATTTGCCAGATCGTCCCCTTACCCCAGCGACGTGGCCAAGGGGGTGCAGGCACCCATTTTGCACGTCAACGGCGATGATCCCGAAGCGGTGACTTTTGCCTGCAAATTGGCGCTCGATTTTCGGCAAAAGTTCAAACGCGACGTGGTCATCGACATGTGGTGCTATCGTCGCTTTGGCCATAATGAGGGCGATGAGCCGAGCTTTACCCAACCGCTGATGTATGCGCGCATCCGCCAGCATCCGCCGGTTTCGACGCTATATAGCGCGCGCCTCATCGATCAGGGGGTGATTGACGGCGCATGGGCCGACGGGCACCGCGCGCAATATATTGCGCATCTCGAAGAGGAATTTGCGGCGGGTAGGGATTATAAGCCCAACAAGGCGGATTGGTTCGCTGGCCGCTGGTCGGGGCTGCACATGCCCGCCGATCCAGAGGGGGCGCGGCGCAACATTGCGACGGGCATCAGCGATAAATTATTCGACGGTCTGGGCCGTACGCTGACCACGGTGCCGGGCGACTTGGAGGTGCACAAGACGTTGCGCCGCGTCATCGATGGGCGCGCGGCCATGTTCGCCGACAAATCGGACAAGGAAATTTTCGACTGGGCGACCGCTGAATCACTCGCCTTCGGCAGCTTGGTGTCAGAAGGGTATCAGGTGCGCCTGTCGGGACAGGATTCGGGGCGCGGCACATTTTCACAGCGCCATGCGGTGTGGATCGACCAAAAGGATGAACATCGTTACGTCCCGCTGGCCACCGTCCCGCATGGCCGTTTTCAGGTGCTCGACAGCCCCTTGTCCGAATATGGCGTGCTTGGCTTTGAATATGGCTATGCCATGGCCGACCCCAAGGCATTGGTGCTGTGGGAAGCGCAATTTGGCGATTTTGCCAATGGCGCGCAGATCATGATCGATCAGTTCATCGCGGCGGGTGAGGCGAAATGGCTGCGGGCCAACGGCCTCGTCCTCCTCCTCCCCCATGGTTATGAGGGGCAGGGGCCGGAACATAGTTCGGCGCGGCTCGAACGCTTTTTGCAATTGTGCGCCAGCGACAATATTCAGGTGTGCAATATTTCGACGCCGAGCAATTATTTCCATGTGCTGCGCCGTCAGATGTTGCGCCCGTTCCGCAAGCCGCTGATCATCATGACACCCAAGTCGCTGCTGCGGCATAAATTGGCGGTGTCATTGCGCAGCGATTTTATCGGCGATGCACATTTCCGCCGCATCATGTCGGACCGCACACCGCCCGCCGATGCCAAGATACGCCGCGCGGTGCTCTGTTCGGGCAAGGTCGGCTATGATTTGATGGAGGCGCGCGACGCTGCCGAACTGGATGATGTCACCGTCATCCGCATCGAACAGCTTTATCCATTCCCCGGCGAACCACTGACCGAACGCTTCAAGCGGATGACCGCGTTGGAGGAAGTGGTCTGGTGCCAAGAAGAACCGCGCAACAATGGCGCTTATTTCTTTGTCGAGCCGCTGATCGAAGAAGCATTGGCGGCGGCGGGGAAAAAGGGGCTGCGTGCGCGCTATGCCGGCCGCGCGGCGAGCGCATCGCCCGCCACCGGCCTGATGAGCCGCCACCAGACCGAACAGGGCGCACTGGTTGCCGACGCACTCGGCCTGTCGGTCCGCGCCGAAATTCGCCGTTCCAGAAAAAAGGTTTGAACCATGGCTAGCGAAATCAAAGTCCCGACCTTGGGCGAAAGCGTCAGCGAAGCGACGCTCGGCCAATGGTTGAAACAACCGGGGGAGCCGGTCGCGCTCGATGAACCGGTCGCCAGCCTTGAAACCGACAAGGTTGCGGTCGAAGTGCCTTCACCCATTGCGGGCGTCATGGGCCAACATCTGGTTGCAGAGGGTGAAACGGTCGGCGTCGGCGCGGTTTTGGGCGTGGTGGAAGATGCCGGCGCTGCGGGCGTTACGACAGCGGCAAATGCGGCACCGGTACAAGCCGCCGCCACAGTTGGCGCGCCGGGTAATGCAACCGCCCAAACCCTGTCACCCGCCGTGCGCCGCGCGGTGCTCGAACATGGGATTGATCCGGCGAAGGTCGTTGGCACTGGTAAGGATGGTCGCCTGACCAAGGAAGATGTGCTGGGTGCGGCAAAGCGCGCAGGCGATACCCCCGCCACTTCTGGGCCCGCCACTTCTGGGCCCGCCGCTGCCGCACCCGCTGCTGCCCCGGTTGCTGCGACGGTGGGTGGTGCACGGCGCGAAGAACGGGTGAAGATGACGCGCCTGCGTCAAACCATCGCGCGCCGTTTGAAAGAGGCGCAAAATACCGCTGCGATGCTCACTACCTTCAATGACTGCGACATGGGCGAAGTCATGGCGATGCGCGAACGCTATCGCGATATGTTTGAGAAAAAACATGGCGTCCGCCTCGGCTTTATGAGCTTTTTTGCCAAGGCCGCCGCACTCGCCGCGCGCGACATTCCGGCGGTCAATGCGCGGATCGACGGGGATGAGATTGTCTATCACGACTATCTCGACATTTCGGTCGCGGTCAGCGCGCCCAACGGGCTTGTCGTGCCGGTGGTGCGCAATGTCGACCAGATGGGCTTTGCCGACATCGAACGGGCGATTGCCGATCTGGGCCGCCGCGCCAAGGATGGCAGCCTGACGATGGAGGATATGGCGGGCGGCACCTTTACCATTTCCAATGGCGGGGTGTTCGGCGGGCTGATGTCGACGCCGATTATTAACCCGCCGCAGTCGGCGGTGCTCGGCCTCCACCGCATCGAAGACCGCCCGGTGGTGCGCGGCGGGCAGATTGTCATCCGCCCGATGATGTATCTGGCGCTCAGCTATGACCATCGGCTGGTCGATGGCCGCGAAGCGGTGACATTTTTGAAGACGATCAAGGAAGCGATCGAGGATCCGGGCCGTTTGCTGGTCGACCTCTAAGGCTGTTGGCAGAAATTGGTGGAGCAGAACATGGCCGATTATGATTTTGACGTGCTGGTGATCGGCGCAGGCCCCGGTGGCTATGTGGCTGCCATTCGCGCGGCGCAGCTCGGCCTCAAAACCGCTTGCGTCGAAAGCCGCGAAACGCTGGGCGGCACCTGCCTCAACGTTGGTTGCATCCCGTCCAAGGCGATGCTCCATGCCTCCGAATATTTTGAGGCTGCGGCCGGCGGCGCGATGGCCAAAATGGGCATCAAGGTAAAGCCGGAACTCGACCTCGACACGATGCACGGCCAACGTCGTGATGCGGTAAAGGGATTGACTGGCGGCATCGAATTTTTGTTCAAAAAGAATAAGGTCGAATGGATAAAGGGGCATGCCGCCTTTGTCAGCGCCGATACGGTCAGCGTGGCGGGCCGCAATGTTCGCGCCAAAAATATCCTGATCGCAACGGGTTCGTCGGTCACCCCTTTGCCGGGGGTCGATGTCGATAATGCCAAGGGGATTATTGTCGATTCAACCGGTGCGCTCGAACTGGCGAAGGTACCCGAACACCTCGTCGTCATTGGTGGTGGGGTGATCGGGCTGGAATTGGGCAGCGTATGGCGGCGGCTCGGCGCGCAGGTGACGGTGGTCGAATATCTCGACGCGCTGCTCCCCGGCATGGATGGCGATGTGCGCAAAGAAGCGGCGCGCATCTTCAAGAAACAGGGCATGACGCTCAAATTATCGACCAAGGTGACCGCCGCGAAGGTCAAGGGCAAGAAGGCGGTTTTGACGGTCGAACCGGCCGCTGGCGGCGCGGCAGAAACGCTGGAGGCGGATGCCGTACTCGTCGCCATTGGCCGCCGTCCGAATACGGAGGGGTTGGCGCTCGACAAAGCAGGGCTCAGCGTCAATGCGCGCGGGCAGATTGAGACCGATCATGATTTCCGTACATCGGTGTCCGGCATCTGGGCGATTGGCGATGTCGTTCCCGGCCCCATGCTCGCCCATAAGGCGGAGGATGAGGGGATTGCGGCAGCGGAAAATATCGCGGGGCATACCGGCATCGTCAATCATGATGTCATCCCGTCGGTCGTCTATACCAGCCCTGAAATCGCGGGCGTCGGCCTCACCGAAGAAGCGGCCAAGGCACGCGGTGCGGTCAAGGTCGGCAAATTCCCGATGATGGCGAACAGCCGCGCCAAAACCAATCATGAGGGCGAAGGGTTCGTCAAAATCATCGCCGATGCGGCGAGTGACAAAGTGCTCGGCGTCTGGTGTATCGCTAGCGTCGCAGGCACGATGATCGCGCAGGCCGCCCAAGCGATGGAATTTGGCGCAACCAGCGAAGACATCGCCTACACCTGCCACGCCCACCCGACGCATAGCGAGGCGATCAAGGAAGCCGCGATGGCGGTGACCGGTAAGCCCATCCATATCTGATCGATGGCGCTGCGCCGCAGCCTTTTTCGCTGGCATATCTGGCTGGCGTGGATTGCGGGCCTGCCCTTGCTCTTGTGGGCCTTGTCCGGCCTCGTCATGGTTGCGCGCCCGATAGAGGAAGTGCGCGCAACCGATTTGCGGGCTGACCCGCGCCCCCTGCAATTGGCGGGGGTGCCTGTGCCACCGCTGCTGAACGGGCGTGCGGTGGAGGCGCTCACCCTCGTCCAACGGGTGGACGGGCCGGTTTGGCAGGTGCGTTTTGCCGATGGCGGACGGCGCGCGGCAAGCATAGTGGACGGACGGGTGCTGCCCGACATTAATGCCGCTCTGGCGCTGCGCATTGCCAATGGCGCGCTCAAAACGCCGGGGCAGGTAGTCGATGTCGTCCATTTCGCAGCCGACGCGCCGCCGCTCGAGCTACGCCAAGCGCGCGCGAGCTGGCGGGTGCGCTATGCCGATGGGCTGCATGTCTTTGTCGATGCCCAAACGGGGGAGGTGTTGGCGCTGCGGTCGCGCCTGTGGCGCGCCTATGATGTGATGTGGGGCATCCATATCCTCGATCCCTTTGGGCGGGAGAATACGCACCACCCGTTGCTGATGGCGGCGGCGATTGTCGGATTGATCAGCATATTAATCGGTATCTGGCTGTTGTTTCTGCGCCAGATGCGGCGCAAACCGGCATGAGCGCGAACCCGGTGCAGGGGGCGATGGAACTCCTCCCGCAAATGTCGGTCTGGGCGGCATGGCTCGACCTGTTCGGCATTGCCGTTTTTGCCGCATCGGGCGCTTTGGCGGCGGCGCGGCGCGGGCAGACTTTGGTGACATTCTCCTTCTTTGCGCTGGTAACCGGGACGGGCGGCGGCACGGTACGCGACCTCCTGATCGGTGCGCCGGTATTTTGGGTACAGGACTGGCGCTTTCCGCTAACCTGCATGGCGATGGCGCTTGCGGTATGGATGACGCCGGTCAAATGGTGGCGTCCGCGTGCGCTCGACTGGTTCGATGCGGTGGGGCTCGCCGTCTATGCCGTGTTCGGCGCGTGGAAGGCAGGGCAGTTTGGTATCTCCCCCCTTCCGGCGATGATGATGGGGGTGATTACCGCCTGCGTCGGCGGCATTATTCGCGACATATTGGCGGGGGAGGACAGTATTTTGCTGCGCCCCGAAATTTATGTGACCGCCGCCGCGTTGGCATCTGGTCTTTATGTTGCGCTGGCCTGGTTCGGCCTTGATACACCCTATGCCGCCAGCTTGGGCGCAGTCGCGGGCTTTACCCTGCGCGCGCTTGCGATTTGGCGCGGGCTTGCCATACCTTCGTACAAACCAAAATAGGGTTTGATTCGAAAGGCTTGGGTAACATGGCCAAAATCGCCGCCAATGGTCTGGAACTGGAGTATGAGGATCATGGGGCAAAGGATGCACCTGCCATCCTGCTCGTCATGGGGCTCGGCGCGCAACTGACGCTTTGGCCCGACGAATTTGTCGCGGCGCTGGTGACGCGCGGGTTTCGTGTCATCCGCTATGATAATCGCGATGTCGGCCTGTCGACCAAATTTGACGCCGCCGGGCTGCCCAATATCCGCTGGATGATGATAAAGGGGCTGCTCGGCCTCAAAAACCGGGCGCCCTACAGCCTGTCCGACATGGCGACAGATGGCATTGCCTTGCTCGACGCATTGGGCATAGGCCGCGCGCATATCGTTGGCGCGTCGATGGGCGGGATGATCGCCCAGCGCATGGCGGCTGAACATGGGGACCGGCTGCTCAGCCTCACCTCGATCATGTCGACGACCAGCCACCGCAAATTGCCGCAAGCCAAGCCAGAGGCGCTGCGCGTCCTCACCCACCGGCCGCAGACCGATGATGCCGAAGCGCGCATCCAATTTGGCATGATGGCGGCGCGCGCCATCGGTTCGCCCGCCTATCCGGCGGAGGAGGGGCGGCTGCGCGTCCGCGTTACGGCCGATTTACAGCGCAGCTATTACCCGCCCGCTTTCGTTCGCCACATGGCGGCAATCATTGCCGATGGCGACCGGCGCGGGATTTTGGCAGGGGTGCATGCACCGACCCTCGTCATCCATGGCAAGGATGACCCACTGGTGCCGGTGGAGGGGGGCAGGGATACTGCCGCCCATATCGCCGGCGCAAAGCTGCTCGAAATCCCCGGCATGGGGCATGATCTGCCGCTCGAACTGGTGGATCAGATTGCCGACGCCATCGCCGATCATGCGCGCGGCGCGGTCGCGGCTTAAGCCCCCAAGCCCAGCCAGCGCAGCAACAACCCCTCATCCTCCCTGCGCGGCGCGCGCGGAGGCAGGAAACCGGCGCAGGAAAGGCAGCTTGCCTCCACCCCGCCGCCGCGCACCATACGCTGCAAATCTGCAACCATCGCGCTCGCCCAAGCCTGCCGCGCCCAGGCGCTTTGTGCCAGCCAACCGGCGGGGGCACGGGCATCCTCTGCCTCATCGCTGCCGTCGTCGGTCCATTTTTGCAGCAACTCGCTGATCGGATCGGGGCCATCCTCAAAATAGCGGGGATAGACTTGTGTCGGGTCGATCCGGGCGAGCCGTGCCGCCTCTGCCATCGCCTCTGGCATGCCGCCAAAGCCATCGATCAGGCCATTTTGCCGCGCATCCGCCCCGGCCCAGACACGCCCTTCGGCGATGCTGCGCAGCCGGTCAATCGGCATGTGGCGCGATGTTGCGACCAAATTGGTGAAGCGGGCATAGATATTATCGACGCTCGCCTGTGCGAGCGCGTCAAAGGCGGCGTTGGTGCCGCCGGTCAGGTCGGGCTGACCGGACAAGGGCGTTGTCGCCACCCCGTCGCTGGTGATCCCATATCGGCCAAGCACCCGTTCAAAGCTGGGGATTATGGCAAAGACGCCGATGCTGCCGGTGATCGTGTCGGGCTCGGCAAAAATGCGATCGGCCGGGGTGGAGACCCAAAAGCCGCCCGACGCCGCGACATTGGCCATGGAAACGACAATCGGCAGGCGGCGTGCCTTGGCCTGTAACAAGGCGGTGCGGATGCGTTCGGATGCCAGCACCGATCCGCCGGGGCTATCGACGCGCAGGACAATCGCCTTCACATCCTCATCCGCCACAGCGTCCAAAATATGCGTGGCAATAGTTTCGCCGCCCGCCGTCCCTGCCGGCGCCTCACCATCGACGATATCACCGACGATGGGAATGACCGCGATGGGCGTGCCATTTTCCTCTATCGGGTGTGCGTCGACATAAGCGGACAGGCGGATGCGTTTCCAATCCCATGGCCGGGCATCATCGTCACTGCCGACAATTTCAGCCACCCGCCGGTCAAAATCCAAGCGGCTGCCAATCCGGTCAACCAAGCCCGCTTGGCGGGCTGCCTCTGCACTGTCGCCGCCCGCCGCGCGGATGGCAGCGGCAGGGTCGGTCAGCATGGGGTTCAGATTGGCGCGGGGGCGGGCGCGGCGCACCCCATCCTGCCAACGGGACCATAGGACGCTGAGGTAGGCGTTCGTCGCCTCGCGCGCTTCGGGGCTTTGGTCGGCGCGGGTAAATGGTTCGACGAAGCTCTTGTAGGTGCCGACCCGGTATATATGCGTATTGATACCAATATTGTCGAGCAAGCCTTTGTAATATAACCTGTTTCCACCCGGCCCGGCGATCAATGCACCACCGCCCGGTTCGGTCCAAACCTCACTCGCGTGTGCCGCCAATTGATAGGCATCGTCACTATAGCCGGTGGCATAGGCGAGCACGGGTTTGCGCGCCGCGCGCACCTTGTCCAGCGCTTCGGCAATATCGCCCAGCGCGACCTGCCCGCCACCCATAAAGCGGTCGAGGTCGAGCACGACCGCCTTTACCCGGTCATCGCCCGCTGCAGCCTCAAGCGCGCGCACAATGTCATCACGGCGAAATTCGCGCAGCGGCAGATTGCCCGACAGCGCGGCGAGCGGGTCGGCTGGCGCGGGCTGTTCGCTGACCGTCCCGTTGAGGCGCAACAATAATGCCCCTTCGCCGACATAGGCGGCGCTGTTGGGCCGCCCAGCCAGCGCGCCGAACAACAGGCCGAAAAACAGCAACATGAAGAGGAGGACGAGCACATCCTTTATGCCGACCAGCGTGCGCCAGAAAAAACGCAAAACCTGTCCGGTTGACCAATGAGAGCGTGGTTGCTGGGGCGGGGTGTCGGGCGCGGGCGTCGCGCCATCGGCGGTGGTTGCTGTCATGCCGTCTTGTTAAGTCAATACAGCGCGGCTGTAAATGGCCGCCAACTGCGCGCCCCGTGCAAGAAAAGCACAAGCCACCGACAAAATCGGCGGCCATCTATATCCGTAGCCGCCAAGCTGCTAGGCCGCGCCGCTTATGGTTGCAACCGAACGGCCTTTTGCGCTCACCGCAACGCGCGGTGAAGCGGTGGAATTGCTGCGCCTTGCGGGGCCGCTGGCGGCTGCCAATTTGCTGCAAATGGCGGTTTATGCCAGCGACGTCATCTTCATTGCGCGACTGGGCGCCGGGCCGCTCGCCGCATCCTCGCTCGCGGTCTCGGTTGTCGGTTTACTGTTATGGGCGATGTCGGGTCTGTTGATGGCGGCTTCGGCGTTGATCGCAGCGGAAATTGGCGCGCGCAAACATGCGGTGCGGCAGGTGCGCCGGACGGTGCGCATGGCATTGTGGCTGGCGATCCTCGCCTCTGCGGTGGCGATAGGGCTGTGCCTGTTGGTCGAACCCTTTATGCGGCTGACGGGGCAGCCCGTCCATCTGGCGGCAGAGGCAGCCGCATTCACCCATATTTTGATGTGGTCTTTGCCCTTTGCGTTGGTTGCGACGGTGCTGCGTACCTTTGTCGCGACATTGGGCAGGGCAACCATCGCCACCATGGTCACTTTGCTCGCGCTTGGCGTCAATATTTTGGGCAATTACCTGTTGGTGTTCGGCCATTTCGGTTTCCCGCGCCTCGGCCTTGCCGGGTCGGCGATTGCCAGCATCTTTACAACTATTGTCACCTGTATCGCCTATGTCATCATTATCGAATGGGATCGTCGTTTTCGCCGTTTCCATTTGTTCGGACGCATGTGGCGCGCCGAATGGGGCCGGATGCGCGAATTATTGCGCATCGGTCTGCCGATTGGCGGAACGATTTTGGCAGAGGCTGGACTGTTTTCGGGTGCGGCATTTTTGATGGGGCGGATGGGGGAAGCACCGCTCGCCGCGCATACGATCGCGCTGCAAATTATTGCGCTGATTTTCCAGATACCCTTTGGCGTCGGGCAGGCGGCGACGATCCGTGTCGGCCTTGCCTATGGGGCAGGGGATCGTGCGGGCATCGGCCGCGCCGGTTGGACGGCGATTGCCATGGGGCTTGCCTTTATGACGCTGTCGGCGTTGACAATATGGGGCGCGCCGCACCTGCTGGTTGCCGCCTATATCGACATTGGTGAACCGGCGAACCATGTGGTGGTGACATTGGCGCTGCAATATCTGGCGATTGCCGCGGCCTTCCAACTGTTCGACGGGACGCAGGTGGTGGCGGCATCGGCGCTGCGCGGGGTGCAGGATACGCGCGTGCCGATGATGATTGCCATTACCGGCTATTGGGCGGGCGGCTATGCTGCGGCCATCTGGCTGGGTTTCTGGACACCGCTGGCGGGCCAAGGGGTATGGATTGGTTTGGCCGTGGGCTTGGTAATTGTCGCTGCGGCGTTACTTATCCGCTGGTGGTTTCTGTCGCAGCGGGCGACACTTCCTTCTTGAGCTTTTGGACGTTGAATTGCGCAGCCAATTGTTTTGCATCACGTATCAATTTGGACATCTCGCCCTCGGTTATCAACAACTGCTGTTTCCCGGCTTGGCCCACATTTTGGAACGCAAGCCAGTATTGGATGTATTGCCCATCCTCATATTGCATCATTGTGGTCAAAGCCGCGTGCACCATATCATTACGCTTTTCTGAAATGTCGCGGATTTTCTGGATGCGATCATCCAGTTTTGAGGGGTGACAAAATTGTTCACGCGCGCTGCCAAGCAATTTTAGCTTTTGGGAAAATGCTGCGTTTGCATTTGGTTTGAGGTCGAGCTTAGCAAGATATTCCTCCACAGCCGCTTCAATCTTTGTAAATGCATCGATGAACTTGCCGCGCAATATTTGCCCTTTAAGCATCAGTTCGGACGGGTCAGGTATTCTAAACACCATTTGGGCAGCACGGCCTTTATCCACTTTTGGTTGATTATTGGTCGGGGTAGGCACATTCGCCACCGAACCAGTTGCGTCCGACTCGGTGGTGAATGTCGGCATATCGACGGTACGATGCATGTTCATGCGTCATGCCATATCCGACGAGCGTAAAAATTTGCTTGCCTGCGCCTTGACGCCCGGATGCCCCGAACCCATATGGCTGCTTGTTGGCACTCCCCCACGGTGAGTGCCAGAAAATCATTGTCCAAATGGAGCAAAACCCATGCAATTTCGTCCGTTGCACGACCGCGTGCTCGTCCGTCGCCTGGAGGCGGAGGAAAAGACCGCTGGTGGCATCATCATCCCCGACACGGCCAAGGAAAAGCCGCAGGAAGGCGAAGTCATTTCGGTTGGCGAAGGCGCCTATAATGAAGATGGCGACCGTATCCCGCTCGACGTCAAGGCTGGCGACAAAATTTTGTTCGGCAAATGGTCGGGCACCGAAGTCAAGGTCGATGGCGAAGACCTGATCATCATGAAGGAATCGGACATTCTGGGCATCCTCGCCTAAGCGGCAATTCGCCCGCTGTGATGTTGGATTTATAGTGTGAAGTTACGCAGTTTTCTGCGGTTTTGGAAAGGAACAGTCTCATGGCTGCTAAGGACGTCAAATTTTCGCGCGACGCGCGCGAACGCATTTTGCGCGGGGTCGATATCCTCGCCGATGCGGTAAAGGTCACGCTCGGCCCCAAGGGGCGTAACGTCGTCATCGACAAGAGTTTTGGCGCGCCGCGCATCACCAAGGATGGTGTGACCGTTGCCAAGGAAATCGAACTTAAGGACAAGTTCGAAAATATGGGCGCACAGATGCTGCGCGAAGTCGCCTCCAAGGCGAATGATGCGGCTGGCGACGGCACGACCACCGCGACCGTCTTGGCGCAGGCGATCGTCCGCGAAGGGATGAAGTCGGTTGCCGCGGGCATGAACCCGATGGATCTGAAGCGTGGCATCGACCTCGCCGTCAGCACGGTTGTTGCGGATCTGCAGGGTCGTTCGACCCCGGTTTCGGGCACCGCCGAAATCGCGCAGGTCGGCATTATTTCGGCCAATGGTGACGTCGAAGTCGGCGAAAAAATCGCCGAAGCGATGGAAAAGGTCGGCAAGGAAGGTGTCATCACCGTCGAAGAAGCCAAGGGTCTCGAATTTGAACTCGACGTCGTCGAAGGGATGCAGTTCGACCGTGGCTACCTCAGCCCCTATTTCATCACCAACCCGGAAAAGATGATCGTCGAGCTTCAGGACCCCTATATCCTGATCCACGAAAAGAAATTGTCGAACCTGCAATCGATGCTGCCGATTCTGGAAAGCGTCGTGCAGTCGGGCCGTCCGCTGCTCATCATCGCCGAAGATATCGAAGGCGAAGCGCTGGCAACCCTCGTCGTCAACCGTCTGCGCGGCGGGCTCAAGGTTGCAGCGGTCAAGGCGCCGGGCTTTGGCGATCGTCGCAAGGCGATGCTGCAGGATATCGCCATCCTCACCAAGGGGGAGATGATTTCCGAAGACCTCGGCATCAAGCTCGAAAATGTCACGCTCGGCATGCTGGGTCAGGCCAAACGCGTCACCATCGACAAGGACAATAGCACCATCGTCGATGGCGCGGGCGAAGCCGAAGCGATCAAGGCACGCGTCGAACAAATTCGTGCGCAGATCGAAACCACGACCAGCGATTATGACCGTGAAAAGCTGCAGGAACGTCTGGCCAAGCTGGCTGGCGGGGTTGCCGTGATCAAGGTTGGCGGCGCGACCGAAATTGAAGTCAAGGAACGCAAGGATCGCGTTGACGATGCGCTGCACGCAACCCGCGCTGCTGTCGAAGAAGGCATTGTTCCGGGCGGTGGCACCGCGCTCCTCTACGCTACGAAGGCGCTCGAAGGGCTGAAGGGTGCGAACGACGACCAGACGCGCGGTATCGACATCGTGCGTAAGGCGATCGAAGCGCCGATCCGCCAGATTGCGGCCAACGCTGGCCATGACGGCGCGGTGGTTGCGGGCAATCTGCTGCGCGAAGGCAAGGAAGATCAAGGCTTTAACGCCGCGACCGATACTTATGAAAACCTCAAGGCCTCTGGCGTTATCGACCCGACCAAGGTTGTGCGCACCGCCTTGCAGGATGCGGCATCGGTTTCGGGGCTGCTGATCACCACCGAAGCGGCGGTCAGCGAACTGCCCGAAGACAAGCCTGCCATGCCCGCAATGCCGGGCGGCGGCATGGGCGGGATGGATTTCTAATCCATTCGGCATCCAGTTAAGCGAAGGGGTCGGTGGCAGCACCGGCCCCTTTTCTTTGGCGAAGTTACACTTCGCATACCAAGCCTTTCCTACATCCCCGCAAGAGGGTAGGCTGTCATGACCTATAAACTCCATCAGGGATTCGTCATGAAAAAGGTCTCAGTTGATCTCCAACATTGCTATGGGATCAAGGCGCTCAAGCACGATTTCGACTTTTCGAATACGAAGGCCTACGCGATCTACGCCCCCAACGGCGCGATGAAATCCTCGTTTGCCAACACGTTCAAGGACCTGTCGAACGGGGCGAAGCCCAAGGACCGCATTTTCCCGGACAGGGAGACAACTGCTGTTGTCACGGACGAGACTGGCGCGGCAATCGAGAATGAGCGCGTGCTGGTTGTCCTGTCATATGACGAGACATTTGCGCCCTCAGAGAAGACCTGCACCCTCCTTGTCGATCCGAAACTCCGTTCCGAGTTTGCCGAATTGCAGGCAAAAACGGAGGAATCCAAGAAGGCGTTGATCGGAGCGCTAAAGCTTCAATCGAAGTCTAAGGCGGACCTTGAGACTGAAATTTCCCTTGTGGTCATGAAGACGCCACACGAGTTCCGGCGCGCTCTAATCCGCATCCGAGAGGAGATTCAGGAGCAGAAGGATGCTCCATTTGCTTCGGTGGAATATGACCGCATCTTTGCTGCTCCCATAATCACTGCACTCAATACGAAAGACCTAAAGGACAAAATTCTCGATTATATCACGCGTTATCATGAACTTCTCGCGGCCTCTACGTTCTTTCGGCAGGGTATCTTTGACTATTACAATGCCGCACAGATTGCAGACAGTCTGTCCAAGAACGGCTTCTTCTCTGCGAGCCATACGGTCAACTTGAAGTCGTCAGGAGAGGTGAAGGAAATAAGCACTCAAGAAGAACTTGAGCAAGTAATCGAGGCTGAAAAGCAGTCAATACTAAAAGATGAGAAGCTCGTAAAAGCATTCGACGCTGTCCAGACACAGCTCAACAAGAACGTGGGCTTGCGTGAGTTTCGTGGCTATCTGATGAACAACATGCATCTGCTGCCGCATCTCAGTAACTTACCCAAGTTCAATGAAGATGTTCTCAAATCATACATCAAGGAGAACATCGAGGCATATCAAAGCTTGCTGGACACCTATGAGGAAGTGCGCGAGCGGGAAGCGATAATCTTTGCCGAGGCAGAGAAGCAGAAGACGCAATGGGAGCGCGTCATCGACATTTTCAATCGGCGTTTTACCGTTCCATTCAAGCTGCATGTAGACAACAAGATTGATGTAATGCTTGGCGCGGCGCGCATCATGCAACTTGGCTTCACATATGAGGATAGCGAAGGCTCGGCAGAGATCGAGCGGACAGAGTTGCTGGAGTATCTTAGTAACGGAGAGAAGAAGGCCTTTTACATTCTCAACGTGATTTTCGAGATTGAGCGTCGCATTAAGGACAAGCAGGAAACCTTGGTTGTCGTAGACGACCTAGCTGACTCTTTCGATTACCAAAACAAGTATGCCATCGTGGAATACCTTAAGGGAATCAGCGAGGAAGGTGTCTTCAAGCAGATTATCTTGACGCACAATTTTGACTTCCTCCGCACCATCCAAAGTCGGTTTGTTAGCTATGCCGGTTGCCTGATGGGGTTGAAGAGCGATGCGGGGATCACTCTTGAGCCTGCGGAGGGGGTGAAGAACATCTTCGTGAAAGACTGGAAGCTTCATTTCTTCAATGACAACAAGAAGAAGATCGCTTCTATCGCCTTTCTCCGCAACCTCGTAGAGTTTAGCAGGGGCGAAGCCGACCCGGCTTACGAGGCATTGACCTCTATGCTGCATTGGAGGCCCGAGAGTGCGGCGAAAACGGTCGGAGACTTGGATGCGATCTTCAACGCCGAGTGTCACACATCTGGCGCGTCAGTCGATACCGCGCTCGGCGTTGTGGGCCTGATCGACGCGACGGGCGATGAGTGCCTGACGGCGGGACCGGGCTTGAACCTGGAGAACAAAGTCGTCTTGGCAATAGCCACTCGATTGCGTGCGGAGCGCTTCATCGTGGCGAAACTTAGCGATGATGCCTTTTGGAAGGGTATCGATAGGAATCAAACTCAACGACTAATCAGCAAGTTCAAGAAAGAGTTTCCCAGCGAGACGGATGCCTCGGGGGTGCTCGACCGGGTTGCTTTGATGACCCCCGAAAACATCCACCTCAACTCGTTCATGTATGAGCCGATTATCGACATGGGCGAGGGGCCTCTGCGGAAGCTCTATGAGGACGTGAAGGCGTTAGTTTGAGTGCTCCGGGGGTTTTGATGTGACGCGTTTGAACGCCTTGTCGAAGGCTTTTGGGTCCTCTGACGCCTCGATTTCGTGCGCGGCCTCAATGAAGCGCCGGTGGCGCTCTTCATCTGTCAGAACCGGCTTCTGCCGTCGCTCTTTGGCCATAATCTATCCTTCGGTCATGAATGAAAATTCGAGTTGCGCCGCGTCTTGCTTTGCCTCAGTTCGCGAGACTAGCTGTTTTGTAAGTCAGGCGCTTGCCTACGACACCGCGCAACGCAATTTCGGCGCGGACAGTATCGCTGATTTCGAACTTTTCGCGGTTGTTATAGCGGAACTCGAACTCGGCCAGATAGCGGTGAAGGTGCTGTTCGGTGCAGTGCTGGTAGACGCCCTTCATGCCGCGCTTGAAGATCGAGAAGTAGCCCTCAACCGTGTTGCTGTGGATCGTGCGATCCTCAAGGTTCACATACTCGCCGCGACCGTGGCTGGTCGTGCCGTGGCCCGCAAACCACTTGCCAGCATCGCGATAGCCGCTGTGTTCGTCCGTCATAATGCGGGCTTCACGCTCAACGTTGGCGAGCACAATCGGCATGATGGTTTCAGCCCGAACGTCTTCAATTACCATCGTGCGGGCCTGTCCGCTATCTCGGTCAAGCAGAGCAAGCACCTTCATCTTGTGATGGAAGGCGCGACGCTTGGGCATGCCCTTCTTCTTGCCAATGAAAGTCTCGTCCACTTCGACTACGCCTCCATTGCCGCCGAACGGGGTAACGTCGCCCGAACGCATAGCTTCACGAATGCGGTGGGTAAGGAACCATGCGGTCTTCATGGAGCATTGCAGCATGCGCTGGATTTGACGGGTGCTGATACCCTTCTTGCTGGCGCACATGAGATGGATGACTTGCAGCCACAGGTGCAAGGCAAGGTGCGAACTCTCGAAGATGGTGCCCATACGCACGGTGAAGGGCTTGCGGCATTCATTGCACTTGTGGAGGCCAAGGCGAGTGGTCTTGCCTTCCATCTTGCGGATGCGGCCCTGATCGCAATTACCACAATGCGGGCAAACAGGACCGTTCGGCCAAAGCTGCGCTTCGACATAAGCGAAAGCGCCCTCTTCGGACTTGAACTGCGGGGCATCAAAAACAGACTTGGCCATCGGTTAACTCCTATGGCCAAAACAATGCATTAAGAGGCGTGGTATGTCAAGTGTAACATTACCTTTTCTTTTACTCGTTAGATGTCCATCTATGGCCGGAAGGATCGATGATGCGCAACAAGGCTATCATTTTGGGCGGGCTGGGCACGTTGCTTATTTTAATTCAGCTAATCAATATGTTAATCGGCGGTAGGCTAGCGCAATTTGGTATTCACCCGCGCGAAATGGGCAGCGCCTACGCAATTTTGACCGCCCCCTTCATCCATGGTGATTGGGCGCATCTGGGCAATAATCTCTTGGCATTGTTACCGCTCGCTGCCCTATCCATGGCCGACGGGTTGCGCCGATTTGCCGTCGTCAGTGGCATTATTCTGCTGCTCGGCGGCGCTTTGGTCTGGCTGTTCGGCCGCCATGCGCTCCATATCGGTGCGAGCGGCTGGATTTTCGGTCTGTGGAGCTATGTTATCGCGCGCGGCTGGTTGGAACGTGCGGCGCGTGCCATTTTGCTCAGCCTGTTGGTGCTCATCGTCTATGGCTCGATGATCTGGGGCGTGCTCCCCACCGATGCGGGCATCAGCTTTGAATCGCATCTGTTCGGCGCGCTGGCAGGGGTAGTCGCTGCCTTTGTGGTGCGTCGCCGCCGGCCCGACATTGCCTTGCCAACCAACAACGCCCCTAAATTTTGGGCATAGTGGCGAGGGCGTCTGCCATACGCGCGGCAGCGGCGTCATAGACGCGTGATTGGAGCTG
The DNA here is from genome assembly GCA_020850455.1 of Sphingomonadaceae bacterium. GTDB lineage: Bacteria > Pseudomonadota > Alphaproteobacteria > Sphingomonadales > Sphingomonadaceae > Sphingopyxis. Next base: position 330,667 of record JADZEQ010000001.1, on the reverse strand, counting down.
CGCGAATATGGGCGCGGGTGCGCTGTTGGGGTGGCCGCCTGTAAAGGGTGGCTGTGGATCATATTCGAGCGCGAGTTGGATGGCGCGTGCCACATCCTCCCCCGCTTCACGCGCGATCAGGGCTAGGGCAAAATCCATCCCGCTGGTTACCCCGCCTGCGGTGATGATATGCCCATCCTCCACAACCCGCCCGTCCGTTGGTGTGGCGCCGACCAGCGGCAGTAAATGACGATAGGCCCAGTGCGTCGTTGCGCGCTTGCCGCTGAGAAGGCCCGCGCCACCGAGCAGGAAGGCACCGGTGCAGACCGCGGTCACCCAGCGCGCCGATGCGGCTTGCCGGGAGATGAAATCGCGCATCGCCGGGTCATGGAGCGCGGCCGCCACGCCATGGCCACCCGGCACGCATAATATGTCGGCAGGCGGGCAATCGGCAAAGCACGTCGTCGGCAACAGGCGGAGCACGCTATCCGTGGCTATGGGGGCCATATCCGCGGCCGCTACGTGGATTTGCGCACCGGGCAGGCGGGAGAGAAATTGCAGCGGCCCTGTAAAATCCAGCTGCGTTACGCCAACGAATAGCGGAAAGACGATGTGCACAGGCGGTATGTCGGACAACGTCAAGTTCCGTCACTTTACAGCAAAAGGGGTCGTAGGCGCGAACCCACGACCCCCGTTTGAACAAAAAGCGGCTGCCGCTTATTTCTTCATTTCTTCGCCAGCTGCCTGCATCGCAGCGCCACCCTTGGCCATCGCATCGCCAGCGGCCTGACGTGCGGCATCACCCGCAGCGCCAGCAGCATTGCCAGCGGCGGTGGTAGCAGCGTCGGTTGCGGCAGCGCCAGCGGCACCCGCCGCAGCGGCAGCATCCGTGGTGGCTTGCGCAGCGTCGGTCGCGGCCGAGGCAGCAGCGTCACCCGTCGCAGCTGCGGCATCGCCCGCGGCATTGGCGGCGTCGGCCGCAGCATTTTCAGTTTGCGAGGAGCAGCCAGCCAGCGACAGGCCGGCAACCGCAGCAACGATCAGCAATTTCTTCATCGATAAATTCCCTTGCAGTCCCACAGAATATACACAGCTCAAGCCGCGCAAAAGGGTCAGCGACTCCAACATGGGGGAAAGTCGCGTAATCCCTTCGCGCACAGCTTCCCTATTCGCTGCCAATTTGCAAGGGTGCGTTATGTCGTGTGCGCCAATTGCCGCAATTCAGGGGCGCTTTGCCGTCATGTCGGCGTCGAGCCGCTGCGTTACATCGGCTTCGAGCGCCGCTGCGTCCGCAGTGCCCGGGGGCGTCGCCCGACTATCGAGTCGCGCGGCGGCGGCTTCGAGCTTGTCATGTTCGCCTGCGGTCAATCCATCGGCGCGCGGTGTGTCCGACGCGGAACAGGCGGAAACAAGCAACAGGAGGAAGGGGGGGAGGGCGCGAAACATGCAGCTGCTTATGCCACAAAAGAAAAGGGCCGCCACCATAAGGTGACGACCCCTTCCTTAAACGCTTTATAGCGTCCGAAGCTTACTTCGCCGGAGCGTCAGCAGCCGGAGCAGCAGCCGGAGCGGCAGCGGCGTCAGCGGCCGGAGCAGCAGCGGCGTCAGCGGCCGGAGCAGCAGCGGCGTCAGCGGCCGGAGCAGCAGCGGCGTCAGCAGCCGGAGTCATCGCGGCGTCAGCAGCCGGAGCAGCAGCGTCGGTCGATTCGGTGGTTTCAGCAGCCGGCTGCGAGCAGGCGGTCAGCGCGAGACCCGAAGCGAGAACGAGCGAAAGAGCAATCTTTTTCATGTGGGACACCCCTCTAAGCAAATCGTAGCTGCCATCGGTTCGCTGCGACATGCAGGCCCGTGGGGCAACGGGCGGCGATTTAGTGACTCTGGGCGAAGGGTGCAACGGCTTTCATACATTTTTATGCGTAATTTTTTTGGCCCTGTCCCCAACGCTGTGCAGTCTGTCGATATTTCAAGCAATTTGGTAGGGTTTTATGCGCTTGCTGCTGATTGACCTCATATAAAGATGTCTTTATATGATTGCCCATGGATAGCCCGCTTGCCGCCTCCGCCATTGCTGCGACGGTCGATGATTCGGCAACACCCCCCTTTGGTCTGGTTGATTTATTCCGCGCGGTGAATGATCCAACGCGGCTGCGCATATTATTGCTGCTGCGCCGCTTTGAATTGGCGATCGGTGAACTGGCGATATTGCTGGACCAAAGCCAGCCGCGCGTTTCGCGTCATGTTCGATTGCTGGAGGAATCGGGCCTTGCCGAACGGCGCAAGGAAGGGAGTTGGGTTTTCGTCCGCTTGACACGCGGCGAACGCATTCACGCGCTGTTTGCCTTGATTGATGCGGTGGCAATGTCCCCCGATGAAGGGCGCTTTAGTCGGCAGGATTCAGCGCGTCTGGATGCGGTACGCGCCGAACGCGAAGCGGCGGCGACGCGTTATTTCGCCAATCATGCCAATGAATGGGACGCCATCCGGTCGCTCCATGTTGCTGAGGAAGAGGTGGAGCGCGCTATCCTCGCCATCATGCGTAACCGTCGCGTGGGCCATTTGCTGGACGTTGGCACAGGTACCGGGCGGATGGCGGCGATATTGGGGCCGACCGCCAGCAGGGTCAGTACGCTCGACCGCAGCCCCGAAATGTTACGCATCGCCCGCGCGCATCTAGCAGATACAATCCCCAATGCAGAGTTTCTGACTGGCGATTTTTTGTCGCTGCCCTTTCCCGAAGCCAGCGTTGATACGGTGGTGATGCATCAAGTGCTGCATTTTGCCGCGACGCCCGGCACCGTCATTGCGGAGGCGTCGCGCGTTCTGGCACCGTCGGGACATTTGTTGATTGTGGATTTTGCGCCGCATGACCGTGAAGATTTGCGCCGCGATGCGGCGCATGTTCGGCTGGGCTTTTCAGACGGGCAGATTCGCGGCTGGTTTTCGAGCGCGGGGATTATCGCCGAATTAACCGAAGCACTGTCGGGCGGCGAACTCACCGTCAAAATCTGGCTCGGCAGGCGGCGCAGTGACACCAGCCCAACGCGATAAGCGGTTTGAACCAAAAGATAATAGGCCAAAAGAAAGTAAGATTGCATATGACTGACACACCGAGCCCAGCCAAACCCTTGTTCGCCGATCTGTCGGGCGATGTGGCGGTCAGCTTTGAATTTTTTCCGCCCAAGACCGATGCGATGCACCAGCAATTGTGGCAGTCGATTGAAACGCTGGCCCCCTTTGGTCCGCGCTTTGTTTCGGTAACCTATGGCGCGGGTGGTTCGACGCGCGAACGCACCCATGCAACGGTTGCGCGCATCGCTGCCGAAACGCCGATTGCAGCGGCGGCACATCTGACCTGTGTCGATGCAACGCGCGATGATATTCGCGCGGTGGCAGAGGCATATTGGGAATCCGGAGTGCGCCATATCGTCGCGCTGCGCGGCGACCCGCCTGTCAAGGGTGAGAAATATCGCCCACACCCCCAAGGTTATGCGAATGCTGTCGAACTGGTTGCCGGGCTGCGTGACATAGCGCCCTTTGAAATTTCGGTGAGCGCCTATCCCGAAACCCACCCTGATGCACGGTCAGCAGCGGCCGACCTCGATAACCTAAAGCAGAAACTGGATGCCGGGGCGAGCCGCGCGATTACCCAATTTTTCTTTGCGCCCGAAACCTTTTTTCGATTCCGGGACGCCGTGGCGGCGGCCGGAATAGATGCTGAAATCGTCCCCGGCATTATGCCGATAACCAATTTTGCGGGGATAGAGCGGATGTCGGCGATGTGCGGCACCGATGTGCCCGATTGGTTGCGCAAGCTGTTCGCGGGGCTGGAGGACAGCCCCGACGCGCGGCAATTGGTCGCTGCCAGCGCCGCTGCGGAACTATGCCTCAAATTGTACGAAGGCGGGGTGCGCGATTTCCATTTCTATACCCTAAACCGAGCAGAACTGACCTTTGCCGTTTGCCACATGCTGGGGTTGCGCCCGGCAAACATCATAGGAGCGGCGGCATGAGCAGCCCATTGAGTGCGCGTCAGGCGCTGATGGACGCGGCACAACAGCGCATATTGTTGACCGATGGGGCGTGGGGCACGCAAATCCAAACCTATGCTTTGGGGGAGGCAGATTATGCCGGCGACCTTGGCCTCCCGCGTGATCAAAAGGGTAATAATGATATTTTGGCGCTAACCAAGCCGTTGGTTATCGAGAAAATCGCCCGTGCCTATCTTGACGCTGGTTCGGACATTATTTCGACCAACACATTTTCCTCTACGTCGATCAGCCAGGCGGACTATGGTGCAGAGGCATTGGTGCGTGATCTGAACATTGCCAATGCGCGCATAACCCGGCGTGTTGCCGATGAATATAGCGCGCGCGATGGCCGCCGCCGCTTTGTCGCCGGCGCGGTTGGCCCAACCAACAAAACGCTTTCCCTGTCACCCGACGTTAATGATCCGGGCTATCGAGAAGTCGATTTCGACCAACTCAAGGCGGTTTATGCGCAGCAGATTGACGCCTTGGTCGAAGGTGGTGTCGATTTCATCCTGATCGAAACCATATTCGATACACTAAATGCCAAAGCAGGGATATTTGCGGTGCTCGACGTGGCGACGACGCGCGGTATCGACCTGCCGATCATGCTGTCGATGACGTTGACCGACTTGTCTGGACGCAATTTATCGGGCCATAGCGTGGAGGCTTTCTGGTATGCGGTGCGCCATGCAAAGCCGTTGACCGTAGGGCTTAACTGTTCCTTTGGTGCGACTCAATTGCGCCCACATGTCCGCAGCCTCAGTGCCATCGCCGATTGCCTGCTGATGGTCTATCCCAATGCCGGTCTACCCAATGAACTGGGCGAATATGACGAACTGCCTGCTGAAACGGCAGCATTGGTCGGTGAATGGGCGACGGCAGGGCAGGTCAATATATTGGGGGGCTGTTGCGGGTCGACGCCAGCACATATCGCGGCGATGCGCGATGCCATTGCCGGTTGCGCCCCTCGTCTGTTGCCAACATTGGACGCGCGCACCCGCCTTGCCGGTCTGGACCCCTTCGTCATGGCTGCCTGAGGCCTCGACGCAATTACCGATTTTGGAACGATAATGAATCAGAGCCTATCCTCATCCCGCTTCGTCAATATTGGCGAACGCACCAATGTCACCGGATCGGCCGCCTTCAAAAAGCTGATCATGGCGGGCGACTATGCCAAGGCGGTGGATGTAGCGCGCCAGCAAGTCGAAAATGGCGCGCAGATAATCGACGTCAATATGGACGAAGGCTTGCTCGACGCGGTTGAGGCGATGACCACCTTCCTCAAACTCATTGCGGCCGAACCCGACATTGCGCGCGTGCCGGTAATGATCGATTCATCCAAATGGTCGGTGATTGAGGCGGGCTTAAAATGCGTTCCGGGCAAACCGATCGTCAACTCGATCAGCATGAAGGAGGGGGTGGAGTCCTTTGTGGATCAGGCGCGGCGCTGCATGGCCTATGGTGCGGCAGTGGTAGTCATGGCCTTTGATGAGGTGGGGCAGGCAGACACCAAGGCGCGCAAAGTCGAAATTTGCCAACGCGCATATCAATTGTTGACCGGCATTGGCTTTCCATCCGAAGATATAATCTTTGACCCGAATATTTTTGCGGTAGCAACCGGCCTTTCCGAACATGATAATTATGCGGTCGATTTTATCGAAGCGACGCAGGAAATTCGTCGTACTTGTCCGCACGTCCATATTTCGGGCGGGCTGTCGAACCTCAGCTTTTCCTTTCGCGGAAATGAAGTTGTGCGCCGCGCGATGCATTCCGTCTTCCTGTACCATGCCATTCCCGCAGGCATGGACATGGCGATCGTCAATGCGGGGCAGCTCGATATTTATGATGCGATTGACCCTGAATTGCGCACCGCGTGTGAGGATGTGATCCTCAATCGTGATGATGGCGCAACCGAACGATTGATTACGCTTGCCGAAAAATATCGCGGCACCTCGCCCGAAGCAGAGAAAGCGGCTGAGGAATGGCGCGGTTGGCCGGTTAATCGGCGGCTGGAACATGCGTTGGTCAAGGGGATTGATGCGCATATCGTCCCCGATACGGAGGAGGCGCGATTAGCGGCCGTGGCGGCGAACCAACGACCGATCAGCGTCATCGAAGGGCCGTTGATGGATGGGATGAACATTGTCGGCGACCTGTTCGGATCGGGCAAGATGTTCCTGCCGCAAGTGGTCAAATCGGCACGGGTCATGAAAAAAGCGGTGGCGCACCTCATCCCTTTTATCGAGGCCGAGAAGGAGGAGGGCACGCGCGCCAAAGGGCGGATCGTCATGGCGACGGTCAAGGGCGATGTGCATGATATTGGAAAAAATATCGTTGGCGTCGTCCTGCAGTGTAATGGCTACGAGGTGATCGATCTTGGCGTGATGGTGCCGTGGACGGATATTTTGAAGGCGGCGAATGAGAATGACGCTGACATGATCGGGCTGTCCGGCCTTATCACCCCCAGCCTTGATGAGATGGTCACGGTGGCGGAGGAAATGGGCCGCGCCAAAATGACCATGCCGTTGCTGATCGGCGGCGCGACAACCTCCAAAGTCCACACGGCGCTGCGTATCGACCCGGCCTATGATGGGCCAGTCATCCATGTCCTTGACGCCAGCCGCGCGGTAGGGGTCGCCACCACTTTGGTCAGCGAAAGCGGCAGGGATGCCTTTGTCGCCGAAGTGGCCGGGGAATATGCGCATGTTCGCGCGGTGCGCGAAGGTAAGGGGCAAAGCGTTCTCGCGACGCTGGAGGATGCCCGCGCCAACGCCTTTGTTGCAGACATGCACATCAAGCCGCCGCCGCCCGAACAGCCGGGTATCCACCATTTTGATGATTGGGATCTGGCCGATCTTGTCGATCACTTCGACTGGACGCCCTTTTTCCGCGCGTGGGAGTTGGCTGGCACCTACCCCAATATTTTGGAGGACAAGATCGTCGGTGAAAGCGCGCGCGGCTTGTTCGCCGACGCGCAGTCGATGCTCGACAAAATCGTCAGCGAAAAATGGCTGACCGCGCGCGGTGTCGCGGGTCTATGGCCGTGCCGCCGCGACGGCGATGATGTGATCGTCCATATGGAGGATGAGGAACATCGGCGCCTGCCCTTCTTGCGACAGCAGATTAAAAAGCGCGAAGGGCGCGCCAATATGTGCCTAGCCGACTTCGTCGATGTCGATGGCGACTGGATTGGCGGCTTTGCAGTCGGTATCCATGGCGCGGAACCGCATCTCGAACGATTTCGTACCGACAAGGATGATTATAGCGACATTTTGCTGAAGGCACTGTGTGACCGTTTTGCTGAAGCCTTTGCCGAACGTTTGCATGCACATGTCCGGCGCGTCCTGTGGGGTTATGCGCCGGGCGAACAATTGACCAACGAAGCCCTGATAAGGGAAGAATATCGCGGCATCCGTCCAGCACCGGGCTATCCCGCCTGTCCCGATCATAGCTTGAAGCCGATATTGTTTGATATGTTGGGGGCGACAGAACGGGCGGGCATCACATTAACCGATCATTTTGCTATGCTGCCAACCGCAGCGGTTTCGGGCTTTTATTTCGGCCACCCTGAAGCTGCATATTTTGGGGTTGCCCGCATCGGTGAGGAACAATTAACAGAATATGCGGTGCGGCGCGGCGTGGCATTGGATCAGGCGCGCCGCTGGCTGCGTCCCAATCTGGACTAGGGTCACAGGGTAAATGCGCTTGTCTGGCAACATAGAGCAGGCGCATAGACAGGCGACGTTCATCGCTCGCACACTCATCGCCCTGTCTGTAGCTGCCTTTGCTGCGCCTGTTATGGCGCAAGGGGTCAGCGTGCCCGAACTTGGCCGTCGTTTTGCCAGTGTACAGCAAGCGGTCGACGCCATCGGAGCGAACGAAGGGACAGTGCTGCTGGCGCCCGGCATATACCGCGAATGTGCCGTGCAAACCGAAGGTGTGGTGCATTTTGAAAGCGCGGAACCCGGGCGTGCCATATTTGACGGTGTGGCATGTGAGGATAAGGCTGCACTCGTCCTGCGCGGCGGCGGTGCGAGCGTGGTGGGTATCGTTTTTCAGAATATGGCCGTGCCCGACCTAAATGGGGCAGGCATCCGGCTCGAACAGGGAAATTTGATGGTCAGTCAAAGCCTGTTTCGTAATTCGGAACAGGGGATTTTAACTGGGCCGGATGAGGGATCGACCATCCGCATTGACCGCTCGACCTTTTCCGGCCTTGGGCGCAATGATGGCGGGCCGTCACATTCGCTCTATGTCGGGGATTATGCGCAGGTGATTGTCACGCGGTCACGTTTTGAACGCGGTACCGGCGGACATTATGTCAAAAGCCGTTCGCCACATATCCTCATTTCGGATTGCAGCTTTGATGACACGCTGGGCCGGGAAACCAACTATATGATTGACCTTCCAGCGGGTGCCACGGGCGAAATTAGGGGCAATTTTTTTGTTCAAGGAGCGAACAAGGAAAATTATTCGGCCTTTATTGCGGTCGCGGCTGAGGCGCAGGACAATAGCAGCGCTGGCCTGTCCATCCGTGACAATGTCGCGCGCATTGGGGATGGAATAGACCGTTCCAGCGTTTTTGTCGCCAATTGGTCCGGGCAGCGCCTTGCCTTGGGCGCAAATCAACTCGGGCCGCGACTTAACGCCTACGAAGCGCGCTGACCGCCACATTGCCCGGCCAAGGGGGTCTTGACCTTTACCCACATCACAATTACTTACACGAGTGTTGGTAAGTGTGGTGCGTCGGGCTCTCCCGCAGATATTACGCCTGTTCGCCGCATGAAAAGCACGCGGACGTGCACAAGCACGGCGCGAAAAAAGCGTGAGGAGGTGTGAAAAAGCTGTGCAGACTCTTCCCCTGATTGATCCTGGCCGTCCTGCAACCGGCATGCGCCCGCTCAAAGCGTGGCGGCATTTCCGAAATCTGGTGGCCGACAAGGAAGATACTGAGCAGGTTTTCCATATATTGGAGGCGCTGCGAGATAATCGTTTTCTCAGCGCCACACAGGCATTTGCCGCAACGCCGGTTGGTGCGCGGGTGATGGAAGAAGGGGAATATCTGCCCGACCTGCTCGACGATCATGCGCGGCTGCGGTGCATGCCGTCGGGCAGCCTTGCCCATGCTTATTGCGATTTCATGGAGACTGAAGGGTTGACGGCAGCGGGACTGGTTGCCGAACAGAAAAAATTCCGTGTTGGTCAGGCACAGTTTGACGATCAGCTTGAACGCTATGGCAATCGCTTGCGCGACACGCACGATCTGTTTCATGTACTAACTGGCTATGGTCGGGATGCGCTGGGCGAACAATGTGTGCTCGCCTTTTCTTATAGCCAGACACCGAGTTGGGGCATTTTGTTCATTGCATATGCTGGTGCGCGTGAAATTCGCAAGGCGCTCGGCGCGCGCTATCCGGTCTATGCCGCCGTGCGTGAAGGACAGCGCCATGGACGCATCGCTGCAAAGATCGCGAATCAAGACATTATGTCCATGTTGGCCGAACCGCTGGATCTGCTGCGTGCGCGGCTCAACATCCCGACACCGCAAGTCTATCAACGCGTCCATGCGATGCTGCGTGCCGATGGCATCGACCCCTATGACCTGATGGGTCAGACGGTGACAGCGGATGATGCGCCGGTACTCGCCGCCGCGGCTTAGGCCGGATGACGGTGCCCGCGCGCGATTATATAGGCGATGGGCAGGCCGACCAGCACGATGTGGCAAAAAAGCTGACTGACGATGGTCAGCATGCTTGGCGGCCAGCCGCCAAAGCGTAGCGGCACGACGAGCAAATTCATGACAGCAAAGGTGATGACGCCATAGACTGCACCCCAGAAAAATGTGGCGCGGGCCAGTCGCTGGTCACGGCTGGCCGCGATGTCGTAAATGACCACTATGATCGCCATAATCGCGAAATGGACGACCGCGCCAAGAATCGCCCCACCGACGCCCCATCCTGTGGCGGGTGGTATCGGCCCCGATGCGACATAACGCAGCATGTCACCGATAGCATGTTGGAAAAACAAGGTAATGGCGACTGCTGCCAGCAGATCGAGTGACCCGGCAACCAGTGTTGCGGTGACGATATTGCGCCAATGTAGCATATATTTCCCCTACGGCTGCCTGTGTTTTTGACAGCTGCAGGCTTTAACCACAAATGAAGACGTAGTTCAACTATCCATCAATTTGGGCAAAAATTCCTCATGAGCGTGGCGCAGACGATCGATCGAAATGCCGAATAATTCATAGCCGGTCGCGGTGCCGATGGGCACTGCCCCGTCGATCATCACGCCGGCTGCCGCAATGATAATGTAACGACCCTGATCTTCACCAAAGGCTTCGGCTGTGGTCGGGGCATTGTCCAACACAATGCCGATGTTTGCTGCCAGCGCCATTTCGCTCAAAGCAACCGCTAGGCCCCCGTCGCTGATATCATGGACGGCTTTGGCCAACCCGCCATCAATCAGGTGGCGGACATGTTCGCCATGGGTCTTTTCCTTGTCAAGTTGGACGCGTGGTGCCTTGCCATCCTCACGCCCATGGATGGTACGCAGCCAGCACGACTGGCCGATATGGCGACCGGTATCGCCAAGCAGCCAAACCCTGTCACCCTCCCCAAAACCACCGATTCCAACCGCCTTTTCCCAGTTAAGAATCAAGCCGACACCGCCGATGGCGGGTGTCGGCAAAATGGCGCTTCCCCCGCCCGTTGCCTTGCTTTCATTATAGAGGCTGACATTGCCCGACACGATCGGGAATTGCAGCGCGCGGCATGCTTCGCCCATGCCGCTCAGACAACCCGTGATCTGCGCCATAATTTCGGGGCGCTGAGGATTTCCGAAATTCAGGCAATTGGTGACGGCCAATGGGGTTGCCCCCACCGCGCTGATGTTACGATATGTCTCTGCAATGGCCTGTTTACCGCCTTCTACCGGGTCGGCATAGCAGTAACGCGGGTTGCAGTCGGTCGAAATGGCGATGGCCTTCTGGCTGCCGTGCACGCGCACTAGTGCCGCGTCACCGCCTGATTTCTGCACCGTATCGCCCCCGACCTGGCTGTCATATTGTTCCCAGATCCAGCGACGCGACGCGATGTCGGGGCTGCCCATCAGGCGCAGCAGGTCGCCCCCCACATCGGCGCTTTCGGGAACGTCGCCCAGCGGGTTAACCTGCGTCCAAGCCTTGTAATCGGCATCGCTTGCCGAAGGACGGTCATAAAGCGGGGCATCGTCCGCCAATGGCGCGAGCGGAATGTCGCACACAATCTCTCCATGATGTTCCAGCACCATTCGTCCAGTGTCGGTAACATGGCCGATCACTGCGAAATCAAGATCCCATTTACGGAAAATCGCCTCGGCAAAGGCTTCCTTACCCGGTTGCAGCACCATGAGCATACGTTCTTGGCTTTCGGACAGCATCATTTCATAGGCGCTCATGCCCGTTTCGCGTTGTGGCACGTCGTCCATGTTAAGGTGGATGCCTACCCCACCTTTGGACGCCATTTCCACCGAGGAGGATGTGAGGCCTGCCGCCCCCATATCCTGTATCGCGACTATGGCGTCCGATGCCATCAACTCCAGACACGCCTCGATCAGCAGCTTTTCGGTGAAAGGATCGCCGACCTGCACCGTCGGCCGCTTATCTTCGTCGCCTTCCTCAAAATCGGCGCTAGCCATTGTTGCGCCATGGATGCCATCACGCCCAGTCTTGGAGCCGACATAGACGATGGGGTTGCCGACCCCGCTCGCCGCTGAATAGAAAATCTTGTCGGTGCGTGCGACGCCGACAGTCATCGCATTGACCAATATATTGCCATTATAGGCTGGGTGAAAATTTACTTCGCCGCCCACGGTCGGCACGCCGACGCAATTGCCATAACCACCTATCCCTCTGACCACGCCGGAAATTAGGTGGCGCATCTTGGGGTGGTCAGGATCGCCAAATCGCAAGGCGTTCATATTGGCGACGGGTCGCGCCCCCATGGTAAATACGTCGCGCAATATGCCGCCAACACCCGTTGCCGCACCCTGATAGGGTTCGATATAGCTGGGGTGGTTGTGACTTTCCATTTTGAAGATGGCAGCGTCGCCGTCCCCAATATCGATGACCCCAGCATTTTCGCCGGGACCGCAAATGACCCACGGCGCTTCGGTCGGCAGTTTTTTCAGGTGGATACGCGACGATTTATAGGAGCAATGTTCGGACCACATCACCGAAAAAATGCCCAGTTCGACTATGTTTGGCGTTCGCCCCAGCGCGCTCAGGACGCGGTCATATTCTTCCTGCGACAGGCCGTGGTCGGCGACGATCTGGGGCGTAATTTCGCTCATAGGCGCGGCCCTTAGCGCCGCTTGGCCTAATATGCCAGCCTTCGCCCGTGCGTCTACATCAATCGAGTTCCACCTCCTCCCCATGCGGGCCATGGTGGTGCGCTTGCATCGCATCCGAAAAGGCAGCGGCCAAAATCCCGGTTGGCATAGCGATCAGTCCGACACCCGACAACGCAATGAATGCAGCGGCAAACTTTCCAGCCGCTGTGATGGGGTAAGTATCGCCGTAACCGATGGTCGTCATGGTGATGACCGCCCACCACATGGCGCGGGGGATGGAACCAAATTGCTCGGCTTGGATGCCGCCTTCAATCCAGTACAACAGAGTCGCGCCAAAAACCATGAACATGACGGCGATACCGGCCGTCACACCCAGTTCAAAGCGGCGCGAATAAACGGCTGCACTTATGCCGTGGACGGCGGCAGACAATTTGCCCAGCCGCGCCAACCCTAAAATCCGGATCAGCCGCAACATGCGCAACGATGCAACATCGCCTGCAATCAACGGTGCGAAGGCGGCAAGGACGACTACAAGGTCGATAATGGCGCTTAGGCTTCGGACAAAGCGCCAGCGCTTGATCCAGTTGCTCTCTTTCCCGGGATTTTCTGCAGCGACCCAGAATCGCGCCAGATATTCGACCGCAAAAATGGCACCAAAGCCATATTGCATTGCGGAAAACAGTCTCTGGTGGCCACGAACGATTAGCGGCTCTGTCTCTATAATGGCTGCCACAGTCGCCAAAATGATGATGAGGAGGAGGCAGAGATTTAGCCAGCTCAACCCCCTTGCACGCCGTGCTCGGGGTTCGAGCAACATCCAGATATTGTGGCGCAACCTGCTCCCATCCATAGCGCATTTCCCCCCGGTGGATGGTCAATTTCCCCGGCTCTTCCCAGCTCGCACCTTTTCTAGCAAAGCATGTCCGGCAAACAAGGGGCGACTATGGGGCCATGGTCGCCCACTCGTTTCGTGCGCGTTGCACGCATGTGTCGCTTGACCCCCTTGTTCGCCACGGCCAATATCCGCCGATGACCGAAGCTGCTACCACCCAGCCACCTGCCGCCATCGCAACGCTCAGCTTTGAAGCTGCGATGGAGGAATTGGGCCGTATCGTCCGTCAGCTTGAAGAGGGGCGTGTGCCGCTCGATGATGCGATTGTGCTTTACGAACGTGCAACCGCACTTAAGCAGCATTGTGACGCGCGGCTGCAAGTGGCGGAGGTGAAGATTGAGCAAATTCGCCTTGCAACTGATGGGTCGGTCACGGGTGCAACACCCTTCGACGCCGGTTGAAATGGCGCGATTGGACGAGCCGCCAAGCCCGCTGTTAGCCGCGGCAATGGACGATATCGCAAGAGATACGGACGCTTTTTTCGGCCATTTGCTTGGCCCGAGTGCCGACGCGCGCGCGCCCCTGTTCGACGCGATGCGCCATGCCGCCATCGGCGGGGGCAAAAGGTTGCGCCCGTTACTTGTCCGAGCATCGGCACAGTTGTTTGCGGTTGATGGGGTTTGCGCCTTGCGCACCGGTGCAGCGGTGGAGGCAATCCACGTTTATTCACTTATCCATGACGATCTTCCGGCGATGGATGATGATGATATGCGGCGCGGCAAGCCGACGGTGCATCGCGCATTTGATGAGGCGACTGCGATATTGGCTGGCGATGCGCTGCATGATTTGGCGTTTGAGATTTTGTCCGACCCCGCAACGCACAGCGACCCCTTCGTACGACTCGAACTTATTGGCGAACTGACCCGTGCGGCTGGCCCTGCAGGAATGGCGGGCGGACAGATGATGGATTTGGCGGCGGCCAAGCACCATTTTGATCTCGCCACCATTACTAGGCTCCAACAGATGAAAACGGGCGCACTTATTCATTGGAGCGTGGAGGCTGGGGCGATATTAGGTCGGATACCCAGCGATGCGCGCGGCCCCTTGCGTGGCTATGCGCGTGATATTGGCCTCGCATTCCAGATCATTGATGACCTGATTGATGTGGAGGGGGACGCGACCGCGGCGGGCAAGGCCGTGGGAAAGGACGCAGCAGCGGGCAAGGCAACCTTTGTGACGCTGATGGGGCCGGAACGTGCGCGCGAACAGGCCGCGCATTTGATCGATCAGGCAATCCTCCATCTGGCACCTTATGGGCTGGAGGCAGATTTATTGCGTGATATTGCACAGTTTATTGGCGCGCGCGGATATTAGGGACAGGTCATGGCACATCGAATTGGCGTATATCCTGGCACTTTCGACCCGATAACATTGGGGCATATGGACATCATCCGGCGCGGAGCCAAGCTGGTCGATCAATTGGTCATTGGTGTCACCACCAATATCAGTAAGGCACCGATGTTTGACGATGGCGAACGGCTGTCGATGGTTGAACGCGAAGTGGCGGCGGCGGGTATAGATAATGTTCGGGTTGTGGGGTTTAACGCTTTGCTTATGGATTTTGCGGACCAGCAAGGGGCGAGCATCATTGTGCGTGGATTGCGTGCGGTGGCTGACTTTGAATATGAATATCAGATGGCGGGTATGAATCAGCAGATCAATGACCGCGTGGAGACAGTGTTTCTGATGGCGGATGTCGGCTTGCAGCCAATTGCATCGCGCTTAGTCAAGGAAATCGCCCTCTATGGTGGGCCGATTGATAAATTTGTTTCACCTGCCGTCGCCAGCGACGTTATCGCGCGCGTCGATTCCATTGGACGAAAGGGGTCATGACGCGTTAATCGCGCGCCCATTATAGGCGTCGGTCGATTCCGAACATTAAGGATGCAGCATTGCCCCACCTACTGCCAAAGCCGACCATTTTCTCTCACGCACGTTGGGGCGTTATGCTGGCATTGTTCGCGGTGCCAGCCATGGCGCTGGCTCAAACACCGCCCGCTGCACCGGCTGCACGACCCGAACGCACGGTGGTGGCGACGCTGCCACCTGCCGATATTGCCAATGTGCCTGAGCAGATTTTGGCGCTCGATTTGTCAACTGGTGGTCGCGTCCTTATCCAGTTGCGCCCTGATGCTGCACCGCAAACGGTTGAGCGTATCAAGACCTTGACCCGTCAAGGCTTCTACAATGGTTTGCTGTTCCACCGTGTCATTGAAGGCTTTATGGCGCAGGGGGGCGACCCACAGGGTGACGGCACCGGCGGTAGCCAATTGGCGGATCTTCCAGCCGAATTTAACACGCTGCCCCATGTACGCGGGGCCGTTTCGATGGCGCGCGCGCAGGAATATAATAGCGCCAACAGCCAGTTCTTCATCATGCTGCTGCCGCGCCTGACGCTTGACGGCAATTATACGGTGTTCGGCCGCGTCATTTCGGGAATGGAGTTTGTCGACCGGATCGAGCGGGGCGAACCACCCGCCAATCCGACGCGGATTTTGCAGGCATCAATTCTGGCCGATAATCTGCCGCAACCGGCCCCCGCAGCGCTGGCGCCGCCTGCAGTTGCGCCGCCAAGCCCGGGCATGGCACAGCCCGGCGGATAGGTTTTCGTCCGAACCGGACCCAGCCATGCTTGTTGACCAATTTGACTTCACGCTGCCCAGCGAGTGCATAGCGCTGCGCCCCGCCGCGCCGCGCGATGCGGCGCGACTACTGAGGGTTGGTGGGGATGGTAGCTTGCGTGATCATATTGTCCGCGAACTCCCCCAATTGTTGCGCGCGGACGATTGCCTCGTCTTCAATGATACGCGCGTTATCCCCGCACAGCTGGAGGGCGTGCGCCGCACCTTTAAGGGTGGAGAGGCGCGGATTGGCGCGACTCTGCACAAGCGCATAGACTTGCGCTGCTGGCAGGCATTCATCCGCAATGCCAAGCGTCTGGTGCCGGGTGACCGAGTAGATTTTGGCCAAAACGTCAGCGCCATTGCGCAGCAGCGCTTGCCCGACGGCAGCTTCATCCTGCGCTTTGATGGTGACGAACCGGTTGAGATCTTACTCGAACGGGCGGGACGGATGCCACTGCCACCCTATATCGCCGGCAAGCGCGCAGCTGATGCGCGCGACGCCCAAGATTATCAGACGATGTTCGCCCAAAAGGATGGGGCGGTAGCCGCACCGACCGCAGCTCTTCATTTCACGCAAGACTTGGTGGACACGCTTGCTGCCGCGCACATCGGCGCCGAACGACTGACATTGCACGTCGGCGCAGGCACATTTTTGCCGGTCAAGGCGGAGGATACTGCAGCGCATGTCATGCACGCCGAATGGGGTGCGATTGACGCTGTAACTGCCGATCGGCTGAACGCGGTGCGCGCACGCGGCGGCCGGGTGATTGCGGTCGGCACAACCAGTCTGCGCCTGATTGAAAGCGCGACGGGGGAGGATGGCATCATCCGCCCCTTTGCCGGTGACACCGCTATTTTCATCACCCCCGGCTATCGCTTTCGCGGCATTGATGGGCTGATGACCAATTTCCACCTACCGCGATCCACCCTGTTCATGTTGGTCAGCGCGCTGATGGGGCTGGAGACGATGCAGGCCGCCTATGCCCACGCCATCGGCGCTGGCTACCGTTTCTACAGCTATGGCGATGCCAGCCTGCTGCTGCCCCAATCTTAATGCGCGGCTATGTCCCGCACCATGATATAAAGCATCCGCCGCCCGTCCATGACCGATTGGACGCCGATATGTTCGTTGAGCCCGTGGGCGTTGCTGCCAGCAGCAGTGCCGAAGAAGCCAGAAAAGCCATAGGTTGGAATACCTGCCGGCGTAAGGAATGCCCCGTCGGTCCCGCCGGGCTGCATTAGGGGTATCAGGGGAACACCTGGGAATACTGCCTCGGCCGCCGCGCGCGCCGGGCGCATTATAACATCGTTCAGCGGCGGTGGCGGGGAGATGGGGCTGCGCGTTTCGAGCGTTGTTATGTTGACCCCCGGGTCATTGACCAATTGTACCAATGCTTGGCGAATGGTCTCGACGCTGGTTCCCGGGAATATACGGCAATTGACATTGGCCCGCGCGCGTTGCGGCAGCGCATTGGTTGCATGACCACCGTTCAACATTGTCGGCACACAGGTTGTACGCAGCATCGCGTTCCAGCTCGGGTTGGCCGCAGCCAATATGGCCGCTGCCTCTGCATCCGCCGGGTTGGCGGCAAAGCGCGCCATCGCCGGGCCAATTGGCGCAGGGGTCAGCCGCGACATGGCCGAAAAATATCCCCGCGTCGCATCATTTGATTCGATCGGGAAATC
This sequence comes from Sphingomonadaceae bacterium, assembly GCA_020850455.1. GTDB lineage: Bacteria > Pseudomonadota > Alphaproteobacteria > Sphingomonadales > Sphingomonadaceae > Sphingopyxis. Next base: position 313,127 of record JADZEQ010000001.1, on the reverse strand, counting down.
GTGCGCGCCGACGCGAATCAACGCTTGGCTTAGCCGGACAATTGCATTGTCGCGCACCGGGCGGCTCGAATGGCCGCCGGGATTGGTCACTTCAAATTGGTAATTTTGCGGAAATTTCTCCCCCGCTTGAATGTTGAGGCTGACGTGGCGGCCATCAGGGCCGAGCAAGCCGCCTGCGCCTTCATTGAGCGCAAATCCCGCGTCAATCAGTTGGCGATATTCGCGGGCCAGATATTCGGCACCGTTAAAGGCGCCCGCGGTTTCCTCCCCACAGGTCAGTGCCATTTTGATTGTTCGGCGCGGGCGGACATTTTCTTGACGCAAGCGCATCATCGTATCGACCCAGACGGCGGCCTGCGCTTTGTCATCGGAAACGCCCCGCCCGAAAAATTCGCCATTTTCCTCTATCAGCGTGAATGGGTCGCGTTCCCAGTCGGCGCGATGCGCTTCGACCACGTCGATATGGGCGAGCAGCAGAAGCGCGGGCAGGTTGGCGTCGCTGCCCGGCATGATCGCGACCAGATTGCCCTCACGCGGGTGGCTGGGTTCAACGATCAGGTGCAGGTCGGATGCGGGGTAGCCCGCCGACAGCAACCGGTCGCGCATGCGTTCAGCGGCGAGCGTGCAGCTTCCTTCAGACAGGCTGGTATTGGTTTCGACCAATTGCTTGTAGATGACACGAAATTGCGCCTCCCCATCGCCGGCGTGGGCAACCACATTGGCGGCAGGACGTGCAGGTGCGCGCTGGGCGAAGCTGGCACCGGCCAAACCCGCCAAAGCCGTTCCTGCCAGCGCTGCGATAAGCAATTTCCTTACAAGCATTTCCCATCCCCTTTGGTCATCTCAACCTTATCCGCCGACATTTGTGGTCAATTCGGCGCGGCGGGTCAAGCCGGATGAATCATGGATGAACGAGGCCTTCAGCAAAGGCTCATGGCTGTTCAGCAAAACCCCGCCTGTCGCCGCGCCGGGGCCGAAATATCGTGCACATTGGCGTTTGAGCGACATCAACACACAAGAATAGGGTGAACCCATGCAAAAGTTTCTTCTCCCCCTCGCTGCTATCGGCGCTACCATGATTGCAGCACCTGCTGCGGCGCAAAGCGCCCCGACAAGCGATGTTTATGGCGGTCTGCAGGTCGGCACGCATGATTTCGGACTGCCGACTGCGGCCGATGACAATGGCATTTTCTACGGCGGTTTCGTCGGTGTGGACGTGCCGGTTAGCGGTTCGGTCTTTGTTGGCGCCGAAGGCAATTTCAACTTTGGGTCGAGCGCGATTGACCGCGAATATGGCGTTGCTGCGCGAATCGGCACCGAAATTGCGCCGGGTACCAAATTGTTCGTCCGTGGCGGTTATCAGGAAGTGGATTTTGACGTCCGCCGCCTGACCGGTGTGGCAACACCGCCTGCTGGTGTCGATGATACCGATGGCGATTATCTGGTTGGCGTCGGTGCCGACGTTGCGGTCAGCGATCGCGTTGGGCTGCGCCTCGCCGCCGACACGATTTCGTTTGATTCGACGCGCATCAGCGCGGGCGTTGTCTTTCACTTCTAAAGACACGCAAATTTGACCCGAGGCGCTATCACGCTCTTGCATCGGGTCTGATCGGTCCGGGCTTACCCTCTCGGATTGCGCGAAGGGGCGGTGGCGACAAGCTGCCGTCCCTTTTTGCATCGTAAGACAGGGGTGGCACCATTGCCATGCGGGGCTTTGCCATTCGCCTTGGCAGCGTTTAGGGGCAGGGCAATGTCGCAACGATTTGCCTTTTCCATCCATGCGCGCGACGGTGCCGCACGTACCGGTGCCATTGCCATGCAGCGTGGCACCATTCGCACCCCCGCCTTCATGCCGGTTGGCACGGCTGCCAGCGTCAAGGCAATGCGCCCGGCGGAAGTGCGCGCCAGCGGCGCAGACATCATCCTTGGCAATACATATCATCTGATGCTGCGCCCCGGTGCAGAACGGGTGGCGCGGCTCGGTGGACTGCATAGCTTCATGGGTTGGGATCGCCCGATTTTGACGGACAGCGGTGGCTATCAGGTTATGAGCCTGTCGGCGCTCACCAAGCAAAGCGAAGAAGGGGTCGCCTTCAAAAGCCATCTCGACGGATCGCGTCATATGTTGACTGCTGAAAGGTCGATGGAAATTCAGCGCCTGTTGGGTAGCGACATCGTCATGGCGTTTGATGAATGTCCGCCCGCCGATGTCGATGATGCGCGCGCCGCCCAATCGATGCGCCGGTCGATGCGCTGGGCCAAACGCTCGCGCGATGCCTTTGACGCAGGGAGCGAACATGCCGGACGCGCCGCCTTGTTTGGCATTCAACAGGGCAGCCTCAACCCTGAACTGCGTGCCGAATCGTCGGCGGCGCTGATCGATGTGGGTTTTGATGGCTATGCGGTCGGCGGCCTTGCGGTGGGGGAGGGGCAGGGGGCGATGTTCGTCTGTCTTGACCATTGTGTCGGTCATTTGCCTGCGGACAAACCGCGCTATCTGATGGGCGTGGGCAAGCCGGATGATTTGGTGGGTGCGGTCGAACGCGGCATCGACATGTTCGATTGCGTGTTGCCGACGCGTTCTGGCCGCAACGGGCAGGCATTTACTTGGGCCGGGCCGCTCAACATCCGTAACGCCCGCATGGCAGAGGATTTGGGGCCGCTTGACCCGCGCTGCGCCTGCCCAACCTGCCAGGGGTGGAGCCGCGCATACCTCCACCATCTGGTAAAGGCGGGTGAAATGCTGGGCGCGATGTTGATGACCGAGCATAATCTCCATTTCTATCAAGCCTTGATGGCGGCGATGCGCGATGCAATCGCAGCGGGTAAATTCGCAGAATTTGCGGCGCGGTTTCGCGCCGAATATCGCCGCGCATGATATTGGGCGGGGCAAGTGGGGCGACGCGGACGGGAGCACGCGACCGCGCAATCGCCCACGCCCCATTTTTGGCGCGCTTGGCAGCGCGCTACCCCGACCTCACCCAAAGCTATGTCGCGGATGGATATGCCGCAGCGATAGCGCTGGCGGATGATTTGCCCGACATCGCCGCGCCGGATTTTGCCGCACGACTGCGCCATATGCGCGCGCAGCAGGCGCTGTTGATCGCGCTTGCCGACTTGGCGGGTGAGCATGATTTGACCGCAACCGTCCACGCCCTTTCTGATTTTGCTGATGCCGCCTGCGATGCGGCGCTGGCCCGTGCCTTTGCCGAACGGGCGGATGGTGCGGCGGTAGCCGGTTTTGCGATTATCGCGCTCGGCAAATTGGGTAGCCGGGAATTGAATTATTCCAGCGATATAGACCCGATACTTATTTTCGACCCAGAGGTGATGCCGCGCCGCGCCCGCGATGACCCGGGTGAGGCGGCGGTGCGTATTGCGCGGCGATTTGTTGAGATATTGTCCGAGCGTACGGCGGACGGCCATGTGCTGCGCGTCGATCTGCGGCTGCGCCCCAGCCCCGAAGTGACGCCGATTGTCTTGCCGGTGGAAGCAGCGATTTCTTATTATGAGTCGCAGGCATTGGCGTGGGAACAGGCGGCCTTCGTCCGCTCGCGCGCCAGTGGCGGCGACCCAAAACTCGGTAGCTATTTCCTGCAATCCATCCAGCCCTTTATCTGGCGGCGCAGCATGGATTTCGGCCAAATCCGCCGGATTGCCGACATTTCCGAACGTATCCGCAGCAGCTATAGCGCGGGGCAGGACTTTGGCCCGGGTTATGATCTGAAGCGTGGGCGCGGCGGCATCAGGGAAGTCGAGTTTTTCACCCAAGTGCAACAGTTGATCCATGGCGGGCGTAACCCGGCGCTGCGCATCACCGACACGCGCGATGCGCTCAGCGCTTTGTCGGCGGCGGGGCATATTGCGCCCGAGCTTGCGGTGCGGCTGTCCGACAGCCTCATCCTGCTGCGCACAATCGAACATCGCGTGCAAATGGTCGAAGACCAACAGGAACATCATCTGCCGAACGATGTACCTGCACTCGATAATCTGGCGGCGCTCCACGGGCTTGCAGGGGGCGACAAATTGCTCGGGCTGGTGCAGCCAATAACCCAGCAAGTGGCCGAAAATTTCGACCAGTTGATCGGGACGGAGGATCGGGCACGCTGGCCATTTGGCGACGGCGCTTCGGCCAGCGCAGCCGAGGTTGCGGGCTTTGCCGATGGACCGGCCGCGGCGGCAACCATCGCGGCATGGCGGCAGGGCAGTTTGCGTGTGCTGCGCAGCGGTGCAGCGCAAGAGGCGCTCGAAGCGATCTTGCCCGCGTTGATGGCGGCATTGGGCCGGGGGGGTGCGGGGGACGTGCTGCTGCGCCAGTTTGACAGGATGCTCGCTGGGCTGCCTAGCGCGATCAATTTCTTTCACCTGCTCGCCGCGCGGCCACCCTTGCTGACGACATTGGTGGCGATTTTGCGTCACGCCCCGACGCTCGCCAACGATCTGGCACTGCGAGCATCGCTGATTGAGGGGTTGATTGACGCCAGTGTCTTTGCCGACCCGCTCGACAATGGGGACTGGCGCGATGCCTTGGCACGCGGGCCGGTGGCGGACATGGAATTGATGCTCGACCATGTACGACAGGCGGTTGGTGAACGCCGCTTTGCGCTTGGTGTCCAATTGGTGGAAGGGGTGCACGACCCGCTCCACATCGCGCGCGGCTATGCCGATGTAGCTGAGGCGGCGGTTGCGAGCTTGACGGGCGCGGTTGTGGCCGATTTTGAACGGCAGCACGGTCGCATTGCCGATGGTGAGTTGCTGATATTGGCGCTGGGGCGGCTGGGCGGTCGCGCGCTCACCCATGCCAGCGACCTTGACCTCGTTCTTCTTTTTACCGGCGATTTGCTGTGCGAATCGGATGGTGCCCGCCCGCTCGGCGCGACCCGATATTTCAACCGGCTCGGCCAGAGAGTGATTGCCGCGCTCAGCGTCCAAAGCGCGGCGGGCCGCCTTTATGAGGTGGATACGCGGCTGCGCCCGCAGGGGACGCAGGGGCCGCTGGTCGCCAGCCTCGACGCTTTTGCCCGTTATCAGCGCGAAGATGCTTGGACGTGGGAACATATGGCGCTGACCCGTGCGCGGCCTATTTTTGGCAGTGCAACAGGGCGTGCGGCGGTGCAGGCCATCATCGACGATGCGCTTCGCCAGCCGCGGGACAGCGCCCAAATGCTCGCCGATATCAAGAAAATGCGCGCCGATATGGCGCAACATAAGCCGCCCAAGGGTGAGCTCGACGTCAAATTGCTGGCCGGCGGGCTGGTCGACGCCGAATTTGCCATCCACAGTCAGCAGTTGCGCCATGGGGTGGCGCTGCGTCCCGAATTGGATCTGGCGTTGGCTGAATTGATCGCGGCTGGCCATGCGCCTGCCGATATGGCCGATGCATTTGCGCTGCTCTCGCGCCTTCTCGTCACCATGCGCTTGATGGCGCCCGATGCCGAAGTGCCGCATGATGGCGAAAGCCGCGCGCGGATAGCCGCCGCATGCCGAGCGGGGGATTGGGACAATTTGATGCAGCAATTTGATGCTGCGCGCGTGACCATCAGCCAATGGTGGCAGGCTGTGCAACGCGAAGATTGAAGAAGGAGGATGCGGATGGCAGATGTGGGTGACAAGGTTCCGGCATGGCAATTGACGCTGGCCGACGGGCGCAGCCTGACGAGCGCGGATTTGGCGGGTAAACGCCACATCCTCTATTTTTATCCCAAGGCCGATACACCCGGCTGCACGACCGAGGCACAGGATTTTTCGGCGCTGATGCCGCAATTCGCGGCTGCGGGCGTGCCGGTCATCGCCATCAGCAAGGATGCACCGGCCAAGCTGGTCAAATTTCAGCAGAAATATGATCTTTCGGTCGAATTGGCATCGGATGCCGACGGGGTGCTGATTGCGGCGATGGGCGTCTGGGTGGAAAAATCCAACTATGGCAAGAAATATATGGGCATAGAGCGTTCGACCTTTCTGGTCGGGGCCGATGGGCGCGTCGAACAAGTTTGGCGCAAGGTGCGCGTAAAAGGGCACGCCGATGCGGTGTGTGCCGCGATCGGCGGGGCGTGAGCGAACGAGCGCCGCCAGCGCGTTCATTGCGCGCCGCCATCGCCGATGTGCTGGCTATCGCGGTGCCGCAGGGCCATGTGCTCGCCTGTCGCGCGTTGGTACGTGATTGGCGTGGCGGGCGGCTGGCGCATGATTTTGCGGGGTATCTGCCCGACGCCCCGGCACGCCCCGCCAAACCCCAATTGCTGCGCCCTGGCGCGATGCCCCGGCGTGGCCGTGGCAGCACGGCCGGGCGGATCGCGCTGCTCCACGCGCTGGCGCACATCGAATATGTGGCGATAGCGCTGGCGCTCGACATGGCGGGGCGCTTTGGTGCCGATTTTCCGCGCGCCTTTGTCGATGATTGGCTGGGCGTAGCGGCGGATGAGGCGATGCATTTTGCGCTGCTCGACCGGCGTTTGCGCAGCCTTGGCAGCCACTATGGCGCCATGCCCGCACATGATGGTCTGTGGCAGAGTGCGCGCGCGACGGCGGGCGATGCCCTTGCCCGACTTGCCATCGTGCCGATGGTGCTCGAAGCGCGCGGACTGGACGTAACGCCGCCCACCATTGAACGATTTGCAGCGGCGGGTGATATGGCGAGCGCGCGCATTTTGACCCGTATTTATCAGGATGAAATCCGCCATGTCGCCGTGGGCACCAAATGGTTCAACTGGGGTTGCGCGCGGGCGGGGCTGGTGCCCGAAAGCCACTGGCAAATGCTAGTGAATCAGGGGTTTCGTGGGTCACTAAAGCCTCCATTCAACGATTCAGCGCGTTCCACTGCCGGTTTAACGCAACTATATTATGCGCCGCTTGCCACCCCCGATGCGACACTGCACACACAGGGTTCAGCAGGTTCCATGCCCGAAACAGCATAAGGAACCGGGGGTCACATTGTCGGTTGCAACCCATTTTTGGGGTTTGGGGCCGACGGGATTTGGGGTCGCAATTTGTCCATTTCTTCGACTTTGGCAGGTCGCATTGCGCAAATTTTTGCGGCAACGGCTTTGGCCTTGGCCGCTCCGGCGTTCGCAACCTCCAACGACGGCGCGGCACCCGTTGACCTCGACCAACCTGATGTCGCGCTCGACAGCGCCGAAGCGGTTGCCGCCGTTGATGCGGCGGATGCCACCGCTGCGGCGGTTGTGCGCGTCACGCCCAGCCTGTCGCGCCAAATTGGTGGTGCGGGTGACACGAATTTCCGCAGCTTGTTCAACGCATGGCAGCAGATGGATGGGCCGGCCGCACAGCCGATCATCATTCCCTCGCGCCGCCCGGTCGACGCGATGAGCCTGACGTCGCACTTTGGCACGCGTAACGACCCGTTCAACGGCCGCCGCGCGCGCCACAATGGCATCGACATTCCGGGGCCGATTGGCACCCCCATTTATGCGACCGCCGATGGCACAGTGGGCCGGGCACAACGGCTTGGTGGCTATGGCAATTATGTCGAAATCGACCATGGCAACGCCATTCAGACGCGTTACGGCCATATGTCGGCCATCGCCGTTGCCCCGGGGCAGAGCGTCCATCGCGGCGACATCATCGGTTATATGGGTTCGACCGGCCGTTCGACCGGCAGCCACCTGCATTACGAAGTGCGGATTGCCGGTGCGCCGGTGAACCCCATTCCCTTTGTCGCTGAAAATGGCGTGATGGCCGACGCATCGGGCCACAGCAATGTCGCGCTCGGCGGTCCGCGCGACCAATAATCTTTCGCCAGCCATGCGGTTCGGGCGCTTGTTATAGCGCGCCGCTTGGCCTATTTTATCGCCATGCAGCAAAATATCGACATCAGCGACGCCCCCACGCTTTCGCCGAGCGCCGCCGCGCGCATCTGCGAAATCGCATCGCGCAGCGGTAAGGCTGCGGCGCTGCGCATCAGCATCGACGGGGGGGGCTGTTCGGGCTTTTCCTATCGCTTTGCCTTGGCAGAGGGGGCGGAGGCTGTGGCTGATGGGGATATTGTCACCCATCGCGACGGGGCCGATCTGGTGGTGGATAGCATCAGCCTTGACCTGCTGCGCGGGGCAGAGGTGGATTATGTCGAGGCGCTGGGCGGTTCGGCATTCAAGGTCAGCAACCCCATCGCCACCTCTGGCTGCGGCTGTGGGTCGAGCTTTTCGGTATAGCTGGCGGCGTTGATGCGCATCGCCAGCTATAATGTAAACGGCATCCGCGCCCGTTTGCCGCGCCTTGTCGAATGGTTGGGCGAAACCGGCCCCGACATTGTCTGTTTGCAGGAATTGAAATCGGCCGAGGCGGATGTCGCAGCAGCGGAAATTGCGGCGGCGGGTTATGGCATGCTCTGGCACGGGCAAAAGGGGTTTAACGGCGTTGCCATCCTCGCCAAAGGGGCCGAACCGGTGGAGGTGCAGCGCGGCCTTGCGGGCGATGATGAGGATGAACAGAGCCGCTATCTGGAGGCGGATGTTTTTGGCCTGCGCGTTGCCGCCATTTATCTGCCCAATGGCAACCCGCAACCGGGGCCAAAATTTGACTATAAATTGCGCTGGATGGAGCGGTTGCGCGCGCGCGCGCAGCAGATTTTGGCGCAGGAAATCCCCGCCATCCTTGCGGGGGATTATAATGTCATCCCGCATGATGATGATATTTTCCGCCCTGCGGCGATGGCCGATGATGCGTTGATGCAGCCGCAATCGCGCGCAGCCTATCGCCGGATTTTGGGCGATGGCTGGACGGATGCGCTGCGCAGTCGCCACCCGGCGGGCGGCATCTGGACATATTGGGACTATCAGGCGGGGGCATGGCAGCGCGATGCCGGTTTTCGTATCGATCATCTGCTCCTGTCGCCTGCGCTGGCGGATCGGCTGCGCGATGCCGGGGTAGACCGGGCGCATCGCGGGCGTGAAAAGGCGAGCGACCATGCGCCGACCTGGGTCGAATTGGCTATTTAGTCTGTCGGGAATAGGCGCGCAGAAAGCCGAGCTGAATCAATATCATAGTGGCTGGACAGCGCATCGCTGATCAATGTTTCGAGCGCGGCTGTCGGCATCAGATCCCGCCCTTGATAGAGCGCGCCATTGCCCAGCCCCGGCCAGTCGCCCGTCACGCTGCCGCCGCCCGCCAGATTGCCGCCAAGCAATATGGTGAGCGCGCCGGTGCCATGGTCGGTGCCGCCGGTGCCATTGACCGCGACTGTCCGGCCAAATTCGGTGGCGATGATGACCAAAGTGTCGCGCCACGCATCGCCCAGCCCACGGTGCAGCGCGGCGACCAGCGCGTCGAGCCCGCGCAATTGCGCATTGAGCCGCGCCTGCTGCCCGCTGTGCGTGTCCCACCCCCCGCTTTCGAGCATGACGATACGCGCGCCATCCGCCCCCGCCATCAGCGCGGCGGCGAGTTCGCCCAATTGCGCGCCGTTGCGGCCCATCTGCCCACCCAGATCGCCCGCCATCGCGCGGGTCTGCATCGCCTCCTCCCACAAGGGGTGGAGCATCGCGTCATCGGCGTAGAGCGCACCGACGCGGCGCAGCAGATCATCGCTCGCCTGTGGCAGGCGGGTGGGCGCATAGCTCGACACCGGGGCGCTCCCGCGCAAAATCAGCGGCACCGCTTGGGTAATCGCCAGCGCCGACGCTTCGGACGCGGGCAATAAAGCGGCGAGCCGGTTCATCCAGCCATCATTATGCGCATATGGCCGCGCGCCACCCCCCTCTATCAGATTTTGCCCGTCAAAATGCGAACGGTCGCGATAACGTGTCGCCACCGCATGCTGGAAACGCGCCTGCCGTGCGCCATAGAGCGCCGCCATATGGGTGAGCGCAGAGTGCAAGCGGAACATCGACCCGCCGATCGTCGTTGCAATGGGCGCACCAGTCGCCGCGCGATCCGCCGCATATGCCGCCGCTTCTGCCCCCGGCTCTGCCGCCGACTCTGCTAGCGCGCCGCGCTGGCGGACAAAATCGGGGTCGCCGACCGGGGCGAGGAGCGATAGGCCATCCGCCGCGCCGCGTTGCAGGATGAAGACAAAGCGTTTGTCGGTTGCCGCACCCTGCGCAAAGGCGATGCGCGGTACACTGCCGATCAGGCCCAGCATCGCGGCGCTGCGCAGTATCTGGCGGCGATTGGTGGAAAGCTTGTCCATGGCTATCTCCGCAGGAAAATCGGGCTGAGGATGGTGAGCGCCATGCCCTGTTGCGCGCTGTCGGCGCGGGCAATCGCGCTGCTGGTTGGCGCGTCGATGGCATCGGCCAATATGCGCGCGGCAAGGCCATTGGGGTTGCCCCCCATTTGTCCGGCAGCCGCCCCTGCGGGGCCCAGCGCGCACAACCGCTCGGCTGCGTCCACCCGGTCGGCCAGCGCGGCGGGGCCGGCCCAATTGGCGGCGACATCGGCAAAGCCAGCGGGTGAACCGGGCCGCCAAATCGTCTGTCCCAATTGATCGAAAAGGCCGATGTTGAGCCGCATATTGCTGTTGGGACCGATGCCGAGCGCGCGCATCGCGGAAATCCCCCAGTCCCACGGCGTTTTGAATTTGGCGGGGCTTGCCGCCCATGATTCGGGTGCATGTATCAGCGTGCGCGCAAGGGTGGGGAGGTCGCCGCCACTCGTGCCAAAGGCATCGGCCAATTTTTGCACCAGCGTTGGCGGCGGGTCATCCGCGACAAAGTGCACCGCCAATTTATGCGCAATATGGCGTGCGGTCGCGGGGTGGCTGGCAAGGTCGGTCAAGATGGCATCGGCCTGTGCCGCGCCATTTTGCGCATAGAGCCTGCCCATGATGCGCTGTCCGCCCGGCTGGTGCAGCGCGTCGATGAAGATGCTTTCGCCCGCGCCCGTCCCCGCCGACAGGCGGCGCGCCGGCCCACGCGCCAATCCGGCGACGCTATGCCCGGTCAGCGCGCGGGCAAAGGCGGTGACGTCGCCCTGACTATAGCCCGAACGCACGCCCAGCGTGTGCAATTCCATAATCTCACGCGCCAGATTTTCATTCAGCCCCAATTGGCGGCCCCCTTGGCGTCGGCGGTTGGCATAGCGCGCCAAGAGCGGCGAATCGGGGCCGACCGACTGCGCTTGGTCGAGGAAGAGCAGCATCGCCGGGTGGAAAACCGCCGCGCGCAACAGGTTCAGAAATGATCCGCGCACATTGGGGCGGATCGCGCGAAATTCAAAATCGCCCGCAAAGGGCAGGCAGGCAATTTTATCGACCGACACCGCAAAATGGTTCGACCAGAAATGCACCCAGCGTTCCATGAAGGGCGTGCCGCTGTCGAGCGCGATGTGGACGCGCGCCTGCGCGGCACCGGTATAAATGTCGCGCAATGCGCGGCGTGCCCGCCGTTGTTCGGGGCTGGCCGCCGGGCGGGGCGGGGTGCCAGAGTCGGCGGGGGGGCTGGCGCCAGAGTCGGCGGTGCTGGTCGCCATATTTGCATCGGCGGCATTCCTGCGTTCGGCGCGACCTTCCTGTTGCAATGCGCGCAATTGCAGCACCGCATCGGCGAGCTGGCTGCGGCTGGGCAGATTGGCAAGCGCGGGGGGATTGGGGTCAAAATCATCCCATTGCGCGGCGAGCCAGCGGCTGACATCGCCCATCGGCGGGTCATTGGGCCGCAGGCCGAGGCCAAAGCGGTTGACGGCAAGATATTGACGCATCCTCTTATCCCCAATCCTGTCTCCGTCGTCTTACCCCCTAAGGCAAGTTTGTCGCAGGCTTATGCCGGAAATGTCGGCGCAATTTCGCGCATGGTGCCGATTTTTACCGCATTGGCGATCAACGCATCGATCATCGAAAATATCATCGGCGGGGTGTCCGCGGGGAATAGACGCTGGATCGGGCGGTCGTCGCCGCGCGACATGCGGGGGCCGTCGCCGGCAAAGAGACGCGCGTGGATGGCGGCGACTTCCTCTGGCGGCAGCGGCTGCGCGTCGTCGGTGCGCGCGTCGATAATCTCCGCTTCGTCGCAGTCGAGCGTGCGCCAATAGGTGGCATAGCCGGGGCGGCCACCATCAGTGCCCAGCCAGTCACCGACCGGCGGCAAATTGGTCATCCACTGCTGGCTCCCGTCATCATACCACAGGGCAAAGTCCGCCTCTGCCAGCGGGGCCGCCGCGCGATCCGCCGCGCGCCGTGCCCTTCGATGCGCTGAAACGGCGGAAATCCGCGCAACTTCACACGATAAATCCATATTTTCATGGTCGTGCAGCCAGCGGGGCAGCGCGTCGGGCGCGGCATCATCCGCCAACACATGGGTCAGATAATCGCCCCAATGGTCGGCGGCGCGGCGCGCGAAATTAACGTCCATATCATCCCCATCCAGTCCAGCATGCCTATCCAAATGGGTTAGTAGATGGGTGGCAAGCCGGGCATCATGGCGATGGCGGGTGATTTGCGTGCAATTTTCAGCGATGCGTTCGCGCGTGACGCGCGTTTCGCTGCCCAATATGGCGCGTTCGATCAATTGATCGGTCAAAACATCGCGCGCCAGCAATATTGCCGCCGCCCAGCCAAGGCGAAAGCCGGGGTGGCGGTGTCGCTGGTCATAAGCGGCGCGCGGTGACATGCCGACATGGCGCGCCGATTGCCCAACCAGCCCGGTCGCGGCGAGATGTTCGAGATATTGGCGCATCAGTGCGGCCGTCCAATGATAATCCATATGACCATTCCCCATAATGTGGAAAAAAATATAACGATATATAACCATATGGGTGTGTAGGACAGGCATCGTCCGGCGGCTGTTTTGCGCCGGGTGCCGCAGAAGGGGGTGCCAAAAAATATCCCCTACCCCCTTTGGGAAGGGGGGAGGGGGAGGGGTGAGGGGAGGGAAGAGGAAGCGGGAGGAGATATCCTGATCGCTGCTATTTATGCATAGCTGATGAATTCAAATTCAATGCCATCGCCATCAAAAGCATAAAAGCGCCGCCCCGGTGCATAATCCTCATGCCCAAAGGGGGTCAGGCCCGCCGCGCGCACCCGTTGTTCTATCGCGTCCAAATCATCCACGACAAAGCCGACATGGTTGAGCGGCACTCCCTTGGCAAAGGGTGCGCCACTCGCGGTGCCAGCGGGCGGTGTATAGAGCGCCAGATAATATTGATCATCGCCGACATGGATCGAATGGCCATTGTCGCGCGCCGGGCCCTGCCAGCGGATGTGCCAGCCGAATATTTGCTGGAATAATGCCGCGCTGCGGCGGTTGTCCGACACGCTGATGTTGACATGTTCGATGAAGGGGGAGCGCATATTTTGTCCTTCTTGCTTGGCCGTTCGGCGCAAATGATGCGGTTTCGGGGCCGATTCCGCTGGAGGACATGTTTATGAAAGCTTAAGTTAGGTTGAGGTCAAGCATTTTTATGCTATGCGCCGCCGATGGCACATGCGCATGATTTATTGACCATCGGCACGATCGCCGCGCGCAGCGGCATTTCGGTGTCGGCGGTGCGTTATTATGAAGCGCGCGGGTTGATTGCCGCGCTGCGCACCAGCGGCGGGCAGCGGCGCTATATGCGCGGGGATTTGCGGCGCATCGCCTTCATCCTGATTGCGCAGCGTTTGGGACTAAGCCTCGACGATATTGCGGCCGAACTCGCCAATTTGCCGCAAAATCGCACCCCCAATCGCGCCGATTGGGCAGCAGCGGCGGCGCGGATGGCCGCCACCATCGACCGGCAGATTGCCCATTTGGTGCAGATGCGCGAAAATCTGGGCGGTTGCATCGGCTGTGGTTGCCTCAGCCTCGACAGGTGCGCGCTCTATAATGCCGGGGACAAGGCGGCGGCGCGCGGGGCGGGCCCGCGATATACGATGGGTGATCGGCCGGCTGCCAAACCGGCGGATTAGAAATGCCCCGACCTTGCGGGCGCGCAAAATGGCGGCGCTAAATCGCGCGTTCGTAGATGCGATAGCTTTTGTTGATCTTGCCGCCGACCGCCTCGCCAACCGATTTCATCGGTTCGTTGCTGGCCAGCACCCAGCCGAAATCACCATGGGTGGCGCCATATTTGGCCACGGCATCGCGGCGGATATATTCGATGAGCATGAAGGCAAGCTGGCTCGCCATCCGGCTGCCTTGCAATTTTTTGGCAACCCCCATCAGCGGCACGCGCATCAAACGTGGGCGCGGGCGGCGCAGCCAGAGCAGCAATTTCGCCCAGTTAAACGGCCACAGGCTGCCCCGGCAATGGATCAGCACTTCGTTGAGGTCCGGCACGGTCATCATGAACGCGACCGCTTCGCCATCCACCTCTGCAATGCGGATCAAATCTTCGTAGACAATGTCCTTTAATTTCTTGCTGGCATAATCGATTTCGCTTTGCGTCCAGGGGGTGAAGCCCCAATTGTCCGACCATGCATCATTCAAAATGCTGATGATGAGGTTCGCCTCCGCCGCGAAATTGCTTTTATCGACATGGCGGATGCGGATGCGGCCCGACCGTTCGCCCAGCGCCACGATGCGGTTGACGATGTCGGGAAAACCCTGATCTATCGGCAGCCGGTAATTGATGAGATCCTGCACCGCGCTGCCCGCTATTGGTTCCAGCCAGTCCCGGTAAATTCGCCGATTATGCCCCATCAACGCCGATGGCGCTTCGTCAAACCCCTCAATCAAAAGGCCCGGTTCATCCCACATGGCGAGGCTGACTGGCCCCAACATCCGGTGCATCCCCGCCGCGCGCAGATGCGCTGCCGCTGCGTCGAGGAGGGCGCTCGCCACGTCCGCATCCTCAGCCTCAAATAATCCCCAAAATCCGGTGCCCGGACCAAAACCTTGCTCGGCAGGCATGGCGAGCGCGATCTGGTCGATATGCGCGCTGATCCGCCCGACCACCGCATCGCCACGCTTTGCAAGGAAAAGCTGCGCGCTGCCATGTTCAAACCACGGGTTTTTCCCCGGCGTAATCAGCGCATGCACGTCCATCCGCAGCGGTGGCACCCAGCAAGGGTCATCGGCGTTGAGGCGATAGGCCAGCTCGACAAAGGCTTTGCGGTCGTGTGTGCCGATGACCGGATGGATGGTGACCGGATGGATGGTGGCGGTTTGCGGGGCATGAGACATGGCTGGGGAATTAGCGCCGCGTCGGGCTGCCAGCAAGGGGGCCAGCAAGAGGGACAGCAGAGGGGCAAAATTGCCATCATCCTGCCATATGGGCGGGGTAAAATGCGCTGATGTCGAACGCTGCCCCCACCATGCGCGCACCTGCGCCAGCACCTGCCGCCGGTGCCTCCGCTCCCAGCGCCCCTACTCCCAGCGCCTCTGCCGCGCGGGGGGAGGATATGGCGATGATCCGCGCCGCGTCCGAACTGACGCGTGATTTGAACACCCCCAGCCGCGCGATTTACTGGGGCGATTTTCTGGGTTCGACCATGGTCGGTTATGCCAGCATGGCGGGCGCGATTATGGCCGATGGCTGGCTGGTGAGCCTGGGTTTCGGGTTGGTGTCGATATTGACGCTCTATCGCGCCAGCCTGTTCATCCATGAATTGACGCATATGCGCCTGTCGGCGGTGCCGGGGTTTTGGACCGTCTGGCATATGTTGATCGGTATCCCGCTGCTCGTCCCCAGCTTCATGTACGAAGGGTTGCACAATACCCACCATATGCGCCGCAAATATGGGACGGCGGACGACCCCGAATATCTGCCTTTGTCGCATATGAAGCCGTGGACTTTGCCCGCATTTGTGCTGATTTCTTTGTTGGGGCCGCTCGGCCTGCTGCTGCGCTATGGTATTTTGGCACCGCTATCGATGGTCATCCCGCCGCTCAGGACAATGGTGTGGGAACGTTTTTCGGGCCTTGTCATCAACCCCGATTTTCGTCGTCGCGCCCCCGAACCCGCCATCGCGCGCCACGTTCGGCTGACCGAACCGCCCGCCGCCATCTGGGCGATGGCGCTCATCACCATGGTTGCCACCGGCATCATCCCGCTGGCGGGGTTTTTAACCGCCTTGGCGATTGTGTCGGGTGTCATGTTCCTCAACCAAATCCGCACCCTCGTCGCCCATTTATGGGATAATGATGGCGCGGAGATGAGCGTGACGGCGCAATTCCTCGATACGGTAAATGTCCCCCCGCCATCGCCGCTGCCCGCATTATGGGCGCCGGTTGGCCTTAGATATCATGCGCTCCACCATCTGCTGCCCGGCCTCCCCTATCATGCGCTGGGCGAAGCGCACCGGCGGCTGGCGCGCGAATTGGGTGGGGCATCCACCTATGCCAAGGCCAATCGGTCGGGCCTGCCGATTTTGGTAAGCGAGTTGATGCGCCGTTCGATGGGGGCGGGCAAATAGCCCTATTCCTCCGAGCGGATGAGCACCAATTCGCCGATAAGCAGGAACAGTAAAAAGGGGCCCCATGCGGCGAGCAGCGGCGGATATGCGCCGAAATTGCCCATCGCCAGCCCAAAATTATCGGCAACAAAATAAGCAAAGCCGAGCCCCATGCCGATAACCGCGCGCACCAATAATTGCCCCGACCGCGCGAGGCCAAAGCCCGCCACCGCGCCGAGCAGCGGCATCAACAATGCGGACAATGGCGCGGCCAATTTATGCCAAAAATCAACCTCCAGCGATTGGGTCGGGCGGCCGGCCGTGCGCAATTCATCGATCGCGCTGCGCAGCGCCCAAAAGGATGTCGAATCGCCATCGACATTGGCGAGCGTGAAGCGGTCCGGCGGCACCCCGCGCCCCGCCGTGACATTGCCAAGGCGGGTGACCGTGCCGTCTGCCGCGACGAAACGCCGCGCATTGGCAAGGTTCCAGCCATCGCTGCCATAGGTGGCGACATCGGCGCGCACGATGGAGGTTATGGCAGAACCGGTGCGTTCAAACACTTCCACCCCCTCCAGCGTGGCGAGGCTGCCGCGCCCGCGCACCCGCGCGGCGTGGATCAGCGCATCGTCTGACCGCACCCAGACGTTGCTGCGCACCCCGCTGTCAATCGGCACAGCCGCATATTCCGCCTTTTGCCATGCCGATAATGTGGCGGTTGAACGTGTCACCACCCGTTCGTTGAAGACAAAGGCTGCCCCCGCGACGAACAGGCTGGCGACGAACAGCGGCGCCAATATCTGATGTGCGGACATGCCCCCCGCCTTCATCGTGATAATCTCACTATTCTGGTTGAGCGTCACCAACGTCACCAGCGTGCCAAGCAGCAGCGAAAAGGGCATGAAGCGCGCAACAATCTGTGGAAAACGCAGGCTGGCATAATACCAGACTTGCGCATCGCCATTGCCGGGCACCGCCAGAATCTTGCTGCTTTCCCCCAAGAGGTCGAGCGTTTGCAGCACCAGCACCAGCAATAATAATATCACCAGCGACCGGATGAGGAACATGCGCGCGACATACCAGCCGAGCGTGCGGGAGGGGAAGAAACTGGGCGCGCCGCTCATGCCCGGGTCCCCGCGCTATATTCCGCGTTCATGTCGCGCAGCAGGGGCAGTCGCCGCCACAGCCGCTTTATCCATGCCGCGAACTTGGCAAAGCTGCGTTCGAGCGCGCCGATCGGTTGCCCGCCCGGCACATAGGCAAGGACATAATACATCCAAAAGGCCAGACCACAGAATAAGAGGAATGGCACCCACAGCGCGATAAAGGGGTCGACGCCGCCCAATCCGCCAAATCCTTCGGCATATTCGTTAATCTTGTGCTGGGTCACCAACATGATGATGGCGAGGAATAGGCCGAGCGCGGAGCTGGACCTTTTGGGCGGCACGGCGAGCGCGATGGCAAGCAGGGGGAGGACGAGCATCGTTGCCACCTCGACCAATCGGAAATGGAAATTGGCGCGGCTTTCCAGCCTTGTGCGCGTGGGCTCGCCCTGATCATTGCCGACGCGCACCAGTTCGGGGATGGTGAGTTCGCGGTCTTGCCCGCCGCGCCTGCGAAAAGCCTCTATCTTGGGTAGGTCAATCGGCAGGTCATGCTGGGTAAAGCTGAGCGTGCGGGGGGTGGAAAAACGCGGGCCGTCATGCACCAACATGCCATCGGTAAGCCTGAGGACGATGGTGTCCGGGTCGCCGGTGGCGAGGAAACGCCCCTCGCGCGCGCTGGCCGCGACGCTTTGCCCATTATTGGCGCGGGCAAAGGCGAAAATGCCGGTCAATTTTTTACCGCCGTCGCTGCTGCTTTCGACGCGCAGGGTCAAACGATTGCCCAGATTGGAAAATTCGCCGACCTTTATCGATGCGCCGAGCGCGCCGGTGCGCAGTTCAAAGCGCAATCCTTCATAGGCATAGCGCGCCAGCGGCTGGACATATCCCACGATCGCCAGATTAAGCAGCGCGAGCGATATGGCATAGGCAAAGGGCGCCTTGAGCAATTGGGTATAACCAAGCCCGACCGCGCGCATGACATCAATTTCAGAAGAAGTGGCGAGGCGACGAAAGGCGAGCAAAATGCCCAGCGTCAGGCCGATGGGGATGCCGAGCGACAAATATTCGGGCAGCAAATTGGCGAGCATCCGCCACACGACGCTGACCGGCCCACCCTCTGTCGCGACAAATTCAAACAGGCGCAGCATCTTGTCGAGCACCAGCAACATTGCCGACAGCACCAAGGTGCCGAGGAGCGGCACCGCAATGAGTTTGGCAATATAGCGGTCGGTGGCCGACCATCTGAAAAAGCGCAGCACGTCTAGAAAATGTCCGCAATAGGCACGCAAAAATAGCCGATTAGCTGAAAGCGGCGCGGCGCGCAAAGGGGCATTTGCGCGCGCGTAGGCGCGCATTTTCACCCCCCGTTCAGCCGATGGCCGCGCCATCGCCAAGCAGCGACCCCAATTTTGCCGCAAAGTGGGCGCATAGGGGGAAAAGCAAAAAAGGGCGCAATCGGACGAAGGCCGGATCCGCGACAAGATGGACTGGCCCGTTGGTTGGAGGATGTAGATGCGTAAATTTGCTGCCATTTTGGTGGGTGCGGCCCTCGCCGGGGCTGCTGCGACTGCGGCGGGTGCGTTCAGCATCGGCCCCCATGCGGCGCGCTGTGATGCGGGCGATTCGGCGGTCATCGTCAATGTGACCGGCTTTCGTGCGCGCAGCGGCACGGTGCGCGTGCAATTATACCATGCCAATCAGCGCACCATGTTTGAACGCCGCCAATGGCTGGTGCGGGTCGATGTGCCGGTGACGCGCAGCGGCGATATGCCGATTTGCGTGCCGGTCAGCGCGCCGGGTCGTTACGCGGTTTCGGTGCGCCATGATTTGAACGGCAATGGCAATTCGGACCGTGCCGATGGCGGCGGTTTTTCGGGTAACCCCGATGTCAGCCTGCTCGACATGCTATTTCGCCGCAAACCGGCGGTCGAACGAGTGGCATTCAGCGTCGGGCAGGGCACGACG
The DNA here is from genome assembly GCA_020850455.1 of Sphingomonadaceae bacterium. Taxonomy (GTDB): domain Bacteria; phylum Pseudomonadota; class Alphaproteobacteria; order Sphingomonadales; family Sphingomonadaceae; genus Sphingopyxis. Next base: position 293,792 of record JADZEQ010000001.1, on the reverse strand, counting down.
CGCCAGACGGTCATCCTCAACTATGTACAGGGGTCGAGTTTTGACCCCATGCCGCGCAGTTAGGCGGCACCATGGTCGCGGTTGCCCTGATCTCCAACCCGAGGTCGACGGGCAACCGTGCGCTTTTGCCGCGCATCCGCACCTATTGCGCGGGGCATAGCGACATTTTTCATTATGAGGTGGAACGGGCCGACCAGATTGGCGCCGCGCTTGCCTCTGTCGCTTTGGTTCGCCCGCGCATCATCGCGATCAATGGCGGTGACGGCACCGTGCAGGCGGCGCTGACCGAATTATATGGCGGCAAGCATTTTGGCAGCAATATTGTGCCGCCGGTCGCCGTTTTGCCCAATGGCAAGACCAATTTAATCGCGCTCGACCTTGGCGCATCGGGTGACCCGGTGGACGCGCTCGAAGCGATTTTGACCTTGGCGCGCGGCGGTTTCGACGGGCATATCGTCGAACGCGAACTCATCTCCCTCTCGCATGGCGGCACCAATCGCCCGGTCCTGGGCATGTTCCTCGGCGGTGCCGGTCTTGCCGACATCATCCTTTATTGCCGCAACCGGCTCTATCCGCTGGGCCTGCCCAATGGGCTGGCGCATGTCCTCGCCGGTATTTTGGCGATTTTGTCGCTGGTGCCGGGGCTGGGCTGGATTGCCGGGGGTCGCGCCGCGCCGGTGACCGTCAGCTTTGAACGGCACGGCGCGATACGCGGGCGCTTTGCGGTGTTGATTGTGACGACGCTGGAAAAATTGCTGTTCAACGCGCGGCCCGGCGATGGCGATGGGGTCGGGCAAATGAAATTGCTCGCCGTCCATGCCAATTTGAAATCGGTGTTCGGCATGTTGCGCATCGCGCTGACCGGCGGGCTGGGGCAGCGCGAAGTTTCGGGGCTTTATTTTGAAAAGGGTGACCTCATCCGTATTGAGGGGGACCGGTCGAGCGTCATATTGGATGGCGAATTATTTGAAGCGACGACCGGCCAGCCGATTACCCTGCAAGCGACCGCGCCTGTCCCCTTCCTCAAGCTCGCCGCCTGAACGTGCCGGATATGGCCAGCGCCATTCCCACCCCGCCGCGCATGGCGACGCGCCTTGCCGCGCTGGTCCGCGATGAATTGACTGAGGGCGTGCAGCCAGCGGTGTCGGCGATGGCTGCGGCAATTGCGGCGCAACATCCCGGCGCGCGCGCGGTGCTTTTTTACGGTTCCTGCCTGCGGGAGGATGCCCTCGATGGCTTGATGCTCGACTTTTACCTGATCGTCGCCGATTATCGCACCGCCTATGCGCGGCGCTGGCTGGCGTGGGCCAATGCGATCATCCCGCCCAATGTCTTCCCCTTTGCGCATGCGGGACTCAGCGCCAAATATGCGGTGCTGAGCGAGGCGGATTTTTACCGGCTGAACGGGCCGGAAACCCGCAATGTTTCGGTCTGGGCGCGCTTTGCCCAGCCGTCGCGTCTGGTCTGGAGCAGCGATGCGGACGCGGCAGCGCGCGCAATTGACGCCGTCGCGCGCGCGGCCCCCACTTTGCTGGCGGCGGCTGAGCCCCGCGATGGGGAGGGGATGCTCGATTGGTGGCGGCGCGCCTTTGCGCTCACCTATTCGGTTGAATTGCGCGCCGAACGGGGCGGGCGGGCAGGGTCAGTGGTTGATGCGGCACCCGAACGCTATGCCGCCTTTGGCCATGCGGCGGCGGCGGTCATGCCGGTGAATGCACGCGGTGGTGGCTGGGCAAGGCGGCGGATCGAGGGCAAAATATTGTCCATCGTCCGGCTGTTGAAAGCGACCTTCACCTTTGCCGGTGGGATTGATTATCTGGCGTGGAAGGTCAATCGCCACGCGGGCACGCAGATCATCGTCACGGATTGGCAGCGGCGGCACCCGATTTTGGCCGCCTTCACTTTATTACCGCGCTTGCTGCGACAGGGGGCAGTGCGTTAGGGTCGGCGGATGGCCGCCCACCCACCCTTTGACATTGCCATCATCGGCGGCGGCATCAACGGTGCAGGGGTGGCGCGCGATGCGACGGGGCGCGGAGCGAGCGTCATCCTGTTTGAAGCGGGCGATTATGCCGGCTGCACGTCCAGCGCATCGACCAAGCTGATCCACGGCGGGCTGCGCTATCTCGAACATTATGCATTTGGGTTGGTGCGCGAGGCGCTGGCCGAGCGGGAGATTTTGTGGGGTATCGCCCCGCACCTCATCCACCCGATGCGTTTTGTCCTGCCCTATCACCGGGGGCTTCGCCCGCGCTGGCTGTTGCGTCTGGGCCTGTTCCTCTATGACCATATCGGCGGGCGCAAATTATTGCCGACGACGGAAACAATCCACCTGGCGCGCCACCCGGCGGGTGCGCCATTGCAGGCGCAATATCGCCATGGCTTTGTCTATAGCGACTGCGCGGATGATGATGCGCGGCTCGTCATCGCCAATTTGCGCGACGCGGCGGCGCATGGCGCGGCAATGCTGCGCGACGCGCCGGTCACCGCGCTGGCACGCGAAAATGGGCTGTGGCGCATCCGCAGCGCCAAGGGCGAATTTTGGGCGCGCAGCATCGTCAATGCCGCGGGGCCCCATGTCCTCAACATCACGCGCATGGCGGGCGTCGCCAGCCGCCATGCGATGCGCCAAGTACGCGGATCGCACATCGTCGTGCGGCGGCTCTTCACCCATGATTTTGCCTATTTTTTCCAACTGGCGGACGGGCGGATATTTTTCGCCATCCCCTATCAGCGCGATTTCACGCTGATCGGCACCACCGATTGCGACCATGATGATGCGATGGGCCCGCCGGTCGCTACTGCAGCGGAAATCGACTATCTCTGCCGGGGTATCAACGAATATTTCGACCAGCAAATCACGCCACAGGATGTCGTCTGGGCGTTTAGCGGGGTGCGCCCCTTGGTCGATGACGGGTCGGGCAAGCCGGAATCGGCAACGCGCGGCTATGTTTTTGAAATGGATGTCGGCGCGGATGGTGACGCACCGCCCATGCTGTCGGTTTTTGGCGGTAAAATAACCAGCTATCGCCATCTGGCGGGGGAGGTGATGGAACATCTTGCCCCGCATGTTGCCGCGCTCACCGGTGCAGCGTGGACGGGCGCTGCACCTTTGCCGGGCGGTGATTTTCCAGTGACGGGGTTTGATGCATTGGTCGCCGAATTGGCGCGCGATTACAGCTTTTTGGATGGATTTGACGCACGGCGCATCGCCGCTGCCTATGGGACGGAGGCGCGATGCTGGCTCGGCGGTGCGCAAAGCCGCGCCGATTTGGGGCAGGATTTTGGCCACGGCCTCAGCGCGGCAGAGGTGGACTGGATGGTCGAACGCGAATGGGCGCGTGATGTCAGCGATATTTTGTGGCGGCGCAGCAAATTGGGGCTGCGCCTGTCGGCCCAAGAATCTGCGCGATTGGCGGAATATATCGCACAGAAAACTGTCATTTTGGGGCAGGGCGACGACGCATAACCCCTGTTTGCGCATTGCCACGCCCCCCAAGTTTCGCCTATGGCAGCGGACGGCGGCTCCGGATTCAGCCGCCCCAATTGGGATTATTGCATGTCGCTGAGCAAGGCTGAAACCCGCCGCCCCGACCGTCTGCGTGACCGGGTGGTGCGTGCGCTCGGCCCATGGGGCATGTTCCTCAAAGGCTTTGTCAAACACCCGGTGATGGTCGGTTCGATCATCCCGTCCACCGGTACGCTGATCGACCATATGTTGTCGCGCGTCGATTGGGCCAAGGTTGACCTGTTCGTCGAATATGGGCCGGGGGTGGGCACTTTTTCGCGCACCATATTGGCGCATATGCGCGGCGATGCGACCTATATCGCGATCGACACCAACGGCGATTTCATCGATTATCTGCAACGCGACATTGCCGACAGCCGTTTCCGCCCCATCCTCGGTTCCGCCACGGATGTGGAGGCGATTATTGCCGCCAACGGTTTCACCCATGCCGACCAGATTTTGTCGGGCCTGCCATTTTCGACTTTACCCGATGGCGTCGGACCGGCGATTGCCGCTGCCACCCACCGCGCGCTGCGCCCGGGCGGCAGTTTCCTCGTCTATCAATTCCGCAAGCGCGCGCGCGATTTCCTCGAACCGCATTTCAGCCAGATTGAAAATGGGTTTGAATGGTGGAATATCCCGCCCTGTTTCCTCTTTTGGGCGACAAAAACGGACGATTAATCAATCCCTTGGCGGCAATCCGAAATTGAGCCGCCGCGCCACGCCATAATCCACCACCGCGACGATCAGCCAACTGGCAAACCAGCGCAGCCGGTTGAGCCAGCCCGCGCGGCTGGCGTGGAGCTCCACGGTTATCGGTGTGGATTCGCGCGCCTGATGCGCCACAAGCGCGCGGCATTGCGCGGCGAAAGCGGCGTCGGTCACCTCCACCATCAATTCGACATTGATATAGAGGCTGCGCATGTCGAAATTGGCGCTGCCGATAAAGACATGATCATCGGCGATGACTAGCTTGTTATGCAGCAGCGCTGGCGTGAATTCATAGACCGCCACGCCGCGCCGCATCAAATAACCATAGAGCAAGCGGGATGCGCCGACCGTCGCGGGATTGTCGCTGCGCGCGGGGAGGATGATGTGCGCCTGCCCGGCGCGTCCGACCGCGCCAATCCGCCGGATGACCGAACGATTGGGCGAAAAATAGGCGGTGGAGAGGTGGAGCGTGCGCGCGCCCAGCATCGCCCGGCGCAGCGCCAGCGTCCATGGCGAAAGCCGCGCGGTCGGCCCGCCAAGCCGCAGATGGATCGCACCGGCGTGCCCGTCAAAATGGCGAATGGCGCGCGTCAGGTCGCGCCATTTGCGCGCATCGCTGCGCGCCCAATCGAACAAAAGGTCGAACCAGCGCGCCGCGACGCCCGCAAAATCGCCGCTTATCCATAATCCCAGATCGCGCCAGCCATCGGGCGCATCGGCTGGCGCAAAATAGGCATCGGCGATGTTGAAGCCGCCGACCACCGCGACATTTTCATCCGCCACCAGCAATTTTTGATGGTTGCGGATAAGGTAGCGGTTCGACCAGCGCCCCGAAAACCAATGTAATTCGCCCCCCGCCGCGATGAGTGGTTGAAAGAGCGCGGCGCTGGTGGTGGAGGAGCCAAAGCTGTCGATGATAAGCTGCACCGTCACCCCGCGTGTGCGCGCGGCGAGCAGCGCAGCGCACACCGCGCGGCCCGTCGCATCATCGACAAAATTATAGGTGATCAGGCGGACGGTGCGCGTCGCCCCGGCAATCGTCGCGAGAAATTGGTTGAGCCGCGCCGACCCATCGACGACCAACTGCAATTGCCCGCCCGCAACCGCCATCGGCTGCGGCGCAACTGTCGCGTCATATTCTGCCCCCATGTCCATGCCGCCAAGATAGTGTCCATTGGCCGTGCGCCAAGCATATCATCACGCACCATTTACTTTCATTGACTTTTTGGCCGCCGCTGCCTACATGCCGCCTTCGCCCATGACGGGTTTTCCACTCCGATTGCCAAGGATATTGCGATGGCGCGCGTCACCGTCGAAGATTGTGTTGATAAAATCTCCAACCGTTTTGATCTGGTGCTGATGGCATCACAGCGCGCGCGCGAAATTTCCAAGGGCGCGGAACTGACGATCGAACGCGACCGGGATAAAAATCCGGTGGTCGCGCTGCGCGAAATCGCCGACGAAACCATCCGCCCGAGCGACATTGAAGCCGCCCTGGTCGGCAGCCATCAAAAAGTTGTCATCGATGATGATGATACGCCCGATGAAGTCGGCTCGATCGTCCGTTCGGCAGAGGCGCTGCGCCTGACCGCCGCTGCCCCGCCGCGTCCGACCGCGGGCGTGGGGGATTACGACGGCTAAATATCGTTGATCGGTAGGCGGCGAATGATGCCCGCCTGCCACAATGGCTGGAACAGCGCGTCGATGCGCGCTGCCTCGCGCGTGTCGAGCGCGACGTGAAAATGGCTGTTGGCGATAACATCGGCAAATTGCACGCCCGCACAGCGCCGCGAATCGGCCAGCCGCGCGCTGCCCCATTTTCCAACCGATTTCTGCACCGAATCGCGCATCGCCAGATTGCGCAGCGCATCGTAGCGCCCGTCATCAATTGTTACATCGACACGCTGGGCAGCCGCAGGGCTATCTGGCGCGCTATCGCGTGCGATATCTGTGGTGGGCAACCACGCCGCCACCGCATGGTTCAACAGCGCGCCATAAACATGGTGGTCGGCAGGTGGGCCGCTTGGCCCGCTGAGCGCGGCAATATCAGCCTGGGCGACGATGGCGCGCCCGCCAGCGCGGGCAAAAGCCTCCACCACAAAAGCGCGTTCGGCCATGGTGATGCGGCTGCCCTTTAACTCGCCGCGCAGCCCCATCACCGCGCGGATGTGGGTGAGGAGGCTGTCTGCATCCGCCACCGTCACGGCGGCGAGCAGCATGACCCCGCTGCCAACCCCGCCCGATTCGTCGCAGTAAAGCTGCACGGCGGTATCAGTTAATTGGCATTGGCCGCCGATTTGGCGGCGCGGGGGCGGCGCACCTGCGGCACCGAACCAGCATGACCGTCAATCGGGCGGACGTGGCTGGGGTTGCCGTCGCTTTCGCGGCCCAACGCCTCACCATCGGCGACGCGCTTTACCTCATCCCCCGACAGCGTTTCATATTCGAGCAGCGCCTGCGCAATCCGTTCCAGCTGGTCACCATGGTCGGTCAGCAATTTTTGCGCCCGTGCATAGCCCGCATCGACAAGGCTGCGGATTTCCTTGTCGATCAGCTTCGCGGTTTCGTCGGACATATGGACACGCTGCGCCTGCGAATAGCCGAGGAATGTTTCCCCCTGCGGCTGTTCATATTGCAGCGGGCCGAGCGCGTCGGACATGCCCCATTGGGTCACCATGTCGCGTGCCAATTGGGTGGCATATTGAATGTCGCTGCTCGCCCCCGATGACACTTTATCATAGCCGAAAATCACTTCTTCGGCGACGCGGCCACCCATGGCGACCGCCATATTGGCGTGCATTTTATCACGGTGATAGCTGTAATTATCGCGTTCGGGCAGGCGCATCACCATGCCCAGCGCACGCCCGCGCGGGATGATGGTTGCCTTGTGAATGGGGTCCGACGCTGGTTCATGGAGCGCGACGAGCGCGTGCCCTGCCTCATGGTAAGCGGTCATGCGCTTTTCATCGTCGGTCATGACCATCGAACGCCGTTCGGTGCCCATCATCACCTTGTCTTTGGCGTCTTCAAATTCGGCCATGGCGATCAGGCGCTTGGCACGCCGTGCGGCGATCAGCGCGGCTTCGTTGCACAGATTCTGTAAATCTGCACCCGAAAAGCCCGGTGTGCCCCGCGCGATGGTGCGCAGATCGACATCGGGCGCGAGCGGCTTGTTGCGCGTGTGGACGCCCAAAATCTTGACCCGCCCCTCTATATCGGGGCGCGGCACCACCACCTGCCGGTCAAAACGGCCCGGGCGCAGCAATGCGGGGTCGAGCACATCGGGGCGGTTGGTCGCCGCGATGATGATGATCCCCTCATTCGCTTCAAACCCGTCCATTTCGACAAGCAATTGGTTGAGCGTCTGTTCGCGTTCGTCATTGCCATTGCCCAGCCCCGCACCGCGATGGCGGCCGACCGCGTCGATTTCGTCGATGAAGACGATGCAGGGGGCATTTTTCTTGGCCTGTTCAAACATATCGCGCACGCGGCTGGCGCCGACGCCGACGAACATTTCGACAAAGTCCGAACCCGAAATGGTGAAAAAGGGCACGCCCGCTTCCCCGGCGATTGCGCGGGCGAGCAGGGTTTTGCCGGTGCCGGGTGAGCCGACGAGCAACGCCCCCTTGGGGATGGAGCCGCCAAGGCGCGAGAATTTCGCCGGATCTTTCAGAAATTCGACGATTTCCTGTAATTCTTCGCGCGCTTCCTCAATCCCCGCCACATCGTCAAAGGTGACGCGGCCCGCGCGTTCGGTCAGCAATTTGGCCTTGGACTTGCCAAATCCCATCGCGCCGCCGCCGCTGTTTTTCTGCACCTGACGAAAGATGAAGATGCCGAGCACCAGAAATAGCGCAAAGGGCAGAATATTGATCAATATCGCCGCCCAGATATTGCCTTCTTCGACAGGCCGGCCGTCATAGCGCACGCGATGTTCGGCCAGATCCTGCGTCAATCCGGGGTCGGGCACCGGGTTGGTGGTGAATGTCTTGCCGTCGGTGAACTGGCCGGTAATCCGCCGGTCGCCGATGACGACGCTGCGCACGTCACCCGCCGCCACACGTGCCTTGAACTCGGAATAGGGGAGCGCGCTCGACGGTGCCGCTGCACCGCCGGTGAATAATTGGGCGACCATCAGCAGCCCCAAAATCACCGCCGCCCAAATCAGCAGCGTCTTTATCCACGGGTTGCCCGGCGGCGGCCTGTCTTCCTGCACGCAATCCTCACCATCTAAGGGCGCAAGGGCGCGCCGATGCCTGAATGTAAGCGCCGCGCGCGATATGACAAGGCCGCAACCTTGGCTTGGGTGGTTACATCGGCCCGGTCATCAAAAAGGCATTGAGCTTGTTGCCGTCGGGATCGCGGAAATAACCGGCATAAAAGCTTTCCCCGCGCGGGCCCGGTTCGCCTTCACATGTGCCGCCATTGGCCAGCGCGATTTCATAGAGCCGATGCACCTGTTCGCGGTCCTTGGCCTCCAGCGCGACCATCACGCCATTGCCGACGCTCGCGGCATTGCCGTCAAAGGGCTTGGTAAGGCCGATGCCTGCCCCGCCGCCGGGTTCACCCCAAGCGATGAAACTGTCCATTTCCATCATCCGGCCGGTGCCAAGTTCCGCCGCCAAAGCGTCGTAAAATTTGGCAGCGCGTGGCAGATCATTGGTCCCCAAAGTGACATAGCCGATCATAAAATCCTCCCTCTGTCCGCGTGCAGTGAAATGCCGAGTGGCTGCACGGCGATATGTTGGAACATTAAGCGAACATTTTGCAGCAGTCAAGCGTGCCGGTCAAGCGTGCCGGTGACCACCGCGTGGTGGGGCAGGGGAAAGGGTAATTTTGCCCATGCTGTCGCCGGTCAGAAATATGTTGCCGACCATCGCCCGGCCCGCATGGCTGGCAGCGGTGATCGCACGTTCCAACGTGTCGGAACGTGGCGGCGCCTCGCCCATCTGCACCAGCGCGCGGCGGAGGAGGCGGCGGACATATTCATGCGGCAGGCCCGCCACATCGACCGACAGGCCATCTTGCACGGCGATGATCCGGGTTTGCGCCATTTGGCTGGTCGTCCAGTCGAGCGCCGCATCCGCATCCGCCAATGCATCGGCGCTGACAGATGCCGCTTGCGCGTCCAGAAAATCCTGTCCGGCCAAGGCTTTGCGCAAACGTGCCCGGTCAAAGCGATCATCGCGGTTCGACGGGTCATCGACCGAGGTGATCCCGGCATCCTCCACCAATATGCGCAGCGCCGCGCGCCGGACATGGCGCAAGGGGCGCAGCACATGGCCTTGCCGCGCGCGCACCCCGGCCAAGCCGCCAACCCCGCTCGACCGGGCAAGCCGCATCACCATCGTTTCCAATTGATCATCGGCATGGTGCGCGGTCATCAGCCAGTCGATCCCCTGTTCGCTGCGCCAGCGATCGAGCAGGGCATAGCGTGCCGCGCGCGCCGACGCCTGCAACGAACCGCTGATCGGTGCGCTGGGGCGTAAAATATGGTGGGGAATGGCGCGCGCGGCGCAAATTGCACCGACAAATGCCGCCTCTGCCGCGCTGTTGGCGCGCAGACCATGGTCGATGGTTGCCGCCGCCATGCGCCCCGGAAAGGCGGCATGGGCAAGCAGCAGCAGCGCCAGACTGTCCGGCCCGCCCGACACCGCGACGCCAAATTGGTCGCGGTCCGCCGCCGTCGGCCCAATCAGCCGTCCGATGGCGTGATGCAGATAATCCGCATCAGGGACTTGTTCAGCAGCCAGCTTGCCGCCGCCCCGCCGCGACCTGATTTTGCAGATTTTGCGACGCGCTCGTCCCATAAACACGGGTAAATTCGTCAAAGGTGCGGCACGCATCCTCCCGCCGGTTGAGGCGGATCAGCGCCATGCCCATATAATAGACGCTGTCGGGCGCGCGTTCGCCGCGCGGCCGGTCACGATAATTATTATATAATGCCTGTACCGCGAGGCTGGGCTGCCCATTGTCGAGATAGGCGCGGCCCAAGAGATTGCCGGCATAACTCGCCCGGCGGTGGTTCGGATATTGTTCGATCACCCGGCGCAATTGGGTCTGCGCCTCTGGGTAAAAATGGGCGTCCCACAAGCGATAGCCATAGATATAGGCATTTTCCCCGGCATCACCATCGGTTGGCACTTCGATCGCCGCCACGCGGGCGCGCCGTTCAGCGGTATTCGCGGGACTTGTCGCCGTGGGGGCAGGGGTGGGTGCGGGTGTCGCGCGGGCGCGGGTCGGGGCCGGGGTGGGTGCAGGCGTTGGACGCGTTGCGGCCGGAGTGGGGGTTGGCGTGGGAGTCGGGGTGGGGGCTGGGGTGGCGCTGGCGGCGGGCGTTGTCACAGCGCCATCGGCATTGGACCGCGCGGCAAAATCCGCGCGTAACTGCGCGACCGCTGCTTCCAATTGTTGCTGGCGATGCCCCTGTTGTTCCACTTCACCGGTCAGGCGGGCCAGCCCAGCCTCCAGCGCTTCGATACGGCTGGCAAGGTCGGCAACCGCATTTTGGGGCGGGCCAGCATCGCTGGCGTTATTGCCCGGCGTGCTCGGCGTCGCCTCAGGCGTGAAAAGCCCTGCCTCGCTCCCCGGAAAGACGCGGCGTTGCACCGCGCGCAATTCGCGCTCCAGCCGGTCAACGCGCTGGGCAACATCCGCATCCTGCGCCAGTGCGGGCGTCGTCGGCGTCAGCAACAGGGCGGCGGTGCCGAGCCAGAGTGCGCGGTGAAAATGCGGAAACTTCATTGGCTTGCTCCCGGAACGGTGGGTGGGGCGGCGGCAGGTTGGGCGCTGAGCCGTTGCGCCAGCGATGCCGCGTCGAGCGCCACCCCGCTTACCACCGCGTCATTGGCACCCAATTGCGGCAGGCGCTGATCGCCCAGCAATATGCGCAAGCTTTGGGGGCGGCCGGTGCGCAGGAAAAGCGCGCGCTGGTTGGGGCGGACGGTGTAAAATTCACCGCCATCGAGCGTCAGGTCAAACTGGCTGTTGCCCGCTGCATCGGTCAGGCTGAACCATGTCCGCTCGCTCGCCGCGATGCGCACCGGCGCGTTAGCCAGCGCGGGCGGGGCGGGGGGTGGGGCAGGGAGTGAGGTGGTGGGGCTTGCGCCATTTGGCGCACCGGCTGCGGCATTTGCTGGCGTTGCGGCGGGGCGTGCCGCGCTGGTTGCCGCATTGTCGGCGCGGGCCAGGTCGCCACCCACCACATAGCCGCGCCAGAGCATAAAGGCGGCGAACAAAATGGCGGCGATGGCAACACTCGTCCACGCCAAGGCGCGGGTAGGGATACGGTTGGTGTCGGCGGGTTCATATGCCTGTTGCGCGGCGCTGAGTCCGGCGCTGCTGGCATGGCGCAATGCCTGTACTTCGGCGGTCAATTCCCCCTCGTTCAAGCCCAATGCGCGGGCGATGGAGCGGGTAAAGCCGACCGCATAGGGGCCGGTGGGCAGTTCATCAAAGGCATTGCGTTCGAGCGCATCGATCATCCGCTGCGGCACCCGCGTCATTTCGGCAATCGCCGCATGGCTGAGGCCCGCCGCCTCGCGCGCGGCCCGCATTTTTTCACCCGGAGTCAGGGGCAATAATTCGCCCTGCGCAGCGTCATTCATCGGCACCTCTGCCATGTCGTCGTCGTGCAACCCGCTTCTCCCACCGGTCATTTGCCGATTTTCCCCCCTTATGCGGTGCGGGGGAAGCTTTTGCCAGAGGGCAAAACACATGAGGGCGTATTAAAGGCCCAGTTCAACCCCATGGTCGCGGCCCCATTGTTCCAGCGCGGGGCGAATGGGGGTGGTGCCGCGCGTCACCAAATCGGTGACAAAGGGGGTGAGCTGGCCAAGGTCGAGGCTGCGCACCATCGCCTTTATCGGGCCGATACCTGCCGGGGTTATCGACAGGCGGCGGATGCCTAGGCCGAGCAGCGCCATCGCCTCCAGCGGGCGGCCACCCATTTCGCCGCAGACGCCAACCTGCACCCCTGCATCGGTACAGGGCAAGATTACGCGGCGCAAAAAACGCAATATGGCGGGGCTGAGCCAGTCATAACGGTCGGCGAGCCGTGGGTCGGCGCGGTCGGCGGCGAGCAGAAATTGCGTCAGATCATTGGTGCCGATCGATACGAAATCGAGCCGAGGGAGGAGGAGGTCGAGCGTTTCGGCCAGCGCCGGCACCTCCAGCATCACGCCAAAACGGATGGCAGAGGGGAGTTTCTTGCCCCGTCCAACCAGAAAAGCGCGCTGTTCGTCAAAGATCTCCCGCGCCGCATCAAATTCCCATGGTTCGGCAACCAGCGGGAACATGACGTTCAATGTGCGCCCGGCCCCAGCCTCCAGCAAGGCGCGGGCCTGCGCCTTCATCAATCCGCCGCGATCGAGCGCGAGGCGCAGCGCGCGCCAGCCCATCGCGGGATTTTCCTCTTTCTCCGCGCTTTCGCGCATATAGGGCAGTGCCTTGTCCCCGCCGATATCGACGGTGCGAAAGACAACGGGGCGGCTGCCCGCGACATCGAGCACGTCGCGGTACAGGCGCGTCTGGCGTTCGCGCTGCGGCATGGTGGCGGAAACGAGGAACTGAAATTCGGTGCGGAACAGCCCGATGCCGTCGGCGCCGGTCAAATCGAGCGCCGACACATCCTCGCGCAGCCCGGCATTCATCATCACCTCTATGCGCGCGCCGCAAGCGGTCACCGGTTCGACATCGCGCATCGCCGCAAAGCGTTCGCGCCGTTCGCGATTGTCGCGCAACTGGACGTCGAAAGCCTCTATCGTCGGCATATTGGGCCGCGCGTGGACGACCGCGCGCCCGGCATCGAGCAACAGCATGTCGCCTTCGTTGATAATCTGGCGAATGTCGCGCACCCGGCCGAGCACCGGCACCCCCATGGCGCGCGCGACGATGGTGACGTGCGCGGTCAGCGAACCTTCTTCCAGAATCACGCCTTTGAGCCGTCGCCGATCATATTCGAGCAGTTCGGCCGGGCCCAGATTGCGTGCGACCAAAATCGCATCTTCGCGCAGCCCCATTTGCGCGGCTGTCCCCATCTGCCCCGAAACGATGCGCAGCAAACGGTTGGCCAGATCCTCCAGATCATGCATGCGGTCGGACAGCAAGGGATCGTCAATCTGGCGCATGCGCATGCGCGTGCGTTGCTGGACGCGTTCGATGGCAGCCTCGGCGGTCAGGCCAGCGTCAATCGCTTCGTTGATGCGGCGCGACCAGCCTTCGTCATAGGCGAACATTTTATAGGTTTCGAGCACCTCATCATGTTCACCGCCGCTGCCAAATTCGGCCTGGCTCGCCATACGGTCAATCTGATCGCGCATCTTGGTAAAGGCGGAATAGACGCGCGCCCGCTCCACCTCCACATCCTCGGCCACCGTATGTTCGATGACGATGCGCGGCTGGTGAAAAACCGCGCGCCCCTTGGCCATGCCATCGACCAGTTTCAGCCCGCTGCGCTGTTGCGGCGATTGGTCGGCGCTTTGTGTCCCGCTGGCGGCATCATCGACCAGATGGGCATTGGCGATGAGTTCGGAAAGGACGAGCGCAACCGTCTGTAATGCCTCTATTTCCAACTCATCATAACCGCGCGATGCGGCATGTTGGACGCACAGGACGCCGACCGCCCGTTCGCGCCGGATGATCGGGACACCGGCAAAGCTGTGGAATTGTTCTTCGCCGGTTTCGGGGCGATAGGCATAATCGGGGTGGGCCGATGCCTCATCCAGATTGAGCGTTTCGATGTTGCGCGCGATGGAACCGACCAGCCCCTCGCTCAGCGCCAATTTGGTGACATGCACCGCCGCCTGATTGAGCCCGCGCGTCGCATAAAGTTCGAGCAGCCCGTCGCGCAGCAAATAGATGGAACAAACTTCGCTATCCAGCGCCTCACCAATGGCTTGCGTCACCTGATTCAGCTTGGCCTGTGCATTGGTATTGGCCGCCATCACATCATGCAGGCGGCGCAGAATCTGGCGGGCGGCCTGTGCCGCGCCGCTCGGCGGAGGGGGGGCGAGTGTCATCGCCCGATGGCCTAGCAGATTAAGCGCGCGTGCGCCAAGGCCTGCCGGTCATCCACCGGGGGTCGGCGACGGCGTTGGCGTGGGTGCCGGTGTCGGTGTCGGTGCAGGATAGGGCGCGGGGTAGGGCGCGGGCGTCAGTGCAACCGGCGCGGGTTGCAATGCCTGCCAGCGCGCAAGGTCGGCGCGATATTGGTCATAGGCGGCGTAAAAATCGACAAAGGGCCGGTCGAGCAGGGTGAGGTGGGTCGCGGCAAAGGTCAAAATGCTGGCCGATGGCTCGCTGGCGGCGAGTGCCGCCTCCGCCTCTGCGGTCGAACAAAATGTCGCCAGCACCGGCGGCTGGGCAAAATAATTATAGAGGCGGGTTGATAATGTATCGCGCGCCGAAATGCCGTTGGTGCCGGTCTTGCGGCCCTGATCGCGGATCACCCAGCGTTCGGCGGCGGCGATGGCGCTGCGGTTATTGCCCAGAAAGCGCGTATAATTATCGATCAATATCTGGTCGTTCGGCCCCCGGCAGTTGAGCGCCGCGACGTTGAGGCCGATGCGCAATTGCCACAATGATTGTTCGGGCGACAGGTCGATATTGGGGGTCATCCGCCGACCGAGCGCATCCAGCCCCGGAATGGTCAGCGTTGGCGATGCGCTGTTGGGCGGCACCGGCATCGGCATGGGTGCAGGCGCTGGTGCGGGGGCAGGTGCGGGCGGCGGTGGCGGTGGCGGTGGTGGTGGCGGGGGGGTACAGGCGCTGACCAATGCCAGCGTGATCAGGCCCAGCGCGCTGCCCGTGCGCAACATATATTTGTCCCAGTTGCGGCGCTTGGCCATCCCACTCTCCCTCACCTCAAAGACGGCTTCCCATGCCGGTGCCTGCCGACATGCCAATGAAGCGCCGCTTAATCAATATCGCCTACAAATATGGTCGCAAAGCGCGCGCGCCCTGTCCGAATATTCTACCCACGGCTCACAAAGGCGCTTTCGGCTTCATCGGCCAGCGCGCGCAATATATCTGCAACCGGTTCCTCTGCCTTGACCATGCCGACCGACTGGCCCGCCATCAGCGACCCATTTTCGACATCGCCGTCGATGACCGCGCGGCGCAGCGCGCCCGCCCAATAGGTTTCGATCTGCAATTGCGCTTCGCCCATGTCGATCGCGCCTTGGTCGAGCAATTGCGCCACCTCCACCTGTTTGGCGGTAAAAGCCTCCGTCCCCGCATTTTTGAGCGCGCGAACCGGGATGACCGGCAGGCGCGGGTCAATTTGTACGCTGGCGACGGCATCGCGCGCCGACGCGCGGAGGAAAGCGCGCTTGAAATCCGGATGGGCAATTGATTCATGCGCGCAGACAAATCGGGTGCCGAGCTGAACCCCCGCTGCCCCCATTTCGAGGAAGGCGGCGATCGCCTCCCCCCGCGCAATCCCGCCCGCGACGAAAATCGGCAGTTCGTCGGCAAGGTCGGGCAATATCTCCTGCGCCAATACGCTGGTTGAAACCGGGCCGATATGGCCGCCCGCTTCCATCCCCTCTATCACCAGCGCATCGACGCCGCTGCGCGCCAATTTCTTGCCCATGGCGAGCGTCGGGGCAAAGCAGATGACGGCGGCACCGCTCGCCTTGATCGCCTCTATACTGCCCTTGGGCGGCAGCCCGCCCGCGAGCACGACATGGCCGACTTTGTGGCGGGCGCAGACGTCGATCAGCGCGAACAAATCGGGGTGCATGGTGATGAGGTTGACGCCAAAGGGCTTGTCGGTCAGCGCCTTGGTTGCCGCGATTTCTGCATCGAGCAGGTCAACCGGCATCGCCCCGCAGGCAATGACGCCAAAGCCCCCGGCGTTGGAAATGGCGGCAACCAGATTACGTTCGGAAACCCAGCTCATCGCGCCGCCCAAAATGGCAAGCTCGCAGCCCAGAAAGGCGGTGCCGCGCGCCATATGGTGGCTAAGGCGGGGACGCGCCGTCATGCAGCCACCTCTGCATCCAGACCATAGGCGCTGTGCAATGTGCGCACGGCAAGTTCGGTGAAATCCTCCTCGATCAGCACGCTCACCTTTATCTCGCTGGTCGAAATCGCCTGAATATTGATGCCGCGCGCGGCCAGCGCCTCAAACATCGTCGCGGCAACCCCGGCATGGCTTTTCATGCCGACGCCGACGACCGAGATTTTGGCGATATTGGCTTCATGCAAGATGCGGTTGTAGCCGATGGTTTCACGCGCATTTTCAAGGATGGATAGGCTGTTGGCCAAATCGGTGCGCGGGACGGTGAAAGTAACGTCGGTTTCGCCTTTGTCGCGCCCGACATTCTGGATGATCATATCGACGTTGATGGCGGCGGCGGCCAATGGCCCGAAAATATGCGCCACCGCGCCCGGTTGGTCGGGGACGCGGGTGAGGATGATCTTTGCCTCATTCTTGTCATAGGCGATGCCGGTGATCAGTTGGCGTTCCATCTGCAATTCCTCAATTTCCTCGTCACTGATGATCAATGTGCCGGGCAGGGCGGATGCGTCGGGCGCGGCGTCAGGGTCGATAAAGCTCGATAAAACCTGCACCCGCACGCCATATTTCATTGCCAGGCCGACCGAACGGGTTTGCAGCACCTTGGCCCCGACGCTCGCCAGTTCGAGCATTTCTTCATAGGTCACATGGCTTAATTTGGCGGCGCGTGCGACGATGCGCGGGTCGGTGGTATAGACCCCATCGACATCGGTATAAATGTCGCAGCGATCCGCCTTTATCGCGGCGGCGAGCGCGACCGCGCTGGTGTCTGACCCGCCGCGCCCCAATGTCGCGACCCGGCCATCCTCCATCAGCCCCTGAAATCCGGGTACCACCGCGACTTCCCCAGACGCCATGGCGGCCCCCAGCGCATCGCCCGAAATTTCGGCAATCCGCGCCTTGGCATGGGTATCGACCGTCCTGATCGGCAATTGCCAGCCGAGCCAGCTGCGCGCGCGCACCCCCATGGCTTGCAGGGTGAGGGCGAGCAGCCCCGATGTCACTTGCTCCCCCGATGCGACGACAACATCATATTCGGCCGGATCGAACATCGGGTTGGCTTCGCGGCAAAATTGCACCAGCCGGTCGGTTTCACCCGCCATCGCCGATACGACGACCGCCACTTCGTCACCCGCATCGACGGCGCGTTTAATGATTGCCGCGACGGTGCGAATACGCTCTGTCCCGGCCATCGACGTGCCACCGAATTTCATGACGATCCGCGCCATCTTACCCCTTTTTCCTGCTATGCGCGCCTTGCTGCACTGCAACGCGACGGCGCGCCGCTGTTACGCAGCACATCACGCTCTGGCAAGGGGCGGATAGGCTTGCTAGGGGTGGAAATCATGGGAAAAATGACGAAATGACACGCACCATACGCCCCGATGAAGCCGCGCATTTTGGCGCGCTTGCTGCCGATTGGTGGGATGCCGATGGGTCATCGGCGATGCTCCATCGGTTGAACCCGGCGCGATTGGGCTGGATGCGGGATTGTTTGAACGCGCATTTTGCGCTCGACCCGCAGGATTTTCGCGCGCTGGCCGGACGGCGGTTGATCGATGTCGGCTGCGGGGCGGGGCTGATCGCCGAACCGATGGCGCGGCTGGGTGCCGATGTGACGGGGGTGGATGCGGCGGCAGAAAATATCGCGGTCGCGCGCGCGCATGCGGCGGAACAGGGGCTGGCGATTGATTATCGCCATGGCGATATCGGCGATGCCGGTTTTGCCGCCGCGCTCGGCCAGTTTGACATTGTAACCTCGATGGAGGTGATCGAACATGTCGCCGACCCGGCCGCCTTTTTGTGCGCACTGGCGGCGCGGATGGCGGCGGGTGGCATCCTCCTCCTCTCCACACCCAATCGCACCTTGTGGAGCAAGCTGCTGCTGGTCGAAGCGGCGGAGCGGCTGGGGCAGGTGCCGCGCGGCACCCATGATTGGCAGCGTTTCCTGACCCTCGATGAATTGGCTGACATGGCGGCAGCGGGGGGGCTGCGCGTGCTGCGTCGCGACGGGCTGGGGCCGGATTTTGCCACGCGCGGTTTCAAGGCGGGCGGTAGTGACGCGATTAATTATTTGGTTGCGCTAGTTAAAAATTGACATCGCCATAATGGGCGGGCGGCATCAGCGCGCCCATACGTTCGTCGAGCAAGGGACGGAAACTCGGGCGCGATTTCAGCGCCGCATACCAGTCGCGCACTTGGTCGTGCCCCGCCCAGTCGATGCCGCCCAGATAATCGGCGACCGACAAATGCGCGGCGGCGGCAAGGTCCGCCATCGAAATCGCATTGCCGACCAACCAGCGATGATGGTCGAGCGCCGCGCCGAGCATTTCCATATGTTCGGTGGTCGCGCGCATCGCGCCGCGCAGCACGCTGGCATCGGGCGGCTGGCGATAAAATAACCGCTTGATCATTTTTTCGGCGAGCAAGGGCATGCCGACCTCTGCATAAAAGCGCCCGTCGAACCAGGCGATCAGCCGGCGGGTTTCGGCGCGCACTTCGGCGCTGCCGACGAGCAGGGGCTTTGCAGGCTCCACCTCCTCAAAATATTCGCAGATGGCATTGGAATCGGCGATGGCGACGTCGCGTTCGCTGTTGCGCATTGCCGGGGTTTGCCCGGTCTGGCTGATGTCCCGAAATCCGGGGCGCTTTTCCCACGGATATTCGCTGATCAGTTCATAGGCGATACCCTTTTCGCCAAGCAGCAGGCGCACCTTGCGCGAAAAGGGGCAGAGCGGAAATTGATAAAGGTGCCACATGCCCCGACGCATAGGCAAAAAATCGGGGCATGGGAACCGGCGATAAGGCGGTGGCGGCGATGGTGCCTATTCTGCCGCCGCCAAGGCCGGGTCGGTCAGCGGCTGGGGCAAGCGGCCCAACATTTCGCGGGGCACAATTTGCCAGAATTTGCCCAGATTGCGGTCCCAATCGCGCAGGACTTCTTTGGCCCATGCGCTGTCGGTGGCCGCGATATGCGCCTCCACCCGGCTGCGCAATTCACCTTCCCAATGGGCGGTGCTGACCCGTTGCCAGATGATGGATTCGCCATTGGCATGCAGGGCAAACTGGTCTTTCTCGTCAAAGACAAAGGCCATGCCGCCGGTCATCCCCGCGCCGAAATTGGCGCCGACATCGCCCAATATGACCGCGGTTCCGCCGGTCATATATTCGCAGCCATTGGCCCCGCAGCCTTCGACCACGACATCGGCCCCCGAATTGCGCACGGCAAAGCGTTCGCCCGCCTGACCAGCGGCGAATAATTGGCCCGATGTTGCACCATAAAGCACCGTATTGCCGATGATGCTATTGTCGCGCGTCATCAGCGGCGAACGCACCGTCGGGCGCACGACAATCCGCCCGCCCGACAGCCCTTTGCCGACATAATCATTGGCATCACCAAAAACTTCGAGCGTGATGCCCTGACAGAGGAAGGCGCCGAGCGATTGCCCCGCTGTGCCGCGTAGCCGGACATGGATGTGCCCGGGGGCGAGCGCGGCCATGCCGTAGCTTTGCGTCACTTCGGCGGACAGGCGCGTGCCGACCGCGCGGTCGGTGTTGCGCACCGCATAGGTGAGCTGCATGCGTTCGCGCCGTTCAAAAACCGGCTTGGCGTCGCGCAACATCTGCGCGTCCAGCCCGTCGGGCACCGGGTTGCGGTGGGTCGCAATATGGAACCGCCGCGCATCATCGGGCGCATCCACCTTGGCCAAAATCGGGTTGAGGTCGAGGTCGTCGAGATGTTCGGCCCCGCGGCTCACCTGTTTGAGCAATTCGGTGCGGCCGATGATTTCATCGAGCGACCGAAAGCCGAGCCGGGCCAGAATCTCGCGCACTTCTTCGGCGATGAAGCTCATCAAATTAATGACTTTTTCGGGACTGCCGGTGAATTTAGCGCGCAATTTTTCATCCTGCGTACACACGCCGACCGGGCAAGTATTGCTGTGGCATTGCCGCACCATGATGCAGCCCATGGCAATCAGGCTCATCGTTCCGATACCAAATTCTTCTGCCCCCAAAATCGCGGCGATAACCACGTCGCGTCCGGTTTTGAGCCCGCCATCGGTGCGCAATTTGACCCGGTGGCGCAGCCCGTTGAGGGTCAGCACCTGGTTCACTTCGGACAAGCCCATTTCCCATGGGGTTCCGGCATATTTGATGCTGGTTTGCGGGCTGGCCCCGGTGCCGCCGACATGGCCGGAAATCAGGATGGCGTCGGCATGCGCCTTGGCAACGCCCGCTGCCACCGTGCCAATCCCGGCGGAGGAGACGAGCTTGACGCACACCCGCGCGCGCGGGTTGATCTGTTTGAGGTCGTAGATGAGCTGGGCGAGATCCTCGATCGAATAAATATCATGGTGCGGTGGCGGCGAAATCAGCGTGACGCCCGGCGTTGCATGGCGCAGCCGCGCAATCATGTCGGTGACCTTGAACCCCGGCAATTGGCCGCCTTCGCCCGGCTTTGCCCCTTGGGCGACCTTTATCTCAATTTCCTCACAAGCGCCGAGATATTCGGCGGTGACGCCAAAACGCCCGCTGGCGATTTGTTTGATGCCGCTATTGGCATTGTCGCCATTGGGGTATGGTTTGAAGCGGACGCTATCTTCCCCCCCTTCGCCCGACACCGCCTTGGCCCCGATGCGGTTCATCGCAATTGCCAGCGTTTCATGCGCTTCGGGGCTGAGAGCGCCCAAGGACATGCCCGGCGTGATAAAGCGTTTGCGGATTTCGGTGATCGCCTCCACCTCCTCAATCGGGATGGGGCTGCGATTATCGCTAAACTCCAGCAAATCGCGCAGATAAATCGGCGGACTGTCGTGCACCGCGCGCGAAAAGGCGAGGTAGGTGGAATAGCTGTCGCTCGCCACCGCGCTTTGCAGCAAATGCATGTGGGGCGCGCCCCAAGCATGCGGTTCCGCGCCCTGCCGCTGGCGGTAAAAGCCCCCGATGGGCAAATGCACCGCCGCTGCATCATAGGCGGCATCATGCCGTTCGGATGCGTTGACATAGAGCGAGACATAGCCCTCGCCCGATATTTTGGCGGGCATGCCGGGGAAAAATTCCTGCACCAGGGCACGCGACAGGCCGACCGCTTCGAAATTATAGCCGCCGCGATAGGAGGAGATGACGGCAATCCCCATCTTGGCCATGATTTTGAGCAGGCCATCGTCAATCGCCTTGCGGTAATTGGCGATACATTGGTCGAGCGTGCGGTCCCCATAAAGCCCGCGCGCATGACGTTCGACGATTGCCGCTTCGGCCAGCCATGCATGCACCGTCGTCGCGCCGACCCCGATGAGTACCGCGAAGCCATGGGTGTCGAGGCACTCGGCGGACTGGACGTTGAGCGAGGCATAGCTGCGCAGCCCCTTGCGCACCAAATGGGTATGGACGGCGGCGGCGGCGAGCACCATCGCAATCCCGACCTTGTCGG
The DNA here is from genome assembly GCA_020850455.1 of Sphingomonadaceae bacterium. GTDB lineage: Bacteria > Pseudomonadota > Alphaproteobacteria > Sphingomonadales > Sphingomonadaceae > Sphingopyxis. Next base: position 272,120 of record JADZEQ010000001.1, on the reverse strand, counting down.
CGTCCTGCCCCGCATCGGTCAGGAATAATTCACTGCGCCCGGCGCGCACCGCTGCCTCTGCCTCCAGCCTTATGCGTTCGAGCGCGGCCTTAAGCCCCGCCGGGCCGCTGCCGCGCGGGAAGGTACAATCAATCTTCTGCGTTGCATCGCCAAAGGCAGCATGGAGCCGCGCCCAGTCCGCCGCGCACAAAACCGGCGAATCGATGACCAGCAATTGTTTATTCTGCCCGCTTTGGTCGAGGATGTTGGCGAGATTGGCAAAACGCGTGTTGAGCGACATGACATGGCGTTCGCGCAGGCTGTCGATCGGCGGATTGGTCACCTGCGAAAAATTCTGCCGGAAAAATTGGTGGACGAGTCGGGGTTTATCCGAAATCACCGCCAAAGGCGTGTCATCGCCCATCGACCCAATGGCTTCCTTGCCCGCTTCGACCATCGGGCTGAGGATAAGCTCCATATCCTCCAGCGTTTGGCCCGCTGCAACCTGCAGGCGGACCAAGGCTTCGCCGCTCGGCAATGACGCAACATCGGGCGCGGCTGGCAAGTCGGCCATGGTGCGAAATTGGGCGACCATGTCGCAATAGGGTTGTTCGGCGGCGATCCGATCCTTGATCGCGCCATCGGCGTAAAACCGCCCTTCGGCCAAATCGACCGCGATCATCTCACCGGGGCCAAGCCGCCCTTTTTTGACGATCTGCGCCTCACTGACCTGTACCATGCCGCTTTCCGACCCGACGATCAGCAGATCATCATCGGTGATCGTATAGCGCAGCGGGCGCAGCGCGTTACGGTCCATCCCGGCGACCGCCCAGCGCCCGTCGGTCATGGCGAGCGCGGCTGGCCCGTCCCATGGTTCCATAACGCTGGCAAAATAACGATACATTGCCTGATGTTCGTCGCTGATGCCGGGGCGATGTGCCCAAGCCTCTGGCACCAGCATTAATTTGGCGGTCGGTCCCTCCCGCCCCGAACGCACGATGGTTTCAAACACTGCGTCCAACGCTGCCGTATCCGACGCGCCTGCAGGGATGACCGGCTTTATCTCCTCCGACATGTCCCCAAAGGCGAGGCTGGCCATTTTTATCTCATGGCTTTTCATCCAATTTTTATTGCCGCGAATGGTGTTGATTTCGCCATTATGGGCAAGGCAGCGAAAGGGTTGCGCCAGCCACCATTGCGGGAAAGTATTGGTCGAATAACGCTGGTGGAAAATCGCCACCCGGCTGACGAAACGTTCGTCGGCAAGGTCGGGGTAAAAAACCGACAGGCTTTCGGCGAGGAACAGCCCCTTGTAAACGATCGACCGGCAGGACAGCGAACAAATGTAAAAATCGGCGATTTGCGCGGCAATAATCGCTTTTTCGATGCGGCGGCGGACGAGGTAGAGCGTCTTGTCAAACTCCGCCTCGCTCATCGCCTCCGGCTCTGGCCCGGCGATCATAATCTGTTCGATTTCGGGGCGGGTGCGCTGCGCCTTGTCGCCAATCACCGACACATCGACCGGCACCTGCCGCCAGCCATAGATGGTAAAGCCGGCATCGATGATCGCGCTTTCGACGATGGTGCGACAGCTTTCCTGCGCACCCAAATCGGTGCGCGGCAGGAAAATCATGCCAACCGCCAGCCGGTTGGGGCGCACCTTGTGCCCCGAATGGGCGATGGCCTCGTCAAAGAAACGCACCGGCAGGTCGATATGCACCCCCGCGCCATCGCCCGTCTTGCCATCGGCATCGACCGCGCCGCGATGCCACACCGCCTTGAGCGCATCGATGGCGGCGGTCACCACCCGGCGCTGTGGTTCGCCATTGATCGCGGCGATCAGGCCTACGCCGCAGGCATCGCCCTCAAATTCGGGGCGATACATGCCCTCCGTGGCCAGGCGGGCGTGTTCGGGGGTGGGAAAATGGGTCACGGCGGTGTCGGTCTTTCGTGCGTTACTGGCTGTCGCCGGTGGCTTTCATGGAAGCGTGGACGGCGTTGGCAACAAATTCGGTCATGACCGGCCCCAACCGTTCCATGACAGCTTGTTCGGTTTCAACCGTCCACGTCACCATGGCCGGGTCGGACGCCATGCTGATCTGGGCAGTGGCGAAACGGCGGCCGGTCGGCGTAGCGAAAAAGGTGGCGAGATTGTCGAGGTCAGCGACCTCCAGATGCCGGGCATAGGCCTGTGCCGTTGCGCTGCGCAGGCCGGGCAGTCTGTCGATCATCGTTTCGCGTGTGATGGTGCCGACCTGTTCGATCATGGCGTCCATCGACCGGCGCATCGACGGGTTGGCGCGCAGCATTTCCTTTACCGATTCATCGTCGCGCATCAGGTTGGTGCGGCTTTCGATCGAGGTGTCGACCAGCGCCTCGACCCACTCGCTTTCATCGGGTGGCATCATCAGATTGACCAGCCGTTCGGCGGCGGCGAGCCGCGCCGGGTCGATCGCGTCGTTGCTGGTCGCCGTTTCGGTCGTCACGGCGGTCGCCGCGCTGTCCTGTGCCAGTGTCGGTGACGCCAGCAGCAGTGCCGCCGCAGCCAGTATCATCAATGTCGCGCGCATCATGCCGCCTCCCTCCTGTTGACGGCGGCCCCGGTCAGATACCGGTGGATGTGCTGGGCAGCGTCGCGCCCGTCACGTAAGGCCCAGACAACCAGGCTCGCCCCGCGGACAATATCGCCCGCGGCAAACACGCCGTCAACGGCGGTCATCATCTGCGCATCGACGCGCAGCGTTCCCCAGCGCGTTACCGCCAGTTCGCCGCTGTTGAACAGGGTTGGCAAATCTTCCGCATCATAGCCGAGCGCACGGATGATGAGGTCGGCGGGGATTTCCTCTGCCGGCCCATCGTCCATTTCCACCCCGCGCCGCCCGCTGGCATCGGCCCGGCCCAGCCGCATTTTGCGCACCGCAACCGCGCGCACCTTGCCATCGCCCAAAATCGCCTCTGGCGCGGACAGCCAGTCGAACTGCACCCCCTCTTCTTCGGCGTGCGCCACTTCGCGCTGGCTGCCCGGCATATTCGCGCGGTCGCGGCGATAGAGGCAGCGTACCGATGCCGCCCCTTGGCGGATGGCGGTGCGCACACAATCCATCGCCGTATCGCCGCCGCCGATGACGACGACATGCCGCCCCGCCGCATCGAGTGTGCCATCGGCAAAGGCGTCGGGCACCTCCCCAAAGCCGATGCGGTTGGCGGTGATGAGATAGTCGAGCGCCTCTGCCACGCCCGCCATATCATCGCCCGGAATGCTGAGCGGGCGCGGCGCATAGACGCCGGTGGCGATGAGCAAGGCGTTATGCCGCGCGCGCAATTGCGCCAAGGATGCATCGCGCCCGACCGCAAAGTTCAACGCAAAGTTGATGCCGCCCGCCGCCAGCCGCGCAATCCGCCGTTCGACGACCGGCTTTTCGAGCTTGAAGCCGGGGATGCCATAGGTCAGCAGCCCGCCCGCCCGGTCATGCCGGTCATAAATGGTTACCTCATGTCCGGCGAGGCGCAGATGTTCGGCCGCCGCCAATCCGGCAGGCCCCGCACCGATGATGCCGACCGATTGGCCGGTGGGACGGCCGGGGCGCAAATCCTCCACCCAGCCTTCGTCCCAAGCGGTATCGGTGATATATTTTTCGACCGCGCCGATGGTAACCGCGCCATGGCCGGCGCTTTCGATGACGCAATTCCCCTCGCACAACCGGTCTTGCGGGCAGATGCGCCCGCAGATTTCGGGCATGGTCGATGTCGAATTGCTGAGCAGATAGGCCTCGTGCAGCCGCCCTTCCGCCGTCAGGCGCAACCAGTCGGGGATATGGTTGCCGAGCGGGCAGTGCACCGAACAATAAGGGACGCCGCATTGCGAACAGCGTGCCGATTGGCGCTGCGCCGCATCGGGCGCATAGCGCGCCGCGATTTCGGCGAAATCCTCTGCGCGCAAGGCGGCATCGCGCTTGTCGGGATAGTTTTGTCCCTCGGTCACAAATTGCAACATGTGGCTTTCCGCCATCTGCTTTCCCTCAGATAATGCAGTTACTTGGCCGCGCCGGTGCGCGACAATCCTGCCCCATGCCCCTGCGCATAAGCGGCGCAATGCAGCCACGTCGCGCAATTGCGGCAATTTAATAAATAATATTGTCTAATATTTTTGGCGCGTCGCAATATATGCGATATTCGGCGCAACTATCTTGCCCATATAGTAAATACTATTTTCTATATGGCTTGATGCCCATCCGCCCGGTAAAATCGATTCGTTGTAACAGCGGGCGTTCGGCGGCGGGCAGGCTGGTGAGCCAATCATCGGTCGCGGCACGTGCACCCTGCCAATAGCCATAATCATCGATGAGGAGGATGCCGCCGGGGCTGAGCCGGGGCCATAAATGCCGCAACTCATGCGCGGTGCTGGCATACCAATCCGTATCGAGGCGCAGCAACGCAATATCCGCTGGCGCAGCGTCGGGGATGGTCGTTGCAACATCGCCGACGATATAATGGACACGATCCGCTGCAATCTTGCTGCGCGCCATATTCGCCTGCACTACATCCAACGGTGCGATACCCCAAAAGGGATCATCGGCATTTTTGGGCGCTGCCGATAATATGGCCGCCGCATCGCGCCCGCTCATCGCCTGAATGTCGCGCGCATCGGGCGCGGTCATCCCGGCAAAAGTATCGAACAAATGGATGTGGCGGCGGTTGTCGCCAAAATGATGGAGCGCCCGGGCCATCAGCATCGCCGATCCGCCGCGCCACACCCCGCATTCGACCAGATCACCCGCGATGCCGGTCTGGATGATGTGCCCCACCGCCTGCCACAGCGCATAGCCGCGTTCGATACCGGTCATCGTCTGGCTGGCAACATCATCCCAAATTTTGCGAAATTCGGGTTCCAGATCAAAATATTGGCTCACGCCACCCGTTCCAGCCAGCCATCGACATTCCAGGTGACATTACGCCCGAACCAGTCGCAATAATCGCGCCGCAGATGATATTGCGCGCCATATTCGCCCAAGAAGCCGTCAATCGCTTGCAGCGGCCCGCCACCATAATCGGCGGCAACACCCATGGCGGTCAAAATCCCATCCTCCACCACCAACCAGTCGCCGATGTGGAGCAAAGGGTGGAAAAAATCCATGACGGCGCGGGTGGTGGTGGCCATATGGTCCGCATCCTCCACCACCAGCCATGGGTGGGGCAGGGTGGCCAGTCGGTCATATAGCGGGCCGAGCTGGCACGCATCACAGCCGTGGAAAGTCACCATCGGGTCGCTGACATCATCGACGCGGGCAATGTCGATGCTGTGCACCGCCCCCGCAATGGCATGACAGCGCATCTGGTCGGCAAACCAGATGGCGCTGCCGCCCCGGTGGCTGCCAACCTCTATCACCGTGGCCGGGCGCAATTGGCCGATCAACCGGGTGTAGAGCGCCAGATCATATGGGTTTTTGAGCATCGCGATGCCGCGATATTCGCCTGCCATCGTCCCTTGTTGCACCGCCATAATCTGGTCATAGCGCAGCATCGTGCGGCCATCATCCACCATGGCGCATTTCCAGATAATGTGCGGCTGCCGACTGGAGGATGGCGCGCTGTTCCCCCTGCCAGCGCGCGGCGGCACGGGCGAATAATGTCCGCGCCGCCGCTTCCGTCATATTTTCGATCAAATCGCCGCGCAGCCGTTCGGGTGCAATTTCGCGGGCATAATGGAACACCACCGAATTGCGTTCGGTGTCGGTGATGATGTCAAAATTATCGGCAAAATATTCCATGGTGAGGTGGAGCCAGCCGGTCCAGCTGCCGAACAGATAATCCTGCTGGACGACAATCGATTTGCCGGGAATCAGCGTGGGGAAGAAATTGGCGGTAATCCAGTCGCACACCGTCCAATGTTTGGCGACATCGATGAACAAAATTTCAATCGGCCCGCCGGTCCATGGCTGGGCGGTAATATCCCCCGCCTGCACCTTTATCAGCCCGGCTATGTCGCGGGTCGCCATGTCGAAACGCTGGCGGGTGGATGCACCGGCGGCAATTTCCTTGGGGAAATAAATGCCGCGCGTCCAATCCTCCACCGCGAACAGGTCAAAGCTGTGGATCAGCGGCTGGTCAGCCAGCCCACGCCGCGCCAAATATCGCCGCAGCCCATTGGCGAGCGCCAGCGTCGAGCCGCCAAGAAAACATCCCGCATCGATGATCGTGCCTTCGCCGCTGAAATATTCGCCCGCCAGATGGTCGAGCAATTTCAGTTCGTCGGTCAGCAACATGGTGACCGCCCCTTGCGACAGGGTGGGGATGGGTGCGCTGCGCCAATCCCCCGCTGCCAATGCGGCCAGTCTGGGATTTTTGCTGCCCGCATGTCGGCGGCGCGGGCGACGAACACGCAATATTTCAAGGATATGGGGGATCATGTGCGCACAAAGACCATCTGAACCGTGTTGGCGTTGCGGGTGATTTTGGGGTCGTTCCGGTGGCTGAGGCGCGTCCACAGCCAGACGATGGGAAATGTGATCGCACGGGCGATCGGCCCTTTTTCCAACGCAATCTCCCACGCGATCCAGCCCAATGTCTGCGCCGCGCCATGCACCGCGCGGCTTTCGACGTGCGCCAAGCCGACCCGCTGTCCCGCGCCTGCCAAGCCATCCGCCGTAAAGCGACGATAATCGCCGGGGCAGGGGTGAAAGGGTTGTAAAAAGGGGATGGCGATGACCGCATGGCCACCGGGGCGCAGCACGCGTGCCAATTCGGCCATGACCGCGCGGCTGTCCGCCACATGTTCGATCACCGCATTGCAGATCAGGCTGTCGAACTGCGCGTCGGCAAAGGGCATATGCTCCAGCGGGCCGATGATCGCGCCGGGCAGGTCGCTTGCTATGTCATAATTGGTGAGGGAATGTGCCCCGGCGCCAGCCAGAAACAGGCCAAGGTCGCGGTTGCCGCACCCCGCGTTCAGCACATTGCCGGTCAGATATTGGACAATGGGGGCAAGTTCGCTTTCCAAGGCCTGAAAATGCACCGGGCCAACGCGCGCCAATGCCGGTTTTTCGCCCATATGCTGCCATCCCCCTGTCGCCCGCGCCGACGTATCGCAGCCTATTGGCTTTGGCTAGGGTAAAGCGGTTGACCGCATCGCCCAGCGGCAATAGCCACGCGGGCATGGATTTTGCCGCTGCCCATGCCGACCTGCCGCCGGGTGACTATGTTGCGCCCGATCTCGCGCTGGTTATGCCCGATTGCGCCTTTCCCCACATGGTGCGCGGCAAGCTTACCGACAATGACTGGCGATATTTGCGCCGCCACATTGCCCATAACTGGTATGTCGATGCACGCAGCCCGCAAATGGGTTTTGTCAGCCGCGATGAGGCGGCGATTTTATATAATCAGGCGCTGGCTTTTGCCGGAAAGCCAGCGGTGGAAATCGGTTGCTGGCGCGGTTGGTCGAGCGTCCATCTGGCACTGGGCGGCGTGCTGCTCGACATTATCGACCCGGTGCTTGGCGATGCGGCGCACCGCGATGATGTGGCGGGGGCCATTGACCGCGCGGGGTGCAGTGGCAACGTCCGCCTCCACCCCGTGGCCAGCCCCGATGGCGTGGCCGGGGTCGCGGCGGCACGCGGCGTGCCATGGTCGCTTGCCTTTATCGATGGCGATCATGAAGGGGCGGCCCCCCTGAACGATGTGCTGGCCATCCTGCCCCATATGGCGGCGGATTGCGCGATATTATTCCATGATGTTGCCGCGCCCGATGTGGCGGCGGCGCTCCCCGCGCTCGAAGCCGCAGGTTTCAACATCCGCCTGTTCCAGACGATGCAGATCATGGCCATCGCATGGCGCGGCGCGGTGCCGATTGCGGCGCACGTCCCCGACCGCCATATCGTTTGGGAATTGCCGCACCATCTGATCGGCTGGCCGATATCCGGGGTTATGCAACGCCATGACGATGCGGCGCAGCGCGATGCGCTGGCTGCGGCGCGGGCAGAATTGGCAGTGCTCAAGGCGGCGGAGCGCGGGTTGATGGCGCGCCTGCTCCGCCGCTTGCAGGGCGGCGCACGGTGACGGGCACGGTGACGGGCACGGCGGGCGGCAGGCCGGGCCATATCTGTATTGTTTCGAGTGAGATTGTCGGCCCCTTCCGCAATGGCGGTATCGGGACGGCGATGACCGGCCTTGCCCAATGTCTGGCCGAAGCCGGGTTCCGCGTCACATTTTTATTTACCGGCGGCAGCACGGTGGGGGCGACGGCGCGCGACAAATGGACGCGCCATTTTGCGACGATGGATATCGACCTTATATGGTGTGACGCTGCGGCCGATCTGACCGGCGCGGTTGCGCAACATGGCCTTGCCATCCCCGAAGCGGTTTGGCGCGCCTTGCAGGAAATTCGCCCCGACATTGCGCAGTTTAACGATTGCATGGGGGAGGGGCTGTACGCCATCGCCATGCAGCATCTGGGCGCGGGCGTTCCGGCTATGCGCAGCGTGGTTGCCCTCCACAGTCCGACCGAATGGATATGGGACATCAACCGCAACCTGCCCGACACGCCGTTGCAGGCGCTCTTTACCCATGCCGAACGCGTCATGCTGCCGCTGGCCGATAACCTATGGTCGCCCAGCGAATATCTGCTCAATTGGGTAAGCGCGCGCGGGTTCAACCCGCCGGAGCGTCGCATGGTGCAGCAATATGTGCTGCCGCGCATGCCGCTGATTGGCGGTGATTGGCCCGATGCGGTGCCGGCTGCGCCCGCCGCGCAGATGATCCGCGAAATCGTCTTTTTCGGACGGGTGGAGGAACGCAAGGGCGCAAAGCTGTTTTGCGACGCGATGGACATTATCGGCGCGCAACTGGCGGAACGCGGCGTTGCGGTGACCTTTTTGGGCAAGGAAGGCACGATTGATGATGGGCGCGCCTTTGACTATCTCGACGCCCGCGCACGAAATTGGTGCTTTGCCCAGCAACGCTTGTGCGATTTTGGCCAGCAGGAGGCGCTGGCATATTTGCGCGGCGGGCCGCGGCTGGCGGTGATGGCATCGCCCGCCGATAATTCACCCTGCACCGTCTATGAGGCGCTGACCCTGTCCATCCCCTTTATCGCGGCGGACAGCGGCGGCATTGGCGAATTATTGGCAGGCGATGCGCACGCAAACCACCTGTTCGCCTATGACGCGCCGGCTTTGGCAGCGCGGATGCTGGCGATGCTCGATGCGCCGGTCGCGCCACCCGCGCCGCGCCATCGCCAAGCGGATTTGCGCGCGGCGTGGGTTCGTTATTTCCAGCAATTGCCAGCGGCCATTGCGCGGCACCGTGACCCACCGCGACACTTGGCGATCTTGGTCGATGGCGGCGGGGGGAAACAGCCGGTCGATTGGCGGGCGATATTGCCGCATGCCGATGGCGGCGGGGCGGCGATGGTCGCGCATGCGCCCGGCGCAGATCTGCCCGATGGGGTTGTCGCCATAAGCGACGGCGCATCGCTCAGCATGTGGCTGGACGCGCTGGGGGATGCCGATATTTTGTTGGTGCGCGCGGGGCTGTCGGTGGATGGTGATGTGCTGGGTGCGATGCGTGATGCCCTGTCCACCCATGGTGTCGATGCGCTCTACCCCTTTGTGGAAATTGATGGACGGTTACTGCCGACGGTCGGTGCATGCCCCAGCTTTGCCTTTGCGGCGGGCAGCCTGCAGGGCGGGATAGCATTGGTGCGCGCCAGCGCCGCGCGGCGCGCGCATGCGGGGCTGACATTTAACCCGCAGCGGGAGTTTTTGGGCTTGGCCGATATGCTGGTGACGCTGCCCGACGTGCATGGTCTGCCTTTTGCGCAGGTGGCGGCGCGCGCGCAAAAACTGCCCGGCGAATGGGGGATGCGCGCCACGCGCGAACATACCGCTGCCTTTGCCCGTGTGGCCCCGCGTGAGCTTTTTACCTGTTGGCACAAGGGCAGACGCGCGCCGTGACACAGGTGCGTGCGCCCGCATATCTGCGGCGTGTGGCGCAACATTTGGAACGGGCAGGGATGGGGCGGCTGGTCAAACTCGCCCGCCATCCGCGCATCCGCCGTTTATTGCTGCGCTAATGCCGATAACGTCCGTAACCATTTGGCGAGCGCCGGGCTGATCCGCCCGCTTGTGCGGCGCAACCGCAAACTATCATAAAGGCGCTGGCGCGGCGCGTGCTGCGCCAATATTTGTCCGATAAATTGGTGATGGGCAGCGTTCAAATGCGTCGGTGCCGCAACCGCGCCCGATGCAATGTCGCCGCGCAAATCATCAAGGACGCGCAGGCTGTGCGCGATACTATGGTCGAGCACGCCGCTCGCCCCCTCTAGCACCCAATGGCCGCGATCAAAAATCTGCTGGGCAATGCCGATACGGTGCGCGGCGGTACGAAAATGCCCATCCGCCATGCCCAATTCGCTGACCAAGACAAAGGGGTCGGTATAGCCATTGCATTGCTGCAAAATGGCGTCGAGCCGTTCGAGCGCCGCGCGGTCATGGTCTTCAAACATATTGCCATCGGTGCCCGCCAATGCGCCCAATTGGCCAATCAGGCGGATGGCGTCAAAACCCAGGTCCCGGGCCAGCGCGATGGCGGCGGGAATATCCTCCACCGTCGATTTTTGCACCGTATATTGCCACGTGAGCAAACCGATTTTGCCTGCTCTGCGTAACGTGCCGATAAAATCCAAATTGGCGCGCAGTCGCGCCCAATTGCCGCCAATACGCACTTTTTCATATGTTGCCGCGCTCGCCCCGTCGATGGACAGGGCCAGCCTTTCCAACCGGTTATGGCCGATACGTTGCCAAAATGCCGGGGTAAAGCCGATCGCGTTGCTCGTCATGCTGATCGCAATGTTGTTTCCGGTAAAAATGTCGCTTTCGAGCAGTTGGACGATGTCGCGCATGATGGTGATTTCACCCGCGCCCGAAAAGCTGATTTCACGCAACGAACCGAGCGCCACCGCCGCCTCTATATCGGCACGGGCTTGCGCCACATTTTGCCGTTCGGGCAAAATTACACTCTCTCGACACATGGTGCAGGCAAGGTTGCACCCGCGATCAATATCATGGTTCAGCCATTGCGGTCCGCCCGCGACATGGCTGTCCCCTTCGTTGATTGCGTGGACGGCGGCGGGGCCAAGCTGCGCCATCGGCGTGCCGTTGCGCAGCACCGGGCAAATATCTTCGCGGCAATGGGCGGTATAATTGTCACGGAGGAAATCGGCGCGCATTTCGCGATAGGCAGGGGCGTTCCAAAGTGCGGCTATATCGTCGCTGCGGCTGTTGCCGGCACGCGGGTTGCCGCGCAGCCATTGGCGCGCGCAACAGGGGTAAGCGTCAAAATCTATGCCGATGCCCATCATGGCAAAGGGCATGGCGCAGGCCAATTGGCGGCGCAGCGCCAGCCCCCAATCATCGGCAAAACGCATCCGTGCAAGCTGGATGGGTGCATGGTCGGGTGTGTCGAATGTCAGCGTGAAATTGTCGTCAATCGGCACGCCGCCAGCGTCCAGCCCGCAAAAGCTCCACCCCTGTGCAACGTCGGCACGGTCGATGACCTTGCCAGCATGGCCAAGGTGCAATTGCCCCCTGGCCGGGCTGAAAATTTCCAATTGCAAATATCGTCCCGCCGCCGTGCGGGTAAAGGATGCGCTGCGCATCTGCCACGCGCTGCCGGTGCTTGCCGCCGCCATGCCGGGCCATTTGGCCGGATCCATCCCGCCAAGGCTGGCCGATGGTGGGGCGATGGCATCGGGGGGGAGGGGCATCAGACCTTCGGCGGCCACCACCCCGCCAAGCGGCGGTTCAACATCCGACAAAACTGCCGTCGTGCCGCCGCGATCCCCCGTCATAGATAATCGCGCAATTCGGCTTCAAACAGCCGCCACAGGCCAAAAGCGAGAAGGGCGAGCAACCCGATTTCCGCCCAATAAATTGCCAGACCATCGCGGGGGAATGGCGCGCCGATCAGCATATGGCGGTTGACCGCGACCAAATGGCTGAGCGGATTGGCATCGACCCATGCAGTCCATTGCGGCCCAAGCAGTGCGACGGGCCAGACAATCGGGGTCAGCCAGAACCAGATTTGCAACGCGCCGGGGAGCAGGAAACTTGTATCGCGCAGCACGATGTTGGCGAGCGCGAGGATGAGGCCGATGGGCAGGATCAGCGCGGCGCTGGCGAGCAGAAGGTAGGGCAGGCTCCACCAATGGCTGGTCGGCATATGCCCCATAAAGGCCAGTGCAATGGCCGCGATGCCCAGCAGGATCAACATTTTCACCACCCCCTCTGCCAGCGATGACAAGGGCCAGAGGATGGCGGGCAGGGGCGCACGTTTGATGAGCGCGACATGCCCGGTGAGCGATGCCGCCATATTGGTCAGACCATCGGCAAGCGCGAACCACGGCAAAATCCCCGCAATCAGCATCGGCGCATAGGAACCGCCGTGGCGAAAACTGGGGACGTGGGAAAATATGGCGCTGTAAACAAGGATGATCAGCGTCGGCTGCGCGATCGCCAATATGGGGCCGAGCAGTGAATCGGCATAGCGCCGTTGCAGCCCCGCGCGGGCCAGATAGGGGATGAGCGAGAGATGGTCCCACCCCAATATCCGATTGGCAAGCGATGGCTGTTGCGGCATGGCGTGTCGGTGCGGCAGTATGGGTCGCCGCGCAAGGGGAAATTTGGCGCCATGGCCTGCACAATATGCCCGGCACGACATGGATGAAGGCCCGCCGGTAAAAATGTCGCACCATGCGATCAGGCTTCGCGGGGTTTCCAAGCGATTTCGCCGTCACCAGAATGTCCGCCAGCGCCTGTTGCATATGCTGCGCATCGACCATGCGCCCGAAATAATCTGGGCGCTCGCCGATGTTGACCTTGCCATCCACCACGGCGAATCTGTGGCAATTGTCGGGGCCAACGGGTCGGGCAAATCGACGCTGTTCAACCTGATTGCCGGTGGGACGAACCCGACCGGGGGCAGGGTGCATGTGGATGGACGGGTGGGGGCGATTGTCGATCTGGGTTTTGGCTTTCACCCCGGCTGGACGGGGCGAGAGAATGCCGAATTTCACGTTCGGCTGAGCCACCCATCGCGCGCGGATAGGGCGGCGCTGGTCGCCGAAATTGCCGAATTTGCGGATATTGGCGATGCCTTTGACCAGCCCTTGCGCCAATATTCCACCGGCATGGTCATGCGCCTCGGCTTTGCCGCGGCGATTGCGGGTGAACCGGATATTTTGCTGGTCGATGAAGCCTTGGCGGTCGGGGACAGCGGCTTTCAGCAAAAATCTTACCGCTGGATCGAAGATTTTCGGCGGCGGGGCGGCACGTTGCTGATTGTGACCCACCGGCTCGACATTTTGCCGCAACTGACCGGCCGGGCGATATTGATCGACCAAGGGCGGGTGATTGCCGATGGCACGCCAAAATCGGTCATCCACCAATATGCACAGCAGATTTTCGGGGCGGGCGGCAAGGCGGCACAGGCTGCACGAAAGATTGGCACCGGCGGGGCGCAATTGATGTGGACGGCGGGGGCGGATGACGCGCCCTTGGTCATGGGGGGTACGGGGGCCGACATATGCTTTCGCGTGCGTTTTGACCGCGCCTTTGCCAACCCGACCTATGGCATCAACATCCGCACGATTGAAGGGGTGCTCCTATCGCACGTCAACAGCCAGATGCGCGGCGTCGGCCCCAGTCCGGTCTTGGCGGGCGATGTGGTCGATGTGGCGATACATTTGCCCACCAGCCTGCCCGCGGGCGAATATGGCATCGACCTGATGGTGCATGATGGCGACGGGCAATATGTCGTGATCGACGGCCAGATGGATGCTCTGCGCCTCCACATATTGGGGGAACGCCAACAGCTGGGGCTGTTCGACCTCAACGTCGAATTTGCCATCCGCCCATTAGCGGCGGAGGCTGGCTGTTGATGGCGGGGTTTTTGAGGGTGCGGGCGCGGAAGCCGAAGGCACCCCCTTCGCGTCTCATTTGTCGTGATTTCCGAGCCGTGCAATGTGCCATTGCACTGGAAATCACTGGGGCGCTTGGCATTTTTCGGGGAAACCGTCCCCCGGACGGTTTCTGACACCCGAAAAATGGTGCCCAGGGGCGGGATCGAACCGCCGACACTACGATTTTCAGTCGTATGCTCTACCAACTGAGCTACCTAGGCATTCCATTCGGACTGTGGGGGCATGCCCCCGCCGCTGGAAGCCGCGCCTATAGGGGCGGGCTTGCGCTGCTGTCCAGCCCAAAATGGCGCCCGACAGCAATTATTGCGACAGCAATTATTGCGGCATCAGGGTGATGGCTGGTCGGGGTCGTCCCCTTCATCCGCACCGCCGCGCACCGGCGCACGATAATCTTCGGCAAACCATGCGTTGAGGTCGCGGTCACGGCAGCCGCGGGAGCAAAAGGGGCGATATTGCTGCACCCCCGGCTTGCCGCACAATGGACAGGGCCGGGCCTTGTTGAGAGGCGTGTTGGAAGCATCATTGGGCATGGCCAGCGTCCATGTCCAATTCGCCCGCCGATGACAAGTCAATGGCTCTGCCCGTCCGCGCGGCCAGCTCGTCCAACAGCGCCGCGCGCGCGCGCAGCCAGTCGATGACGGCGGGGTGCGCGTGGAGCGTCAATATGCCCGTCCCGTTCGCACGTTCGGCACGGCGCAGCAGCGCGATTGCCGCGCTCGCCACCCTGTCGAACCGTGCGCGTTCGGCGATGCTGGGCATGTAGCGCGGCACGATGATGTGGAGGAGGCCAAAGCCGCTGGTCGCAGTGCGTTCATAATGGCCGCCGTGGCCCGCTTGCCATGCCGCATCAAAGGCGGCGTCGATGGCGGCGCGCGCCGCTTTGTCCGCCACGCGCGGGCAGTCGATGACGATGCCGCCGCCCAGTCCCATGCGCAAAATCGCCGCCGCCGCCGCCGCCGCGCCGTTGACCGCCAGATCACCGGGACTTGCATTGCCGTCAATGTCGAACACTGCCATCGCCGGGGTCAGCGACAGGCGCAGCAGGCCGCCGGTAAAGGGGATAAGCCCGCTCGCCGCCTCTGCCCAAAGTTCGGACCATCCGGCCCCCTCCAGCGCATCGGCTGCGTGGGCGGCGCTGGTGCGCACGGCAAATGCACCTGTGGCCAGCCGTTCGGCCAGCGGGGGCAGGGGGGCGGGCGCACCATCCACGGCAAATGCCGTCGCGCGCTTTACCAGCCCCGCCTCGGCAATGGCGGCGCGGCGGATTTCGGCGGTAAAGTCGCTGCCTTCGCTGATCTGGGGCTTGTGGGTCAGCAGCAATATTTGCCCATCGTCGCTGCGTGCCAGCCGCGCATGGGCATCGACCAAGCGGGCGGCAACCCGCGCGCCGGGCAAGTGCCCGTCGATGCTGCGTTCCACCCGCGTCTGTAAAATGACACCCGCATCGACCAGCGCGGCGCGTGCTTCGCCAATCCCCTGTTCGACCAGCCACTCAGCCAATGGCACACCCCGCATGACGCAGCAGCGCGCGTGCTTCAAACAAGGGTAAGCCAACTATGCCGGAATAGCTGCCGCGCATCCAGCGCACAAAGCCGCCCGCCCGCCCCTGAATGGCATAGCCGCCCGCCTTGCCGACGCCTTCGCCGCCCGCCACATAGTGGGCAATGTCCCCGGCATCGAGCGGCGCAAAGGCGACGATGGAGGAGGAGAGGCGGTGGCGGATCTTGCCGGTCGCATCGCGCAGCGCCAGCGCGCTGAAAACATTGTGCCGCCGCCCCGACAGCAGGCGGAGACAGTGGGCAACATCATCCCCGTCCGCCGCGCGCGGCAATATCCGGCGGCCCAATGCCACCACCGTATCCCCCGCGAGCGCAATCTGCCCGGCGCTGAGCGGCACAGCCGCCGCCTTTTCGCACGCCATGCGCAATGCATAGCGCGCAGGTTCCTCACGCAGATGTGGCGTCTCGTCGATGTCGGGTGAAATTATCGCCGCCGGGCTTATCCCCAATTGCGCCAGCAATTCGCGCCGACGCGGGGAGGAGGAGGCGAGGATGAGTTGGGGCATATCCCGCCCAACCGCGCTCAGCTTTGGGGGCCGGGGCCGCCGCGTCCGGGCATATAGCGGTAAGTGATGCGCCCCTTGGTCAGGTCATAGGGGGTGAGTTCGACCAAAACTTCATCGCCGACCAGCACGCGGATGCGGTTTTTGCGCATTTTGCCCGCCGTGTGGCCCAAAATCTCATGATCATTTTCCAGCCGCACGCGGAACATCGCGTTGGGGAGCAATTCGACCACTTGGCCGCGCATTTCGAGCAATTCTTCTTTCGCCATCCGGCCGCATATTCCCTTGGTTGCTGGCGGCAAAACAGCCTGCTGCATTGCGCCTGTGGCGCGCGCATAGCCGCAAAATGCGCCATTGGAAAGCTTTTGCGCGCGCCCTGCCTTAGCCGACCATGCCCAATCGTCGCGCGGCGCGCCATGCCAAGGACCGTAGCCGCGCATGTTTTGGCCAGCGCGGCACCGGCGGCGGGTTAAACCCGCGCGCGCGCAGCCAGCGGTTGGCGCCATGCCCCTCCGCCTCGCGATAGCTCCATTCGCTGCGCCATGTGATCGACAGCGAAATGGCGACATCGTCCCCCACCGTCACGAAATGGGGTGCCATCACCGGCATCAGCACGGCCATGCCGGGGCCGAGGTGCGCGACATATTCCTTGCCCGCCATATCGTCCCGCCACGGCAAATTGCGGTGCCCGCCGGCGTGATAGCGTTCATGTTCCTGCGGCGCGGCGAAGGTCGGGTCACCCGCCGGAAATGCGTGCATTTCCTTGTTCCCGACCAGATTGAGCAAAATATTATGTTCTGGATCAAAGTGATAGGGGGTCATCGATTTGGGGCTGGAGACAAAGATAAATCCCTGCAGCGTCAGCATCGGGCCGGTGCGCGGTTCGATGATGTCGGCAATTTCGCCGAGTAGATTTTCGAGCAATGCGCGATAGGCGGGGATTTTTTCGATATTTTTCAGAACCGCCCAGCTCTGATTGGCGTGGATGGTGCGGATGGTATCGGCGATGGACAGGCCGTTACCCTTGGCGTCCGCCGCCCCCGCGCCAACCGGCAGGTCGGACCGATTATATTCGACATTTTCCGCGCCAAGCGCATCACCCAGCGTGGCGAGTGCGTCGAGCGTGAGCAGCGGGTGGTCGGCAAAGCCGTGCGCAAAGGTTGCATTGCCATTGGGATAAGCGGCGGTGATGGCGGCGCGCGCGTCCGTATTAAAACAGGGGGGATTGGTCATATCGCGTCCTTTGGGCGGGGTTGGCCCCGCTTGATGGCATGCCAGATGCGCATCGCACCATGTGCGCCGCGCCAGTGGAGGTGGTTGATCGTGCCGGGCAGTGCGCAGGCGATGGCGCATATCGTGCGCCGTTCGGCCCACAGGCTGTCAATCATCGGGTGATGTTCCGCCGCGCAGCTATCCACCCAGCCTAACCCATCGACGTCGGCGAAGAGGTTGAGGCTTTCGCGCTGCAAGAGGACACCGGGGGAAAAACGGGCATATCCCTCATCAAAGGCGGTCTTGAAGGAAAAGGCACCATTGCCGTCGCGCAGCGTGGCGAGCATGGCAATCGCCCGCCCATCGATGGTGAGGGCGGTCAGCAAGGCGGTACCGCGTGCGACCGATGCGGTGATGGCGTCGGTGAAAAATTGTCGGGTGCCCGGCGCGCTGGCGAGTGCCGAACCCTCTCGCCCTTTCCAGCCAGCGGCTTCGAGGTTGAGGAATTCGGCGATCCAGTCGTCGGCCGATTGGCCTTCGGCCAAAATGCGCGTTTCCAATGCGCCCATTTCGCCCAGCCGGTTCCATTGACGGCGCAATTCCTTGCGTTTTTTGGGGCGGACATGCGCGTCCCAATATGCACCCGCCGCGCCCGGTTCGGCGCAAAAGGCGCGTTGGTGACGGCTTTCGATGGCATGGGGCAAGCGGGCGATGCGTGCAGCCTCCACCAATGCCTGTGTCGCTGCCGCCTGTTCGGGGAGCGCCTGTAGGTGCAGGAAACGCCCGCCGCCCCGTTCGGAGAGGGCGGCGATCACCGCCTGCCAGAAGGGGATTTCGGCCCCGGCGCGGATGGCGATGGGCGATAAGAAACTATTGGGGTGCAGCCAGTCGGTCCAGATGGGGATGGGCAGGCGGCCAAAATGCGCCATGCGCGTGATCGGCAATATGCCGATCAGCGTATCGTCCGCGCGGACGGCAAGCAGGTGCAGCCCGTCGCCGCCACCCGCCCCATCGCCCAGCGCCCGCGCGGCGGACAAGACCATGTGCGGCCGGGCAAAAACATTGGGCGTGGCGCTCGCATCGCACAGCGCATCCCACGCCGCGACTTCCCCATCGCATGCGTCGGGGCGCAGCCAGTCGGCGCGTGGCGGTGCGCCAGCCATTGCCGACGGTGCCATCACCGCCCGATCACCCATTTTGCGTCCCGCTTCATCCTGCCCGGCTATAACGCCAAGAGGTGAAGAAATTATGGGCGCGTCCCCCCGTTTCAGCGCCGGGGTGAAACGGGGCGTGGCCCCTCTGGCACCAAATTGACCGGCCGGTCGCTGTCGGAGGGGATATAGGCGGGGTTCCAGCGTTCGAGCCAGCCTGCCGCCCCCTCCAGCCACTGATTTTGCACATCATCATAGTCGAGGTTGTGCGTGTTTTGCGGCTGTTCGATATAGGCATAGTCGCGCCCTTCGACCTTGCCACTGCCGCGCAAATTGGCAACCAGCGTGCGCGCCTGCGCCACCGGCACGCGTTGGTCGCGCACCCCATGGACGATGAGGATGGGTGCCCAGCGGCCATCGGTGTTGCGTGCGGGCGACACGGCGGACAGCTCGCTCGCCCCGCGCGACAGATAGTTGGAACCGAAATTGCCCAGATAATTGACATCATAGGCGCGCATCATCGGCAGGTCATAAACCCCCGCACCCGCGATGGTGCAGCGATATTTGTCCGGATCACGCTGGGCGGCGCGCGCAGAGGCATAGCCGCCATAGGACCAGCCCATCATGCACACGCGATTGGCGTCAATCAGCCCTTGGCCCGCCAAATGGGTGATGACGTCGTTCAAATCATCCTGCATCCTGAGGCCAAAGCCATTGTCGCGCCCCATTTGCTGGAAGGCTTTGCCATAGCCGCCCGAGCCGCGATAATTGGGCTGCACCACGACATAGCCGAGTTCGGCAATCGCCTGCGTCCAGCCGTCATAACCCTGATTATCGCGGACGCCAAAGGGGCCGCCGTGTGTCAGGATGACGAGCGGCAGACCGCGCGTCTGTTGCCGGTGGCGCGGCATGGTCATGATTGCCTCTATCGAAACACCATCCGACGCATTGTAGCGAAAAGTGCTGACCGGGTTCATATGCGTGTCGCGGACATGGTTCCAGCGATAGCCGATAAGGTCGAGCGCACCGCTTTCGGTGTTGAACAGATAATAGCTGCCCCCCTGATCGGGCGCGGCGACAAGCACGACCAATTTGGTTTCGCTTTCGTTACGGCTGCCAATGGTGACATTGCCTGCGCCGAACCTTTCTTCGAGCACCGACATGATTTCGGCATAACGCGGGTTGGTCCATTGCACCTGGTCGCGCGCGGTTGTCGCCGCAAAGCCGACGGGGAGGCGCCCGCCGAAATTATAGACCAGCCCGTCAACATCATAGCCGTCGGTCTGAAACACCGGCGCGCTATAGGTGAGGGTGGAGAGGTTGACCCGATAGATTTTGTGAAAACCATCGCGATTGTCGCGCACCAGTGCATTGTCGCTGTTCGGCGCAATCCACAGGACGTTAAGGCCCGCGCCCGAGAAACTGGGGTCGGCAGCATTGGCGACGGTGCGGAAATTTTCGCTGGCGTTCGACCGATAGATTACCCGCGTGCGTCCGCTGTCCCGATCATAGCCGATGCCGAAACGCACCACGCCATTGGCATCGGCATCCCAGCTTTGCACTTCGGGGTTGGGGCGCTGGACATAGGTGAATTCACCATTGTGCACGTTGATGTCGATGACTTCGCTGCCGAGCGTGGTGCTAGCCCGTTCAAAGCGATAGGCGTCGCGTTCCACCAAAATATGGCCGGTCGCATGGTCGATATGCATGATGCTGCCACCATTGCCGCCCGCACCATCCCACGCCAATTGGCGCATATTGCCGCTCGCCAGATCATAGCCGACCAGCCGGGTGATGTTGCCCCGACCACCGCCAAAATCCTCATAACTATAATATTGCAGGACAATCATGTCGTTGCCGACCCAATTATAGTCGCCGATAGCGCGGTCGCCCGAATCGCGCACCTCATCCATCGCGGCGATGAAATGCGGGGTGCGCGCGGCATCGTTCAAATCATACCAGGCGAGGAAGGCCTGGCCCTGGTTGGCCATGCGCACCACCATCTTGGTGCCATCGGGCGACAGGCGCGGACCGGATAGCGATGGGATGCGGCGGAACCAGCTGGTCGGCACGCGGCCATGGCCTGCAGAAATATCGGGCGCATTGACGACAATATCGCGGTTTTCCTGCGCCTGTGCGCCGTGCACCAACCCGCCAACCGCGAGCGACAATATCGCCCCCGTCGTCAGCCATTTCATCCGCTTGGAAAAATGCATGCCCATCCCCTTTGTGTTGCGACCCCTTGGGCATTGGGTAATGGCCCAAGGTTCACCGTTCAAGCAACAAAAAACCCCGCCGGGTGCGACCGGCGGGGTTCTTGATTTGGATGCCGATGGCCGTGATTACATCGCGCCGTGCGCCAGCGCGGCCAACAGCAATATCGCGACGATATTGGTAATCTTGATCATCGGGTTCACCGCCGGGCCCGCCGTATCCTTATACGGGTCGCCCACCGTATCGCCGGTGACCGCAGCCTTGTGGGCTTCGCTGCCCTTGCCGCCATGGTTGCCATCTTCGATATATTTTTTGGCATTATCCCATGCGCCGCCACCCGAAGTCATCGACAGGGCAACGAACAGCCCGCCGACGATAACGCCGAGCAACAAGGCACCGAGCGCGGCAAAGCCATTGGCTTCACCCGCGACCTGCCGGATGACAAAATAGACGACAACCGGCGCGAGCACGGGGAGCAGCGATGGGATGATCATTTCCTTGATCGCTGCCTTGGTCACCAAATCCACCGTGCGGGCATAGTTGGGGCGGCTGGTGCCGGCCATAATACCCTTATCATTGGCGAACTGTTCGCGCACATCCTTGACCACGTCGCCCGCTGCGCGGCCAACCGCCGTCATCCCCATCGCCCCGAAGAGGTAGGGGAGCAGCGCGCCGAGCAACAGCCCGACGATGACATAGGGGTTTTCCAAGCTGAAATTCACCTGGAGATGCGGGAAATAATGCCGCAAATCGGTGGTGTAAGCAGCAAAGAGCACCAGCGCGGCGAGACCCGCCGAACCAATGGCATAGCCCTTGGTCACTGCCTTGGTCGTGTTGCCGACCGCGTCGAGCGCATCGGTTTTTTCGCGCACGCTGTCATCCAGCCCCGCCATTTCGGCGATGCCGCCCGCATTGTCGGTGACCGGGCCATAGGCGTCGAGCGCCACCACCATACCGGCGAGCGCCAGCATCGATGTTGCGGCAAAGGCAATGCCGATCAGCCCCGCCAATTGATAGGCGATGATGATGCCCGCAACGATCACCAGCGTCGGCAGCGCGGTCGCTTCGAGCGAAACGGCCAGCCCCTGGATGACGTTGGTGCCATGGCCGGTTTCCGACGCCTTGGCGATCGAACGTACCGGGCGATAATTGGTGCCGGTATAATATTCGGTAATCCAGATGATGAGGCCGGTAACCGCCAGACCCAGCATCATGCACCAGAAAATTGCCATGCCGGTGAAGGCCCCTTCGCCGGTCAACCCGCCGCCGATGGGGGTGTTGAGGTCACCCAGCGCATATTGGGTCGAAAAATAAATGGCGGGGATGGACAGGATGGCGGTGGTCAAAAACCCCTTGTACATCGCGCCCATGATGTTGGTGCCGCCGCCCAGACGCACCATGAAGGTGCCGATGATCGAGGTGACGATGCACACGCCGCCAACCAAGAGCGGCAGGCTCATCAAATTGTTGAACAGGCCAACGTCCGAAACCCCGGTGACGAGCAGCGCAATCAGCACCATCGTCGCACCGACGGTGACGACATAGGTTTCGAAAAGGTCAGCCGCCATGCCCGCGCAGTCACCGACATTGTCGCCGACATTATCGGCAATCACGGCGGGGTTGCGTGGATCATCTTCGGGGATGCCCGCTTCGACCTTGCCGACCAAGTCGGCACCGACGTCGGCAGCCTTGGTGAAAATGCCGCCGCCCAGACGCGCGAAGATCGAAATCAGCGATGCGCCAAAGGCGAGCGCAACGAGCGCATCGACCACTTCACGGCTGTTCGCCGCTTGGCCGGCAACCGCCGTCATATAATAGAAAAAGCCCGCAATAGCGAGGAGGGCGAGGCCCGCCACCAGCATGCCGGTGATCGCCCCGGCGTTGAACGCCATGGTCAGCCCCTGCTGCAAACCCTGTTGTGCAGCAGCGGCGGTGCGGACGTTGGCGCGCACCGAAATATTCATGCCGATATAGCCCGCCGCACCCGACAGCACCGCACCCAGCACAAAGCCGACCGCCGATGTGACGTTGAGCGCGAGCGCAACAATCACCGCAACCACCACGCCGACGATGGCGATGGTGCGATATTGCCGGCCCAGATAGGCCTTGGCCCCTTCTTGAATGGCAGCAGCAATATCCTGCATTTTTTCATTGCCGGCGGATGATTTGAGCACCCTTTGGCTGGTGACGATGCCATAGAGCACGGCGATAAGGCCGCACGCGATGGCGATGACGATCATGGACATCGGACCCTTGTTCCTCCCTTTATGTGCATGGGGGTTTGGATGCTAAAAGCCCCGCTTTTTACCCATCGCCCCGATAAGGCGGCCATCGCTAAGGCCAAGTCGATGAAAGGGCAAGCAAAAGCGCGCGGGGTTTACCCTAATGTTCCCAACCAAGATTATCGGGCGCAACCGCATGTCCGTCGAGCAGCAATGCCCCGCCGCCCGCAGCGGAAATATCGCCAATCCTGTGCGCGCTGACCGGCGGCGCTATGTCGGCGGGCAGGGCAAAGAGCAGGGCATAATCATCCCCCCAACGCATCGCGGCATCGGCATCTATGGCAGCGGGGTGGAGGGGGATGGCCGCGCGGGAGAGGTTGATGCTAACCCCGCTCGCCGCCGCCATGCGCGCCGTGTCGAGCAGCAAGCCATCGGACACATCCATCATCGCATGGACTATGGGGGCGAGCGCCGCCCCCTCTGCCAACAGGGGGGTGGGGCGCAAAAAGGCATTGACCGCCCCGCCCGTGGCATGGGGGCCGCAGGCGTCGCGATCTTGGGTTAGCGCGACAAAGCCGGCATGCGCCGCCCCGATGCTGCCCGCCAGCCATAAAGCATCGCCCGCCCGCGCGCCGCTGCGCGCCGGGATGGGCAGGTGGCTTGCCCGCCCGACCATTGTCATGCCGAAAACCCGTCCGCCCGTGCCGCCCGCAATTTGTGGGGCGCGGCTGGTATCGCCGCCCCATAATGCGCCGCCCATCGCGTCAAATGCTGCGGCCAGCCCATCGGCAAAACGCGCGTCCCATTGGGGGTCGGAGAGGGTGTAGCCGAGCAGCGCGCCAAGTGGTTCTGCCCCCTTTGCCGCCAAATCGGACAGGTTGCGCGCCACCAATTTCCACGCAACATCCGCCGGGTCCGCATCGGGCAAATAATGCACCCCTTCGACCATTTGATCGTGGGTGAGGATGATATCGCCGAATAAGGCGACATCATCGGCCAAGCCGCGCGCTTCGCCCGAACGCGCCATGCCGCGCAGTGCGGCGATAAAGTCGGATTCGGCGCTCAGCCGCGCACCTCATGCGCGATGGCGTCGAGCACGCCGTTGATAAAGCCTGCCTCCCGCGTCGCGTCGAACGCCTTGGCAACCTCCACATATTCGCTGATGACCGCAGGGGTCGGCACATCGCTGCGCGCCATTAATTCATAACAGCCAACCCGCAGCACCGCCTTTAATGTTTTGTCGAGGCGGGTGAGGTTCCAATTGGCGCTCAATTTCTCGCTTACCGCAGCATCGACATCGGCAATCCGGCTGATCGTGCCGCGCACCAGATCATCAAAAAAATCAACCTCTGCATCGGCGTAGGTCGCATCATCAAAGCTTTCATCGTCGATGGTGGAGCCGAGCCGATGCTGGTGGAATTCGTGCAGCAGGGGGGCGATGGGGGTATTTTCCATCTCATGCTGGAACAATGCCTGCACCGCGGCAAGGCGCGCCGCCGAACGGCTGCGCGCGCGCGCGTTGTTGCGGGATTTGGCGGGTTTTTGCTTGTCGCTCATGGCGCCCGCCCCTAAGCGCAAGCGCCCCTTAAGTCAAAGCGCGGCCAGTCAAAGTTGAGTAAGTCAAAGACGTTGGGCGACGCTCAGCGCATGGGCGGGCAACCCCTCCGCCTCGGCAAGCGCAACCGCCGCCGGGCCAATGGCACCCAATGCACCAGCATCGAGCGCGATAAAGCTGGTGCGCTTCATAAAATCGAGCACCGACAGGCCAGAGGAAAAACGCGCACTGCGCGCGGTTGGCAGCACATGGTTGGGGCCAGCGACATAATCGCCAATCGCTTCGGGGGTCATCCGCCCCAGAAAGACCGACCCTGCATGGCGCACCGCCGCAAAAACTGCCTCTGCCGCGTCCATTTCCATGGCCAATTGCAGATGTTCGGGCGCGAGCGCGTTGATGAGCGGCGCGGCATCGCCAAGGTCGGGGACTAGGATGATGGCACCATGCGCGTCCCAACTGGCGCGCGCGCTGGCGGCGGTGGCCAGCGTCGGGATGATCGCGGCAATCTGCGCCGCGACCGCATCGGCAAAGGCGGCATCATCGCAGATCAAAATCGATTGGCTGGTCGGGTCATGTTCGGCTTGGGAGAGGAGGTCGGCGGCAATCCAGCGTGGGTCATTGCGTCTGTCCGCCACCACCAATATTTCGGATGGGCCAGCCACCATGTCGATGCCGACACGTCCGAAAAGCTGGCGCTTTGCCTCCGCCACCCAGGCGTTGCCGGGGCCGGTGATGACGTCCACCGGCGCGATGGATGATGTCCCGTGGGCGAGCGCGGCAATCGCCTGTGCGCCGCCAACGCGCCATACTTCGGTCGCGCCGCCCAATGCTGCGGCGGCAAGGACGAGGGGGTTGGGCACACCGCCGGGGGTCGGCGTTACCATCACCCGCCGCGCAACCCCGGCGACGCGCGCGGGGATGAGGTTCATGAGCACGGAGGAGGGGTAAGCCGCCCGCCCGCCCGGCACATAAACCCCCGCCGCATCGACGCTGGTCCACCGCGCGCCGAGCCGCACCCCCGCATCATCGACATGCATATGGTCGGCGGGGCGCTGGCGCATGTGCCAATCTTCTATCCGCTGCGCCGCCAGTTCGAGCGCATCGCGCAAGCCAGCGTCGAGCGTTGCGAGCGCGTCCGTGCAATCGGCAAGCGGGATGGATAGCGGCAGGTCATGCCCGTCGAAACGGCGGGTATAGTCAAGCAGCGCCGCGTCCCCTTGCGCGGCGACCGTGGTGATAATCGCGCGAACATCGGCGGCTAGATCTGCATCGACATCGCGCCGCGCCGCGACCAGTGCGGCAAAGTCACGCGCGAAATCGCGCGAACGGGCATCAAGCCGTTGCAAGCGCATATTCCCTGAAGCGATCCACCAGATCGCGCACCCGCGCGTCGCATTTGAAGGCGGTGCGATTGGTGATGAGGCGCGCCGACACTTCGGCCAACACCGCCCGTTCGACCAGCCCATTTTCCCTGAGTGTCCGGCCAGAGGAAACAAGGTCAACAATCCGGCTGGCCAGCCCCAATTGCGGGGCAATTTCCATCGCGCCGTTCAGCTTCACACATTCGGCCTGCACCCCGCGCGCCGCGAAATAGGCGCGGGTGATTGCGGGATATTTGGTGGCGATGCGCATATGGCTCGCCGGGGTGTCGACCAGCCCCTCTGGCTCGGCGAGCGAGATGCGGCAATGACCGATGTCGAGCGCGACCGGTGCGTAAATCTCGCTATAGGCAAATTCGTCGATAACATCCGATCCGACGATGCCGATATGCGCCGCGCCATGCGCGACAAAGGTTGCAACGTCAAAGGCGCGCACGCGGATGATGCGGATGTCGGCATTGTCGGTGGCAAAGGTCAGCGCGCGGCTGTCTTTGTCGAAAAAATCCTTGTCGGGCCGGATGCCCGCTTGTGCAAGCAGCGGCAATGCCTCATCAAGGATGCGGCCCTTGGGCAGGGCAAAGATTAGCGGAGCGGCCATGGCGCGCGCGGCTTTAAGCGGCACGGGCCAAAAGGGCAAGGCAACACGCATATAAGCCCGTGGTTTGGGTTTTCATGGATGGAAGGAGCAGGCCATGACCCAGAAATATATGCCCATCGACATCAACGCGACCGGTCGCGATGCGGTAACCACCGCTTTTGCCAATCAGGTCGCCTATTGCCAGAACAGTGGCGCGCCGGTCACCGCGCGGATTTGCGCGGCGCTCGGCGCGTGCATCGCGGGGGATATGCCCAGCCGCTTTTTGCAGGCGATGCGCGATTGGGCGGGCGCGCCGCTCGCCGATGCCCTGCCGCTACGCGCGGCGGGCGGACTGCACGCGCTGCATTTGGCGGGCGCAGAAGCGCGCCTTGCGCCGATTTACGCCGATGCGCCGGGGGTGGCGGATGCGGCGATTGTCGCGGCGGTTATCGCCGATCATGATGACATATTAATGCCATGGCTCGATGGCCCGCCGCAAACCAATGAAGCAGGACGGAGCGCCAATTTTATCGCGGCGATGCTCTGGCTGGCGGATCAAGGCCTGCCGCCCCTATTTTCCTGTCTGGAAATCGGGTCGAGCGCCGGGATCAACCTGATGCTCGCGCGCTACCATTATAATCTGGGCGGGGTGCAGGTGGGGCCAGAGCCGGGCGCGATTGCCTTTGCCCCCGAATGGCAGGGGCCACCGCCGCCCGATCATGCGATAAGGATAATCGATACCATCGGCTGCGATGTTGCGCCGGTCGACCTGACCGACCCGGCGCAGGCGATGCGGCTCAAAGCCTATGTCTGGCCCGAACATAAGGTGCGTTTCGCGCGCATCGATGCGGCGATCGCCGCGGCCACGCAGCAGCCCCCCCAAATAGTCGAGATGGCGGCGGCCGATTTTGTCGAACAGCAATTGGCCAAGCCGCAAGCGGCGGGGGTGAGCCGCATCCTCCTCCATTCGATAGTCTGGCAATATGTGGGCGCGGCAGAGCAAGCGCGCATCACCGCTGCGATGGAGGCTGCAGGCGCGGCGGCCAGCGCCGACCGACCGCTGGCGTGGGTGGCGGTGGAGGCGAACCGCGATACCCATGTCCATGAACTGGTCGTGCGCCACTGGCCCAATGCCGCCGGCGATGCGGCGGGCGCGCCGGCAACGCTCGCCACCGCGCATCCGCATGGTGCGGTGGTTAGCTGGCTGGGCTGATCAGGCGGGGGGCTTTGTGTCGGCGGCCTGCTGTGCCATTTGGGCGCGGCGCACCGCCCATCGGGGCGTCCAAAAACCGCGTTCGCGCCAGCCACCATTATGGCTGCCCCATTCCCAGAGCGCGACAATCGCCAAAATGGCGGCGCTGGCCGCTGCAATGGCCAGCGCACTTGGCGGGGCGAGGAGGCCCCAGACGGCCAATAGGAGGAGGAGGAGCATCCCCACCCCATGCGACAGCGGCAGCCATGGCCGACCGCTGGTTGCCCGTTTGAAGAACATCGTGCCGACGAGGAAGAGGGCTATGCCGCCCAATAAAGTGCCGATGAACAAGGGTTCGGCATGGTGGGTCGGGTGGGCGAGCAGCATTTCATCCGCCGCTGCGCACAGGACAATCCCTGCGCATATCGGCATATGGAGGTAGGTATAGGCATAGCGCGCCACCCGCCCGCTGTCGGCATGCTGCGCGATATGGTCGCTCGCCCGCTGCATGCCGATGTCGAAATAAACCCACCACATGGCGATGCTGCCAAAGAGCGCGACGGCAAAGGCGGCAATGGAGGTTGGCGTCCAGCTTTGGTCGGCAAAGGTCGCGCCGGTCAGCAAAATCCCTTCGCCCAGCGCAATGATGATGAACAGGGCGCAGCGTTCGGCCATATGCCCGCCCGCTACCTGAAAATCGCTGGTGGTTGATTTGCCGAGCCCCGGCACATGGAACAGCAGCACCGGCGCTACATATTCAATGGCAATCGCTGCCAGCCAGAATAGGGTGCGGTTCGCCCCCGTCACCCAGACGCCAGCGAGCCAGAAGGGCGCGGAAAAAAGAAACCAGATGGCCGCGCGCAACATGTTGCGCGACAGGCCGGGGCGTTCGCGCGTCACCCATGCAATCCACAAACAGCGCAGCGTCTGGAGCGCGATATAGGCACCAACAAAGGGCAAGGCGCGCGCGCCAAACGCTTGTGGGACGGCGGCGCTGATCACCAAGCCGCAACCCATGACAAGGAAGATCATCAGCCGCACTTTGGCGCGGTCGGGGTCGAGCCAATTGGTCGTCCAGACCATGAAAATCCACGCCCACCAGATGCTGAGGAACAGGATGGCAAATTGCAGCACGCCTGCTGCATCATGGTGTGCCAGCCAGAAATGCGACAATTGGGTTATCGCAAAGACATAGACGAGATCAAAGAATAGCTCGGCAAAGCCGACCGGCTGATGCCCGCCATGGCTGGCGCGCAGCAGCGAGGTTGCGGTCCCAGCACCCTTGGCCGTCATGCGGTGCGCGCCAGAAAGCCATCCACCGCGGCATTGACCGTGTCGGGCGCTTCCCATGGCACAAAATGGCCACAGCCGCTGACTTCCTCTATCTGCAAATCGGGGATACATTCGGCCATGCCGCGCAAATTGCACGGTGGCAGCGCCTGATCATCCATCGCCCAGATGACGAGCGTCGGCATATGGAGCGGGGGGATGGGCGCATCCAGATGCGGCGGGCGCGGCGGGTCTTCATCCATCGCCGGTACGTGCATCGGCGATGCGCGATACCAGTTGAGCATGCCGAAACAGGCGTCGCGATCCTCCCAATTTTTGAGCTGTCGGTCGAGTTCGTCGACCGGCTGCAAGCCGCCGCTTGGCGCGCGCCCGGCAAAGGCCTTGCCCAATATGCCGGCAATCCCCTTGTCGCGGATAAGATCATCATTGGCCGTATCGCGGAAAACGCGGATATATTGGCTTGCTGCGCGCTGCACCGGATCTTCAAACAGCAGACGCTGGAACAAAAATGGGTGCGGCGCATTGGCGATGATGGCGCGGGTGACGCGCCCGGCAAAGGCGGGGTTGGGCGCACCCGCCTGTCCGTGGAGCGCGACGCTCCACGCAATTGCGCCGCCCCAGTCATGCCCGACGATGGTAAATTGCTGCACCCCCAAGGCATCGGCGAGCGCGAAAATATCCGCCGTCAATTTATCGACCGAATAAGCGCTGACCTCCGCCGGTTTGGAGGAACCGCAATAGCCGCGCTGGTCGGGCGCGATGCACCGATAGCGCGCCGACAAATGCTGCAATTGGTGCCGCCATGTGCGGTGCGATTCGGGAAAACCGTGGAGGAAGATGAGCGCCGGGGCATCGCGCGGCCCCAGATCGACGACATCCAGTTCAACCCCGGTCGCCAGCGCCACGCGCTGCTGTTCAAAATCGCCGATCATCGCCTGTTCCTCCATTGTCCATATATCGGCACGCATAGTGTTGATTGTGGGCAGGCGGTCAAGCGATTTACATTTGTTGGCCCCAGCGGCGGCGCAAATTGCGGTGCCGGTTCCAAAAGGCGAGCGCGATGAACGGGCGGGCGATAGCGGCGGGCATTTTGGGGGTGAAGCTTAATTCATCGACCAAATGGGCACCATTGCCATCGGGGCGGATAGTGCGGCGATGCTGCCAATAATGCATCGAACCCATCGGCGATTGTTCGAGGAAATATTGCCCATCGACATATTCGACCAATGTCAGGTCGGTCCAGTCAAAGGGGATAAAGCCCAGCGCCAGCACCCGGCTGTGGAAGATTTTTTTGCCGGGGCAAAAGGGCGCATCGGTCATCGCCCCAATTTCTGCCGGGTGGGTCATGCGGAAAATCGGCATGGCCTCTGCATTGATGCCGCGCAGCGTCATCGCCGCATCCCAAATTTCTTGCGGTGCGGCGTTCAGGCGCGATTCAAAGCGCAGGTGAAGCCGCTGGCGCGTCATTCGCCCGGTGCGCGGGCGCGGATCGACAGTGCATGGACGCGCTGGCCGGGCAAATCGCCCAAGGCCTTGTTGATCATCCTTTGTCGTTCGACGCGCGAACGCCCGGCAAAAATATCGGCAACTATATCCACAGTGAAATGACTTTCGCCCGAACCATCATCGCCGCTGTGGCCGCGATGTTTGCCGCTGTCGTTGATGACTGCCAGAAATGATGGTGAAAATGCGCTTTGCAATAGTCTTTCCATTTCGGTGGCAATTTGTCCTTTTTGGGCCATGTCTTTTCTTTTTAACCTTTTTCTGTCATGCGGCGCGCCATGCAAGTCAGCATCACCAAGGGGGAGCGCTGCGACGCTTTACACATCGTGCGGTCGGACGGCACGGTGGCACAAAGTGATTTTCCAAAAAAGGGCTTATTGCCGCACGACGCGATTCATTATTTCGTCGAAGACTGCCTCGACATGGCGAACGGTTTCTGGGGCATGGTCGCCAAGGGGGTTGACCCCGCACAGGTGCAGGACATCGCCAAGGCCGGGGGCCATGCCAGCGCCAATCGCGCCGAACAGCCCGACCCGGCGATTGTCGAACTGTTGCAGGCCGAACGTATCGTCGAAGTGTTTGAGGCGGACCATTGGTCGGGCGGTAGCGACGGCGAAACGTTGCGCGAAGTGGCGCGCGCGGGGTGCGAAGCCAGCCATGTCCCCTTGCCCGAACTAAGCGATGCCAGCGTGCTTGCCATTCGGGCGCGCATTTCGGCGCTGCAGGCCGAATGGATCATGGCCCCGCCCGGACACAGTTTTAATTTCTGCTGGGAAATCTGAACCGCGACTGCGGCTTGTCTAGCCCATAGGCTGGGGATATGCCGCGCGGCGATGGATGCGGATATGCCGATATGTGCGCACGACGGGTGCGGTGCGCCCGCCCCCTATCGCGCGCCAAAATTGGGCGGCGTGCGCGCGGATTTCGACGGGCCGGGGGAATGGCAATATTTCTGCCTTGCCCATGTGCGCGAATTTAATGCGGCTTTTGATTATTTTGCGGGGATGAGCACGGCCGAAATTTCCGCCGCGCAGGGGCCGGCGGCGGCGTGGGAAACGCCGGGGCGACGCTTTGCCGATCTGGGCGGCGGGGATGTGCCACGCTGGGCGGCGATGCCCGACCCGCTCGCTGCCATGGCGCTGCGGCCAAAGCGCGCGGCACCAACGGCTGACCCGCGTTTTACCCGTGCGGAAAAGGCGGCGCTGCGCCTTTTGGGGCTGCGCACCGATGCGGACCGGCGCGCGCTGCGCCAAGCATATGCCGCGCTGCTGCGCCAATATCACCCCGACCGCAATGGGGGCGACCGTGGGCAGGAGGGGCGGCTGCGCGCGGTGGTCGATGCCTATCAATTATTGCGCGGACATCACCAATTTATGTAATGCATATTGCCCATGGCGCGGCGGCGATAATCATTATTTACCTTGGCTGCGCACCAATGTTATGCGCAGCGACGGCTTTTGGGGATTATTGGGGGGTTGGACAATGCGTTTGCGTAACGTCATCCGGTCATGCATTTGTATTTCTTTGGCATTTCCTGCAACAATATTTGCACAGACAACGGGTGACGCCAATATTACGGCCAATGCGGCGCGATTTGGCGCGATGGCGGCGGTGCAAGACATCGCCCTCTCCCCCAATGGTAGCCAGATTGCCTTCCTCAGCCCCAGCACCGGTCTTGGCAATGATTTGTTCGTCGTCGGCACGGGGGAGGGGGCACAGCCACGCCGCATCCTGCGTGCCAGCGGGGCACCGGAACGGCTCAACTGGTGCCGCTTCAAGACGGAGGCACGGATCATCTGCCTGATCAGCGGGCGGCAGGGCGTGGGGGCGTCTGTATATGGTTTCAGCCGCCTGATCGCGCTCGACGCGGCGGGGGGTAATGTCATTCCGCTGTCGACCGACCGCGAACGGCCGACGAACGGCGGCGATTTGGTCGATTGGCTGCCCGATGACCCCGAACATGTCCTCATCCTCAACCCGGCGGGCAATTTGGTGCGTGTCAACGTCGCCAATGACCGCGAAGAAGGGACCGTGCTGCGCACCCGCGCGGCAACCGGCATTTCGGGCTATCTGACCGACGGGCATGGCGATGTGCGCATCATGCTGTCCACCGCGATTGTGGCGGATGCATCGGCGAGCGGCACCGACCGATATTATTATCGCAGCGGGGATGGTGACCAATGGCACCCGCTGTCGATCAATAATAGCGCGACCGATGATGGTTTTCGCCCGTCTGTGGTCGATGCCGCCAACAACCGCGTGCTGGGCTATCTAAAGGTCAATGGATTTGAAACGGTCGCCGCCATGCCGCTTGACGGCAGCGGGACGGTGACCAGCCTGTTTGCGCGCGATGGGGTGGATGTCGATACGATGTTGCTGGCTGGCCCCTATCGCCGGGTGGTTGGGGTGAGTTACGCCACGAACCGGCGGCAGGATGAATATTTTGACCAGCAGATCGCCAATATGGTGCGTTCGCTATCGCGCGCGCTCGGCGGCCGGTCGGTCGGCATGGTCGATGAATCGACCGATGGCAGCGTCCGTCTTGTTTATGCCGGGGCGGATAATGACGCCGGGCGCTATTATCTCTTCACACCTGCTGCGCGGTCGTTGCGCCCGCTGCTGGCGATCCGCCCGCAGCTCGAAGGGGTGACCTTGGCCAATGTGCGCGACGTCCAATATCCCGCCGCGGATGGCACGATGATCCCCGGCTATCTGACCTTGCCGCCGGGGCATGACAGTGCGGCGGGGCTGCCCGCCATCGTCATGCCGCACGGCGGGCCATCTGCGCGCGATGAGGGTGGTTTTGACTGGCTGCCGCAATTTTTCGCGGCCCAGGGATATGCGGTGCTGCAACCCAATTATCGCGGGTCGAGCGGCTATGGCGATGCCTGGTATTTGAACAATGGCTTTCAATCGTGGCGCACGGCGGTGGGGGATGTGACCGATGCTGGGCGCTGGCTGGTTGCCCAAGGGGCAGACCCCGCCAAATTGTCGATCGTCGGCTGGTCTTATGGCGGTTACGCGGCGCTGCAATCGGGCGTCATCGCGCCCGACCTGTTTCGTGCGATTGTCGCAATCGCCCCGGTGACCGACCTCGACCAGTTACGGCAAGAGGAAGGGCGCGGGCTTTATGGTCGCGCGCGCCGCGACTTTATCGGCCAAGGGCCGCACCTCGATGCCGGGTCGCCCGCGCGCCACGCGGCGGAAATCCGCGCGCCGGTGCTGATGTTCCACGGCACGCTCGACACCAATGTCGATATTGAACAGGGCCGCACGATGCGCCGCGCGCTGACCGATGCGGGCAAGCAGGTCAATCTGGTTGAATATGAAGGGCTGGCCCATAGTCTGACGACGAGCGAGGCACGGCGCGACATGCTGGCGCGGATTGCGGCCTTTTTGCCGCATTGATCCGGTGGTGGGGGGGGGGCGTCCCGCCCCGTCCACCACGCCGCTGATCAACCCTGTTTGTCGGCCAGACAATGGGCCACAATCGCATTGGCATGCCCATGGCCCATGCCATGTTCGGCCTTGAGCATGGCGACCAATGCCATATGTTTGGCGGGCAGTGCCGCGATCACCAATGCCTGCCATTCGGCAATCGGGCGGCCATATTTTTTCTCGATCGACGGGAAATAGGATGCCGGGCCTTTGACGGCGGGGGCGGTCATGCCTGTCCCCCTTCGGCCAAGGCCTTGAGTTGCTCGGCGCAAGCCATCCACCCCGCTTCAAATCCCATTTCGCGGTGCCGTTCGCGTGCCGCCGCATCCCAATGGCGCGCCGATGCGCGATAACGGGTGCCCGCCCCCTCGGGCGTGATTTCCCAAATGCCGATCATGAAGGGGCCAGCAGGCTGCATATCGGCGGTGATCGCGTCGGTGGTGACGAAACGGCGACCGGCTATCACCTCCAGAAAAATGCCCTCAATCGGGTTGGTTTCGCCATTGGGACCGAACATGGTCATTGCCGCCCGCCCACCGGCGCGCCAATCCTGTTCCACCACCTCTACCCGCCATGGCTTGGGGCACCACCATTTTTCCTGATGTTCGGTCATCAGCGTCCAGACATGGTCGGTGGGCGCATCGATGTAGATTTCGACGCTGAGTTCTTGTGTGTCGTTGCTGGTCATATATTTTCCTTTCGCTGGATCAATCGCGGTCGGGCGCGCCCAAGGGGAATAGGTGGCGATAGGGCCGCGCCTGTTCGACGACATGGGCGACCGACGCGCGCGCAAGCAACCGCGCACGCAGGGCGCGTAATTTCGGCGCGCTGTCGGGTAACGGCTCGACCCAATCGGCGTAAAATAGCGCCGGGGCCGCGGCGCAATCGGCAAGGCTGAAATCCGCCCCGCCGCTCCAGCCATCGGCGGCAATTTGCTGTTCCAGCCAGCCATAGATGCTGCGCAGCATAGCACGCGAACGTTCGATGCGCGCCGCATCGGGCTCGGGGGTGAGGAAGGGGAGGTGTTCGGCAACAATCGCCTGCACCGGGGCCATCACATAATTGTCATAGACACGGTCGAGCAAGCGGACGCGGAGCGCCGCCGCCGCGTCAGCGGGGATTAGCGCGGGGGCATCGGGGTAAAGCCGGTCAACATATTCGATGAGGATCGACGATTCAAAATGCTGCACCGTGCCATGGCGCAGCGCCGGAAATTTGCCGAGCGGGGAAATGGCCTGAAGCGCCGCGACATTTTCGGCGTTCGCATCGCCATCAATCGAACAAAATCGATAATCGGCGCGCTTTTCGATCAGCGCAATCTCCCCCTTCCAAGTGTAAGAGGACAGGGGATGGCCGAAATAATCGATGGTCATGCCCCGTCTCCCCTTGCCGCTGCTTCGATGGTGGCAATGTCGATTTTGTTCATTTTTTGCATCGCCGCCATCGCGCGGCCGGCACCTGCCCCGCCTTGGCGCATGGCGCGGGTCAGCGCGCGCGGGATGATCTGCCACGACAGACCCCAGCGGTCCTTGCACCAGCCGCAGCGCCCCTCACTGCCGCCATTTTGGGTGATGGCATGCCAATATTTGTCGGTTTCTTCCTGTGTGTCGGTGAAAATCTGCAGCGAAAATGCCTCGCTATGCGTGAAAGCTGGCCCACCGTTGAGGCCGACGCAATCGAGCCCCATCACGCTAAACTCCACCGACAGCACATCACCCTTTTTGCCATTGGGAAAATCGGCGGGCGCGCGGTGGATGTTTTTGACCGCGCTGTCAGGGAAAGTGGCGGCGTAAAAGGTGGCGGCTTCATCCGCCCCCGATGAAAACCAGAAACAGAGCGTTGGCTTGCTGGTCATGCGCATATTCCTTTGCAATGCGCCCACGGCCGATGCGTCGATGGGCGCTTTATGGGGTTAAAATTGCACGTCGATGATGGGGGTAAAGCCACCCATGATCATCCTTTTGCCGTCAAAGGGCACTTCCATACTGCCCGGCTGTCCGGCGGGTGCGCCGGGGTCAAAACGCGGGTCAGCAAATATTTTGGCATTGCCCGCATCGCGGGTCGCCTTGTCGGGCCAAGCAACCCAGGAGAAGACGATATTTTCGCCATCTTCGGCTGCCACCGCGCGATAGAAATCGGTATGTTCGCCGTGCATCATGTCGTCGCCCCAATTTTCGACCGCCCATGTCGCGCCATGTTCGATGAAGATGGGGTCAACGACCCGAGCCAATGCGCAATAGGTCGGATGTTTGGCCTGCGGCACCGGGATGACATAGCCATCCAGATAACCGATGCTGCTGGGATCGCCGATGTTCAATAGCTGGCTAAAGCCTGAAAATACCATCCTTTTACCGTCAAACGGTATATCGCCGAGCGCCGCCATCACATCGGCATCGCCGCTCATCAATTTTTGGTTGGCTTGGTCGCGGGTTGCCTTGTCGGGATAGGCGATCCACGAAAATACCACCGCTTCGTCGGCGGTGGCGGCGACCGCGCGCTGCATGTCGGTCAACTTGCCTTGGGGGACATCATCCCCCCAACATTCGACCATGCGCACTGCGCCCAGCCCCCGGAATAATTCGGCACCGCGTAGGGCATGGGCGCGATAGGCATCGCGCTTGGCGCTGGGCACCGGGGTTAAGAACCCGTCGATATAGGTCATATCCGCTCTCCTCTCTTTCATTCTCAGGCCGTTTGCTGTGCGGCCATGTCCATCCAAAATGGTTCCCAGATATGCCCGTCGGGGTCGGCGATGGTGCGCTGGTACATAAAGCCATGGTCTTCGGGTGGGTTGGCGTCGGCGCTGCCGCCCGCTGCCGCGCCCGCCGCGACCAGCGCATCGACATCGGCGCGGCTATCGACGGCGAGAGCGAGTGACACTTCGCTCGACCCGGCGGGTGCGATGGGGCGGGTGGTAAAACCCTGCCATTTGGCGTGGGTCAGCAGCATCACATATATCGCTTCGCTCCACACCATACATGCCCCGCTATCGTCGCTGAAGTCGGGGTTTTTGGTGAAGCCGAGAGCGGTATAAAAATGCTCGGCACGTGGCAGGTCAGTGACCGGCAGGTTGACGAAAATCATCTTGCTCATTTGTCTCTCCTCTCCCGAACAACAGGGCAATATATGTTTGCAGATGCTGGACGCTTTCGCGCGCGGCGCTTGGTTCACCCTTGGTTTTGGCGAGGATGAAGGCACCTTGCAGCACCGCCTGAATATGGTGGGCAAGCGCCAATGGCTCGATGGGGATGCGCGGCGGGTGCGCGTCGATGGCGGCGGCAATATCCTCCGCCAATCGCGCGCAATAGGCCGAAATACTGGCATCGCAGGCGGTGCGGATCGCCTCGCTCGTCGCATAGGCTTCTTGCACCATCGTGCCGACGAAACAGGTGAAATCGGCGGCCGCCCCCTCCATCATCGACAGACGGAAATCGACATGCGCGATGAGGCGCTGGAGCGGGTCGGACAGGCGCACCCAGTCGGGCAGGGTGAAGATGCGCACCGCCGCCACATCGGTCCACGCATCCGCCGCCGCGACCGCTAGCGCTTCCTTGGACGCGAAATGGTGGAAAAAGGCGCCCTTGGTCACGCCTGCGTCGGCGCAAATATCCTCCACCGACGTGGCCGCATAGCCGCGTTGGCGCACCATTTGATGCGCCGATGCAATAATCGCCGCGCGGGCGCTGCCGCGTGGGGCGCGACGCGATGGGGCGGTGGGGGCGGAACGACTCGGCGGCATGGCTGATACATACCAACCAGTCGGTATGATGGCAATATCCGCGCGCCATATTACCCAGACGGCTTGCAAAATGGTGGCGCGTGCCGCATGGCGCGGCGTCCCCCACATAGACAAAGATTGCACCATGTCTGATTTGCCCAACATCCAGCCCGCCAGCCGCACATCGACCTTGCTCGATGCGCCCGACCGCACGGTCAGCGTGCGCGAATTGTTCGGCATTGACGTGGACATGGATGTCCCCGCCTTTTCTGAGGCGGATGAACGCGTCCCCGACTTGGACGGCGCCTATGTGTTCGACCCGGATACGACGCTCGCCATCCTCGCCGGGTTTGCCTTTAACCGCCGGGTGATGGTGCAGGGTTATCACGGCACCGGCAAATCGACGCATATCGAACAGGTGGCGGCGCGGCTCAATTGGCCGTGCATCCGCATCAACCTCGACAGCCATGTCTCGCGCATCGACCTCGTCGGGCGTGACGCGATTGTCCTGCGCGATGGCAAGCAGGTGACCGAGTTTAAGGAAGGGCTGTTGCCCTGGGCCTTGCAGACGCCGACCGCATTGGTGTTCGATGAATATGATGCCGGGCGCCCCGATGTCATGTTCGTCATCCAGCGCGTGCTCGAAGCCGATGGCAAATTGACCTTGCTCGACCAGAATCGCGTCATCCGCGCCAACCCGTGGTTCCGCCTGTTTTCGACGGCCAATACGGTCGGTCTGGGCGATACCACCGGCCTCTACCATGGCACGCAGCAGATCAACCAGGGACAGATGGACCGCTGGAATCTGGTCGTCACGCTCAATTATCTGCCCGCCGCGACCGAAGCGGCGATCGTCCTCGCCAAATCGCCCGATTATGCGGATGATGCGGGCCGGGCGCTGATCGACAATATGGTCAAGGTCGCCGAACTGACGCGCGCCGGTTTCATCGGCGGGGATATTTCGACGGTGATGAGCCCGCGTACGGTGATCAGCTGGGCGCAGAATACCTCAATTTTCAAGGATGTCGGCTTTGCATTTCGCCTGTCCTTCCTCAACAAATGTGATGAGGCGGAACGGATGCTCGTCGCCGAATATTATCAGCGCGTCTTTGGCAAGGATTTGCCCGAATCCATTGTCGGGCGCGCCGCAGGTTGAGCCGTCTGACGTAACGGCACCGCCCATTGGTTAGCATATTGTAAAGCATTTTTCGGCACACAGCCTGTCAACTGCCATGACTTTGGACAGGCTGCATCATGCGCTATATTATTTTGGGTGCCCTCAATAGTTTGATCCTACTCGCCATTTCGGGGAGCGCGGGGTTCGACATCGTCCAGCGTTGCGGGTCACTCACCCCCTGTTCCGGCCCCGGTTGGGGCACATGGCTGATGGCGGGACTGCCATTGCTGCTGCTGTTGGTTGGTGCGGTGATTTTTGCCCCGCGCGCCATCCGCAGCATCCGTGCGCGCCGCGCCGAAACCAAGGCGGCGGCGATAACGCTGGCCGATAACCAAGCCGCAGCGGGCGATGCCGATGATGCTGGCCTGTCGCGGCTGGCACGGCTGCGCGCTGCGCCGACTGCCGATATCGATATGGATGTCGATATGGATGCGCCCGCTGCCGAAGCAGTTGCCGACGATTTTGATATGGGCATCGATGATGCCAGCGACACATGGCCAGCGGGCGATCGGGACGCATGGGAAACCGATGCGGATGATTTTGCGACAGCAGAAGAAGAATGGACGCGCGCCGAGGAAGCGACAGCAGATGCGGAAGTTGCCCCGACGCTCGAAACGCCGCTCGACACGCCACTCGACATGTCACTTGACACACCGGATGCTGCCGACTGGGCGGCGGATGGTGCCGATGCGGACAATGCCGATAGCGACGATGGTGCCGATAGTGCATACGCCGCAGAGGAAATAGCCCCCGGCTTTACCAGCCTCGATGACTGGCAGGTTGAAGCGCCTGCTACGGATGATGTGGCCGATGCGTGGTCTAAACTTGGGTCCAATTTGGAGGATGCGACGGCGACAGATGCGGTGCCGGACGCGCCCTATATTCCGACAACAGCATATGCCCCGGCCGATGTGGCGGGCGAACCCGACGCCTTTGCCGCCGGACGCGACCGCATCATCTGGGCGATGGACGGTGAATCGGCGGCGGATGCGCCGGTTGCGGGTGCGACGACGGATGCGACGGTAACGGACGCAACGGCGGCGCCCGATATGGACCCTGATGCGCACGACGTGGCCGCTACATCCGATCAGCAAGTGGTCGATGATGTGGATTGGTCGATGCCGTCGGCGATCAGCGATGCTGGCGAAGATGATGCCGCCGATGACTATGCCGCCGCTGACCATGCGGAATACCCGCCGATTGGGGGCTTTGCCGTGGCAGAGCCATGGTCGGAACCGCTGTCCGCCGCGCCCGCAACCCAGCTTTCCCCCCTACAACAGGCGGCATGGCTGATTGCGCCGGGCCCGCTGCCACGGCTGCGCGCGCATGGCGAAACCGGTTTTCCATGGGCTGCGGCGACGATCAGCGCGGTTGCCGATTCGATGCTCGACCTTGCCAGCCCGTCGAGCCTTGGTGAGTTTGCAGCCGAAGTTTCCGCATGGAAACAAGTGGTTGCCGAATTGCCGGCTGCGACACCAATTGCCGCTGCCGATGCCGAAGCCTTTAACGCATGGCTCGAAAGTCTGGCGCAGCATCTATTCCTGTTCGGCACCTCGCCCGACCTTGAAACCCTGATCGTCGATGCCTTGTCGCGTCTGACACTGGCGGCAGAGGGGGATGCGGCGCTCGCTGCACTTTTGCCCGCGTCGCTTTTCCCGACCGAGCAGCGCGACGTCGCCTAATTTTACGCTTCACCTAATGCCGCGCGCCGCATAAGGCGGTGCGCATGAGCCAGCGGCTGCCCATTGATGATTTCAAAAATGTGCTGACCGGCGCTGCGCGCGCGCTGTCGGGCGAGCCGGAGGTGGAGGTTGGCTTTACCAGTGATGCGCCGCACGCGGTGGGCAAGGGGGTAAAGGTCAACGCGCCATCGCGCACCCTGCCGCGCGATGATGTGGCGGTTGCACGTGGGCAGGCGGATGCGCTGGCGCTGCGCCTCAAACATCATGACGCTGCTGTGCACAACCGGCTGCGCCCCAGCGAACCGCTGGCCGGGGCGGCATTTGACCGGATGGAGGATGCGCGGGTTGCCGCGCTCGGCGCGCGACGGATGCAGGGGCTGCGCGACAATCTGGTGGCAGAGGCAGCGCAGCGTTTTGCCAGCGACCCCATTTCGCGCGCGGCTTCGGCGGATGAAGTGCCGGTCAGCAGCGCGCTCGAACTATTGTTGCGCGCCGGGCTGGCTGACCTGCCGGTGCCCGATTGTGCGGCCGATGGGCTGGCGCTGGTGCAAGCGGATTTGCAGGCGCGCGGCGGCGGTGACTTTGACCTGCTGGCAATGCTGATCGACGATCAGGCGGCCTATGGCCAACAGATGATGCGCCTGTTGCAGCACCTCGACCTGGTGCAGGCTGATTTGCCATTTGATACCGGTGATGCGGACGAAGACGCCGAAAATCAACAGGATAACCCCGACGAGAGCGAAGATGGGGAGGAGGATCAGCAAGGTGCCGCCGCTGAGATGGAGGCGCGTGTCCAGAGCGGTGAGGGCGAAACGGGGGAGGCGGAGGAAAGCGACGTCGACATCGACGGGATGGATGACGGCGAAGAGGATGCGATGGGCGATATGGGGGATGAGGCACCGATGCCGGTGCGCCCCAACCGCCCGCACATCGACATCCCCGATTTCAATTACAAGATTTTCACGCACGCGCATGATGAAGTGGTCGGGGCGCTCGACCTTTGTGATGAGGAGGAATTGGCCCGGCTGCGCGGCTTCCTCGACCAGCAATTGGTGCCGTTGCAATCGGCGGTGACGCGGCTCGCCAACCGCTTGCAGCGCCGGTTGATGGCGCAGCAAAACCGCGCGTGGGATTTTGACCAGGATGAAGGGACGCTCGACGCTGCGCGGTTGGCGCGGGTCATCGCCAACCCGATGCTCTCCCTCTCCTACAAGGTTGAACGCGATACCGATTTCAAGGATACCATCGTCACCCTCCTCATCGACAATAGTGGTTCGATGCGCGGGCGGCCGATTTCGATTGCCGCCATTTGCGCCGATATTTTGGCCCGCACGCTCGAACGCGTCGGGGTGAAGGTGGAAATTTTGGGCTTCACCACCCGCACGTGGAAGGGTGGCCAATCGCGCGAGGATTGGCTGGCCGCCGGTCGCCCGGTGCAACCGGGGCGGCTCAATGATGTGCGCCACATCCTCTTTAAGCCGGCCGATGAACCCTATCGCCGCGCGCGCAACAGTCTGGGGCTGATGATGCGCGAAGGCTTGCTCAAGGAAAATATCGATGGGGAGGCGCTCAAATGGGCGCATGCGCGCATCGCCCACCGCAACGAAGATCGCAAGATTTTGATGGTCATTTCGGATGGCTCGCCGGTCGATGATTCAACGCTCAGCGTGAACTCCAGCGGCTATCTCGACCAACATTTGCGCCAAGTCATTGGCTGGATTGAAAATAAATCGCCCGTCGAGCTGATCGCCATCGGCATCGGCCATGATGTGACACGCTGGTACAGCCGCGCGGTGACAATCATGGATGCCGAACAATTGGGCGGCGCGATGGTCGATCAACTGGCCGATTTGTTCGATATAGATAGCTGATACAAAGGGGTGACTCTCGCCCCTGAAAGGCTTAGGCAGAGGCAAAGCGGGAAAGGGGGCCGACAGCGCCACCAGCCGCATTCGGGATCGCAAAACCAGATAGATGCGCGGACGCTGTGACGTTCGTGCTGGGGGAGGGAGCGACCAATGGCCAATGACGCCAACCATGCAGGCAAAAAAGCGTCTGATCTGTTTATCGAATGTCTGGAGCAAGAGGGGGTCGAATATATTTTCGGCGTGCCGGGGGAGGAAAACCTCGACTTTCTCGATTCGCTCTCCCGCTCCAAAAAGATCAAGCTTATCCTGACCCGCCATGAGCAGGGGGCGGGCTTTATGGCCGCAACCTATGGCCGCCACACCGGCAAGACCGGCGTGTGCATCGCGACATTGGGGCCGGGTGCGACCAATTTTGTGACCGCGGCTGCCTATGCAACGCTCGGCGGTATGCCGATGCTGATGATCACCGGGCAGAAACCGATCAAAAAGTCGAAACAGGGGCGTTTTCAGATCCTCGACGTCGTGTCGATGATGCAGCCGATCACCAAATATACCCACCAGATGCAGTCGTCCGACAATATCCCCAGCCGGGTGCGCGAAGCCTTTCGCCTCGCGGAGGAGGAAAAGCCCGGTGCGGTGCACATTGAATTGCCCGAAGATATTGCCGACGAACATACCGATTCGGTGCCGATCGCGCGTTCAATTGCGCGCCGGCCCTCCGCCGACCCCAAGGCGGTGCGCGCGGCGGTCACTGCGCTGGAAAATGCCAAATCGCCATTGCTGGTGATTGGCGCGGGGGCCAACCGGACGATGACCGGGCGGATGCTCCTGCAGTTTGTTGAAAAGACCGGTATCCCCTTTTTGACCACCCAATTGGGCAAGGGGGTGATCGACGAACGTCACCCGAAATTCCTGGGCTGCGCCGCGCTGTCGGCGGGGGATTTTGTCCACCGCGCGGTCGAAGATGCTGACTGCATCGTCAACATTGGCCATGATGTTATTGAAAAACCCCCATTTTTTATGCGCGCCGGTGGGCCGACGGTCATCCATATCTCGACCAAATCGGCAGAGGTGGACCCGGTTTATTTCCCGTCGATTGAGGTGATTGGCGATATTGCCAACGCCATCTGGCAGATGAAGGAAGATA
Organism: Sphingomonadaceae bacterium; assembly: GCA_020850455.1. GTDB lineage: Bacteria > Pseudomonadota > Alphaproteobacteria > Sphingomonadales > Sphingomonadaceae > Sphingopyxis. The sequence goes on along the minus strand of JADZEQ010000001.1, from coordinate 228,782 downwards.
TTGTTCCATCGGGTGGTTGGTCGTTTGACCATATGCTCGCCTATCGTGCGGCAGAGGTGGCGCATACATCGAGCCTGTCGGGCGATGCGCGTTTCCCGATTTTCCCGCCGCATCTCGTCAGCCAAGTGCGCGCGACGATGCCCGACGATGGCATCATCTGCCTCGACAATGGGGTGTATAAAATCTGGTTCGCGCGCGGTTATACCGCCTATCGCCCGAACACGGTGCTGCTCGACAATGCGCTCGCCACCATGGGCGCGGGGCTGCCCAGCGCGATGATGTCGGCGATGGTTTATCCCGACCGCAAGGTGATGGCGATCTGCGGTGATGGTGGCTTCATGATGAACAGTCAGGAGATGGAGACGGCGGTCCGCCTGAAACTTAACATCACCATCCTGATCCTGCGCGACGATGCTTATGGCATGATCCGCTGGAAACAGGCCAATATGGGTTTTGTCGATTTTGGTCTGACCTATGGCAACCCCGATTTCGTCAAATATGCCGAAAGCTATGGCGCGCATGGCCATAGGGTCGAAAGCGCGGCGCATCTGGCGGAATTATTGGCGCATTGCCGCGATACGCCGGGCGTCCATTTGATCGATTGTCCGGTCGATTACACCGAAAATGACCAGATTTTGAACAAGGATATCAAGGCGTTGAGCAAGGCTTTGTAGGGGGGTTATGTCATCCCCGCCTTCGCGGGGATGACAGATGGTTGCGTAAGTTGGAGAATGCATGTGCGCTTGAACGACACCTACCCGCTATATCTCAACAACAAAGCGGTGCAGCCCAACGCCGATTTGGCGGTGCGCGACAAATATACGGGCGAGGTTGCGTTTCGTACGGCGCTCGCCACACCCGCGATCATTGATGAGGCCATCGCCGGGGCGGTGCGTGCGGCGGAACCCATGGCCGAAATGGCGAGCTATGAACGCCAAGCGGTGCTCGACCATTGTGTCGCACGCTTTCGGGAACGGTTTGACGAGCTCGCCTATGCTTTATGTGTGGAGGCGGGCAAGCCCATCGCCGATGCGGAGGGGGAGGTGAACCGCCTGATCGATACCTTTCGCATCGCGGCAGAGGAGGCGACGCGCAACTATGGAGAGGTGCAGCCGCTCGACATTAGCCCGCGCGCCAAGGGCTATATTGGCATGTGGCGGCGCGTCCCGATCGGCCCGTGCAGTTTTATCTCACCGTTTAATTTCCCGCTCAACCTCGCCGCGCACAAGGTCGCGCCGGCGATTGCCATCGGTTGCCCCTTTGTCATGAAACCGGCATCGCTGACCCCGCTCGGCGCGATTATCATGGGGGAAGTGCTGGCAGAATGCGATCTGCCGGAGGGGGCATTTTCGGTGCTGCCCGCCAGCCGCGACGGGGCGGATTTATTCACCACCGACGAACGGCTGAAACTCCTGTCCTTTACGGGGTCGCCGGGCGTTGGCTGGGATTTGAAGGCCCGCGCGGGCAAGAAAAAGGTCGTGCTCGAACTCGGCGGCAATGCGGCGGTGGTGGTCGACAAGGATGCTGACCTGCACCACGCGCTCGAACGGATCATCTTCGGCGGCTATTATCAATCGGGGCAAAGCTGCATCCATGTGCAGCGGGTCATCATCCACGCCGATATTTATGACCAGTTCCGCGACATGCTGGTCGCGCGGGTCAAGACTTTGGTGTCGGGCGACCCCAAGGATCGCAAGACCTTCATCGGCCCGATGATCAGCGAAAAGGAGGCACAGCGCCTCAAAAACTGGGTCGATGCCGCGGTCGCGGGCGGTGCCAATCTGCTCGCCGGGGGGGCATGCCATGGCAATATGCTTGATGCCTGCTTGCTCGATAATGTGGGGCGGGATGCTGACCTTTATCGCGAAGAAGCCTTTGGCCCGGTGGTGATTTTGTCCAAATTTACCGATTGGGACGCCGCGCTCGACGAAGTGAATGACAGCAAATTTGGCCTGCAGGCCGGGCTGTTCACCGATAATATTCAACAGGTTATGCGCGCGTGGGACCGGCTGGATGTTGGCGGCATCTGCGTCAATGATGTGTCGAGTTTCCGCGTCGACAATATGCCTTATGGCGGGGTCAAGGATTCGGGGCTGGGCCGCGAAGGGGTGCGCTTTGCGATGGAGGATATGAGCGAGATCCGGAACCTGCTCATCCGGCGGCGCTAATCATCCAGCCTTTCCCGATTGGCGCCGTCCAGCTTGGCTTGGAGCGCGGCGAGCGATGCTTGCGCCAACGCCTCTGCGATGCGGGGGTTGGCACCCAGAAATGCGTGGAGCCGGTCGCTGGGGATGAACCACAGCCGCGCGGTGTCGCTGGCGATCCGCACGCTGGCGCTCGCGCGTCCGTCGGGGATCAGGCATGCTTCCCCCAGTAAATCGCCTGCATCGATCCGCCCGACGATGGCATCGGCGACCGTCACCGCCGCCGTGCCGCTGACCAGAAATTGGAGCGACTGGCTAACCGCCCCCTCCCGCATCAGCACGTCGCCCGCGCGCGCATTGGTAAAGCTCCCCTCATCGAGCAAGCGGCGCACATCGGCGGCGGTCAGCATCGGCAGGTGGCGGGCGCGTAGCAACGCCCCCTCTTCGCCCAGCTTGCGGCGGCTGAGCAAGGGTTGGGTGAGTGCGAAGATATTGATGATGCTCAATAATCCGCCGAGCATCGCAACCGATGGCGGCCGGTTGGCGACCAGCCCCTCTGCCACCAGCAACAGCCCCGCGACCGAGAGGCCGAGCCGTAGCCAGCGGCCCCGTGCGACGAAACTGGTGGCGGCGATGACCGCGATGGCGGCGGGCAGGATGAAGGGGGCGAATGCAGCTTCCATCCACCCATAGTGCCGATTGCGGCGGTGCCGTCAACGCCCGCGCGCACCATCGACCCATCAAAATTGCTTGCGAATCTCGAACGAAATCGTCCGGCCAACCGGGTTCAGATAGGCGGGCTGGTATCGCAGCGGGGTTTGCCCATTTTGGTCGCGCACCGACTGTCGGTCGTTGAAAATATTGTCGATGGCCAGCCGCATGCGCACGTTGCGCATGAAGGGGAAGCGTTCGATAAATTGCTGCTGCTGCCCGACATTCATGAAAATCCGCGCGCTAGCGACAAAGGTCGACGAAAAATCAAGCCGCGTGCCGGTCGACCCGCCATCAACATGGCTGCCCGATTTCCATGTCCCGAACAATCGCACGCCAACACCATTGAGGAACCAGCCGCCGGTCAATTCCACTTCATGGCGCGGGCTGCCCCCGCTTGCGCCGACCGCCGAACCGTCGAGCAGGTCGAGCGTCGGCAGGCCGGAACGGATCGATATTTCATCCTGCAACCGGACAAGGTGATAGAGGTTGATGTCCCAGCGCCCGCCACCGCGCCCGCCGAACATGCCCATCATCGGTCCGCCGGGGCCACGCGGGCCGCCGCCAGCGCCACCTGGTCTGCCGCCCGGGCCACCTGGCCCGCCACCCGGGCCGCCGCCCGGGCCACCGCCGCGTCCCGGTTCGGCATTGCCACCAATGCGTTCGCTATAGCTGATGCCATAGCGGATCTGACGGCCAAAGGCGCTGTCATAATTGATGCTGCGCTGGTCAACCGCGATGATGCGGCCCGACGCATCGCGGGTCACGCGGCCGGGGAAGGCGGCTTCGATTTCCGGCGTCAATTCGGGAAAAGCCGCCACCGTTCCGAAACTGCGCGTGCGTGCATAGGTAAGGCTGAGTGCAAGGTCGGTTTCGCTGATCGGTCGCCAGCTTGCCTGGGCGCGAAAATCACGGTTGCGTTCGGCGCTGAGCCCCGGATTACCGCCGGTCGTAACATCGGCCAACACGGTTTCATTGCGGCTATAATCAAAAATCGTGACCAGGGGGGTGACCAGCGTCGGGTTCCCCAATTGCTGGACGCTCGGTGCATTTTCGACATTGGTCCATGTGGCGAGCAGGTGGAGCCGTTCAAAGGGCGACCAGTTCACCCCCCATGTCATGCCGTTCAACGTGCCAAAATCACTGACATCGCGCCGCGCAATCCGGGCATTCGACGACAGGTCGCCAATGCCGCTCAAAAAACCGCCATTGCGGTCGGCAATTGGCACATCGATATTGGCGCTGCCTGACCAGATGGAGCGGGACAAATCGCTCGCTGAACTGACGCCGCCGCGCTGGAAGCGGGCATCGAGCGAATAATAGTCATAATTACCCTCGGTCGTCAGGCGGACACGCCCGGCGGGCAAGTCGAACAAAGGCCCGGTCAGTACCAATGCGCTATTGCCTGTCCATATGTCACTCGACGACAGGTCAGGGCTGAGCGCGGTGGCAAAGGCGCTGAGGTCGGTGGCGAAGGGGTTGGCCCCGGCATTGATCGCCGCCTGCAGCGCGATGACATCGACCCCGCGGTCGGTGGTGGTATCGCTGGTCGTGTAATCGGCATTGCCTGTCACCGTCCAGCGCCAACGCCCCAGCCGCCCGTCGCTGCTGAACCCGCCGTGCAGGCTGCTGCCGTCGGTGCGGCTGACCAATGGCCCGCTGAAGGCGCGGCTCAGCAGCACCGGGTTGGCAAAGGGGGATGCCGGGTTGCCGACCGGCACGGTAACGCTGGTGACCGGCAGGCCGTTCAACCTCTCGCTCGACGTTTCGCCGTAACGCAGGTTGACCGAAAGGCCGATGGTCTGGCTGATCGGCGTCGCAAAACTGCCATCCAACGACCAATTGCCCGTTTCGGCGCTGAGTGAGCGAAAGCGGCCACGGTCGATCGGCACAATGGCATCGCCTGCCGCGCTCGCAAAATCGGTCAGGCTGGTGCCGCCTGTCGGCACCGGCAGCATCGCGACCGGTCGGCCCGCCGCCGCGCTGAGCGCCGGGTCGATTTCGCCGCCACCCGGCGCGCTGATAATGCCATTGCTGGTCAGCGGCTGGCTGGTCGTGGGCTGGATGATCTGCCGCTCCGCCTCGTTCAGCGGGCTATTTTGTTCGCGGGAGAGGGTGAGGTTGAGCCGCCCGCGCCCGGTCAGGCGCAGATAGCCGATCGATTCATCATGGCTCCAGCGGCCACCGTCGGTCGCTATCCCGGCTTCGGCTTCGCCGGTGAAGGCGACAAAGCCGTCTTTGAGCAAGATGTTCATCACCCGCTGGTCGGCGGGGTAACCATAATCGAGCGCGACTTCTTCGGGGAATATTTCCACCCGCTCGATCGCTTCGGTCGGCAGGTTGCGGATTTCACCAAAGCCCGAAATGCGCCGCCCCTCCACCAACAGGACGGGAAAGCCCGCGCCGCGCCCACCGCCCGCGCGTGTTTGCGCCGACAGCGATGTCACCAGTTCGGCAAGGCTCGACGCGCCGTAACTGGCTATCGCATTGGCATCGAGTATCTGGTCGGCGGGCACTTCGGAAATAACCGCGCCGCGCCCCGATGCGGCGGTGACGACAATATCGCCCGGCTGCGCTTCGACGTCATCGCCATCATCCTGCGCTGCGGGCGATGCCGCATCGTCGGCATCTGTTGCATCAGGTGCTGCATCACCCGCTGCATCCCCGTGGGGCGTCGCGGGGTTGGCTTGCTGCGCCCATGCGGGGCTGGCCAGCGCCAGCATTGCCGCGAGGGTGAGGGGGGTGGATTTGCGGAAAATATATTGGGAGGGGAGGGGGAGCAAAGCGACTTCCTGTTAATCTACATCTTTGGTCGGTGCCTCTGATGCCCTATTGTCGCAAGAATGTGAACGGAAGGTGAGCCAGATGAAAATATTATGTGGCCGCACTGAAAGCTGAATCATGATAGTATCAAGCGAAATTGCACTGGCATCGCGCGGCGATTTGGGTTTAGCGGCGCTTTGGCGTAAGGCGCGCCGGTGAATTTTTTGAAAGGATGCGATGGTGGCGGCGAATTGGACGCCTGATAGCTGGACTTTGGCAGAGGCGCGGCAATTGCCGCATTGGCCGGACAAGGCGGCGCTCGACAAGGTGACGGGCGAATTGGGCAGCTATCCCCCGCTGGTTTTTGCGGGTGAAGCACGCAATTTGACGGCGGATCTGGCCAAGGTCGCGGCGGGGCAGGGTTTCCTGTTGCAGGGCGGCGATTGTGCGGAAAGCTTTGCCGAATTCCACCCCAATAACATCCGCGATACGTTCCGCGTCCTCCTCCAAATGGCGGTGGTGCTGACCTTTGCCGGCAAAATGCCGGTGGTAAAGGTCGGGCGGATGGCCGGGCAATTTGCCAAGCCGCGTTCGGCCGACAATGAAAGCATCGATGGCGTCGAACTGCCGAGCTATCGCGGTGACATCATCAACGATATCGCCTTCACCCCCGAAGGCCGCGTGCCCGACCCGCAGCGGATGGTGCGCGCTTATTCGCAAAGTGCCGCGACGCTCAACCTGCTGCGCGCCTTTGCGCAAGGGGGCTATGCAAATCTGGCGCAGGTGAACGCCTGGACGCATGATTTCATGGGCCGATCCCCATGGACCGCGCAGTATAAGGATGTCGCCAACCGGATTAGCGAGGCGCTCGATTTCATGGCCGCCTGCGGGATTGATGCGGACAGCGTGCCGCAGATTAAGACCGCGAGCTTTTATACCAGTCATGAGGCGCTGCTGCTCCCCTATGAACAGGCATTGACGCGGCAGGATTCGCTGACCGGCCAATGGTATGACACCAGCGCACACATGTTGTGGATTGGCGACAGGACGCGCTTTACCGGCAGCGCGCATGTCGAATTTCTGCGCGGTGTCGGCAACCCCATCGGCATGAAAGTTGGCCCCAGCCTCGACGCAGATAATTTGCTGGGCTTGCTCGATACGCTCAATCCTGCGCGGGAGGCGGGGCGGATAACGCTCATCACCCGATATGGCCATGACAAGATAGAGGCGGGGCTGCCCGCGCTTGTCCGCGCGGTGGCGCGGGAAGGGCATCCGGTGGTCTGGTCATGCGACCCGATGCACGGCAATGTCATCAAGACCAATAATGGCTATAAAACCCGGCCATTTGAACGGATTTTGGCCGAAGTGCGCGGCTTTTTCGCCATTCACCGGGCAGAGGGGACACATGCAGGCGGCATCCATATCGAAATGACCGGCCAGAATGTCACCGAATGCACCGGCGGCGCGATTGATGTGACGCAGATGGATTTGGCCGACCGCTACCACACCCATTGCGACCCACGGCTCAATGCGGCGCAAAGTCTGGAACTGGCCTTTTTGCTGGCCGAGATGCTCAATGCAGAGGTGAATAGCCGCGCGCGCAACGCCGCCTAAGGCGTCGCGGCGGCCCGCTGTTCGATACTGGCATAGACGCTGGCGATAAAATCACCGGCGCTTAGGAAGCTTGCATTGACCGGATAGAGCCGGGCGATGGGGAGCGCCTGCACCTCTGCCAGCGTCTTGCCCGCCGCCCGCGCGGTGCGCACCGCATCGATGACGGCAGCGAGCTGGTCACGATGGCGCACCATATCGGCATAGCTGGCAATCGGGCCGTGGCCGGGGACAAAGCGGGTCTGTGGATTGGCGAGCGAGAGCGCGGCATTGGCCGCATCGAGCAGGCCGATCACATTGCCGCCCGATTCCATATCGGCATAGGGCAGGGCGACATGGTTGAAAAAATTATCCCCCATCACGATGATATTGGCCTGCTGCAACCAGTATATGCTGTCACCATCGGTATGCGCATGGGGGATGTGGATGGCAAGCAATCGCTGCCCGTTCAGCGATAATGTGATGCCCTGTTGCCATGTCACAATCGGCAGGTCAGCGGGACTGAGGTGATTTTCCGGGTCGGCTGCCGCCGCTTCCAAACGGGTGCGGACATTTTCCTGCGCCATCACCAAGGCACCGTTGCGGGCGAAGTCGCCATTGCCGCCGCTATGGTCACCATGCCAATGGCTATTGAGCAAATAGCGTGCAGGCATAGCCCCCAGATCGGCAATCGATGCCCGCAGCACCGGGTAAATTTCGCGCACCTTGCCGTCGATGACCAATGTGCCGTCCGGCCCCCACAATATCGTCGAATTGCCGCCCGCGCCCGACAGGACGACAAGATTGGGAGCAAGATCATGGCGGGTGAGTGTCGCGCTTTCAGAATCATCCTGGGCGCTGGCAGCGACGGGCGCGATGATTGCGATCAATAGCCCCAAGCATAAGTGCAGGAAGATGCGCATAAATACTCCGGCTGTTGCCGGATCGGCCGGGGGAGACGATCCTAATCCATGCTTACAAATGTAATCTAGGGTTAGGCCGACAGATTTATTCTGTCAAATCGTCCCACGCGTCCTTTAATTTGTCAAAAAAGCCGCGCGAACGGGGGCATTCTTCGCCGGTTTCGGTGGCACGAAACGCCTCCAGCAATTCTTTTTGTTTGGCGCTTAGGCGGGTCGGGGTTTCCACATCCACCTCGATCACCAGATCGCCCGCGCCGCGCCCGTTGAGCACCGGCATCCCCGCGCCGCGCAGCCGCAATTGCTTGCCCGACTGGATGCCCGGCGGAATGCGAAAAACATGTTCGGCGCGGTCCAGCCCCGGCACCTTCACCTCACCGCCCAAGGCGGCGGTTGTGAAACTGATCGGGACATGGGTGAACAGGGTCGTCCCCTCGCGCGAATAGACTGCATGCTTCTGGACATGGAGGAAGATGTAGAGGTCGCCCGGCGGCGCGCCGCGCGCGCCCGCTTCGCCTTCGCCCGACAGGCGGATGCGCGTCCCGTCATCGACACCGGGCGGGATGGTGACGTTCAATGTCTTTTTGCGGTCAACCCGCCCTTGGCCCTGACAATGGGTGCAGGGTTCGGAAATCACTTGCCCCGCACCCATGCAGGTTGGGCAGGTGCGTTCGACCATGAAGAAACCCTGTTGCGCGCGCACCTTGCCCGCGCCGTGGCACGATGGGCAGGCGGCGGCGGAGGTGCCCGGTTTCGCGCCGGAACCGCTGCATGGGTCGCAACGGGCCGCAACCTCCACCTCTATGTCCGCATCCTTGCCGTGGAAGGCATCGTCCAATGTGATGCCCAGATCATAGCGTAAATCGGCCCCGCGTGTGGGCGAGCGCCGCCCGCCCGCCGCCGCGCCGCCAAATGCACCGCCAAATATGGTTTCAAAAATATCGCCGATGTCGCCAAAATCCGCGCTGCCGCCGCCAAAGCCATTCTGACCATTGACCCCTTCCTTGCCGAAACGGTCATAGGCGGCGCGTTTCTGCGGATCTTTCAGACAGTCATAGGCCTCGTTAATGGCTTTGAACTTGCTTTCGCTGGCGTCGCACCCCGGATTTTTGTCGGGGTGATATTGCATGGCAAGCTTGCGATAGGCGGCCTTAATCTCGCGATCATCGGCACTGCGCGCGACGCCCAATAATTCATAATATTCTGCGTCCACGTTCAACCCCGTGTTCCCCGCGTGCCATTTATGCGGACCGCCCGCACCATCGCTGGCGCGGGCGGTTCAACGCGATGATCAGTCTTTCTTGTCGTCTTCGACTTCGGAAAATTCGGCATCGACGACATCATCATCAGCCGCCGGAGCATCGGCTGCGCCGTCGCCCCCGCTGGCCTGTTCCTTTTCATAAATCGCCTGACCCAGCTTCATCGCCGCATTGGCAAGGTCGGTCGCTTTGGCCTTCATCGCTTCGGCATCGCCGCCTTCGACCGCCGATTTCGCTTCGGCAATCGCGGCTTCGATTTCCGCCTTGAGCGCGCCGTCCACCTTGTCCCCATGTTCGGCAATCTGCCGTTCGGTGGTGTGGATCAGGCTTTCGGCATTATTCTTTGCCTCTGCCGCTTCGCGGCGCACCTTATCTTCTTCGGCGAACTGTTCGGCATCCTTGACCATCTGTTCGATGTCGGCATCGGAAAGGCCGCCCGACGCTTGGATACGGATCTGCTGTTCTTTGCCGGTGCCCTTGTCCTTGGCAGAGACGTTGACGATGCCGTTGGCGTCGATGTCGAACGTCACTTCAATCTGCGGCACGCCGCGCGGAGCGGGGGGGATGCCGACAAGGTCAAATTGACCCAACATCTTGTTATCCGCCGCCATTTCGCGTTCGCCCTGGAACACGCGGATGGTCACCGCCTGCTGATTGTCATCGGCAGTCGAATAAACCTGGCTCTTCTTGGTCGGGATGGTGGTGTTGCGGTCGATCATCCGCGTGAACACACCGCCCAGCGTTTCGATACCCAGCGACAGCGGCGTGACGTCGAGCAACAGCACATCCTTGACGTCGCCCTGCAGCACGCCTGCCTGAATCGCGGCGCCCATCGCCACCACTTCGTCGGGGTTGACGCCGGTGTGCGGTTCCTTGCCGAAAAATTCCTTCACGACGTCGCGCACGCGCGGCATGCGGGTCATCCCGCCGACCAGCACAACCTCGTCAATGTCGCTGGCCTTCAGCCCGGCATCGGCCAGCGCCTTTTTCATCGGCGTCTTGGTGCGTTCGATCAGCGGCCCGACCATTTTTTCAAGGTCGGCGCGGGTCACCGTTTCGACGAGGTGGAGCGGCGTGGTCGCCCCGCCTTCCATACGTGCGGTGATGAAGGGCAGGTTGATTTCGGTCTGCGCGGTTGAGGAAAGTTCGATCTTGGCCTTTTCCGCCGCCTCTTTCAGCCGCTGCAGCGCCAATTTGTCGGTGCGCAGATCCATCGATTCCTTGGCCTTGAAGCGGTCGGCCAGCCATTCGACCAGCGCCGAGTCAAAATCTTCACCGCCCAAGAAAGTGTCGCCGTTGGTCGACTTCACTTCAAAAACGCCATCGCCGATTTCGAGGATGGAAACGTCGAACGTGCCGCCGCCAAGGTCATAAACGGCAATCGTCTTGCCATCCTGCTTGTCGAGACCATAGGCGAGCGCCGCTGCCGTCGGTTCGTTGATGATGCGCAACACTTCGAGGCCGGCAATCTGCCCGGCATCCTTGGTCGCCTGACGCTGGGCGTCGTTGAAATAGGCCGGGACGGTGATGACCGCTTGGCTGACGCTTTCGCCCAGATAGGATTCGGCGGTTTCCTTCATCTTTTGCAGGATGAAGGCCGAAATTTGCGACGGGCTATAATCTTCGCCACCCGCTTTGACCCACGCATCGCCATTCTTGCCCTTGACGATCGAATAGGGGACGAGTTCGGTGTCCTTCTTGGTCACCGGGTCGTCAAAACGGCGGCCGATCAGCCGCTTGACCGCGAAAATCGTATTATCGCCATTGGTCACCGCCTGCCGCTTTGCCGGCTGACCGATCAACCGTTCGCCATCCTTGGTAAAGGCGACGACCGACGGGGTGGTGCGCGCCCCTTCCGCATTTTCGATAACCTTGGGGGTGCCGCCTTCCATCACCGAAACGCAGCTGTTGGTGGTGCCCAAATCGATACCGATGACTTTTGCCATTTTAGCCCTCTAATCAGATAATGTACCAAGGCTGCGCTGTGCGGGCGCAACCGCTTGGGGCGGATATAGGAAGGCTTTTGGCCACGACAAGCGGTTGGCAGACAGGATGGATGCGATTATTTGCGCAAAAATGACGCGCCGGGTTGCTGCCCATGCGTATGGGAAGAGGATGCCGAACATGCACCACCGCAATTTTCTTGTCGCCTTGCTCACCTTGCTGGCGGCGCTGTTTCTGGGCGGATGTTCGGGGCCGACAGCGCCCACCCATATCAGCGCGCAGGGGGCGAGCGTGCGGGTCAACCCCAATGTCGATGCGCCATGGGCCGCATATTTCACGCTAAAGGGGGGCAGCGAAACGCTGACCATTACCGGGGTTACGGTCGATGGGGCAGGGCACGCCGAATTGCACGAAAGCCGGATGGAAGGGGGCGTTGCCCAAATGGCGGCGCTCGCCCGAATCAGCATTCCGGCGGGGGAAGATGTGATTTTCCGTCCCGGCGGCAAGCATGTCATGTTGTTTGACGTAACGCCCGCTGCGCGCACCGCCGGGCAGATGACATTGACGCTCAGCTTTGATGATGGTTCGACCTTGCCGATCCTCCTCGCCTTTGCGCCGCAGGCTGCGACGGGGGAAACAGCGGCCCCCGCCGCCGCAGCGGTCGCGCCGCCCGTAACAACGCCGATACCAATTTCGGTTGCCACGCAGCCTGCTGCATCCGCGCCAAATGCTGTGCCGAACCGCGCACATGTCGAACGGGTGGCGCCCAGCGGCGGGCCGCTGAAGATGCAGATCGACCGTGACGGCACCGCGCATGAGGTGGACGGCGCGCACGAAAACCACCAACATTAATGGCGCACGCGGATTGTGATCGTTCGCTTACGGCGGGGGAGGTTAAGCTCGCCCGCGCCGTTTTTGGCGATGCCATAAATTATGCCGATGTGCGTATCTGTCACCGCAAATGGGCGTTTTTCCAGCCGTCGAACAGGGTGATGGCCCCGATGGGCAATATCCATTTCCACCCCGCGTCCAAAAGCTATGTCGATGATTTTGCGACCGCCAAACCGCACCAGCGCGCATTATTCATCCATGAAATGGTGCATGTCTGGCAGGCACAGACGCGCGGACGCTGGTTTTTGGTGCTGATGCGCTGGCCGCTCGACAAATATGCGTATAATCTCGACCCGAACAGGCCGTTCAAAGCATATGGGCTGGAACAACAGGCCAAGATGGTCGAAGATTACTATCTGCTCTCGGTCGGCGAAAAAGTGGCGGGCGCCGCGCCTATTGATGCCTATCGCGCCATATTGCCGCGCGAATGGCCAGCCCATCAGGCCCAGCACGCTTGACGATTTGGTATCGCGTGATACCAAAGCGGCGGGGGGAATATATGGCGGCCCATGGCCCGTCGGCCCCCCAAGCATAAGGGGCGGCCAAACCCGCGCCCCGCCGTTTGAGCAAAATCATGCAACTTTCTGACTATCAAATGTCCGCCGCGCGCGGCTTTTTGTCGCATTTTGAACTGGCCGACATCGAACTGCCCAGCATTTTTGCCCCGCTGGAGGATGCGGCGGCCAATTTGTCGGGGCTGATGTCATCGGGCCGGGTGCGCCATTGGCTCGACCAATTGCCCGACATTGACCTTAGCCAATTTGCGGCAGAGGCGGATGAGGATGTGGTGCGCGCCGCGATGGTGCGGCTCAGCTTCCTCGTCCAAGCCTATGTCTGGGGTGAGGCGGATGCAGCGCAAAGCCTGCCCGCCAACCTTGCGAAACCGATGGTCGCGGTTTCCGACCGTTTGGGCCAAGCGCCCTTGCTCCCCTATTCGGCCTATGTGCTCGATAATTGGACGCGGCTCGACCGTGCAGCGCCGATTGCGCTCGACAATATTTACATGGTGCAGAATTTCATCGGTGGCGACGATGAAAACTGGTTCGTCATGGTCCATGTGGCGATTGAGGCCGCGGCGGGACAGGCGTTGCAACTGGGCTGCGAACTCGTCGATTGCGCCAAAAATGCGGATGTTGCGGGCGCGACGCAGCGGCTCGAAAAAATGGCCGATGTCTGGGTGGCGATCAACGCTGCATTTGACCGTATGCCCGAACGCTGCGACCCCTATATTTATTACCATCGCGTCCGCCCCTATATCCACGGCTGGGCGAATAATCCGGCGCTGCCAAATGGCTTGGTCTATCAAGGTGTCGACCGTTTCGGGGGCAAGGGACAGGCGTTTCGCGGCCAAACCGGTTCCCAATCCTCGATCGTTCCGGCGATGGACGCGCTGTTCGGGGTCGACCATAGCGCCGACCCGTTGCGCGCATTTCTGGACGAATTGCACCAATATCGTCCGGTGGCGCACCGCCGCTTTATCGAAGATTTGCGCGATCAATCGACGCTGCGGCCCTTTGCCATTGCCGCCAATGATGGTGCGCTCAAAGACGCGTTCAACGCGATTGTCGAGGCGGTGGCTCGTTTCCGCACCCGCCACCTCGAATATGCAGCGAGCTATATCAACAAACAGGCATCGACCGGCCCCGGCAATGATACCGATGTCGGGACGGGCGGCACGCCGTTTATGAAATATCTGAAAAAACACCGTGACGAAAACCGCGCGCAGGTGATTTAGTATTGCGCTGATTCAGCATGGCGATAGGCTCCCCCGGAATTCTCTCCGGGGGAGTGTCATGCAAAATCTGCCACATCAATTTCGTTCATCGACGCTGGGCTGGTTGCTCGGCACCATCGCCGGTTGGGGGACGTTGCTGCTCGCCATTGCGGGGCCGGTTGGCATGGTGCTGGCGGGCGGCGGTATTTTGCCGATACCTGCATGGGCACCCCTGACGCTGAGCGTGCTGGCGCTCGCCATCATCCTTTGGATATGGTTTGAAAACCTCGCCGCCCGTTATGATTTGAGCGAGGACAGGCTGACCATCCGCCGCGGCATTTTCATCAAAAGCATCGATGATATTGAATTATATCGGGTAAAGGATGTGCGGCTCGACTTTTCGCTTATCAATCAGATGGCGGGCATCGGGACGATCAGCATTGATTCGAGCGACGCGACGACGGCGAGCCAGCGGCTCGCCATGCGTCATGTTGCGGGCGCCGCCGCGTTGCGCGAACAGATACGCAGCTTGGTGGAGGCAGCGCGCCTCAAACGTCGCGTACGCGAAGTGGACATTGGCCACGACGCGATTTGACGGGGTTTATGGCGCTTTGGCCACGGCGACGAGCGCGGGGCGCAGCAGCCTGTCCTTGATGCGATAGCCCGCCTGAATTTCCTGAACGATGGTGCCGGGTTCGGCATCAGCGCTTGGCACCTCCATCATCGCCTGATGGTGATTGGGGTCGAGCGGCAGGCCCATGGCGGCAATGCGTGTGATGCCATGGCGTTCAAAAACGCTCGCCACCTCGCGCGATGTTGCCTCTATCCCCGCCACCAGCGGCCCCCATGTCACATCGTCCGCCGCCCCTTCGGGCACGGCGTCGAGCGCGCGCGCCATATTGTCGGCAACCGACAGCATGTCGCGGGCAAATTTGGTCGCGGCATAGGCATGCGCATCGGCCAAATCCTTCTCACCGCGGCGGCGGACATTCTGCACCTCCGCCTTGGCGTAGAGCGCCTCCTGATTGGCGGCGGCCAATGCCGCTTCGAGTTCGGCAATGCGTGCGGCCGCCGCATCTTCTGCCACGGTTTCTTCGATTTCAGGGGTCGTTTCGGGCAAGTCGTTCATGATCATCCAAGCAGTTTTGACAATGTTTGCGCGGTAAAATCCACCATCGGGACAATCCGTGCATAGTTAAGCCGGGTCGGGCCAATCACCCCGACCACCCCGATGACGCGACCATCGCTGCCATGCCAGGGTGCCGCAATGACCGACGATCCGGTTAGGGCGAATAGCTTATTTTCCGAGCCGATGAAAATGCGCGTTGACGCCCCTTCACCCGCTTGCGTCAACAAATGGGCAATTTCCTGCTGGGTTTCAAGTTCATCGAGCAATTGGCGCACCCGTTCAATGTCGCCGAGTGCATTTTCGTCGAGCAAATGCGATTGGCCGCGCACGATCAGCACCGGGCGCTCACGCTGGTCGGCGCTCCACAGCGCAATCCCCTTGGCGACGAGCGTGGCGGCCGCCCGGTCCATTTCTATGCGCATCTGTGCCATCGCGGTGCGCAAGTGCCCGCCCGCCTCTGCCAATGTACGTCCCGCGAAATGCGCATTGATATAATTGGCGGCGGTGGTGAGCGCTGCGGAATCGAGATTGCGCGCGACATCAAAGACGCGGTTTTCAACGCTGCCATCCTGCCCGACGATGACGGCCAGCGCCTGCACATCGGACAGGCGAACAAAGGCCAGTTGCTTCAGCCTTTTTTCCTGCCCCGGTACGAGGATGAGGCCAGCACAGGCCGCAAGGTCGGACAGTGCCGCCGACGCATTGGCGAGCGCATTGGCGACCGGCCCGGTGGCGCTCGCCCCGACCACCGCCTCTATCTGCGCGCGTTCGGCGGCGCTGGGTTCGCCAACCTGCATCATGCCATCGACGAACAGGCGCAGCCCGGTTTCGGTCGGCACGCGCCCCGCGCTGGTATGCGGCGCGGCGAGCAACCCCGCCTCCTCCAAATCCTGCATCACATTGCGGATCGAGGCGGGGGAGAGGTTGATTGCCCCCTGCCGCGACAGGGTGCGCGAACCGACGGGCTGGCCGCCCTGCAAATAAGCCTCGACCACCAAGCGAAACACATGGCGCGCCCGGTCGTTAAGGTCGGCGTGGCCCGACGGCTGGCCGGTCAGCTGGTTAGGGGGCTGGTTAGGGGGCAATACCGGCGGGGACATAATGTAGATGTAGCGATGCAGACCATTTGCTCAAGTATGTCGTATCTGTGTATTCTCGTTCCGCTGGGGGGGCTGGCGTCATGGCGTGACAGCGTTTAGGGGCGCGGACATCATTACCAGCAGGGATATTTGACTATGCGCCATTCGGGCCGCGCCGCCGACCAAATGCGGACGATCAGCATCGAAACCAATTTCACCCGCCATGCGGAGGGGAGCGTCCTCATCGGCTTTGGCGATACCAAGGTGCTGGTGACTGCCAGCGTCGATGAAAAAGTCCCCGGCTGGATGCGCGGCAAGGGTGCGGGCTGGGTAACCGGCGAATATGGCATGTTGCCGCGCGCCACCCACACACGCGGCAATCGGGAGGCTGCGAAAGGCAAACAATCCGGTCGAACACAGGAAATACAACGGCTTATCGGGCGTAGCTTGCGCGCTGTCACAGATATGCAATTGCTCGGCGAACGACAGATAATCATCGATTGCGATGTGATTCAGGCCGATGGCGGCACCCGCACGGCGGCGATTTCGGGCGGCTGGGTCGCGCTGCGGCTTGCCGTTGATGGGCTGTTGCAATCGGGCGCGATCGCCAATGACCCGCTGACCGGGCAGATTGCGGCGGTCAGTTGCGGGATTGTCGGGGGCACGCCGGTGCTCGACCTTGATTATGAGGAGGATTCGAGCGCGGAGGCAGATGCCAATTT
The DNA here is from genome assembly GCA_020850455.1 of Sphingomonadaceae bacterium. Lineage (GTDB taxonomy): Bacteria > Pseudomonadota > Alphaproteobacteria > Sphingomonadales > Sphingomonadaceae > Sphingopyxis. Next base: position 211,916 of record JADZEQ010000001.1, on the reverse strand, counting down.
CGTCCTGCTGGGTGACGGGCGGTTGGCGGAGGTGCAGGCAACCGCAGAGGGCGCGCCCTATGATGAGGAGGCATTGTTGCGCCTGCTGCGCCTCGCGCGGATTGGCTGCGGTGATATTTTCGCCGCGCAGCGCGCCGCCTGCGGCAGATAAGCTGATGGCGCGCAAACTGGCCCCCGGCAAATTGGTCATCGCCACGCATAATGCGGGGAAATTGCGCGAAATCAGCGCCTTGCTCAGCCCCTATGGTATGGAAATATTGTCGGCAGGCGCGCTTGGCCTGCCCGAACCTGACGAAACCGGCACCAGCTTTGCCGAGAATGCGACGATCAAGGCGTTGGCCAGTGCGCGGGCGGCCAATTTGCCCGCGCTCGCCGATGACAGCGGGCTTTGCGTTGCAGCGCTCGGCGGTCGCCCCGGTGTCTATACCGCCGATTGGGCGGAGCGGCAGGCGTTTGAGGGGCCGCCGGGGCGCGACTGGTATATGGCGATGGGCAAGGTGGAAGGGATGCTCGCCGCGCTCGGCGCGGATGTTGACCGTAGCGCCGCCTTTCATTGCACCTTGGCGCTCGCTTGGCCCGATGAGCATGTCGAAATTTTTGCAGGGCAAGTGGCGGGCAATCTGGTCTGGCCGCCGCGCGGCGACCATGGTTTTGGCTATGACCCGGTTTTTGTGCCGCAGGGCCATGACCTGAGCTTTGCCGAAATGGAACCGACCAAAAAACACGCCATGTCGCATCGTGCACATGCCTTTGCGCAATTGGTGGCGGCGCTATTTTGAGCCAAGAACCGCTCGCGCTCTATGTCCACTGGCCCTTTTGCGTCAGCAAATGCCCCTATTGCGATTTCAACAGCCATGTGCGCGACCATGTTGATCAGGCGGCATGGCGTCAGGCCATGTTGGCCGATTTGCGCCACGAAGCGGCATTGCTGCCGGGGCGTGCATTGGGATCGATATTTTTTGGCGGTGGCACACCCAGCCTGATGCCGCCCGATACAGTCGCCGCGATCATCGATACAGCGGCGGGTGCATGGCAGATGGCCGATGATGTGGAAATCACGCTGGAGGCTAATCCCAATAGTGTTGAAGTCGCCAATTTTGCGGCACTGGCGGGTGCTGGCGTCAACCGTATTTCCATTGGCATACAATCATTTGATGATGATAGTTTGGTATTTTTGGGAAGAGCGCATAGCGCCGATGAGGGGTTGGCGGCGATAGCGACGGCACAGCGCCATTTCGCGCGCGTCAGCTTTGACCTGATTACCGCGCGACCCGGGCAGACATTGGCCGCATGGCAAGGTGAATTGCGCCGTGCATTGTCGCTCGGCACCGAACATCTGTCGCTCTATCAATTGACGATTGAACCGGGCACGCGGTTCAAGACCTTGTTTGACAAGGGTGAAATATGCCTGCCCGATGAGGATCTGGCCGCCGACCTATTTGCCGCGACGCGCGAAATGACGGCGGCGGCGGGCCTGCCCGCCTATGAAATATCCAACCACGCCCGTCCCGGCTGCGCCAGCCGCCATAATTTAAGCTATTGGCGGTATCTGGATTATGCGGGCATCGGCCCCGGCGCGCATGGGCGGCGTGCAGGGCAAGCGACCCAGCGCCACAAAAAGCCAGAAAATTGGCTGAAATCGGTCGAGAATTCGGGTCATGGCCTGTGTTTGGAGGGGGCGCTCAGCCCCGAAGCGCGCGCGATGGAGGCTTTGGTGATGGGCCTGCGCCTGACCGAAGGGGTGGATTTGGCGCATATTGCGGCGCGTACAAATATGCCCGTGGACGCGCTGATCGATGCGGCGGCGTGCGACCAGATGGTCGCGCTGGGGCTGGTACATCGCGATGGCGCGCATCTGGCGCTCAGCGAAGCGGGCATGCCGCTGCTCGACGCCATATTGCCCAAATTGGTTGCGCCCGCAGCAGCGCCCTAGGGGTATGGAAACGGGGGGCATGGAAATGCCGACCATGCTGCCTTATGCTCGCACGCCATGACGCCAGCGCAGAGCCTGATTGCCGATTGGCAGCACCGTCTGACGGTTGAACAGCGCCGATCACCGCACAGTGTGCGCGCCTATCTGGCAACCGCGCATCGTTTTGTCGCCTTTCTGGCCGAGCATCGCGGGCAGGGGGTCGATGGCGATATGCTGGCCAATCTGCAACCGGCTGATTTGCGCGCTTTTCTGGCTGCACGGCGGGGGGAGGGGCTATCCAATAGCTCCGCCGCGCGCGAATTATCCGCCGTGCGCGGCTTTTTGCGCCATGTTGGCGGCATGGCGGCAGCGGTGCCGCAGGTGCGCGGGCCGCGCGTGCGCAAGGGGCTGCCGCGCCCGGTTACGCCGGATGAGGCGGTGGGCATGGCTGACGCGCTTGCCGAGCGCCCGGCGGAGGATTGGCAGGGTGCGCGCGATCATGCGCTCCTCCTCCTCCTATATGGGGCCGGGTTGCGGATTGCGGAGGCGCTGTCGCTGACCGGCAGCGCGCTCGCGGCCGATGATGTGCTGCGCGTGACCGGCAAGCGCGGCAAGATGCGGCAGGTCGCGCTGATTGCGCCGGTGCGGGATGCCATCCACCATTATGCCACGCTCTGCCCCTATGCATTGGGCGCGGATGCGCCGCTGTTTCGCGGCGCGCGCGGCGGGCCATATAATGATGCGATTTTTCGCCGCCATTTGGCGCACGTCCGTCAAACATTGGGCATAGCCGACAGCGCGACCCCGCATGCGATGCGCCACAGCTTTGCCAGCCATTTGCTGGCCGAGGGGGTGGATTTGCGCGCGCTGCAAATGTTGCTCGGCCATGCCAGCCTGTCATCGACGCAGGTCTATACCAAGGTCGATAGCGCCAGTCTGCTCGCCCAATATGCACGCGCGCACCCGAGGGGGTGATCGGGCCTTTTTTGTGCAAAGGTGCGCCGCGCCACAGCATCGCCATTGGCCTTAGCTTAAAATCATGGCAACAGGACGCAGGGGGGCTGATGGCCCCTCCCGAGATATCGACAAGGGCCGACTATATGGCGTGGATGACAAAATTATTGGGGCTCGCTGCGGCGCTGATGCTGGCCGTGCCCGCTGCGGCACAGAATGGCGCGGATGCGCAAGAAAACCTCAACGCCCTGCGCGAACAGGAAACGCGCGTCGCGATTATCGGCGACCGTTTGGCCATCGCTGCGGCGGATGCCGGTTGGTGCACTGACGGCCATTCGCTCGGCTGGGCATTGGGTGAAGTCGGCCAATATCCCAAGGCGCTGCGCTTTACCGTGCGGCGGACATGGGCGGTTCCCGCCGGTGCCAATTTATTCGTCGCCGCCGTTGTCCCCGGTGGCGCGGCGGCAGAGGCGGGGATTACCGCGGGCAGCGGCATTTATTCGATTAACGGGCGCACCCCGATGCGCAATCCATTTGAAATGCCATCGTCGCATGGGCGCGAACAATCCGAACGGCTGATCGATCGTCTGCTTGCCGAAGGGCCGCTGACGCTGACCATCGCGGGGGCGGACGGTGTACGGCGGGAGGTGGTTTTGCGTCCGCGCCGGGCATGCAAGACGCGTTTTCTGGTCGCTGCGGAGGATGAGGAACAGGCCTATGCCGATGGGTCGAATGTGCTGGTAACCGCGGGGATGGCGCGCTTTACCAATGGCAAGGATGATGAATTGGCGGCGGTCATCGCGCATGAATTGTCGCATAATATTTTGCGCCATGTGCGCCGCACCGAAGAATCGGGAACGCCGGAAAATTACACACGTTATCTGCGCCGCTACCTCAATATTTCGCGCTCGATGGAGGAGGAGGCGGATCGGCTGTCGGTCTGGCTGCTCGCCCGTGCGGGCTATGAAGCGCGTTCGCCGGTGCATTTTTGGGAACATTTCGGCCCCGATCATGACGCAGCGGGCTTTTATGGCCGCACGCATGATCGCTGGCAGGACAGGGTCGCCGCGATTGAGAATGAGCTGACCGCGATGGCGGCGGCCAAGCGGCGTGATGTCAATGCGCGTCCCGCCTTGCTCGACCGGCGCGACGTCGTGCCGGTGCCCGGCCAGCGCCCGGACATCAGCCACCCCGATCCCCAACCGCCAACTGGCCAGCCGGTAACGGGAAATTGATATGAGCGGCGCCATCGCCATTTTTGCCGGCGGCTGTTTCTGGTGCACAGAGGCGGTGTTTCGGCAGGTTGCCGGGGTAAGCGGGGTAGAGGCAGGCTATATCGGCGGGCATATGGCCAACCCCGATTATAAGAGCGTTTGTTCGGGCGCGACCGGCCATGCAGAGGCTATTCGCATTGCCTATGATCCCGCGGTCGTCAGCTATGCCCAATTGCTCGACATTTTTCTCGCCACCCATGATCCGACGCAATTGAACCGGCAGGGCAATGACATTGGCACCCAATATCGCAGCGCGATTTTTCCGGCCGATGATGCCGAACGGGCAGAGGCAGAGGCGGCGATAGTCCGCGCCACGCCCAATTGGCCCGCCCCCATTGTCACGACGATTGAGGGGGGGGATTGGTGGTCGGCGGAGGATTATCATCAGGATTATTGGGTCAATGATGGGCAGCGTAACCCCTATTGCCTGGCCACTATTCCCCCCAAAATCGCCAAGCTACAGGCGAAATTCGGCGACAAACTCGCCTGAAAAATAGAGGTAAAATTGCAAAAAGTCCGTAAAGCCATTTTCCCGGTCGCCGGGCTCGGCACCCGCTTTCTGCCCGCGACCAAGGCGATCCCCAAGGAAATGCTGCCGATCGTCGACCGGCCGTTGATCCAATATGCGGTCGATGAAGCGCGGGAGGCGGGGATCGAGCAGATGATCTTTGTCACCGGGCGCGGCAAGGGCGCGATAGAGGATCATTTCGACATCGCCTTTGAACTGGAAAAGACGATGAGCGAACGCGGGCGCGACCTGTCCGTGCTGACCTCCACCCGCTTGGCGCCGGGCAATTGCGCCTATGTCCGCCAGCAGGAACCATTGGGGCTTGGTCATGCCATTTGGTGCGCGCGCGACATTGTTGGCGATGAACCCTTTGCCATTTTCCTGCCCGACGAATTCATGGTCGGCGCGCCGGGCTGTATGAAGCAGATGGTGGATGTCTACGACCAGACCGGCGGCAATATCATTTCGGTGCTCGAAGTCCCGCATGAACAGGTTTCAAGCTATGGCGTGATTGCGCCGGGCAAGCGCGATGGCCGGGTGACAGAGGTGCGCGGGCTCGTCGAAAAGCCCAAGGTCGCCGAAGCGCCATCCAACCTCATCGTCTCTGGCCGCTATATTTTGCAGCCCGATGTCATGCGCATCCTCGAACGACAGGAAAAGGGTGCGGGTGGCGAAATCCAGCTGACCGACGCGATGGCGCAGATGATCGGCAATATGCCCTTTAACGCGGTGACTTTTGACGGGCGGCGTTATGATTGCGGCAGCCATTTGGGATATGTGGAGGCGAATGTCGCTATCGCGCTCGACCGGCCACATTTGGGCGATGCGCTTGCTGCGTCGCTGCGCCATATGCTGAATGATCGATAGGGGAGGGGGCCATGCGCCGCGCCATCATCTTGCTGTGCCTGTCGATGCCGCTGCTGGGCGGCTGTGTCGCGCGTGCGGCGCTGGATGCGGTGACCGCGCCGGTGCGCGCGGCGGGGCAGGTCGCTGACTGGGCAACCACCAGTCAGGATGAGGCTGACCGCGCGCTTGGCCGCCGGGTGCGCGAACGCGATGCCGAAATTGGCCGCCTAGAACGCCGCCGCGAACGGGCCGCGCGCGATTGCGCGGGTGGGGATGCAGATGCTTGCGCCACCGAACAGGCGCTCAACGCCCAGATTGCCGACCTTGCCAGCGCGCCGATCGCGCCGGAGGATTAATCGAGCACAGCGGCGCGGCGCAGCCGGTCGTTTATCGCCATGCCGATGCCATGGTTAGGTATGGGGTCGATGGCGATGCGTGGGTGCGGCGCGGCGGCCCCGGCGTGGAGTGCGTCGAACAAATGCGCGGCCGCTTGCGCCAAATCACCCGCCGCGCTCAGCGGATAATCGCCCGCCGCCTTGCCAAAGCTGATCCAAAAGGCATCGGCGGGCGGCGTATCGCAATCGAGCAAGACCGGCTTGCCCGGCGCATAATGGCGCGCGAGCTGCCCCGGCGCGTTAATCTCCGCCCCATCGTGGGTGCGGATGGTGAGGCCGATCACCGCGCCTAGGTCGCCCGCCAAAATCGGGCCGGGGCGCAGCAGGGTCAGCGCATCATCCTTTACCGCAACAATCGTTGATTCAAGCCCGGTTGCGCACGCCCCGCCATCCAAAATCATCGGCACGCGCCCGCCCAAGGACGCGGCGACATGCGCCGCGCTGGTCGGGCTGACGCTGCCCGACACATTGGCCGATGGTGCGGCAAGTGGCCGCCCGACCGCCGCAATCAACGCGCGCATGACCGGGTGGGCCGGACAGCGCAGCGCGATGGTCGGCAACCCCGCCGTTACCGCGCCTGCCACCCCGCTGCCATCGCGCAGCGGCAAAACCATGGTCAGCGCGCCCGGCCAAAATGCCGCCGCCAGCGCGCGCGCGGGTGCGTTCCAGATGGCGAGCCGCTCTGCCATGTCCATGTCGGCCACATGGGTGATCAAAGGGTTGAAGCTGGGCCGCCCCTTGGCCGCATAAATAGCAGCGATGGCCGCAGCATCGGTCGCGTCCCCCGCCAGCCCATAGACGGTTTCGGTCGGCACCGCGACGCATTGCCCCGCGCGGATCAATGCCGCCGCTGCTGCAATCGCGGCATCGTCCGCCGCGCATATTTGCCCGTGCCGTAGGGGATTTGAGCCTGCCATTGTGCGCGGCTATAACGGCAAGCGTGCGTGCGGCAAAGCATGATGGGCAAAGGGGTGGACGATGGCTTTTCAAATTCCGACACAGGAACAGGCATTTGTCCTAACCCATGTCGCGGCGATCGATGAACTGGCGGGCCACGAACGCTTTGCCGCTGCCAGCCCGGACATGGTCGAAGCGATTATCGATGGCATCGCCCAGGTGGCAGAGGGGGAATATGCCCCGCTCAACCGGCACGGCGACCTCCACAACCCGCGCTGGGTCGATGGGCGGGTGGTGATGCCGGACGGGGTGCGCGCCGCCTATCGCGCGACGGTCGATGGCGGTTGGGGCAGCATCGACGCGCCAGAGGCTTATGGCGGGCAGGGGCTGCCGCTATCGCTCGCCTCCGTCGTTATCGAATCGCTTGGCACTGCCAATATGGGGCTGACGCTTATCAATCTGCTCACCCCCGGGGCGATCCATGCGCTGATCGCCTATGGTAGTGATGCGCAAAAGGCGACCTATCTGCCCAAATTGGTGTCGGGCGAATGGAACGGCACGATGAACCTCACCGAACCGGGGGCGGGGAGCGATGTTGGCGCGCTCAAGACGATGGCAGAGCCTGTGGGTGACGGGCAATGGCGCATCCGCGGGCAAAAGATTTTCATCACCTTTGGCGAACATGATCTGACCGACAATATCGTCCATCTGGTGCTGGCGCGCACCCCCGATGCACCAGCGGGGACGCGCGGCATTTCGCTCTTCCTCGTCCCCAAATATCGTTTGGATGGCGCGGGCGCGCCGACCATCGACAATGGCGTGCGCTGTCTGTCGATCGAACATAAATTGGGCATCCATAATTCGCCGACCTGCGTCATGTCCTATGGGGAGGATGGCGATTGTCTGGGCGAATTGATCGGCGATATCCATGGCGGGATGCGCGCGATGTTCGTGATGATGAATAATGCGCGGCTCAACGTCGGTAATCAGGGGGTGCAAATTGCCGAACGCGCGACCCAGCAGGCAACATCCTATGCCGCAGAGCGTGTGCAGTCGGCCCGCGCCAGCGCGCCCGGCGCGGGGAGCGTTGCGATCATCGACCATCCCGACGTGCGCCGCATGTTATGGCGGATGCGCGCGCTGACGCAGGGGGCACGCGCTATCCTATATTATGCGGCGGGGCAGATGGATCGCGCGACCTTGGGCGATGATGCTGCGCGCATGCGCGCCGATGTCCTCATCCCGCTGGTCAAGGCATGGGCAACCGACATGGGGGTGGAGGTGGCGAGCATCGGCATACAGGTGCACGGCGGCATGGGCTTTATCGAGGAAACGGGGGCCGCGCAGCATTACCGCGACGCCCGCATCGCCCCGATTTATGAGGGGACGAACGGCATACAGGCAGCCGATTTGGTGACGCGCAAGCTGGGGCTGGGCGATGGCGCGGCGATGCGCGCGATGATTGGCGATATTGCCGCCGCTGCGCCTGCCGGTTCACCGCTCGCTGCGCTTGCCACCGCTTGCGGGGAGGTCGCGGGCTGGATGGCCGATGCCAGCGTCGATGATCGGCTGGCGGGCAGCGCCGATTTCCTCCACATGCTGGCGGTTGCCGTGGCCGGTTGGCAGATGCTCCGCCAGCGCGACATAGCGACCGAAATCTTGGCGACGGGGGAGGGGGACGCGGACTTTCTGCGCGCCAAATGTGCGGCGGCGGATTTCTTCCTCACCCAAATTGTTAGTGAGGCGCTGGGGCGCCGCGCAGGGGCGATGGCGGGCGCGGCAGGGCTATACGCCGCATTTTAGGCGTCAAGATCGGCAAACAGCGGCAGATTTTCGGGTTCAGCATAGCCTGACAGGCTGACGCCCATCAGCCGTACCCCCTGTGCCAGCGGCATTTCCCGGCGCAAAATCCGTTCGGCTATGGCGACAAGCTGCGCATGGCTGGCGACCGGCCCATCGGCGCTCGATGAACGGGTCATCAGTTGAAAATCCGCAAATTTGAGCTTGAGCGTCACCGTGCGCGGCGGCGCATCTGCAACCACCCGCGCGCGTTCCCACAAAATATCGACGATATTGGCGAGCGCGCCGAGCAGCGCATCCTCCCCCAATAAATCCCATTCAAAGGTGCGTTCGGCCCCCACCGATTTGCGCACCCTGCGCGCATCGACCGGGCGATTGTCGATGCCCTGCGCCATCGCGCGCAGCCATTCGACGGTGCCGCCGCGAAATTCGCTGCGCAAAACCGCTTCATCACATTGCGCCAATTGGGCGACCGATGCGATGCCGATCGCCTCCAGCCGGGCAGCCGTCGCCGGGCCAACCCCGTGTAGTCGGCGCACCGACAGCCGCTGGACAAAGGCTGCCTCCTGCCCCGGCGGGACGATGGTAAGGCCGTCGGGCTTATTTTCATCGCTCGCCAATTTGGCGATGAGTTTGTTGGTGGCAACCCCGGCAGAGGCGGTGAGCGCCGTTTCGGCCAATATGCGCGCGCGCAGCCATTTGGCGGTGGCCGTCGCGCTGCCCAACCCCAATTTATCATCGCTGACGTCCAGATAGGCTTCATCGAGCGATAGTGGCTGCACCGCGTCCGCCGCCTCGGCAAATATCGCGCGGATTTGGTGCGACACTGCGCGATAGACCTCAAAGCGTGGCCGCGCGAAGATAAGCGTTGGGCATAATCGCGCGGCGGTGACGCTGGGCATCGCCGAACGCACGCCAAATTTGCGCGCTTCATAGCTGGCGGCGGCAACCACGCCGCGCCGGCTCGACCCGCCGACCGCCACCGGTTTGCCGCGCAAGGCCGGGTTGTCGCGCTGTTCGACCGACGCGAAAAATGCGTCCATATCAACATGGATTATTTTGCGCGGGCGGTCCCCCTCTGCCATGACGATGTTCTTAACATGTTCTGTCGGCTGGGGCCAGTGTTAGCCGCGATAGGGCGCGCTTTCGCCATGGATAAAGCGGTGGAGGCTCGGCGCGATGAAATGGCCACGTGCCCATGCCAGCCATAATAGGCCGAGCCCCAGCCCCGTCGCCAGCAGCATGGCGGGCAGCGATGCCTCTGCCCCAAATGTCCCGCCGGTCAATAATTCGGGGCCGGTGATGTGGGGGATGATGAATCCGGGCGTGTCAAAACCCGAAACCGGGATGCCAAAGACCGCCCCTTGGGTAAAATTCCATGCCATGTGAAGGCCGATGGCCGCCCACAAGCGGCGCGTCACCAAATATGCCGCGCCCAGCAAAATCCCCGCCTCTATCGCAATCGCGAAACCGGCGATCAGGCTGGCATTGGGGTTGGCGAGGTGCGCCGCACCGAACAATGCCGCCGACGCGATCAGCGCCACCCATGTGCCCAGCCAGCGTTCGATCAGGCGGAATATGATGCCGCGAAACAAAATCTCCTCCCACACCCCGGCGCTGATGACCGCGGCGCTGTGGAGCGGCAGCACCCAAGGGCCGTTGAACCCGGCGATGCGATATCCCCCGCCGAGCGCAATAACCGCGACGGTGGCGGCCATAATGCCCGCGCCAATGGTAACGCCCAGCCCCCATTCGCGCAGCGACCCCTTTGCGCCGATTTCGTCGGGCTCGCGCCCCTCCACAAAGCGGACGAATGCCCAATATAGGGCGAGCGCCACCAGCGCCCACAATATATCGGTGATTTGCCCCGCCGCCCTATATTGCGCTGGGTCGAGCGGCAGGCCTTGCAGGATGCGATGGCTGATGACGGCAAAGCGGATGTTGGCGGTGATGATGCCGGCCGCGCCAAGCAGCAGCAAGACCGGCGGATATCGCAAAATGTGCAGCAATATTTGCGCCGCGCGGTTGGCCGCGGTATTTTCAGGCATGATGTTGGGCATGTGGCGCTCTCTCTCCCTCCGCCGGACAGGACGCCACCTTGACCAATAAGCCGCCGCATGGCAATGCCGCCCACCCAATGATGGGCCACGGCGCGGGTATAGCATAGTGGTAATGCTCTAGCCTTCCAAGCTAGCTAGAGGGGTTCGATTCCCCTTACCCGCTCCATTTCGCGCCGCATTGCGTGCGGTGACGGCAGGGTTCGATTGGCCTCCACGGCGTTCCGGCCTTCTCCGCCGCTTTGCGGCTCCGAATCCCCCTTACCCGCTCCATTTCGCGCCGTATTGCGTGCAGTGACGGCAGGGTTCGATTGGCCTCCACTGCGTTCCAGCCTTCTGCCCCTCTCAGCAACACCCGCTGCAACAATCTTGCGACAATATTGCCGCCATCTGCGATAGATTTGGGACGGCTTGGCGGCAGAACGCCATCCTCTCCCCCCGATTTCGGGGTTTAGGATGGAGGATATATGTCGATGCTTTCCCCGCTCCGCCTGTCGGCCGCGCTTGGCGCTGCCCTGTTTTGCATTCCCTCAGCACAGGCGCAAACCCCGCCTGCGCCGCCGCCGCCCCCACCCCCTGCTGGCGCTTGGCAAGCCGGGCCGGGCCATGGTGCCGATAGCAATGGCGATGGCGTGATCACCCGCGAAGAGTTTCTGGCCGTCGCGGCGCGCCGCTTTGAACGGATGGACAGCAACAATGATGGTCGGATCGACCAGGCCGAACAGCAAGCGATGCGGGGCCAGATGCGTGGCCAGATGCGCCATCGGCGCGGTGCGCCCATGGGCGCACCAGCGGGCATGCCGCCGCAAGATCCCGACGGCGAATAGGTTTGACTAACGCATATTTGGCCACCGCCCCCCTTGCGTCTGACGCTGCCGCTTTGCATGTTGGCGCGGGGGAGGCGGATGATATGGCGGAAAATGCGACGCGGTTGTTGCTGATCGATGATGAAGCGTCGATCCGTGAACCGCTCAGCGAATTTCTGGTTGGGCAGGGTTTCCATGTCGATGCGCTGCCCAGCGCAGCTGCGGCGCGCGCGGCATTGGCCGACAAATCCTATCACCTCATCATCTCGGACGTGATGATGCCGGGGGAGGATGGCCTGTCGCTGACCCGCTTTATCCGCGAAACCATCGGCACGCCGGTCATCCTGCTCACCGCACGGGTGGAGGAAACCGAAAAAATCGTCGGGCTGGAAATCGGCGCGGATGATTATGTGCCCAAGCCATTTTCGCCGCGCGAACTTGTCGCGCGCATCCGTGCCGTGCTGCGCCGCACCCGCGAACATGCTGCGACGGCGGAAGCGGGGGATGACGGCCAAAGCTTTGCCTTTGGCGCATGGACCCTGCACGAAGGGGCACGGCAATTGCGCCATGTTGATGGCCGCGACATTGCGCTGTCGGCGGGCGAATTTTACCTGCTCGTCGCGCTCTTGCGCCACCCGCGTCAGGTGATGAGCCGTGACCGGCTGCTCGACCTTGTGCGCGGGCGCGATGCCGATATTTTTGACCGTTCGATCGACAATCTTGTCAGCCGCTTGCGCCGCAAGCTGGAGGATGACGCCCGCGCCCCCGCCATCATAAAAACCGTGTGGGGCGGCGGCTATATTTTCGGGCTGCCGGTGGCGCGCCAACGGACGGGGCCGGGCTGACAGTCACCATGGGGCAGTTTTTTCAGCGATTTTTGCCGCGTAGCCTTGCAGGCCAGTTGATGGCGGCCGTGCTGCTGACCTTGCTGGTCGCGCAGGCGGTCAATCTTGCCTTGCTGATAGCGGGGCAGCGCCGCGAACGGGCCAATATTATCGCCACGGGCGCGGCAACCATGCTGACCAGCGCGCGCGACCGTTTGCGCGAAAATCCGGACGCTTTCACCGCACGCCGGGCGCGGGCGCAGCGCATCCATATCGGGGACGCACCTGCACCGCCCAATGGGGCACCCCCGCCGATCGAGTTTCGCGCCGGTTTCCGCCGCCTCACCATTGCGGATGCGCCGCAATTCCACCCGCGCATGCGCGACTGGCCCGAAATGCAGCGGCGCGTTGCCGCGCAGCTCAGCGAATATGGTTGGGTGACACAGGTGCGCGTCGCGCACATGACCGCGTCGCGCAACGGCGGGATGGATCGCGAAGATGCGCAGATCCCCAATGCACGGCGATGGAACCGGGCGCTGCCCGAAGTGGTGGCGGTCGCGGCGCGGCTGGACGATGGGCGCTGGGTGACCGCGCGTGCGCGCGTGCCAACCGGTGGCGGGCAGGTGCTGTTGCTGCTCATCGGGCAGACGCTGATTGTCTTCATTCTGCTGGCGGGGCCGATCCTGTTCGTTGCATGGCGCGCGACCCGCCCGCTCAAGCGTCTCGCCCGTGCGGCGGCGACGCTGCGGCCCGATGTGAGCGAAGCGCCGCTCATCGAAAGCGGGCCAAGCGATGTGCGCGACCTGACGCGGTCGTTCAACGCCATGCGCGCGCGCATCGCCGCGATGATTCGCGAAAAAGACCATATGCTGGGCGCGGTTGGCCATGATTTGCGCACCCCGCTCGCCAGCCTGCGCGTCCGGGTGGAGGGGGTGTCCGATGCGCGGTTGCGCGATGCGATGACCCGATCGATCGACGATCTGGGCCTGATGCTGGAGGATATTTTGGCGCTCGCTCGCACCGGGCAGCCGCGTGAAATGGCAGAAAATGTGGTGGTTTCGGCGCTGCTGGACAATCTGGTGGGCGATTATGCGATGCTCGACCGACCGGTGTCACGCGGCGTGGATGTGGGGGATGCGGGGACGGCGTTGCTGCGCCCGCTCAGCATAGCGCGCGCGCTGCGCAATCTGATCGACAATGGCATCAGCTATGGCGGCAATGTCCATATTTTTGCGCAGCGCGAAGCCGATGCGCTGCATTTGGTGGTGGCGGACGATGGCCCCGGCATTGCACCCGACAAATTGGCCGAGATGATTGAACCCTTCACCCGGGCAGAGGCATCGCGCAACCGGGATACCGGCGGGTCGGGGCTCGGCCTCGCGCTCGCCCGCGCGGCGGCACAGGCCGATGGTGGGCGGCTGGAATTGGAAAATGGCGAAGGCGGCGGGTTGGTCGCGCGCCTCATCCTCCCCATTCAGGCGTAAATCGCCACCCCCTGACCACCCACCGACACCAATTGCCGGTTGCTGTTCCAGATGCGCATTTCCTGCGCCGAAAAACCGCGCGTCGCATGGTCGGTGTGCGAATGGAGCAGCCACCAGCCGTCGGCGCTATGCGGTTCGTCGGTCAGGAAATGCTGAATCCATGTGGAGGAGGATATGGGGCCAAATTCCTTGAACAATGGCAGGGCGGCGGGCGGCAGTGCATCCGCCAGCGCCAGCAGCGCGACGTGCGGGTCGGCGGCGGGCGTGTCGCGCCAGCGCACCCAGGTTAAAATATCCCCCTCGTCCAGCCCATGGCCAAAGCCCGGCCCGCGGATGGGGCGCATGTCAAATTTGCCGGCAAAGGCAGGACGTGCGCGATGTGCGGGGATGGATTCGAGGCTTTGTGCATCGGGCACATCGGGCGCGGTGATGTGCTGATGGTCGATGTGGCTTTGCCGCCCCGACATGAAGGCAAAGCTGGCGTGGGTGCCATAACCCGCCTCTGAATCAAGGTCGGATGCGGCAAAAACGCTCGACTTCGATTGGCGCAGCAGGCGCGGGTTAACGCGCACATCGCCGCCGACGGGGCCGAAAAAGCCGATTTGTGCGCTGCGCAGCGGGGCAGGGTGGCCGCCGCCCAATTCGCGGCACACCGCATCGAGTGACAGCGCCGCCGAAATCCCGCCATAGGCGGTGCGCCCCTGCATCCAATCGCTGCCGATATGGTAATGCCAGCCATCCTCTGCGCGCGTCGCCGCGCCCAGCATATCATCCAAATTGGTCGGCGCGCTGCTTACCGCCACATCACCCGCCGCATCACCCGTCACATCAGCCAATCGAACATCCTTCCACTGTAAATTTTATCCCGGCATGTTCCTCGAGCCGCGCAATCAACGCGCTGCCGAGTGCGGCACCCGGCGTCCAGATGCCGCCCGCTACCGGCGCGTGCAGCAAGGCCATGCCGGTTTCGGCCAGCATTTTGGAGGTGGAGCCATAACCGGGGTCCTTATCCCCCTTGACCGACAGGCGCGCGCTGCGCCCATCGGGATATTCGGCGACAAATAATATGTCATAATGGCCCGCATCGCGTTCAGCCTTGTCCGGCCCTTCGCCGGGTTGAGGGTCATTGGGCGTTCCAATCATCGGTGTGGATGCGACGTGGCGCGCTGCCGCTTCGCCCGCGTCACCCGGCCCGGTCATCAACATTTCATCATAAACAAAATCTTGTCCATAGGCGTGGCCCAATAAAGCATTGGAACGATGGACATTTTTTGTATTTATGCTCGCCATGATGAAGGGCGCGCACCATGTGCCGAGCGCCGCATCATATGCAACGGCATTGCCTGTCGGCTGGTCCGGCCCGCGAAAACCGGGGGTGAGGGCAAAGGCGTCGGTCAGCGCGGCAATCACCGAAGCATCGCGCGCCGCCGCTGCCATCGTCGCGCGGAAACTGGCCGCTGTCCCGCCCGAAAAGCTGCCCTGCATTGCGCGTACCCGCCCCTTGATGCGCGGGGCGGGCGCGCCAAAACGTCGGGCACATTCGGCCTGCAACGCAAAAACCCCCAGATCAAAGGGAATGGAATCAAATCCGCAGGAAAAATTGATGCACGCGCCGCTTGCGCGTGCCGTGTCGTCAAGCTCGGCAATTTTGGTCTGCATCCACGCCGGTTCGCCGCACAAATCGGCATAATGGGTGCCGGCGCGTGCACAGGCGGCGACCAGTGCATCACCGTAAAGTTGGTAGGGGCCGACCGTGGTCAGTATGACGCGGCTTTGGCGGACAAGCGTGTCGAGGCTGGCGGGGTCGTCGGCATCGGCGACCAGCAGCGGCGTGTCGGCGGCGGCGCCGATCAGGTCGCGCACCTCCGCCAATTTATCGGCGTTGCGCCCCGCCATTGCCCAGCGCGGCGCATCGGCGCGTCCGGCATAATGTTGCGCCAGATATTCGGCGACCAGCCGCCCGGTAAAGCCGCTCGCCCCCCAAATGATGATGTCAAATGTCCGCTGCATCCGCCTGCCCCCCATCCGATTGTTTTTATTTATAAACGCGGCAAAGTCACCCCGCGTTGCCCCATATATTTGCCCGCCCGGTCGGCATAGCTCGTCTCACAAGGCTCATTGCCTTGCAGGAAGAGGAATTGGCACGCCCCTTCGTTCGCGTATATTTTGGCGGGGAGCGGGGTGGTGTTCGAAAACTCCAGCGTCACATGCCCCTCCCACCCCGGTTCGAGCGGGGTGACATTGACGATGATGCCGCAGCGCGCATAGGTGGATTTGCCCAGGCAAATGACCAGCACATCGCGCGGCACGCGGAAATATTCGACCGTGCGGGCAAGCGCAAAGCTGTTGGGCGGGATGATGCAGACATCGGTCTGCACATCGACAAAGCTTTGCGGGTCAAAATTCTTGGGATCGACCAAGGTCGAATGGACGTTGGTGAAAATCTTGAACTCATCGGCGACGCGCGCGTCATAACCATAAGAGGAGAGGCCATAGCTGATCGCCCCGTCGCGGCGCTGCGCCTCCACAAAAGGTTCGATCATCGCGCTATCTTGCGCCGCTTTGCGGATCCATTTGTCCGATAAAATCGCCATTATCCCTCTACCCCCAAATTATCCGGCCCAAATGCATGGGGGAGGAGGGTGGACAAAGCCACCACCTCCACCTTGCTTGCGTCCCAACTGGCGCAGGTGACCGGCAGGTCGCGCCCGCCCAAGGCTGCTGCTTCATGGAGCATCTGGCGGCAGCGACCACATGGCGTCAGCAATGCATCGCCATGGATATCGCCGTCCTCTGTCCGCGCGCCGCCGATGACCGCGACGGCGACGACTTGATGGAGCGCACCGCGGTTCGCCGCAAGGGCGATGGCCACGGTTTCGGCGCATAATGTCAGGCCATAACTCGCATTTTCGACATTGGCGGCCGCGATAATCGACCCGTCGGTCATGCGCAGCGCCGCCCCCACGGCAAAGCGCGAATAGGGGGCATAGGCACGCGTTGCGGCATCGCGCGCTGCCGCCAGCAATTCCATATCCGCTATATCTGCCCCCGTCATCGCGCACTCCCGTTCAGCCTGTCGTTCAGCACCAGCCAATCCAGCCTGCCGCTTGCCCCCGACAGGCGTAAATGATCATTGGCGAGCCACAAGGCCCATGGCCCGGCCTCAGGCGGGGGCACGGCGCGGATATGGTCGGCCAACAGCGGCCGGTTAATGGCGCGGGCGATGCCATATTCCCCCTCAAAATCGGGGCTGGGCGCAACCACCAATGGCTTGCCGCTATGCGTTTCCAACTGGCTGATCAGCGTCCCCAATTCGGACAGCATCAACGCGCGGGTTGGACGGCGTGCGCAGTCGCTGTCGAGCGAGAGGCGCAGCAAAATGGGCAGTGCCTGTGCATCGCGCGGGACGAGGCGAACAAAGCCGCTGACCTGATCGGCAATCGGCGCGCAGAGGTTGAGCGCAAATGTCGCGCCAACACGCAGCCCCGCCGCGCGTGCGGCATCGGCATTCTGGCTGTAAAATGCACCGGTGGCGCGGCCATTTTCCACCGCGTCAATATAGGCAAATCGCGCGCCGCTGCTGACCAATGCGCCCCAATGGATGGGCATATTGTCGCTATCAACCGCCACCCCCTGCATCGGCCATTGCGCGCTGTCGGGCCGCCAGTGGCCGCGCCAATATTCCCAGCCGAGCCAGCCAAATAGCAAAAGGAGCGCGGCCAGCAGCACGCGCAAGCGGTATCGCCGCATCGGCGCAGGCAGGCGGGCGGTATCAGCCACGAATATGGAGCACGCAGATGAGTGTGAAGAGGCGGCGGGCGGTATCAAAATCGACCGCCACCTTGCCATCGAGCCGTTCGATCAATGTTTCGGCAGCGGCGTTGTGGATGCCGCGCCGCGCCATGTCGATGGTTTCAATCTGCTCGATGCTCGCCCCGCGCACCGCCTGATAATAGCTGTCGCAAATGGCAAAATATTCGCGGATCGGGCGACGAAAACGCCCCAGTCCCAAAATAATCGTGCGGTGCGGTGTGTCATCGGCTTGCGCAACGGCGAGGATGAGGCGACCTTCCTCCACCGACAGATGCAGCTTATAGGGGCCGTCATACCGCTCCCCATCCTCCTGCTCATGCAACATGCGAAAGCTGTTGCCCTCCAGCAGGTCGAAAATGGCGATGCGCCGTTCCTGTTCGACGTCCGCACTGCGCCACAAAATTGTTGCTTCGTCGAGCGTGATGTCGATGATGCGCGGGTCGGCCATGGGCCACCCTTGCCGCAGCCGCGCGGCTGGCGCAAGGCACGCTCATCCACAATCGCGCACGCAGCTGTGGATAAAGCGGACAGAGCCCCATTGTGCAAAATCCCCGCCGCTCTATGGGCAGGGGGAACAGCATGGACATGGGGATTATTTGTGGCGACGAGGGCGGCTATTTTGGTGGAAGAAGGGCAAAACCTACCCCAGAATGTGGAGGCGGAGGCCGCGTTTCTGGGCGCGTGCCTG
Source organism: Sphingomonadaceae bacterium (assembly GCA_020850455.1). GTDB lineage: Bacteria > Pseudomonadota > Alphaproteobacteria > Sphingomonadales > Sphingomonadaceae > Sphingopyxis. Next base: position 193,658 of record JADZEQ010000001.1, on the reverse strand, counting down.
ATCGACAATCGTCTGCTCGAAGATTTGCCGGTGCCGCTCAATCCGGCGCATTTCTTTGAACCGCTGCATGGCCGCATCTTTGAAATCATTCAGAAAATCACCGATGCGAATCTCATCGCCAATCCGGTGACGCTCAAACCCTATTTTGATGGCGACAGCGCCATGCAATCGCTCGGCGGCAGCGCCTATCTCGCGCAGTTGACGGGCAGCGGTGCGAGCCTGATTGGCGCGCGCGATTTTGCGCGGCAAATTCACGAACTGGCGTTGCTGCGCGAACTGGTCGGCGTCGGGCGCGACATGGTCGAACAGGCGATCGACACGCGCCGGGCGATTGACCCTGCGGGCCTCATCGAATCGGCCGAAGGGGCGCTATATCGCGTGGCGGGCGGCGATGCGGAACTTGGCCAAGCGCGCAGCTTTGGCGCATCGGCGCTGGTGGCGCTAGAGGGGGTGGCCCGCGCGCTCAATTCGGGCGGGCATTTGTCGGGCGTGACGACCGGGCTTGCATCGGTCAATGCAAAAATTGGTGGGCTGCACAACAGCGATTTGCTCATCCTCGCCGGGCGGCCCGGGATGGGCAAAACATCGCTTGCCACCAACATCGCCTTTAACGCGGCGGACCGCTGGCTGCGCGACAAGGAAGCGGGCATAGAGGATGGCCGCAACATGGGCGCGCGCACCGTTTTCTTCAGCCTTGAAATGTCCGCCGACCAGTTGGCGACGCGCATCTTGGCCGAACAATCGGGGATTGATTCAGAAAGCCTGCGTTCGGGGCGGATCAGCCATGCCGATTATGATGAATTGTCGGAAACGGCATCGCGCCTCCACAATTTGCCGCTCTTCATTGACGATACCCCCGCGCTCACCATCGCCGGGCTGCGCACGCGTGCGCGGCGGTTAAAACGGCGGCACGGCATCGGCCTCGTCATTGTTGATTATCTGCAACTATTGCAGGGCAGTTCACGCGGCAGCGACAATCGCGTGCAGGAAATTTCGGAAATCTCACGCGGGCTCAAAACCCTGGCCAAGGAATTGAACGTTCCCGTGCTCGCGCTGTCGCAGCTCAGCCGTGCGGTCGAAAACCGCGATGACAAGCGCCCGCAATTGTCCGATTTGCGCGAATCCGGGTCGATTGAACAGGATGCTGATATGGTCTTGTTCGTATTCCGCGAGGATTATTATCTGCTCGCCAAGGAACCGCGCAAACCCGAAGCCACCGACGAAGGCAAGGTGCATGAACAACATCAAAAATGGGTTCTTCAATATGAACAGGCGCAGGGGCTGGCTGAATTGATCATCGCCAAGCAGCGCCATGGTTCGACCGGCCGGGTGCGCCTGCATTTCGACGCGCGCATCACCAAATTTTCCGATCTGGCGGACGATGCGCAATATTATGAGACGGATTGACCGCGCCGCAGTCGTGCAATGAAAAAACCATCGATGCCGCCGGTTTGCGCGCATTGGCCGGGCAGGGTGCGCACACAGCCGCGCGCGTCGGGCGCGATGCCAATCGGCAGGCAATCGGGGGTGACGGGCGCAATCTGCCAGTCGGCATTTTCGGCAAGAAATTGGTCGATCTGCACTTCCCCCTCTTGGGGTTCGAGGCTGCACACCGCATAAATCAACGTGCCGTCCGCGCGTACACGCCGTGCCGCATCGGCCAACATTTCGCGCTGCATGGCCGCGCGATTGGCAATGTCATGGCCATCGACCCGGTGCAGCACATCGGGATGGCGGCGGAAAATGCCGGTGGCGGAACATGGCGCGTCGAGCAGTACCGCATCAAACAGGCTGTCGGTGCGATATTTGGCAAGACTGCTGTGCACGATGTCGGCGACCAAATGGGTGCGTTGCAAATTGGCGCGCAACATGCCGAGCCGCCGTTCCGACGGGTCGAGCGCGGTCACCTGCCAACCGGCGGCGGCCAATTGCATCGTCTTGCCGCCGGGGGCGGCGCCAATGTCGAGCACGCTGCGCCCCGCACCCGCGCCCAACAGCCGCGCCGGGATGGCGGCGGCCAGATCCTGCACCCACCAATGGCCGTCGGCAAAGCCGGGCAGGTGGGTTATGTCGCCGGTACGCGGCATGCGCACATGCCCCGCCATCAGCGATGTGCCGCCCAAACGCACCGCCCAATCCGGCGCATCGGCGGGTGTTTTGATGACGAGGTCGAGCGGCGGGGGGCTGGCGATTGCGTCCGCTGCGCCGTTGAGCATGTCCGTGCCCCAAGCATCGCCCCAGCGTGCGGCAACATCGGCAGGCAGTTGCGGGGGGGAGGGGAGGGTGACCCCGCTACGCACCAGATTGCCCAAAACGCCATGCGCCAGACGGCGCGGCCCGCGTTCGAGCAGCGGGAGCGCGGTGGCAATCGCCGCATGCGCCGGGGTTTTGAGCAGCAATATCTGCGCGAGCGCGATGCGCAACACCATGCGTACCTTGACATCATGGGCGAGCGGCTGGCGTGTCACGCTGTCGATTAACGCGTCAAGGTCGGGCAGGTGGCGGCAAACTTCGCCCGCAATCGCAATCGCCTGTGCGCGGTCGATGGCCGACAAATCGCGCGTCGCGGACGCAATTTCGGCCTCAAGCGGCAAGCCGCGACGCAATATGGCATCGAGCAAGCGCAGCGCGGCGCGCCGGACGCCGAGGCCGGGGGTTGGGGTGGGGGTGTCCGCCATCGGCTGCGCTATGCGCCCGAAGCCGCGCCAGTGCAACTTTGCGCTGTGGCAGCCGGTCGGCTATGCTCCACCCATGGCCGACCAAGATACACCGCGCGCAACGCAGCGCCCCGCGCACATCCAACCGCCCGCCCATTGGCAAAAAGATGGTGGCCCGCCCGCCCCGCGCGCTGTCGCCCACCAACCGCAATCACCCAAGGGCGATATGCCCGACCCGGTGCGCTACGGCGATTGGGAGCTAAAGGGCATCGCCGTCGATTTTTGATCGGGTGAACTGCTGGCCATCGGTCTGTTGGCGGCAATAAAAACCCCCGGCGCATTGCTGCACCGGGGGCCTTTTTTGGTGGCGGCTGCGCTTAGAAGCGGAAGCCGACGGCAACCCCGTAACGACGCGGGTCGAGCGTGAAGATATTGGTGAACAGACCCGACGATTGGTCGGTCACATAGAGGCCGGTCGTCGCATTGCTGTCAAAAATATTCTGAACGAACGCGCGGGCGAACCAGCGGTTATCCGGTCCGTTCAACTGGATTTGCGCATTGGCCTGCGCATAACCGTTGATTTCGTTGATCCGGCCGTTGAAAATACTGCCATAGCTGTCACCGGTGTAGGTGAGGTCAAAGCGCGGAACCAGCGTCATATCGCCAATCCAATGGGTATATTGGACGCCGACACTGGCCTTATAGCTCGGTGCCTGTGGCAAACGGTTGCCGCGGATGTTGACCGGGACGCCCGCCGTTTCCACAGTGACCCCGCCAAACAGCCCGCCGATTGCCCCTGCTTGGGCTTGCAGCACCGAACAGATGGAGAAGGCACCGGTGGAGGCAAGGCCGCTCGCCGGGCCAAAGCTGGTCGGCGCCTGCAGGCCGAGCGCGCCATTGACCGCGCCGACAAAGCCGTTGACGCCCGCCACATTGCCGCTGTTCGACGTCACCGCACAGTTGGAACCATTGGTGATGTCCTTAATGATGACGGCATCGGCGCGCCCGCCACCCGGGTCACGCGGGTTGGGCAGGAATTTGTCCGACGTCACTTCGGTATGGAGGTAAGAGAAGCCGAGGTTGATCAACAAATTGCGCGTCGGTGCGATGATCGCTTCGGCTTCAAAGCCGTAAATATCGGCATCGACATTGTCGTTGACCGACGTGCGGGCGACAATCCGGCTCAATTGCAGGTCATTATATTGATAATAAAATGCCGTCAGGTTGAGCGTCAGCGCGCCAAAGGTGTTTTTCGACCCGATTTCAAAGGCATTGATGAATTCAGGTGCGAAACCTTCGGCAACCGCAAAGACCGGTTGCAGCGGCGGGTTGATGCCGCCCGACTTATAACCGCGCGAGTAAGAGAAATAGAGCAGATTGTCGGGTGTAATCTGCCAGTCGAGCACCGCGCGCCCGGTCCATTCGCTGAACGAAACCGTCCGTTCCTGGAACAATTGGTTGCCCGCCCGGCCCGGATCAGCGTCAAAGCTGCCGACAAAGGGGGATGAGAAGGCATCGGTCGCACCATAGGGGACGAGGAAGCTGGCCAAGGTCGAACGCGTACGCACCGACTTGCGGTCATCATTATAGCGCAGACCCAATGTCAGCTTGAGCGCATCGCTCATCTGGAAATAGGCTTCGCCGTATACCCCCCAGCTACGCACGTCGAGCTGGTCGGTATTGTTGCGGAAGAATGGCGTGCCGAGATAGGCGGGCGGCAGCGCCGAACCCACCGCAGTAAAGCTGCCCAGAACACCGGTCAGATAGTCGATGCCAAAGGCATTCACATAATAGCTATTTTCAGTGAGGCTGAGGTCGGCATAAATGCCGCCGACCAGAAAGTTGAACATGCCGTCCCAGTCGGACGAGATGATTGCTTCGGCCGACCAACTCGACTGACGGTTGTTCGACCGGTCATAATCAAGCGGGGTCGCCGCGCAATTGCTGTACCCGCCATAAGCGCCGGTACCTGTCGGTTCTGGCTGTGACGTGCAGAGCACGCCCGCTGGCCCATTGGGGATCAGCGCTGCCGCAATCGGCGCGAAATAGGGCGTGAGCGCTGCGCCAAGCCCGCCGCTGGCAGCCGCCTGCAGCGTGCCAAGCGCGGTAGCATAGCCGGCACGACTTTGCACCGACAGGTTGTAATCCTGGCTCGAATCGACGCGCACGCGTTGGTAATTGCCCTGCAAGGACAGGTTGATGCCGCCGCTGAACTCATGCTCAATCCGCAATTGGGCGATCAACTCGTCGGTGAAATAGGTCGAACCGCTGTCGGTATTGACCGTGCGCACATCCGCCGGATTGACCGCGTTGGCATAGGCGTCGGGACCATAAAGGCTACCCAGACCAAAGGCGGTCGGAATGCCCCGGATGGCGAGGAATTCGCGGCTGGTCAGCACCCCGACAAAGGATGCGTTGCCGTTGGTGATGCCAAAGTCGCGGCTGTTGTTCAAACAACCCAAAACGCCCGTCGGGTCGCGTTGGCATTGCTGTTTCTGGATGCGCAGACGATCATCGCGTTCGCGGAAATAGCTGCCCATCAAATCAATGGTTGTGCTGTCGCTCGGCTCCCAACGGAACGAGCCGCGCACCGAATACATGTCACGACCATCGAGGCGGCCGCCGTCGAACAAATTGCGGGTATAACCATCGCGGTTCAGGTAGAAACCGGCGACGCGCAGCGCCGCTGAATCGCCGATGGGCAGGTTGACCATGCCCTTGGCCTTGATGCTATCATAATTGCCATATTCCAATTCGCCGGTGGCGTGGAATTCGCCCAGTTCGGGGCGCGCGGTGCGGAAATTGACCACGCCCGATGTCGCGTTGCGGCCGAACAAGGTGCCCTGCGGGCCGCGCAGCACTTCGACCTGTTGCAGGTCGAAAAATTCGGTTTCGAAAATACGCGTGCCGAACAAGGGCGCGTCGTTCAGGTGGATGGCGGTTGCCGCATCGCAGGTGGTGCCAACGCACAAATCGCCGATGCCGCGAATGGTAAAGCTCGCGCCGGTAAAGTTGGTTTTGGTGAAAGTGACGTTCGGCAGCGTTAACTGCAGGTCGGATGAGTTTTCAATCTGCTGCGCTTCCAGACTTTCGGCCGAAAAGGCGCTGACCGCGATCGGCACGTCCTGCAACCGCTGCGACTGGCGCTGGGCGGTGACGACGATGTCGGGGGTGTTGGCCCCGCTATCCTCTGCTTGCGGGGTGTCTTGCCCCCACGCAGGGGTTGCCACAGCGATTGCCAGCATCGACGTGCCCAGCAAAGTGCGAATGCGCATCTATCTCTCTCCCTCAATCCATGCCCGCCATTGGCGGTGCATCGCTTTCCAATACGGCCAAAATGGCCGTTCAGATTTAATATGCGGCAAAATAGCCGCAGACGGTCTGGGGAGTGAAAGGGGGCCATAGCCCGGACGCGGTCTTTTCGCCGCCTTTGTGCGCAAAATGTGCGATGAAGTAGCGCGTTGGTCAACCAAAAAGCGCGGCTTCGGGCTTTTTTTCAATTATTTGGTATGGCGGCGTGGCTGGGGCCAAGCTGCCGTAGCGTCGCGTCAGAAAATTGCGCTTTTGCGCCGGTTACGCAAAATATATTTTGGCGCGCCGGTTGGCCCGCGCAATCCGCCACTGTCGCATTTTTGCAACGAGCATCTGGAATATTGCGCGCATGGCCATGTGCAGCTCGGTTGCCTCGGCTTGTCGGGCTTGGCTATAGGAATGGAAAATATCGGTTGGGCAGCGCCGCTGCGTGAACCCACCAACAGGAGGAAGCAAAATGACTGGCCCCGGCACTGGAACTGGCGCGCGCGATGCTTTGGATGCGGATGGCAAGGTCATCGTCCCCGATGCGGTTGCCGATGCGGTGCGCACGATCATCGAGTGGGCGGGGGATGACCCGAGCCGCGAAGGTTTGCTCGACACGCCGCAACGGGTGGCGCGGGCGTGGCGCGAATATTGTCAGGGCTATGGCGAAGACCCCGCCCATCACCTCACCCGCACTTTTGAGGAAGTGGGCGGCTATGATGAGGTGGTGTTGCTCAAGGACATACCCTTTCAGTCGCATTGCGAACATCATATGGCGCCGATTATCGGCAAGGCGGCGATCGCCTATATGCCGCGCGACCGGGTTGTCGGCATTTCCAAGCTCGCCCGCGTGCTACAGGGCTATGCCCGCCGCCTGCAGGTGCAGGAACGGCTGACGGCAGAGGTGGCGCAGTGCATTTGGGATCACCTCCAGCCGCATGGCGTCGCCGTGGTGGTGGAGGCGAGCCACGCTTGCATGAGCGCGCGCGGCGCCAATACGCCCGGCGTTTCGATGGTGACCAGCCGCCTGCTCGGCAGCTTCCTCGACGATCCGCGCAGCCGCAAGGAAGTGCTCAGCCTGATGGGCTATTGACGCCCAAGCAAAAGGGCCGCCTTCCGGTCTGGAAAGCGGCCCCATGCAATTCATATAAGGGCGACAGCTTAGGCGGCGTCGTCCTGTTCAGCGGTCGCTTCGGCCTGCGTTTCGAGGAATTCCTCGGCAGCGGCGGCAGCTTCGGCTTCTTCGGCTGCAAATTGCTGGTCGATGACATTGACCCCTTCGGCCTGCAAAGCAGCCTCATCGGGCGAACGCGCAACATTGGCTTCGATCAGCACCTGCACTTCAGGGTGCAGATTGACGCGCACGTCGAACAGGCCGAGCGTCTTGATCGGCCGTTCGAGGACGACCATCGCCTTGGTCACGACATTGTGGCCCGCTTCGTGCAGCGCTTCGACAATGTCGCGGACGCTGACCGAACCATAAAGCTGACCGGCGTTCGACGCCTGACGGATCAGGACGACCTTGGCGCCAGCAACCGTCTTGGCCTGACCTTCGGCATCGCCGCGACGGGCGGCATTGTCCGCCTCAATCTTGGCGCGGTTGGCTTCGAACAGCTTGCGATTACCCTCATTGGCGCGCAGCGCCTTTTTATTGGGCAGCAAATAATTGCGGGCATAGCCGTCCTTGACGCTGACGACATCGCCGATCGCGCCCAGTTTCTCGATACGTTCGAGCAGAATGATATCCATGAATCTGCCCTCCCTTATTGTACGACGTAGGGCAAAAGGCCCAGATGACGGGCGCGCTTGATCGCGCGGGCCAGTTCGCGCTGCTTCGCCGCCGAAACGGCGGTGATGCGCGACGGCATGATCTTGCCACGTTCGGACAGGAAACCCGACAGCAGGCGGATATCCTTATAATCGATGCGCGGTGCGTCCTTGGCCGAAAAGGGGCAAGTTTTGCGACGGCGGAAAAATGCTCGTGCCATTGTCTCTTCCCCTTAGATTTCGTCTTCGCGTTCGCGGCGGCGCGAACGGTCGCCCTTGCGCATCATGACCGACGGGCCATCTTCGTGCGCATCGACGCGAATGGTGAGGTAACGGATGATATCTTCGTTGATCGAAGCCTGACGTTCCAGTTCGGCAACGGTCGCGCCGGGCGCGTCGAGGCTGAGCATGACGAAATGCGCCTTGCGATTTTTTTCAATCTTATAGGCGAGTTGCTTGAGACCCCAAGTCTCGGTGCGGACAATCTTGCCCTGCTGTTCTTCGACAATGCGCGTTGCCCCTTCGGCGAGGGCATCGACCTGAGCTTGGCTCAAGTCCTGACGCGCAAGGAAGATATGCTCATAAAGAGCCATGCCTTGCATCCTTCATATTGGCCGATCGCTGATAACGCCCCATGCGTTACCCCTCCGGCTGTCGTCTTTAAACATCGCCGCCCGCCAAAAAGCGGGGGCGAAGCGCGCGCCTATAGCGCCCTCGCGCTGAAAATCAAGCGATGCGCGCCAAAATGTCGCGGGCAAAATCGCTCAGGCTGTCATCGCGCGCACCCAGGATGATTATGCGGTCACCGGGGCGGGCAAAGGCCAGCATCGCTTCGGCGCATCGGTCGCGCTGCGCCATATGGGCGGCCCAGCGGCCGGTGCGAAAGACATTGGCGACAAGGCGGGTTGCCCCATCGTCGCGCGCGACACTCCCCCCGAAGTAAGCGGGGTCGGAGACGAATAATTTGTCGCCATCGCGCATGCCGGTTGCAAATGCGGCGGCAAGTTCTTTGCCCATCTGGCGCAGAGGGCCATAGCCATGCGGCTGAAAAAACAGCAATAATCGCCCCGGGCTGGCCCCGGCCGCCGCCAGTGTCGCCGCCATTTTATCGGGGTTATGGGCAAAATCATCGATGACGCTGATGCCGCCCGCGCTGCCCACCAGTTCATAGCGCCGGGCAAGCCCTGCAAAACTGCCGAGCGCCGCCGCTGCATCGGCCAGCGGCACCCCCAAATGGGTGACGGCTGCAATGGCCGCCAGCGCATTCATGACATTATGCCGCCCGACCTGTCGCAAGGCGACATGCGCGTTGTGACCGCCGCATCGGACGGTAAAATGCGCACCCGCCCCATCCAGCACCAAGTCAGCCACGCGCACATCGGCGGATGCGTTAAAGCCAAAGCGCACGACATTGTCGCCGGTAAAGCGTGCCGAGAGCGGGTCGTCGGCGTTGACAATGGCGACCCGCGCCCGCGCCAGAAAGCCACCAAAGAGGCTGTGCAATTCGTCCAGACTCTTATGGTCGAGGCTGACGTTGGTGACGATGGCGATGTCGGGGTCATAGTGCGCGATCGACCCGTCGCTTTCATCGACTTCGCTGACATAGAGCGCCGGGTCGCCGACCAAGGCGCTGGCAAAGGGGGCATTGCCATCGGCGAAATTGCGCATCACCGCGCCGTTCATCACGCTCGGCCTTTTGCCCGCCGCATGCAAAATCCAGCCGATCATGCCGGTAACGGTCGATTTGCCGCTGGTCCCGCCGATGCCGACGGCTTGGCGGGCATCGTTGAAAAATTTGGCGTTTAATTCGGCCCGCGTCATGCGCGCGCAGCCCAGCCGCTTGGCCGCTGCGACGTCGGGCACGCTATCCTCCACCGCAGCCGAAGCGACCAATATCTGGCCGCCATCGTGCAATCCGCTGCCGTCTTGGGGGTGCAATTTTATGCCCTGTCGTTCCAGCCAAGCGAATTTTTCGGGGCTACGCCCCTGATCATGCCCCCGGTCGCTGCCGGTCACGACATCCCCGCGCGCGCGGGCGAGCAACGCCAGCGGCAACATGCCCGAACCACCCAGCCCGCAAAAAAAATAGCGTTTTGCCTCTGTCATCCACCCCCGCTATGGCTATTTGAACAAAAGCGCAATTGTGCAGTCGCGCAGCGCCAATTTGGGCAAAAGGGGCGGTATCATGGTCACCCGCATCGGTGTTGTTGCGCCATCGGTTTATATTTTGCCCGAACATATGGAACGGGCCAACGCACAGGTTGCCGCCGATTTCCCGGACGTGGAACTCATCTGGCATCCGCAGGTTTTTGGCCGCGCGCCCAATGAAGTGGGGGGGGAGACGGGCTTTGTCCTGTCCGATGCGACGCATATCCCCGACCCGGCGATGCATGGCCATTTTGCGGGCAGCGATGAACAGCGCGCCGCCGCATTCATCGAATTCGCCAATCGGGAGGATATTGACGCCATCTGGTTCGCGCGCGGTGGTTATGGCGCGTGTCGCATCGCGGCGGATGTCTTGCCGCATCTATCGCCCGTCGCGCGGCGCAAAACCTATATGGGCTATTCGGATGCGAGCTATATGCTCGGCCTCCTCTATCGCGCCGGTTTCCCGCATCTGTGCCATGGGCCGATGGTGATTGATGGCAATGCTGGCGCGCGGGCGCGGGCGCTGGCATGGCTGTCGCGGCGCGACCCGGCGAGCCTGGAACCCGGCCTGAAGCTTGGCGAAAAATATTGCGCCTTCAACCTGATCAGCGCGGCGATGATGGTCGGCACCCCGCTGTGGCCCGATGTATCGGGGCATGTTTTGATGGTCGAGGAAGTGGGCGAATATCTATATTCGGTTGATCGCTGCTTTTTCGCGCTGACCAGCGCGGTGTGGCGCAGCCCCCCTGCGGAAATCCGACTGGGGCAGGTTACCGATATCAAGGAAAATGATCGCCCCTATGGCAAGGATGCCGAGGGGATCGCGCGCGATTGGTGTCAAAGGTCGCATATCCATTATGGTGGACGCGCCGAAATCGGCCATTATGCGGGCAATAAGGTGGTGCCCTTTGGCCGATTTGGCTGAGGGTCGTTTTTTTAAGACAGGATTTTGAATTGATGCGGGCATTTATTTTTCCGGGGCAGGGCAGCCAGCAGGTCGGTATGGGGGTTGCCTTGGCCGACGCCAGCGCTGCTGCGCGCGATGTTTTTGGCGAAGTGGATGCGGCGCTCAGCCAAAATCTTTTCCGCCTGATGGCAGAAGGGCCAGAGGGGGATCTGACCCTCACTGCCAATGCGCAACCGGCGATCATGGCCAACGCCATCGCCACCTTGCGGGTGTTGGAGGGGGAGGGGGGCTTCAAACTCTCCGAAAAGGTGGATTTTGTCGCGGGGCATAGTCTGGGTGAATATAGCGCATTATGCGCGGCGGGGGCGTTCACGCTCAGCCAGACCGCTCAATTATTGCGCGCGCGCGGTGATGCGATGCAGGCCGCCGTGCCCGTCGGCGTCGGGGCGATGGCGGCGCTCTTGGGCGCGGATATCGAACGGGCAAGCGCGCTGTGCGACGCTGCGGCGCAGGGCGAAATCTGTGCGGTCGCCAATGACAATGACCCCTCGCAAGTCGTGATTTCGGGGCATCGCGGGGCGATTGAACGCGCGGTCGAACTGGTCAAGGAACATGGCATTAAACGGGGCGTTTTGCTCCCCGTTTCGGCACCCTTTCATTGCAGCCTGATGCAAGGTGCCGCCGATGTGATGGCGCAGAAACTTGCCGCAACGCAGATGGGCGCGTTGACCGTCAGCCTCTATGCCAATGTTACCGCTGCGCCGGTCAGCGATGCCGATACCGCGCGCCAATTATTGGTCGAACAGGTGACGGGCCGTGTACGTTGGCGCGAAAGCATCGCCGCGATGGCGAATAATGGTGTGCAGCAATTTGTCGAACTGGGCGGCAAAGTGTTGACCCCGATGGTCAAGCGCATCGCGCCAGAGGTGGAAGCGGTGAGCCTGATTTCGATGGCGGACATAGAAGCCTTTTTGAAATCGCTATAAGATATTGTGAATTAAGGAAAAATATATGTTCGATCTATCGGGAATGACCGCGTTGGTGACCGGCGCGAGCGGCGGCATTGGTTCGGCGATTGCCCGCGCGCTTGCCGCGCAGGGCGCGCGCATCGCTTTGTCGGGTAGTAACGAGGCGAAACTGGCAGCCTTTGCCGCTGAATTGGGCGGCAACCATGTGGTAACGCCGTGTGACCTGTCGGACACAGCGGCGGTTGGCACGCTGATCGGCCGGGCGAGCGATGCGCTGGGCGGGCGGCTCGACATTTTGGTCAATAATGCGGGGATTACCCGCGATGGCTTGTTGATGCGGATGAGCGATGCCGATTTTGAATCGGTTCTGCGCGTCAATTTGCAGGCCGCCTTCATGCTGATGCGCGATGCCGCACGCCCGATGATGAAACAGCGTTTCGGCCGGATTATTTCGGTCACCAGCGTCGTCGGGGTCACCGGCAATCCGGGGCAGGCCAATTATGCGGCGTCCAAGGCGGGGCTGATCGGCATGACCAAATCGGTCGCGCAGGAATTGGCGAGCCGCGGGATTACTGCCAATTGCATCGCGCCGGGTTTCATCGCATCCGCCATGACCGATGCCCTGCCCGACGCACAGAAGGAGGCGCTGAACGCGCGCATCCCGATGGGGCATATGGGCGAAGGGGGGGATATTGCCGCCGCCGCCGTCTATCTTGCGAGCCGGGAGGCGGGTTATGTCAGCGGCCAGACTTTGCACGTCAATGGCGGGATGGCGATGATCTGACCGGTGGAGGGCGCGGAAATGCGCGGCCGTCAAACGAAGGCTTGCGCCCGCCCGCCCGCCACTTTAGGGACGCGCTTGAATCAAAATTTTGAATCAATTTTTGAATCAGTTTCACAACCAAGGGGAAGCACGCCATGAGCGACACCGCTGAACGGGTAAAGAAAATCGTCGCCGAAAACCTCGGCGTCGAACCGGAAAAAGTCACCGTAGATGCCAGCTTCATCGATGATCTGGGGGCAGACAGCCTCGACATCGTTGAACTGGTGATGGCCTTTGAAGAAGAATTCGACGTGGAAATCCCTGACGAAGCCGCTGAAAAAATCAGCACCGTCAAGGATGCGATTGACTTCATCGACGCGGCAGGCTGATTTTTCTTTAGTCAGGCATTGCGAAGCGGCTTCCGCGCTGTCGTGATGATTTTCGACCCCCCGGCCCCGTGCGCCCCAAAAGCGCATTGGTAAACCGGGGGGTCGCTGCTATCTGGCAGCAAGGATTGGGGGCGCGGCGCTTGGCCGCGTCAGGATTTACGGGTGTAAGAGGGGTTGAGCATGCGCCGTATCGTTGTCACCGGACTGGGACTTGTCACGCCCTTGGGTGGGGATGTCGAAACGACTTGGGCCAATTTGCTGGCCAGCAAATCGGGTGCGGGGCGCATCACCCATTTCGATACGGCGGATCAGAAATGCCATATCGCCTGCGAGGTGAAGGGCGCGGACCACCCATGGGGCTTTGACGCCAATAAACGCGTCGATGTTAAAACCCAGCGTCAGGTTGATCCCTTCATCATCTATGGCATCGACGCGGCAGGCCAAGCGCTCGAAGATGCGGGGCTGACCGACATGGACGAAGCGACCCGCCTGCGCGCTGGCTGTTCGATCGGTGCGGGGATTGGCGGCCTGCCGGGGATTGAAAGCGAATCCTTGGTGCTCGCCGAAAAGGGGCCGGGCCGGGTCAGCCCGCATTTCGTCCACGGGCGGCTGATCAACCTCGTCTCCGGACAGGTCAGCATCAAATATGGGCTGATGGGCCCCAATCATGCGGTGGTTACGGCTTGTTCGACCGGCGCGCACTCGATTGGCGATGCCGCGCGGATGATCCGCGATGGGGATGCCGACATCATGCTGGCGGGCGGTGCGGAGGCGACCATCTGCCCGATCGGCATTGCCGGATTTGCCCAAGCGCGCGCGCTATGCACCGCGTTCAACGACGAACCCGAACGGGCCAGCCGCCCCTATGACAAGGACCGCGATGGCTTCGTCATGGGCGAAGGGGCGGGCGTCCTCGTCCTTGAAGAATATGAACATGCCAAGGCGCGCGGCGCGAAAATCTATGCCGAAGTCGTCGGCTATGGTCTGTCGGGTGATGCCTATCACGTCACTGCCCCGCATCCGGAGGGTTTTGGCGCCTATCGCGCGATGGAAATGGCGTTGAAAAAGGCGGGGATGACCCCAGCGGATATTGATTATATCAATGCGCACGGCACCTCCACCATGGCCGACACTATCGAATTGGGGGCGGTCAAACGGCTATTTGGCGATGCCATCGGCCATGTGTCGATGAGCTCGACCAAGTCGGCGATTGGCCATTTGCTTGGCGGTGCTGGCGCGGTGGAGGCGATATTCTGCATCCTCGCCATTCGCGACCAGATTGTTCCCCCGACGCTCAACCTCGACAATCCGGATGAGGGGACCGATGGCGTCGACCTTGTCCCCCATGTCGCGCGCAAGCGGACGGTAAAGGCGGTGCTCAACAACAGCTTTGGTTTTGGCGGCACCAATGCCAGTCTGGTGATGAAGGCGCTGGATAGCGACTAATGCGCGCGGAGGCGCGGGGACGCGGAGGGGTGCAGTGAAGCCGATTGATGACGTCAGCGGCGATGTGCTCGACTTGGCGTTACGGATTCATCGCGAACTCGGCCCCGGTTTGCTCGAAAGCGTTTATGAAACCATATTGGCGGGGATGCTGTTGTCAGCTGGATATCCAGTCGAAAGGCAGCGCGCGGTGGACATATTTTTTGAAGGCACCCGTTTTACGGGTGCGTTCAGGGTCGACCTGCTCGTCGACAATCGTCTGGTCGTTGAAATAAAATCTGTTGATCGATTGAACAACGCCCATGCCAAGCAATTATTGACATACCTGCGCCTGATGGATCAGCCCGTGGGTCTATTGATTAATTTTGGTGGTGCGACCTTGAAGGAAGGGGTGCGGCGCATCGTCAACGGCCATAAACCCTCCGCGACTTCGCGGCTCCGCGTGAACCAAATATCGGACGGATTCGCCCAATGAAACGCAACCTGCTGACCATCCTCTTGGCCCTGTTGCTGGCCGCTTGTTCGGGTGGCGCGCCGAGCAATAGCGAATTTGTCATTCCCGAGGGGGCGAGCGTCCGCCGCGCCGCGACGATTATGGAGGATGCGGGTGCGATAGAGGACGCCGATGCCTTTGTCCGCCATGTGCGATTGTTCGGCGGCAGCGCGTCGATCAAGCCCGGCGAATATGCGGTGCGCGCAGGCACCAGCCAGTCCGACGTTCTCGCCATGCTCCAGGCGGGCCGGGTCATCCAGCATATGGTCATGGTGCCAGAGGGGATGCCGTCGATCATGGTCTATGACCGGCTGATGGCCAACCCCTTGCTGACCGGCAGCATAAATGTCCCCGCAGAGGGCAGCATATTGCCCGACAGCTATGCCATACGCCGTGGCGAAAGCCGCGCGGCAGTGGTCGCACGGATGCAGGCGGCGATGGACCGGGCCTTTGCGCGGGCATGGGCAGAGCGTAGCCCCAATGCGGTGCCGACCAACCGGGTGGAGGCGATGACGCTTGCCTCCATCATTGAAAAGGAAACCGCCAAGGCGAGCGAACGCCGCCGGGTTGCCGCCGTCTATTCCAACCGTTTGCGTCGGGGCATCATGCTGCAAGCTGACCCGACGATCATTTACCCGATTACGCGCGGCAAGGCGCTCGGCCGCCGCATCCGCCGGTCGGAGATTGATGCGGTCAACGACTATAATACCTATACGATGCGCGGCTTGCCGGTGGGGCCGATTGCCAACCCCGGGCAAGCGTCGATCCGCGCCGCATTAAACCCCGAATCGAGCGACTATCTCTATTTCGTGGCCGACGGCACCGGCGGGCATATTTTTGCGCGCACGCTGGCCGAACATAATCGCAATGTCGCGCGCTGGCGTGCCATCCGCCGCGAACGGGGGGAGATTTAGGGCGCGCCGCCGCGCTTTAGCGCAATTGGCCCTGACCATCGCACAGCTTGGTCCACCATAGCTGAAAGCCGCCAATCGCGGCGATAACCAGCGGGAAAATGGCGACGCTCCACCCCTTGTCGGCGACCAAATTGGTCATCAACAGGCTGCGGCTGAACTGGATGATGACGCACAATAAAGACAGGGCAAAGAGCCAAAAGGCTACACGCCTTTTGAGCAATAGCGCGATGGCCGCCGCAACGCCCGAGATGGTCGCCGTGCCATAAACCCACCATGCCCATTGCGGCATGGCGGCCAATTCGCGGGCAGTTACCGGGTCGCTCTTGGCCAATTCGGTCAAGTCCATCGTCGATTGCATGTAAAATGCGGCTAGGCCGATGAGGTTCCAGACCAGCAGCCCAGCCCCGACGACCCACATGCCGCGCGGGCTTTCGCTTGCGCCGGTCGCTGCACCATTGTCATTGTCCATCGCATCCACTCCCCCAAATCATTTTTATGCGCATGTTTTGCGCCGCTTTTGGCCGACAAACAAGCCGCCGCACAGCCCGTCGCGCCTGCGCCGATTCCGGTGCTTGACCATCGGCGGGCGGCTCCCTATAGCCCGCGCCGCGCCCCCGCTAAGGGGCCTGACGCATTGCGTGGCGGAGTAGCTCAGCCGGTTAGAGCAGCGGAATCATAATCCGCGTGTCGGGGGTTCGAGTCCCTCCTCCGCTACCATTCCAACGTATTGATATTGCGCGACTTTCTCCAGATCGTCGTTAGACACGCCCAAGGCAGTTGGGCGGTCAGTTGGGAGAACTTGTTCCCCTTTCGAGCTTCCGAATGGCGGATTCTCCCAGCGCGCTATCGCGGTTCAGATAGTGACTATCGAGGATCGTCCCCACGTCCTTGAGACTATGCCCGGTGATCGTCGCAATCTCCGGCACGGTGCAACCGGCCTTCGCCAGCCGCGTAACGGCGGTGCCCCGGAGGTCGTGAAAGGTGAGGTCCGTCACGCCCGCCTTTTGGCAGCCCTTGCGCCACGAGGCGCGAAAGCCGGATTCCGTCCATGTCGTGCCGCGTTCGGTTGCGAGGATCGTCAGAGGCCGGGGCCGCTTGTCGTCCCGTTCCGCCAGCTTGCGCTTGGCTTCGTCCAGCGCCGCCTTGAGCGGAGCGCCGACGGGGATATGGACCGGGACTTTCGTTTTCCGCTGCCTCAGCCGGATATGAGTTCCGTCATAGGCGGCCCACGTCAGCCGGAGCAAATCGCCTTGCCGCTGCCCGGTCCAGAGCGCCAGCCGGAGGGCAAGGTGGAGGTGAGACGGGGCCTTTGCGTAGAACGCGGCCTCATCGGCATCGGACCAGACGGCCTCCGAACGGGCGGCACGGTAGAGGCGGCCCGGACGCTCGCACGGATTCACCGGGACAAGGCCGCGATTGTATGCCCACGACAGGGAGCGAGCGAGAACCGCGAAAGCATAGTCCGCTTGCCGCCGCGACTTGACCGCCAGCCGTTCGCGCCATGCTAGGAACTCGCCACGGGTCCGGCGGTCCTCCAGCCCGGCAATCGGGAAGTCGCCGAACTCGGACTCGATGACTCGCAACAGCTTGCGGTAATCCTTCCGGGTCCGCTCAGCGAGATCGGCGAAATCGGTAGACGCCTCAAACTTGTCTAGGATCGACTGGAGGCGGTCCTTAGGCGCGGCCCGGCGCGATGCCACGGCGCGGTTATAGCTCGCATGGAACTCAGCGGAGCCGGGCGTTCCCTCCAGCCGGGGGCCGCCCTTCCAAGCGTAGTAATAGGTGACGGTCTCACCGGACGCCAGTTTCTTGGTTATCCGGTTGATGCCTTTAAGACGAACTCGCATGGCGTTGCTTCCACTCATCGAAAGGTGAGGTCGGGACTTGGGAGCTTTTGGAGGTAAGGACTCGGATAGTTCCGTCCGGCGCGGCCTCTACGCCCGCCACCTCAAGCCCGGCGGCCTGAACGGCTTTCACCGCTCGCAGCACGTCGGTTTGCTTAAAGCTGGCGGGCGTCCGGGCCATCGCTGCCTCAGAACGACCCGTTAAGGCGGACGGCAACGTCCGGGCTGGGGTTGGGGACGGATTCCGTCGCAACGCCCAGCTTCGTGTTGCCGCTGGCAGTCTTGTTCACGACGCCGTTGGTGAAGAATGGTGCCCTTGTCATAGAGCCGGTAGACGCTGCGCCACTTGAGCCATGTCCCGAATGTTCGGTAGGGGTCGTCACACGACGGACTGACCTTCGCGGTACCGCTTGCGGTCGCAGCCCTCGCCGCCAGCGCCGCCTACGCGGGCGCCGACACGACCTTCACCCCTGCTCTCACGAAATTCACCGATTTCCTCGAAGGCTCGGGCGGCAAGATCATCACCGTCCTCAGCCTTGCAGGCGGCCTCATCGGTCTCGCCTCGGGCCGGTTCTCGCTCGGACAGGTCGCTGTTCCTGTCGGTGTCGGCATCGGCGTCGGCACGGGTGTGCTAGGCCCTTCGGGTGCAGAGGTGCCGATCCTCACCGACGGAGGCTTCATTCTTCCTCCCCCGGCGCCGAAACGATTGGACGATGTCCTGCACGAGCTCGCGATGTTCCCGCAAGCAATGCCCAGTGAACGCGATGGTGACTTCGCGCGCGACGACGCGGGTAATGAGGACTCTCCCAGTCCTGATAAGGCAGCGGCCGACTACCCGCTAAGGTGGGCTATGAGGCTGGTCGTTAAGCTCACTGAATATCAAGGCGTGCGAACTCCTGCTGAGTGGGAGCGATGGGCCAACCGGCTGGATGAGCTCCTCGAAGCGGTGACCGAACCTGAAAGCGAAATGATCGCTGCCCTGCGTCTGTGCGGCATTGACCCCCTTTCCGCGCTGCTTGAGCCCATGTTCCAGCCGGCCGACCTGTCCGCAAAGCAGCGAAACCGGCTCATCCCGGTCATCGCGCGAATCCGCAAGCTCTGGGAGCTGGATCAATGCGCATCGCTCGTACCGGGCAAAGGCGGATGGGGGTCTATCTGCCGACCGTTCAGCATGCGTTCGGGTGGAGCGAGACAGCGACAGGCGGCCTTCCGATGGCCATGTTGCTTGGATTCAGCCTGGGCAATCTGGTCGTCGGCCCCCTGATGGGGCGGCTCGAAATTCGTACCCTGGTTGCGATGGGGGCGGTGCTCTGCGCGGTTGGCTGGGCGTTGGCTGCCCGCCTGACGTCGCTTCCGATGCTGATGGTTGCAATGGCAATGACGGGATTGGGGGGCGGCCTCGCAACGATCGTTCCGGGCATCGCCGCGATCACCAGCAGTTTTGTCGCTAGGCGCGGTCTGGCGATCGGCGTGTTCATCGGTAGTACCGCACTTGCCGGAACGGCGGTACCGGCGCTCAGCGGCTGGCTCATCGCCGAATTCGGCTGGCGCGCAGCATTCGGCATTTCGGGAGCCGCAATTGCGGCAATATGCATTCCTTTCGTGGCGTTGATTCAAGTCGGCCGTGGTGGGCCGACAGGTGTCGATGCCGATGCGATGGCTGCAACCGGGCCCGGCCCGCAGGCGGTTGCGAAACTTCCGAGCTACTGGCGGCTGACTATTGCCCTCACGATCAGCCAGATTTGCATGTACGCTATCCTGTTCAATATCGTCGCGATGCTTTTGCGTGCCGGTTATCTGCAGGGAAATGCGGTTGCCATCTATGGTCTATCCAACCTTATGGCCTTGCCCGGACTGCTCATTGGCGGCGTCTTGGCCGATCGATTGGGGGCAAGGCGGGTGCTTCCGGCTTGCCTCCTGCTTCAGGCGATAGGCACATTTTGCCTTCTCGGCGTGGGGCCGGACGCGGGTACGGCAGGAAATGTCGCGGTCGCGGCGTTTGTATTGCTCTGGGGTCTCGCCGGCGGATTGCCCAATCAGGTTGGTCCGATGGTACTCGCCGAGCTGATTGGGACGCGCGCCTTCGCGACCATGCTGGGCGTGACCCTGACGATCTCAGGGCTGTTGGGGGCCTTGGCGCCTGCGGCAGCTGGCTGGCTTTACGATGCCAGCGGCGGCTACGCACTGCCGGTAGGGTCCAGTGGTGTGTTGGCGGTTGTTGCCGCTTTGCTCACCATCGGTTTGAGACGGAGAGATTGAATGGGCATGACCCATCAAGCCAGCGCGTGGCGTCAGTCTGACGCCCGGCCTTCCTATGAGCGCGGTGAAGCGCCCCTCGCGGCAAGCGGCTGGACCATGCCGGAGGGTGAAGGAACGCACTATGCGCCATTGCGGGAGGCGATTGAGGTCGATGTCGCGATTGTCGGCGCTGGGCTTACCGGAAGCTCACTCGCGCTGCACTTGACCGAGGCGGGTATCCGGGTCGCCGTTGTCGAGTCACGACAGCCCGGTTGGGGCGCTTCGGGCCGCAATGCGGGCCATGTCTTGCCGATCCTGAAGGACATAAAGTTGCTCGAGGGCTTCCCCGATGCCGGGCGGCGGTTTATCGACATCTTTCGCGAGCATCACACCATTCCCTTCGATTTGTCGCGCAAGCATGGGTTTGAATGCGACGCGGAACGGGCTGGATATCTGAACGGCATGGTCAGCCGGGCAGCGTTTGACAAATTTCTGGCGGCATCCCGCTATCTTGAAGAGCAGGGTTTTCAAAAGGTTACGGCGCTTTCCGGCACCGAGATGAAGGGTGCGACCGGATCGGACTATTACGGCTATGGTGTCCTTTATGAAAATGGCGGACGGGTGAATCCCTACCTGTTTACCAACGGTATGATCGCCAGCGCCAAACGGTTGGGGGCTGCCGTTTACGGCGACAGCGAGGCGCGCTCGCTAATCAGGGACGGCGTTCGATGGCGTGTGACCACCGATGGTGGTGAGGCTCGCGCCGCCCGTGTTGTTTTTTGCACAAATGCCTACCCGACCGACATCGTGCCGCAATTTGCGCAAGGATTTTATCCGCTGACTGCCTATGCGCTTACGACCAAAGCATTGCCCCATGAAGCTTTGAATCTGATCATGCCGGGTGGGGCGACCTTTGCGCAAGTTCCCGTCGACCTCAATCCGTTGGTCCGTGACCGGCACAATCGACTGATCCTTTCGTCGATCCCGCGGCGCGGCGGCGCGCATGATGCCGAATCGCATTTCCGCGATCAACTTCGCTGGATTCATCGCACATGGCCGGCGACGCGGGACATGAACATCGAGTTAGAGACATATTGGACGGGGCGGGTTGCCATGCGTGACCGCGAGTTTCCCGGCTTGTTCGAGCTTGAGTCAGGCGTGTACGGATTGATGTACTGCAACGCGTGGGGCAACGTAATGGCGCCGCTCATGGGAATGGTCCTTGCCGATGGCATTGCGCGCGATCGGATGGATGATTTGCCGATGCCGATCGAACAAATCCAGCCGGTGCGGTTCAGAAACAAGCATGAATTGTTGATCCGCCATCTTCTAATCCCGGCGGCGCGCACCGCCCAGCGCCTCAACATCATCTGAGCTGGCGCTGCCCTCAATCGATGATTTCGCGGCGTAGCAGCGCGTCGAGCCAGTCGGCGAACAGGCGCACGCGCGTGGCAAGATGCTGCCGGTGGGGATAGAGCAGGGTGATCGGCAATGGCGGTGCACGGTGGCGGGGCATAACCTCCACCAATTCACCCGCCGCGAGATGCTGGCGGACATCATAAGCGGGGATTTGGATCAACCCCAGTCCGGCGAGGCAACAGGCAATATAAGCCTCCGCATTATTGACGGTAACCCGCGCTTGCAGCGGTTGGCGCAGCAGCTTGCCATCGGCAATCCATTCCCATTGTTCGACGCCGCCATGCGCGGGGGAGGCATAGCGAACCGCCATATGGCCCGCCAAATCGTCGGGGGTGTGCGGCGTGCCATGACGTTGCAAATAGGCGGGGCTGGCGACGTTGATCAGCGGCAGGTCGCCGATATGGCGGGCGATCAGGCTTGAATCGGGCAAGGGGCCGACCCGCAACACGCAATCAACCCGTTCTTCGACCAGATTGACCGTGCGGTCGGTGACGCCCAATTCAATGTCGATCAGCGGGTGGCTGTCCAGAAAGTCGGGCAGCGCCGGGGCGATGACCAACCGACCGATCCGGCCGGGCACATCGACGCGCACTATCCCCGCCTGTTGCGCGCGATTGTCCCGGAACAGATTTTCCGCCTCCTCCATCGCCGCGACCAGTTGCGCACCCAGCGCATAAAATGCCGCGCCATCGGCGGTGGCGGCGACGCGCCGGGTGGTGCGGTGTAGCAATCGCGCGCCGACCCGGCGTTCCAATTCCGATATCGCGGCAGAGACGGTGGAACGCGGCAGGCCGAGGCCGGCCGCCGCGCGCGTGAAACTGGCGCTGTCGACCACCTGCATGAAGATGCGACATAGCTCAATCCGGTCCAAGCGCACCCCCCATTGTTCGTATATTCTGACAAGTGATACCAGATTGTCCCACTTTATCCCGATATTCCAGCCGATATTATGGCGGGCAGACAGCATGTCGAATCATGGGATCAGAAAAGGAGCGCCAGCATGGCCGATCATAAGATAGCGGGTAAAAATATCCTCATCGGTGGGGGTGCCAAGAATCTCGGTGGCTTGATTGCCCGCGACCTCGCCGAACATGGCGCACGGGCGGTTGCCATCCATTATAATAGCGATGCGTCAAAGGCGGATGCAGAGGCGACGGCAGCGGCGGTCCGGGCGGCGGGCGCGCAGGCGGCGATTTTTCAGGCCGATTTGACGCATGCCGATGCGGTCGAAAAATTATTCGCCGATGCGAAGGCGGCGATTGGCGCGCTTGATATCGCGATCAATACGACCGGCAAGGTGCTCAAAAAGCCGATGGTGGAGATTAGCGAAGCCGAATATGACGCGATGAGCGCCATCAACGCCAAAGCTGCCTTTTTCTTCATCAAGGAAGCGGGCAAGCATTTGAACGATAACGGCAAATTGCTTACGGTCGTGACGTCGCTTTTGGGTGCTTTCACCCCCTTTTATGCGAGCTATGCTGGGACGAAAGCGCCGGTGGAACATTTCACCCGCGCCGCATCCAAGGAATTTGGCGCGCGCGGCATTTCGGTCACCGCCATCGGGCCGGGGCCGATGGATACGCCCTTTTTCTACCCGGCGGAGGAGGCAGAGGCCGTTGCCTATCATAAATCGGCGGCGGCGCTGTCCGCATTTTCCAAAACCGGCCTGACCGATATAGAGGATATCGTCCCCTATATCCGCTTCATGGTGTCCGATGGTTGGTGGATGACTGGCCAAACCATTTTGGTCAACGGCGGCTATACAACCAAATAGGCGCAAAGGCGTCGGCATGCGGCCCCATTATTGACTTTGCGCGCCAGTTGCGGCTGATTTGCGCGTCTGATGGCAAAGTGGGCGCGAAGCGGATTATTGGCGGGCGCACCGGCGCTGGTTGCCGAACTGGGCGGTGATTATCCCGCGCTGGCGGTGGCACTGGGTCTGCCGCTCGACCCGATGCACCAACCCGACCTGCCGATCCCGGTGACAGCGGTGCAGCGTTTGATCGACATCGGGCAAAATATATTGGGGGAGGCAGCGTTCGGCCTTCGCCTCGGCATGGGTTTGTCTTTCCAGCTTTTCGGGCCGATGGCGGCGCTTTTTTCGACGGCAGGGACCGTCGGCAAGCTGCTGGAGGATATTGCCATTTTCCTGCCGCTGCACACGCAGGTTTCGGTTGTTGGCGTCGTGCGGACAGAGGGCGGTGTCATGCTGAGCTATGAAATGGCGGCGGGGGAGGGGGCACAGCAACGGCAGATCGTCGAACTTGGCTTTGCCGTGCTGCTGCGCGAATTGCGCCGCCATGTCCCCGATTGGCAGCCATCCGCCCTCTATCTGCGCCATGCCGCGCCACATGATCAACATTGGCATCGGCACATTCTGGGCCCCAATATTTTCTATAATGCCGACCGCAACGCCATTTTTGTCGAAACCGAAATATTGGGGAGGCCGGTTGTTGGCCGCGATGCGGCCCGCCACCAGCAACTGACCCAGCAATATCGTTCGGCGCGGCGCCATGCGCCGGGCTTGCTGGCGATACAGGCCGAACAATTGGTGCGCGCCATGCTGCCCTTTGCGCCGATTGACCTAGACCGGGCGGCAAAAATGCTTGGCCATTCGCGCCGCAGCCTACAGCGCAAATTGGCGATGGAGGGCAGGGGCTTTGGCGAAATTTTTGACCATGTGCGCGCCAGCCTGGCGCAATCCTACCTCCATGAATCGACCTTATCGATTGGCCAGATCGCCGACATATTGCAATTTTCGCAGATGAGCGCGCTCAGCCGCTTTATGCGCCAACGCTATGGCCTGTCGCCCCGGCAAATTCGTGCTGCGGCGCGGCAGGCCATGGGTGCGGCATAGCTCAACCAGCGGCGGGCGGCAGAAAACCGATCTCGCGCGAACTGCTGATCGCCACGCGTCGGGCAAGGCGGCGTGACAGGCGGATCATCGTGCATAACAGGCGGGCGTATGGCCCTGAATGGACGACCGGCGTACCCCGTTCCACCCCGCGAACGATATCGCGTGCGATAACATCGGGTGCGCAGCCCTTGCTGTCGTAATAGGCTTGCAGCCGTTCGATTTGGGATGGGCTGATCGTCGGTGCCATATTGGCGCTGGCCTTGACAATATTGGTGTTGACGATCCCCGGTGCGACAATGGTGACCGCAATCGGCGTGTCGTGCAGCTCCATCGCCAGCACTTCGGACAGGCCGACCACCGCATGTTTGGACGCGGCATAGGCGGACATGGAGGCTGTGGGCGCAAATCCGGCGGTGGAGGCGATGTTGACGATCGCGCCGCGCTGCCCCGAACGGCGCATCCCCGGCAGAAAGGCCTGAATTATCCGCACCATGCCGATGACATTGATGTCGATCACCCGCTGCCATTCGGCAATCGCTGTATCTTCGAACGCGCCGAGGTATCCGATCCCCGCATTGTTTATCAGCACGTCGACGCCGCCGGTCGCCGCCTCGACTGCGGAGAGGAGATTGGCGACATCCTCTGCCGAGCTGATGTTGGTGGCGAGGGCGAGCCGGGCGCCCAGCCGCGCGCCGACCTGTTCCACCGCCCTTGCATCGATGTCGCTGAGGATCAGCGTGCACCCTTGCGCAGCAAAGGCTTCGGCGCAGGCCAGCCCGATGCCCGATGCTGCGCCGGTGATGAGGACGCGCGCGCCGCCAAGCTCCCAACCCATATGTCAGGCCGCAAAGCTGGTGACGTCGCGCGGTTCGATACCCTGTTCCGCGCAATAGTTGAGGTAGCGTTCGACCATCGTGCGCCAATTTTCAATGGCGACAACCTGCCCGGCATCATCGGTATAGAGCAAATCGCCCACCGTGATGTTGAGCGTGATAACCTCATCCCCGTGGCCCGGCACAGCCTCCGCCGTGTGGGCACTTGCGGCGGTTTCAAAGACGACGCTGCCCGGCAGGGCAACCCAATCATGTTCCTTGTACCGCCACGCCCCGGCAACCGTATAGACGATGACCGTGCCGCTATGGTGGTGGCGCGGCAATTGCATCGAAACCGGCGCTTTCAGGAAGGTGATGGTTTCGCCGCGCACCGGGTCAGCCTTGAGCAATTTGATGTGCACATCATTGCTATAGGGGGTAAAGGGCACCCAGGGCAGCGACGCATCATCAATCAGCGCGGTGTCGACATGTTCAAAGGCCATCGGCATGTTGGTCATAGCAAATTCCTTTTTAATCCGTTGGTTATGGACAGTTGATTATGGGTGGGCAGGCGGCGGTGCCGCTTGCAACATCTCTGCAACGTCAATGGTCACGTCGCGGATGGTGCCGGTATATTGCGCGCCAGCGCCGCCATAATTTTCGATGACTGGCGTGCCGGTGTCATCGCCGACATCGGCCCCGTCGCTCGCCGAAAAGGCGATGGCTTGGGTGCGGTCAATCCGCCCTTCGGCAAGCAGATTGCCGTTGGCGAACAAGCGCCCGACACCGCCCGCGCCCAGCCCGCCATCATAGGTAAAGGCAAAGCTAAGTTGGACATCGCCTGCCGGTAGCCGATCGGGCGCAGTGATGGTGAAACGCTGCATGTTGAGGAAATTATAGGTAAAGCCGGGCCGGCCATCCTGCACATAAAGGCTCCAGCCGCCAAAACGTCCGCCCTGTGCGACGATCGCGCCATTGGGCGCAGTGCCGCCCGCCGCAGAGCTGAGGTTCGCCGTAATCGTGAAGCTGCGGTTTTTGACGTTCAGAAATGTATTTTCGTTCATCGCGCGCATGCCGGGATAGAGCGTCAGGCTGGTGCGATTGCCCATCAAATCTGGCCGGCCAACCAATGCGGCGTTGAGCCGTTCGGCACGCCGGTCATCGAGCGGCAGGACATGGTTGCGCACCGCCTCTTCCAAAAAGCGCTGCTGCATCGCGGCGAGCCGTTCGGGATATTGTGCCGCGACATTGTGTGACAGGCTGAAATCGCGACGGGTGTCGAACAATTCCCATGTGTCGGCGGCCAGACTGTGCGGTGGGCGGGTGGCCCATGGGGCCATATGGATGGTGCGCGCCAGCCAGCCATCCTGATAGAGGGCGCGGTTACCAAACATTTCAAAATATTGCACATTATGCCGGTCTGCGGCGTGCGCATCAGCCATGCTATAGACCATGCTGACCCCATCCATCGGGATTTGCGCAACCCCATCGACACTGGTCGGCACCGGCAGGTGCGCCGCTTCCAATATGGTCGGCACAATGTCGATGACATGGTGAAATTGCGGGCGAATGCCCGGCGTGCCGACATGGCCGGGCCAAGAGATGACAAGGCCGTTGCGGGTGCCGCCAAAATCCGATGCGACCTGTTTGGTCCAGCCGAAGGGGGCATCGCCGCCAAAGGCCCAGCCCGATGCATAATGGTTGAAACTGTTCGGCCCGCCGAGTTGGTCAATCTGACGCAACTGGTCGGCCACCGTTTCGGGCACCCCATTGAAATAGCTGAATTCATTGGCGCGGCCGACGTCGCCGCCCTCCGCACTTGCGCCATTGTCGCCGACGACAAAGAAGATCAGCGTATTGTCGAAGCGGCCCAATTGGCGCAGCGCGTCGATCAACCGCCCCGCTTCATGATCGGCCATTTCCGAAAAACCGGCAAAAATTTCCATCTGCCGGGCGAACAGGCGGCGTTCATCGTTCGACAGGCTGTCCCACGCGCGAATATCATCGGGACGCGGCGCAAGCTCGGTACCGGGCGGGACAATGCCCATGCGCAACTGGCGTGCCAGCGTTTGCTGGCGCATAACGTCCCACCCCATGTCAAACGCACCGCGATAGCGCGCGCTCCATTCGGGGGCAACATGGTGCGGCGCGTGCGTCGCACCGGGTGCATAATATAGGAAAAATGGCTTGTCGGGCGACAGCGCGCTGATCGACCGCAGCCACGCAATCGACTGGTCGGTCATGTCGGTCAGGAAATGATATCCCGGCGTACGCGGCGGGTCGATATGGGTGGTGCCGTCATAAATATTGGGCGACCATTGGTTGGTTTCGCCGCCGATAAACCCATAGAAACGGTCAAAGCCCGATCGGGTTGGCCAGCGGTCGAACGGCCCGACCGCGCTCACCTCGGCAGCCGGTGTTTCATGCCATTTGCCAAAAGCACCCGTTGCATAGCCGTTGAGGCGCAAAATCTCTGCAATTGGGGCGGCGCTCGCCGGGCGGCGCGACGTGTCGCCGGGGAAATTGGTCGCGGTTTCGGTGATCGAACCGGCCTCGACATTATGATGGTTGCGCCCGGTCATCAATGCGGAGCGGGTCGGCGAACAAAGCGCGGTGGTGTGGAAATTATTATAGACACTGCCGCCCGCCGCGAGCGCTGCCAGTGCGGGCATATGGATGGGGCCACCAAAGGCGCTCGACTGGCCGAAACCGAAATCATCGAGCAGGATGATAAGGACATTGGGGGCACCCGCTGGCGGGCGCACCGGTTGCACCGGCGGCGGCGCGACGGCGTCGCGCACGTCGAGCGTCGTCAGATGCGGCCTGTCGGCTTCGGCGATCGGCAATATGCTGCGATCTATGCTGGCGGTAGGGGTCGGGGCAGAAGTTGGGGCAGGGGTTGGGGCAGGGGCCGGGGCAGAAGTTGGGGCAGGGGTTGAGGATGTCGCGGCGTTTTGCGCCAGCGAACTGGTCGCCATAAGCGCCGTAACCACAGCGCTAACCAGACGCAGCTTGGGTGAAAATCCTGCCATCTCTCTATTCCTCCATCTATGCGCCGACCGATTTTCCGGGGCTTGGGCGCGCGTCCGCACCCCATTTTTTTCGTTATATAGCGCAGCATCATTGTCAGAACTTGACTTTGCGCGCCAAAATATGCGCCGCCCGCAAAGCGGCTTGGCAAGGCTTTGCCGCTGCCCCATGCTGGGTGCGGCACGGTGGTTTTGTTGGAGGTGCGGGCGATGACGCAGCAAAAATATGCGGGGATGCGCTGGCTCGACGGCGGTGTGTTCACCATGGGATCGGCCGCTTTCTACCCCGAAGAAGCACCGGTGCGACAGGTTCGCGTCGATGGTTTCTGGATCGACGAAACGCCGGTCACCAACGCGCAATTTGCGCAATTTGTCGCGGCGACCGGCTATGTCACCCTTGCCGAAATTGTGCCCGACCCCAAAATTTACCCCGGGCTAACCCCCGAAAGCGCGCGCGCGGGTTCGCTGGTCTTTGCCAAGCCGCCCGGCCCGGTGGATATGGGCGATCCGGCCAATTGGTGGCATTTTGTCGCGGGCGCGCGGTGGAACCGCCCCTTTGGCCCGGACAGCGATTTGTCGGGGCTGGACGATCACCCGGTGGTCCATATTGCCCATGCCGATGCCGCAGCTTATGCGCGCTGGGCGGGCAAGCTGCTGCCACGGGAGGCAGAGTTTGAATTTGCCGCACGCGGCGGGCTGGAGGGGTGTGAATTTGCCTGGGGCGACAGTCTTGCCCCCGATGGACGGATGCTCGCCAACTATTGGCAGGGGCTTTTCCCCTTTGCCAACCAATGTCTGGACGGATGGGAAGGTACGTCGCCGGTGCGCAGCTTTCCGCCCAATGGCTATGGCCTTTACGATATGATCGGCAATGTCTGGGAATGGACCGATGATTGGTGGGGCGATAGCGCACACCCGGCGAAAAAATCAAAATGCTGCGTTATCGACAATCCGCGCGGGCCGCCGCGCGCGCAGAGCTTTGACCCTGCGCAGCCCGATGTGCGCATCGCGCGCAAAGTTATCAAAGGCGGCTCGCACCTGTGCGCCGCCAACTATTGCCAACGCTATCGCCCCGCCGCGCGCCACCCTGAAATGGTCGATACATCGACCACCCATTTGGGTTTTCGCTGCGTGGTACGCGGCGGCAAGCGTCCTGACTAAATGCGCTTCGGGACGACGGGATGGCACCCTTGTGGCTGTCCCCCCGTCGTCCCGACTTTGGCGATTATGTCAAACCCGTTCGATAATGATCGCCGGGGCCATGCCGCCCGCAGCGCACATGGTGATCAGCGCATAGCGCCCGCCCGAACGTTCCAGTTCGTCGAGCGCGGTGCCGATCAGAATCGAGCCGGTCGCGCCAATCGGGTGGCCGAGCGCCATCGCCCCGCCATTGATATTGACCTTTTCCCGATCGAGGTCGAGGTCGCGGATGAATTTTTCCGCAACCACCGCAAAGGCTTCGTTGATTTCCCAGACGTCGATATCATCCTTGGTCAGACCCGCCTTGGTCAATACTTTTTTGGCGGCGGGAACCGGTGCGTTGAGCATCAAGGTCGGGCAATCGCCGATATTGGCATAAGCAACGATGCGCCCACGCGGCTTTAGCCCATTTTTATCGGCATATGCCTTGGAGGTGAGGAGGATGGCCGCCGCCCCGTCGACCACGCCCGAACTATTGCCGGCATGGTGGAAATGCTGGATGTCGAGGTCGCCGTAAACACGGTTGATCTGCTTGCGAAAGGTAAAGCCGCCACCCATGTCGAAATCGGCAATCTGGGTAAAGCTGGGCTTGAGCGCGGCCAGCCCCTCCGCCGTCGTTTCGGGGCGGGGAAATTCCTCATGATCGAGTGCGATGCTGCCATCTTCATTTTTGACCGGAACGACCGATTTGGCAAAGCGCCCTTCATCAATTGCCCGCTTGGCGCGTTGCTGGCTGACCAGCGCCAGCGCGTCGAGCGCTTCACGCGAAATCCCTTCCTTCGTGGCGATCGCATCGCCGCAAATCCCTTGGTGGCTTTGCGGGTGGATGGCATCCAACGCGGCATTGCCCGAACCCATCAGGCGCGGGGGCAGCCCGGCATTGGCCTGTTCGGCAGCAAAGGCGGCGGTATAGCTCATCATCTCGGTGCCACCGGCGATGACGCAATCTTCCATCCCCGACATGATGGAGGCAGCGGCAAGATTGACCGAGGTTATGCCACCCCCACAAAAACGGTCGAGCGTTGTCCCTGATGCGCTGATGTCATAACCGGCGGCGAGCGCGGACATGCGACCGAGATCGCCGCCTTGTTTGCCATTTTGCGAACTGGTCGACCAGATGATGTCATCGACGCTCGCCGTGTCGATGCCATTGCGGTCGCGGATAGCACCCAAAACGGTTGCCGCCAGATGCTGGGGGTGGAGGTGGCTGAGCGCCCCCTTGCCCGGTTTGCCAATGCCGCGCGGTGTGCGAACCGCATCGATAATATATGCTTCACCCATGGGAAATTCCTTTGTCCAAAAAATTGAAAATCAGCGTGGGGCCATGCGGATGGCCCCGTCGAGCCGCACCGCCTGTCCGTTAAAATAACCATTGCGCACCATTTCGAGCGCGAGGCTGGCATATTCGGGTGCCTGCCCCAAACGCTTGGGAAAGGGGACAGATGCGGCAAGGCTGGCCTTTACCTTGGGGTTCATGCCCGCGACCAACGGGGTTTCAAAGACGCCGGGCATGATGGCGTTCACCCGAATGCCCAAATCCATCAGATCGCGCGCCATGGGGAGGACGAGGCCGTTGACCCCCGCCTTGGCCGACCCGTAAATTACTTGGCCAATCTGGGCATCTTCCGCCGCCACCGACGCGGTGAGGATGATGACGCCGCGTTCGCCGTCGGTCATTTCCTCGGCGCTCGCCATCCCCTCCGCACTCAGCGACGCGATACGGTAGGATGCGACCAAGATGCCATTGACGCCATAAGCATAATCTTCGGTCGGCGTGCGGCGAAACTTGCCGCTTTCCTTGTCAAAGGCGAGCGTCTTGCCCCGCCGGCTGGTCATCGCGCAATGGACGCAAATCCGTTCCTGCCCATGCGCAATCCGCGCTTTGGCAAAACCGGCGACGACCGAATCTTCGCTGGTGATATCGACTTCGCAGAATAGGCCGCCGATGCTCGCCGCCACTTCTTCGCCCAGCGGGACATTGATGTCGAATATCGCAACCTTGACGCCTTGCGCCGCCAGCGCCTCTGCCGTGGCACGGCCAAGGCCCGATGCCCCGCCGGTAACGACTGCCGCAATATCCTGATTCATTTGCATAATTTTATTTCCTAACGTGCGTCCCTGTCTCTTTTGCCATGAAAGTATACGTTGACGTAAACGTCAAGCCCTGTTTATCCTCGACCAATATTTTATGATGGGAAGGGGTCTTTCATGGCATTTTCGACGCGGATTACCGAACGGCTGGGCATCAAACACCCGATTGTGCAGGGCGGGATGCAGTGGGTTGGCACCGCCGAAATGGCGAGCGCGGTGTCGAACGCCGGTGGCCTTGGCATATTGACCGCGCTGACCCAGCCCAGCCCTGATGCTTTGCGCGATGAAATCGAACGTTGCCGCGCGATGACCAGCGCCCCCTTTGGCGTCAACATCACCGTTTTTCCGACGATCAACCCGCCCGATTATCGCGGCTATGCGCAGGCGGTAATCGACGGCGGGGTGAAGATTGTCGAGACGGCGGGCACGCAGGCGGTGCGCGAAATATGGGAAATGCTGCAGCCCCACGGCGTCACCATCCTCCATAAATGCACCGCAGTGCGCCATGCACTGTCGGCCGAGCGGGCAGGGTGCGACATTATTTCCATCGACGGCTTTGAATGTGCGGGCCACCCGGGGGAGGATGATATACCGGGCCTCATCCTCCTCCCCGCCGCCGAAGATAAGGTGCAAA
Organism: Sphingomonadaceae bacterium; assembly: GCA_020850455.1. Taxonomy (GTDB): domain Bacteria; phylum Pseudomonadota; class Alphaproteobacteria; order Sphingomonadales; family Sphingomonadaceae; genus Sphingopyxis. Next base: position 161,788 of record JADZEQ010000001.1, on the reverse strand, counting down.
TCCCGCTGCTCGCCAGCGGCGGCTTTGGTGACGGGCGCGGGCTGGCGGCGGCGTTGGTGCTCGGCGCGGATGGCATTAATATGGGCACGCGTTTCTGCGCGACGGTGGAGGCGCCGATCCATGATAATTTCAAGGCGGCGATGGTCGCCAATGACGAACGGTCGACCGATTTGATTTTCCGTAGCTTTCGCAACACCGCACGCGTTGCCAAAAATGCGATTTCGCAGCAGGTCGTCGCGGCGGAGGGCGAAGGGCGGCCCTTCACCGACGTTGCCGATCTGGTCAAGGGTGTGCGCGGGCGCGAAGGGCTGAACAGCGGTGATACCGACCATGGTATCTGGAGCGCGGGGATGGTGCAGGGGCTGATCAACGATATCCCCACCTGTCAGATATTGATCGACCGCATCATTGCAGATGCCGAAGCCATATTTGATGCCCGGATCAGCGCGCTACGCCGTTAATCCCCGCAAATAGGCCGCCAGTTCCGCGCCATTGCGCTGCCAGTTAAAGCGCGCATGCGTGTGGGCGGAAAGGGCGGCCCGATCGGGCGGTTCGGCCAAAATCGCCGCCACCCCCGCCGCAATCGCTACGGGGTCGCGCGCCGCGATGCGGCCGACCATCGGATCGTCGATCATTTCATAAGCAGGCGGAATGTCGGAAAGAAGGATGGGGGTGCCGCACCCGCCCGCTTCGACCCAGACATTGGCCAGTCCCTCGCTCGCGCTGGGCAACACCAGCATATCGGCGGCGGCATAATATTCGGGCAGGTCGGCATGGGCGACGCCGCCGAGCAAGCGCACCCGCGCACCAAGGCCGCGGGCCGTGATTTGCGCCGCCAACGCCGCGCGTTCCGGCCCATCGCCCGCCATCCAATAATGGACATGGTCGGGCAGGTGGCTGAGCGCGTCGAGCACCAATTGCTGCCCCTTGCGTTCGTGCAAGGTGCCGACCGTCAACAGCAGCACATCCTTGCCGGAGAGGCCCATTTTGGCGCGCGCTGCCGCCCGGTCGCGCGGGTAAAATTGGCTGGCATCCAGCCCGGTATAATGCACCGATATTTTGCCCGCATCCATGCCGATGGCCGCCATATCGTCGCGCAATGTGGACGCAACCGCGAGCAGGCCGGTGGCATCCGCCGCGGCATCCATAATCAGCGCGCGCGTTGCCGCGTTGCGCGCCCACAGGCTGATGTCACTGCCGCGCGCCTTGATCGAAAAGGGCAGCTGGAGTCTTTGGGCGATCTGCGCCGCCGCTGGCCCATCGGGCCAGAAAAATTGCGCGTCGATGACGTCCGCCTTGCCCGCTGCTTGTAATGCGCGCGCATGCGGCAGCACCGCACGCGCCATCGCGGCGGCATTGCGCGCGGCCATGCCGGGGATGAGAATGAAGCGCGGGCGCAAAACGTCCAGCCCATGCCAATTTTCGGTGAGCGGCAGGCTGCGCAGCGCGCGATAACGCGGGTGGAGCGATGCGGGCCATGGCGGCAAGCCAACCGGCGCGATGATGGTCAGCGCCACATCCGCCTCTGCTGCCAGCGCGGCGAGTGAGTGTTCGACGAAAATGCCGAAACGCGGCTGCACCGCATTGGGGAACAGGCTCGCGATGGAAAGGATATGCAGCGGCTTGGCCATCGGGCCTATGCCCCCAATTGCCGGACAAGCTGGACGGGCAGGGCAAGCCAATCCCCCTGCGCCACCACCTGCTGGCGCGCACCATCGGCGAGCGGCAGTATCTGCATATTTTGTGCATCGATGGCGAGCAGCCGTCCGAAAATAAAGCGGCCCTGTGGGCGCGGCACCAAAATATCGCGGTTGATTGCCTGCGCGATGTCGGCACGCGCCAGACGGCGACACCATAGCTGGTCGCCGCGCCGATAATCGCCGAGTGTCGCCGCAAACCTTATGCCCACCATATCCGGCTCGACAAAGGGCATGGCCGCCATTTCCGCCTTGGTTGGTGCGTGCGCGCCATCCCCCGCAACGACCGCACAGATGGGCAGTTCCGCATCCCCCGCCATGTTGAGCAGGGCGCGCGGTTCAACATCGAGCGCGGCGGCAATGCGGTTCAACCAGCCGAGCGACAGGACGCGGGTGCCCATTTCCAGCCGCCCGATGGTTTGCGCGGTGGTTGGCGGGGTGCAACGCGCCGCCACTTGTTCGAGTGTCAGGCGACGCGCCTTGCGCACTGTGCGTATCTGATTGTGCATCCACCCCACTCCCATCAGCGAACCATTATGGTTATTTGCTTTCCTACAATATGGCCAAAATGGCAAGGGGCTGTGATGCGCCGTCTGCTCGTCACCGCCGTTCACCCCGATGATGCCACCGCCCCTGAAAAAAGGCGGACGACATCGCGCATCGTCACCGTCAATCTCGGGGAAAATGCAATCGGCTGGCTCCATGCGCGCGGATTGCTGAGCGACGTGCAGGCGCTGGCCGGCGCGCAACTTCACCGGGATTTTACCCTGTCCGGGCTGCGTGCGGGCACCACCATGCGCTGGGATGCCATGGACAATGGGCGGCAGCGTTCGGGGCGGCGCGGCGGTGCGCGCCAATCGGGTCATGGCGGGGATGCCCCGACGCTCCACATGCTCGATGCGCGGCGACGGTTTGACGCGGCGATGGCGCATGTCGGGCGCGGACTGAACGATATTTGCTGGCGGATCATCTGCAATGGCGAAACCATGGGGGATAGCGAACGGGCGCTGGGTTGGCCGGGCCGGTCGGGGCGCGTCATATTGTCCATCGCGCTCGACCGGTTGGCCGACCATTATCGGCTGCCCCCCGGCTGAAAATCATGCCCGCCCCATTTTGATCTGGCGCAACATGCGCCGCATGAATTGCGCGCAATATGCCGGTGTCGATGGCCATCGGGGGCAGCAACAATGTCGCAGCACATCATCATCATCGGGGCGGGGCCAGCCGGGCTTGCCTTTGCCCGCGCCTATCAGAGCGGGGCAGGGCGCGGCGCGGCGCGCATCACCATCATCGAACGGCAGTCGCAAACCGTGATTGCGGCACCGCAGCCCGACGGGCGCGAAATTGCCCTGACCAGGCAATCGGTGGCGATGCTGGAGCGGTTGGGTGTCTGGCAGCAGATTTTGGCGGATGAAGCATGGCCTTTGACGGGTGCGCGGGTCATCGATTCTGGAACCCCCTTTGTCATGGCGATTGATGCCCATGCAACGCGCGGGGCCGCACGCGCAGATGCGCCGATGGGCATGATGGTGTCGAACCATATCATCCGCCGCGCGCTATATGACGGGTTGGGCTTTGGTTCGGGGCATGACAATGGCATCGACCTGATCTGCGATGCCAGCGTAACCGGCATCGAACGCAACGCCCATGGGGTGACGGTGCAGCTGGATGATGGACAAGCCGTGTCGGGGGACGTCGTTTTGGCCGCCGATTCGCGTTTTTCCGCCGCACGCGCGATGCTGGGGATCGGGGTTGATATGTTGCCAACCGGAAAATCCATGCTGCTTGCCCGGGTGGAACATGCATTGGACCATGGCGGGATCGCCAGCGAATGGTTTGATTATGGTCAGACCATCGCCATGCTGCCGCTCGGCCCCCATATGTCGTCCTTCATCCTGACGGTGCCGCATGCCAGCGCACAGCATATCGGGGCGCTCACCCGTGAGGCGTTGGGCGACATCATTACCCAACGCACGGACGGGCGCTGGGGGCGGTGCGAGGCGCGCAGCCCGGCACATGTCTATCCCCTCACCATGACCTATTCACACCATTTTTCGGGGCCGCGCGCGGCGCTGATTGGTGATGCGGCGGTCGGTATGCACCCTGTCACCGCGCATGGGTTTAATTTTGGATTGATGGGTTCGGTGCGGCTGGCGCGCGCCATGCACCGTTCTGGGGATGTGGCAAACCCTGCCATGCTGCGCGGTTGGGGGGTGCGCCACCGCGCGGCGACGCTGCCGCTCTATGTCGCCACCCGCAGCATCGTCGGCCTCTACACCGATGAACATGTCGCAGCGAAACTGGCGCGGCGCGCGGTGCTGCGTCTGGGTGGCACCGCCCCGGCGCGCGCCCTGATGTCGCGCCTTCTCAGCGATAAAAAGCCACGCGTTTTCGGCCGGTTAAGCGCTTAGCCGCCCGCCAATTGTTCCGCCATTTCGGCGACGTGGAGCCAGCGATCCTCCGCCGCCATTTTTTCGGCGCGGTGGCTGTCCAACTCTTGCGTCAGCGCGGCAAAACGCGTCGGATCGCGCGAATAGAGCGTCGGGTCGTTGAGTGCCGCCTCCACCCGTTCCATCGCCGCTTCCAGATCGGCGATGCGCTGCGGCAATTCGTCCAGATCGCGCTGGTCCTTGTAACTCAGCTTGCGCTTGGGCTGCGCCGGTGCGGCGGCGCTTTGCTGCGGCGTGGCCTTCCCCGCCACCTTGCCAGTTGCCTTTGTCGTCTTGGGGGTGGTGCGCTGCTTTTCCCAATCGGCATAGCCGCCCGCGACAATATCCACCCGGCCCGACCCATCCAGCCCCAAGGTTATGGTGACGCTGCGATCCAGAAAATCGCGGTCGTGGCTGACGAGCAGCACCGTCCCTTCATAATCGGCGATGACTTCTTGCAAGAGGTCGAGCGTTTCGAGGTCGAGGTCGTTGGTCGGCTCATCCAGCACCAACAGGCTGGATTCGCGGGCAAATTCGCGCGCCAGCAACAATCGTGACCTTTCCCCGCCGGACAAGGTACCGACCCGTGCTTCGCTCAGCGACGGTTCGAACAGGAAATCCTTCAAATAGCCTTTGATATGTTTTTTGACCCCGCGCACTTCGACCCAGTCGCCGCCATCGGCCAATATGTCGCGCACCCGTTTGTCGGGTTGCAGCAAGGCACGCTGTTGGTCGATGACGATGCCGTGGAGCGTCTTGGCCCGCGTGATGCTGCCGCTGTCGGGGGCCAGTTCGCCGGTCAGCAGTTTCAGCAATGTCGTCTTGCCCGCGCCATTGGCCCCGACAATGCCGATACGGTCACCACGTTGAATACGCAGCGAAAAATCCTTTATGATCGGCCGGTCGCCATAGGATTTTGCAACATGTTCGGCGCTGATTACCGACTTGGATTTGACCGAATCCTTGGCGATGGCAAGCCGCGCGGTACCGCTGGGGGTGAGCATCGCTGCACGTTCGGCGCGCATTTCGTGCAATTTTTCGAGCCGTCCCTGGTTGCGCTTGCGCCGCGCGGTAACCCCGCGCGCCAGCCAATGCGCCTCCAGCGCCAATTTGGCGTCGAGCCTGTCGGCGTTGCGCGCTTCTTCGGCATAGACGCTTTCCATCCACCCCTCAAAGCCGCCAAAGCCAACCGCTTTGCGTCGCAACTGTCCACGGTCGAGCCACAAAGTCTCCCGCGTTAGGCGGGTCAGAAATGTCCGGTCGTGGCTGATGGTGACAAAGGCGCCGCCATAACGCCCCAGCCACCCCTCCAGCCAGTCAATCGCCCCGAGGTCGAGGTGGTTGGTCGGCTCATCAAGCAGCAAAATATCGGGTTCGCTGGCCAATGCGCGGGCCAGCGCGGCCCGGCGGCGTTCCCCGCCGCTGGCCGATTGGGCATCACGGTCGAGCGCGATGCCCATTTGATCGGCAATGGCGGCAACTGCATGGCTGCTCGGCGCGTCGGCCCCATGGGTCGCAAGATCCATCAGGCTGCCAAACCCGGAAAAATCGGGTTCCTGTTCCAACAGGACAACGCGGGTGCCCGGCACGATGGTGCGTCGGCCCTGATCCGCCTCCAACCGTCCGGCGAGAAGGCGCAGCAGTGTCGATTTGCCCGCGCCATTGCGCCCGATCAGCGCCAGCCGTTCGCGCGCGCCGATATAAATATCCAGCCCGCGAAACAACCAGCCGGACCCTTGCACAAGACCCAATTCTTCGAAAGAGAGGAGGGGAGCCGCCATGGCAGAGCCGCCTAGTCATTGGTTCAGGCGATAGCAAGCCAGCAACTGCCATGCGTCCGGCCACAATTAGTCCGAGGAGCATTTACATGATCCGCAATCTGCTCACCGCCGCCGCATGCACCGCCCTTATGGTGTCGGCACCCCTTTATGCGCAGGAACATGCCATGCACCACGCCACTGAGACGACCGACGCGCCCCTGCTGACGCTGAACGTCAGCGAAACCGTGCGTAGCGCGCCCGACCGCGCGACCATTTCCACCGGTGTCACGACCATGGCGCCAACCGCCGCAGAGGCGGTGCGCACCAATGCCGCGCAAACTAGCGCGATGGTCGCCGCGCTGCGCCGTGCGGGCATTGCCGAACGCGACATGCAGACCAGCGGGTTCAACCTGTCGGCCCAATATGATTATAGCGGCAATGACCGGGGGCAGCCGCCACGCCTTGTCGGTTATCAGGTCAATAATCAGGTCAGCGTCGTTGCGCGTGATTTGTCGCGGGTTGGCGCACTGATCGATGCGCTGGTCGCCGCGGGCGGCAATAATATCAGCGGGCCGGAATTTTCGCTGGAGGATCCGGCGGCCGCGCTCGACACCGCGCGCACCCGCGCCATGGCAACGGGCGCCGCGCGCGCCGCGCTCTACGCACGTGCCGCAGGCTATGCACGCGCGCGACTTGTTTCGGTGAGCGAAGGGGGCGGCTATGCCCCCCCCCAGCCGATGATGATGGCGCGCATGCCTGCCGATGCCGCTGGTGCGCCCGAGACCCCGATCCAATCGGGGGAGGTGGCGAATGGCATCACGCTTAACCTCCAGTACCGCTTGGAGCGATAGGGGGGGCGCCTGTCCTACATCGGCCCGATTTGCTAAATGGCGGTGCTGTTATTGATCAGCAAATGGGGGGCGGATTTATGGGGTTTATAGTGTGAAGTTGCGCAGTTTTCCGCCATTTTTTGGTCGCAGCCTGTTGGCAATTTTACCACGGCCATGGCCGCTCGCGGAACCATTTGGTGATGACATATTTGCGCCCGCGCCGCACCTTTAACGCTTGGTGCAGGCTGTGCGGATTGACGCTGCCGTCTTGGTTCAAATTGCACCAAGCCAGTAGTTTGCCAGCCTCCGGCACGTGCAATTTGCCGGTCGCGGCAAAGCGGGTGGTGCCGCCCGCTTCGACATTGTTCAGATAGACCATCATTGTCCAAGTGCGCTGACCCGCAATGTGCGTATGTTCGTAAAAGTCGACGCCGTTGGGCTCAAAATAGTCGGTATGCCCCTTGAATTGCTGGCCGGGCAAATAACGCTGGCCCTGCAATGGTTCGCCATAGGCCGGGGCGATGCCGATAAGCGCGCAAAGCTGTGCATCCACTTCGGCGATCAGCGCGTCACCATGGTTCAATTCGCCCGTTTCGCTGGTACGAAATTCGGCATCCCCATTGTCGTCGGTGATGCTCGACGGGCGGACATTGGCGTCGATCCGTTCGATCAGTCCAGCGCATTGGCTGGGGGAGAGAAAGTTGGGCAGGATGAATTGGGTCAATTTCTGGCTAGGAACTTTGCGCATCTGCGGCACAGCGCCGAGGCGCGCTGCCGCCAAATCGGCACCAGAGGCGTAAAGGTCATAGCTCATATTCCGACTTATGCGGTGCACCGGACATGACAACAAGCTGTATCAGCAGGTCTTGCAGTATCGCCGCTGCATCGCTATCGGCAGCGGCGCAGCGGCGCGGCCAAATTGGCGCACCGGGCATGGCGATCGTAGCTCAGTTGGTTAGAGCACCGGTTTGTGGTACCGGGGGTCGTGGGTTCAAGTCCCATCGGTCGCCCCATTTTCCTCGCTAAATTGGGGTTTGCCGTTCGCGCGTCACAAGATGGGTGACATTGGTGTTACGACAGATTATTGCGCCATGACGTAACAGCATTTCACCATCGCTTTTTTGCCGCGAAAGGCCCGCATCATGACTGCCCTCTGGAACCTGCCTGATTTTGACGCGCACGAAGGGGTTCACCTCTTTCACGACGCGAAATCCGGTCTGCGTGCGGTTATTGCGGTGCATTCGACGCATTTGGGGCCTGCCGCGGGCGGTGCGCGTTATTGGCATTATGCTGACCCAACGGCGGCGGTGACCGATGCGCTGCGCCTGTCGCGCGGCATGAGCTATAAAAATGCGATGGCCGGGCTGCCAATGGGTGGCGGCAAGGCGGTGTTGCTGGCCGATGCGCCGGGTGCGCAAAAATCCGACGCACAACTCGCTGCCTTTGGCCGCGCGGTTGATTCGCTCGGCGGCCGTTATGTCACCGCCGAAGATGTGGGCATGAGCGATGCCGACATGGTCAAAATCTGCCGCGAAACCCGCCACGTTGCTGGATTACCGGTCGGTGCGGGTGCGGCGGGCGGTGACCCCGGCCCCTATACCGCCTTTGGCATTTATCTGGGCGTTTGCGCCGCCATCCGCCGCGCGCTGCACAAGGACAGCGCGCGGGGTGTGCACATTGCGATTCAGGGTTGTGGCAGTGTCGGTGGCGGGCTTGCCCGTCGCCTCGCCGCCGACGGCGCGCGCCTGACGTTGAGCGATGTGCATGCCGAACGTGTCGGCGCGCTCGCCGCCGAACTGGGTGCCGAAATTGCCGCGCCCGATGAAATTTTGCACATTGCCGCCGATGTGCTTTCACCCAATGCTTTGGGCGCGGGCTTGACCGAGGCGTCGATCGCCGCGCTGCAGGTGCCGATTGTCGCGGGCGGGGCCAACAACCAGCTGGCGACGGAGGCGGATGGCCAGCGCATCCATGATCGTGGCATTTTGTTTGCGCCCGATTATGTCATCAATGCGGGCGGCATCATCAACGTCGCGCTCGAATATCTGGGGCAGGGGACGCGCGCCGAGGTGGAGGAACGCATCCGTTGCATTCCCGACCGGCTGGAACAGGTGTGGGAAGAAAGCGCCATCGCCAATCGTCCGGCGTCGATGGTGGCGGATGCCATGGCGCGCCAGCTTATCGCAGGGGCTGAACTCAGCGCGCTTTGTGCATAGTGCCTTCGCCGGCAGTAATGAACAATGCGCGCACTGGCCCTTCGATAATGTCTGCTGTGTGCCAGCACCCCGGCGGATTGACGGCATATTCGCCGGGATTGAGGGTCAATTGGCGTTCGGGGCCGTCGATATCGACCTGAATGAGCCGCATCCTGCCGTTGAGGCAGACGACCATCTCCGCACCATTGGGGTGCTGTTCCCAACTCGTCCAACTGTCGACAAAATCATAGAGGCTGACTAGCCAGCCCGCACCGCCATCGCTGACCGTGCGTTCGGTATAGGATTGGTACCACGACAGCCCGTCAAACTCGGGCTGCACCTCAATCCGTGATCCACGCCCCAAATGTGCGAAGTGCCGGGTTAAATTGGCGACGTCATTGCAATCGGCCATGCTGCTTACCCCTTTCCTATTCCTCTGAGTCTGCGCTATGCGCCGCGCCACAGCAATGGGCTTGCGGGGCATTATGGATGCGATAAGAGGAAGATAATGCATCGCTTTGCCAATCCACAACGATTCCTGTCGATTGCCCGGCCATTGACCCCGTGGCTGGTCGGCTTGGGCATTTTGCTGGTGCTGGCGGGCGGCTATGCCGGGCTGTTCATCACCCCGCCCGATGCACGGCAGGGGGACAGCGCGCGCATCCTTTATGTCCATGTGCCCGCCGCATGGCTCGGCATGGCGGGATGGGGCAGCATATCGATTGCGGCATTGATGCAATTGGTCTGGCGGCATCCGCTGGCGGGGCTGGCGGCGCGCGCGGCGGCAATGCCCGGTGCCTTGTTCACGGCCATCTGCCTTGCCACCGGGTCTATCTGGGGCCGCCCGACATGGGGAACATGGTGGGAATGGGATGGTCGGCTCACGTCGATGCTGGTGCTTTTATTCCTTTATTTGGGCTTCATTGCCTTCACCAATATGGACGGGGACAAGGGTGCCATTTCGCGCCCCGCTGCCATTTATGCGTTGGTCGGCGCGGTCAATCTGCCGATCATCAACCGCAGCGTCGTCTGGTGGAACAGCCTGCACCAACCATCCTCCATCACCATCGGTAAAAGCGCGATTGCGCCCGAATTACTATGGCCGTTGGGGCTGACCTTTTTGGGTTTTTCGATGTTGTTTGCGGCGATTGTGCTGATGCGCATGCGGCGCTTTCTGGCCGACGCGCGTAACAATGCGCGCCTGCGGCGGATGGCGACGGAATTTTGACGATGACAGCCAACGCGCATTGGGCCTTTGTCGCTGCTGCTTATGCCATAACCTATGGCGGCAGCGCTGCATTATTATGGCATAGCTGGCGTGCGTTGCGCCGCGCGGAAAGCGCCGCGCCGACCAAGTCTGAGGATGATAGGCCGTGAAACCCAAGCAACAGCGCCTGATTTTGGCGGGGCTCGCGATTATCGCCATCATTGGTGCAGGGTTGCTCGCCAGTGTCGCGATGCGGCAACAAGCGGCCTATTTCTATTCGCCGAGTGAGGCACGCGCGGCGCATATTGCGCCGGGCACGGCGGCACGGCTTGGCGGCATGGTGGAACGCGGCAGCGTGCGACGCAATGCCGATGGCGTCACCATCGATTTCATGCTGACCGACGGCAGGGCGACGGTGCCCGTCCGTTATCAGGGGATTGTCCCCGATTTATTTGGTGAGGGGCAGGGCGCGGTAGCCGACGGGCATTTTGACGCCAGCGGCCGCTTTGTCGCTGACCGGATTTTGGCCAAGCATGATGAAAATTATATGCCCCCGCAAATGGGCCAAATGCCGGTCGACAATGGCGGCGACACGTTGGTGAATGACGGCGCAACGCGCGAAGGGCAAAATTGATGATAGCAGAAATTGGCCATTGCCTGTTGTGGATCGCGCTGGCGTTGGCCTTGCTGCAAATTATCGCCGGGGTTGCGGAGGTGCGCGGGCATGCGCCCATGGCGCCGCTACGCGCGCTCGCGGTCGGGCAGGGCGCGCTGACGATCATTGCCTTTGCCTGTTTAATATGGCTGTTCATGCAGTCCGACATGTCGGTCGAATTGGTCGCGCGCAACAGCCACAGCGCCAAACCCATGTTGTACAAAATCGCGGGGGCGTGGGGCAATCACGAAGGATCGATGTTGCTCTGGCTGTCGATTTTGGGCGCATCGGGCGCGGGCGTTGCCTTGTTTGAACGGCGGTTGGCCCCACAGACGTTGAGCGCGACTTTGGTTGCGCAAGCCGCGCTCAGCCTCGGTTTTTTTGCATTCCTGCTGCTGGTGTCCAACCCGTTCAAACGGTTGATCCCTGCTGCGGCGGAGGGGATGGGGCTGAACCCGCTGTTGCAGGACCCCGGGTTGGCAATGCATCCGCCGACATTATATCTGGGCTATGTTGGCCTGTCGGTCGCTTTTTCCTTTGCGGTTGGCGCGCTGATAACCCGCGATATCGGCCCAAATTTTGCCCGTGCCATGCGCCCGTGGGTGCTGGGTGCATGGATTTTCCTGACTATCGGTATCACCGCTGGCAGTTATTGGGCCTATTATGAATTGGGCTGGGGCGGCTGGTGGTTTTGGGACCCGGTCGAAAATGCATCGCTCATGCCGTGGCTGGCGGCAACCGCGCTACTCCATTCGGTCAGCGTCACCGCAACGCGCGATGCGCTGCGTGCATGGACGGTGATGCTCGCCGTTGTGGCATTTTCCATGTCGATGATCGGCACCTTCATCGTCCGTTCCGGCTTGTTGACCAGCGTTCACGCCTTTGCCGTGGACCCCGAACGCGGCAGTTTCATTCTGGCGCTGCTGGGCATTTATATCGGTGGCGCGCTCTGCCTTTTTGCGCTGCGTGTCGGCGCAATGGCAGAAGGAAAGCGTTTCGCCCTGCTCAGCCGCGAAGGCGCGCTGGTCATCAATAATCTGCTGTTTTCGGTCATCCTCGCCGTGGTGTTGGTGGGTACATTATACCCGATATTGGCAGAGGCGCTCGGCGATAAAATCTCGGTCGGACCGCCATATTATAATCGTGCCGCCGGTGTGCCTGCGCTGATATTGGTGGCGGTTATGGCGGTCGGCCCCTTGCTGCGCTGGCGCAATGATGATGGCGAAAAATTGCGCCGGTGGGGGGTGATATTCCTCGTTATTCTGGCGCTGGCGATTGTCCTGTGGGTGTTGGCTGCACCATCGCTCCATCTGCTATCCTTGCTGGGCCTTTCGTTGGCGGCAGGGGTTGCGGTTCTGTCCATCGCGCCGCTGTGGGGACGCAATTTGCGCCGCACGCCACTGCCCATCTGGGGGATGGTTATCGCGCATCTGGGCTGCGCGGTCGCGCTCGCCGGCATGGCCGCCGAAAGCAGCTTCATTCAGGAACGGCTGACGGCGGTTCGTATTGGCGAAAGCACGACGGTTGGCGATTGGCGCGTGGAATTGAGTGATATTCGTCCGGTCGTCGGCCCCAATTGGACCGCGCTGGAGGGGGTGTTGCTGGTCCGGCGCGGTGGGTCGCAGTGGGTGGTGCGGCCCCAGTCGCGCAATTTCACCGACCCGCCGACCGAAACCAATGAGGCCGCGCTGCTAACCCGCTGGAACGGCCAATTATATGCAGTGCTCGGCGCCAACGCCGGGGATGGTCGCTGGCAATTGCGCCTGTGGTGGAAGCCGTTGGTGTGGTGGATTTGGGCCGGTGGCGGCATGATTGCGCTGGGCGGGTTTATGGCGCTGGTCGGCCGGGTGCGCCCGCTGATGTTGCTGCGCGGGTGGATAGCGCGCTTGCGAGAGCGACGCGCCCGTCGCCAAGGTGTTTCGGCATGAATGCTGCTCCGCCCGCCCGCCGCCGTAACTGGCTGGTTTGGCTGCCATTGGGCGTTGTCGTCATCATGGCGCTGATGTTCATTTGGGCGCTGCGCCATGGCGATGACCGGTTGATCCGGTCGCATTGGATTGACAAACCCCTGCCGGCATTTGACCTGCCCGCTGCAGCGGCAGATCGTCCGGGTCTGGCCAGCCGCAGCTTTGAAGATGGGCAGCCGCGCCTCATCAACCTGTTCGCCAGTTGGTGTATTCCCTGCCGGGTGGAGGCCCCCACTTTAGCCGAATTGCAAAGGCGTGGCGTGATTGTCGAGGGGGTGGCCATTCGCGATCGACCGGAGGATTTGGCCCGGTTCCTTGACGAATTTGGCAACCCATATCACGCGATTGGTGCCGATGAACGCAGTCAATTGGCGCTGGCGTTGGGCTCATCGGGCGTCCCCGAAACCTTTTTGATCGATGGTAGGGGGATGATCCGCGAACAAATTCAAGGCGCGATTACGCCCGACATGGTGCCCGACATAATGGCCAAGCTGGAGCGGATGCGATGACCATGGTGCGTTATGTGATGGCCTTGGCCGCGCGTCTGATGGCTGTGGCCATATTATATGCAGCCTTGCCGGTGGCTGTGCATGCGCAGTCCGGTCTGCCGCCCGCGCCCTATGCCTATCGTCAATTGGATGATCCGGTGCAGGAAGCGGCGGCGCGCAATTTAATGGCGGAATTGCGTTGCCTCGTCTGTCAGGGGCAATCGATTGCCGATTCAGATGCGCCGCTCGCAGGGGACATGCGTTCTGACGTGCGCGAACGAATTGCTGCAGGGCAACGCCCGGCGGAAATTCGCCAATGGCTGATCGACCGCTATGGCAATTGGGTCACCTATGACCCGCCGATAGAGGGGGACACCATCGCCCTTTATATTCTGCCCTTGCTGGCGCTGCTGGGCGGTTTGTTCATTGTCATCCGGCGGCTTAGGCCGGCAAAACAAGGGGATGGTGCGCCATGAGCATGATTTTATCAGCCTTGGCGCTGGGGATTTTGGCGTGGGTTTTGGTGGTTCGACCATGGCGCAAACCACGCATTGGCACGCTGCCGGTTGCGGTGGCAGTGATGTTCGGCCTGTCCGGATATCTGCTGATGGGTCGCCCCGGATTGGCGTCGAGCCCGCACCGCCCACCCGCCAGCCAGCGCGATTTTGGCGAAGAATTGCGTGACCCGCGCGGCGGCATGACCGACCGTTTTGGCGATGCGGCGCAATGGCTTGCCGCATCCGATGGTATGATGCGCAGCGGCGATACGCTCGCCGCCGCACAATTTTTGCAGCAGGGTGTCAGCGTCCACCCTGATAGCGTGGATATGTGGATCGGCTTTGGCAATGCGCTCGTCGCGCATGCTGGCGGGGTGATGACGCCGGCGGCTGCAGCAGCGTTTGACAAAGCAGCCGCCATCAGCCCCAACCATCCCGGCCCGCCGTTTTTCGCCGGACTCGCGCTGGCCCAAAGCGGGGATATAGAGGGGGCGCGCGCCGTCTGGAATGAATTGCTGCGGCGAACCCCCGCCGATGCGCCGTGGCGTGCCGACCTTAGCAATCGACTCGCCGCGCTCCCGCCCGCGCCGCCGCCCGCCGCTGCACCTGCGCCGCCGCAAGCCACGCCACAAACAGGCCAAAATCCACCAAATCCGCGCACGCCCTGATGGCCATTGCAGCGCTATGCGCCCGGTGATAGGCGGGCCATTCGTGTCAAGCACGGGGAACAAGGCATGAGCGTAGAACCGCCAATGGGCGACAAAGAGCACCCATTGGGGCCGGGGCATGCCGGCGATGGCGATTTGGAACTCGAGGGGCATGGACACCATGGCGACGGCTTTTGGAAGCTGGCGCTGGGTTCGATCGGCATTGTGTATGGCGATATCGGCACATCGCCCATTTATGCCTTTCGCGAAACCTTTGCCGGTCACCATAAAATCGACGTTGATCCGGTTCATATTCTAGGCGTTTTGAGCCTGGTTTTCTGGTCGATGATGGTCGTCGTGACCTTCAAATATGTCTTCACCATTATGAAGGCGGATAATAAGGGCGAAGGCGGCAGCCTTGCGCTGTTGGCGCTCATAAACCGCGAAACATCCGGAACGCGGCGCTGGAGCGCACCGATCATTCTGCTCGGCGTCTTTGCGACCGCACTATTTTACGGCGATTCGATCATCACCCCCGCCATGTCGGTGATGTCGGCGACGGAGGGGCTGCAATATGTCTCCCCCAGTTTCGACGGGCTATCCGTGCCCATCGCCATTATCATTTTGGGCGGACTATTCGCCATTCAGGCGCGGGGCACGGCACGGGTCGGCGCGCTGTTCGGGCCGATCATGATTGTCTATTTTGCGATGCTGGCGGGGTTGGGGCTGATGCATATCGGTTCCATGCCGTCGGTCATCTGGGAAACCATCAACCCGCTGAATGCGGTGCGTTTTTTCCATGTCGATGGGCTTCGCGCCTTTATCGCCATGGGTTCGGTGGTGCTGGCCGTGACCGGCGCAGAGGCGCTGTATGCCGACATGGGGCATTTCGGCAGGAAGCCAATCAGCTTTAGTTGGCTGGCCGTGGTTCTGCCCTGTTTGATGCTTAATTACATGGGGCAGGGCGCGATGATATTGTCGCTCGAAGCGGTCGATCATGGTGCCGCGATGGAAGCGATCAAAGACCCCTTCTTCCTGCTTGCCCCGGAAGCCGTTCGGATGCCGGTTGTGTTCATCGCACTGCTTGCCACCATCATCGCCAGTCAGGCGGTGATTTCCGGGGCATTTTCGCTGACGCAGCAAGCGATACAGCTGGGCTTCATTCCCCGTCTACGCATCCTCCACACTAGCGAAAGCGCCGCCGGACAGATTTACATTCCGACGATCAACTGGGCGCTGATGGTGATGGTGATTGCGCTGGTGCTATTCTTCCAAAGCTCATCCAATTTGGCCGCGGCATATGGCATTGCGGTGACCGGCGCGATGGCGATTGACACTTGTTTGCTCGCCGTGGTGCTCTTTGCGCTGTGGAAATGGCCGCTGTGGCGCGCCATTCCGTTGCTTGCGATATTTGTCGTCGTCGATGTCGCCTATCTGGGGGCCAATTTGCTTAAAGTGCCGGATGGCGGCTGGTTTCCGCTGCTGATCGGGCTCGCCATCTTCACGATGCTGACCACCTGGGCGCGGGGACGTAAATTGGTGCAAAATCGCCTGTCCGAAGGGGCGATGCCGATGGATTTATTCGTCGAAAGCGCGTGCAAAAGCGCGACCCGCGTGCCCGGCACGGCGGTCTTTATGACATCGACGGCAGCCGGTGTGCCGCCCGCGCTGCTCCACAATTTGAAGCATAACAAGGTGATTCACGAACGCATCCTGTTGCTGACCGTGCAGATTAAGGACGTGCCCTTTGTCGATGAGGATAAGCGCAGCCTGTGTGAGGATTTGGGCAATGGTTTTCACCGCGCCATCCTGCGTTATGGCTTTATGCAAACCCCCGATGTCCCCGATGCGCTGGCCAAGCTGACGCTTTGCGGGCCACCCTTTCGGATGATGGAAACCAGCTTTTTCCTCTCACGCCAGACATTATTGGCTTCGGCGCGGCCGGGGATGGCGCTGTGGCGCGAAAAATTATTCGCATGGATGCTGCGCAATGCGGAAAGCGCGATGGAGTTTTTCCGCTTGCCGACCAATCGGGTGGTCGAAATGGGCAGTCAGGTCGAAATATAGGGTGGGGCAATTTGCTCCTTTTTGGAGCAAAATCACGTTAACGCGCTGGCAATCGGGCGCGGCAAGGTTCAGCTTTGGCCGATGCAGCATGGGGCAGGGCATATCCAAAATGGTGCGGACGGCGATGTAACGCTGTGGCTTGCGGCGCGCGCCGATGTCGCGGGGGACGCGGGGCGACTCGGCTCGATGCTGGCCCGCTTGGGTGTGCTCGAACCGCCGACCACCGGTGCGGTTGCGGACTGGCCCCTTACCATCAGCGCTATTACCGGCATTACCGGCAAGCCGATGCCCTTGCGCCTTGTCGGGGGCGCGGCCGCCCGCACTGCATTGACGGCATGCGGGGAACATCACGATGCGCCGCATATTATTGGCCTGTCGTTGGGGCAAATTACCCCGGCCGACCGCACGCGTGCGGTACAGACTATGGCGCGCCTCGCCAGCCTGATCGGCGCGGCGGTCGATGCGGAGGCGATTTATTGGCCGCCGGCCAAGCTCTGGTCTGATGCCGTCGAATTGCCGCATGCGGTCGCCGCGATGGAGGGTGGGGGAATGCCCCCCATCCTCCATTTCATACGTTTTTGGAGCCCGCGTCCCGGGGAGATGATAACCGACGGGTTGGGCTGGCTGGCCGGGCACGAGCTGGCCGCAACCATGCCCTCCGACATGACGCTGGCAGAGGGGGTGCGGCGGTTGGCGCGCGTCGCCATCGACTTAATGCTCAATGGGTCGATGGCAGGTGACATGGTGATCGCCGGATTGGCGGGGGGGGAACGTATCCAAATTCATCTGCCACAGGTGGCGGGGGAACCAATCCGCCTTGCCATCACCACGGGTGGCCGGGCGTAGCGGGTGCGGGCGCGCACGCCGCTCGGCTGGCAAAGCCACCATATATTGCCCAGGGCATTGGGATATCATCGACAATTATCCCCATTTTTACGTGGCTTGGCACCCTATGGTGTTCGCCTCAGCGCGTCGGACAACATCCTCCTCCTCCCTGCTGTTGAGCATATCGCCGCCGAATATGGGCTCGCCATGCATCGCGGCCCGCACCCGCGTTACAGCGCAGTGCTAACCCAGCGGGTGGAACGCGAACGACAGCGCGATGATGCGCCCCATATTGCCGCCGCGCGCATCGCCCGCCTGCAACGGGTAATGGTGCGCGTGCTCGCGGGGCGGGGGCCGCGCCTCCTCCTCCTCAATCAGCGTGATCCGATGCGGTTGTTTTCGGACTATGATGCGCTCGATTCGGCGATTAACCGCTTGTGGGGCGACGCGATCACCCCCTGAAGTTCGCGGATATTTCGGCAAAGGCCGTGCGATATTCTCCCTCCAGTCGGGCGACGAAATCGGCAACGCTGGTTGATGCCTTGATCGTGCCGATGCCTTGGCCCGACCCCCAAACATCCTTCCACGCCTTTGCCTTGGTGTTGCCACCCGACCCGAAATTCATCGTGCGCAAATCACCGCTTGGCAAATCATCGGGGTCTAGGCCGGCAGCGACAATCGATCCGCGCAGATAATTGCCATGGACCCCGGTGAAGAGGTCGGAATAGACGATGTCGGCCGCCCCCCCTTCGATAATCCCTTGCTTATATTCGGGGACGGCATTTGCCTCCTCCGTCGCGATAAAGGCCGAACCAATATAGGCAAAATCAGCGCCGAGCGCACGCGCGGCGAGGATTGAGCGGCCATGGCCAATCGCCCCCGACAGCGCAATCGGCCCGTCAAACCAGCTGCGAATTTCCTGCATCAGGGCAAAGGGTGACAGCGTGCCCGCATGGCCGCCCGCCCCCGCCGCAACGGGGATGAGGCCGTCGGCCCCTTTTTCAATCGCCTTGCGGGCAAAACGGTCGTTGATGACGTCGTGCAAGGTGATGCCGCCCCAGCTGTGCACCGCCTGATTCAGCTCCTCCCGCGCGCCGAGCGAGGTGATGGTGATCGGCACCTTCCATTTGGCGCAGGTTGCAATATCCGCCTCCAGCCGGTCGTTCGATTTATGGACGATCTGGTTGACCGCAAAGGGCGCGGCGGGCCGTTCGGGGTGGTCGCGGTTCCACGCCGCCAATTCCTCACTAATCTGGTGGAGCCATTCGTCGAGCTGGCTTTGCGGGCGGGCATTCAGCGCAGGAAAGCTGCCGACGACCCCCGCCTTGCATTGCGCGATAACAAGTTCCGGCCCCGAAATGATGAAGAGCGGCGATCCGATAACCGGCAGGCGCAGATTGTCGAATATCGCGGGCAAGGGCGGACGGGCCATATGATTCTCTCCTGAAATTTGCTTCACCTTAACGTAAGCGGAAAGGTGCGCAAGCATGGCGTATGGCGCATTATATTTCGCCCAAAGCCGCAGAGAAATATTGGGCGATCGGTCCCTGTGCCGCAGAGGCGGGATATTTTCTGGCTCAGCCAGCGACCCATTGGGCGCGGGGGTGGCCCTGCGCCCATAATATCGCGCTTAAATCATGGTGGCGGATGGCGGCATCCGCGGCGGCTTCGGCCACGGCATGCGCGTGATAGGCGATGCCGAGCCCCGCTGCGCGCAGCATTGGCGCATCATTTGCCCCATCGCCGACCGCCAGCACTTCGTTGGATGACAAGCGCGCTTTGGCCATTTCGGCCTGTAGCACCGCCAATTTGGTGTCGCTGTCGACAATATCGCCCAGAACGCGCCCGGTCAGCCGACCATCCGCCATTTCTAGCTGGTTGGCGATGGCTTGTTCAAACCCAATCTCCGCCGCAACGGGGCCGGCAAAGGGCATGAATCCGCCGGATACGAGCACCGCCCGTGCGCCGCGCGCGCGCATGGTGGCGATCAAGCATTTGGCGCCGGGCATGATGGTGACCCGTTCGGCGAGGCATTGGTCGATCACCGTCGCGTCGAGCCCGCTGAGCAGCGCGACCCGGCGCTGCAGCGCCCCGGCAAAGTCGATTTCACCCCGCATCGCGGACTGGGTAATGGCGGAAATCTGGGGCTTCAGTCCTGCAAAATCGGCCAATTCGTCGATACATTCCACCTCTATCATCGTCGAATCCATGTCTGCGATGATCAGCCGGGCAGGGCGGCTGTGCCCGACGATGATGTCCATATTTGTGGGCATATCTGTGGCAAGAGCGCTCAGCGCGCCGCGTGCCACCATCTTGTCCCCCACGCATGGCAGGATGGCCGCTTCCCCCACATCCAGCCAGTGCGCATCATCCACTGCAACGCCCGCATCGCGCAACAGGCCGGTGGCATCACGCAAATGTTTCGCGGTCAGCTTGCCCGATGCTATCAACGTGGTGGTGAAGGATATTTCCATAATGACTCCCGACGGGAAAATGCCGCCCGTTTTTTGCATCGCGGGGCCAACCGCCAGCGGCAAGAGCGAGCTGGCGCTGGCGCTGGCGCGCGCGCTATGTGCCCAAGGGCAGCCAGCGGCGATTGTCAACGCCGATGCGAGCCAGATTTATGCCGACATCCCCATTTTGTCCGCCGCGCCGACCACGGCCGAGCGGGCCGACGTGCCGCATCATCTGTTCGGCCATGTCGCAGCATCGGGCAATATGAGCGCGGCACAATGGGCTGCGGAGGCGCGCGGTGTGCTGGCGGAATGCGCAGCGCGCGGGGTGGTCATGATATTGGTCGGTGGCACCGGCCTCTACATCCGCACCCTGTTGGACGGGATTAGCGATATGCCCGCCATCGCTGCCGATATACGTGCGGCGGTGCGTGCAATGCCTGTCGATGCGGCCTATGCCGCATTGCGCGATGCCGATGCAGCGGGGGCGGCGGCGCTCCACCCCCATGACAGCACGCGTATTGCCCGCGCGCTAGAGGTTGTGCGCGCGACGGGGCGGCCGATTGGTACATGGCGCACACAAAAACGCGGCGGGATTGCGGGCCATGTCCGCCTGTTACCCCTGTTGCTATTGCCCCCGCGTGATTGGCTGCGCGCGCGCATCGCGGCGCGGGTGACGGCGATGTGGCGCGGCGGCGCGGTGGATGAGGTGGCAACCTTGTTGGCACGCAATGTGCCACCGTCAGCGGGCGTTATGCGCGCGATCGGTGTGCCGCAAATCGGCGCGTATCTGTCGGGCGAATGTGATGAGCCGGCCGCGAAAACGGCGATGATTGCCGCAACGCACCAATATGCCAAGCGCCAATATACTTGGTTCCGGAACCAATCGCCCGGTGATTGGCCACGGTTAGAAGCGCCATTAAATGATGTAGAAATCGATAGCATTGTAATTAAATTACAACAAAAGCTATTGACAGAATAGAATATAACGCATAGGGCGCGCAGCCAAGCCGCATTTTTGCGATAGTGCGCGGGGTGTTTCGCGCAACAATCAAAGGAAATGGCGGAAATCCTAGCTTTTCCTTGCCGATGAGCAAGCGGGGGGTTAGGCACCCGACACTCGGTGCGACTGGCGCGCCGGGTTAAACGCATATGAGAGAAGGAAAAATGGTCACCTCTTTTGCAACTGCACAAGCCCACCCTGCCACCGCCGCACGCGCGCCCAAGCATATTCTTGGCACCGCGATTGTGCGCGCAGCGCTTGCAGGTGATGCGCTTGGGACGATTGCGATTGAGGGCGGCGGGGTAATTAGCGGCGCGTCTGCTGCGGCGGGCGCGGGGGCCGAACAAACGGTGCGTGGCGAAATGTCGGGGGCGGAAATCATCCTGCAGGCATTGCTCGACCTCGGCGTCGATACGATCTTTGGCTACCCCGGCGGCGCGGTGCTGCCCATTTATGATGCCTTGTTCAACCACCCGCAAATCCGCCATGTTCTGGTTCGCCACGAACAGGCAGCCACCCACGCGGCAGAGGGATATGCACGTTCGACCGGGAAGCCGGGCGTGGTGCTCGTCACCTCCGGTCCTGGGGCGACCAATGCGGTCACCGGCATCACTGATGCCTTGATGGACTCAATCCCCATGATTGTCCTGTCGGGGCAAGTCGCCACACATTTGATCGGCACCGACGCCTTTCAGGAATGTGACACGATCGGCATCACCCGCCATTGCACCAAACATAATTATCTGGTGATGGACCCCAGTCGGCTTGGCCCTGTGGTGCATGAGGCGTTTCATATCGCCACCCACGGACGACCGGGGCCGGTGCTGATCGACATTCCCAAGGATGTGCAGGTCGCGACGGGCGAATATATTGTCCCGGAAACTATAGCGCACCAAAGCTATCGACCACAAACCATACCCGATGCCGATGCGCTGCGCGCCGCCGCACAGATGATCGCCGCAGCCAAACAGCCGATTTTCTATACCGGCGGTGGCGTCATCAATGCCGGTGATGGGGCGAGCGCGGCGCTGCGCCAATTGGTGGCGCTGACTGGTGCGCCTGTCACCTCCACCCTCATGGGGCTTGGCGCCTTTCCGGCGAGCGATGACAAGTGGCTGGGCATGCTTGGCATGCACGGCACGTATGAAGCCAATTTCGCGATGAACCGGGCCGACCTGATTATCGCAGTTGGCGCGCGTTTTGACGACCGGGTGACCGGGCGGCTTGATGCTTTTGCCCCCGATGCCAAGAAAATCCATATCGATATCGACCGGTCGAGCATCAATAAGATTGTCCATGCAGATCTGGCGATTGTCGGCGATGCAGAGGCTGCGCTGAACGGCATCATCGCAGCATGGCAGCATGAAAAATTGCGCCCGCAGCCGTTGGACGAATGGTGGCGGCGGATAGAGGGCTGGCGATCTGTCCAGTGCCTCGATTTTGTGCAGGACGATGCGCCCGATGCCGAAATCATGCCGCAAACCGCGATCCGCAGCCTTTATGCCGCCACACGGGGCAAAAACCCGATCATCACGACCGAGGTTGGGCAGCACCAAATGTGGACGGCGCAGCATTTCGGATTTGATGACCCCAATCGATGGCTGACCAGCGGCGGGCTGGGCACCATGGGCTATGGTTTTCCCGCGGCCATTGGGGCGCAATTCGCGCACCCCGATGATCTGGTTATCTGCATCGCGGGCGAAGCGAGCGTGCAGATGAACATTCAGGAAATGGCGACGGCGGCGCAATATCGCCTGCCGGTCAAGCTGTTCATCCTCAACAATGAATGGATGGGCATGGTGCGCCAGTGGCAGGAACTAACCTATGAAA
This sequence comes from Sphingomonadaceae bacterium, assembly GCA_020850455.1. Lineage (GTDB taxonomy): Bacteria > Pseudomonadota > Alphaproteobacteria > Sphingomonadales > Sphingomonadaceae > Sphingopyxis. The sequence continues at coordinate 139,238 of JADZEQ010000001.1, read as the reverse complement.
GCCGTTATTCGAACAGCTATTCGTCGAGCCTGCCGGACTTTGTAAAGCTGGCCGATGCTTATGGCTGGACGGGTATGCGCATCGACCGTCTAGGCGATCTGGATGCCGCCGTTCAGCGCATGATCGACACGCCGGGGCCGGTTATCGTCGATTGCCGGGTGGTCAAGGCGGCCAATTGCTTCCCGATGATCCCGTCGGGGGCCAGCCATGTCGATATGATCCTGGGCGGCAGCGATGTCAGCGGCACCATGGATGATGAAGCAAAGGCGCTTGTCTGATGAAAATCAAAACCAGCAATGCGGAGCGCCACGTCCTTGCCGTCACTGTCGACAATGAAGCGGGGATTTTGTCCAAAATCACCGGCCTGTTTTCGGCGCGTGGTTATAATATTGAATCGCTGACCGTCGCCGATATCAGCGTCGACCATGCCCTATCGCGGATTACCATCGTCACGCTCGGCCCGCCGAGCGTGATCGACCAGATTATTGCACAACTCGACCGGTTGGTGCCCGTGCATAGCGTCGTCGACCTGACCGACAATATGCACCATGTCGAGCGGGAGATTGCGCTGGTCAAAGTCGCGGGCACAGGTGAAAAACGGATTGAGGCATTGCGCCTCGCCGATGTTTTTCGTGCCAAGGTGGTCGACACGACGCTGTCGAGCTTTGTTTTTGAAATTACCGGGGCGAGCGAAAAGGTCGATCGTTTCATCGCGCTGATGCGCGAATGCGGTCTGACCGATGTTGCGCGCACCGGGGTAGTAGCCATGGCGCGCGGCAACTAGCGCCAGTTTTTCCGGCGACGGAATGTCGCCTAATTGTTAAATATTCAGGATAAAATCATGCAAGTTTATTATGATAAGGATGTCGATCAGGCGCTGGTGAAGTCCAAGAAGGTGGCGATTGTCGGCTATGGCAGCCAAGGCCATGCCCATGCCCAAAATCTGCGCGACAGCGGCGTGGCAGAGGTGGCGATTGCGCTGCGTCCGGGCAGTGCCACCGCCAAAAAGGCCGAAGCGGCGGGGTTCAAGGTCATGTCCAACGCCGAAGCCGCCGCTTGGGCGGATGTTGTCATGATGCTCGCCCCCGATGAACATCAGGCGGCGATTTATGCCGATGATCTGGCGGCGCATATGCAACCCGGTGCGGCTCTCGCCTTTGCCCATGGGCTCAATGTCCATTTTGCCTTGATTGAGGCGCGACCCGATATCGATGTGTTCATGGTCGCGCCCAAGGGGCCGGGGCACACGGTGCGGTCAGAATATCAACGTGGCGGTGGTGTCCCCTGTCTAATGGCGGTGGCGCAGGAAGCGGCGGACAGCCATGGCCGTGCCTTGTCGGGCAACGGCTATGCCAAGGCGCTGGCGCTGTCTTATGCCTCCGCCGTTGGTGGCGGGCGCAGCGGCATCATCGAAACCACATTCCGCGAAGAGTGCGAAACCGATTTATTTGGGGAGCAGGCGGTGCTGTGCGGCGGTTTGACCCACTTGATTCAAGCCGGGTTTGAGACGCTGGTGGAGGCGGGATATGCGCCTGAAATGGCCTATTTCGAATGTTTGCATGAGGTGAAGTTGATCGTCGACCTTATGTATGAAGGCGGCATTGCCAATATGCGCTATTCCATTTCCAACACCGCCGAATATGGCGACATCACTACCGGTCCGCGCATCATCACCCCGGAAACCAAGGCGGAAATGAAGCGCGTGCTGGCCGATATTCAGGCCGGTCGCTTCGTCAAAAACTTCGTGCTCGACAATCGGGCGGGGCAACCGGAACTGAAAGCAGCGCGCAAGCTGGCCGCCGCCCACCCGATCGAGCAAGTCGGTGCCAAACTGCGCGGGATGATGCCGTGGATTGGCAAGAACAAGCTAGTGGACAAAGCGGTCAATTAAATGCCTGTGGCGGGGGCGATGCCCCCGCCACCACAACCATCATATCCTCCGCAACGATGCGGGGTGCATATGGAATTATTCGACGATGCGCCAAGCCGATTCGGTGCAGACGTTGAAATTACGCCGCACGGTTTCGGTGCCGTCGCTAAATTCGGCCTTGAGGTCGAAATTGCACATGCAGGTGCCGTCGTCCCAATTGACGTCGATGCGTTGGCCCGCGCTCAAAACGCGGCTGCCCAGCACATCTTCTTCCCAACTGGTCCGGTTCACGTTCGACCCGAACAGGCGAAACAGCGTTGTCTGGGTGTCGTTGATGACCATCACATGGCGGTTACGACCGTCGGTACAACTACCGCCCGACGAAGCTGCCGGGCCAGATTTTGCGTCGGTCACGCCGCCACTATTGGCGGCGACGTCCGGTGCGGCGGTCGTTGCGCTGCTGTCGGCGGGGGCTGCACCCTTGCCGCCTGCCCCATCGGCAGGTGCCGCAGCGGGCGTCGCAGCCGCGCCGTCAGCGCTTGTTTCGCTCACCACGCGCGCAGCGGGCGTTTCGCCCTGATCATCGCGAGCAAAGGGGTTGCACCCTGCCAGCGCCAAACCCATCGCCAGCGTCACAGGCGCCGCCAGCAAAATCTTTATCTTACGCATAAAACCTCCACCCCCTGAATACGGATATTTCGTGCGACCTTTCTTGCACGCATAATCCATGCGAGCGATGAGTGCAATTGCGCTAAATCAATCGTCCAGCACAGATTTATGCTTGCCAAGCGATAGGCGATGGCCCTAGGCGCATGGCGATGATTGGCAAAGTGGCCCTATTGCTTCGACTTATACGCCCTTGGGCGTGAGCGATGGTCTTTGCCCCTAGCGGTCAAGGCCATTGCCGACCGCCCAAGGGTGATCTTCGATAAAATTTTCGATTTTCGACCAAGGCCAGTTCCCCATGCCCATGTTGCGCGACCCCGCCCAAAAATACCGACCCTTTGTCCCTGTCCATTTGCCCGACCGTCAATGGCCGTCGCGCCAAATCACCGCTGCGCCGCGCTGGCTGTCAACCGATTTGCGCGATGGTAATCAGGCGCTGATCGACCCGATGAACGCTGACAAGAAACAGCGATTTTTCGACATGTTGGTTGCCATCGGCCTCAAGGAAATTGAGGTGGGTTTTCCCGCGTCAGGAGCAACCGATTTTGACTTTATCGCCGGGTTGGTGCGCGGCGGGCATATTCCCGACGATGTGCTGGTGCAGGTGCTGACACAGGCGCGCGCCGACCTGATCGCCACGAGTTTCGACAGCCTTGCCGGGGCAAAGCGTGCGATTGTCCATGTGTATAACGCCTTGGCGCCCGCGTGGCGGCGGATCGTGTTTCAGATGGAACCTGCGGAGGTAAAGGAAATTGCGGTGACAGCGGCCAAATTGCTGCGCGATAATGCGGCGCGGCTGCCTGGCACCGACTGGCATTTCCAATATTCGCCCGAATGTTTTTCGACGAGCGAACTCGACCTGTCGCTAGAGGTCTGTAGCGCGGTGATGGATATATTATGCCCCAGTCTGGATAAACCAATTATTTTCAATCTGCCTGCAACGGTGGAGGCATCGACCCCCAATATCTATGCCGACCAGATTGAATATTTTTGCCGCAACATCCCCAATCGGGATGCGGTGATCGTGTCGCTCCACACGCATAATGACCGGGGTACCGGGGTTGCGGCGGCGGAACTGGGCATGCTCGCTGGGGCTGACCGGGTCGAAGGCTGCCTGTTCGGCAATGGGGAGCGGACGGGGAATAGCTGCCTCGTCACCATGGCGCTCAACCTCTATAGTCAGGGGGTGGCACCGGGGCTCGATTTTTCGGACATTGATGCGATCATCGAAACGGTCGAATATTGCAATCAATTGCCGGTTCATCCGCGCCACCCTTATGGCGGGGAGCTGGTCTATACCGCATTTTCCGGCAGCCATCAGGATGCAATTAACAAGGGGTTTGCCGCGCAGGCCGCGCGCAATGATCAGCATTGGGAAGTCCCCTATCTGCCGATTGACCCGGCGGATTTGGGCCGCAGTTATGAGGCGGTGATCCGCGTCAATTCGCAATCGGGCAAGGGCGGCATCGCTTGGGTGCTCGACAAGGATTACGGCCTGAAACTGCCCAAAAAAATGCAGGCGGCGCTCGCCCCCCATGTGCAGGCATTGGCCGATCAAACCGGGCGCGAAATGACCAGTGCCGACATTATGGCGGTGTTCGATGCGACCTATTTGACGGAGGAGAATCGCCGGCTGCGCCTGATTGACTGGACGGAAAGCCACGCCGGTGCTGACCGGATTTTCGTCGGTACATTGTCGGTGGATGGGCAGGAAGTGCGCCTGTCCGGTCGCGGCAAAGGCCTGATGTCGAGCGTGATTGCAGCATTGGCCGATGCAGGTGGGCCGGTGATGGAAATCCTCGATTATTCGGAACATGCGATGGGGCAGGGGACGGATGTACGTGCAGCCGCCTATGTCGAATGTCGCTTGGCCAATGGGCGCATTATATTTGGCGCGGGCATCGATGAAGATGTCGCCACCGCCAGCGTGCGCGCGATATTATCTGCGGCCAATGGCACCGATGTATGACGCGCGCTTTTGCGCGCGGGGTCAACGCGCGCTGGTTGCGAAACAGGCATTGGGGCGGATGGAGGCGCAAGCCGCATCCGCCGCCGCGCGGCTGGCATAAGGACCTGCCTGTAAGCGCACGACATTGGCTGCGTTAACATAGAATGCGCTCGCACCATGGAGGCGCGGGGCAAGCCGGTTCCACAGGCTTGTCGCGTTGGCTCGCGTCGAAAATGCCCCCAATTGGATGCGCCAATTGCCGCTGGCGGTGCGGACGGGCGCATTGGTTGCGGGGGCTGGTGTCGCGCGCACGGGGGCAGGGGTGGGCGCTGCGATGGGCGGCGGCGTTGCCGCTGGGTCAGCCCCCATAGGCGGCGGCGTGTAGCTGACCCCGGGGGTTGAAACCGGCATGTTGGCGGTGCGCACATTTGTCTGGCGCGGACCAGCAGACACCGGCGCATTGCCGCCGGTCATCGCAGTGATCCGGGCCTGTGCCTCGCTTACTTCCATCGCGCTTGCCATTTGCAAACCTTGTTGACGCATTTCGAGGGGGATGGCCGCATCCATTTGCACCAGCGCGGCGCTGGCGCGTTGCAGGCCTGCATCGCTCGCCCGTTTCATCAGTGCATAGGCGCGCGGCAAGTCACGCGCGACATTTTCGCCGTTAAATAATTCGGCGCCCAGCACATATTGGGCGCGTGGTTCGCCGCGCGCGGCAGACCGTTCCAAAAAAGGCAGGCTTTCGACCTTGCGGTTGAGTTCATAGAGGACGAGGCCAAGATTATCTTCGGCCTGCAAATGGCCCTGCGCGGCGGCGCGACGGAACCAGTCGGCGGCTTGCCCCAAATCGGCATTGACCCCGCGCCCCAATTTATAGGCTTGGCCAAGGTTAAATTGCGCATCTGCATCGCCCGCGACGGCAGCGGGCCGCCATTCGCGCAGCGCACGGGCATAATCACCGGCCTGCCAAGCCTCTACCCCCGCGCGCACATCTGCCCATGCTGGTGCGGGCAGGCCGGCGAGCGTCAGCGCAGATAAAGCCGCGCCAAATGCGGCGACTTGCGCGCGGCGCAAATTGTTCATGGGTAAGCGCATAATAACCCCCAAGGTCGGCATAGATCCCCGCCGCCATATAGCCGCAATGGTGAATGGCGCGTTAGCGGCAGTTTTCTTGGCCCAGACCAGCCGCCTGCGCGACAAAAATTGCGTCATGTTAACCATTTTTTAGCGCCAAGACGCGAAACAGGCGGCCAATCGCGACTTTTCTTTGGATATGAGAGGGCCACCATCTTGCGTGTATTAGCATTGGCATCGCAAAAGGGCGGATCGGGCAAAACGACGCTTTCTGGCCATTTGGCCGTGCAAGCGCAATTGGCGGGCGCTGGCCCGGTTGTGCTGATCGATATCGACCCGCAGGGCAGCCTTGCCGACTGGTGGAACGAACGCGAAAGCGAATATCCCGCCTTTGCCCAAACCACGGTCGCGCGGCTCGCCGCCGATTTGGAAGTGTTGCGCCAACAAGGCTTTCGTTTGGCGGTTATCGACACGCCGCCCGCCATCACCATGGCAATCCAGAGCGTCATTTCGGTCGCCGAACTAATCATCGTGCCGACCCGCCCCAGCCCGCATGACTTGCGCGCAGTGGGGGCCACGGTTGATTTGTGCGAACGCGCGGGCAAGCCGCTGATCTTTGTCGTTAACGCCGCGACGCCCAAGGCGAAAATCACCAGCGAGGCCGCGGTTGCGCTGTCACAGCATGGGACGGTTGCGCCTGTCACGCTCCACCACCGCACCGATTATGCGGCATCGATGATCGATGGCCGCACGGTGATGGAGGTTGACCCCAATGGCCGTTCGGCCGGCGAAATGGTCGCGCTGTGGGATTATATCAACGACCGGCTGGAGAAAAACTTCCGCCGCACCGTCTTTGCCGCGCCGAGCGCGGCGGCGCAGCCTGCCGCGATACCCGGGGCGATCCGCCCGCTGGGTGGCGGCTTTGGCCGCCGGGTCGTCAGTTAAGGGAGGGCGCGCGCCATGGCCGAAGCCAAACCCCTAGCCTCCCTCTCCGCCGGACTGCTCGCGCGCAAGGGTGCAGCCAAGCCCGCCATGCGTCGTCAGGCGCAATTGGGCGGCGTTACCCCGACGCACCATATGGGCGATGATCTGGGCTGGAACGACATGGGTTATGATGTCGACCCGCCACAGGATGGCCAGGCACATTTCGCTGTGCAGCATGCGGCGATTTCGGCGCTGACCCCGATGGCGAGCACCGAAGCGTCAGCGAGTGAGCCTGTCGGCGTTGCTGCCGCGCAACCGATACATGAGGATGTGCAGCCGAGCGTCGAAGCCCCCGAACCGATGGTGCGCACGCAACAGGCAGAAATTGCTGCTGCCATGGTGCCGCCCGCCGACGCATCGCCGGTCGATGTGGCACCCGCTCCGGCGCCAGTGCCAGCGACCGTACCGGCGGCAAGCCCGCTGATGGTGCGCCAGCGCGTTGAAACGTCGGTGGCTGCAGCGCCCGCCCCGATTGCCGCACGTGCGGTCCACACCGGCAGCACGCCGCCTGCGCCGCGCGTGCGGGCCGGGACGCATGGCCGCTTTGCCTTTACCTTGCGGCTCGACCCCGAACGGCATCTGCGCCTGCGGTTGGCGAGCGCAGCGTCCAATCGTTCGAGCCAACAGATATTAATCAATCTTATTGACGATTTCTTGGCCACACAGCCTGAAATTGACGCCTTCGCCCGCAAGGCGCTCAGCGGACAGCAAGGGGAAGCCTGACATGCACGCGCAATTATTTCGCAGCATCGCAACCAATTTGGCGACGTCGGGGGTCATCCTCGCCATCGGCCTTGGCGCACCGACCGCCATTGTGGTGGCGAGCGATGGGGAAGGGACAGCGGAAAACCCCGCTGCTGCCGCCAATCGTGCGGAACGCGCGAGCCGCGACCTTGCCCGTGGGCGCATTGAGCGCGCGTTGGCCGCCGCAGAAGATGCGGTGGCATACGCCCCCAATGATGCCTCACATCGCGTGCTTTTGGGCAATATCTATATGTCTGCGGGGCGCTTTGCCTCTGCCGCGTCGAGTTTTGAAGCGGCGGAGCAACTGGGCGCAACCGATCGGCGCGCGGTCATTGGCCGCGTGCTGTCGCTGATTGCGACCGGTCATCAGGCCGAAGCGCATAGCATTGTCGAAGCACATGCGCAGGATTTGCCAGCATCTGATTATGGGCTGGCGTTGGCGTTGGCGGGTGATGTCGATCGTGGCGGGTTGGTGATAACCGACATCATCCGCAGCGGTAATGCCACGCCACGCGACCGACAGAATCTTGCCTTCATCTATGCGTTGGCGGGGCGCTGGCTCGAAGCGCGGTTGGTCGCGGCGCAAGACCTCGGCCCGGCACGCGTCGGTCCGCGTATCGAACAATGGGCAGCCATGCTCCAAAGCAACAGCGGCTTGATGCGCGTTGCTGCCTTGATGCAGGTAACCCCGCAAAATGACGGCGGCATGCCGGTGCGTTTGGCGCTGCGCAATGCCGCGCCGGTGACCTTTGCTGCCAACACGCCGGTCGATCCGGCCCCGGTTGAGCAATATGCGCCGCCACCGCCCGTGAGCACGACCGAAATGGTCGATGCCGCGCTGGCAGAGGCGGATGGAAACAGCAATGCACCTGCTGCAACGCCGGTTCCGGCCGCTGCGCCGGTGGTGGTTGCCGCTGCTGAAGTACCGGCTGCGGTTGTCGTGCCGACACCTGCGGCCCAACCTGCCGCAAGCCCCGCCACTAACCCCCCGGGAAGCTGGGTGGGCAGCGACGGTCGCCTCTATGTTTCCAACCCGGTTGTGCAGCAATTGCGCCGTGCGGTGGCGATGGTTGCGCCGCTCGCCCGTCCGCACCGCGTTGCAGGTTCGATCAACCCTGGCCGTGCGGCCCGTGCCGTAACGCCAGATGCACCCCCCGCAGCAACGACACCGGCGCGTACGGTAACCGCGCGCCAGTCGCCGCCGACCGGCCCTGTCGCAACGTCGGGTTGGGTGGTGCAATTGGGCGCATATGACAGCCTAGCGATTGCGCGGGGCGCGTGGACCAACTTGTCGCGCCGCCATGCCAGCCTGTCGGGGCATGATGGCGTAACGTCGAGTGCAAGCGTCGGTGGCCGCACGCTATTCCGCCTGTCGGCAACCGGCTTTGCCAGCCGTAGTGCCGCCAATGGCCTGTGCGCCAGCGTACGCCATGCGGGGGGCAATTGTTTTGTCCGGTCGATGGCAGCGGGTGAAAATATCCGCTGGGCGTCGCGCACATTGCCGACCCGCCCGACACGGGTTGCTGCACGATAAGTCAATGATTTCCTTGGTTTACGCCACAGGCGTGAACCTGCTTGCCGAAGGGGTTGGGGCCAAAAGCCGCAACCCCTTTTGCCATTCTCAGCCCCTATTGGTCGAGGAAGCTGCGCATCTTGCGGCTGCGGCTCGGGTGTTTCAGCTTGCGCAGCGCCTTTGCCTCAATCTGGCGGATGCGTTCGCGGGTCACGCTGAACTGCTGGCCCACTTCTTCCAGCGTATGGTCGGTGTTCATGCCGATGCCGAAACGCATGCGCAAAACCCGTTCTTCGCGCGGAGTTAAGCTCGCCAACACGCGGGTTACCGTTTCCTTGAGGTTGGATTGCACCGCCGCATCCACAGGGATGATGGCATTTTTATCCTCAATGAAATCGCCCAGATGCGAATCTTCTTCATCGCCGATCGGGGTTTCCAAGCTGATCGGTTCCTTGGCGATTTTCATCACCTTGCGCACTTTTTCGAGCGGCATGGAAAGCCGTTCGGCCATTTCCTCTGGCGTCGGTTCGCGACCCGTTTCGTGGAGGAATTGGCGCGAGCAACGCACCAATTTATTGATCGTTTCGATCATGTGGACGGGGATGCGGATGGTACGCGCCTGATCGGCAATCGAGCGCGTAATCGCCTGACGTATCCACCATGTGGCATAGGTCGAAAATTTATAACCGCGCCGATATTCAAATTTGTCGACCGCCTTCATCAGGCCGATATTCCCCTCTTGAATGAGGTCGAGGAACTGCAGCCCGCGATTGGTATATTTTTTGGCGATGGAGATGACGAGACGCAGATTTGCCTCGACCATTTCCTTTTTGGCGATACGCGCTTCGCGTTCCCCCTTTTGCACCATGTTGACGACGCGGCGAAACTCACCCAGCGCCATGCCGGTTGATTGCGATATTTCGGAAATTTCGTTGCGGATACGGTCCACCGCCCCGGCTTCGCGTTCGGCAAACGCGGCCCATTTTTTGTCGATCAAGCCAACGCGTTCCAGCCAGCCTTCGTCCATTTCATGGCCGACATAACGGTCAAGAAAATCCTTGCGCGACACTTTATGCCGTTCGGCCAGCCGCAACATCTGCCCGCCGAGCGCAGTCAGGCGGCGGTTAAAGCTGTAGAGTTGATCGACCAGATATTCGATCTTGCTGCCATGAAACTGGACGCTTTCGACCTCTGCGGTCAATTCGTCGCTAAGCCGCTGATATTTTTTCTCCGAAGCCGGCGGAAAGGCCTCGCCGCCGGTCAGCGCAGCCAGGCGTGCGCGCTGTAATTTACTGAAATCACGGAATAATTTGGTGATGGTGGCAAATTTTTCGATGGCATCGGGCTTGAGCAATTCCTCCATCGCGGCGAGCGACAGCGTATTGTCATCCTCATCCTCTTCGAAATTGGGACGGGCGCGCCGTTCGGTCAGCTCATCCTCATCATCACCGGCATCGGCGGAGGTTTCCTCCACCTCTTCCTCTTCCTTGAAGCTGGTGCCGGCATTTTTCTCGGAAATTTCGCCGTCGCCATCCTCTGCGGCTTCTTCATCGAAATTTTCGGGCACCGGATCTTTGGCGAGCATCGCCTCCAGATCCATTATTTCGCGCAACTGCATGTCACCATTGTCGAGCGCATGCGCCCATTCGGTGATGGCGTTAAAGGTTATCGGGCTTTCGCACAGGCCGATGATCATCGTGTCGCGGCCAGCCTCTATCCGCTTGGCAATCGCGATTTCACCTTCGCGGCTGAGCAGTTCGACGCTGCCCATTTCGCGCAGATACATGCGCACCGGGTCATCGGTGCGGTCAACCGTTTCCTTTTTCTTTTCGGGCAGCGTGGCGACCGACGGGGCGAGGCCAACGGGTTCCACCTCTTCATCCGCGCTGTCGTCCGCATCTTCATCATCGGCGTCTTCGTCACGCTCGACAATATTCACCCCCATTTCGGAGATGGCGGACATGATATCCTCTATCTGTTCGGAGGACATCTGGTCCTGCGGCAGCGCGTCGTTCAATTCGTCATAGGTGATGTACCCGCGCTTTTTGGCGCGGGCGATCAGCTTTTTGACCTTGGCATCATTCAAATCGATCAGCGGTTCATCGCCGCCGGTGACTTCCTGTTCGTCTTCGCTCATGCCCTAATCCATCTTGCCCCGCCGCATCCACCCGGCGCCTGAATATATGCGGCCTAAACCGCGCTTTTCTCAGCAACTTCACGCATAGTTGCAATTTGTTCGGCCAGATATTGCCGCGCCTGCATCGCCCTTTGCTGTTCAGCAAAACTATCTTCATCCATCCGCTCGGCGAAATGGGTGGTGGCGCGTTGCAGCGCCTCCTCCGCCTCACCCCAAGCGACAATGGTGGCGATGGCGTCACGCAAATCCTGTGCCGCCGCTGCGCGTGCATTTGCCGCTGCGTCTGTGTCCAAAATCTCCCGCGTAAAGGAAAACCGCATCCTGCCCGCGTCCAGAACGCGCGCTGCGATATTATACTGGTTATTGGTGCGCAATATGGTGAGCAACCCATCCATATCAAGCCCTGAAACGTCCAAAATCACCTCCATCAGGCAAGAATGGAGCGATTTTAATGGCCCGTCGGGCACCGGCAGGCGGCTGATGAGGTCGATTTGTTCACCGATCAGTGCCGGATAACGGATAAGGCCTGCCAAAATTGCGCCGATCAGCCCGGCATCGATGGAGGCCGCAATGTTGCGCATCGCTGCCGAAGGTGGCTTTTCCGCTGGGCAATATGGCGTGCGTCCGCCACGCGCAGGTGCCGCGCCAGCATCGCGCGGGGCGCGGGTAAAGAAATGCGCGCTCACCCGTTCGTTAAAGCCGTGGCGATAGTGAGCGGCGACGTCGCGGTCGGCCATTTCCCCCACCCATTTGTCGAGTTCGGCGCGCACCGCCGCGCGCGATTCCGGCGTGTCGTCGCGTTGGCTGGCCAGCGCGGCATGCCACAAAAAATCGACGAGCGGGGTGGCATCGTCGCACAGGCGGGTAAAGGCGTCGGCCCCGCCGCCACGCACAATATCATCGGGGTCTTGCCCCTGTGGCAAGCGAATGAAGGCGAGCGAGCGGCCCGGGCGCAACAGGGGGAGAGCGCGCATCGCCGCACGCATCGCGGCGCGCTGTCCGGCGGCATCGCCATCAAAGGCAAGCAGCGGCACATCCACCTGCCGCCACGCCAATTCCAATTGCGCTTCGGTGAGCGCGGTGCCGAGCGGGGCGACCGCGTCCGCCACCCCCGCCTCTGCCAGCGCGATAACGTCCATATAACCCTCCACCACGATCAGCCGTTCGCTTTTACGCGCAGCGGCAGCCGCGAGGTCGAGGTTGAAGAGCGTGCGCCCCTTGTCGAACAAGGGCGTATCGGGGGAGTTGAGATATTTGGGTTCCCCTTCGCCCAAAATCCGTCCGCCAAAACCGATGGTGCGGCCGCGCGCATCGCGGATGGGAATCATCAATCGGCCGCGGAACCGGTCATAGGGCGGCTTGTCATCGACCGAGATGAGCATCCCCGCCTCTGTCGCCATTGCATCGCCAAAGCGGGCAAGCACGCTACGCAGCGCGTCGCGGCTGTCGGGGGCAAAACCCATACCGAATTTTTGCGCAGTGGCGCGCGAAATGCCGCGCGATTGGATATATTGGCGCACCGGTTCGCCCGCATCGCCCGAGAGATTGTCGACAAACCAATGCTGTGCGGCATCGACAACATCGCGCAGCCCCAATTGGCGTTCGGCGCGTTTGGCGGCGCGCGGGTCGGGCGCGGGCAGGTCCATCCCCGCCGTGGCGGCCAATTCCTTGACCCCGTCGATAAAGCTGAGCCCGCGATGGTCGGTCATCCAGCGGATCGCATCACCATGCGCGCCGCAGCCGAAACAATGGTAGAAACCCTTGTCATCATTGATGGTGAAGCTGGGGGTTTTTTCATCGTGAAAGGGGCAGCACGCCTTCCACTCGCGGCCGGCACGCGTCACCTTTATGCTGCGCCCAATCAGCGTGGACAGCATGGTGCGCGCGCGCAATTCATCCAGCCATTGCGGGGTGAGGGTCATGGGATCGGGCTTAACCCGAAAGCGCCGCCTTCACCAGTGCGCTGGCGCGGCCCATGTCGAGCTGGCTGCCATGGCGCGCTTTCAGCGTTGCGATGACACGGCCCATATCCTTGAGCGATGTTGCGCCCAATTCCCCCTTGATTGCGTCAATCGCCGCGTTCGTCGCCGCTTCATCCATTTGTTCGGGCAGAAATTCTTCGATCACCGCGATTTCGGCGGCTTCGTCTGCGGCCTTTTCGGCGCGGCCACCCTGTTCGAACATGGTGATGGATTCGCGGCGTTGCTTGACCATTTTTTGCAGCACTTCGACGATCATCGCATCATCGTCGGTCACCCCGCCCGATGTGCGCAATTCAATCTCCCGATCTTTGATCCGCGCCGAAACCAGCCGCAGCGCCAATGTGCGCGGCTTGTCCCCAGCCTTCATTGCCGCAATTTGCGCAGCCTTCAATGCGTCGCGAATCATGCGCTCCACCCTTTTGCCATCAACGGGAAAGGAACGCCCCTAGCGGCAATTTTTGATATTTACCAGATTGTGCAGCGCAAGATTCGCCTATAGCTGACCCACCGTTTAACCTGCCGACTCGAACGCGGCGAAACGGAGCCCAATTATGGCAATTGCCCCCCCATCCGGCCCTCTTGCAGGGGCCGCGCCCAAAGGCGCGACCGGCCTTGTCCTGCTGGCGTCGGGGGAGGTTTTTTGGGGTCGCGGCTTTGGTGCCGAGGGCGCGGGCGTGGGGGAGCTGTGCTTTAACACCGCGATGACCGGATATCAGGAGGTGATGACCGACCCCAGTTATGCCGGCCAGATCATCAACTTCACCTTTCCGCACATCGGCAATGTCGGCGCAAATAGTGCGGATCTGGAATCGACCAAGAAAGCGGCGGTCGGCTGCATATTACGCGAAAGCGTGACCGGCCCCAGCAATTTTCGCAGTGAACAGGCTTTTGATGCGTGGATGGCGGCGAGCGGGCGGATCGGCGTCAGCGGCATCGACACCCGCGCGCTGACCCGCTTCATCCGCGAAAATGGTGCGCCCAATGCGGTTATCGCGCATGACGCGGCCGGGCGGTTCGATCTTGATGAACTGGCAGCGCGCGTGCGTGGTTGGGGCGGGCTGGAGGGGGCAGACTTGGCCCGTGAGGTGACGCGCGACGACACGGCGGACTGGCGCGGCGGGACATGGTCGCTGGGCAGCGGCTATGCCGAGGCGATAGACGGTGGACGCCCGCATGTGGTCGCCATCGATTATGGGGCAAAGGATAATATTTTCCGCAATCTGGTGCGCGCGGGGGCGCGGGTTACCGTGGTGCCCGCCGATGTGACGCTGGATGCGGTGTTGGCGCATCAGCCCGATGGCGTCTTTCTGTCCAACGGGCCGGGTGACCCGGCGGCGACCGGCGATTATGCGGTGCCGGTTATCCGTGGCTTAATTGAGCGCGATGTGCCGATATTTGGCATCTGCCTTGGCCACCAGATGCTCGCGCTTGCAGCGGGCGGGCGGACGGTCAAAATGCATCAGGGGCATCGCGGGGCCAACCACCCGGTACAACGTGTGGGCGGCGATGGCGGTGACGGTGCGGTCGAAATCACCAGCATGAATCATGGCTTTGCCGTCGATAGCGCGAGCTTGCCCGCCGGTGTCATCGAAACGCACAAAAGCCTGTTCGATGGGTCCAATTGCGGCATTGAAATTGTCGGCAAACGGGCATTCAGCGTCCAATATCACCCCGAGGCGTCACCGGGGCCGCAGGATAGTTTCTATCTGTTTGAAAAATTCGTAGGCGGGTTGAAGTGAGGGAGAAATCTTGATGGCGATTGTTCGCGGTTTTGAACCAAAAGACCTTGATCGTGCTAGCAGGCACTCGGAAGTAGACGCAACAATTTCCCTTGTGGATGCTGACGGGGAAAAATTCATTCAGATCGATACATATGGTTCCAAGGATCGCGCGTTCCCTGGCAAGGTTTCTCAGAGCCTCAGGCTATCAGAATCTGCGTTCGAACAACTGCAAAAATTAGGTCAGAAACACTTCTAAATGCCCAAAAATACCGACATTAAATCTATCCTCGTCATTGGTGCCGGGCCGATTGTTATCGGTCAGGCCTGTGAGTTCGACTATTCGGGTACACAGGCGATCAAGGCGCTGCGGGAGGAGGGGTATCGCATCATCCTCGTCAACTCTAACCCCGCGACGATCATGACCGACCCCGATTTGGTGGGGGCCGATGGCGCGACCTATGTCGAGCCGATTACGCCCGAAATCGTTGCCAAAATCATCGAAAAGGAACGGCCGGATGCCGTCTTGCCGACGATGGGTGGGCAAACCGCGCTCAACACCGCGCTGGCGCTGTTCAAGGATGGCACGCTCGACAAATTTGGCGTCAAAATGATCGGTGCGGACGCGGCCGCCATCGAAAAGGCGGAGGATCGGCTGCTGTTTCGGGAGGCGATGGATAAAATCGGCCTCGAAAGCGCGCGCAGCGGCATCGCGCACAGCATGGATGAAGCGCTGCTCGTGCTCGAAAAAACCGGGCTCCCCGCAATCATCCGCCCCAGCTTCACCTTGGGCGGCACCGGCGGCGGCATTGCCTATAACCGCGAAGAATTTGAAGCGATCGTCCGTTCGGGGCTTGCCGCATCGCCGACGACAGAGGTGCTGATCGAGGAATCGCTGCTCGGCTGGAAAGAATATGAGATGGAGGTTGTCCGCGACAAAAAGGACAATTGCATCATCATCTGTTCGATCGAAAATGTCGACCCGATGGGCATCCACACCGGCGACAGTATCACCGTTGCACCCGCGCTGACGCTGACCGACAAAGAATATCAGATTATGCGCAACGCCAGCATCGCCTGTTTGCGCGAAATCGGCGTCGAAACCGGCGGTTCCAACGTGCAGTTCGCGGTCAACCCAAAGGATGGGCGACTGATCGTCATCGAGATGAACCCGCGCGTGTCGCGTTCATCGGCGCTGGCGTCCAAGGCGACGGGCTTTCCCATTGCCAAGGTCGCGGCCAAGCTGGCGGTCGGCTATACGCTCGATGAAATCACCAACGACATCACCGGCTGCACCCCGGCGTCCTTTGAACCGACCATCGATTATATCGTCACCAAAATCCCGCGCTTTGCCTTTGAAAAATTCAAGGGGTCACAGCCGCTGTTGACCACCGCGATGAAGTCGGTCGGCGAAGTGATGGCGATTGGCCGTAACATCCACGAGAGTTTGCAAAAGGCGCTGCGCGGGCTGGAAACCGGCCTCTCCGGGTTCAATTTTATCGACCATTTGGTCGGCGCGGATCGTGACACGTTGATCGCCGAACTGGCGCGCCCGACGCCTGAACGGCTACTGGTTGCCGCCCAAGCGCTGCGCGAGGGCATTTCAATAGAGGATGTCGCGCACATCACCGGTTATGACCGCTGGTTCCTTGACCGGATGGCAGAGATTATTGCGGCGGAAAATGACGTGCTGACCAATGGTCTGCCGCGCGATGCGGCGGGGATGCGGCACCTGAAATCCATGGGATTTTCGGACAAGCGGCTCGCCTATCTCGCGCTGCGGTCCACCAATATGAAGGACGGGATGGACCGCGCCGTCGCCAACAGCGGCGGGCTGCTCCATGATGCGATGGTCGCAATGGCCGGTGCGCTCAATGAAGGCGAAGTGCGCGCGCTGCGCCATAAATTGGGCGTCCGTCCGGTGTTCAAGCGGATCGACAGTTGCGCAGCCGAATTCGCCGCCATCACCCCCTATATGTATTCGACCTATGAGGCCCCGGCCTTTGGCGAACCACAATGTGAGGCGGCGCCCAGCGATGCCAAGAAAATCGTCATTTTGGGGGGCGGGCCGAACCGGATCGGGCAGGGGATAGAATTTGACTATTGCTGCTGCCACGCCTGCTTTGCATTGTCGGAGGCGGGGTTTGAAACCATCATGGTCAATTGCAATCCCGAAACGGTTTCGACCGATTATGACACGTCGGATCGCCTCTATTTTGAGCCGCTGACCAGCGAAGATGTGCTCGAAATCCTCCACGTCGAACAGCAGAAGGGTGAACTGGTCGGCGTCATCGTCCAGTTTGGCGGGCAAACCCCGTTGAAATTGGCGCAGGATCTGGCGCGGGCGGGTATCCCCATACTCGGCACATCGCCCGATGCCATCGACCTCGCCGAAGACCGCGAACGTTTTGCCGCGCTGGTCAATAAATTGGGCCTGAAACAGCCCGAAAATGGCATTGCCCGCAGCCGGGAAGAGGCTTTGGCGGTCGCCGCGCGCATCGGCTACCCGGTGCTGACCCGCCCATCCTATGTGCTGGGTGGCCGGGCGATGGAAATCGTCGACGGCCCGGCGGCGCTCGAAACCTATATCGACACCGCCGTCCATGTATCGGGCGACAGCCCCGTCCTTATCGACCGTTATCTGCGCGATGCGATAGAGGTGGATGTGGATGCGCTGTGCGATGGCGATGACGCGGTGGTTGTTGCCGGCATATTGCAGCATATAGAGGAAGCGGGCGTCCATTCGGGCGACAGCGCTTGTTCCATCCCGCCCTATAGCCTTGATAGCGCGACGATTGCCGAAATTGAACGTCAGGCCGAATTGCTCGCCCGCGCGCTCAAGGTGCGGGGGCTGATGAACATCCAGTTCGCGGTCAAGGATGGCGATGTCTATTTGATAGAGGTGAACCCGCGCGCCAGCCGCACCGTCCCCTTTGTGGCGAAAGCGATCGGCGCACCGATTGCCAAAATTGCCGCACGGGTGATGGCAGGGGCAAAGCTCGCCGATTGTCCGCCGATCAACCGCGATATTGCGCATGTTGCGGTCAAGGAAGCGGTCTTTCCCTTTGCCAGATTCCCGGGCGTTGACCCGCTGCTTTCGCCTGAAATGCGTTCGACGGGCGAGGTTATGGGGATTGATGCGAACTTCCCTGTCGCCTTTGCCAAGGCGCAATTGGGCGCGGGCAATGCCGTGGGTGTTGCTGGCACCGCCTTTATCTCGGTGCGCGATGACGACAAGCCGCGCATTTTGGCGGCGGCGCAGCGGCTAGTGGCGAGCGGCTGGCAAATTATCGCCACCGGCGGCACCGAACGTTATTTGCGCGACGCGGGTGTTGCCGTCGAACGGGTGAATAAGGTGGCAGAGGGCCGGCCGCACATTGTCGACAAGATCAAGGATGGGCATATCCAATTGATTTTCAACACAACGCAGGGGTGGCAATCCGAACAGGACAGCGCCTCCATCCGCGCGTCGGCGCTCAGCGCCAACATCGCTTATTATACAACGGCGGCAGCGGCGGATGCGGCTTCGCAAGCAATTGCCAGCGAAGATGCGCGCCATCTTGATGTTCGGCCGTTGCAGGCTTATTATAGGGCAATCTGAACCCCCCTGCATTGTTGGTGCTGGCCATTCGGGCAAGCAACGACGGCGAGGCTCCACTCGCCGGGGACCAGATTATTTTGCAAAAGGCATGCGTAAAATGGCAAGCGTTGAAAAACTTCCGATGTTGGCAGAAGGCTATGAAAAGCTGACGGCGAGCCTTTCGATGTTAAAAGCCGAGCGCCCATCCATTGTTGATGCGATCGAAGAAGCACGCGCCCATGGCGACCTGTCGGAAAATGCCGAATATCATGCGGCGAAGGAACGGCAGGGGCAGGTTGAAGCGTCGATCGCCGACATAGAGGATAAATTGTCGCGCGCGCAGATTATCGATCCGGTCACGCTGACGGGCGACCGCATCGTCTTTGGCGCGACGGTGACCCTGATGGATGAGGATGAAAAGCCCGTTCGTTACCAGATTGTCGGGCAGACCGAAGCGGACGCCAAGGTCGGCCGGATCAGCTATAACTCGCCGCTGGGTCGCGCGCTGATTGGCAAGCGCGTTGATGACGAGATTGAGGTGACGGTGCCGTCGGGCGACCGTTGGTTCGCGGTGTCAAAAATCGAATTCATCTAAAAAGGCGGTAGACGGCGGGCGCGGTTTCGCGCCCATGCCGTCGGCGGCAACGGGGAAAATATGGCTGAAACGCGCACGAAGATGCTGATCATCGGTTCGGGGCCGGCTGGGCTGACCGCCGCCATTTATGCGGCGCGCGCGGGGATGGAACCGATTGTCGTACAGGGGATGCAGCCGGGCGGACAGCTTACCATCACCACCGATGTCGAAAATTACCCCGGGTTTCGTGATGTCATCCAGGGCCCGTGGCTGATGGAAGAAATGCAGGCGCAGGCCGAACATGTCGGCACCCGCATGGTGTGGGACCAGATCGTCGATATCGACCTGACGCGGCGGCCCTTTCGTGCGGTGGGCGATGGCGGCGATGTCTATCTGGCGGAGACTTTGGTCATCGCCACTGGCGCGCAAGCCAAATGGCTGGGCGTGCCGGGCGAGGTGGAATTGGGCGGCAAGGGCGTTTCCGCCTGCGCGACCTGCGACGGTTTTTTCTATCGCGGCAAGAAAGTCGTGGTCATCGGCGGCGGCAACACGGCGGTGGAGGAGGCATTATACCTCACCAACCATAGCGAGGATGTAACGCTGATCCACCGGCGCGACAGCCTGCGTGCCGAGAAAATCCTGATCGACCGGCTGCACGCCAATCCGCGCATTTCGGTGCTGTGGAACAAGGCGGTCGAAACCTTTGTTGGCGGTGAAGGGACGGCAGGTCTGGTTGGCGTTGACCTTGTCGATACGGTGAGCGGCGAAAAAAGCCATATTGCTACCGACGGTGCCTTTGTCGCCATTGGCCACAAACCGTCGACCGAGATTTTTGCAGGCAAGTTGCCGATGGATGCGGGCGGTTATTTGATTGTCGAGGCGGGTAGCCCCAAAACCGCGGTTCCCGGCGTGTTTGCCGCCGGCGATGTCGCCGACCATATCTATCGCCAAGCGGTGACGGCAGCGGGCATGGGGTGCATGGCTGCGCTCGACGCCGAAAGATTTCTCGCCGAACATGGCGTCGTGGGCGCGTAGCAAAAAAGCGGATTGCGTGGCAGCAAAGCGTTGGATAATAGCGTGCCCACCCAAGATTGGGGCCGTAGCTCAGATGGGAGAGCGCGTCGTTCGCAATGACGAGGTCAGGGGTTCGATCCCCCTCGGCTCCACCAATTTTCCGGATAAGCAAATGCCCGGGGGGGCATTTGCCCGGAAAATTCCCGAGCGACAGCGATGGGGCACCCTCGCGACCTGACGCTGCGGGTTCCAACAGCCGTCCGGGGGACGGTTTCCCCGAAAAATGCCAAGTGATAGCGCTGCAGGGCGGCATATCGCGGCACGGCGCGAACAGCAAGCCGGACAGTCGCGCTGAGATTGCCGGGCGAGCGCCCTGCATCAAATTGGCCAACCCCAAAAGAAACTTTCTTGCGCGCCACGAGGGGAGGGGCGATGACGCCTTGCCCGCAGCGACATTTGCGGCAAGATTATCCGCGACCAAAATGGTCGATAGCCTGAGGCAGATTGGCCGCATGACCCGCACGCTTACCCATCTCGACCGGCTGGAGGCGGAGGCTATCCACATCATGCGCGAAGTGGTGGCGGAGGCGCAAAACCCCGTCATGCTCTATTCGGTGGGCAAGGATAGCGCGGTGATGCTGCATCTCGCGCGCAAGGCATTTTACCCCGCGCCGCCGCCATTTCCGCTGTTACATGTCGATACGACGTGGAAGTTTCGCGATATGTATGCGCTGCGCGACCGGATGGCGGCAGAAACGGGCATGCGCCTGATTGTCTATCAGAATCCGGAGGCGTTGGCGGCGGGGATCAACCCCTTTGACCATGGCGCGCGTCACACCGACATGTGGAAGACCGATGGACTGAAGCAGGCGCTCGACCTGCACGGATTTGACGTAGCCTTTGGCGGTGCGCGGCGGGATGAGGAAAAAAGCCGTGCCAAGGAACGGATATTTTCTTTCCGCACCGCGCACCATGGCTGGAACCCAAAAGCGCAGCGCCCCGAGCTATGGAGCCTCTATAACGCACGGAAAAACAAGGGTGAATCTATCCGCGCCTTTCCGATTTCCAATTGGACCGAACTCGACGTCTGGCAATATATCGCGCTCCACAATATTCCCATCGTGCCGCTATATTTTGCCGCGCAACGTCCGGTGGTTGAACGCGACGGCTTGCTCCTGATGGTTGATGATGATCGGTTTCGCCTGCTGCCGGGGGACAGGGTGGCAACACGATCCATCCGGTTCCGCACGCTCGGTTGCTACCCGCTGACCGGCGCGGTGGAGAGTGAAGCGGCAACGCTGAGCGCGGTCATTCAGGAAATGTTGCTCACCACCACCAGCGAGCGGGAGGGCCGCATCATCGACAAGGATGGCGGCGATGCCAGCATGGAAAAGAAAAAGCAGGAGGGGTATTTCTGATGACACCCCCTGGCTTTGCAACTGACACGCTTATATCGGAGGATATCGACGGCTATCTGCGTGCGCACCAGCACAAGGAAATGTTGCGTTTCATCACCTGCGGCAGCGTTGATGACGGCAAATCGACGCTGATCGGGCGGCTGCTATATGACAGCAAGATGATCTTTGATGATCAATTGGCGGCGCTGGAGGCGGATAGCCGCCGGGTCGGCACACAGGGGCAAAATATCGACTTTGCTTTGCTGGTCGACGGGCTGGCGGCGGAACGCGAACAGGGCATCACCATCGACGTTGCCTATCGTTTTTTCACAACCGACAAGCGAAAATTCATCGTCGCGGATTGCCCCGGCCACGAACAATATACGCGCAATATGGTGACCGGCGCGTCGAGCGCGGATGCCGCCGTTATCTTGGTCGATGCGCGCAAGGGGATTTTGACGCAGACCCGGCGACACAGCTGGATTGCGCATCTGCTGGGCATCCGTCACATCATTCTTGCGGTCAACAAGATGGATCTGGTCAATTATGATGTCGCGGTATTCAATCGCATCATGCTGACCTATCGCGCATTTGCGAGTGAGGCGGGGTTGGGCCAGTTCACCGCCATCCCCATTTCGGGCTTTGTCGGCGACAATGTAACCAGCAAATCGGCCAATATGCCCTGGTATCAGGGGCCGAGCTTTATCGAGCATCTGGAAAAATTGCCGCTGGGCGATGCGGCGGCGATGGCGGGGCCGATGCGGCTGCCGGTCCAATGGGTGAACCGCCCCAATTTGGATTTCCGGGGCTTTGCCGGGCAAATTGCGGGCGGCAGCATCGCATTGGGGGACAGGGTGCGCATCCTCCCCAGTGGAACGGTAACTTCGGTCAGCGGCATTTTGGTCGGCGATTCAGCGCGCGAAAATGCACAGGCGGGCGAATCGGTGACGCTGACGCTGGCGGATGAGGTGGATTGTTCGCGCGGCAGCGTGATCGCCGCCATCGATGCACCGCCCGAGGTTGCCGACCAGTTTGAAGCGACTTTGGTCTGGATGGCGGATGAGGCGATGATCGCCGGGCGCAGCTATTGGCTGAAACTTGCCAGCCAGAATGTATCGGTGAGCGTGCAAGCGCCAAAATATGCCATTAATGTCAATAGTTTGGAGCATCTGGCCGCCAAGACGTTGGAACTGAACGCCATCGGCGTTGTCCAATTGACCACCGACAAGCCAATCATCTTTGAACCCTATAAGGCGAACCGCACGCTGGGTGGCTTCATCCTCATCGACAAGATGACCAATGCGACGGTGGCGGCGGGGATGCTGCATTTCGCGCTGCGCCGCGCGCAAAATGTCCATTGGCAAGCGATTGATATCGACCGTGACATGCACGCTGCGCAAAAGGGGCAGCGGGCGCGCCTGCTCTGGTTCACGGGCCTGTCGGGCGCGGGCAAATCGACGATTGCCAATCTGGTGGAACGCAAGCTCTATGCGGCGGGACGGCACAGTTTTCTGCTCGATGGTGATAATGTCCGCCACGGGCTCAACAAGGATCTGGGCTTTACCGAGGCTGATCGTATCGAAAATATTCGGCGGGTTGGTGAAGTTGCCAAATTAATGGCTGATGCCGGATTGATCGTTCTCAGCGCCTTTATCTCCCCATTTCGTGCCGAACGTGACATGGTGCGCGCGATGATGGCTGAGGGCGAATTTATCGAAATTTTCATCGACACGCCGCTGGAAGATGCCGAGGCACGCGATGTGAAGGGCCTGTATAAAAAGGCGCGGGCCGGGCAACTCGCCAATTTTACCGGCATCGATAGCCCCTATGAAGCACCCGAAAATCCCGAAATCCGTATCGATACGCGCACGATGCGGGCCGAAGACGCCGCCGAGATGATCGTCGAACGGTTGCTCGCCGATGGTTGAGGATGACGCAGCACTTGCCGCGCGATTGGCGCGTGAAGCAGGTGCAATTTTATGCGCATTGCGCGCCGATGCCGAATGGACGGGCAAGGCGCTGGGCGATGCCGGGGACAGCGCGGCCAACGCATTTCTGCTCGCTGAGCTGGCGGCGCACCGGCCCGATGATGCCGTCTTGTCCGAAGAGGTGGCGGATGATGGCGCGCGCCATGGGGCAAAAAGGCTGTGGATTATCGACCCGCTCGATGGCACGCGCGAATATGCAGAAGGGCGCGATGACTGGGCGGTGCATGTTGCGCTCACCATCGATGGGCGGGCGGTGGTTGGTGCGGTCGCGCTCCCCGCGCGGGGCATGACATTGTCAAGCGCGGATGGTCGGTCACCCGCACCGCTCGTCGAGCCGCCGCGCATGTTGGTGAGCCGCAGCCGCCCACCCGAATTGGCCGAACGCGTTGCCGCTGCGATTGGCGCAGAGCTGATCCCCATGGGTAGCGCCGGGGCCAAGGCGATGGCGGTGCTGTTGGGGGAGGGGGAAATATATCTCCATGCCGGCGGCCAGCATATGTGGGACAATGCTGCCCCCGTTGCGGTCGCAGCGGCAGCGGGCCTCCATTGCAGCCGGATGGACGGTGCGCCGATGGATTATGCCGCGCGCGACACTCTCATCCCCGATCTCCTCATCTGCCACCCGGACTGGGCGGCGCGTGTGCTGGCGGCGGTGGCGGGGTAGTGCCAAAGCCGTTGGCTCTGTGCGAGCCAATGCTTGCCCTAGCCTGCGTCAGCCGCCTTATCCTCCAATCCGAACATATGCGCGGGGCCGAGCGCCATATTGGCGCGGATCCGTCGCAAAACGCGCCGCAGCGCGAGGAGCGCGATGACAGAAGCAACCAGCATCACCGCCGCAATGACCACCGCAACCAGCGGATAGGATAGCGCCAGCGCGGCAAGGCCAAATGTCGCCACATCTTCCCCCGCACTGACGACCGCGTTGGAAAATGGTTCGGGGCTGGCGTTGACCACCGCGCGTGTGCTGGCCTTTACCCCGTGGGAAAGCAGCGCACCGCCCCCGCCGAGGAGGAAGGTGACGACCTGCATCGCCGGGTCGGACGGATCAACGATGGCGAGCGCCAGCAGCGCGCCGCCGAGCGGGCGGATAATGCTGTGCAACCCGTCCCACATGCTGTCGAGCCAGGCAATTTTATCGGCAAAAAACTCTGCGACAAAGCCGGTTGCGGCAACGCCGAGCACCCACGGATTTGCCAAAATGTCGAGCGATTGGAGCTGGGCAGGCAGCGCGATCAAATGAAAATGCATGGCAAAGCCTGCCGCGAGCAGGCTCAGATAGAGCCGCCAGCCGGACAAGAGGCTGAAGCTGGCAGCGAGCGCGATAATTTCAACAGCCGACATGTGCGTCCCCTTGTTCCACCACAACCACGTCAAAAAAGCTGGCGCATCTGCTTGCCCCAGCCGCAGCCAATCGGCAAGGTGGGGCTTATGAACAACAATGACAATAGCCGCACGCCCAAGTCGGGAGAGATTATTCCCGACCATATCGTCGACCCGGATTTTGACCCGACGTGGAGCGATGATGATGATGAGCGCGGACTGGCCCCCGCCATGCCGGCCGCGACGATCATCATCCTGCGTGACGGAATGGGCCAGCTGCCCCCCGACATATTGATGGTGCGCCGCGCCGCGCATATGCGCTTTGCGGCAGGCGCGGCGGTTTTTCCTGGCGGACGGGTCGATGCAGACGATCATTATCTGGCGGAGCAATGGGCAGCTGATTTGCCCCCCGCTGATGGTGCGGCGCGGGTGGCGGCGGTGCGCGAAACGCTGGAGGAAACGGGCCTCGCCATCGGGATTGACGGGTTGCGGGGGGACGTTGCCGGGGTGCTGAGCGACATGCGTGCGGCGCTGCTCAGCGAAGCGCCATTTTCCACCTTACTCACCGCCCATGGCCTGACGCTTGATCTGGCGGCGCTCACCCCCTTTGCGCGCTGGCGGCCCAATTTTCGTACCGAGCGCGTGTTTGACACGCGATTCTACCTCGCCCGCGCGCCGAAGGGGGAGCATGCGTTGCATGTCGTCGAGAGCGAGAATAGCGACCTATTTTGGTTGAGCGCGGCTGCCGCGCTCAGCGCGCACCATGCGGGCGAACTCCACATGATTTTTCCGACTCGCTGTAACATCGAACGACTGGCGGAATTCGCCGATTATTCGGCGGCGCTCGAATCAGCGGCCCGCTACGCGCCGCGACGCATCACGCCCTTTGTCGAAACGCGCGACGGGCAAAGCTATTTGTCGATTCGCAATGATTGCGGATATCCCAATACATCGGTTTTAGTTGATCGCACGATGCGCGGTTAATCTTTTGCTAAGCTGAATTTACTATTGGCATTGCTGCACTTGGCCCTGCAAGGCGTGGGAAATGGCGACAATTGTGACTGTGATGCCACAATTTTTTGGTCAAAACCCCTTGCACGCGTGGGGCTTTGTGCATAAAAGCGACGGAGCAGGCAGAGGGGTACGATGTCCCTTTTCGGCGATGTCGGCCTGTTCGAATACAATGTTGCAAGACACTTGCCAGTGGAGAAGAATATGAAGTTCCTCAAGAAAGCGGTTGTTGCTGCTGCCGCATTTTCGATGGCGATTGCTCCGGTCGCTGCTTCGGCCGCTCCGGCCCAGTTTGACGGCCTGCGCGCTGACACGACGGTTTCGGGTCTCGCCATTGGTGAAGATGGTGGCTCGGCAACTTGGCTGTTCGCACTGCTCGGCGGTCTGGCTGTGATCGCTGGTATCGTGATTGCTGCTGGCGGTTCGTCGAACGCTCCGACCAGCCCGTAAGTCACCCGACTTACACGGCATAGAGTTTCAGAAGGGCTCGTCGCGACTCGCGGCGGGCCCTTCGGCATGTCCGCAACGCGGGCGCAGCGACATGCATCGGCCCGAACCATGACAGACTAGTGCGGACTGCCCGACTGATGTGATCCGTCATTTGCTGGGTTGGGGTGAACAGATATTCCGCGTGTCCGACGTTCTGCGCGAAATTCTGTCCCAGCTCAGATGGCGCCTGAATGACGAAGTAGGGCGACTATTGACCGCATTTTCTGCCATATAGTCAATTTTGCCCGCGCGATTAGGGCAGGGCAAAGGGGCGGCGGTGTTGCAACTGGGGAATTTGCGCACGCGCATTTGCCACCAGCGCCAAATCCACATCGACGATGGCGACGCCATTATGTTCGCCGCTGTCGTGGACCACCCGGCCCCATGGATCGATTATCATCGAATGGCCCCACGTCGCGCGCCCATCTGCATGGTTGCCGCATTGGGCGGGCGCGATAACCCATGCGCCGCTTTCGATGGCGCGAGCGCGCAATAATATTTCCCAATGCGCCTCGCCAGTCGGGCGCGTGAAGGCTGCGGGGACCGTTATCAACTCTGCCCCGGCGCGGGCATAGGCGTGGAATAATTCGCCAAACCGCAGGTCATAACAGATGGTTAGACCCAATTTGCCGACCGGCGTGTCCACCATGGCAGCGCATTCGCCAGCAGCATAGGCGTTCGATTCACGCCAGCTTTCGCCACTCGCCAAATCGACGTCGAACAGATGGATTTTATCGTAAATCGCGGCGCATTCACCCTGATCATCCACCACAAAGCTGCGGTTGCGCCATTTGCCGTCGGCACCTGCGTGGGGGATGGACCCTGCATGTATCCACAGATGATTTTTGCGTGCAGCAGCAACCACCGCAGCATAATAGGGGTTGCCGGCAAAATCGGCGATATGCGCCGCTGCGCGCGCCCGATCACGGTCGAGCAGGCCGGCCATTTCGGGGGCAAAGAGCATCTGTGCGTCGCCCTCCGCTGCGGTCTGCGCGGCGCGGGCCAGTACATCGCCATTTTCGGCGGGCAAAATTCCACTGGTCATCTGCAAGAGCGCGATACGTGCCATAATTTGCCCTCTCACCCCAAAATCCAGCTTTGCGCCGCCCAGCAAAGACGGCATAGATGCCGCGTGGCAAAGGCGGCATAGATATATGTTCAGCCCAGCGAAAGCTGCCCTTCCTATGCCGTTTTGGATGACCAACGACAATATGCGCCGAACCCCCATAATTTTCGCAAAATTTGCCCAAGGCTCTGCACGCGCGCTGATGCTGTGTTCGGCGCTCGCCATGTTGGTACCCGCGCCGCTCGCCGCGCAAAGCACGGCGCCGCGCCGTCCGGTAGCAGCGGCGACCAACGCCAGCGTTGATCATAGCGCATGGCTTTATGCGGGCAGCGACATTCCCCCCGATATCGGCTGGCAATTTGGCACTTTGCACAATGGTTTGCGCTTTGCGGTGCGGCGCAATGGTGTGCCGCCCGGGCAGGTGACGATTCGACTGCGTGTGGATGCCGGCTCGCTGATGGAGCAACCGGAGGAAGCGGGCTGGGCGCACCTCATCGAACATCTTGCCTTTCGCGAATCGCGCTATCTGCCGAGTGGGGAGGCGCGGCGCGCATGGCAGCGGTTGGGCGTCGCCTTTGGCAGCGATTCCAACGCGCACACCGGACAGACGGAAACCGTCTATCAACTCGACATTCCGTCGGCGACCCCGGAATCGGTCGCCGAATGTATCCGCTTGCTGTCGGGGATGATCCGCGACCCGGTATTGACCAATGCGACGGTGGATGCCGAACGGCCAATTGTCATCGCCGAACGGCGCGAGCGTGAGGGGCCGGACTTTCGGGTGGATGAGGCGGCGCGCAGCCATATTTTCCGTGGGCAGTTGATGGGCGATCACGCGACCATCGGCAGCGAAGCGACGTTGAACGGAGCAAATGGCGCAGGAATCAGCGCCTTTCATCAGCGTTGGTACCGGCCCGAACGTGTCGTCATTGCGGTGGCGGGTGACCTTGACCCCGCAATTTTTGAACAGGCGATTGTTGCCAATTTTGCCGATTGGCAGGGCAGGGGCCCGCGCCCCGCCGAACCCGATCTGGGCGTGCCGGCAACCGATGGGCCGGTGTCGCGGGTGATTGTCGAACCGGGCCAGCCGTTGACCGTCCAGCAAGTGGTGATGCGTCCATGGCATCGGGTGACCGATTCCATCGCTTATACCCAAGGTTTGATGCTCGATTCGCTGGCGACAATCATCATCAACCGCCAGTTGGAGGAGCGCGCACGCAGCGGCGCGCGTTATTTGAGCGCGCAGGTTTCCACCGACAAGCCATCGCGTTCGGCGGATTTAACGGCGCTGTCCGTCGTGCCGCTCGACAGCGATTGGGAAGCCGCGTTGGTTGATGCGCGCACCGTCGTCGCGACGCTGGGCGCGCGCGCGGTCGATCAGGCGGCAATTACCCGCGAATTTTCCAACGTCGAAACATTTTTGGCGCGTGAAAATGCCAACCGACAAAATGAACCGGCGACCAAACAGGCCGATGATTTGCTGCACGCGGTCGATATTGGCGAAACGACAACCAGCCCCGACCATGCGCTCGCCATCTGGCAGTCGATTGCACCGCTGGCGACCCCTGCGGAGATGCAGCGGCGCATCCGCGCGCTGTTCGTCGGCACCGCCACACGCGCGCTGATGGTCACCCCGAATGCGGTGGCAGATGGGGAAGCGCGCCTCGCCGCTGCAGTCAACCGCAACGTCAACGTCCGCAATGCTGCCAATGACAATGCGCGCGCCATCCGTTTTGCCGACTTGCCGTCGCTGGGGGCGCCGGGGCGGCTGGTGTCGCGCACACCATCCCCCTGGGCGGATTTGGAGCGTTGGGAATTTGCCAACGGCGTGACGGCGCTGGTGCGCAATACCAATATCGAGCCCAATAAAGTGCGTATTCGCGTGCGTTGGGGGGCGGGGCGTCGGGCACTGGCACCTGATCAACCCAATTTATTGTGGGCAGGTGAATCGGCGCTCGTTGAAAGCGGGATCGGCCGCTTTGATATCAGCCAGCTCGACCAATTATCAGATGGTCGACAGATCGGCATGAGCTTTGCCGTCGATGATGATGCCTTTGAATTATCAGCTGAAACTCAGCCCAGCGATTTGGCCGATCAGCTAAAATTGCTGGCCGCCAAGCTGGTGGCGCCGGGCTGGCAGGCGAACCCGGTATTGCGCACGCGGGCCGGTCGGCTGGCCGGTTTCGACCTGTTGCGTAATTCGCCCAATGCGGTGCTGGAAAGCGAATTGGACAGCCTTGTCTATTCGGGTGACCGCCGCTGGGGCCCGCCCACCCGCGCGGAGGTGGAGGGGCTGACCCCGGCTGCATTCCGCCGTTTTTGGGAGCCACTGTTGCGCCAAGGGCCGATTGAGGTGCAGATTTTCGGCGACGTCGGCAATGTCGACTTGGAAACCATGTTGCGCACGACCTTCGGCGCGATGGCCGCCCGACCGGCGGCGGTGACAAGTGCAACCGACGGCGATGTGCATTTTGCCGTGCCCAGCGCCAACCCCATTGTCGCGCGGCACAGCGGGGCTGCATCGCAAGCGGCCTATGTCCTTGCCTATCCGACGGGGGGCGGCATCGCCAATGTGCAATTGTCGCGCAAACTCGACGTGCTGGCTGCCATTTTCAACGACCGGCTTTATGACCGACTGCGCGACCATAGCGGCGCGAGTTACAGCCAGGCGGTGGTCAGCCGCTGGTCCGACCGGCTGGCGCATGGCAGCTATATTTTAGTCGGCGGCATGACCCGGCCAGAGGATAGCGCGCTTGTCGCGTCCAGCGCGCGGGCAATTGCCGCTGAATTGGCGACGACGCCGGTCAGCGCAGATGAATTGCAGCGCGCGGTGGAACCGATTGTCGAACAATTATTGCGCGCCTCTTCGGGCAATGTGTTCTGGATGCGGGAGACGGAGGGGGCATCGCGCGACCCGCGTATCTTCCTGTCGCTGCGTAGCTATCTGAACGATTTGCGTTCGGTGACGGCGGCGGATGTGCAGGCGCTGGCGCGGCAATATCTCGCGCCGCAAAGCGGTGTTTCGTTGATCATTCTGCCCGATGGGACGCCGGTGCCTTCGCTGGATTTGGCCAGTGCAGGGCCGGCACCGGTGCATCGGGCAAGTCCGGCGGTTGAGACGACCACGGCGGAGGCGGCAGTTTCGCGCTGAACCGCCCGGTTACACGCTGCGCCGCCGCACCGCCGCGCGCGGACGCGGCGCGCCATCGATGCCATCCGCGCCATTGTCGCCCAAAATGCGTGCACGCACCGCTGCGCGATGTTCGTGGATGGACGCAATGACCGGGCCGACCGCGACGCCAATATCAACCAGCACCGCTTCGGCCATTTGCAGGCTCCCTTCCAGCGCTTCGGGCACCGCGTCGTTGGCCCCGGCCTGATATTGGGCGGCGGCATCGGCGCTGTCACGCGCACGGGTGATGATGGGAATATCGTCATAGCGCGCGCGCAGTCGGCGGATCAGGCGCAATTGCTGCGCCGGATCATCCATGGTGAGGACAACGGCTGACAGGCGCGTATCGACAAAATGGTCGAGGAAATTGCCGCGCGCCGCATCCCCATAGCTGACCTGATAGCCACGTCGCTGCGCCTCTGCGACGGTGTCGATGTCCGATTCATAGGCGGTATAGGCGCGGTCATGTTCTACCAACAGGTCGGCCACCACCTGTCCGACCCGGCCAAAGCCGATGATCAGCACCTGCGGCACATCGCCCGTAGCCGCCGCTTTGCCGGTCAGGCTGGTGTCGATGCGTCGCGCCAGACGATGGCCGAGACTGGCGAGCAAGGGGGTGATGGTGAGGCCGATGGCAGTCACTACCTGCCAGAAAGCCGCCGTGTCCGTTGCAATCAGCCCTGCCTGCACCGCTGCGCCCAGCACGATCAGGGTGGTTTCCGACGGACTGCCCATCAACAACCCCACTTCTGCCGCCGTTCCGCGCCCGACGCGCGCCCAGCGCAGGAAAGCTGCGGTCACCATTGCCTTGATCGCCACCACACTGAGCACCGCGATGGTGAGGCGCGGCCAATCCGCTGCCAACGCTGCCAGATTGATCTGCATGCCAACCGTAATCAAAAACACCCCAAGCGCGAGACCGCGGAAGGGCGCAATAATCCCTTCCACTTCGCCATGATATTCGGTTTCGGCAATTAACAGTCCGGCGATCAACGCGCCGACGATGGGGGATAGTCCGGCGTTGGATGTCGCCAGCGCCGCAACAATGACAACCAGCAGACTGGCGGACAGGAAAAGTTCCGGGCTTTTGGCGCGTGCGGCTTGCGCAAATAATATCGGCAGAAAAAACCAGCCGATCAGCCCCAAGATGAGGATGGTGAGCCCACCGCGCATCAAAATGGCGGTGAGGGAGGCGACCGCATCCTCACCCGCCGCTGGGCCAATCGCGCCGAGCAGAAAGATGATCGGGACGAGCGCCAGGTCCTCAAACAACAACATGGCAAAGGCATTTTGGCCGACGCGCCCGCTGGTCCCCGAAATTGGCAGCACCAGCGCCGTCGATGACATGGCGAGCGCAACGCCCAAACCGGCGGCCGCCGGCCAGCTATGCCCGGTCAGCATCAATGCCAGCGCGATGACTAACCCGCCGCCAAATAATTTGCCCGGGCCGACCCCAAAAACACGCCGTCGCATCGTCCACAAGCGCCGAAAGCTGAGTTCAAGCCCGATGGAAAAGAGCAGCAGGATGATGCCGAATTCGGCAAAAGGTTCGATAGCGTGGCCGTTCTGGATGCTCATCCATTGCAACCAAGGATATTGCCCGACCAGACTGCCCAGCCCATGCGGACCGACCAGCACGCCAACCAATATGAAACCGATGATCGGGGTGATGCGCAGCCGGGCAAAAGCCGGTATGACGATGCCCGCTGCACCCAATATGACGATGGCATCGCTGAGGATGGATGAATTTTGTCCGGCGTCCATAAAGTCACCTACTCCAAAGGCTGCTGCTAAGTCACCCCTTGCACAATAAAAAACTGCGGGTGCGCCAGCGCGGCACCGCATGGCACCAGCTTCGACATCGCTGATGGCAGATGATAAGACGACCCAACCGAACGGAGGGTGGGGCGATGCGCATCGCGGCGGACAGCCACAGCAATATGGACAGCGATGTTGTCATTGTCGGCGGCGGTCCGGCGGGGATGATGGCCGGCTTGCTGTTGGCGAGGGCGGGCATATCGGTCGCGATATTGGAAAAGCATGGCGATTTTTTTCGCGATTTTCGGGGCGACACTGTGCACCCGTCGACCATGCAATTGCTCGACGATCTGGGATTGTTGCAGCAGTTCCTTGCGCGGCCACATAATCGCATCGATCGGGCCGAACTATATTGGGACGGGCGGCCATTACAAATTGGTGACCTCACCCATTTGGCGATGCCCGCACCCTTCATCGCCATGATGCCGCAATGGCATTTTCTGGATTTCTTGCGCGATGAGGCAGAAAAATACCCCGGCTTTCGCCTCCATATGAATTGCGAAGCCGCCGATGTGGTGGAGCGTGATGGCCGCGTGACCGGCGTCCGCCTGACCGATGGGCGCGCCATGCACGCCCGCCAACTGACCCTGCTGTGCGACGGGCGCGATTCGATTGCCCGGCGAATCCTGCCGGTGCGCTCGCTCGGCGCGCCGATCGACGTTTTCTGGTTTGCCCTGCCCAAATCGGGTGATGGCGATGCGCTGCGCGGCGTCGTCCGGCGCGGCCGTTTGATCGTGATGATCGACCGTGGCGATTATTGGCAATGCGCCTTTGTTATCACCAAGGGGGAGGGGGCGGCGATACGGGCGCGCGGCATCGCCGATTTTCGTGCACAAGTGGCGGCAGTATTGGACGCGGCAGCACCTGCGGAGGTTGCGGCGCTGGACGCGGCGCTGCCCGATTTCGACAAGGTACATTTGCTGTCGGTCAGTCTCGACCGGTTGGAACGCTGGCACAAACCGGGCCTGCTGGCGATCGGGGATGCGGCGCATGCCATGTCGCCGGTCGGCGGCATTGGCATTAATCTGGCGGTGCAGGATGCGGTGTGCGCCGCCAATATGCTCTATGCACCGCTGTGCGAAGGGCGCGCGACCGACGCCTATTGCGCCGAAATTGCGGCACGCCGTATATTGCCGACGCGGATAATTCAGGGGATGCAGGCGGCCGTCCACCGCAATATGCTCCAACCGCTGTTGCGGGGGGAGTTGGGCGGGGACGACAAGCCGCCGCTGGCCCTGCGCCTGCTGAACCGCTTTGCCTTGCTGCGGCGTATTCCGGGTTATTTCATCGGCCATGGGGTGCGGCAGGAACGTGTGAACACCCCCGCTGCACCCCAATAATCTGCCGTATTTTTAGGCGTTGGCCGCCATCGCCTTTTCAAGATTGGCGCGAATGGCTTCGAAAAATTGTTCGGTGGTCATCCACGGCTGATCGGGGCCGATCAGAATCGCCAGATCTTTGGTCATCGCGCCCTGTTCGACGGTTTGAATGCACACACGTTCGAGCGTTTCGGCAAATTGCGTCACCTCTGGCGTGTCATCGAACTTGCCCCGGAATTTGAGGCCGCCGGTCCATGCAAAGATGGACGCAATCGGGTTGGTCGACGTGGCCTTGCCCTGTTCGTGCATGCGGAAATGGCGCGTAACGGTGCCGTGCGCCGCCTCTGCCTCCACCGTTTTGCCGTCGGGCGACATCAGGATGGAGGTCATCAGGCCGAGCGAGCCAAAGCCCTGCGCCACCTGATCCGACTGCACGTCGCCATCATAATTTTTGCAGGCCCAAACGAACTTGCCGCTCCATTTCAGGGCGGATGCAACCATGTCGTCGATCAGGCGATGTTCATAGACAATGCCTGCTTCAGCAAATTTTTCTTTGAACCCTTCGGTCTCAAATACCTCGGCAAACAGGTCTTTAAACCGGCCATCATAGGCTTTCAAAATCGTATTCTTGGTCGAAAGATAGACCGGCCAGCCGAGCGAGAGGCCATAGTTAAAGCTGGCGCGCGCAAAATCGCGGATCGAATCGTCGAGGTTGTACATCGCCATGGCAACGCCAGCACTAGGGAATTTGAACACCTCCAGATTGATCTGTTCGCCATCATCGCCATCAAAAACCAGACGCAGCGTGCCCGGCCCCGGAATCTTGGTGTCGGTGGCGCGATATTGGTCGCCAAAGGCGTGACGGCCAACGACGATTGGGTCGGTCCAGCCGGGGATGAGCCGCGGGACATTCTTGATGACAATCGGTTCGCGGAACACCACGCCGCCCAATATGTTGCGGATGGTGCCATTGGGCGATTTCCACATTTTCTTGAGCTTAAATTCTTCGACGCGCGCTTCATCGGGCGTGATGGTCGCGCATTTGACGCCGACGCCATATTGCTGGATCGCATGCGCGCAATCGACGGTAATCTGGTCGGCCGTTTCATCACGCTTGGTTACGGACAGGTCATAATATTTGAGGTCAATGTCGAGGTAGGGCAGGATCAGCCGCTCGCGGATCCATTGCCAGATAATCCGCGTCATTTCATCGCCGTCGATTTCGACAATTGGGTTTTTGACCTTGATTTTCGCCATGTCGGATATTCCCTTTTTCAATATGGCGCTGGCCTTAGGCTTTGATGGGGCGCGGCGCAACCGCGCATCCGGGCGTGATAGCGTCAGTAGCCAACAGCAGGAACCGGGGAGGGCGGCAGCTATTGTGCCTTGCGCACCAAGCGGTTAGGAAGGCCGTCCCAATCAATGGTCGCAAGAAGATTTATGAACTTACCCGCCAGTGCCAATACGCCTGGTGCCATCGCCCGCTGGCGATGGCCATCTGTCCACCCTGCAGGGCGGCCGTTCATCCTGATCAGTGCAGTGGTAACACTGGGCTTTGCATGGATGGCGTGGGAAACGCTCGCGTGGCCGATGGCCGGTATCACGCTGTGGGTTGCGGCATTTTTTCGTGACCCCGTGCGCGTTTCGCCGGTCGATGAACGGCTGATTATTGCGCCAGCCGATGGCTTGGTGACCCAGATTGCAGAGGTGCTGCCGCCAATCGAATTGCAGGCGGAGGATGCACTGGGCAATGCGCCCGTCACCCGTGTGTCGATTTTCATGAGCGTGTTCGACGTGCATGTGAACCGCGCGCCGATTGCCGGTACGGTCACCCATCGCCATTATGTCGCCGGGCTGTTTTTAAATGCCGACCTCGACAAGGCGAGCGAGGATAATGAACGCCAGCATTTCCTGATCGAACGGTCGGATGGGCTGAAAATTGGCTTCACCCAGATTGCGGGGTTGGTGGCGCGGCGGATTATTGCCTTTGTTGGCCCGGGCAGCGTTGTCGGCGTTGGCGAACGGGTCGGCCTCATCCGTTTTGGCAGCCGCGTCGATGTCTATCTGCCCAAAGGGACAATGCCACGCGTATTGTCGGGACAACGGATCGTCGCGGGTGAAACGGTGATCGCCGAGGTGGGTGATGTCGCGCAGAGGACCGGCATTGCCCAATAATATGGATGATGATGGGGCGGCACCGCTCCACCCGCCGGGACGGCGTGTCGCGGGCATTCCGCTACGCGCGGTGGTTCCCAATGCGATCACGGCGCTGGCGCTTTGTTTCGGGCTATCGGGCTTGCGTTTCGGGCTCAGCGGCGAATGGCAATTGGCGCTGGGTTCGATAGTCTTCGCCGGTGTGCTCGACGCGGTCGATGGCCGGGTGGCGCGGCTCCTGCGTGCGCAAACCCGCTTTGGCGCCGAACTCGATAGTCTGAGCGATGTCATTGCCTTTGGCGTCGCGCCCGCAACCATCATATATTTGTGGAGCCTTGCCCACGCGCCCAAATTTGGCTGGACGGCAGCCTTGTCGCTGACCGTTTGTTGTGCGCTGCGCCTTGCCCGGTTCAACGCCCGGATTGATGCGGAACACCAACCGCACAAAGCAGCGGGCTATAATACGGGCGTACCTGCGCCTGCGGGGGCGGGGCTGGCGCTTGTCCCGCTATATCTGTGGTTCGTAACCGGTGAAGCACTGTTTCGCCAATGGTGGCTGGTGATGCCGTGGGTGGTCATCGTCGCGATGCTGATGATCTCCAGCTTTGCCACCTATGGTTGGCAGAGCATGACGCGGCTGCGCGCATCGTGGCGGTTGCCGATGATCGCCTTTACCGGGTTGATGGGTGCGGCGCTGATCACCGCGCCGTGGCACAGCCTGTTGGTCATCAGCGCGCTATATGCGCTGTCGATTCCGCTATCGGTACTGAGCTATCGCCGCCACCGCCGTGGGTGATGGCGCTGCACGCGCCATACCTGTTCAGCTATCCGCAGCACCGGGAATCCGCCGGCCATATTCGCGATTTTCGGGGAAAATGGGCCATAGCAGCTCTTGACCGAGCGTCGCAGGCGGCAGATTTTCAACACCATAGCTATTGGGGTAACGACGGGTAATCTTGGCCGTGCCAAAAATCACGTCCCACAGGAACAACAGATTACCATAATTGCCCTTGTAATTGACGGCATGGTCATTGGCGTGGCGGCCATGATGGGCGTGGTGGGTCGCGGGGGTCGAAATCAGCCGTTCGACCACCCACATTGCAGGTGATAACCAACGGATGCGGTATAGCGGGGCATCCCACGCAACATCGCTGTGCGCGCCGATGACCACCAGCATTTTCACCACCAGATAAAATGCATAAAACCAGCCAAGCCCAAGAAAAATGAGTGTCGCGCCAAACCAGATGCTCGGCATCATCGCATAATAGAGGATGTTGTTCCGATAGGTGAGCCGGACGCTCATATAACGGGCATTATGGTGCGCGCGGTGCAGGTTATAAAGCCATGCAAAACTATGCGATGTCCGGTGCCACCAATATTGCACCATATCGTCGGCGATGAGGAAGAGCAGCAGCGCATAGCCCCAATGTAGATGGGCAAGCGCCCCTTGATAGTGCGGGAACAACGTCATGCCGAGCGCATAGACAGCGGCGATGATCATCGGCTGGGTCAACAACAGCAAAATTATAGACGATAATATTTCGACGATACCATCGTTACGGGATTGTTCCTTTTTGGAAAGTAGGTTGGTGCGCCATAGTTCGAGTGCGGCAAAAACAAGAAATATGCCCAACGTCGCCCATGTATAAATCGCCATAACGCCCCCCGTCCGATATTGTCATTGCCAGCCTGCAACAGCGATGGCAGCTTCTTCCCGGCGCGATTTAGGCGGCAAGGGCGCGGATAAATGCAAAGGACTTATCAATTATCCGAAGTGCCGCCGACCAAGGCGGATGCCGCCATGGCTGACTTATTGCGTCGTCATGCGCAAGCGCGACGTTTTTGTGGGGGCAGCATCATCCAGCAGCGGGGGGACAGCGTCGAAGGTTTCTGGCTGGTGGAAAGCGGCAGCATTTCAATTTGTCGCTTTGGGCTGGATGGCGCGGTGACCATATTCGGGGTGCTCGGTTCAGGGGACCTATATGGTGAACTGGCCCATTTCGGCGGAATGTTGCGCCAAGTGGATGTGGTGGCAGAGGAAGACAGCGTCCTGCTGTGGGTGGATACGCCGCTGATCGATCGATTAATGGTGCAGGAACCGGCCTTTGCGCGCTGGTTACTCAAATCGATGGCCAACCAACTGCGCATCGCGTTGGAACGTATTCATCGCGACCATGGCCGGACAGCGCGTGCGCGGCTGGCGCATCTGCTTCATGATTTGTGCCGACGCAACGGGCCGACCCTGACGATGAGCCAACAGGAACTGGCCGATCACCTCGGCATGTCGCGGGTCAGCGTCGGGCAGATTGTCGGGCAATTGGTCGATGAAGGCATCATCCAAACCGGCTATCGGCAGATTATCCTTAGCGACGCGGCGGGGTTGGAAAAATATATTGAGCGTTAATCGCGTTTCAATTCGCCGGCCAACATAGGGCGCCGGTCAGCGCGCCATGTGCGGTCGCGTCAAACCGCCGTCCCATCAAATCAATGTCAGCAGATCGCGCGCGATGGAGCGGCTGGCGGCGATCGTCACCAACAAAAATCCGCCGGTCAATATGATGTGGGCCATGACTGATCCTCCTCAAGTTCGTAATATAATCGCTTTATGTTCTTTTAATGTTCCGGTCAAGCGGCAATATCATATTGTCGCGATGATCGTTGGCTGGCCTCGTTTGCCGTGGTGCTTGCAAAATTGTGTTGGGGCGGCTAAGCGCGCGCCTTCATTCCACATGGTGGGCGCACATACCGGTGCCGATGGGGCGAAACCCCCGGAGGTTCTTGCCCGCCAGAGGATCAACCGGAAGGAGAAAGACTATGGCGGCACCTGTCGTCACGCTACAGCATTTGATTGAGGCCGGGGCCCATTTCGGCCACCAGACCCACCGCTGGAACCCGCGCATGAAGCCGTATATTTTCGGTGAGCGCAACGGCATCCACATTATCGACCTGTCGCAAACCGTGCCCTTGTTTGCCCGCGCGCTCGAATTTGTGTCGGCGACGGTGCAGGGTGGCGGCAAAGTGCTGTTCGTTGGCACCAAGCGTCAGGCGCAAGGGCCGGTTGCCGATGCGGCCCGCGCATCGGGCCAGCATTTCGTCAACCACCGCTGGCTGGGCGGCATGCTCACCAACTGGAAGACGATTGCCAATTCGATCAAGCGGTTAAAGACGCTTGAAGAGAAATTGTCGGACGGTGCAGCCGGCGTTACCAAAAAGGAAGCGCTGCAACTGACCCGTGAACGCGACAAGCTGGAAGCCAGCCTCGGCGGGATTCGCGACATGGGCGGCATTCCCGATGTCATGTTCGTGATCGACGCCAACAAGGAAATGCTGGCGATCAAGGAAGCCAATACGCTGGGCATTCCGGTCGTCGCCATTCTCGATTCGAACGTCTCGCCCGACGGCATTGCTTTCCCGGTTCCGGCGAATGACGATGCGAGCCGCGCCATCCGCCTTTATTGCGAAGCGATTGCCGCTGCGGCAACGCGCGGCGGTCAGGGTGCTGCACAGGCGCGCGGCGAAGATTTGGGTGCGCGCGAAGAAGCGCCGGTCGAAGAAACGCTGATCGTCGAGGAAGTGGTTGAAGCGCCGGTGGAAGCTGCTGCCGAAACGCCCGCTGATGCGGGTCAGGCAGAGGGTTAAGTCCCGCCGCTTGGGGAAATATCGTCCCGTCCGCCATGCGGGCGGGGCACCCCAATTTTTGACATGATCGGGCGCGCGCATTGTCGCTGCGCCATTTAGCATGAGGATGGAAAAATGGCTGAAATTACAGCAGCTGCCGTGAAGGATCTGCGCGAACGCACAGGTGCGGGCATGATGGATTGCAAAAAGGCGCTGGGCGAAACCGGCGGCGACATTGAAGCTGCGGTCGATTGGCTGCGCACCAAGGGTCTGGCCGCTGCCGCCAAAAAAGCCGGCCGCGTTGCTGCCGAAGGGCTGGTTGGCGTTGCCACCAACGGCACGCACGGCGCGGTGGTCGAGGTTAATTCCGAAACCGACTTCGTCGCCAAGAATGACCAGTTTCAGAACTTTGTTCGCGCTGTCACCGACGTGGCACTCAGCCGCGGCGAAAGCGATATTGAGGCGCTAAAGGCCGCGCCGATGGGCGCAACGACCGTTGGCGATGCGCTGACCGCCAATATCGCGACCATTGGCGAAAACCAGTCGCTGCGCCGCGCCGTCACCATGTCGGTAAAGCAAGGCGTTGTCGTTTCCTACGTCCACAATGCCGCTAGCGCGGGCCTTGGCAAAATCGGCGTGCTCGTCGCCTTGGAAAGCAGCGCGGATGAAGCCGCTTTGACCGGGCTTGGCAAGCAGCTCGCCATGCACATTGCCGCTGCCAACCCGCTTGCCTTGTCGAGCGAGGCGCTCGACGCAGAGCTGATCGCCCGCGAACGTGCGATTGCCGAGGAAAAGGCCAAGGAAAGCGGCAAGCCAGCCGAAATCATCGCCAAGATGGTCGATGGGTCGATTGCCAAGTTCCGCAAGGAAAATGCGCTGCTCAGCCAGCCCTTTGTCATCGACGGCAAGACGCCGGTTGCCGAAGTGGTTGCCGCAGCGGGCAAAGAAGCCGGTGCAACGATTACGCTGACCGGTTTTGTGCGCATGCAATTGGGTGAAGGCATTGAAAAGCAGGAAAGCGATTTTGCTGCCGAAGTCGCGGCGGCCGCTGGCGTATAAAAATCATATAATATTATGAGGAAAAGGGGTGGCAGCAATGCCGCCCCTTTTTTACTTGCGAACGATCACCCATTTTATAAATTGCGGACAATTTATTGGGAGGGTGCGATGCTACGCAAAGTCATAACCATTGCTCTTGTTGGTGCCGCAATGGCCCCTGCTGGTGCGTTCGCGCAAAGCGCGCCAAATGATGCGGCGTCGCGCTATGTCCCAGCGCCATGGTGGATGCGCGATCCGGTGGTTGCGGCAATTGGGCGGGTGCACGTTGATCTGCCCGCAAATCGCGCCAGTTTCACCGCAACCTTCAGTGCCGTCGGCGACAGCGCCGAACAAGCATTGGCCAACGTTGCCCGCCGATCTGGCGCGCTCGATGTGCGATTGCAGGCAGTGGGGGCGGATAAATTGCGCTTTACCCGCACATTTACGACGCGCCCCCTATATCGCCAATATAGGGATGCGGATGGCAATCGCGTCGATAATGAGCGGGCTGACCAGATAGAGAATTATGAAGTAACGTCGACCATTCGCATCGAAATACGTGACATCAGCGTGGTGGAACAGGTTTATGCGGCCGTAACAGCGGCATCCCCATCGAATGTCAGCACGATTGATTGGCGGCTGGTTGGTGATGATGCGACCATTTCCGCATTGGCTACTGCCGCGACACGGGATGCGACCCGCCGGGCGCGCGAAGGGGTGGAGGCGACGGGTGGGCGGCTTGGTGCGCCGAGAATTGTTGATCCGAGCGGTAGCGTCTGTTCGACGCAGGTGCTGACCGGATGGCCGGGTTATATGGCGCGTGATGAATCGCGCGACGCTGGCGAAGATATTGTAGTGACGCGTTCACCAGCGGCGCCTCCACCGCCACCCCCGCCGCCGCCCCCGCCGCCGCCGGGCACGGAACAGGTCACCTTGCGACCGCCGATTATGCGGCTGTCCGATACCAGCTGCGTTATCTTTTCAATATTGCCCTGATTACGGGGGTAGAACCGCCGACAATGCTTGGCATTAGATTGCGCATGGGCTAGTCGCAATCGACCATCCACCGGTCGATTGCCACCCTTGCTGCAGGACTTGCCATGCCCGACACAGCCGCCGCCTATAAGCGCATCCTGCTCAAATTATCGGGGGAGGTGCTGATGGGGGAACAGGGGTTCGGTATCGACCCGGCGACGGTCGCCTCACTAGCCCAAGAGGTGAAGGCGGCGAAGGAGAGCGGCCTGCAAATCTGCCTCGTCATCGGCGGCGGCAATATATTTCGCGGCATGGCGGGCGCGGCCAAGGGGATGGACCGCGCACAGGCCGATTATATGGGCATGCTGGCGACGGTGATGAACGCGCTCGCCATGCAAAATGCGCTCGAACAGATCAACGTCGAAACGCGCGTCCAGTCAGCCATTCGCATGGACACGGTTTGCGAACCGGTCATTCGTCGTCGTGCCGAACGCCATTTGGCCAAGGGCAGGGTGGTTATTTTTGCCGCTGGTGTTGGCAGCCCCTATTTCACCACCGATTCAGGGGCGGCGCTGCGCGCGGCGGAAATGAATTGCGACGCATTGTTCAAGGGGACATCAGTCGATGGCGTTTATGACAGCGACCCCAAGAAAAATGCCGCCGCAAAACGTTATGAAACCGTTAGTTACGACAAGGTTTTGTCAGAAAACCTAAAGGTGATGGACGCCAGTGCAATTGCGCTGTGCCGCGACAGCAATATTCCGATCATCGTATTTAACATTCGTGAAGCAGGCAATTTGGCAGCGGTATTGGCCGGGCGCGGCACATCGACGCTGGTCACCGCCGCCTGACGATTTTTGGCCTGATGATTTTTGGAGAGTAGAGATGGCAAAATATGACAAGGCCGACATTGAACGGCGCATGGCAGGCGCGGTAGAGGCGCTGAAGCACGACCTCGCCGGGCTGCGTACCGGCCGCGCCAATGCCGCGATGCTCGATCCCGTAACGGTCGAAGTTTATGGCAGCCACATGCCGATCAACCAATTATCGTCGATTACCGCGCCCGAACCGCGCCTGTTGTCGGTGCAAGTGTGGGATAAATCAAACGTCGGTCCGGTGGATAAGGCGATACGTTCGGCCGGTCTTGGCCTTAACCCGATTGTCGATGGCCAGACCCTGCGCCTGCCGATCCCCGACATGACGCAGGAACGGCGCAAGGAATTGTCGAAGTTGGCAGGCCAATATGCTGAAAAGGCGCGCGTTGCGGTGCGCAACGTGCGGCGTGATGGCAATGATGCGCTGAAGATCGATGAAAATAAAAAGGAAATTAGCGAGGATGAGCGCAAGCGGCATGAGGGCGACGTCCAGAAACTGACCGACAAGGCGATTGCCGATATTGATGCTGCCGCCAGCGCCAAAGAAAAGGAAATTTTGGGGCAATGACCTGCGCCCCGCCGATGGGGGAGGTGCAGCACCGATGAGCGCCGCCGTCCCCCGTCATATTGCGATCATTATGGACGGCAATGGCCGCTGGGCAAAAAAGCGTTTTTTGCCGCGCGTTGCCGGGCACAAAGCGGGGGTGGACACCGTCCGCACCATCGCGCGTGCGGCGCGCGACATGGGGCTGGAGGCGATGACGCTTTACGCCTTTTCCAGCGAAAATTGGAAACGGCCGGAGGAGGAGGTGGGGGCGCTGATGGGGCTGATGAAGCAATTCATCACCTCCGACCTCGACGAATTTGTCGCCAATAATGTGCAGCTCCATATTTTAGGGGATTTGAGCCAGTTTGCCCCTGACATCCGCGATATGGTGGCGGATGCGGTGGCACGCACAGCCGCCAACACCGGCACAAAACTCGCCGTGGCATTGGGTTATGGCGCGCAGGATGAAATTGTCCGGGCCGCGCGCGCGCTGGCCGCAGCGGGCGGGGCAGATGCGATTACGCCAGAGGCGATGGAGCGCGAGCTTTATACCGCGCCGTTGCCGCCGCTCGACCTCATCATCCGGACATCGGGGGAGCAGCGGCTGTCCAATTTCCTTTTGTGGCAGGCCGCTTATGCCGAATTTTGGTTTACCGATGTTTTGTGGCCCGATTTTACAGCGGCGCATCTGATGGACGCCATCGCCGCCTTTGCCCGGCGCGAACGGCGCTATGGGGGTCTCT
Organism: Sphingomonadaceae bacterium; assembly: GCA_020850455.1. Taxonomy (GTDB): domain Bacteria; phylum Pseudomonadota; class Alphaproteobacteria; order Sphingomonadales; family Sphingomonadaceae; genus Sphingopyxis. The sequence goes on along the minus strand of JADZEQ010000001.1, from coordinate 95,904 downwards.
GATGGTGGATGGTGGCAAGCAGTCCGACCTTGGCGTGCGCACATTGTCGGCCATCGTCATGCTGACGCTGCTCGGCGGTGCATTATGGGCGGGTGCTTATGCATGGCTGGCGCTGATTTGCATCGCCATCCCCCTGTTGATCTGGGAATTTTGGGGGCTGGTGCGGCGGATTACGGCGCATATGGGCGCACGGACTTTGTGGATGGCCGGCGGCGCGCTCTATATCCTTGGCGCGGCGTTCATGCTGTTGCTGTTGCGCCTATACCCCGGCACCGATTGGCGCGATGTTGCGTTACCGATTGCGCTGGTTATCGCCACGGATACCGGCGCCTATTTTTCCGGCCGCGCAATTGGCGGCCCCAAAATCGCCCCGGCAATCAGCCCGAGCAAGACATGGGCCGGGCTGGTCGGCGGCATGGCCGCATCGGCAGTCGTCCTGCTGTTGTGGACGCGCTGGACACTCGAACATGATGGCGTTGGCTATATTTTCGATATGCGCGATTTTCTCGGCACCATCCTTGTCGGTGCGCTGGCGGCGATTGTTGCGCAGACCGGGGATTTTTTCGAAAGCTGGATGAAACGGCGCGCCGGGGTGAAGGATAGTTCGAGCCTGATTCCAGGGCATGGTGGGTTGCTCGACCGGGTGGACGGCCTGCTCGCGCTGTGTTGGGGTTTGGCGATTTATGGGCTGGCAATAGGGGCGGTGTTTTGACGCGCAGCCTTTCCATATTTGGCGCGACTGGTTCGATTGGCCAATCAACCGTCGATCTGGTGCGGCGTTCGCGCGGCGACTGGCAGGTGAAGGCGCTGAGTGCGCAGACCAATGTTGCGGCACTGGCCCAATTGGCCATCGAATTGGATGCCGAAGTGGCGGTGATTGGTGACGCGACGCTCGCCGGGGATTTGCGCAAGGCGCTGGCGGGCAGCGGCGTGGTTGCTGCGGCGGGGGAGGGCGCGCTGGTAGAGGCGGCGCGCCACGCCGCGGATGTGACAATGGCGGCGATTGTCGGCAGCGCGGGTCTCGCCCCGACGATGGCGGCGATAGAGGGGGGGCGCACTGTCGCGCTCGCCAACAAGGAATCGCTGGTTGTTGCCGGTGCATTGATGATGGCGGCGGCGCGTGCCTCTGGTGCCACCATCCTGCCGGTTGATAGTGAGCATAACGCGATTTTTCAGTGCCTTTCCGCCGGCAAGCTGGAAGCGGTGCGCAAAATTACGTTGACGGCGAGCGGGGGGCCATTTCGCACCTTCACTCGGGCGGAAATGGAACGCGCCACCCCGGCACAGGCCATCGCCCACCCCAATTGGTCGATGGGGGCAAAAATCAGCGTCGATTCGGCAACTATGTTCAACAAGGGGTTGGAGTTGATAGAGGCCTATCACCTCTTTCCCGTTGGGCTCGACCGCCTCGACATATTGGTGCATCCGCAATCGGTGGTCCATTCGATGGTCGAATATATGGATGGATCGACCATTGCCCAATTGGGGCCGAGCGATATGCGCGTTCCCATCGCATCGACGCTGGCGTGGCCCGAACGCATGGCGACCCCGTGCCCGCCGCTCGACCTAGCGGCACTGGGACGACTGGATTTCGCTGCGCCCGATGAGGATAGGTTTCCTGCAACCCGCCTCTGCCGACAGGCCATTGCAGAGGGGGGCGCACGCCCCGCGCAGCTCAATGCTGCCAATGAAGTGGCGGTTGCCGCATTCCTTGCCGGAAAAATCCGCTTTACCGCGATTGCGGCGCTGGTATCCGCCGCGCTCGATGCTTTTGCCCCGATTGCGCCACAATCGCTTCACGACCTGTTCACGCTCGATGACGAATGTCGTCGACGTGCAGAGGAACTGGTTCTGACCCATGCTTGAATCGCCATCTATCCTGCTGACGCTGGCGGCCTTTGTTGCCATGCTCGCGCCGCTCATTTTTTTGCACGAAATGGGCCATTATCTTGTTGGGCGTTGGTGCGGGATAAAGGCCGATGTTTTTTCCATTGGCTTTGGCAAGGAAGTGGCTGGCTGGACAGACCGGCGCGGGACACGGTGGAAAATCGGCTGGATGCCCTTGGGCGGCTATGTCCAGTTCGCCGGCGATGGGGATGCCATGTCCACCCCGCATGAAGCAGGTGCGGGGGAGCCGGAGGGGAGTTTTGCCGCTGCGGCGCTGTGGAAACGCGCGCTGACCGTGGCGGCTGGCCCGGCGGCCAATTTCCTGATTGCGATCATTATCCTTGCCGGTTTTGCCTATGCCTATGGTCGGGTGGCGACGCCGCCCATCGCTGCATCGGTGATTGCCGATACACCTGCCGCCGCCGCAGGCATAAGCGCCGGTGACCGCATCTTGCGCGTCGATGGCCGCACGATGGAGGTTTTTCAGGATATTCCGATGGCGGTGATGCACCGTCCGGGGCAAGAAATTGCGATTGATATTGAACGCGACGGGCGGACTATGACCGTCAACTTGCAACCCCGATTGGTGACGGAGACAGACCAATGGGGCAATAAGATGGAACGCGCAATCATCGGCATTTTCCCGCCTGCGCCGGTGCGCGCTGGTGTGTCGTTGGCGCAAGCACCGCTGGTTGGCGCAAAATTGGCATGGGAATTGACCCGTCAAATGGCGGAAGTCGTTGGGCAATTATTTACCGGCCAGCGCAGCGTCAAAGATTTGGGCGGGCCGATCAAAATCGCGCAAGCGTCGGGGGAACAGGCGTCGCTGGGCTTTGCCCCCTTCCTCTTTTTCGCGGCGCTGATTTCGCTCAATCTGGGCTTCGTCAATTTATTGCCGATGCCGATGCTCGATGGTGGTCATTTGCTGTTTCAGGCGATAGAGGCGGTGCGCCGTCGCCCGGTCAATGTCGCAACGCAGCAATGGGCGTTTCGACTGGGTTTCATGGCGATGATTTTGTTGATGCTGATCGTCACCTTCAATGATTTGGGATCATTGGGTTTGTGGGAAAAATTGGCTGGTTTAATGGGCTGACTTGATTGGTTGCCGCCCTTAGGGCAGAGGGTGCAGCCGACAGGGCGCAAAAATTGGCGAATGGGGCATTTCGACCCCGGAGCTTGGAAGGGAATTATTTGGTGAAATCACCCCGTCGGCTGTTCGCCAGGGCATGCGCAAGCTTGATGACCGGCACGATGCTTGCTGGTCAGGTTGGCGCTGTTCATGCTCAGACTGTGCCTGTTTCGGCGGTGCCGGCCCCCGCCACGCCCGCACCGGCGACGCCTGCACCGGCACCAGCTGAGGCGCGCGTTATTCGCGCGATCAGCGTGGTCGGCAATCAGCGGCTCGAAGGCGACACGGTGCGCACTTATGCGCAGTTGCGCGTTGGCCAAGCCTATACGCGTGCGACGCTCGACAATGCATTGCGTGCGCTGTCGCAAACCGAATTATTCTCCCAATTCCAGATTACCGATAATGACGGCGCATTGGTCATTCAGGTGACCGAAAATCCGGTGGTCAACCGGGTGATATTGGAGGGGAACCGCCGCCTCGACAATGACAAGATCGTCCCCGAACTTCGTTTGGCCGCGCGGCAGATTTATACGCGCAGCCGCGTGCGCGCGGACGTTGCCCGCATCTTGGAACTATATCGGCGGCAGGGCCGCTATGCGGCGAGTGTTGACCCGCAATTGGTCCGGCTCGACCAAAATCGCGTCGATGTCGTCTATGAAATTACCGAAGGGGACCGTAGCCGCGTTCGCCAGATCAACATCATCGGCAATAATGCCTTTACCGATGGCGAACTGAAGGGGGAGATGGCGACCAAAGAACGGCGCCTGACGACTTTCCTGTCATCGAACACCACCTATGACCCCGACCGTCTGGCATATGACCAGCAGAAATTGCGCCAATTTTATCTGACGCAAGGCTATGCCGATTTCCGCGTCGTTTCGGCAGTCGCCGAACTGACCAGTGACCGGCAGGACTTCATCATCACCTATGTGGTGGAAGAGGGGGAGCGCTACCATTTTGGCAATGTTGGCGTTGAAAGCGATTTGCGCGATTTTACGCCGGATACGTTGCAGCGCCTGCTGCCGATGCATCAGGGTGATTGGTATAACGCCAAGCAGGTAGAAGACACGGTCGAAAGCCTGCAGCAGACGGCAGGCCTGCTCGGCTACGCCTTTGCCGAAGTCCGTCCGCGCTTTGTCCGTAACCGTGAAACGCGCACGATGGACATTGTATTTCAGGTGCAGGAAAGCCCGCGTGCCTATGTCGAGCGGGTCGATGTTAACGGCAATACGCTGACGTCGGATAAGGTGGTGCGGCGCGAATTCCGCCTGAACGAAGGGGATGCGTTCAACAGCTTCCTCGTCCGCCGTTCGCAGGATCGGATTAATTCGCTCGGCTATTTCCAGGACAATCTGGAAATTGAACAGACGCCGGGTTCGACGCCAGATCGCATCATTTTGGCGGCCAATGTCGAAGAAAAGCCGACGGGCGAATTATCGCTGTCGGCCGGTTTTTCGTCGATCGAGAATTTCATTCTGCAAGGCTCGATCCGCCAGCGCAATTTCCGCGGTATGGGGCAGACAATCTCAGCCAGCGTCAATTACAGCAATTACAGCAAGTCGATTGAGTTGGGCTTTACCGAACCCAATGTGTTCGACCGCAATATTTCGCTGTCGGGGCAATTATTCCGCCGCGATTACAACAGCTTCAACTTCATCAACAACAACCGCAACACCACCTATCAACAGGTGACGACCGGCCTGTCGTTGCAGGCGGGTGTGCCGCTCAATGAATTTATGTCGCTGTTCCTGCGTTACAGCCTGAATTTTGATGATGTGACGCTGGACCGGAATACATTCTTCTTCAATGGCAGTTGCGACCCATTGCTCGCCGGTCGCTATTTGTGCGATTCGCTGGGCAAGCGCACGACCAGCCTCGCGGGTTATTCGCTCGTTTACGACAACCGCGACAATCGTCTGCGGCCGACACGCGGATATAGTTTCACGCTCAATCAAGATTTTGCCGGTCTGGGCGGCAGCGTGCGATATTTGCGCACCATTGCCGCGGCCAGCCACCATATGCGGCTGTTCGGAGACTTCATCCTCAATGCATCGATTGAGGGGGGCTATATTCATCCCTTGGGTGACAATGGTGCAGCGCCGGGCACCGAACGTATCCGCCTGACCGACCGTTTCTTCCTTGGCGAACCGCAGATGCGCGGGTTTGACATTCGCGGGGTTGGCCCGCGCGTTGTGCGCTATACCGATGTTGATCTGACCAACCCGATGGCGCCGGTCGTCGGGCAGGATCGGCGAACAACGGTCGATGATGCGGTGGGTGCGCGCGCTTATTATCGGGGCCGGTTGGAAGTGGATATTCCGCTGGGTTCGGGCGCGCAGGAACTGGGCCTGCGCCCGTCGATCTTCATGGATGTGGGGGCATTGTTCAGCGTGCGTCGACCGACGCTGACCAGCCTGTCGAGCTTCCGCGATACCGACGGCAACTTCAAAACCATCTGCCGCAATCAGACGACAGGGACGATACAGTTCGGGACGCAAGCCAATAATAGTTCGGGCATGCCGGTGGGCGAATTCAACCAATGCCCGACCGGATTTTCCGGGATTCGCCCCTTTGATGAACGTTATTTCGGCGATACACCCAGCCCGCGCCTGTCGGTCGGCTTTGGGGTAAATTGGAACAGTCCCTTTGGGCCGCTCCGCATAGATATTGCCCGGGCGCTGCTGCGCGAACCGGGGGATGATACCAAACTCTTCACTTTCAACGTAGGAACCCAATTCTAATGAAAAACATCATGATGAAGGCATCGGCCATCGCCCTTGCCATGACCGGTCTTGCCGCTCTGCCCATCACCCCGGCAGCGGCGCAATCGCGCGGCGCGGCGGCACCTGCCACCCGTTATGGCGTTTTCAACGCCGATGGTGCGATCAACGCATCGGCAGCGATGCAAAATGCGGTGACGCAGATCCGCACCACCTATGCCGCACAGATTCAGGCGCGTGATGCGCGGGCGACCGCGCTCAACGCCGAATTGCAGCCCTTGCTGACCGCTGCGCAGACCGAAGCGGCGCGCACCCCGCGTAACGAAACCGCCTATAATACGGCGGTGCAGAATTATAGCGCACGTGCACAGGCCGCACAGGCAGAGTTGGAGCAATTGGCACAGCCGTACCAATTGGCGGTCCAATATGCGCGCGAACAAATTGCCATGCGTTTGCGCGAAGCGCTGCTCGCCACTGCCACGGCACGCACGCTCGACATGGTGCTGGTCGATGATGCGGTTGCCTATCGCGCGGAATCGCTCGACGTGACGGCGACGGTGACGGGCGAACTGAACCGCTTGATACCGACGGTGCAGATTGTGCCGCCAGCGGGGTATCGCCCGGGTGATCTGGCGCGCGCTGCGGCTGCTGCGGCAACCCCTGCTGCGCCGACGACGCCTGCGGCAACCCCCGATTCGCGCTAAGCGGAGCGACGCGGATGAGCGAGGCGGCAACACGGCCCGGATTTGACATCAGACGGGTTTTGGCCCTGTTGCCGCATCGTTACCCGATGCTGCTGGTAGATCGTGTGGTGGATTTTGTCCCCGACAAAAGCATCCACGCGATCAAAGCGGTATCGATGAATGAGCCGTTTTTTCAGGGGCATTTCCCCGGCCGGCCGATTATGCCCGGCGTCCTGATTGTCGAGGCGCTGGCGCAGGCAGCGGGCGTGCTCGCCATCGAATCCATGGGTTTGGCAGACGCGGGCAAGCTCGTTTATTTTATGGCGATCGACGGGGCGAAGTTCCGCAAGCCGGTGGAGCCGGGCTGCCTGCTCCACCTCCACGCCGAAATTGTGCAGGCCAAACGGGCAATCTGCCGTTTTGATGGGCGCGCCTTGTTCGACGATGGCACGCTGGCCGCCGAATGCAGCTTTACCGCGATGATTGCTGACGCCCCGGCTTAGGGGGGTGACGCATGCGCTTGCCAAATGGTTGCTTGGCGGCTAGTGGCTGCGCCCGGGCGCGGCTCTTTGCGCGCAAAATGGCGGCTGGTCGGTAACCAGCCATCGACTTGGAGATTGAAATGAAGGCCGACATTCACCCCGACTATCATCGCATCAAGGTGCAGATGACCGACGGCACCGTCTTTGAAACCCGTTCGACCTGGGGCAAAGAAGGCGACACGCTGCAACTCGACATTGACCCGACGGCGCACCCCGCGTGGACCGGTGGCAACCAGCGTCTGCTTGACGCCGGTGGTCAGGTGGCAAAGTTCAACAAGCGTTTCGGCGGCCTGACTCTGAAAAAGAGCTGAGCTTTACCGCAAAACCCGCAAAAAAAGGCCCCGTGCGAACGGGGCCTTTTCTTTTTGTTGCAGATTTTTACGCCAGCCGGTGCAGTGCGCATAATTTATTGCCCGATGGGTCGCGCAAATAGGCGAGGTACAGCTTGCCAAAACCGCCTTCGCGCACGCCCGGCGGGTCTTCGATCGCCTTGCCGCCATTGGCGACGCCCGCGGCATGCCATGCGTCGGCCTGTTCCGGCGTCATTGCAAAGCCGATGGTGCTGCCATTGCCAGCCGTTGCCGGGTTGCCATCAATCGGTGGCGTGACCAGAAACAGGCCGCCTGCATGCGCGTAAATCAAGCGGCCCTTGTCATCTTGCATGCCGGGATTGCCGCCCATTGCGGCAAAAGTTGCATCGTAAAAGGCCTTGGCAGCGGCAATGTCGTTGGTGCCGACCATGATATGGCTGAACATGGGGAGATCCTCCTATATTTCCCGTTTCGCTTCGCAACCTAAATGGTCGCGACGGGAGGTCAAGGGGGTGCCTCCAAAAATCAGATTACCGGAACATCCGCATCAGGCGCATGCGTGGCAATCAGCGCCAGCAGCATGTTGCGCACGACTGCGCCAGCATCCTTGGCGGGAAGTTGCTGGTCATGGCGCAGCACGCGCCAGCATTGGAAACTGAGTGCGACATGCACAGATTCCAGCAGCACACGGTCAGCGAGCAGGGCGGGGGGCAAAACCTCCTCCACCGCTTGGCGTTCGGAACGGATCAGCCGATTATATTGCGCCATCAAAAAGGCTGACTGGTGACGGCGCAAATTTGCCGAAATGCGGTGCGGCAACGTCGCCTCAAAATAATCGGCACGTCGCGCCGCCAATTCCATCAGCCGTTCGCGCCAATTTGCGCCGACAAAGGGGCGGGTGACAATGGGTTGAATTTGTGCGGCGATGGTTTCGGAAATTTCGCGGTGGAGCGAATCCATATCGTCAAAATGGCGAAAAACGGTGCGCAGGCCGACCCCCGCCTTGTCCGCAACGCGTGCCGCGCTCGGCGAAAAATCCCCCTTGGCGACCAGTTCGAGCATCGCGGCGATAATCCGGCTGCGGCTGGTTCGTGAACGCTCGCGCCGTCCATCCGCCGTCGGGTGGGCAGCGGTTCTTCGGGTGGGGAGGGGAAGGATGTTGCTGGTCATGGCTGGGCTGGCTGCACCAAAGTTAACGCTACGTCAAGGCGGGATTGCGCAGCGCCGCATCCACCGCCCACAGCCTATCCTGCCCCCAGAAAAACTGACCATTGACCCCAAAGCTGGGGACGCCCCACAACCCGCCGTCGAGCATGGTTTGACGGTTGGTTTCGGCAACGGCACGCCAGCCGTCGTCGTCCAGATGGTGGCGCATTTCCCCCCAATCCAGTCCGGCATTGGCGGTGATGCGCGCCAGCCCGCTGCGGCTGCTGTCGCTGCCGGCATCCAGCCCCTGTGCCCACACGCCCTCCAAAAAGGCGAGGGTGAATTCCAGCCCGCGTCCGGCGGCGATAGCATGGTGGAGGATGGCATAACCCCGTTCGACGGGCTTCCCCACCGGATCGACAATTTTGCCAAACGGGATGCCCAGACGTCGCGCCTCCCGCGCGCAATCCATCAAAATATAGCGCCGCTTCTCCAGTGGGACGGGCAGGGCGCGCATCACCATCGGCAGCACGAAATTGAGGTGAAGTTTTGCGCCATGTGCCTGTGCCAGCGCGGCGATGCGCGGTGCGGCAAGCCATGTATAGGGGCTACGAAAGCTCAAAAACCAATGGATATCGCCGCCGTTGCGGGGCGGACCCTCCGCCATATCGGGCGGCGGGGCAAAGCAGGGTTTATCGCCGCCGTCACGGCGCAGGCCAAGCCCGTGGAGGCGCGATTCGAGGTAATGGAGCCGGTCGATCCCCCAATAGGCTTCGCCGCCATAATGGGTGACACCGCCTAGATAATGGCCCGCGTGCTGCAAATAGATGCTGCCGCGCGCCATCGCGGCGGTGGCATCACCAGCCGCCATATCCGGCAGGGTGGTCCCCGCCCATAGGGCGCTGAGGATGCGGAGGCAGCGGTGCGGCGCATCCTTGGCAGTGATTGCCGCGGCCAGCAGGTGCTGGGCAGCCGTCAGCGCAGCGGCGTCGGGTTCGGCGATGCCCGTTTGCAACCCCGCCCGCGCGGCCAAGATGGCGGCATCACGCCTGCTCCACGCCGCAAGGCGCGGCGCATCGGGCGCGGCAGCGGCAGTGGGCGGGGGGACGAGGTGGATGGTAATGGTGATGGCGTAACGTTCGGCCAGCACGGGCAGATATTGGGCGAGGAGGAAGCTATATGGGTCGCCAGCGTCGATGAAGGCGCTGACAAGATGGGGTTCGCCGCGTGCGCGCCGTTCGCGTTCGGCGCTGCGGCGGCGCTTATCCTCCCGCGCGGCGCTGGTCATGCGCGAAGAGACGATGGCGGCAACGGCGGCGTGGATAGACATATCACCCCCCCAACAGAAGGGACATCACTTGCGCAATTTTTCAAACAGATCAATTAATTCATTGAATTTGTCGCGCTGTGCCGTCGCATCGCCGGTCGCGATGGCTTCGGTGATGCAGCAAGCGGCATGATCCTTTAATATGGCGCTTTCGGCGCGATTGAGTGCGGCCTTTACCGCTTGCACCTGATGCAAAATGTCGATGCAATATCTCTCGTCACTGACCATTTGTGCAAGGCCGCGCACCTGCCCCTCTATGCGGTGGAGCCGGTGCAAAATGGCCTGTCGGTCGTGGTGCATCGCTTGCCCAATCATATAATATACCCTAGGGGGGTATTTAGACCAAGCGGCATGAATGGGCAAGTGATGACGGAAAATTGGACCCGGCGAACGCTGATTACCAGCGCAACGGCGATGCTGGCGTCGAGCGCCATCCCCGCATGGGCGCGCGGGGTCAGCATTGGTGGGGGCCATCATGGCGGGCATGGTCGTGGCGGTGATGCGCGCATCCCGGCGGGCTTTGACCAATTGTCCGGCGATGTCATCAACCTTAGCATCGGGGATGGGCACCGCGTGGTCGATGGTCGGCGCGGCGGGGCAATTGCGGTCAATGGATCGGTCCCGGGCCCCTTGATCCGCCTGCGCGAAGGGCAGGATGTGACGATCAACGTCACCAACGGTTTGCGCGTCGATAGCTCCATCCATTGGCATGGAATTTTGTTGCCATTTCAGATGGATGGTGTGCCGGGAATCAGCTTTCCGGGCATCGCACCGGGCGCGACCTTTGCCTATCAATTTCGGGTGCGGCAAGCGGGCACCTATTGGTATCACAGCCATTCGGGGCTGCAGGAACAATCGGGGCATTATGGCCCCATCATCATCGACCCGGCGGCGCCCGATGCGGTGGGCGCAGACCGCGACTATGTGCTGGTACTGAGCGAATTTACCCCGCTCGACCCGCATTTTATTATGGATCGGCTGCGCACTGGTGAGGCCTATTTCAACCATCAACAAAACACGATGACCGACGATTATCCGATGTCAACGGCGGAAAGGCGGATGTGGGCCGAGATGCGGATGATGCCGACCGACATTGCCGATGTCAGCGCGCCGACATACACCTACCTCATCAACGGGCGCAGCGCGCGCGAGGGGATGGAATTTGCCTTTGCACCGGGCGAACGGGTGCGGCTGCGCATCATAAACGCATCGGCGATGAGCTTTTTCAACTTTCGTATCCCCGGGCTCGCCTTGCAAATAATTGCCGCCGACGGGCAGAATGTTCAGCCGGTGATGGTTGATGAGTTGCAGATTGGCACTGCCGAAACCTATGACGTGATTGTAACGCCGGGTTCGGCGGGGACCTATGCGATTGTTGCCGAAAGCATGGACAGGTCGGGTATGGCGGTCGCCATGCTGGCTGCGCAGCCCGGTGCGCGGGCCGCTGTGCCACCGCTCCGTCCGCCACCATTATTGACCATGGCAGACATGGGGATGAACCATGGTGCAATGGGTCATGGTGATGGCGGCCATGAAGGGATGCCGGCTATGGGCCATGGCGCCCATAATGGCGGGGTAATGGCTGGAACGCCGCAGCAGGACAGCATGGCCATGGGCGGCATGAACATGCGTGATCGCCGCCTGCTCCCCCCCGATGTCAATTTTGGCCCCGGCGTTGACATGGTGTCGATGGCCCCTGTCGATAAAATGGGGGATCCCGGGATTGGCCTGCGCGATGTGCCGCACCGCGTGCTCAATTACCAAATGCTGGTTGCCGCCACCCCCAATGCCGACACACGCGTGCCGAGCCGCCTGCTCGAACTCCACCTCACCGGCAATATGGAACGTTATATGTGGTCGTTCGATGGCCGTATGTTTTCGGCGGTCAGCGATGTGCCGGTCCGCTTTGCGTGGAATGAAAGGGTGCGGGTCAAGCTGGTCAATGACACGATGATGGCGCACCCCATCCACCTGCACGGCATGTTTTTCACACTGGTCAACGGGCAGGATGCCGCCCGCCAGCCGCGCAAACACACATTGATCGTCCAACCGGGGGCGAGCGCGCAATTCGACCTCAGCGCCAATGAACCGGGCGACTGGGCATTTCACTGCCACCTCCTCTACCACATGCACGGCGGGATGATGCAGGTGGTCACCGTCATGGGGCCGGGGGCATGATGGGCGCGCGGTACATGCTCGCCGCGCTGTTGATGGGCAGCGCCGCACCGGTGCTGGCGCAGGATCATGGCGGGCATGCGATGCCAATGCCTGTACCGGCGCCAACACCCGCGCCGACCCCCGTGCCGACCCCCGCTGATCCGCATGCGGGCCATGTGATGCCCGCCCCCGTTCCGGCCCCCACACCTGCTCCCGCTCCGATGGATCATAGCCAGATGAACCACGGCCAGATGGAGCAAGGGCAGATGGACCATAGCATGCATGCCATGCACGGCCCGCCCGCCGCGCCGATAGCGGAAACGCCGCCGCCACCCTCGGCCGGTGCAGGGCCGCCACGTGCCGCAGATGCCATATGGGGGGCGGATGCGATGGCCGCATCCCGCGCGGAATTGCGCCGCCACCATGGCGATTTCCCTTCCTTTTGGTTGGGCGTGGACCGGGCGGAACTGCATCTGGATGGTGGCGATGCCGCCTATGCGTGGGATGCCGATGCCTATTATGGCACGCCGACACGGCGGTTGTGGCTGAAGAGTGAGGGCGAAGGGCAGTTTGGCGGTGCCGCCGAACATGCAGAGGCGCAGGCGCTATATTCGCGCGCCATTTCGCCATTTTTTGACCTGCAAATGGGGGTGGCGCATGATTTTGCCGGGCCCGACACCAGCTATGCCGTGGTCGGCGTGCAGGGGCTTGCCCCCTATATGTTTGATGTGGATGCGGCGCTTTTCCTGTCCCATCGTGGGGATGTGACCGCACGGGTGGAGGTGGAGCTTGACCAGCGCATCACCCAACGCCTCATCCTCCAACCCCGCGTGGAGGCGGCGTTTGCCGCGCAGGATGTGCCGCAATTGGGGATTGGCGCGGGCGTCGATCACGCCACGCTTGGGCTGCGCATGCGCTATGAAATATCGCGCGAATTTGTGCCCTATGTCGGCGTCGAACAAAGCTGGCGCATCGGCCAAAGCGCTGACTTCGCCCGCGCACGTGGTGAGGATGCGCAAAACCTTAGCTTCGTCGCCGGCGTGCGCTTTTGGTTTTGAGGTGGTGGTGGACGCACTAGGGCTCGAACCTAGGACCCGCTGATTAAGAGATAGCGAAATTTGATAGGGTTTTCGACCTAACCTTAGGTAATGTGCAGAAATATAACATATTTTATAATCACACGTAATCACGCGTTGTTGCAAATCTGATTGCTATGGCTTACTATCTGATTGCTAGACCGGCAGGAAGGATATGACATGCCAACGGCAACGATCACTAAGCGCGTTGTGGATGCGGCTCGACCGTGCACGCGGGATCAGTTCATCTGGGATGATGATGTAGCTGGTTTCGGCCTCAAAGTGACGCCAGCTGGCGGCAAGGTTTATGTTTTTCAGTATCGTTTGGCGCGACCGGGCGAAGCGGACCGAACACCAGCCCGCCGATACACCATCGGTCGCCACGGGCATTTGACGCCGGATCAGGCGCGCAAACAGGCAAGGGAACTGGCTGTGCTGGTCCATCAGGGCATTGATCCTCGCCAGCGTGATTTGGAGCGGATCGCCGAACGGGATGAAGCTGCGCGATTGAGGCAGGAAAAAATGCGATTGGAGGGCGAGCTTGCCTTTGAAAGAATCGCCGCGCTTTGGCTGGATCATTACGAAAATGAGAGGGACCGGCGACCATCCAGCGTGAGATTGGCAAAGCTCGTCGTCAACAACCACCTCGAGCCAAAGCTCAAGGGCAAGCCTATGCCCCACATTGGTCGGGCTGATCTACAGCCCATCATTGACGCAATCCCGATCAATCAGCGGGGGATGCGAAGGGCTGTCTTTGCCTATGCCTCGGTCTTGTTCGGTTGGGCCGCGAAGCGCGGCGACATTCTCGGCAATCCTTTGGCCGACATGGCAAAGCCGGAAGCGCCAAGGGCGCGGGACCGGGTGTTGTCCGATGATGAGCTTGCGGCATTGTGGACGGCGTCCGATGAACTAGGCGATCCTTTCGGACCGTTCTTCCGTCTGCTGATTTTAACCGGCCAACGGCGGAGCGAAGTAGCGGCGATCAATTGGGCGGAACTGGATCGCGCGACCGCCACATGGACCATCCCGGCCGATCGGGCAAAGAATGGCGTTGCCCACATTGTTCCACTTTCGCCCGAGGTTAAGGCGGAATTGGATCGGCTAGCCAAGGTTGGCGAGCTCGGGGATGATGGTCTGGAAATCACGCATTGGCCGAAAACTGGCTATGTCCTCACCACGACCGGCCGGACGCCGATCAGCGGTTTCACCAAGGCAAAGACTGCGTTGGACGCGAAGGTGCAGCAAGATCGCGGAGGTAAGTCGCTGGACGCATGGCGTATTCATGATTTGCGGCGGTCGGTGGCGACCGGATTCCAGCGGCTCGGTATCCGCTTTGAAGTGACAGAGGCCGTTCTCAACCACGTTAGCGGAGCAAAAGGCGGCATTGCAGGCATCTACCAGCGCCACGACTGGAAAGAGGAAAAGCGTTCAGCGCTTGCTGCGTGGGCGCGGCATGTTGCAGCAGTTTCTAAGCCCGCAGAGGTAATGAATGTGGTCAATTTCATTGCTGCCAAAGGTGCCGCATGACAAATAATGCACATCTAAAAGCCGAAATTGAGCGGCTGGTTTCACGCTACGGCGCCAACACCGTGCGGGAGCACGTCAATCGTATCTGCAAAGGGAAGGCTGGAAACAAGCCAAAGCAAGACTGGCCGCATTTATTTGAATTTATTGAAAAGGACGCGCGTGATTGGTTGGCAGGACGCAATCCTTTCGAACGTCGAACGAACTACTCGATTGGGAAGGAGTTGGCCAATAGGCTAGGAGGCACTAGTAAAGAGTCAACGCGTAAGCGTTTTGAGAAAAAGCTCAGAGCTGAAAGGGAGCGGGCGATGCTCGTAGAATCATTTTGGATAGCCGAGCGTGAATTGCCATATGAGAGATATTTTAAGGTAGTCGAAGAAGTAGCTAAATTCGTTGCGAATGTTGGGAAGTTAGCGTCATTCCGTCGAGACGATCTAATAAAATATCGGAGCTTGTTCGGCGAACCGGCCAGTTCAATGACTATCACTGAAATTAGTAGGCGGGTCGAGGCTGTCCCCGTTCCGCGACCCGTGAACATTCTGCAAACGCTCATTGCCGGTCGGCGCAGATAGGTAGGCAATGTTGTCTAATTAAATCCTCTTCCGTCCATCACGGACGGGGATAGTTGAAGAACCCGCCCGATATAAGGAGGCGGGTTCCGATGACCACAGACATTTTCACAACGCGCGAGGCAGCCGCATATTGCCGCCTTGGCAAACCAACACTCGAACGCTTCCGCATCACAGGCGATGGCCCGGCCTATCTCAAACTCGGCGGTGCGGTGCGTTACCGGCGTTGCGATCTGGATTCTTGGCTTGCCGCCCGGTTGACGCGCTCGACAAGCGAGATTTTACGATGAACGGCGCGGGCAGCAATTTGGTCGGCAAATTTTTCCTAACCTTTGATGAGGATAGGGAAATCCGTTTTCAGGGGCAGGTTTTGCGCTGTCTGGGGTCAGGATATTTCCTTTGCCAGCTATTCAGCGCCATTACCGGCGAACCGACCAACAGCATCGTCCAACCCGTTCACGACATGAAGGGTTGGAAATTTTATGGTGACGAAGCGCAATGGCATCGTGCCTATGATGCGGCTGCCGCCAAGCTGAGGCTGCGATGCTCGACAAAATGAAAGCCGCCCGCCGTTGGCTCATCTGGCAAAGCATAGTTCGACCCGGAAAGTCGAAACCCGATAAGGTGCCGTTCTATGCGGGCGGCACTCCGCGCGGCGCTACTGACACGCCAGCCGATCTTGTGCGACTGGTCACCTACGATGAGGCGCGCGAGGCCGTGAGCATGCGGGGAGATAGCTGGGGAATGGGCTTCGCCTTGGGGCCGGATGGTGATGGTGGTTTTTGGCAGGGCATCGACCTGGACAACATTTGCGAAAATAGACTTGTCGATCTGGACGATGCGTTGCCGGGTTACGTTGAAACAAGCCCGAGCGGCAAGGGCCTTCACGCCATCGGCTATGGACGCCATTTCGCTGCATTGGGATCGAACGGCAGCGGGATCGAGGCATATTCTGGCGGTCGCTTTTTCACCTTCACCGGAAATAAGATTCGCGACGGTGAGATTGTCTGCATTGCCGATCATGTAGAAAACGCGCTGGCACCGCTTCACAGGGCAAAGGCGCTGAACCCGTCCCCCGCCGCGAAGGCATCCGCAGCCGTCCAGGTATCGGCGCAAACGGTGGCTGATCTCCGGTCGGCGCTCAACCATATGCGTTCCGATGATTATGGTTTTTGGATCGAAATGGGGCACGCCCTGAAACCGCTCGGCGACACCGGGCGCGGGCTGTGGCTGGATTGGTCCGCCACGTCGCCCAAATACGACCCGCAAGAGGCTGCTCGAAAGTGGGACAGCTTCTATCCCCAACACACCGGCTATCAGGCGGTATTCGCACGGGCGCAGGCAAATGGCTGGATCAATCCCGCCAGCAATGCTTCCATATTCGCGACATTTGCAGAGGAAAATTCTCCGAACTGCATCACAGCCTCGCCATTCATCGCGCCTGCCATTCCTAATATTCCGCCGCGCCCATGGCTGTTAGGTCGCTGGCTGCTGCGCGGTGCGGTGACAACGCTGATCGCGCCCGGCGGCACCGGAAAGAGCGCCCTCATGGTCGCTACGGCCTTGTCGCTAGCATCCGGCCGAGAATTACTGGGCAAGACCGTGTGGGGTGGTCCAAAGCGCGTATGGCTCTGGAATTTGGAAGATGATCGCGATGAATTGGCACGGCAATTCACTGCCTGCCTCCTGCACCATAATATCGAAGAATGGGAATATGGAGACCGGCTGTTCGTAAACGATGCCGGGTCTAGCCTTTGCACGGCGACCAAGGGGCGGGACGGGCTTGTCATTAACGAACCGGTAAATGCGGCCCTTGTTTCGGAAATCCGCGCCCGCCGAATTGACGTGCTGATTGTTGACCCTTTCGTATCGAGCCACCGGGGGGAGGAAAACGACAATGGCCAGATGGACGCCATCGCCAAACGGTGGGCCAGCATTGCTCGCGATACGGGTTGCAGCATCATCCTTGTCCACCATAGCCGCAAGCTGGGCGGGCAACAGGTTGACGCGGAAGCGGCACGGGGAGCGAGCGCACTCGGCAACGCAGCCCGGTCTGTGCTTGTTCTCAACCGCATGGATAATTCCGAAGCCAGCCGTCTAGGCATCGGCAATGATGACCGCCGCAGATATTTCCGCGTCAGCAATGACAAGACCAATCGCGCACCTGCGGAGGCTGCGAATTGGTTTCATCTGGCGTCCGTTAAGCTGGGCAACGGCGGTCTGGAGGGCGGCGATAGTGTCGGTGTGGTCGAACGCTGGGCACCACCAGAAATTGCCCTGACGTTTGGCGATGACGTGCGGGCAAAAATTCAGGCTGAAATCGCGTCGGGGGAATGGCGGACACACCCTACCGCGAAAGATTGGGCAGGCTATGCCGTCGCCAAGATTATCGGAGCGGATATTTCCGTGCCGGCAGGCAAGAAACAGGTGGCAGCCTTACTCAAAGACATGAACGCCAAGGACCAGCTTCGCAGCGTGCAGCGGTTGGACGCCAGCCGTCACATGCGCGATTTTACAATAGTTGGCGAGCAAGTAGGGGAAATGTGCGGCAGTCCCGCATGGTGACGCAACGCTGACGCGCCGCACTATTGCAGAGCCTGACTGCGCCAATGCGACACCTGCGCCACCCCCTTAAAGGGTGGCGTAGTGGTGCTGGCGCTCCGCCGATGGGAATCCACAAGCGGATATGGGCTTTATGGATATAGTTCCGAATTGCGATGGCATGGATAAGTGGATGGCAACTTTTTCAAACTAGCTTGCATCCCGGACATTTTTTCCGCGTGGTGCGGAGTTTACACAAGGGTTATCCGAAAGATGCTTGAAATTGCAGGGGGCATTCTAATTGCTATTGCGGTCCTCGTAGTGGTGGTGTGTTGCTGGGAAATCTTGCTCGTCGGGGTAATCCTCATATTCGGCCTCACAATTATCGTCATCGCTTGGGCTCTTCTTGCGTCGATCATCGGACCGGGGTGGGCGTTTGCCGCTATGCTAGGCGCTGGCGCTGGATGGTGGGGTCTCAACGCCATTAAAGACAGCGAATGGAACGCGCGCGTGACAACCGAAGCGGCGACGAGCAAGGCGATCTCACCGTATGGCCTGGTAGACTCTATCGGATTCGCCATGATTTTTGTTACCATCGTCGGCATAACTCTATCCGTATTCGGCAGCAAATTGAACCAGCAATATGGAGTTGGTTTAGATGATCTTATTATAATAGACATGATAATTTTATCATTGTCGTTTATTATATCAGTTATTTGGCATTATTACAGATTTATTAAGAATTATAACAATGATAAATTTGAAAAATTAAATTTAAATTTGATTGCCTTCGGCCAGGCTTCAGTAGTTGGATTTTTTGCGATATTGTTTATACCTATGACTATAGTTTCTATAGCTGAAGACATTATTGGAGAAAATAGATTTTTGTTGGGGATTTCTGCTACAGCAGGGTTGGCGTTATGCGTAGTGGTTGTCAGAAGCGCCTATCGTGAAGCGATTCGAGCAGGTTTGCCGAGCGCTGGCGAATATTGATTCTATGTTGCTCGCTCACCCCGGTCCGTTTTGGAAATTGCCCTCGAAGGTGCCCCCGGTTAGGTCTAGGGTGTTTTTTTAACGAGGCCCATCAGGCCCTTCGATCAACCCGGCGATCTTCACCGCACAGTCCAAATCCAGCGCGGCAAATCGCGCTGCGCGCCGGGCAAAGGTGTGTTGCCACATGCCTTTGGGCTTTTCCAGCCCGGTTCCCAACCCCTGCTTGCCGCCAATCCGCCGCTGCATACGAAACAGCTTTTCAAATGGTCGGTCGAAACGGTTTAACCGCTCCGCGCGGTAGGTTAGATTCCACGCCTTTCGACTGGCAAACCGGTCGCCGTTCGGCGGCAAATATAACAACCGGGCGCGCTCGCCAGTGACAGGGCAATGCAACCACCAGCGAGATCCCCCAAAATGTTGAGGCACAGCGCTAAGCGATATTATCTGTCGTGTCGGGCAAGATTTTTCGTCTCGCGTTGAAATGGAATACCACAATATTAGCCGCGCACTCTCGGGCGACCGCAAATCGAGTCGAAACTCCGCCGACGCGATATTGACGCTATCAATGGACCAATGGATTTTTCCGGCCCCTGCCTGACCTTTGCCGAGCGGCCCTAACCGCATCACCCAAGCAAGGTCGAGTGTGAGGCAATCTTCCACCAATCGCTTGCCCATGCACAATCTCCGCGAACCGCCCAAATCATCTGAGGATTTTGTGTATAGCAGAGGCAAAGCGAAATTTCCTCGCCTGATTGCTATCTGATTGCTGGCTAGCCTTTAAGGTGTGTTGCCTCAGGCTGATTTACATCTAAGTCACTGAAAATATTGGTGGACGCACTAGGGCTCGAACCTAGGACCCGCTGATTAAGAGTCAGCTGCTCTACCAACTGAGCTATGCGTCCACGCGCGGGCAAATTGGCCTTTGGTTGGGCCGGCCGCTGTCCCCGTCATTTGGGGAGAGCGGGCCGCTAGCATGGCGGCGGCGCGGATGCAAGCATGCGCGATGGCTTCTTCACTACAAACTCCACCGGTCGCGCCGGGTTTCGCGGTCGACCCCCATGATGATGCCGATGCAGATCATCACCGTCAGCATGGACGAACCGCCATGGCTCATAAAGGGCAGGGGAATGCCGACAACCGGGGCCAAGCCCATCACCATCAACATATTGATCGCCATATAGAAAAATATGGTCATGGTGAGGCCGCCAGCAACCAGTCGGCCAAATCGGGTCGGCGCG
Organism: Sphingomonadaceae bacterium; assembly: GCA_020850455.1. GTDB lineage: Bacteria > Pseudomonadota > Alphaproteobacteria > Sphingomonadales > Sphingomonadaceae > Sphingopyxis. Next base: position 76,061 of record JADZEQ010000001.1, on the reverse strand, counting down.
CGATCGGCCACTCGCCAGCCCCAACGCAGGAGGAGGCCAAAGCCAAAGAGCAGGAACAGCCCGCCGAGCAAGCCCCACTCCTCTGCCATGGTCGCAAAGACGAAATCTGTGTGTCCTTCCGGCAGATATTCGAGGTGGCTTTGGGTGCCATTCAAAAAGCCCTTGCCGAAAACACCACCGCTGCCGATGGCGATTTTCGATTGCGTGATGTGATAACCCGAGCCCAAGGGGTCGCTTTCCGGGTCGAGGAAGATGAGCACGCGGCGCTGCTGATAATCATGCAGCATCAGGAAAAGGGCGGGGAGAGCGGCCAGCCCCACCCCGGCTGCGCCGAGGAACCAGCGCATCGGCAAGCCGGCGAGAAAGGCAACGGTCACCCCGCCAACGCCAATCGCAATGGCCGTGCCAAGGTCAGGCTGCAGCATAACGAGCGCCATCGGCACGCCGATTACCGCCAGCGCGGGCCAGAGGCCGGCCCAAACCTTGGTTTGCGTTGGCGGCAGCAGCGCATAAAAATGGGCGAGCAAAATCACCACGGCGGGTTTCATAAATTCGCTGGGTTGCAGGCGCATAAAGCCCAGATTGAGCCATCTTTGCCCGCCGCCCGCGACCGCGCCGATTAACTCGACACCCAACAGCGCGAGCAGGATGGCGCTATAACCCGGGATCGCGCCTTGCCGCCACCAGCCTTCGGGGATGAAGGATAGGGTCGTGGCGATGGTAAGGCAGACGAGGAAGCGGATGATATGGTTGCCCGCCCATGGTTCAAAACTGCCGCCAGCCGCCGAATATAGAACCGTTGCGCCAAAACTGACGAGCAGCGCCAGTGTCAGCACGATGTGCCACGGCAAAAACCGCTGAACGGCGAGTGGTATGGCAGCGCGCATCAGGCCGGGCCAGCAGCAGCGGGTGGCGGGGGGACGGGTGTTGGGCCTGCTGGCGGCGCGGTGCTCGGCGCGGGTGTCGCTGCGCCGGGTGCCGGGTCGGCGGCGGCGGGCACATCCCCGCTGGCGGGAATCGGCACAGCGGCATCGACGGGCGCATTGTTGGTTGCGCTCGACGCCGCATCGGGCGGGACGGGCAGGGTGGGTACCAGCCCCGCCTCTGCCTGATAGCTGGCGTAACGGCGCTGCAACCGCTCTGCCATCGTGCCGCCCCAGCCAGCTTCCAATGCTAGTAAGCTCTGCATCGCGGCTTCACGATCATAGAGGAAGGTCAGCACATCCTTGGCCACCGGCGCTGCGGCGCGGGCACCGCCCATGCCATGTTCGATGACGACGGCGGCGGCATAGCGCGGCTGTTCAACCGGGCAGAAGCAGACGAACAGCCCATGGTCGCGCGACTTATAATTGCTGCCCGCATTGCGTCCGTTGACCAGCGCGCGCACCTGTGCCGTCCCCGTCTTGCCCGCCATTTGGACGTTGGGGATGAGGAGGCGTGATCTGGCACCCGTACCGCCTGGTTGCATCACCCCTGCCATCCCCGCGCGCGGCACAGTGAACATCTCTGCCGGATAGGGAAGCGGCTGGGGCGCGGTCATCGCGCGGGATAGCAGCAGTTGCGGCACAATGTTGCGTCCGGTGGCGATGCGCGCCGCCATCACCGCCAGTTGCAACGGGCTGACGGAAACATAGCCTTGACCAATGGTTGCGTTCAAACTGTCCGCGACCGACCAGCGTTGCTGATAGCGGCGCATTTTCCATGCGCTGTCAGGAACGGTGCCATAGCGTTGGTTGGTGCCCGGCAGGTCAAATTCCTGCCCCAACCCCATCGCCTTGGCGACGGGGGCGATGGCATCATAGCCGACACGGTGCGCCATAGTGTAGAAATAGGTGTTGCAACTCTTTTCAATCGCGCGGGTCATGTTGACCGGTCCGTGCACACCCAAGCAACGAAAGAGTCGCCCGCCCAGCCGGTATCCGCCGCCGCAGCTTACCGTCTCATCCGGGTCAACCCCCGCGAGTTGCAGCGCGACTGCCGCCATCGGCTTCAGTGTGGAGCCCGGCGGATAAAGGCCGCGCACCGCCTTGTTGAGGAGGGGGATATGGTCATCCTCATTCAACATTTTCCATTCGAGCCGCCCGATGCCATCGGTAAAGCTGTTGGGGTCGAATGCCGGCATAGATGTCATCGTCAAAATGCCGCCGGTCAGACAGTCGATGACGATGCAGGCCCCCGATTCAAGCCCCAGACGGCGCGACGCATAATCCTGTAGGTCCGCATCTATGGTCAATTGCAACGGCGCGCCCGGCCGGTCGGGCAGTGTGTCGAGTTCGCGCACCAGCCGCCCGCGTGCCGTCACCTCTGCCCGCCGCGCGCCGGGTTGGCCGCGCAGTTCGCGGTCAAAATATTTCTCTATCCCATCCTTGCCCATCTTGAATCCGGGGGTGAGCATCAACGGGTTGCGGTCCTTGGCATATTCCTCTGCGCTCGGTGCGCCGATATAGCCGATAAGGTGTGCGACCGACGGGCCGGTCGGGTAATTGCGGGTAAAGCCGCGCGTCGGGCTGACGCCGGGCAGTTCGGGCAGATGCACGGAAACGGCGGCAAAGCGCGCTTCGTCGAGGTCGGAGAGGACTTCGATCGGTTGCGCACCATGATTGGTATCGAGCGCGCGGTTGACCCTGTCGAGCGTATCGGCATCGAGCGATAATATTTGCGCCAGTCGACCCAGCGTTGCCGCGCGATTGTGCAGTCTGTCGGGAATGATATCGACCCGCAGCGCGACGCGATTATCGGCCAGCGCCTTGCCATATCTGTCGACAATCCAGCCACGGCGCGGCGGAATCAGCGTCAGGTTGACGCGGTTGCTTTCTGCCTTCAGCCGATATTGGCTGCCGTCAATCACCGAAATCCAGCCCATGCGTGCCGCCAGCACCGCGCCGACCAGCGCCTGTGCGCCGCCGACCACCATCACCCGGCGGTTAAACGTCAGCCGCTGCATCCCCTCTGTCACCATCTGCACGGGTTGGGGACGGAAAATTTTGCGCCAGCGGATCATAGCTGATTGTTACCGCAGTCGTCGCCATGCGTCGAGGCTGCCGACCAATCGCATCGCCAGCGGCATGAGGAGGAGCGATAACAGCCATTGCGGGGTGAGCAGGCGCAGAAGGTCGAGCGGCCCGCCGCTGCGTGCCAACAGTCCGCCGACAAAGAGCGCGACGGCCAGCATGGCAGCGGCAATCGCCCAATCTTGCCAGAAATCACGCCAGACAATGCGGCGGTCAACAAAATCGAGCGTCAATATTGCCGCGCTCCACAAAAATACCGCGCTGCCCACCGGCTGGCCGCTCATCAAATCATCGACAAGGCCGAGCGGCAGGCCAATCCACAGCGGCCAAATATCTGAACGCAACAAACGCCAAGCGAGCAGCATCATCAGCCCCAAGGGTGGCAGCAAGGGTGCGCCCGGTGCCAGCGGCAGCAGCGTCACGGCACTGGCGAGCAGCACCGATATGGTCGGGGTCAGCCGCAAGCGCCACGACAGTGGTGGCCCGTTCGCTCTATTTTGTTGGGCGCGGCTGGCGGGCATCAGGGCGCGCCTGTTCCATCAGCGTTCGTCGTATCACTGACCGGCGGCGCGACTATGCCGGCATCCGCTGCACGTTCGACGATCACCCCGCTGGCCGACCCGACGGCGGCGAGCGGTCGGGCAAGCCCGCCATCGCTGGTCAGTCGAACGATGATGCCGACCGGAATATTGGGCTGAAACAGCCCGCCCGTGCCCGATGTGTGGACAAGGTCGCCAACCCGCAGCACATTGCCAGCGGCATTTAATGGCCGCACGTCGAGCAAATCATCCCCGCGCCCGGTGACGATCAGCGACAGGCCATCCCGCGCGCGCCGCGCGGGCACAACGCTTTGCGGATCGGCGAGGAGGAGGACGCGTGCCACGCTTGGCCCCACTTCCATTGTTCGCCCGACCAAACCATCGGCAGAGCGCACCCCTTGGCCCGGTGCCACACCATCGCTCGACCCCGCATCAATCAGCGCGATGCGCCGGGTGCTGCTGGCGCTGGTGGACAGGAGGTTGGCGGCGGCAACCAACTGCGGCGCGGTGCGCGAAATGTTGAGCAGCGCGCGCAACTGGCGATTCTCCGCCTCCAGCGCAGCGGCGCGGATAACCTGTCGCCGTGCCTTGCCCAGATCGGCGCGCAATTGTGCATTCTGGCTGCCTGCGCGCCACCATGCGGCGATACCATCGCCCAGCCCTGATGCGCCATTGCCGGCACCGCTGGCGACACGCGCGACAGGTGCCGTCACCTCCGCAACGGTCAAGCGCAATTGCGCAAATCCCACCGGATCGACCGCCCAGATGATCGCAACGAATAAACCAATAATCGCGCCTGTAACGGCAACGACATAGCCGGCAAAGGCGCCATATTGCGCGCGTCGGGCGTAGGATCGGCGCTCCCCCTGGGACGACGCCATGCCAGCCGCCTTAACTGGTCATCAGGACGCCGCGATACACGGGGTCCTCCATCGCGCGACCCGTTCCCTCCGCCACGCAGGTCAGCGGTCGTTCGGCAACCACCACCGGCAGACCGGTTTCGTTGCGCAAGACCACGTCGAGATCCTTGAGCAGCGCGCCGCCGCCGGTCAGCACAATTCCCTGATCGACAATGTCAGCGGCCAGTTCCGGCGGGATATTCTCGAGAACATTGCGCACCCCAACGACGATGGCGCCAATCGGTTCGGCCAGTGCCTCTGCAATCTGGCCCTGATTAATCTCAATTTCCTTGGGGACGCCGTTGACGAGGTCGCGTCCCTTGATGTGGATCGTCTGTCCCTTGTCATCATCGGGGCGACGGGCAACCCCAAAATCCTTTTTGATGCGTTCGGCGGTCGATTCACCGATCAGCAAATTGCTGTGCCGGCGAACATAATTGACGATGGCTTCGTCCATCTTGTCGCCGCCGACACGCACCGACGTGGTATAGGCAAGGCCGCGCAGCGACAGCACCGCCACTTCGGTCGTGCCACCGCCAATATCGACCACCATCGATCCCACTGGCTCGGTGACAGGCATATTGGCGCCGATGGCAGCTGCCATGGGTTCTTCGATCAGGAAAACCTGCCGCGCGCCCGCGTTGAGCGCGGCATCGCGGATGGCGCGCCGTTCGACCGCGGTCGAACCTGATGGCACGCAGATGACGATTTCAGGAAAGCTCCACGGACGCGGATTGCCGCCCGCTACCTTGCGGATAAATTCCTTGATCATCTGTTCGGCAACATCAATGTCGGCAATCACCCCGTCGCGCAGCGGACGGATTGCCTGTATGCTGTCGGGGGTTTTGCCCATCATCACCTTGGCGTCATTGCCGACCGCCTTTGTCGAACGCACGCCGTTGATCGTTTCGATGGCGACGACCGACGGTTCGTCGAGCACAATGCCTTTGCCACGGACATAAACCAGCGTGTTGGCCGTGCCGAGGTCGATGGCCATATCATTCGAAGACATTTTGAATAATTTGCTGAAAAAGGACATGCAGGCTTCCCAAATTTAGTAGCGCCGATACAGGTTCAACGCCGCACGGCATGATGACGTGCAAGCGTAACGACATCGGGGCAAAAAGGCATCTCGCCGTTGGCGGCGGACTGCGCTAGGACGCATCACATGTCAATACGGCGGCTCCCCGAAAATCTCGTGAATCGCATCGCTGCCGGTGAAGTGGTGGAACGACCGGCCAGTGCGATGAAGGAACTGGTCGAAAATGCCATCGATGCGGGCGCCACGCGCATCCACATCCGGCTGTCGGGTGGCGGGATTGACGCGATCATGGTGGAGGATGATGGCTGTGGCATCGCGCGCGATGAAATTGCGCTTGCCTTTGAACGCCACGCCACCTCCAAATTACCTGATGCGGCGATAGAGGCGGTAACAACATTGGGGTTTCGGGGCGAAGCGCTTCCCTCCATCGCCTCGGTCGCGCAACTGACATTCGAAAGCCGGACGGCGGCGGGTGATGGCTGGGCGGTGCACATCGACAACGGGCGGATGGGGGCAACACAGCCGGTCGCTATGACCGCGGGCACCCGCGTTTCGGTGGCGGCCTTGTTTGAAAAAATCCCCGCGCGCCGCAAATTTTTGCGAAGTCCGCGGGCCGAATATGCCGCCTGCCTCGACGCTGCGCGGCGGCTTGCCATGGCGCGTGGCGACATCGGTTTCATCCTCGAACAGGATGGACGGGTGATTTTCAATCTGCCGGTGGGGCAGGACAGGTTGCACCGGGTCGCGGCGCTCACCGACCGTGCCCTCGCGGATAACAGCGTGGCCATAGATGTGGCGCGCGGGGCGATGCGGCTTAGCGGGGTGGCAGGGCTGCCAACCTTTCATCGCGGCATGGCTGACCACCAATATCTGTTCGTCAATGGCCGTCCGGTGAAGGATAAATTGCTGTCGGGTGCGGTGCGCGGTGCCTATGCCGACATGCTCTCCCGCGATCGGCACGCGGTCGTTGCGCTATTCCTCGACCTGCCGGGGGAAGAGGTGGATGTGAACGTTCATCCGGCAAAGGCGGAGGTGCGTTTTCGTGACCCGCAATTTGTGCGCGGTTTGATCGTCGGCGGGTTGCGCGCGGCGCTCGACGCCGGGGGGAACCGCGCCGCCCAACCGGCAAGCGCGGCGGCGATGGCGCTTTGGCAGGTGGAGGGGGAGCAAGGCGATGCCCCGTACATGGGCAATGCCCAGCCATCCTTTGCGCCATCGAATGGGCAATCAAATGGGTATTTTGCCGCCCCGCAGCGTCGTTTTGACCAATTTGCCGCGCTCGCCCCGCTAGCCGGAAAGGCGCTTGGCGCGCCGCCGAGTGAGGATGCAAGGCCAATTGATGCGCCGCTGGGCATTGCACGCGGGCAGGTGGGTGCAACCTATATCATCGCCGAAGCAGCGGATGGATTGATATTGGTTGACCAGCATGCCGCCCATGAACGGCTGGTGCTCGAACGCTTGCGCCGCGATGTTGCCGGCAGCGGGGTCGCCGCGCAGCAATTATTGTTGGGCGATGTCGTCGAGATGGAGGAGGTGGCGTGTGACCGGTTGGAGGATGCGGCGGCGGACCTCGCCAATTTTGGGCTGGAGATCGAACGCTTTGGCCCTGCGGCGATGCTGGTGCGCGCCACCCCCGCGCCGCTCGGCCATGTGGATTGCGCGCGGCTGCTGCGCGATATTGCCGATGATCTGGCGGCGCATGATGCACCCTTGTCGCTGCCTGAACGGATTGAACATGTCGCGGCGACCTTTGCCTGTCACCATAGTGTGCGCGCCGGGCGGGTGTTGAATGCCGCTGAAATGAACGCCTTGCTGCGCGAGATGGAGGCAACACCCCATTCGGGCCAGTGCAACCATGGTCGCCCGACATGGGTCAAACTCGACTTCGCCGATATCGAAAAATTATTCGCGCGCCGTTGACGGGATGGCCGGCGCGACAAATTAGTCCCCCGCCACCTCCGGGTGGCGGACACGGATCAGGCCATTGGCGATCAGCGTCATCACCACTTCATCATCCTGATTATAGATGGTGGATTTGGAACGGGTCAGCCCCATGTCGGGGCGCGATGTCGAACGGCGTTTCGACAAAAGCTGGTTTTCCACGCGTAGCCGATCGCCGGGATAGACGGGCTTGCGCCAACGAATTTCATCAATCCCGGGCGAACCGAGCGATGCGGTCGGGCGTCCAGCCTGCATATTGTCGACCAGCATGCGCATGGCCATCGCGGCCGTGTGCCAACCGCTGGCGGACAGGCGCCCGAAATAGGTTTGCGCCGCCGCCTCGTCGGAAAGGTGAAAGGGTTGCGGGTCATATTTGGAGGCAAACTCAATCACCTCCTCCCGCGTTACGGCATAATTGCCGTAACAGGTGACGCTCCCCACCTCGATATCTTCATAGTGGATGGGATCGACCATTTCCTGTCCCTCGCTCATGCCATGCGCAGCCCGACTTGTCCCGACGCCACTTCTGCGGTGGCGCGGCGCGACAATATGTTGGTGGGCGTCGTCACCTTGTCCACCACCATATAATGGGTGCGCCACACATCCCGGTTGACCTCGCAGACAAGATAGCCGCGCTGATCGTTGCAGAATTTGACTTCGGGGTTGAAGGCAAGAAATTGTTGCGAACCGGGGCGCAGGTCGCTGCCATCGCCGCCGCTGGAGATGGATGTGGCGACAAATTCGCTGCCCACCACCCGGTCATTGAGCACTAGGTCACCGGCGAAATTCTGATGCTCATCGCCGGTCAGCACCACGCAATTGCGCAAATTGCCGATGCGCGCCAGCATGCGTTCGCGCGGTGCTTCATAGGCTGCCCATGAATCGAGGTTGAGGATTTTTGCCGGCTCCTCCGCCCGGCGACGGCGGTCGAGGCTCATCATCGTAACCTGTTGCGCCATCGCATACCATGCGGCGGGGGTGCGCAAATTGGCGTCGAGCCAATTTTCCTGTGCGCGGCCAAGTACCGATGCGTTGCGCGCAAACACGTCCGGGCAGGCCGGTTTGAAGCCATCGCCGCAGGGCTGGTCATCGCGATATTGCCGGGTGTCGAGCAATTGCATCGACAGGAGATTGCCATAACGCAATTCCCGGTTTAGCGCGACCATGCCATTGCGCGGCAGCATCGACGCGCGCACCGGCATATGTTCATACCATGCCTGCATCGCGGCCGCCTTGCGCAGCATGAAGATTTCGGCGCTCGGCGCTTCGGGATTGTCACCGGGGATGCCGAGCGCCCAATTATCGACGTTGGAGACCCAATCATTGACCACTTCATGGTCATCGATGCTCGACAAAAATGCGTGCGCGCCGCGCGCGGCCTGCAGGTCGATGTCCATCAGGCTTTGCGTATAGGCCAGCCGATAATCGTCGAGTGAGATAAGGTTGCGATAGGCGTGCTGGCGCACCGGGCGAAAGGGCAGGCCACCAGCAAAGTAAAAGTCCGCCCGATATTCATAGATGAAATCGCCATAATGATAGACGAAGGCAAGATCATCTTCGGCGGCGAGGTGGCGATAGGCGCCATAAAAACCGGCTTCATAATTCTGGCACCCGGCAACGCCGAATTTGACCGAGGTCGGGCTGGCGTTGACGGCGGGCAGGGTGCGTGCGCTGCCGCGCAGGCTCTGTTCGCCATCGGCGGTAAAACGATAATGATATGGGCGGTCGGGCAACAGGCCGGATATTTCGACATGGACGCTGTGGCCCAGTTCAGGCCGGGCGATGGCTGTCCCATGCTGCACGATGTTGCGGAACCCCCCATCGCTCGCCACTTCCCAGTCGACATGGGTGGGGCCAAGGCCCAGCCCGCCATGGCGTTCCATCGGTTCGGGGGCTATACGCGTCCAGATGACAAAGCCATCGCTGCTCGGGTCGCCCGATGCCACGCCAAGGCTGAAGGGGTAATCGCGCCACAGCGTCCGCGCCCGGATGATGGCGGGCGCGCCGATCAGCCCCGCCGTCGCCCCTGCCATGAATAAGCGTCGCGTGAACATGATGGCATATTTCCTTTTCCGGGTTCGGTTTTGTAACCGAATCGCTGTCTTCTGGGTAGCTTGCCGCCTTGGCTTGACAAGCGAAATAGCCCAATGCGTAGCCGAATAGCCCTTTGGGTCAGCTATGTAGGATCAACTGTGTAGGAAATGCATCACATCGCCATCGGCAACGATATAGGCCTTGCCCTCTGCACGCAGTTTTCCCGCCTCCCGCGCACGTGCTTCGCCGCCCAATTCGACATAATCGGCAAAGGCTATGGTTTCGGCGCGGATGAAGCCCTTTTGAAAATCGCTATGGATGACGCCTGCCGCCTCGGGCGCGGTGGCGCCGCTTTCGACCGTCCATGCCCGCGCTTCCTTTGGCCCGACGGTGAAAAAGGTGAGGAGGTGGAGCAGGGCATAGCCCGCGCGCACCACCCGGGCGAGGCCGGTTTCGGCAAGCCCCAGTTCAGCCAGAAACAGGTCGCGTTCGTCGGCTGCCATACCGACCAATTCGCTTTCGATGGCGGCAGAAACCACGACCGCCTGCGCACCCTCCGCCGCGGCCTTGGCGAAAACGCGCGCCGAATGGGCATTCCCCTCTGCCGCGGCACCTTCTTCGACATTGCAGACATAGAGGACGGGCTTGCTGGTCAGCAATTGGGCTTGCGCGAAATGACGAGCCTCCTCTGCATCATTGGGGGTGAGCAGCCGCGCCGGTTTGCCCTCGCGCAACAGGTCGAGCGCGCGGGCAAGGACGGCGGCGGCGCATTTGGCATCCTTGTCGCCATTCGCCCCCCGTTTGGCGAGGTTGGGGACACGTTTTTCGAGACTTTCGAGGTCGGCGAGCAATAATTCGGTTTCGACCGTTTCGGCATCGGCAATCGGGTCGATATGGTTTTCGACATGCTGGATGTCGTCATCCTCAAAACAGCGCAGCACATGGACGATGGCGTCCACTTCGCGGATATTGCCGAGAAATTGGTTGCCCAATCCTTCGCCCTTGCTCGCCCCACGGACCAGTCCGGCGATATCGACAAAGGCCAACTGGGTTTCGATGATTTTCTGGCTGCCCGCGATTGCGGCCAATTTGTCGAGCCGCGCGTCGGGCACCGCCACCTGCCCGACATTGGGTTCGATGGTGCAAAAGGGGTAGTTGGCCGCCTGCGCCGCCTGTGTTTCGGTGAGCGCGTTGAACAGGGTCGATTTGCCGACATTGGGCAGGCCGACGATGCCACATTTGAAACCCATTTTATTTACAATCCTTATCAGGCGTAATTGAAGGAGATGGAAAGCCGCTGCCCCTTGCCCTGATGCGGCAGCACCGCATGGCGCAGCCAGCTTTCCCAGAGGAGGAGCATGCCTGGCTGCGGCCTTATGGTGACAAAGCTTTGCTGGCTTTCGTCGGCATCATCGCGGCGCAGCGGCGCGTTCATCAACATCGGCAGACGTGGGTCTTCAAAGCTGATTGCGCCCGCTCCGTCGGGAATGGCGACGTAAAAAGTACCCGATACCACGCTGTGCGGGTGGATATGGCCCGAATGGCTCGCGCCGGGTTGCATCACATTGACCCACAGGCTGTCGCAGCGCAGCTTTTTGTGGATTTCCATCCCCGCCAAATCGGCAAAGCGCGCGACATGCCGGTCGATCAACTTGACCAGTGCAGCAATATCAGGGTCGCGCTGGGGCAGATCATTCAGGCTGGCATAGCTGGTATAGCCCTTATAGCCATGATCGCGCGACCATTTGATGCCTGCGCGATCGTCTTTGGCCAAGATGCCCAGCGCATGTACCAGCGCGGTAACCGGCGCGGCATCGCCAAGGTCGGCTTGGTAGAGCGGCGTCGTAAAGAGCGGTCGGATGGTCATCGACGGCTCCCTATGCCGCCGGGGCCAAGGAGTCCATCCAGCGCGCTAGTTCGGTGGGGGAGCGCAGGCGGACAAGTTTGGATTCTTGTCCGGCCAACCTTTCCTCCGTGCGTGGGCGCGGGCCATGGTTCCAGCGCGCGACATACCAGAAAAATGCCGGGTCAAAGCGTTCGGGGCAACCATCGGGCATGTCGGGACGGGCGCGGCCACGGTAGGTATAGATACGCCGTGCCAACCGCCAAAGGCACAGGTAGATAGGGAAATCGAGGTAGATGATGGTGTCGGCGCGGTCCAGTCGGGCATCCAGCGTGCCGCCGTAATTGCCGTCAATCAGCCAGCGATCGCTGACCACAATATCCTCAAGTTTGGTACGTAGCGCGTCCCTGCCCGCTTCGACCCAGCCCGGTTGCCAGTTGAGTTGATCGATATGGTATATGGGCAGGGCGAGACGCGCGCCCAAAATGCGCGCCAATGTGGACTTGCCCGCACCGCACGGGCCGATGATCAAAAGACGCTGCATGGCGGTTAATCGCGTGCCATGCGCAGCGCGATGTCGGTGAGGAAGCGCGCATCATCCCCATCGGCGAGGCGCGGCGCGCATGCGGCAATCGCCGCCAATGTGTCGCTGAGCGGTTCCATTTCGACCTTGGCAAAATTGCCCAGCACATGGCCGGTTACCGCATCCTTATGCCCCGGATGGCCGATGCCGATGCGCAGACGACGGAAATCTGCGCCAATATGTTGGATGGTCGAACGCACGCCATTATGCCCCGCTGCGCCGCCGCCGCGTTGCAGCTTGATCTTCATGGGGGCGAGATCCAGTTCATCGTAAAATATGGTAACATCTTCGGCGACGCCCTTGAAAAAGCGCAATGCTTCGCCAATCGCGCGGCCGCTTTCGTTCATGAAGGTCTGCGGCTTCATCAGGAGGATGCGGCTGGTGCCAATCCGCCCTTCGGCGACCAGAGCCTGAAATTTGCGCGTCCATGGGCCAAATTGCCCATCTGCTGCCAAGACGTCGGCCAGCATGAAGCCGACATTATGTCGGTGGAGCGCGTAATTCGCGCCCGGATTGCCGAGACCTGCCCAGATTTGCATAAAAAACCCCTCCCCCAAAAGGGGAGGGGTTGGCAAGTGCTGAATATTTGTTTGGCTTAGCCCTCGGCGGTGTCGCCTTCGGTTTTGCTATTGTCACCTTCGGCCGAACGCAGGCCCGACGGCGCAACGACGGTGGCGATGGTGAAATCGCGGTCGGTGATCGTCGGCGAAGCCCCTTGGGGCAGGGTGACGGCAGAAATGTGGATCGAATCACCAACGTCATAACCGCTAAGGTCGATGGTCAGTTCATCGGGGATATGGCTGGCATCGCAGGCCAGTTCGACGTCATGGCGCACGATGTTCAGAACGCCACCGCGCTTCAGGCCCGGCGATTTTTCTTCATTGATGAAGTGGACCGGGACGTTGACGGTCAGCTTGGTATCCTTGGCAACGCGCAGGAAATCAACGTGCATCGGGCGTTCGGTGACCGGGTGAAAGGCAACATCCTTGGGCAGGGTGGTTTGCGCCTTGCCACCAACGGTGACTTCGACAACGCTGTTGAAGAAATGGCCGGTCATCAATGCTTTGACCAGCGCTTTTTCTTCAAGATGGATCGTCTGCGGTTCGGATTTGCCACCATAGATGACGGCGGGTACGCGGCCATTGTTGCGCAATGCACGGGATGCTCCCTTGCCTTCCCGATCGCGCGTTTCGGCCGACAGCGTCAGCTGTTCGCTCATGTAACTTACTCCATTTCCAATTTGGACTTCCGCCACGCCTCCAGGGATGACCATGGCTGGAAGGGCGCGCGCATAGCCATGTTGCGGGTAAAAGGCAAGCATGGGGCAGGTTTGGAAAGGGGGCGGGCGCATTTCGCTGGCGCGCAACATATTATGTTCACCGACCACAACTTCATCGAATCATTTGAATCACTTATGAAATGGTGGTTGACGCACCGTAACTTGCGTGATTCAAGGGGCCATGCCGCGTAACGCCAACCCACCCAAGATTCGAAGCAGGCGCCCTTCCGGGGCCGTACTGCTGTCGATTGCCGGTGGCATTGTCATCGCCACATGGTTGCTGTTCGGCAGCACCGGCGTTTTTGCGTGGAGCGATTATCGCCGCGAATTGGCGGCGAGCCGCGTGCAACTGGCCGAATTAAAGGCCGAACGGGTGCGGCTCATCAACCGCAAGCGCTTGCTCAACCCGCATCATGTCGACCCCGATTTGGCCGATGAAATGCTACGCGGCGAGCTTAATTATGTGCACCCCGACGATATTGTAATTCCGCTGCATCCGCAGCGCTGATTCTGCTCTCTATCGCAACCAAATAGCACGATGCCGTAACGCCTTCGCCGTTGCATCGCGCGGCAGATTGCCTATAGCCGGACAAATGTGCGGCGCGCGGCGCCACGTAAATTTGGGGGAGGGTGACTTGGCCGCAAAGGGGCAGAAATCGGCAACCGCCAAACCAGCCAAGGCGGCGGCCAAAGCGCAGGGCGCTGTGCTTTCCAACCGCGAAAAGCCGGAGGCGCATGGCCGTTATCCCGCCGATCTGGCGACGATGGAGGCATTTTACCGCGAAATGCTGCTCATCCGACGCTTTGAGGAAAAGGCGGGGCAGTTGTACGGGCTGGGGCTGATCGGCGGTTTCTGCCACCTTTATATCGGGCAAGAGGCGGTGGCAGTCGGCCTGCAATCGGCGCTCGACCCCAAGCGGGACAGCGTTATCACCGGCTATCGCGACCATGGTCATATGCTGGCCTATGGCATTGACCCCAACGTGATTATGGCGGAACTCACCGGCCGTGCGGCGGGGATTTCGCGCGGCAAGGGCGGTTCGATGCATATGTTCAGCGTCGAGCATAAATTTTACGGCGGTCACGGCATCGTCGGTGCGCAGGTCGCGCTCGGCAATGGCCTCGCCTTTGCGCATAAATATCGCGACGATGGGGGCGTCTGCCTCGCCTATTTTGGCGATGGCGCGGCCAACCAGGGCCAGGTTTATGAAAGCTTCAACATGGCCGAATTGTGGAAGCTGCCGATCGTCTTTGTGATTGAAAATAACCAATATGCGATGGGCACTTCGGTCAACCGTGCATCGGCGGAGGATCAGCTTTATCGGCGCGGCGAAAGCTTCCGTATCCCCGGCGTGCAGGTGAATGGCATGGACGTGCTCGAAGTGCGCGATGCCGCCGAAAAGGCGTTGGCATGGGTACGCAGCGGCAAGGGACCGGTGCTCCTCGAACTCAAAACCTATCGCTATCGCGGGCATAGCATGTCCGACCCCGCCAAATATCGCAGCCGCGAAGAAGTGCAGGCGGTGCGCGAAAAGAGCGACCCGATTGAGGGGCTGAAGGCTGATTTGCTCAAAGCTGGGGCGAGCGAAGACGCGCTGAAGGCCATCGATCAGGAAATCCGCAAAATTGTGTCGGTCGCAGCGGATTTTGCCGAAAGCGCGCCCGAACCGGATTTGCCCGAACTTTATACCGATGTGCTGGTGGAAAATTACTGATGGCGATCGAGATTAAAATGCCCGCGCTGTCCCCGACGATGGAGGAAGGGACACTCGCCAAATGGCTCGTCAAAGAAGGCGACAGCGTGTCGTCGGGCGACATTATGGCGGAGATTGAAACCGACAAGGCGACGATGGAATTTGAAGCGGTCGATGAAGGGGTGATCGGCAAAATCCTCGTCCCCGAAGGGAGCGAGGGGGTGAAGGTCGGCACCGTCATCGCGCTGATTGGCAGCGATGCGGGTGATGTTACAACGCCGATCCCCGCCGCTGCACCTGCGCCCGTTGCAGCAGCACCTGCTGCACCACCGCCACCGCCGCCGCCAGCGGTCGCGCATGCAGACCCGGCGATTCCCGCCGGCACCGCGATGGTTGCAACCACGGTGCGAGAGGCATTGCGCGATGCCATGGCGGAGGAAATGCGCCGCGACGAGCGCGTCTTTGTCATGGGTGAAGAAGTCGCCGAATATCAGGGCGCGTACAAGGTGACGCAGGGTTTGCTCGACATGTTCGGGCCGCGTCGGGTCATTGACACGCCGATCACCGAATATGGTTTTGCCGGTCTGGGCGCTGGCGCGGCCATGGGTGGTTTGCGCCCGGTTATCGAGTTCATGACCTTTAACTTTGCACTGCAAGCCATTGATCATATTATCAATTCTGCTGCAAAGACCAATTATATGTCGGGCGGGCAGATGCGCTGCCCGATCGTTTTTCGCGGGCCCAATGGCGCGGCGAGCCGGGTCGGCGCGCAGCATAGCCAGAATTTCGGACCATGGTATGCCAGCGTCCCCGGCCTGATTGTCCTCGCGCCTTATGACGCGGCGGATGCCAAGGGGCTGATGAAGGCGGCGATCCGCAGCGAAGACCCGGTCGTCTTCCTCGAAAATGAACTCATGTATGGCCGCAGCTTTGATGTGCCGGCGATCGACGATCATGTCCTGCCGATCGGCAAGGCATTGGTGCGCCGGACGGGGAGCGACCTGAGCATCGTTTCCTATTCGATTGGGGTTGGCGTCGCGCTCGATGCAGCCGAAAAATTGGCGGCTGAAGGAATTTCAGCCGAAGTCATTGATTTGCGTACCTTGCGCCCGCTCGACACGGCCACCGTCATCGCCAGCCTGCGCAAGACCAACCGCCTGCTGATTGTGGAGGAGGGCTGGCCGGTCTGTTCCATCGCCAGCGAACTGGCTATGGTCGTTATGGAACAGGCGTTCGATGACCTCGACGCGCCGGTATTGCGCGTCTGTGATGAGGATGTGCCCTTACCCTACGCCGCCAATCTGGAACGTGCGGCAATCATTGACGCGGACAAGGTGGTGGCCAAGGCACGGACCTTGTGCAACCGCTGAAGACGAGCGGTGTCAGAGGCCGGCCCAGCCCAATATCCCGCCCAACCCGTTGTGTCCGCGGTCGTGCCGTTTCTTGCGCTGCACGCCGGTCGGGCAGTTGGCAACCGTTGCGCTGGGGTTGGGGTTGAAAATCTGTGACGTGTCGCGCGCGTCACGCACGGCAAAGGCCGCTTCATAATCAATGTCGATCGGCGCATCGTACAGGCTGGCGAGCACGGCTGGCTGATAGCGATAGGTGATTTCGACGAACATGATCGGGTTGCCTTCGCCCGCCTTTACCTCACTACCCTCATCACCCATGCCGGCAAAGCTGGTGCCGGACGCCCCCGTTCCCTGCGGGCCATAAGCGGACGACACATTCATATTGCCATAGCAGCGCTGCCAGTGGATCCACTGCCCGCCATCGTCATTCAGTTCGAGGCTGGAGAGGATGACCCGCCCATTGGCGAGCAGGTTCATGGTGCCGCTTTCAATCTGCGCGCCACGAAACACGTCGTTCACATCAACCTCACGCACCTGTGGGTTGGCGAGCCCGCTTTCCGATGCAATGCGCGACGCATTGTCGGCCACCGACAGTGCGATGTTCGAAATGCGTGTGTGCGCCAGCATGAGGCTGGAAATTTCGAGCCCACCAAAGCTGAGCAACAGCAAGGTCGGCAGGGTCACCGCCATTTCAATCATGGCGAGCGCACGCGTGTCGCGGCGCAGGCGGCGCACGGGCCGTTGCAGGGCGATTGTCGCACGGCGGAGGGAGCGGTTCTGGATCATGAGCAACGCACCACGGTTGAACTTGTCTGGTTGGAATAGGGCTGGTTGCGCACAGAGGATGCAACCACGATCGACTTATTTTCGTCCTGCCCCAGCATTTTCCACAGGGGAAACAGGCGCGGAAAGGTAAAGGTTGCCTGATAGACGACAACGTCGCTGGCACCGCCCGAACCGCTACTGCCCCGGTCCGCATCCCATGTGCTGTTGCCGTTCACATCCTCATAACATTCGCCGGGGTTGCGCACGCCATTGCCATTGGAGTCGGTGAAATTTTCGGGCCGACCGACCGAGTTATAATCGCTGTAACTGGTGCGGGTGAAGGCCAACGTGCCATAACGTGCAACCACACCCATGCGATCCCGCACACGCTGGTCCACGGCGCTGGGGTCGCCGACATTGGATTCCAATGTGCTGTCGCGCGCTGCTTGCGCCACGACACCGGCCAGCGTCTGTTTGGCATACATCTGCATGCCAAGGTCGAACGTGCCCATGACCAGCATCAGAAATGTTGGCAAAATCAATGCGAATTCGATGGCATAGCTGCCATTTTCATCTGTGCGCAGGCGATGGAGCTTGTTCATCATATCGCTTACTCCGATAGCCTGAGGCGCGTGATTTGCGACGCGATTGCCTGAAACTGCTGACGCAACTGGCTGGAATTATTGGCCTGGAATGCGCGGTCGCCGCTGGCGCAGGCGCGCATATCGCTGCTGAGCGATGTGCCAAAGCTGACCACCCAGACCGTGATATTGTGTGATTTTGCCGCATCGCATGCCGTCAGAAAGCGTTTATTGTGCCGCGCGGTCATTTCGCTGGTGCTGGTCGAACCGACACGGCCGTCCAGATATTCCTCCCCCTGAAAGCCAAAGATGCCGGGGTTGGGTGCCATCTGACCATCGGTCATGAAGATGATGTGACGGCTGATCGCCATACCATTGCTGGCGGTCGCATTTTCGGATGCAAACAGCCCGGTGGGGGATGCGAGCCGTGCACCCCAAACCATGCCGACATCATGATATGTACCGCCGGTGGCGACCAGATTATTGACATAGGTTTGCAGGGTCGAACGATCCGCCGATGTCATGGGGGTCAATTTCATCACCGGCGACGGACAAGCTGACCAACCGGATGACACGTTCGAACTGCTGCCATAGCTCGGGATGTCGGTCGTCGTGTCCATCGTTGCGGGCGACGGCGACTGGCTGCTCGACGGCGAAGATGTGCGCGGAAAGGCAAAATCACGGATGGCCGCGTGCCAGCGCGTTTCCTCACTATTCGGGACCAAATCAATGTCGAGGTCATAGGTGTTGGCTGGCGGGCTGGCTGCATCATCAAAGGCGTTGGTGTCGCGTTCGATGATGCAGCCATTCCAGCTGACGGTGACATTGGCGCCATTGGTGCCGAGAGGGTCGGTTATGGTGCCGCCCGCCAATTTATAGGCGGAAACATCAAAGCTGCGCAGCATATGGTGATAGGTCAAGGTCTGCGTGATGCTGCTCGTCACCCGTTCGCGGCGCACGCCGGTCGAACGTTGCTCACGGCATTTGCTGCTGCTCCAACGATAACGATATTTGGTGCTGTTGTAATTGGTGTCGACGTACGTTGTCGTCGTGCGCGGGTTGGTGCCGCTGGTCGACGTGCTGGTCGTCGGGCCGGAGACGACCGATCCGTCTTCATAGGTCGGATAGCGTGTGGTCGAATTACAATAAGAGCTAGAAATACCGACAATAACGCCTGTGTTGCTCCAGCTCGAAAATCCAGACACGTCAGACCATGTGGTGGTCGGGCCGCTGCTGCTGGTTGTTACCCAAGTAGCGGTACGCGAATGTTGTTCGGTGGTGTCCGAAACCCAGTCGGGATTGGCGTTCACCAACGCTGCGCCGACGTTTACATTGCTGGAATAAGGGACAACGCCAAAGCGCAATATGCTGGTGCCCGACTGCGCCGCCGTCACTGTGTCGAAAAAGTTCATCACTTCGGTACGAAGTGCAGTGATTTTGTTGACGCTGTCACCCGAATTGGTCTCGAGCATCGACCCGGTGGTGTCGAGCACGAACATGATGTCGGCATTCGACACTTCGAGCCGCGCGGTGCAATTGACCGTTATGCCAATCTGTTCCTTGCCGAACATGCGCATCATCATCGTATTGACGGTGGCGGTCGCCGTTGCCGTCACTTCGGATGCGCCGCGCTGTTCACTATCGAAATCAACCCCGGTGCTGCTGTACAGGTCATCGGGAAAGTTGAATGCAAACATATTGTTCGCGGCAGTTTGCGCCGCGCTGCTGTATGTGCCGTCCGCCATGGCGCGCCGGCCGGCGAGCACGCCAGCGTCGCACGCCTGTTGCAGGCGCGTTTTCGCCATATAGGCTTGACCCAGGTCAACGCCCGCACCAATCACCGCGAAAATGGGCATAAGCAGGCCCGCCGTCAAATACATGACGTTGCCGCTCTGGTTGCGGTGTAGTTGCCGTATGAAGCGTCCGGCCTTAGGCATAAATCGTCCCCTGAAGGTGGGTTGCCACATATGCAGCCCGACCATTAGATTTGGGGCGATTAGCAGCATTAACGTTGGCAAGGGGTTCAGCGCATTGGTTACCAACCGGCTTACCATATGCTGTCCCAATGTGGATTTGACGTCATGACGATGGTTGCGACATGGCATGGCGGGGCGGGTGCGCCCATCATCGACAACCCATTGATTTTACCGCTTGTTCCTGCGGCGCGGCGGGAAGCTGTCGGCATATTATGGGCGTTGAACCAGCATATGCATGCGCAGATTTCTGCGGTTAGCGAACCGGCGCTGGCGCAAATTCGTTTACGCTGGTGGGCAGAGGCGCTGGGTGCACTAAGAGATGGCGATGCCCCACCTGACCCGCTTTTGACGTCATGCGCCACCTTGTTGTTGCCGCATGTGACGGGGGCAGAATTGGGTGCGCTTGCCGATGCATATTTTGCGGTTGCAGCCGACCAAGATGGGCCGGGGCGGGCCATGGCCGGGGCAATATTATTTACCTTAACCGCACGCATTTTGGGTGACGGTGCAGCAGACATCGAACGCGACATCGCACCCGACATTGCGGCTGCGGGGAATGTCATGGGATTATTCTGGCAGGCATTTGATGACGGGGGGGCGGATGGCGCACCTGCTGATTGGGCGGCATTGGCGCAAGCGCTGGGCGCATTGTCTTTGGCCAAATTGCCCAAACCGCTTGCCGCGATAGCCGCCATGGCGCGCACCATTGCGCGCGCGGGCGGCAGGCGTCGCCGGTTAAACGAACAGGCAATTATCTTGCGGGTCGGCCTTTTTGGGCGATAATGTCGGGGGAGGGTGCAATGAACCGGATTTTACTCGGCGGCGGCATCGCCAGCCTGTTGCTGATCGGCGGCGTCTTTGTCTGGCAGGGCGCGCAGCAATGGGGGGAACCGGTCGCCGCCGCCATCCCGCCACCGCCCGAAGGCCTGCCACAAGCGGCGGAGGGGCTGGTTGGCACCGCGCCGCCTGCGCCGCCCGAAGCCCCCAAATTATCGCGGGAGGAACGGCGCTTTGGCCGTTATGATCGCAACCGCGACCGGCGGATAACGCGGATCGAAATGTTATCGAGCCGCAGCAATGGCTTTCGCCGCCTCGACCGTGATGGCAATAATTTATTGTCGTTTGAGGAATGGGCGGTGGCAACATCGAACCGCTTTGCCGGGGCCGATGGCGACCGCGACGGGATTTTAACCCGCGCTGAATTTGCCACCACCGCGCGTCCAGCCAATGCGCGTGCGCGCTGCATTTGCCCGGATTCAGACGGTGATTGACGGTAATGTCGCGGCGTTTTCGGCAATCCAGCCGCGCAAGGCTGCATCTGCCCGCCGGGTATAGGCGAGCTTGCGGTCAGCCTTTTTGGGCACATCGACGGGCGGGAACAGCCCGAAATTGACGTTCATCGGCTGAAATTGGCTGCTATCCGCACCGTGGGTAATATGGCCAAGTAACGCGCCCAATGCACTGTCGGCGGGCGGTGGCGGCAATGGGCTGCCGCGCAGGTCGCCAATCCAGAACAATGCGCTGACAAGGCCGATTGCGGCACTTTCAACATAGCCTTCACAGCCGGTAATCTGCCCCGCAAAACGGATATGCGGCTGGTTATGGAGCGCAAGGCGCGTATCGAGCACCTCTGGTGAGCGAATGAAGCTGTTGCGGTGCAACCCGCCGAGCCGCGCAAATTCGGCTTGTTCCAAGCCCGGAATTGTCCGGAAAACACGGGTCTGCTCGGCATATTTCAGCTTGGTCTGAAAACCGACCATGTTCCACAAAGTGCCCAGCCGATTGTCCTGTCGCAATTGCACGACGGCATAAGGCCATCGCCCGGTGCGCGGATTGTCCAGCCCGACCGCCTTCATCGGCCCGAAACGCAGCGTTTCGGGGCCGCGCGACGCCATGACCTCTATCGGCATGCAGGCCTCGAAATAGGGCGTATCCTTTTCCCATTCGCGAAAATCGCCGGTGTCGGCGGCCAACAGCTCCTCGACAAAGGCGTGATATTGCGGCTTGTCCATCGGGCAGTTGATATAGTCCTTGCCATCCCCCAGCGCCGAACCCTTGTCCCAGCGGCTCGCCATCCATGCGACATCCATGTCGATGCTGTCGCGATGGACGATGGGGGCGATGGCGTCAAAAAAGGCCAGCGCATCGCGCCCGGTCGCCCCGCCAATGGCATCGGCAAGTCGCGGCGCAGTCAATGGGCCGGTGGCGACGATTGTAGGGCCACTTTCTGGCAATATATCAATGCGTTCGCGCACGATGTTGATATTGGGATGCGCATGGAGTCGGCGGGTTACCTCGGCAGAAAAAGCCTCCCGATCGACCGCCAGCGCCGACCCGGCGGGCAGGGCATGCTTGTCGGCGGCCGCCATGATGAGCGAACCCAACATCCGCATCTCCCGATGCAGCAAGCCAACGGCATTATGGTCGCCATCATCCGAACGAAAGCTGTTGGAACAGACCATTTCGGCCAGTCCATCACCCTGATGCGCTGCGGTCATATCCCCTGAGCCGCGCATTTCGGACAGGCGAACCCGCCGTCCAGCCTCGGCCAATTGCCACGCCGCCTCGCTCCCCGCCAGACCGCCGCCAATGATATGGACGTCATAATTTCTATCGCGCATGGTCGCACCCCTTGGCGAAGCAGCGCGGCTGATGCAATAGGGGGCAATGGGGGCACATATGCGGCTATTTTGGTGGGCAGCGATACTGGCGGGCGTCAGCTATATGGCGGCAGTATTGGGCCAGATGCACGGCCCCCTAATCATCGTCTGGAAGGGGCTGGGGGTCGGGCTGTTGGCGCTATGGGCGGCGATGGAGGCCAAAGGGCAGGATGGCTGGCTGATGGCGCTGGTGTTGGCATTGGGCGCACTGGGTGATGTGCTGCTCGACGCCAAGGGGCTGGAAGTGGGCGCGCTGGCTTTTGCGGCGGGCCATTTTGTGGCCATCTACCTATATGCGCGCAACGCGCGGCCACAGCGCAGCCTGTCACAAAATTTGCTGGCATGGGCGCTGGTGCCCGCTGCGCTCATCATCTGCATGGCGATGCTCTATCCGGCGGCGGGTTGGTGGCACGCCGCACTCTATACGGCGATCGTCGCGGCCATGGCGGCATTCGCTTGGGCCAGCCGCTTTCCGCGTTATCGCACCGGACTGGGTGCAATCGCCTTTTTGGTGAGCGATTTGTTGATTTTCGCGCGGGCTGGCGGGCATGTGGCGCCCGCTCTCGCCGCAGCGCTCATTTGGCCGCTATATTTCGGCGGGCAGGCGATGATTGCGCATGGCGTGGTGACAAGCCTGCGAACGGCGCGTTAAGCCGCCCAAGCGGCGATTGTCGTGCGATGGAGCAATCGGTCATAGCCATCATAGCCGCCGGTCGCGCGGTGCAGTAACGAACGATTGTCCCACATTAGCAACATATTGGCCTGCCAGACATGGCTGTAACGAAAATCCGGGCGATCCTGCCACGCGATGAGGTCGCGCAACAGAGCCAGCGATTCTTCCTCATCCATATCGGCAAAGCCGATGATATAGCCCGCGCAGCCAAAAATCCCTTCCCGCCCCGTTTCGGGGTGACGCTGGATGATCGGGTGAAGCTGCGTTGCGCGCGCGGATTCGCTGCTGCGAATATCCATGCTGCGCCCCTTGTCCTTGTCGCCATACATGCCGGAGGGCGCATAGCCGCCGCGCGCGCTGTGGATCGCCATCCGTCCTTCGAGCCGTTGGCGCAGCGCATCGGGCATAGCGTCGAGCGCCATATGCTGGTTGACGAATTCGGTGTTACCACCATGCGGCGGGATGGTAATGCCATATAGGCAGGTGCCTGCGGGTGGCCGCGCCTGAAAACTCCAGTCGCTGTGCCAATTTTCGGCGAATAGTGGCGATGTTTCGTCGGCCCGGCGTTTCACCGCTATAATATGTCGCCGTCCCTTTATCGGGGCAATAAACGGATCATCGCCAAAGCCGCCGAAATATTGGCTGAAACGCTCCAGATCATCGTCCCCCAATCGCTGATCGGGAAAGGAGAGCACATGATGCTGCAGCCACAATGCGCGGATTTCGGCAACCGCTTCGGGCAAGAGCGGTTGCGCCAAATCGAGCCCACGAATTGTCGCGCCACAGGATTGACCGGAAAGGATAATTTCAATTGTCATGGCCTATGCTGCGCTATCAGGCGCAGCGGGTCAATCGGCTTTACGTACGCTTTGCACCGCAAGCAGGGGGAGGGCGGCATAAATATGCGGGAACAGCGCGCCGCCCCGCGATTCCTCCCAGCGCACCTTGTCACCCAATGCGGCAAGGTCCACCTCCGCAATCATCAAACCAGACTGATTTTTGAAATGCTTATCGATGGTTTCGGGCAATTGTTCGGCAGTGGACAGGTGAATATAGCCATCGGTGAGATCGACCGGCGCGCCCCGAAAAACCCCGTCACGGACAAAGTCGGCCCATTGGGTGGCCGTCAGCACCTTATAGGCAAAACGCACGGTCATTCGACGGGAGCGTCCGTTCCATCCTGATCGGACGCCGCATCGCTATCAGATTGGTCGTCATTATCGCTGATACGCGCGGCGCTCACCACATGTTCGGCATCGGCAACGTCGAACAGGCGTACGCCTGCGCTGCCACGTCCAATGACGCGCAGGCTGTCGAGCCCGATACGGATGAGCTTGGCTTGGTCGGTTACCAGCATCAACTGGTGCGATTGTTCGGCAGGGAAGCTTGCTACAACTGGGCCGTTGCGCGCGATATTGTCGATATTGGAAATACCCTGTCCGCCACGCCCGGTGCGGCGATATTCATAGGCTGAGGATAATTTTCCATAGCCATTGGCGCAGATCGTGAGGATGAATTGTTCCTTTGCCTGCAGTTCGGCAAAGCGTTCGGCGGTCATCTTTGGTTCGCTATCGCGTTCGCCCTTCCATGGGGCATGGCGCAAATAATCCTCGCGCTCCTCTTGGTCGCGGACGCCAACGCGGTGGAGGATGGACAGCGAAATTACCTCATCCCCGTCGCGCAACGTCATGCCGCGCACGCCAGTGGAGGTGCGGCTCTGAAACTCACGCACATCATCGCCCGCAAAGCGTATTGCCTTGCCATTGCGGGTGGCGAGCAGCACATCATCATTGGGATTGAGCAGGGCAACGCCGATCAACCGGTCGTCGCTGCCATCTTCAAAGCGCATCGCAAACTTGCCATTAGATGGTATGTTTGTGAAGCTATCCATTGAATTGCGTCGAATATTTCCCCTTGCGGTCGCGAAAACGACACTCAAATCGCCCCATAGCCCCTCATCTTCGGGGAGCGGCAGCACGGTGGAGATATTCTCACCCTCCGCCAGCGGCAGTAAATTGACCATTGGCCGTCCGCGCGTCGCCGGACCACCTTCGGGCAGGCGCCAAACTTTTTTGCGATAGACTTTTCCGTGGGTGGAGAAAAACAGCACTGGCGTGTGGGTGGATGTAACGAAGAGTTCGGTGACAACATCTTCATCCTTGGTCGCCATCCCCGCACGACCCTTGCCGCCGCGCCGTTGCTGGCGAAATGCGTCGAGGTTGGTGCGCTTGATATAACCGTCCATGGTGACGGTCACCACCATATCCTCCCGCTCGATGAGGTCTTCATCCTCAATCCCGTCGGCAGCGGCGGTGATTTCGGTGCGGCGCGGGGTTGCATAACCATCACGCACCGCGATCAATTCTTCGCGCATCACCGCATAAAGTTTTGCGCGGTCACCCAAAATATCGAGCAATTCGGCAATTTTTACCGACAATTCCTTGAGTTCATTGCCGATTTCATCGCGCCCCAACGCGGTCAGGCGGTGCAGCCGCAGTTCGAGGATGGCGCGCACCTGGGTATCGGACAGCCGATAAATCGCACCCTCTGCTTCGGTGTCCAGTGCTTCTACCAAGCGGATATAAGGCGCAATATCGCCCATCGGCCATTCGCGCGCCAGCAGCGCGACACGCGCTTCGGCGGCGTTGGCGCTCGAACGGATGATGCGTACGACATCGTCCAAATTGGTGACCGCCACGACCAGACCGAGCAAGATGTGCGCACGGTCACGCGCCTTGTTGAGTTCAAATTTGCAGCGCCGGGTGATGACCTGTTCGCGAAAGGCGATGAAGCTGGTCAGAATGTCCTTAAGGCCGAGAATTTCCGGACGGCCGCCACGAATGGCAAGCATATTGGCCGGAAAACTGGCTTGTGCGGGGGTATGCCGCCACAATTGGTTGAGTACGACGTCGGGGGTTGCGTCGCGTTTGAGGTCGATAACAATGCGGACCCCCGCGCGCGAACTTTCGTCGCGGATGTCGCTGATCCCCTCGATCCGTTTTTCCTTGGCGGCTTCGGCGATTTTTTCGACCAGCCCCGATTTGCCGACCTGATAGGGGATGGCGGTGAGGACGATCGAGCGACGGTCCCCGCGCCCTTCCTCTACCACATGGCGGCTGCGCATCATGATGGAGCCGCGTCCGGTGTGATAGGCGTTGCGCGCGCCCCCTTGCCCCAGAATTAGGGCACCGGTCGGAAAATCGGGTGCGGGGACGATGCGCATCAGATCATCGGTCGAAATCGCGGGGTCATCTATGGTGGCGAGGCAGGCGTCGATAACCTCACCCAAATTGTGCGGCGGAATGTTGGTCGCCATGCCCACCGCGATGCCGCCCGCGCCATTGACCAGCAAATTGGGAAAACGCGCGGGTAAAACCGTCGGTTCTTCGCGGCTCGCGTCGTAATTTGGTTGAAAATCGACCGTATCTTTGTCGAGCTCGTCGAGCATGGTCATCGCGACCCGCATCAACCGCGCCTCTGTATATCGCATGGAGGCGGGCGGGTCAGGGTCCATCGACCCGAAATTACCCTGACCGTCGATCAGCGGCACGCGCATCGCCCAATCCTGCGTCATGCGGGCGAGCGCGTCATAAATGGCGCTGTCGCCATGCGGGTGGTAATTACCCATGACGTCGCCGACGATTTTGGCTGATTTTTTATACGGACGACCAGGAATAAAGCCGCCTTCTTGTGCCGCGAACAGGATGCGGCGGTGCACGGGTTTTAGCCCGTCGCGCACGTCGGGCAACGCACGTGAGACGATGACCGACATCGCATAGTCGAGATAGCTCGAACGCATTTCATCGACGATGTTCACTGGGTGCACGTCGCTGGGCTGCGCAGGCAAAATGTCGCTATTATCGGTCAATTTTCAGCCTTTTCGGGGAAGGAAATATAATTGCGTTACCCTAACGCCGCGCGGCGCAAATGGCCAGCAAAAGCCCACGGCAGGACGCATTTTTTTGGCGGTATTCGCGCTTGTTTGAGCAGCGGCAATGCAGACCAATGTCGCTATCGCCTTTTGGCCCATTTATCGATAGGAAACGGCGCATGACACGCATCGCCCTCGCCGCAGCAGAGCAGCTTGCCGACGCGGTGGATGCATGGGGTATGCCGGGGCTGCGCGCGCTTTTGCCCATTGCCGGGATGAGCGTTGTCGAACATCAGGCGGAGCAGGCGCGCGCCATGGGGTGCGATACCCTCCTCCTCCTCATAGATGCGCTACCCGCCGCGCTGACCGAGGCGATTGACCGCATCCGCGCGCGCGGTCTGCCGGTGCAATTGGCACGCAATGCATCTGACGTCATGGCGGCATGCGAAGGCGCGCGCGAATTGTGGCTGATCGCGGACGGGCTGGTTGCGGCGCCACGGCTGTGGCGCGCGGCAGGACTGGGTGAAGCGCCGTTGCTGCTGACGGTGGAGGATGGGCCGGTTACTGCAACGCTGGAGCGCATCGATGCACAAACCCGCTGGGCAGGTTTGGCGCGTCTGACCCCGGCAGAGTGGGCGGATTTGGGCAATGCACCTGCTGATTGGGATGCGCAGCTTTACCTGTTGCGCGGGGCCATCCAGTCGGGTGTTGCACAATATGCCTGCGAACCATCGATGTTTGTGGGTGGTGATGCGACGCTGGCTGATTCGCTGGAGGATGCGGCGGATGCGCAGCAGAAATTGCTCACCACCTCCAGCCGGGTGGAAACGGGACTGGTGGGTCGGTTTGTCGTCGCGCCGATGTTGGCATTGGCGGCACCCGCGCTGCTGGCACGCCAGTCGAGCGGCAATGTCGCGCTGCTGACAAGCCATTTGGGCGGCATCGCTGCTATTGCTGGCGCGCTGACGGGGCATATCGGCGTTGCGGCGGTGGCGGGGTTGGTGGCGGCTATTGGCCATCAAGCCGCTGATTTTGTGGGGCGTTTCCGTCCCGTGAGCAGGGTGCAGCGTGGTTTTGGCTGGCTCGGCCTGATGCTGCAATTTGTCGCTCTGGGCGTTGCAGAGCGCGGAATGACGGTTTCGGGCGGTCAATGGCATATGGGCAGCGGCAGCAATGCCATCTGCCTATTCTTGGCGCTCACCCTTCTCCTCCAACGGCGGATCGCCCAGCGCTTGGCGCAATGGGGCCCCGATTTTTTGCTGGCATGGCTGGTATCTGCGGTGTCGGTGGTGGCCTTTGGCTGGCGCGGCGGCTTTGATCTGGCGGCGGGACTGGTCGGACTGACCCTGGTGATCCCCATATTATGGAGCGTGGTGCGGGATGATGTGGCAACATCGCACGCGGTTTAGCTGGCATTAACCGCAATCGGCTAAAGCCACATTCGTGCACAATTTTAACGCATATTGGCGGCGATCGCCGCGTTCGGCCATCCTCCAGCGACAGGCAGCTATGCCGTGAGCTTGGTGGTGCGCGCCCGAACCAATTTGGACGGTCGGCTGATTCAGGCCGATGATGGGCTGTTGCGTTTGCAGCAACAGGCAGGCGGTGATTTGGGTGACCCGCTGTTGCTGCCGGCGCTGGCGCGCCTGACAATGCTTGCCATCCGGCTCGAAACGCCGATTGAGCGTCCTGTGCTGCTCGCTGATGATGCAGCCGAAATTCGCGCCTTTGCCCGCATCCTCCCCGATGCAGATGGTGCGCGGATCGAACTGGTTGAATGGAGCGCGCAGCCCTTGCCAGACATCAGCGCCGATCAAGCGCTGCCGTCGGTTCCAACCCGGCCCATACCGCCCGGATTGGTGCGTTGGGCGTGTGATGTGCGACTGCGCCTCATCCTCGTAGAAGCCGATATTGCATGGGATTTGAGCGATACCAACTGGCTGGGTCGTCCGCTGTCGGAATTATTCCATCTGGTACCCGACCGCGACGGCAATTTCCAACTATTGGGCGCGCTGGCCGATCAAGCCGGCTTTACTGGACAGCGTGCGCGGCTCGCCTCTGGCAAGGCCGATGGCACCGTTCTTGCGCTTTCGGCCCATGCGATGACCGATGAAGCGAGCGGCTTTACCGGCTATTATGGCAGTGCTGAGCCAATCGGCTTTGGTCAATTGCCCCCCGAACTTGCCGCCAAGCGTGACGCTGACCGGGGTGCAAGCCTGCTGGGGGAGATGGATACGCGCAACTTTGCGCTGCGGGTCGATGGCGCGTTGCGGCGACCATTGGGGCGCATTATCGCCAATGCCGAAACCATCGCCGGTCAGATGCAGGGCCCGATACGGGATGAATATGCGCGCTATGCCAGCGACATTGCGCTTGCCGGGCGGCATTTGCTCGACCTCGTGGATGATTTGGCCGATTTGCAGGCGGTTGAGCGCGAAGATTTTTCGGTGGCCAGCGAAGCGGTCGACCTTGCCGATGTGGGGCGCCGCGCCGCAGGCTTGCTCGCTATGAAGGCGCAGGAACGTGGCATTCGTATCGACGCACCCGATTTTGATGAACGAGCGCTCGCCACCGGTGAATTCCGCCGCGCGTTGCAAATATTGCTCAACCTCATCGGCAATGCGGTGCGTTACAGCCCAGATGGCTCGCAAATTTGGCTACGCGTTGAAGAGGAGGCGCAGTTCGCCACCATTACCGTCGCCGATCAGGGGCCGGGCATTTCGGCTGCCGACCAGGCGCGATTATTTGAAAAATTTGAACGGCTGGGGCGCACCGATGGCGGCGGGGCAGGGCTAGGCCTCTATATCTCGCGACGCCTTGCACTGGCGATGGGCGGCGAAATCCGCATCGAATCTGCGCCGGGGCAGGGCGCGCGCTTTACACTCGCACTCCCCCGGCGGATGGCTTCGTCCACGCAAATCAGCGCTTAACGCGCAGATAGCGGCACATAATCGCGCTGCACCGGCCCGGTATAGAGCTGACGCGGGCGGCCAATTTTCTGATTGGGATCCGATATCATTTCATTCCACTGTGCTACCCAGCCGACCGTACGGGCAAGGGCGAACAGCACAGTGAACATAGTCGTCGGGAAACCAATCGCCGACAATATGATGCCCGAATAGAAATCGACATTAGGGAATAATTTCTTTTCCGCGAAATAGGGGTCGGAAAGCGCGATTTCTTCGAGCTGGAGCGCGGTTTCGAACAGCGGGTCATTGACCTTGAGCGCCGCAAAAACTTCGCGCACCGTTTTTTGCA
Source organism: Sphingomonadaceae bacterium (assembly GCA_020850455.1). Taxonomy (GTDB): domain Bacteria; phylum Pseudomonadota; class Alphaproteobacteria; order Sphingomonadales; family Sphingomonadaceae; genus Sphingopyxis. The sequence goes on along the minus strand of JADZEQ010000001.1, from coordinate 46,060 downwards.
TCACCGTCGCGCGCGGATCATAATTTTTATAGACGCGATGGCCAAAGCCCATCAGGCGGAAGGGATCATTCTTGTCCTTTGCCCGCGCAATATAGTGCGGAATCCGGTCTGGCGTACCGATTTCGCGCAGCATGTTGAGCGCGGCTTCGTTGGCGCCGCCGTGCGCCGGGCCCCACAGACAGGCGATACCCGCCGCGATACAGGCAAAGGGGTTGGCCCCCGACGAACCGGCGAGCCGCACGGTCGATGTCGAGGCATTTTGTTCATGGTCGGCATGGAGGATGAATATCCGGTCGAGCGCGCGTTCCACTTCCGGCACCACGACATAGGGTTCAGCAGGAACGCCAAAGGTCATGCGCAGGAAATTGCCGGTGTAGGACAGGCTGTTGTCGGGGTAGAGGAACGGTTGCCCCACCGAATATTTATACGCCATCGCCGCAATCGTTGGCATTTTGGCAATCAGCCGATGGCTGGCAATTTTGCGCTGCTGCGGGTCGTTAATGTCGGTCGAATCGTGATAAAATGCCGACAACGCACCCACCACACCGCACATGATCGCCATCGGGTGCGCGTCACGCCGAAAGCCACGGTAAAATGTTGCCAATTGTTCGTGCAGCATCGTGTGGCGCGAAATGATTCGCGAAAATTGCCCAAGCTCACTCTGGCTCGGTAATTCGCCGTTGAGCAGCAGATAGCAAACTTCCATGAAGCTCGAATGTTCAGCGAGCTGCCCAATCGGGTATCCACGGTGGAGCAAAACCCCCTCATCACCGTCGATATACGTCAGCCCCGACTCGCAGCTGGCAGTGCTGGTAAAGCCCGGATCATAGGTAAATTGCCCGGTTGCCGCGTACATTTTGCGGATATCGAGCACCGATGGGCCGATGCTCCCTTCTAGAGTGGGCAGTTCCACCGCCTTACCTGCGGTGTTGAGTGTGGCATCTGTCATGGACAATCCCCTGTATTATGTTCTGCGCGCGGTATTTATTTTGCTGCTAACACCCAGCGCAAGCGTTGCAAGCTCTCGTCCCGACCGAGAAGATATAGCACATCAAATATGCCAGGTGAAATGCTTCTGCCGGTCAGCGCCGCACGCAAAGGTGCGGCGATCTTTCCAAGGCCGACGCCGGCGTGCTCTGCCGCGTCGCGCAACACCCCTTCTAGTGCCGGATGTGACCATGTGTCGAGCGCGGCCAGTGCATCGTGGAGCGACATGAGCATCCCCGCTGGCGCGCCATCGATCTGCGCCTTGGCTTTTTCTTCAAATTCCAGCGGCACCTTGGCAAATAGGAAACTCGCCCCATCGGCAAGTTCAATCAGTGTACGGGCGCGCGGCTTTAAGGCGGGCAGGGCAGCACGCAAGATGACGCGTTGTGCATCGGTCAGCGTGATACCGCTGCTTGCCAGCCGTGCGGTTACCAAATCATCGAGGCGCGCATCGTCGGCTTCGCGCAGATAGTGGGCGTTCAGGTTTTCGAGCTTTGCCATGTCAAAGCGTGCCGCACCGCGCCCCACGTCATCAATATCGAACCATTCCACCGCCTGATCGCGACTGAATATCTCGTCATCACCATGTCCCCAAGATAGCCGCGCAAGGTAATTGCACACTGCCTCTGGCAACAGGCCAAGTTCATCGCGATATGCATCAACGCCGAGCGCGCCGTGACGTTTGGACAGTTTGGCACCGTCACTGCCGTGAATCAGCGGCACATGGGCATAGACGGGTTCTTCCCAGCCCAGCGCGCGCAGCATAACCAATTGGCGAAAGGCGTTGTTGAGGTGGTCATCACCCCGGATGATGTGCGTAACGCCCATGTCATGGTCATCAACGACGACCGAGAGCATATATGTCGGCGTCCCGTCGCTGCGCAGCAACACAAAATCATCAATTTCCTGCGCTTTTACCGATACTTCTCCCTGAACCCTGTCGTGGATTGTTAATATACCTTCACGCGGCGCTTTTAACCGCACAACATAGGGCTGATCGGTAGGTGCGTTTGCAATGTCGCCGTCGCGCCACGGGCTTTCTATACGGAACGGGCGCTTTTCGGCCTGTGCGGCGGCGCGCATGGCGGCCAGTTCCTCCGCCGTCAGCCAGCAGCGATAGGCATGGCCGCTATCGAGCAGTGCATGGGCCACTTCGGCATGGCGCGTGGCGCGGGCAAATTGGAATATAACATCGCCATCCCAATCGAGCCCTAACCAGCGCATGCCATCCAAAATGGCATCAATCGCGGCGTCGGTTGAACGGGCGCGATCCGTATCCTCTATCCGCAACAAGAAGTTACCACCGGTGCGCCGCGCATAGAGCCAGTTGAACAGCGCGGTGCGCGCGCCGCCAATGTGCAAAAAGCCGGTGGGGGATGGGGCAAAGCGCGTGACAACCGGGCGACCCAAGGTGCTGACGGGAATGGGTTGCGCCGCGCTTGTCACGAAAAAAAATCTCCATAAAAGATGCGTTCGGCGTCGCGTGGCTCGTGCCGCGCTGGCCGATATGAAGGGGCCGCCTAGCATGGCAATTGCCGCTCGGCAAAGGGGGAGCGCCACGCCATGGCTGGCGCGGGGCCGTGCGGCGATGGTGTCGCTGCCCGCGACCATCGAAAATTGGCTCCATTTTCAGCATGAACAATGGTTTACATGGTCGCCATTGGCGTTGGCAGGCGGCATAATCGCTTGGTATTTCTTGCCTGCCAGCGGCGTTCTGCCGTTCATCCTATGCGCGATGCTGTCGGCGTTCGGCACCGGGTGGTTGCTGCGTCGGTGGGCCGCCATGGCACGCATCGCCACCATGTTGGGTATATTGTTGGCCTTGGGCTGCAGCAGCATGGCATTGCGCAGCGCGTGGGTGGCGGCGCCGGTGCTGCAACGGCCCAGCATCGCCCAATTTTCGGCCCGGGTGGAGCGGGTCGAACGGCACGGTTTCGAAGGCGAATCGCGGCTCTATTTGTTGACGGCGCGGGGGTACGGCCTGCCGCCACGCATACGCGTGACCGTGCCCGATACAGATATGCCGCAGCATTTGTACATTGGGGCCAGCGTTACGCTGCGCGCACGGCTGATGCCGCCATCGGGCGCCTTTTTGCCTGGTGGATATGATTTTGCGATGCGCGCTTGGTTCGATGGGATTGGCGCGGTCGGGCGTGCTATCGGTCCGATTGTGGTGGCGCGTGAAGCGCGCGATGCGCGACGGGATGATCTGCGATCCGGTTTGTCCGAGCATATTCGTGGGCAAATGGCGGCGCGGCCTGCGGCACTGGCGGCCGCACTGGCCAGCGGCGATGTCGGCAATATGGCGCCGTCAGATGCGGAGGCAATGCGGCGGTCCGGGTTGGCGCATCTGCTGTCGGTCAGCGGACTCCACATCACCGCAGTGGTTGGTGCGACCATTTTTTTGGCAATGCGCCTCCTCGCCCTCTCCCCCTGGTTGGCCTTGCGCCTGCCTTTGCCTTTGATCAGCGGCATTTTGGGCGCGTTGGCAGCGGCGGGGTATACGTGGATTACCGGCGGCGAAGTGCCGACGCTGCGCGCGCTGATCGGCGCGCTCCTCCTCCTCCTCGCGCTGGCCATCGGGCGGGAAGCGCTGTCGTTGCGCGTGCTGGCGGCAGCGGCATTGGTGGTCATGCTGCTCTGGCCCCATGCGCTGTTTGGCCCAAGTTTTCAGCTAAGTTTTGCGGCAATGCTGGCAATCGTCGTGCTGCACAGCAATGGCCGGGTGCAGGCGCTGTTGATGCGACGCGAAGAGGGAATGGCCGCGTGCGGTGCGCGCAGCATTTTGGGCCTCATCCTGACGGGGCTCGCAGTAGAACTTGCGCTCATCCCCATCGCGCTCTTCCATTTCCATCGTGCGGGGCTTTATGGCGCGGCGGCGAATATCATCGCCATCCCGCTCACCACACTCGTCATCATGCCGCTGGAGGCGCTGGCGCTGCTGCTGGATAGTTTGGGGATTGGTGCACCCATATGGTGGCTGGTCGAATGGGCCATCAATCTGTTGCTCAACCTTGCCCATTTTGTTGCCGCGCTGCCCGGGGCGCAATGGACAATGGGCGTGTTACCCACCGCAGCCTTTGCCGCAATGATAGGGGGCGCATTGTGGCTGTTGTTGATTTTGGGTCGGACACGCTGGTTGGGCTGTGGACTCATCGCCACCGGCGTAGCGATGGCGTGGATCGCAGATGACCCCGATATATTGGTCAGCCGCGACGGCGCGCATGTGGCTGCGCGGATGCCCAATGGCCGCTATACGCTGCTGCGCGCGCAAGCGGGGGAAAGAACACGCGACATTTTTGCCGAAGCAACCGGTTTTGGTGGCGATTTTCTGCCGCTCGCGGATCAAGCGGGAACACGCTGTTCACCCGATTTTTGCGTCTGGCAAATGCAGACGCAGGGGCGCATCTGGACGTTGATGGCGGCTCGATCCGACCTATTGTCGCCCATCGATGCATTGGCGCGTGCATGTGCGGCGAGCGATATTGTCATTGCTGAACGAACATTGCCACGCGCTTGCCGCCCCCGCTGGGTCAAAATCGACCGGCGTTTTCTGGCTGCACATGGTGCTGTTGCGCTCTATTTACAGCCACCGCGCATTACAACCGCACGCCAGCGCGCTGCCAAGCCATGGGATGATCCGCCGACCACCATGCCCCGCCGCTGAGCCTGATCCTTAATGGTAGCGGCGGAGCAACCCGGCCAGCTTGCCCTGAATGCTGACCCGGCCTGGCGCATAGATCTGCGCATCATAACGCGCGTTGGCTGGCTCAAGGCGGATGTCGCGCCCAGCACGATGGAAATATTTGAGCGTTGCATCCTGTCCATCAACGAGTGCGACGACAATATCCCCCTCCCGCGCAGTTTCGCTGCGCTGAATCAAGGCGAAGTCGCCATCCAAAATCCCTGCCTCGACCATCGAATCGCCAGAAACTTCCAGCGCATAATGTTCCCCCGGCCCCAATAGCGCAGCGGGAACAGGCAGCATCTGGCTGTCTTCAAATGCTTCGATCGGCACGCCCGCCGCAATCCGCCCGTGCAAGGGCAGGTCAATGACGTCATTGGCGACGTTGGGTAGCGGGCTGCTGGCGCGCGGCATCGCAATGACATTGGACGGTGTGGCGGCGGCGGCAGCCTCCTCACCGCGTTCGGGTGCGCGCACCACCTCCAACGCGCGGGCGCGATTGGGCAACCGGCGCAAAAAGCCGCGCTCTTCAAGCGCGCTGATCAACCGATGCACACCTGATTTGGATTTCAGCCCCAAGGCTTCCTTCATCTCCTCAAAAGAGGGGCTGATCCCGCTATTGTTCAACCGATCTTCGATGAAGCAGATAAGTTCATGCTGTTTGCGCGTGAGCATTGCACCTTCCCCCAAATGGCAGTGAACGAGTTGCCTTGGAACGTTGTAGGAACGTCTAGGCAACATATTCGGAAAGGTCAAGCCTTTGTGCCCCTTTTGTGCCAAATGGCGCAATATATGGGCAGCGCGGTCAGGCGCCAGCCGTCCACGCACCCGATTTGCCGCCTGATTTGGCGACGAGGCGAATGTCGCTGATACATGAATCCCGCTCCATTGCCTTTACCATGTCGTAAATGGTGAGGAGCGCGACGGATACAGCGGTCAGCGCCTCCATCTCCACCCCCGTTTTGCCCGTCAGGCGCGCGATCGCGGTGGCGGTAATCCCAGCATTGTCGGTGGTGAAATCGACGGCGATTTTGTCGAGCATTAATGGGTGACAGAGCGGAATAAGCTCGCTGGTGCGTTTGGCTGCCATGATGCCCGCAATCCGCGCGGTGGCGAGTACATTGCCCTTGGCCGCCGTTCCCTCCGCAATTGCGGCAAGGGTTGAGGGGGCGAGGGTGATACGACCCGTCGCCACCGCTTCGCGCGCGCTGTCCGCTTTGGCCCCGACATCGACCATCTGTGCCGCGCCCGTCGCATCTATATGGGTGAGCTCGGCCATATCCTATCCTTTCAACAGACGGCGGGTGGCGGCGGCCACATCATCTTGCCGCATCAGGCTTTCACCGACAAGAAAGGCATTAACGCCGCTTTGCGCCATGCGCTGACAATCTGCATGCGTGAAGATACCGCTTTCACATACCAATAATATGTCGGCGGGCGCCATGGCGGCGAGCCGTTCTGTAGTCGCCAGATCTACCGTAAAGCTGCGCAGATCGCGATTATTGACCCCAATCAACCGGGATTGCAGGTGGGTCAACGCACGGTCCATTTCCGCCGCATCATGCACTTCGACAAGTACATCCATGCCGAGCGACAATGCCTCCCCCTCCAAGGCTGAGAGCATGGCATCATCAAGCGCGGCGACGATCAGCAAAATGGCATCGGCCCCCATGGCGCGCGCTTCGCCGACTTGCCAGCGGTCGACCATGAAATCCTTGCGCAGGACGGGGAGCGTGCATGCTGCGCGCGCGGCAACCAGAAAATCGGCATGCCCTTGGAAATAGGGTTCGTCGGTAAGAATGGAAAGGCAAGCAGCCCCACCCGCCGCATAGTCACGGGCATGGGCTGGCGGATCAAAATCTGCGCGGATAAGGCCCTTGGACGGGCTCGCCTTTTTGATTTCGGCTATCAAGGCAAAGTCGCCATCGTCGATTTTCGACTGCAAGGCAGCATGGAATCCGCGTGGCGGCGGCGCGGCGGCGATACGCGCGGCCATTTCAGCGTCGCTGATGGTGGCGCGACGGCGGTGCACTTCGCGGGCTGTAGTCGCGCAGATTTCGGCAAGTTTATCGGTCATCAATAGGCTATCCAGCAATCGAGCAGCGCCTTGGCAAGCCCCTTGTCAATCGCTTCAGCGGCTTCATCCACCCCGCTCGCCCAGTCCGGCGCAACGCCTGCAACCATCAGCGCGCCTGCTGCATTGAACAATACTGCATCGCGGTAAGCCGCATCGCCGGGGTTGCTCTGTTCGCCGCATAGCAGCCGGTACAATGCTGCGGCATTATAGGCGGCATCGCCGCCGCGCAGGGCATCTGTTGCATGATATTGTAACCCGGCCGCGATGGGCGTGACGCGCCCCGCGCCATGGCCGATGCGTATATAGCTACTCGGCCCTGCGACCGACAATTCATCGAGCGGCTCATCACCTGCGACCAGCATCGCATCCGCCATTCCAAGCAGGGATAAGGCATCGGCATAGACAGGCATGAAATCGGGCCGGGCGATACCGATGAGCTGGCGTGTAACCCCCGCCGGATTTGCGGCGGGGCCGGTCAGGTTGAATATGGTTCGTCGGCCGATAGCCTTGCGAATGGGGGCCAGTTTGGCAAGCGCGGGGTGGTGTTTTTGCGCAAAGAGGAATGCGATGCCGATATCGGCTAGGCTATCCTCCGCCGCCTCTGCTGCGCGGTCGAGATTGAGGCCCAAGGCTTCGAGCGTGTCCGCGCCGCCCGCCTGGCTCGACGCTGCGCGATTGCCATGTTTGGCGACCGGCACGCCGCATGCGGCAACAACAATGGCAACTGCGGTCGAGACATTGAGACTATGTTGCCCATCGCCCCCGGTGCCGCAAACGTCGATGGCGTGGACAGGGGCTGCAACGCGCACCATTCGTGCTCGCATGGCACGGACAGCGGCGGCGATTTCCACCGCCGTTTCACCGCGTTCGGACAGGCCGAGCAGGAATTGGCCAACGTCTGCGTCCGCTGCGCCACCATCGAGCAGCAGTGCAAAGACCGCCGCCGCCGCCTCTGCATCGAGCGGGCGCGATGGGTCGGGTAAGCCAGTCATAGGGGCAAGTTGATGTCACGATTAGGTATGGCGGTGGGCACGATTCCTGCCATCCGCAGGAAATTAGCCAGCATCGCATGGCCGTGCTGGGTGGCGATGCTTTCGGGGTGAAATTGCACACCATGGATCGGTAAGCTGCGATGCGAAAAACCCATCACCGCGCCATCAACACTTGTCGCATTAACGTGCAAAGATTCGGGCAGATTCTCCACGACAAGGCTATGATATCGCGTGGCGGTGAATCGGTCTGGGATGCCTGCAAAAATGCCACTGCCGTCATGGCGCACGCATGCGGTTTTCCCGTGCATCAAATGGCCGCGCACCACCTTGGCGCCAAAGCTTTGCCCGATAGCCTGATGGCCGAGGCACACGCCAAGCAGCGGACGGCGCCCCTCCGCTGCGCAGGCGGCTATCAGTTCCAGCGCTATACCCGCATCATCGGGCGTGCCGGGGCCGGGCGAAATTAGAAATCCCTTGGCCCCGCTGGCCATTGCCTGATCAACGCGTAACGCATCGTTACGCTCCACAACCACTTCAGCGCCCAATTCGCGCAAATAGTGGACGAGGTTGAAGGTAAAGCTGTCATAATTGTCGATGACCAAAATCATTGCCCATACCCCGCTTCACCGGCGATGCGCACCGCCTCTTGCGCCGCAGCGAGCAGCGCGCGGGCTTTTGCCTCACACTCGCGCTGTTCATAGTCGGCGTCGCTGTCGGCGACGATCCCAGCGCCAGCCGTGACGTGGAGCGTGCCGTCCTTCAAGATGCCGGTGCGCAGCACGATGCAGCTATCCATGCTGCCATCGGGCGCAAAATATCCGATACCACCTGCATAAACCCCGCGCGTTTCGCCTTCCAACTCGGCAATGATTTGCGCTGCACGCACCTTTGGCGCGCCTGAAACCGTGCCCGCCGGAAAGCCGGCGAACAGCGCGTCAAGCGCATCCTTGTCCACATCCAGCGTGCCGACCACGTTCGATACGATGTGCATGACATGGCTGTAAAATTCGACGGTGAAGGCATCGGTGACGCTGACCGTCCCAGCGCGGGCGCTGCGCGCGACATCATTGCGCCCAAGGTCGAGCAGCATCAGATGTTCGGCGCATTCCTTTGCGTCGGCAAGGAGGGAGGTGCGATTGGCAACATCCTCTGCCGCATTGGCCCCGCGCGGGCGTGTGCCCGCAATCGGCCGGATGGTAATTTCACCATCACGTACCCGCACTAAAATTTCGGGGCTGGAACCGACAATCGCCATGTCGGGCAGGTCGAGGAAATAGAGGAAGGGGCTGGGATTAATCCGTCGCAGCGACCGATAAAGTGCGATGGGCGGCAGGGCAAAGGGGGTGGTGAAACGCTGAGCGAGGACAACCTGAAAAATATCGCCGGCGACAATATATTGCTTGGCGCGCGCCACCATATCGGCATAGCGACCGGCTGGCAGCGTGGGTTCCAGCGTCATTGCTGCCGGGTCGATAGCGACCTCTGCACGCGGCGATGGTTGATGGCTGTCAAGCGCGTGAAGCGCGGCGGCGATACGTTCTTCGGCACGCGCAATGCTACGTTCGGGCGGCGCGCTGCTGTCGGGCCAAACAGGCGCGACGATCCAGACCAAATCGGTCAGCCGGTCGAACACCAGCAACAAGGTTGGTCGGACAAAGAAATAATCGCTTGCGCCAATCGGGTTGGGGGCAGGGCGCGGCAGGCTTTCGATTTGCCCATAAATTTCATAGGCGAAATAACCGACGAGGCAGGCAAGCGCGCTCGGCAAGCCATCGGGTATCGGGTCGACCTGACATTCGCCAACCAATTGGCGCAGTGCATCCACCGGCGTTTGGTCGATTGTTTCGAACCGCTGCCGGTCCAACTGCCAACGTCGGTTTATTTGTACGACATCGCCTTGCGCACGCAGCACCAAATCGGGGTCGAGGCCGATCAGGCTATACCGCCCACGCGTTGCGCCGCCTTCTACCGATTCGAGAATCCAGTCGCCACGCTCCGACTGCATCAGCGACAGGGCCGCCGAAATGGGGGTATCGCAATCAGCGACGCGCTGTGCCCAGAGCAGTGCGCCCCTGCCATCGGTCAGCGCGTCAAGCGCTATCTTGGCACCGAATATCCCGCCGTGTGCGGCGGCAGCCGGCCCGCTCAGTTGCCACCACGGCCGAGCAGCTGCTCGCGCAGCGTGCGAACCGCCTCCCGATTAATGTTGACCGGAAATTGCGCGCGCGCGGCATTGACCAATATCTGCACATAATCGGCGCCAAGCGCCTGCACAAATTCGCGGCCGACCCCCGTAATAACTTGTTGATCGCCACTGGCATCACCGGGTTCGATACGCGCCAATTTGATGACCATCCAGCCGCTCCCACCCGGCATTTCCAACGTGCGCACTGTGCCACCATCCATCGCGAACAGCAGCGCAACTTCGGGCGGCACACGGCCGGGCGCAATCACCGTATCGATACGCCGCGCAGTGATCTGCTGGACGGAGAGGCTGTTGCCCGCAGCTGTGGATGCGGCGGACATGCTCTGCCCACGCTCTACATTGGCAAGGATGCGTCGTGCCACATCGCGCGCACGTTTTGCCCCTTCGGCCTGTTTCCAATCAGCTGTCACCCGCGCCGCAATTTCTGCCAGCGGCGGCGGCGCTGCGGCGATGGTTGTCGGCACATCAACCGCCGCAAAAACGCGCCCATCCTCTATAGTTACCAATTGCGCTGCATCACCCTGATGCATTTGGAAAGCTGCGGAGAGCAGGGGGTTGAGCCGTGCCTCCCAACGATAAGCGGGGTTGGCGAGCGATTGGCCATTGGCCAAAATCGCGGGTGTTTCGACCAAAGTCAGATGCTTGTCGGTCGCAATTTCGGCAACACTCGCCCCACCATTCAACGCATCCTGCACATTGTTGAAGAGGTCCACCATCGCTTCTTGCTGATGCTGTTCATTCAGCCGCTGGGTGAGCAGGGGCGTCACATCAGCCAGCGTGCGCTGGGGGATCGATGTGGCCGATTCCACATGCAGGACAACAAAGCCCAAGGGCACTGGTAGTGGGCCAACTATGCCCCCCTGCGCTGCCGCAAAGGCGGTGTCGGCAACCGCCGCGCTGGTGCTGGCGGCAAAGCTTTCCTTGTTTGCGGCATCTATGCGCGCTGCCGACAGTCCGGCAGCACGGGCGGCGGCGTCAAGCGACTGGCCAGCCCGCGCAGCGGCGGCAATCCGGTCGGCTGCCGCTCTTGTTTCCACGATGACCTGATTGAAACGGCGGGTTTCGCGCGCTGCAAATTCGGCGCTGGCGGCGCGATATGCCTCTGCAATTTGTGCAGCAGTTGGCGGCGCAACGGCGGGCACATGGCTCTGGTCGATCACCGCGTAACGTACCACCCGCCGTTCAGGCAGCAGATAGCGTTGGCGCTGCGCGGTATAAAATGCCTGCAATTGCTGCGGCGTCGGGTTGGCCGTGGGTGCAAAGCGTGATGCGGGAACAAAGGTTGCGTCCCCAACCCGCCGTTCCATCAACAAGGATGCATAGGGGACTACTAGCCCGCGCGGGGCATCGCGCAGCGTGCCATAGGCCGCGACCAATTGCCGCACGATGGAGGCATTGACCAGATTGGCGCGATATTGATCAACGCTCATGCCCTGTTGCTGCAGCGCTTGGCGCATGATTTCTTGATCGAAACTGCCACTGACCCCGGCAAAGCCCGGCGTGCGCGCGATTTCGGCGTCAATGCTTTCGCGGTCGATGCCGATGCCTTGTGCACGGGCATATTGTTCGAGCGCATAGAGTTCGACCGTCTGGTTGATCAGCGCGTCAAGCGTGTCGCCAGCCAGAAACTGGTCCATGGTGAGTTGCGGGTTCTGTTGTTGCGCCCGCCGATATTCGATCTGCACCCGTTGGCGTACATCCTGCATGGTGATGTCGCGGCTGCCCACCTTGGCAATGACATTGTCGCCCACTTGGCCCGCGCCGCTCATCCCCGTCACATCACCAAGCACAAAGGCAAAGCCCAGAATGACCAAAAGGGTGAGCGCAACGGCCGCGCCGATCTTGGAAGTGAGGATGGCGCGGAAAAACTGAATCATGGATTGCGGGCCTATGAAGGATATGCGGATATCTGGCGCAGCGCTTTAGGGGGGTGGCGGCGCTGCTTCAAGCTAAACTGCGTTGCAAGGGGCGGTGCGGGCGCTTTTGTCGGTTGAGCACGGCGTGCATCAACGCTAGGCGATGGCCCAGAGCAAGAGGCAAAGGGCAGATAATGCGACGCAAATATATTGTCGGTAATTGGAAGATGAACGGCCACATCACCTCGCTGCATGAAGCGCAGGCGATTGAAAAGGCAGCACATGCGCATCCGGGCGTCGATGTTGCGCTGTGTCCGCCCTTTACGTTGGTTATGGCGATGGCCAAGCTGTGTCCCCAACTTGGCGTCGGTGGGCAGGATTGTCATACATTGGACAAGGGCGCGTTTACCGGCAGTGTTTCGGCAGATATGCTGGTCGATTGCGGGGCAAAGCTCGCCATCGTTGGCCACAGCGAACGGCGCGAATATTCCCACGAATCAAATGAGATGGTGCGTAACAAGGCGTCGGCAGCTCTGGGCGCGGGGCTGGACGTTATCATCTGTGTTGGTGAGCCGCTGAGCGTGCGTGAAGCGGGTGATGCCGAAACCTATGTATTGGGCCAAGTCGCCCAATCCCTGCCGATGGCGCTGCTCCATGCACCAAAACGCGTCGCCATAGCCTATGAGCCGATTTGGGCAATCGGTACCGGACTGACCGCCTCGACCGACGAAATTGCAGCCATGCACGGTGCCATCCGCGGCGCACTCGGCAGCGCTGCGAACGATGTGCGCATTCTTTACGGTGGGTCGGTTACGCCGGATAATGCGGCTGAAATCTTGGCGACCAGCGACGTTGACGGTGCGCTGGTGGGCGGGGCAAGCTTGAGCGCTGCCAAATTTGTGCCGATCATCGCGGCAGGCGAGGGCGCCTCTAATACTTGATTGCGCGCGACTGCCGCCCTATGTGCGCGGAAATTGGCGCGCGGCAGGTGAATGTCGCACGACGCATTTGCAGGAAAAATAATGTATACCTTTCTCTTGGTTTTGCAGGCGCTGGTCACGCTGGGCCTTATCACCGTCATCCTGATGCAAAAGTCGGAGGGTGGTGGGCTTGGCACAGGCGGCAGCCCGACCGGGTTTCTGTCGGCGCACGGGGCCAAGGATTTTCTGACCCGCACGACCGCCATTTTGGCGACCGCGTTCATCTCTTTGTCGATTATTTTGGCGATCCTTGCCTCGGTCGGGCATCGTTCCTCGCAAATTGACACCAATGCCAAGGCGGCAAGTGTGCCCAATGGCCCGGCCGAAGCAGCGCCGCCGTTGCCGGCACCGACCACAGCTGTGCCATTGGGTGGCGGCGATCCATTATCGGCAGCCGCCGCCGGGGCAGCGACAGGTGCAGCGCCGCCGGCGGCCGGTACGCCCAGCACCAATCCGCCTGCGGCAGCGCCGGGCAATGTGCCGCTGCAGCAATAATTGGTTTGCCCGCATAAGATTTGTAGAAATCGGGTAAGCAATTTCAATCATTTAGGGTGGATTGGCGACAAATATGGCGCTGCGCGCGCCGTTGCCCGCTTGCATACCCACCCCATTTACGGCTAGGCGATGATTCCCATGGCGCGGTTTATTTTTATCACCGGCGGCGTGGTCTCCTCGCTCGGCAAAGGTTTGATGGCGGCAAGTCTGGCTGCGCTGTTGCAGGCGCGCGGATACCGCGTGCGTATTCGCAAATTTGACCCTTATTTGAACGTCGATCCCGGCACGATGTCGCCCTATCAGCATGGCGAAGTCTATGTGACCGACGATGGCGCGGAAACCGATCTCGACCTTGGTCATTACGAACGATTTACCGGCGTCGCTGCGCGGCAGAGCGACAATGTCACCTCTGGCCGTATTTATCGCGACATCATCGCCAAGGAACGGCGCGGCGATTATCTGGGGGCGACGGTGCAGGTTATCCCGCATGTTACCGACGCGATAAAGGCATTTGCCAAGGCGGATACGCAAGATCTGGATTTTGTTCTGTGCGAAATTGGCGGAACGGTTGGCGACATCGAATCGCTGCCTTTCATGGAAGCAATCCGCCAGCTCCGCAACGAATTGGGACGGGAAGCGAGCGTCTTTGTCCATGTGACCCTGGTTCCCTATATCGCGGCGGCGGGGGAATTGAAAACCAAGCCGACCCAGCACAGCGTCAAGGAATTGACCGCATTGGGCGTGCAGCCTGATATTTTGCTATGCCGCTGCGAACATCCGTTGCCCGACAATGAACGCGCCAAAATTGCGCTGTTTTGCAATGTGCGCAAGGAAGCGGTGATTCCGGCGCTTGACGCCAAATCCATTTATGCCGTGCCACTGCAATATCATGCGGAGGGCTTGGATTATGAGGTGTTGCGCGCATTCGGCATTACGCCGGGCGTTGCACCCGACCTGCGCCGCTGGAGCGATATTTTGGATCGGCAGATCAACCCCGAAGGGGAAGTGACTGTCGGCGTTATCGGCAAATATGTCGGCCTGCAGGACGCATATAAGAGCCTGAACGAAGCGCTGGTCCATGGTGGCCTAGCCAATCGTGTCAAGGTCAATATCCGCTGGATAGACGCTGAAATTTTTGAAGGCGACGAAGCGCATATCGCTGCGGAACTTGAACCACTGCATGCCATTCTGGTGCCCGGCGCCTTTGGCGAACGCGGGGCAGAGGGCAAAATCGCGGCAATCCGCTTTGCCCGCGAACGCAAGGTCCCATTTTTCGGCATTTGTTTCGGTATGCAAATGGCCTGCGTTGAAAGCGCGCGCAACTTATGCGGTCTCCCCAACGCTTCCTCCAGCGAGTTCGGCCCAACGGATGAACCGCTTATCGGCATTATTCAGGAATGGATGAGCGAGGAGGGGCTGCAAAAGCGCAACGCCGATAGTGATTTGGGCGGAACGATGCGACTGGGTGCTTATCCGGCTGCGCTGGCGGGCAACAGCCATGTCGCGCAAATTTATGACGGTGACAGCATTAGCGAACGACACCGCCACCGATATGAGGTGAATACCGCATATCGCGAACGGCTAGAGGCTGCAGGACTGCGCTTTTCGGGCATGTCGCCAGACGGCGAATTGCCTGAAATTGTCGAACGCGACGATCATCCGTGGTTTGTCGGGGTGCAATTTCACCCGGAACTCAAATCCAAACCATTTGACCCACACCCGCTCTTTGCCAGCTTCGTGGAAGCGGCGGTGCAGCAAAGTCGCCTCGTCTAGGCGCACCGCCTCGCACACGCTTTCACCTTGCGCCTGCTAATAAATTTAGTCAGGGTGGCCGCATAGGTGGGGGGAAAAGCTGCTATGCAGGGCGCTGAATTATCGGGATTACTATCGTCGGGTAGCCTATTTGCAGGCGCAAGCGAAGAGGCTTTTGACGCGCTGGCCGCCCGTGGCAATGTGCGCGAATTTGCGCGCGGCGATGTGATGATGCGGCAGGGCGATGACGGCAAAGCGCTCTATATTCTGCTGGCCGGGGTTGCGCGGGTTTCGATTGTAGCGGCCAATGGGCGCGAAATTACATTGGATTACCTCGAACGTGGCGCGGTGGTCGGCGAAATTGCGGTGCTCGACGGCGGGGAGCGCACGGCAACCGTTTCCGCACATGAAGATGTGCGTGCGCTGTGGCTTGACCGGGGTGCTCTGCGCGACATTATTTCGCAGCGCCCCGATTTTGCTTGGCTGTTGCTCGGCCAGATGGCGCGCCGCTTGCGCCAAGCCAATGCAACGATTGAGGGGGACCGCGCCTTTGCATCCGGCCCACGTCTTGCCCGCTGTTTAATCCGGTTGATGGCCATAGGGCCCGACGGTGGGCGGCTGCGTCATGACCTCAACCAAACCGACCTTGCCCATTTTGCCGGCATGAGCCGCGAACAAATCAACCGGCAATTGTCCGCTTGGGCGGATCAGGGGTTGATTGGGCGGGAGCATGGGCGGGTCACCATCCTCGACCCTGACATGCTGGCGGAAATCGCCGAATCAGGCGAATAACGAAAAATCCAATCGTAAAAGCAAAGGCTCCGGATAGCTTGCGCCATCCGGAGCCTCGCGTGACGAACTGCTAGCACCATCCCCCGAAGGTGCGAAGCTGAATTGGAAAGAGCCGGCGCCTTTGGCGGCCATGCTCAACCTCGTCTCCCTGAACCTGACCCTCGGATCGTCCGCTGGTATGGAACGGAGTAAGGATTATGGCGGCTAGGTAAATCTGTCATCCATAAGTGGCATGAAACCAGGCGATTTGGCCGCCGCTGTGCCATCGCTGCAACAATTGGGTAATATTGTTACGTCAGAGCATCGACTAACTTTGTCGATGCAGCAAAACCCTGCTGGGCGATGCGACGCCTCAACCATTGCCAGCGTGGCTTACCCCGATTAGAGCCGCTGGATGAGCGCCCATTGGCGGGCCGTTCCTTCGGATTCGCGCCTGTGATTTTACCCTCTGCCTATGAGCGACTTATCATCAAACGCTATCTGCTGCCGGTAAAGGGTGAAGGGTTCATCTTTATCGCCGCCGCGTTCAGTTTTGTGGCGGTAACGCTTGGCGTGGCGGCGCTGGTCATCGTCATGTCGGTTATGAATGGGTTTCGCGCAGAACTGTTTGACAAAATTGTCGGGTTGAACGGCCATGCCGTTGTGCAGGGTTATGACGGGCGGCTCGATGATTGGCGCGACATTTTGCGGCTAACCCGCGCGACACCGGGGGTGACGGCGGCAACGCCACTGATCGAACAACCTTTGTTGGCCAATCATGATGGGCGCGTCGAGGGTATATTGATGCGCGGCATGGTCGATGCCGATATTGCCGATAATCCATCTCTGCGGTCGGGGCCGCTGATCGGCGATTTACGCGCCATTCGCGGCGGTAGTGGGCAGATTGCAATTGGGCGTGAACTTGCGCAGAATTTGGGCGTTCAATTGGGCGACACGCTGACGATTATCAACCCGGCGGGGCGGGCCACACCCTTTGGCACGGTCCCGCGAGAGATTGGTTATACGGTCGGTGCGATATTTGAGATTGGCGTTTTTCAGTTCGACAACAGCTATGTCATCCTGCCCATGGCCGATGCCCAGCAATTGATGCTGATGGGCGATAGCGTCGGCATGATAGAGGTGAAAACCACCGATCCCGATAGCGTGGAATCCACACTTGCCCCGCTCAAACGCGCCGTGGCCGGTCGCGCGGAGATTACCGACTGGCGACAACTTAATGCCAGCCTGTTTGAAGCATTGGCAGTGGAAAGGGTGGCGATGTTCGTCATCTTGTCGATCATCATCTTGGTGGCGGCTTTCAACATTGTCTCCTCGCTCATCATGTTGGTCCGTACGCGAACCCGCGATATCGCAATTTTGCGCACCATGGGGGCGGAAAGGTCGGCGGTCGTGCGCATATTTATCACCATTGGCACCGCGATCGGATTTTTGGGCATGGTCGCAGGCCTGATGCTTGGCGCCATATTCCTCTTTTTCCGGCAAGCGGTGGTCAACGGCATACAGGCGGTGACCGGGCAAAATCTTTGGGATCCGTCGATCCGATTTTTGACCGAATTGCCGGCGAAACCTGATCCGGTGGAGATTGTCACCATTTGTGCGATGGCGATGTTGTTCAGCTTTTTGGCTGCGCTCTACCCAGCATTCAAAGCGGCTAATACCGACCCGGTGCAGGTGCTGCGTTATGAATGACCTGGTGCTCGATGTGCGCGGCCTTAGCCGCAGTTTTATGCAGGGCGACACCCAAATAGAGGTGTTGAAATCTGTGTCGCTGGCATTGCAACCGGGGCAGGTCGTCGCGTTGCTTGGGGCATCAGGTGCGGGCAAATCGACCTTGTTGCAAGCGGTCGGCTTACTCGAAGGGGGGTTTGACGGAAATATCGTCATTGATGGTGAAATTGTTGGCATCATGGATGCGGCGGAGCGCACAAGAGTGCGCCGCGAAAAGCTGGGATTCATTTATCAGTTTCACCATTTGCTGCCGGATTTTACCGCGCTTGAAAATGTTGTGATGCCGCAGCTTATTTGTGGTCGCGATGGCGTCGCGGCGGCGATGCGCGCGGAACATTTGCTGGGCGAATTGGGGCTGGCTGCTCGCCTCCATCACAAGCCATCACAATTATCGGGGGGGGAACAGCAACGTGTTGCGGTCGCCCGTGCGCTCGCCAATCAGCCACGACTGGTACTCGCGGACGAACCTACTGGCAATTTGGACGAAGCGACCGCCGCGCATGTGTTTGACCAATTTGTCCAATTGGTGCGTGCGCAAAAATCCGCCGCGCTCGTCGCCACCCATAATGAGCAACTGGCAAAGCGCATGGACCATGTGCTACGTTTGCACAACGGGGGGCTTGAACCCGAAACTTAGGGAGCAAGCAATGGCTGTATTGAGTGATTTTTCGGTTGGCTTACCGGGTGGTGCGCGAGCGGAAATGGCCGCGCATCTGGGCAAAGTGTTGTTGGTGGTCAATACGGCGTCCAAATGCGGCTTCACGCCGCAATATGCCGAATTGGAAGCCATGTACCGCGATTATAAGGATCGCGGGTTTGAGGTGCTCGCCTTTCCATGCAACCAATTTGGTGCGCAGGAGCCCGGCGACGCAGAGGAAATACGTAATTTCTGTTCGCTGACCTATGATGTCAGCTTTCCATTATTCGCCAAGGTCGACGTCAATGGTGCCGCGGCTGACCCGCTATGGCAATGGCTGAAAAAGGAACAAACCGGCCTGTTGGGCATCGGCGCAATCAAGTGGAATTTTACCAAGTTTCTGATCGACCGATCGGGCAAAGTTGTTTCGCGGCACGCGCCGACCGTGCGTCCCGAATTGCTGCGGCAAGAGATTGAGGGATTGCTCGGCTAAACGCGCCGCGCCGATATTATTGTTCGCGGACGCTGGCAAGGGCTGGTCGAATCATCGCGCAGCGTTACAGTTGACGCATGGCCCACGCCCCCTTTGTCCCTCTGCGCATATTTTCAAGCTTTTCGATGCTGGAGGGGGCGTTTGCGCCCAAAGCTATCGCCCAAGCGGCGAAGCAGCATGGATTTCCAGCAGCCGCAGTGGTGGATCGCAACGGACTTTATGCGGCGATGACATTTTCGGATGCCTGCTTTCGTGCGGGCGTTCAGCCGATCATCGGGAGCCTGTTGGCCGTCGCCCGTCCCGCCGATATTGGCGGGGGGGATGGTGTCGATTGGTTAGCACTGCTCGCCCAAAACGAAGCGGGCTACGCCAATCTCTGCCGCTTAGTCAGCAAGGCGCACGTCGATGGTGGCGCCAGCGCCGTCGGCCCCCATGTCGATTTTGTGACACTGGGACAATTGTCGGATGGATTGATATGCCTGACAGCGGGTGCCGATGGTGCGCTGGTCAGGCTGGAAGCTGGCGGGCAGAGCGTCGCTGCGGAGGCATATTGCGACCATTTGCAGGCGATTTTTGGCGACCGCCTCTACATCGAAGTGTCGCGCCGCGGCGATGCGGCAGAGGATGCGGCAGAGGATGCGCTGGTGCGCATCGCCTATGCGCGCGATATTGCATTGGTCGCCACCAACCCGTGCTGCTTTGAAACGCCCGATTTTCATGCGGCGCATGACGCGTTGCTGTGCATTGCGCAATCAACCTATTTGGAGGCGGCGGAGCGTCGCCACAGTTCACCCCAGGCTTGGATGAAACCGGCCGATGCAATGGAGGATTTGTTTGCCGATTTGCCGGAAGCCATCACCAACAGCCTGTTGATTGCGCAGCGCTGCGGTGTCCGCGCGCCGAGCCGCGACCCAATATTACCCTCCATCGCTGGCGATCGCGAAGGGGAGGCCGCACAATTGCGCGATGATGCGCGTGCTGGCCTGATTGCGCGATTACGGGCGCGCCATGATGGCGATGATGCCGCCATAGAGGCGCATTTTGCCGATTATTTCACGCGGCTCGAATTTGAGACGCATGTCATCACCGAGATGGGTTTTTCGGGCTATTTTCTGATCGTTGCCGACTTTATCAAATGGGCCAAGCAGCAGGATATACCCGTCGGCCCGGGACGTGGATCCGGGGCGGGCAGCGTTGTTGCTTGGGCGCTCACCATCACCGACCTTGACCCCCTCGCTTTGGGGCTATTGTTCGAACGGTTTTTGAACCCTGAACGTGTTTCCATGCCCGACTTTGATATCGACTTTTGTGAAACGCGGCGGGGCGAAGTTATTCGCTATGTGCAGGAAAAATATGGTGACGATACAGTCGCGCAGATCATCACCTTTGGGACGATGAAGGCGCGCGCGGTATTGAAGGATACCGGGCGTGTACTGCAAATGAGCTATTCGCAGGTTGACCGGCTGGCCAAACTCGTCCCGAGCCACCCGACAGACCCTTGGAATCTCGAACGCGCGATGAACGGTGTCGCGCAATTAAACGAAGAATATCGACGCAGCGACAATGTGCGCCGCTTGTTCGATATGGCCAAAAAGTTGGAGGGCTTGCCCCGCCACAGCTCGACCCATGCGGCGGGTGTGGTGATCGGCGACCGCCCGTTGGCCGAATTGGTCCCGCTTTACCGCGACCCGCGTTCGGACATGCCAGTGACCCAATTCGATATGAAATATGTCGAACAGGCCGGGTTGGTGAAGTTCGATTTTTTGGGTCTCAAGACGCTGTCCGTGCTCAAGGAAGCCGTGCGCCTCCTCGCGCTGCGTGGGGTAACAGTCGATCTGTCGCAACTCACATGGGATGATCCAGCGGTTTATGCACTGCTGCAACGCGGTGAAACAGTTGGTGTTTTCCAATTGGAATCGGAAGGGATGCGCCGGACTCTGTCGGCCGTCCGCCCGTCAAATTTTGGCGATATCATCGCACTTGTGGCACTCTACCGACCGGGACCGATGGACAATATTCCCCTGTTCGGCGCGCGCAAAAATGGTCGCGAGCCGGTCGAATATCCGCATCCCTTACTCGAAGAACTGCTAGCCGAAACATATGGCATCTTTGTCTATCAGGAACAGGTGATGCAGGCCGCGCAGATTCTGGCCGGCTATTCGCTCGGCGGTGCGGACGTGTTACGCCGTGCGATGGGTAAAAAGATACAGGCGGAAATGGACGAGCAGCGCTCCGTTTTCGTTGCCGGGTGTCAAACACAGCATGGTATCGAGCCGGATAGAGCAAATGCCCTGTTCGACCTTATCGATAAATTCGCCGGTTATGGCTTTAACAAAAGCCATGCGGCGGCTTATGCGTTGCTCGCCTATCAAACGGCATGGCTCAAGGCACATTATCCGCATGAATTTTTTGCCGCATCGATGAGCTATGACATTCATCTGACAGATAAATTGTCCCTGTTTGTCGAAGATGCCCGGCGAATGGACGTCGAGATTTTGCCCCCCTGCATCAACAATAGCGAGGCTGCATTTGGCGTAGAGCTGCGTGACGGGGGGCTGGCGGTACGTTTCGGCCTTGGCGGGCTTAAGGGTGTCGGCGAAAAGGCAATGGAAAATCTGGTCACCGAACGCCAGCTGCACGGGGCGTTCGTCAGTCTCGATAATTTTGTCGAGCGAGTGGACGCGCGCCTGCTCAACCGGCGGCAGATGGAGGCGTTGGCCGCTGGCGGCGCGTTGGATATGTTGTGCGACAGCCGAAGCCGTGCCCACGGCGGGGCAGATGCAATTTTGGCGGCCGCGCAACAGGCAGCAAGCGCGCGTGAAACAGGACAAGGCGGCCTGTTCGGCGGTGATGATATTGCCATGCCCAAAGTTCATTTGCCGGACGCTGCGCCGTGGTCACTCGCCGAGGTGATGGCGGCAGAGCGCGATGCCTTTGGCTTTTATTTTTCGGCGCATCCCATTTCGCAATATGCTGCGCTGACGGACGGCATGCAGGTGCAAAGCTTTGTCGATATTTGCGCGATGACGCCCGCGCCGCCCGGTGAGCGCCGTTCGGCGAGGATGGCTGCGCTGGTAGAGGGAGCTAAGGCGCAGGTGTCGCAGCGCGGCAATCGCTATATTCAGGCAAGTTTTTCTGATCGGACAGGACAGTTTCGCGCAAGTTGTTTTGACGAAGCGAGCTGTGCCGTGCTGGAGGAAATGGCGGAGACTGGCCGATGCGCGCTGATGCAGGTCGAAATGGATTGGCGCGAAGGAGATGAGACGCCGCGCATCGCTGTGCGTCGGGTTGAAGCACTTGATGCGTTGATGACGCGGCGCCCCTTGTTGTTGAAAATTATCGTTGAACGCCCTGATGCGGTCGCCGAGCTTGCCAAATTGCTGCACGACAATGGTCGCGGCGCGGGACAGGTGGTTGTTGAGGTGCCTGGGCAATTGTCAGAAGAATTAGATAGCCATCACATCGAAATTGGCTCAAATTTTCAATTGGATCAGGAATTGGTGCACAAGCTGGAACGGCTGGCAGGGGTTGGCGATATGTGCTTTTCGTTGCGTCCAAATGCCGCCCCGTAGCGGCAAGATTGCGGCGATAGGTCAGGAGAGGGGAGTGAGATGTTGATTGGTGGGATGCAGCTTGACCAGCAGTTGGTCACGACGGCGCTAGTGGATCATGCGGCGCGCGAACATGGCGCGCGGGAGATTGTGACGCTGTGGGCTGACGGCGTTGAGGAACGCAGCAATTGGTCGGCTGTACACCATATGGCGCGGCAAATGGCGGCGGCGCTGGTGCGGCTCGGCATCAAAAAGGGGGATCGGGTGGCGACGCTCGCCATGAACCACCTCCACCACCTTGTCAGTTGGTATGGTAGCGCGGGGGCAGGGGCGGTGCTGCATACGGTGAACCCGCGCCTGTTTGACGAGCAACTAGTCTATATCATCAACCATGCGGCGGATCGGGTGTTGCTGTTCGATCGGCAGTTTGCGCCGATTGTCGAGCGGTTGAAGCCGCAACTGCCAACGGTGGAACATTTTATCCAATATGATGGGCAAGGCGACCTTGGCTATCGCTTGTTCCGCGATTGGATAGCCGCAGAGGATGGTCATTTCGAATGGCTGCCGATCGATGAACGGGATGCTTGCGGCTTATGTTATACCAGCGGAACGACGGGTAACCCCAAGGGGGTGTTGTACCAGCATCGCACCAATGTCTTGCATGCCTATGCCTTGTTGCAACCCGACGTCTTTGACATGGCATCGCGCAGCAATGTCTTGCCGGTGGTTCCCATGTTTCACGCCAATGCATGGGGTCTTCCCTATGGCTGTGCTGCGGCGGGGGCCAAAATGGTTATGTCGGCGACGAACGACGCGGCGGCGTTGTGGCGTTTGATTCGTAATGAAAAAGTGACGCACAGCGCGGGCGTGCCGACGGTATGGCTCGCCATGTTTGCCGATATGGATGCCAATGGCGGTGATTATGGGGCGCTCAAGCATGTGGTGATCGGCGGGTCGGCTGCACCGCGCGCAATGATTGAGCGGCTAATGTTGAACAATATCCGCGTCGCCCATGCGTGGGGGATGACCGAGACGTCGCCGATTGGAACCATGGGGGCCATGCCGCATGGTTGGGATGATATGTCCTTTGACCAACAGGTGGACATGGTCGCCAAGCAGGGCCGCGTGCCCTTTGGCGTCGAATTGCGCACCGTCGATGATGACGATGTCGTTCTGCCGCGCGACGGCAAGACCAGCGGGCGATTACAAGTACGCGGCCTATGGATCGTACAACGCTATTTTCAGGCCGAACATGATGCGGCGGACCTTGATGGATGGTTTGATACCGGCGATGTCGCGATCTTGCACCCCGATGGCGTCATGCAGATCACCGACCGGGCCAAGGATGTCATCAAATCCGGCGGGGAATGGATTAGTTCAATCGAATTGGAAAATGCTGCGATGGGCTGTCCCGGCGTTGCGGAGGCAGCCGCCGTGGGTGTGCCGCACCCTAAATGGGATGAACGGCCAATTTTACTCGTCGTGCGCAAGGCTGGCAGCGATGTCAGCGCCGAACAAATTATCAGTCATTTGTCGGGTGCGGTCGCCAAATGGTGGTTGCCGGATGAGATTAAATTTGTCGATGACTTGCCGCACACCGCGACCGGCAAATTGCTCAAACGACAACTGCGCGACGCGTATAAAGATTATCGGCTCGCCAGTCTGGATGCCGCATCATAGCAAACGCAATTGCCCGCCGCGTTCGGGGGCTGTGAAGATTTGCTGGTTGAGCGGGGCGGCAGGCTGGTCGAGTCCCAGATTGCGTGTCGCCCGGCGAAAGCGAGCGCGAGTTAAATCCGCCCACACACCTTGCCCGCGCATCCGGCTGCCGAAATCAGGGTCGTTGTCACGGCCGCCGCGCATATCCTGCACGATGTGCATCACCTTGGCCGCGCGGTCTGGGAAATGGGCCTGCAGCCATTCGCGGAATAATGGCGCCACTTCATGCGGCAGGCGCAGCAAAATATAGCTGGCGCGATAGGCACCCGCTTCGCACGCGACGGCGAGGATATTTTCCATTTCGCTGTCGGTGATCGCCGGAATGATGGGGGAGATGTTGACCTGCGTCGGAATGCCCGCCGCTGATAGTGCGGCTATTGCGGCCAAGCGACGGTCGGGCCGTGGTGCGCGCGGTTCGAGCGTACGGGCGAGACCATTGTCGAGCGTGGTGACCGAAATTGCCACATGTACCAGATTTTGTTCAGCCATTTGGGCCAGCAAATCAATGTCGCGGATGATGCGGTCCGACTTGGTCGTAATAATCAGAGGGTGGCGATATTGCGCCAAAACCGCGATGATATCGCGGGTTAATCGCCAGTCGCGTTCAATCGGCTGATAGGGGTCGGTGTTGGTGCCAATCGCTATAGGAGCCGGGGCATAGTTTTTTGCCGCTAACTCGCGCACCAGTAATTTTGCCGCATCGGGCTTGGCAAATAGCCGGGTTTCAAAATCAAGCCCTGGCGACAGGTCGAACCATGCGTGGCTGGGGCGCGCATAGCAATAAATGCAGCCATGCTCACAGCCGCGATACATGTTGATTGACTGATAAAAACCGATGTCGGGCGATGTATTGCGCGCAATAATGCTTTTTGCATGGTCGGCGGTAACGCTGGTGCGTACCCGCTGCTGTTCGCCGTCGATCAGGCCCACATCATCCAGCCAATCGGGATCAATAATCCTCTGCGCCAAACCAAAGCGGGTGGAGCGGTGGTTGGACGGCGCGCCGCGCCCGCGGGTTACGGGCGGGGATTGGGGAGGGGAGGGTGCGCCGTCCATCCCGCCATCTTATCGCAGGAAAAGAACATTACAAGAACATTATTCCGGCTGGTAGCGCAGGAAGTGCAGCCATGCCTTGCCGCAGCGACGGCTGGTTTCCGCCCGCCAGCCATTGCCGAGCGCGATCTCGGCGTCGCCGCGCTCCAGCGCCAGCCAGCTATTTTCGGCCACCCAATTGTGCGCCACCAACATATCCATCCATGCCGCCGTTTCGGTAAAGGCATAGGGCGGATCGGCGAGTAACAGGTCGAATGGCGACGCGGTACCGGCAGGTCGGGCGGCGTTGCCCTGACGGATGTCGGCCCCCTCAGCTCCTAATATCTGCACATTGGCACGGATGGCGGCGATGGCCGACGCGTCCTGGTCAACAAAGCTGCAATGCGCAGCACCGCGCGACAATGCCTCCAGCCCCAGTGCGCCCGAACCTGCGAACAGGTCGGCCACGCGTAAATCGGTAAAGCTGCCAAGGCGGCTCGCCAACATTGAAAATAGCGTTTCCCGCGCACGATCAGCGGTTGGGCGGGTGACAATCCCGGCAGGAGCTTGCAATTTGCGTCCACGCCATTGCCCGGCGATAATCCTTATCTGCCCCGTCCCTGCTGGCTTCATTCGGCAAGTCCAAGCTGGCGTAGCAGACCGTTTAGCTCGCGCGGCGCCACTTCCTCAATGGCGGCGGGGGGTGCGTCACCCAGCGAGAATTGGCCATAGCGCGTACGGATAAGGCGCGATACCTCTAGCCCCAGATGCTCCAAAATCCGCCGAACTTCACGGTTCTTCCCCTCTGTGATGGTCATTTCAATCCATTGGTTTCGCCCGGTGCGCCGTTCGAGATTTGCATCAATCCGACCATAATTTATGCCATCGATGGTGATGCCTTCGATCAAATCTTCCAATTGCGTCTGGCTGATGGTGCCAAAGGCGCGCGCGCGATAGGTGCGGGCAATGCCGCTGCGCGGCAATTCAAGCGCGCGTTTGAGCGCGCCATCATTGGTGAGCAGCAACAGCCCTTCCGTCATAAAATCGAGCCTGCCGATAGGCATCAGGCGCGGCAATTCGGACGGCAAAATATCATAAATGGTCTGGCGACCACCGGGGTCGCGCGCGGCGGTCAGAACAGTAACCGGCTTGTTGAACAGAAATAGCCGTGTCTGTTCCATCGCGCCAATGGGCTGGCCATCCACCGCTACACCATCAAGGTTGGCGAGCAAGGTTGCCGGTTTTTCGACCATTTGGCCATGGAGCGTGACACGACCATCGGCAATCATCCGTTCAACATCGCGGCGGGAGGCTACGCCCGCACGTGCCAGCAATTTTGAGATACGGTGCAAACCGTCCTCACGCGTCGTGTGCATTTTGGCGCTGACGGCTTGTGGCGCACGGGCACCGGCTCGATGGGTCGGGCGCGCTTTGCTTTGGGGTCTAGCGGGGGTGTTGCGGGGTGGATGGGCCATGCGCGGCCTTTGGCGCAATATGTGGCAAAAGTCACCATCGCTAAGGCTCCCTGCATCAAAGCTTTTGCCAAATGCAATTTTGCCGTTAGGCATGGGCAAAATTCTGGGGGACGGTGACTATGGGTCAGCAGGTCGCAACGAAAAGCTGGTTCGATGCAATCACGCCTTATTTTGAGAAAGAGGCGCTGATTGCGCTGCTCATCGGCATTTCGTCGGGCTTCCCCTATGCGATGATCGGCGCGACGCTGACCACACGTCTGGCGCAGGACGGCATTGATAAAAAGACGGTGACGGCGTTCACGCTGGCCTTCCTTGTCTATAATTTCAAATTTCTATGGGCATGGATTGTCGATGGCGTTCGCATCCCCATGCTGGGAGCGCTGGGACAGCGCGTTTCGTGGATGCTGCTGGCGGCATCTTTTGTTGCTTTGGCTTTGGCCAATCTTGCCTTTGCAGACCCTAAGGCGAGCCTGTTGTACCTTGTCTATGCTGCGGTGCTCGTCGGCTTTGCCGGGGCGACATTTGACATTGTGATTGACGCCTATCGGATTGAGATTTTGCGCCCTGACCAGCAGGGGATTGGCGCGGGGATGAGCCAATATGGCTGGCGATTGGGTTCGGCGGGGGCGGGGGCTTTGGCGCTCGTCGTTGCACAGCGTCAAGGCTGGTCAGTGGGGTACCTCAGCTGTGCTATTTTTGTGGTGCCCGCCGTCATCGCCGTATTGTGGGGCGGCGAACCGGCGCGCCGACGGGAGGCGGTAACCCGCAAGGCGATTAATATCGGTGAATCGATCATTGGACCGTTTCGGGAATTCTTTAGCCGTAACGGTGCGTGGCTGGTGCTGCTGTTCATCCTGCTACATAAAATTGGCGATACGCTGGCCAATCTGACGCTACGCCTGTTGCTCGATGATCTGGGCTTTTCGAATGATGAGATTGCCCTTTACGACGTCGGGGTCGGATTCTGGGCCTTTCTCATCGGTATATTTGTAGGTGGTATCCTCTATGCCAAATTGGGCCTGAAACGGTCGGTTTTGCTCAGCCTGCTTTTGATGATGATATCCAATTTCAGCTTCGCGCTTCTGGCGCAGGCGGGGCACAATAATATGGGGCTAGCCGCCGCGATTACCTTTGAAAATTTTGCCAG
Source organism: Sphingomonadaceae bacterium (assembly GCA_020850455.1). GTDB lineage: Bacteria > Pseudomonadota > Alphaproteobacteria > Sphingomonadales > Sphingomonadaceae > Sphingopyxis. The sequence goes on along the minus strand of JADZEQ010000001.1, from coordinate 18,456 downwards.
CGGAATTGGCGGGGTTGTTCTGGTCGCCTATTTCGCGGCGCTGTGCAATTTGCGTTTTACCGCTGCGCATTATGCGCTGATTTCGTCAGCGGCGAGCATCGTTGGCCGTTTCCTGACCGGAACAACCGCCGGTGCGATGGTAGAAAATATGGGCTTCTTTAATTTCTACCTGCTGACAACGGCAGCCGCTTTGCCCGGTATCCTGCTATTTTGGCTGATGATGCGCGCCGGTTTGATCGACAGCAGCATCGGTACCGCCGCGACGGCGGAGGCCAAGGAAGGCGCTTAATCCGGCAGTTGCGCGTTCGCGCTGAGCGCCTGACCGGCGAGGTAGAGCGAACCGCCGATCAGGATTGGACGGCTATCGGCCGACTTGTGGGCGAGGCGCAGCGCATGGGTGATGTCGCCCGCCGTCCTGCAATCGGGGATGCCTGCATGCTTGGCAAATGTGCATATTGCCTGTGGGTCATGATGTTCATGCCCCACAATCGGCACGGCGATGCAGCACGCGATGTGGGGTGCCAAAATCTGCAAAAATTGCGCCGCGTCCTTGTTCGCCAGCATGCCCATGACAAGCGTAAATTGCGCATCTTTTTTGGCCATAAAATCGGCCAGCGCATATGCCGCATCGACATTATGCCCGCCGTCGATCCAGACGGGGGAGGGCGCGGCAATGTCATGAAGTAGCCCAAGCTGTAGCCGCTGTAGCCGCGCGGGCCAGCGGGCCGCTGCGACACCGCTGGCAATGGCATCATCATCGGGGACAAAGCCCGGCGCTGCGCGGGCCATGGCGATGGCAAGACCGGCATTTTTCCATTGGTGCGCGCCGGCCAGTGCGGGGTAAAGGGTGCGGGCAATGCCGCCTGTGGGTGCGTGCCAGCGAAATCCAACATCATCGGCGCTGACCCACCAGTCGCGTCCCTCTGTCCAATATTGTTCCACCGCCATTTGCCGCACCGTTGCATCGATGATGGCAGCGACATTTTGCGGATACTTCTGTGTAACAATGCGTGATAATGGTTTGATTATACCAGATTTCTCCCACGCGATACGCGCAATCGGGGGCAGGTCGGGGACGCCATCCTCCGCTGCCAGCAAAAACCCCTCATGATCGATGCCGAGGCTGGCGATACCGCAGACCGCAGGCGCGGGAATTATGTTGGTGGCGTCGAGCCGCCCGCCCAAACCCACCTCTATAATCGCATCATCTGCGGGATGGCGCGCAAAGGCGAGGAAGGCCGCAGCGGTGGTGACTTCAAAAAAACTTGGGGCAAGCCCCTCCGCCACGTCGAGCACTTCGGCCAACAGCGCGGCGAGCAACGCATCATCAATCAGCTGGCCCGATATGCGGATGCGTTCGTTAAATCGCACCAAATGCGGGCTGCTGTAAACGTGCACGCGCCGTCCAGCGCTTTCCAATATGGCCCGCAAAAAGGCGCTGGTCGAACCCTTGCCGTTGGTGCCCGCGATATGGAAGCTGCGCGGTAGTTGTCGTTCGGGATGGCCGAGCCGCTGGCACAATGCCTCAATCCGTTCCAGCCCCAGCACATCACGCCCCGGCGACAGCGCGGTCAACCGGTCGAGTTGTGCCTGTACGGCGGCGGAGTCGGAATGGGCATGGTCAGCCATGATATGCGTCACTTGCTGGGGGAATGGCGTGGCGCGCCAAAATGCGGGGCTTGTTCACCGATGTGTTGCCACCGCCCCCCACATGCGGGAGGGGGCGCTGGTCATGCCGCCGCTTTGGCCGGGGCGAGATAGGCTATCACCCGCGCCAGCGTCGCCTGCATGTCGGCGCGTTCCACCACCATATCGATCATCCCATGGTCGAGCAGATATTCGGCGCGCTGGAACCCCTCTGGCAGTTTTTCGCGGATGGTCTGTTCGATCACCCGCTGTCCGGCAAAGCCAATAAGCGCATTGGGTTCGGCAATCTGCACATCGCCCAGCATCGCATAGCTGGCGGTCACCCCGCCCGTCGTCGGGTCGGTCAGGACGACAATATAGGGTAAATGCGCGCGGCGCAGCCGTTGAATCGCAACGGTGGAACGCGGCATTTGCATCAGGCTCAAAATCCCCTCTTGCATGCGTGCGCCGCCCGCTGCGGTGAAGATTACAAAGGCGGTGCGACGTTGCAGCGCTTCTTCCGCCGCGCGGACAAAGGTTTCGCCGACCGCAACCCCCATCGACCCGCCCATGAAGGCAAAGTCCTGCACCGCGACGACCGCTTCCTGTCCTGCAATCCGGCCATAGGCGGCCTGCATCGCGTCGCTATTGCCGGTGGCGGTACGTGCGGCCTTTATCCGGTCGCTATATTTTTTGCTGTCGCGAAATTTCAGCGGGTCTTCGGCCACTTTGGGCGCGGTAATAGCGACCATCGTGCCATCATCGAAAATATGGGCAAAGCGGGTCGCTGCGCCGATGCGGTCATGGTGGCCGCAGCGCGGGCAGACACATAAATTATCCTCCCACTCCTTAAGGAAGACGAGGTTGTGGCAGCTTTTGCACTTGTGCCAGAGGTTGTCGGCGGTTTCGCGCTTGGCGATGAGGGGGATGGCGTTGCGGACGCGGTTCAGCCAGCTCATCCAATCATATCCTCTTGCTTGGCGCGCATCGCCTGCGCCAGTTCGGCGGTGAACAGGCGTAGCGGTTCGGCTGCGTCATTACCATATTTTCCGATAATTTCGACAATCGCGGTGCCGACGGCGACGCCGTCCGCCACCCGCGCAGCGGCGGCTGCCTGTTGCGGCGTGCGGATGCCAAAGCCAACGACGATGGGGATGTCAGTGACCGCTTTTAACCGCGCCATAGCGCTTTCGATGCTGTCACTGCTCGCCTGTTGCAGCCCGGTTATCCCGGCAACCGCGACATAATAGATAAAACCGCTGGAGCCCGCCAATATGGTCGGCAGGCGGCCTGCATCGCTGGTCGGGGTGGCAAGGCGGATGAGCGCGATGCCCCGTTCGCGTAGCGCGGGGCCAAGTTCCCCGTCCTCCTCCGGCGGCAAATCCACACAGATGACGCCATCGACACCCGCTTTGGCGCAGGCATCCGCAAACCATGCACCGCCCCGAACCGCCATCGGGTTGGCATATCCCATCAGGACGAGCGCAATGTCGGGGTGGCGCGCGCGAAAGGCACGCACGATTTCCAAAATATCCGTCGTGCTCGTGCCCTTGGCTAGACTGCGCAAATTGGCCTGTTGGATGGCGGGGCCATCGGCCATCGGGTCGGTAAAGGGCATGCCCAATTCAATAATATCGGCACCGCCCGCGACCAGCGCATCCAGATTGGCCGCCGTGTCACCATCCCCTGCGGTTAAAAAGGCGGCGAGTGCGGCATGGGGTTTCGCAAATGCAGCGGCGATGCGGTTCATATTGCCACCCCCAGCGCGTCGGCGACCGAAAATATATCCTTATCGCCGCGTCCCGACAGGTTGACGATGATGCATTTGTCCGGCCCCATTTCGGGGGCAATCCGCATCGTGGCGGCGATGGCATGGGCGGATTCGAGCGCGGGGATTATCCCTTCGAGGCGGGTTAAAAGCTGAAAGGCGTTGAGCGCTTCATCGTCGGTAACGCTGACATATTGTGCGCGGCCAATGTCGTTAAGCCAGGCATGTTCCGGGCCGATGCCCGGATAATCAAGCCCCGCCGAAATGCTATGCGCTTCGGCAATCTGGCCATCATCATCCTGTAGCAAATAGGTTTTATTGCCGTGCAAAATGCCGGGCCGCCCGCCCGCGATGCTGGCGGCATGCCGTTTGTCCAGCCCTTCGCCCGCCGCCTCAACCCCGATGATTGCGACGTCTGCATCGTCGAGAAAGGGGTGGAACAGACCGATTGCATTGCTGCCGCCACCAACGGGTGCGATCAATGCGTCGGGCAAGCGACCTTCTGCTGCCAGAAATTGTTCGCGCGCTTCAGTGCCAATCACCGATTGGAAATCACGCACCAATTGTGGATAGGGGTGGGGGCCGGCCACCGTCCCGATGATGTAAAATGTGTCATGGACATGGGCGACCCAATGGCGCAGCGCCTCATTCATCGCATCTTTGAGCGTTTTTGCGCCCGCTTCAACCGCGACGACCTCTGCCCCCAACAGCTTCATGCGAAAGACATTGGGTTGTTGGCGCGCGACATCGACCGCGCCCATGAAAATGGTGCAAGGCAGGCCGAATAATGCCGCCACCGTCGCGGTCGCCACCCCATGCTGGCCAGCGCCAGTTTCGGCGATGACGCGTTTTTTGCCCATCCGTTTGGCGAGCAAAATCTGGCCGATGCAATTATTAATCTTGTGTGCACCGGTATGGTTCAAATCTTCACGCTTGAGATAGATTTTGGCCCCGCCCAGATGGTTCGACAGCCGCTCGGCATGCCACAATGGGCTGGGCCTTCCGACATAGTCACGCAGCAGCCGCCGAAATTCTGCATCAAATGCGGGGTCGGCCTGTGCGGCACGATATTCCGCTTCCAGATCAAGGATCAGCGGCATCAATGTTTCGGCGACATAGCGCCCGCCATAGGGGCCAAAATGGCCCGCGCTATCGGGCTGGTTTCGAAAGCTGTTGGGCGAAGCGGGGGGAGCGCTGGTCATGGTGGCGTTTCCATAAGCGGATAATCGCGCTTGTCTATAGCGTGCGGCGGGCACAAGCTGTGTGTCGTTACGTGCTTTGGGGGGAGTCGCCATATGAACCGGCGGGAAGTCTTATTTTCGGGCGGGGTCGGGCTGGCGGCAGGCGTTGCAGCCCCTGCGCTGGGGCGCACGCGTGGCGCGTCACGTCTGCGTGTCGGGATCATCGGCACCGGTGCGCGCGGGCGCGTGCATTTGCAGGAATTATTGCGGCGCGATGATGTCGATGTGACGGCGATTGCCGACATCGACCCCTATGTCATTGATGCGGCGCTCAGCCAGTTTGATGGCGCAGCCAAGCCGCGTCCGCGCGTCTTCACGGGTGATGCCGACGCGTGGCGCGCCATGTTGGCGCGTGGCAGCGCCGATGCCGTCCTTATCGTAACGCCATGGGAAGACCATAAGGCGATGGCGATTGCCGCGATGGAGGCGGGGGTTGCCGTTGGCTGCGAAGTTGTGGCGGGGATCAGCCTACAAGACCATTGGGACGTCCTCGATACGCAATTGCGCACCCAGACCCCTTATATGTTGCTCGAAAATGTATGCTTCCGGCGCGATGTTATGGCGGTGCTCCACATGGTGCGGCAAAATATATTTGGGGAGATTTTGCACCTGGAGGGCGGCTACCAGCATGATTTGCGCAATGTGAAGTTCAACAGCGGCGTGCCGGGGCGTCCCTATGGCGGTGGCGCGGAATTTGGCGCTGCTGGCTGGTCGGAGGCGCGCTGGCGCACCGACCATAGTGTGCGGCGCAATGGGGATTTATACCCCAGCCACGGTATCGGTCCCTGCGCCATGTGGGCCAATATCAACCGGGGCAATCGTTTCACCCGCCTGACCAGCTTCGCCAGCAAGGCGCGCGGGCTGCATGACTATGTTGTGGCCGTCGGCGGGGCGAACCACCCCAATGCATCGGTACGCTTTGCCTTGGGCGATGTGGTGACGACGATGATTGGTTGCGAAAATGGCGAAACCATCATGCTCAGCCACGATACCAACTCCCCACGTCCCTATAGTCTGGGGTTCCGCGTGCAGGGAACGCGTGGGCTGTGGATGGATGTCAACCAGTCGCTATATATCGAAGGCGTCAGCCCCGAAGCGCACCGCTGGCAGGGTGCGGCCGATATGTTGGCGACACATGACCATCCGCTATGGCGCCGCTATGCCGACCGCGCGGCAGGGGCGGGGCATGGCGGGATGGACTGGTTCGTCATCAATGCCTTTGTCGAGGCGTTAAAGGCGGGGGACCCCATGCCCATCGACATTTATGATGCCGTGACGTGGAGCGCGATTACCCCATTGTCTGAACAGTCGATCGCCAATGGCAACCAGACGGTCGATTTTCCGGATTTTACGCGCGGGGGCTGGCGGACGCGCGAACAGCATTTCGCCATGGGGGAAAATTACTAGGACGATTACGCGTCCGCAGCAGCGCGAATGAAGGCAGCAATTTTTGCGCTATCCTTTGCCCCACCCGTTTCGACGCCGGACGACACATCGACCGCGCTTGCCCCGCTTTGGCGGATGGCCGATGCGACATTTTGGGGGTTCAGCCCGCCGGCGAGAAACCATGGCAATGGGTGGCGCGCGCCGGGCAATATTGTCCAGTCAAAGGCTAGGCCATGCCCGCCGGTCAGGCTGGCCCCCTGGGGCGGTTTGGCGTCATAGAGCATGTGGCTGACCGCGCCCGCAAACGCCGCAGCTTGGCTGATGTCGGCACGTTCACGCACGCCGACAGCTTTCCAGACGTCACCGCCCAGATGCGCGGCAAAGGCTGGGCTTTCCGCACCATGCAATTGCACGGTGCCGATGCCGGTCAAGCGGCGGATGTTGGCAATATCCTGCGCATTGGCATCGACAAACAATGCCACGGGCGTGATGCGCCCGGCGGCGCGGGCAACCAACGCGGCGGCGGCTTCGGGTGTGATGTAGCGCGGGCTCGCCGCGCAAAAATTAAAGCCGATGTGGCTTGCCCCGGCGATGATGGCCGCGTCCAGCGCTTCGGGCGTGGTGACGCCACAGATTTTGATGCGGACAGGCATGGGTGGGCGCGCCTTACAGCGTCGCTTCGATGGCGCGTGCCGCCTCCAGCGGGTCATCGGCCCGGGTGATCGGCCGCCCGATAACCAAAATCGACGCGCCGTCGCGGGCAGCTTGCGCCGGTGTAACCGCGCGCTTTTGATCCCCCATCTCGCCATTGTTGGGGCGCAGGCCCGGAACGACATAAAAACCATCGGGCCACAGGCGGTGGACATGCGCCAGTTCATTGCCCGAACAGACGATACCGTCCAGCCCCGATTCGCGGGCGAGCAATGCCAGTCGATCCACCTGATCAATCGCGCTGCCAACCATGCCGACATCGCACATATCCGCGCCATCCAGACTGGTGAGCAGGGTGACGCCGACGACGCGCGTATGGCTGGGCGCGGCGGCCTTGGCATCCTCCATCATCGCGCGGCCACCCGCCGCATGGACGGTCACCACCGCGGGTTCGAGCGGCGCGATGGCATGCATGGCCTTGGCCACCGTATTGGGGATGTCATGCAACTTAAGGTCTAGAAAAAGCGGCAGGCCAAGCTGCGCAATGGCATGCACCCCATGATGGCCATTGGCATAGAAAAACTCCATCCCCAGCTTGAAGCCGCCGACATGGCCGCGCACCTGTTTGGCTAGCGCCAGTGCGCCATCCAGATCCTGCGTATCAAGCGCGAGATAGATGCGCGCGGTCATGGCGTGGGCGTTGCCGTTTCATTGCTGTTCACCGGCGCACGCAATTGGGTGATGACCTGTTCTTGCACCGCAATTTTGCGCCCCAGACGCCAGCGGTTGCCCATGTTGAACAAAAAGGGTGGCAGAAATCCGATGATGAAGACCAAGAGTATCAGGATCGACAACGGCAGTTCGGCGACATAGCCCGGCCATACTGCAACCGCGACCGGTTGACTGTTGAACAGCGCAAATATGGTCAGTGCGATGGCGAGGATGACCCAGCAGATGGTGCGTAAGCTTTGCATATTTTTCCAACCCGATTTTTGGCCATGCTAACCAATTATGCGGGCGAGTAAAAGCCTTTGCAGATTAATTTGCGTCCCCAAAAACCCGTGCGAAAATCGTATCGACATGTTTCAAATGATAATCGAGGTCGAACAGGCTTTCGAGTGCGGCATGGGACAAGGCTTTGGCAACGTCTGCATCATCCTTGAGCAGGTCGAGCAAATTGTCCCGCCCCTCCGATTGCCAGACGCGCATCGCATTGCGTTGGACGAGCGCATAGCTTTCTTCGCGGCTGAGGCCCGCTTGCGTCAGTGCCAGTAGCACGCGCTGCGAATGGATAAGCCCACCCATGCTGTCCATATTGCGCTGCATCCGCGCGGGATAGACCAATAGCTTTTCGATGACGCCGGTGAGGCGCGCCAACGCAAAATCAAGCGTGATGGTCGCATCGGGGCCGATATAGCGTTCAACCGACGAATGGCTGATGTCGCGTTCGTGCCAGAGCGCGACATTTTCAAGCGCCGGTGTCACATATCCACGCACCATCCGCGCGAGGCCGGTCAAATTTTCGGTCAGCACCGGATTGCGCTTGTGCGGCATGGCGCTCGATCCCTTTTGGCCGGGCGCGAAATATTCCTCCGCCTCCAGCACTTCGGTGCGTTGCAGATGACGAATTTCAACCGCCAGTCGTTCGATCGAGCTGGCAATCACACCCAGCGTCGCGAAAAAATGTGCGTGGCGGTCGCGCGGGATGACCTGCGTCGAAACGGGTTCGATATGGAGCCCCAATTTGTCGGCGACATGTGCTTCGATCGCAGGGTCGATATTGGCAAAGGTGCCGACCGCACCCGAAATGGCGCAGGTCGCAATATCTTCGCGCGCGGCGAGCAGGCGCGCGCGGTTGCGCGCAAATTCGGCATAAGCGGCTGCGAGTTTCAGTCCGAAGGTCACAGGCTCTGCATGGATGCCGTGGCTGCGTCCGATGGTCGGGGTCAATTTATGTTCGATTGCCCGCGTTTTGAGCGCGGCGAGCAGCGCATCCAAATCGGCCAGCAACAAGTCGGCAGCGCGCGTCAACTGTACGGCCAGGCATGTGTCGAGCACATCGCTCGACGTCATGCCTTGGTGCATGAACCGCGCTTCTTCGCCGACATGTTCGGCCACCCATGTCAAAAAGGCGATAACATCATGCTTGGTCACCGCCTCTATGGCGTCGATGGCGGGCACATCAATTGCCGGGTTGGTAGCCCACCAGTCCCACAAGGCTTTGGCGGCAGATGCCGGCACCACGCCCGCTGCCGCGAGCGCGTCGGTTGCATGTGCCTCTATTTCAAACCAGATGCGGTACCGTGCTTCGGCATCCCAAATGGCGGTCATTTGGGGGCGGGCATAACGGGGAACCATGGTGCGAATCCTGCTGTGGGTGGTTGGCCGCGCCCTTAACAGCGCGACGGCGCGCTGGCCAGCCGATGCCGCTTAAAACAGCCCAAGCGATTTGAGGCTGCTATGTCCTTCGCGCCCGATGATGACATGGTCATGCAGGCTGATGCTGAGCCTTTTGGCGCTTTCGGCCAATTCGCGCGTCATCAATATGTCCTGCTTGCTGGGGCTGGGGTCGCCGCTGGGGTGATTGTGGATCATCCCACGGAGTTCATTATCATTTTGATATTCAATGATTTTTTTGAAGAACCCCTGAAGGTGGTGCCGGGGTTTGGGAGCTGCACTTAATGCGCTATCGTGATCGTCACGGGCGATCATCAGCGCGCTCAGCGAGTTCGCGTCACGCACGGCACCGAACTTCATCCTTTCCGCCTCACAATTCAAGCCCACCGATTCGGCGGAGCCCCTCGGGGCATCCACGAGCTGGCATTCCGGCTATCCAGTCGTCTTGCGATACCGCCCTTTCCTCCGTGATCCAACATAGCATATGAGATCTGCCGCCTTGAGCGCGGCGATGTCCCGTCGCGCGGTTTTCAGACTGACGTCCCAAACAGCTGCGATCTCCCTAGCGTCGCATCGACCCTCGACGACTCGGCTCAGAAACCAGCGTTGTCGCTCATTGATCTCTGCCCGATCAGGGACATTTATAGGGTCACGTTCAGGGACACGTTCAGGGTCATATTCTCGCGCACCCGTTGCTGAACGTCCGCCAGCGGCTTCGCCGGCCGCATAGGCTTCACGGGCTCTGGCAAGCGATATGCGATCCACCGGGCCGGTCAACGGGATCGCCGCCGGGCCTTCGAGCAGGCCGAGAACAAAGGCCCTGATGACGGGCGACGAAACCACCAGGCGCAGGAAATACACCGTATCCGGCCCGTGCTGCGCTGAGAGCCAATGCTTCACGGTCCTCTCGCTCGCATCCGTCTGACGCATGAGCTGCTTGATCGCACGGCGGCTGTCTCCATGCTCTTTGCGCAGCAGCTCGGCGATGGTCTGCGCGTAGGTGTCACGTCCGCCAAGAACGCCTGTCCATAGGGGAAATTTCCTGCCCGTTTTCGGCAACATCTTCCGTTTTCTCCGCAGCTAAACTGGTTTCCGTGCGGAGTGGCGGCAGAGGCCCGTCATGCGCTGCGGCGGTAGGTCGCCCGGACCGCCGCAGGCAATTTCGGGAGGGCGTAATGTGATGGGCCAGCGACTTTACGATGATCGGTCAGGGCAGCCTGAACGTCCTCTTCGGGCTGCCGAATACGTCCGCATGTCCACGGACCATCAAAAATATTCGACCGAAAACCAGTCCGACGCGATCAAGCAGTATGCTGAAGCCCGCGGAATAGAGATCGTCAGAACCTATGCCGATGCGGGGAAAAGCGGCCTCAAGATTGAGGGACGCGACGCGCTCAGACAGCTCATCGAGGACGTGCAGTCCGGGAACACCGATTTCACCTTGGTTCTCGTCTATGACGTCAGCCGCTGGGGGCGTTTTCAGGATGCCGACGAGAGCGCCTATTACGAGTATATCTGCCGACGCGCCGGCATCGCCGTCGAGTATTGCGCGGAGCAATTCGACAACGATGGCAGCCCAATCTCGACCATCGTTAAAGGCGTCAAGCGTGCGATGGCCGGCGAGTATAGCCGCGAGCTATCGACCAAGGTCTTTGCGGGCCAGGGCCGGCTGATCGAGAAGGGCTACCGTCAGGGCGGACCCGCCGGCTTCGGTCTCCGCCGAACCCTGATCGACGAGCATGGCGTCATCAAAGGGGTTCTGGGCCGTGGGGAGCACAAGAGCATCCAGACCGATCGGGTGATCCTGACGCTTGGCCCGGCGGAAGAAGTCGATCTGGTGCGCGGCATCTACCAAGCCTTCGTCCATCAGGGATACAGCGAGCGGGAGATCGCTGCCGATCTCAACCAACGGGGCCTACCGACCGATCTTGGACGACCCTGGACCAGGGGAACGGTCCATCAGATTCTGATCAACGAGAAATACGTCGGCGACAACGTATGGAATCGTCGCTCCTTCAAGCTGAAGAAAAAGCGCGTCCAGAACGATCCCGAGATGTGGATCAGGTCGCCGGACGCCTTCGTGGCCGTCGTCGAACGGGAATTGTTCGAGGCGGCCAAGACCATCATCAGCGCGCGCTCCTTCCGTTTGAGTGACGAGGAGATGCTCCAATCTCTGAGGAAGCTCTACCAACAGAGGGGTTTGCTGTCCGGCATCGTCATCGACGAATGCGAGGGGATGCCATCCAGTAGCGCCTATAGCTCTCGCTTTGGCAGCCTGCTTCGCGCCTACGGCCTCGTGGGCTTCACGCCGGATCGCGACTACCGATATGTCGAAATCAACCGCGAGCTGCGTAAGCTCCATCCCGAAATCGTCCGCGAGGTGCTCGACGGATTGCGGGCTGCGGGTAGCGACGCCTGGCAGGATCTTCAGACCGACCGGGTGATCGTCAACGGCGAGTTCAGCCTCTCGGTGGTGGTGGCCCGATGCGTCGAGACGCCGACCGGGCTGCTGCGGTGGCATCTGCGCTTCGACACCTCGCTCGCGCCCGACATCACGATCGTCGTGCGAATGGACAGCGCCAATCGCGCGCCGTTCGACTACTACCTGTTCCCGCGTATCGACATGCTCTCCGAAAAGCTGCGGCTGGGAGAGGAGAATACGCTCGGGCTCGACGCTTATCGCTTCGACGGCCTCGAGCTTCTCTACGACATTGCCACGCCCATTCCTCTTGGGGAGGCCGCTTGATGCCTGCCGTCCGTCCGAACAGGGTCGAAATGATCCCGATCTCCCGGATCACCGTTCTGAATCCACGCGCGCGCAACAAGCGTCAGCACCGGGAGATCGTGAACAACATTGAGGCCATCGGCCTGAAGCGTCCGATCACGGTGAGCCGCCGTGATGGCGCCGGGGGGCCGAGATACGATCTCGTCTGTGGCGAAGGCCGGCTGGAAGCCTTCCAGATGCTGGGTCAGACGGAGATTCCGGCCGTGGTGATCGAGGCCAGCGAGAGCGAGTGTCTCGTGATGAGCCTGGTCGAGAATATCGCGCGGCGCACCCCACGGCCCATAGACGTCATGAAAGAGATCGGCGCTCTGAGGTCTCGCGGCTATAGCGATGCCGAGATCGCCGAGAAGATCGGCGTCGGGGCGTCCTGGGTGAATATGATCGCTTCGCTTCTTGAGCGCGGCGAGGAACGGTTGGTGGCCGCGGTCGAAACCGGGCTCATTCCGATCACCTTGGCGATGGAGATTTCCAAGTCGGAGACGGAAGAGGCACAGAATCTGCTCCTTGACGCCTATGAGACCGGCAAGCTCAGGGGCAAGAAGCTGGCCGCCGTCCGCCGCCTGCTCGACATGCGGATGCGAAGCCAGCGCAAGGGAGGTTTGCCTGCCGGGCGGTTGGGTCGGAAAGGCACCGGGGTCCGCCGAATGACCGCCGCCGATCTCATGCAGGTCTATCAACGTGAAGCGGAAAAGCAGCGCCTGCTCGTCAAGAAGTCGGATTTCACGCAGACCCGCCTGCTGTTCGTCGTCGAGGCGCTGAAGGATCTGCTCGCCAACGACGGCTTCATCAATCTGCTGAGAGCGGAAGGGCTGGCGACCATGCCTCGGGCGCTCAAAGTCCGCGTTTCGGGAGGCGATCATGGCAGATGAACCGAGGGGACGGGAGGATGGGCGTATTCATCTCGCCTTCGACCGAGACTTCCTGACAATTCCTGTCGCGGCGATCGTTCCGCTCAAGACGTTGCCGAACGGCGCCAAGGCGAGCCGGTCCTATTCGCAGGTTCTGAGTTCCATCAAGGCGATCGGCCTGATCGAAGCGCCCGTCGTTATGGCGGATGAAAATAACGCCGGAACCTGGTTTCTCCTGGATGGCCACCTTCGGCTGGAAGCGCTGAAGGAACTCGGCATCGCTGAGGTGGAGTGCCTGCTCGCCTCTGACGACGACACCTATACCTACAACAAGCGCGTCAACCGCATCCCGCCGATCCAGGAGCACCGGATGATTGCGCGCGCGATGGATCGAGGCGTGTCATCCGCCGACATCGCCGCGGCCCTGAACCTCCAGGTCGAGTCAGTGCTGCGGCGTTTCCGGCTGCTGGAAGGGATCAGCCCCGAGGCGGCCGAGATGCTGAAAGACACGCCTTGCTCGATGAAGGTGTTCGACATTCTGCGTCAGATGACGGCCGTGCGGCAGATCGAAGCCGCCGATCTGATGATCGGCCAGAACAATTTCACGGTCATGTTTGCCCGCGCGTTGCGCGCGGCGACATCCGAAAACCAGCTTGCCGCCACCAAGAGGGGAAAGGGCGGCGGCAAGCCGACGCCCTCGGGTCAACAGATCGCCCGGATGGAGCGGGAACTGGCGGCGCTCCAGACGCAGGTCAAGTCGGTCGAGGAAACCTACGGCATCGACAATCTGCATTTGACCGTCGCGCGTGGATACGTCGCCAAGCTCCTTGCGAACAATCGCGTGGTCCGTTGGTTGGCGACCCATCAGCAGGACTATCTCAGCGAGTTTCAGAAGATCGCCGAGATCGACACGCTCGGCCCGATTGCGAAAACGCCGAGCGACTGAGTCAGATATGGGGACCCGGACCCGATAAGCGCGGGGACCATGGGAGAAGCCGCACCGTGGGGCGGATCAAGCATGGCGGTGGGAATGGCGGCGAACCCGCATGAGGCCCACCAGGCTGGCCGTCATATGGTCCAGCCGCATGAGGGGCGGTTCGCCTCGCATGAACCGAAGGCGGGCGGGCGCGTCGGGAGCGCCAACCGGCGCGCCCGCCATTTGTGCTGAGCGATCAAGCTCGATCCATGGCGCTTTGCTCAATTCGCTTCGGGGCGCGGCACTGCACACGATTCCTGTCGTCCCACGCCTCAAGCTCGTCGATCCGGTAGAGCACCGCTTTGCCGATTTTTACGAACGACGGCCCGATCTTCATCGCACGCCAGTTCCGAAGGGTGCCGACCGAAACGCTGCCACGATAGCGTTCGGCCACCTCTTCCGGCGTGAGGAATGTGGTCTCTGACATACGCCCTCCTTCGGCAGGAGACCTGCCGCTGATAATCGTTGATGGTCGAGCGCGAGACGCATTTCGCAATGCGTTGGTCATTCAGAGGCACCGACACGCTGGCCGAGCCTCGATGGCGCACGCTCCTGCACGACCGAACATGAGCGCGCGGAAGTGGCCAGGGAAGTATCAATCGTCAGGCGTAGGGAAGGCGGATGGTGGGGGATATAAATAGGCGGGGATGCGGAGTGGTCTTCCCGCTCGCAAAGGGCATTTGGAGCCAGGCGCGGTGAGGTCATCACGCTGACCTGTCGAACACCTCTGGCTCAAGCCGAATTTGCAGGTCTGTAAGCAGGTTGGAGTCCATGCCGTCGCCGGCCAGGGTTTGCAGGTAGTCGAGCAGATCGTCCTGCCGCGGTTGACCGAAGGCCAGTCGATAGACCGTGAGGCTGCGTTTGAGCCAGGCGAGTCGCGTGACTTCCCGACTGAACGGCAGCATCGGCACGCGCCGTTCGACGCGCACGGAACCTTCGTAGATCCAATAGGGGATGAGATCGGTGTCGACCGCCGCCTCGGATCGCGCGTGCTCGAACATCAGCTTCCACGGATCGTCAGGAGCCTGCCCACGGCCCCTGACGACCGCGGCCTGGCGTTCGGCCAGATTGAGGCGCACGGCATGGCCCTTGAAGCGGTGGACGCGGCCTTCGCGCTGCTCGAGGTCCACCGGGTTGCCCGGCAAGTTCCAGTGATAGACGCGATAGCAATAGGGATGGAAGTCCAGCCCTTCCTGGCCGACTGACGTGGTGGCGAGAACGAACGGCCGGAACGGTGAGTTGAAGGCGTCACGCACGCCTCCGAGCCGCGCGACGGCGCCGTCTTCGTCCTTGTAGTCGGCGAGCCGCATCGCGAAGCGTCCGCGCATCTGGAACTTGCTGATGGCGAGGGACTCTCCATCGACCTGCACGTCATCGACGTCGATCTGCGACGGGCGGATAGCGAGGGCCTGGGCCATGGCGCGAGCGACACCGATTGCGCGGTCGTCGGCTGGGCGGGCGCCGAGACCTTCGGCATCGACGAGGTAATGTGCGTATTCGTCCAGGACGGCCTGTAGGTTGTGCTGGGCGCAATAGGCCAGCACGCGGCGCCAGTAGTGATCGTCGGTATCCCGTCTCAGCAAGGCGACCGCGTCATGCTGATTGAACAGCGCCCGGAACGACCAGGCGACTTCAGCGGCGGCGCTGAGCAAGCGTGGGTCATCCCACGCCAGCTCGGGCGCGATCCGCTTGAGGGCGCGAAGCGCGCAGACGGCCGGACTGCCGAGCGCGACGTCAACCAGCAGGTCCGAAAGATCGTCGGACAAAGCGCCGATGTCGTGCGTCTTCACCGCTGCCGCCAGTTCGGTGATATGATCGTGGAAGGCGTCTTCGCTCGCCAGGGCGCGCATGCCGTGGGTCGCTTCCAGCCAGGCGCGGGATCGCGCGCCCAGCAGGTCATCGATCACGGCTGGGGCGGCCCACTCGGCGCTGTGCGCGTCCTGATGCGACACCGCGCCTTCCTTCAAAGCACCGAGGGCGGGCTTGAGGCGGTCGCCCACAGCGGAGCGCATTCCCTCCAGCGACAAGGCGACCCCCGTCTCGCTGAACACCGCCAGCGGATCGGCCAGCTCGGCCAGCGCCGGCGAGGGATAGATCAGCAGCAGCGCGCGCAGACCCGCGAGCCGGCCATGATCCTGCCGGAACTGCAAGGGACGCAGGCGATGCTGCTCGAAATAGCGCCGGCCGGATTCGCCGACGCCCATGCGCCGTTCGGCTTCGTAGGACAGCAGGGCTGCGACCGCATCGGGCACCATGGACCAGGACGAAAATATCAGCGCCTTGGTCAGCGGCGCCCCGGCTCGCGCCTCGCCGTAATAGGGCATGGCGGCGGGTATCCAGAGGTTCTGTTCCAGATGCTGGCCGAAGATGTCGTCCATGATCGCGCGCATGCGACCGTTGGCCGGGTCCAGCGGCGCATAGGCGTCGATGGCGTCGTGATCGAGCATGGCCGGTCGAGCCGCCTGGATTGCGGTGCGGAGCACGGCCGAAGGCGCGTCGATCTGGTCTTCCAGCAGCCGCTTCAGGCTGTAGTGGCGCATGAAATTAAGCAGATAGGGCGAAGACTTCCAGTATTCGATGATCTCCGGCGCATCAAGTGTGCGCGCCACCTGAGAAACGGCGGATGCCTGCGCAAGGTCGGCGGGCGCGATCGAGACCGTGATGGGAGGCTCGCTCATCATGGAGTCGCGCTCGACTGTGGATGCGACCCGCTCGGTTCGGGCGATCACACGGCGCAGGCGCCGTTCGATGGTCTGGCGGGTTTCGACCGCTGAGGCATGTGACTGTGGCAGGGCATGCAAGAGGCCGCGGAAGGCGCGCATTTCACGCGCCAGCGTGGCTGCCACCTCCGGCCCCTTTTCCCGGCCGTAGAGGAAACTCAGAGTCTCAAGGAAGTCCTGATAGTGGTCGCCTTCGTCGGGCTCGTCGCCGGCGAGCGTGAGCATTCGGTAGGGTGTGGCGGAGAGCAGCAAGGTGCGGGCGGCGTGCCCGTCGCCTCCCGAGTAGTCGAACAGTTCGCGCGCGAGGATCGCCGCGTCGCTGTCGCCATGCAGCAAATCCCGAAACCGCTGGAACTCGTCCATGATGATGAGGTCGGGTTGCAGCGCATCCACGCAGGCGTGGGACAGCTTGGCGCGGAGCCGGGCGACCAGGCTGTTGCGGGGCTGTGTCATTTCTGCGGGATAGGTGTCCCGGCGGCGCGGGAAGAGTTCGCAAATCCGTTCGAGTTCCTCGAAGATGTCGCGATCCGCCTGCACGTCGCGGCGGAAACGCTCGATGATGCGCTTGTCGACGCCTTCGAGGGTGAGGTTGTCCACGGCGCGGTTCCAACCCTCGACGCCGGCCGTGACCTGCAACAGATTGTGCAGGCCGCGCGGGCGCGTAACGAGGTCGCGCAGGAGATGGAACAGCAAGGCGCGCTCCTGCGTCACGCCCGTCGCGGAGCGCAGATCGAAGGTCGTGCCCGGCGTCAGGCTGATGAAGTTCACCCTGTTGGCGTCGAGGCCCGCCTGATCGCGCAGTTGCAGGGGAACGAGCGTCATGCGGGTCGGCAGGGCCAGCTCGCGCCGCCCGAGGACGTTCAGCCGGTTGAGGTTCTGGGCGGCGATCGCCTGGTTCGAGCAGATGTAGAGGATGTCGATCCGCTTGGTGCTGTCCCACAGGTGTTCGATCATGCGGGCGATGACCCCGCGCGCCACCATCGTCTTGCCGAGGCCGACTTCGTCGGCGACCAGGAACTGGCGGACAGGATCGTCCTGGCCGTAGAGCCGATCGAAGACGTAGTCGACGGTGCGCCGCTGAAAGACCTTGAGGGGAGCGAGCGCCGCGTCGGCGCGAAACCGTTCATTCGGCATGCGCGGCATCCTGCGTGGCGAGCGCAATTCGGAATGTATTCCAGAGTGCGCGGAACTCGGCCGGAATCGGATCGGTATCGTCACCGTCGCCGGTTTCCAAGCGTGCGATCAGCCGTTCGATGGCGCGAAGCTGGTCTCCGCCCCGGCAGAAGGCCCGAACCATCTCCTCGAGGATGGGCGCGTCGTCGCTTGCCGCGCGCCAAGCGCCCTGACCTGACCCGTCCTGCGCCGCGAGGGCGGCGGCGAAGGGATCGCCTAATTCGGAGAGGAGCAGGCGGAGATAGCGGAAGAAGGCGTCCTTGCTGTCGATCACCCAGCGCAGGATGGCGGCGTGGCGCTCTGCGGGCAGCCCCTCCATCATGAGCCCGGTGCTGAACAGGATCGAGACGTCTTCCGTCTCGTCCGTCAGGTGACAGGCGAGGAACCGGGTAAGGTCGACCAAGGGCATTGCGCCAAGGTCGGCGGGCTGTCCCTGCCGGAGCGGCTCCAGCAGATCGCGCGCATGTCCTTCGCCCCGCGTGATCGGCCAAACTCGCAGCGCACTGAGCCCGGTAAGGGGCAGCGGTTTGGACGGGATCAGCCAGACCCGCCAGACCGGCGCGCCATCGGCGGCGTGCTCGCCGCGCTCGCAACGGAGCGTGAGGCCGCTGCGGCAAATCTCGCGCCGTGCCCGATCCAAACGAGCCTCGGCGGCTCGTTGCGCGGCATCGGCGGCTCCCGTCTCGTCGCGGATGAACGGCCGCGTCAGCCGGCCAAACCCCTTGTCGCCGAGGATTTCCTCGACGCTGCCGACCCGTGATCGCTTCCCGGTCAGGGTGGTGAAGATCTCGACATTGCTGCCGGTCAGCAGCGCCGGCCGCGTGGCGTTTCCCGAGCCGACCGTGATCGCGGTGTCCCAGCCGCGTTCGGCGATGAACGCCTTGG